>NZ_LR701459.1:1950000-3150000 GCF_902498825.1 Rhizobium sp. EC-SD404
AAGGATGGCGCAGAGTGCTAGCGTGAATATCCGCAGGCGGAACTTCGCGCTCTGCGAACTGATGAGCATGGCGAAGACCATGATCAGGATGCTGACCGCGTATAGCCCCCAAGCCGCGCGTGAAAACGACAGGAAGATCGCGAAGGTCAGGACGAGGAGGGCGGCGAGTTTCAGCGGAGCGGCCGTGATCTTGCCGGTCAGCAGACTGTGGATCAGATAGAGCGCCGGAAGGACGAGATAGGGACCGAAAACGTTCGGATCCTGGAACGCCCCGCGGGCCCGATCGTAGAGAGTGAAGAGCTCCGCGTTGGGAATGGCGCCAAAGTAACCGAGAATGCCGAGCATGGCAGTCGCCAGCGCGCCGAAGACGTAAGCGATGAAGATGAGTTTCAACCGCCGATGGTCGGCTTCGATGATGACGGCAAAGAAGATCGACGTCAGCGCCAGGAAAAGCGACACCGCCATGTAGAGCGGTCCGCCTTCCAAATTGGCCATCTGGGTGAGCGCGATCATTCCTCCGACATTGAAGAGAATGAGCAGCACGACCAGCGGCATGATCGCGCGCGAGAGCGACATGCCGAAGACGGCCCAGAGCCCGATGAGGCCCACCATGAAGAGTTCGTAGGGCGCCGGTTCGTTGATGACGAACCCGGAGAGGAAGACGCCCAACGCCACCATCGCCGCACCGACCAGGCGGAACGAATGAGAGACCGGCGCTGTCGCCGGTCGGAACGTCTCATGGGCGTGGCCGACGAGGCTCAATAGGCGTTCTCCGTATTGAGCAGGCGCAGCGGTGTCAGGAAAAGGATCTTGAGGTCGAGAAACAGAGACCAGTTCTCGATGTAGTAGAGATCGTAGGCCGTACGTTGCTTGATCTTCTCGTCACTGTCGATCTCGCCGCGCCAGCCGTTGATCTGCGCCCAGCCGGTTACGCCTGGCTTGACGCGATGGCGCGCGAAGTAACCATCGACCACTTCAACGAAGAGCCGGTCGCGTGTCTGCGCAAGGACCGCATGAGGACGGGGGCCGACGAGCGAAAGGTTGCCCTTCAAAACGTTGAAGAGCTGCGGGAGTTCGTCGATCGACGTCCGCCGAATGAAGCGACCGACCGGGGTGACGCGCGGGTCGTGCTTCGTGACCGCGAGCAGGGCTGTCGGGTCGCTCATCTCCGTATACATCGACCGGAACTTGAAGACCTCGACCTCTTCGTTGTTGAAGCCGTGGCGCTTCTGCTTGAAAATGATCGGACCCTTCGACGTCGTCTTCACCGCGATCGCGGCCGCCAGCATCACCGGCCAGAGGACCAAAATTGCACCCAGCGAAAAGCAGATGTCGAAGATGCGCTTGGCGACCGAGTCCCAATCGCGGATCGGCCGATCGAAGATATCGAGCATCGGCACATCGCCGACATAAGAATAGGAGCGCGGCCTGAAGCGCAGCTTGTTGGTATGGGCCGCCAGCCGGATATCGAGCGGCAGCACCCACAGTCTCTTCAAGAGCTGCAGGACGCGCGCTTCCGCTGTGATCGGCAGCGCGATGATCAGCATGTCGATCCGCGCGCGGCGAGCGAAATCCACGAGATCGGTCGTGTTGCCGAGCTTCGGATAGCCGGCCACCATGCTCGGCGACCGAGCCTCGTCACGATCGTCGAAGAGGCCGCAGATGCGGATATCGTTGTTCGGTTGCTGTTCGATCTGGCGGATCAGGGTCTTGGCGGTGTCACCACCGCCGACGATGACGGCGCGCCGTTCCATCGTGCCGTCACGCGCCCAGCGCTTGATGGCGAAGGCGGTGAACTGGCGGCTGGCGAACAGGAAGGCGCAGCCAAAGAGGAACCAGACAGCAAACCAGAAGCGCGAGAATTCTTCCCCGATTTTCAGAAAGAACGCCGCCAAGGCCATGATCGCGATCGTCGCACACCAGGCGACGAGCGCCCGTTTGAGCGTGCGCATGGGGGTGCGCAGAGCAGGAACCTGATAGGCGTCGGCCGCCTGGATGAGAAACACCGCAAGCAGGGAGCCGATGATCATGGATGTCGGGTAGCTGATCGCAAAGGCTTCTTGCGGCAGCACATAGATCAGATAGATGCCGATGGCGCCGAGAAAGAGCCCGGCAAATTCGAAGAGGCGCAGAAGCCCGACGATCATGCGCGGCGAGTAGCTTTCTTCGCGCAGCTGCGAGGCGATCTGGTCCGCCAGACGCCGGGTTTCATCGGACGCGTTAGCCACGGGCGTTGCTTCCGACCCGGATTCGCTGTTGACGAGATGCTCGCGAAGCGCCTGCGGGTCGAACAACGGGGCACGTTTGTCGTTCTTCATGAGCGCACGGACCTCTTGATCGGTCCACAACGCCTAGCAGAAAGGAGCTAAGAAAGGCTTGATGGAAAGCGCTTCAGCCCACGCGCGTTGCCCTCATCGAGCGCTGTACCGTAAGCGGACATAACGCCGTCGGCCATGGTCTCGACGGAAAAGCGCTGGGCGAACTGTGCCGCATCGGGCATTTCCGCGTCGAGGCTAAAAGGGTCCACAATAGCCACCGACATCGTCGCTCCGAGCGCGCGCGCATTGCCTGGCTCCACCAAAGCTGCGCTGTCTTTGCCCAAGATTTCGGGAATGCCGCCGACGCGACTTGCGATCACCGGCTTTGAGCTCGCAACCGCTTCCAGCACGATATAGGGCATCGCTTCCGCCCTCGACGGAACGATGACGGTGCGTGCCATCGCGAAAGCCTCGCGCGCCGGCATTGCGGGGCGCATGGTGACGCGATCGGCGAGCCCTAGCGTTTCGAGGGACGATTGGTAACGAGGCTTGTCGTCGCCATCACCAACCATCAGCGCCGATAGCGGCCGGCCCGACAGGCGCTCTGCCTCGACGAAAGCGTCGATGAAGACGTCAGGGCCCTTCAGGTCCCGCATCATGCCGATGTAGAGGAAATCCACTGCGGTTTCGCTCAACCTCACGGGTTCGAATTCGGCGGCGCGCAGTCCGTTATAAACGACTTGGCAAGCCGCGCGCGGAGCGCCGATCTTGCGGGTGTAGACGTCGCGCTCGTAGTCGCAGACGAAGACCAGCCTGTCCGTCATGCGCTCCAGAAAGCGTTCGATCGCGAAGAATACACGGCCCTTCGTTGAGCCTGGGTCATAATGCAGGCTCCCGCCATGCGGCGAATAGAAACGGGCTACGCAATACCCAGATGCCCGTAGGAACGTGCCGGCGAGCCGGGCATAGGCGCCACCTTTGGCGCCATGCCCATGCAACACATCCGGCCGCAATGCTTTGATCTCTCTGTAACTCTTTACCCCGGCGCTGAGATCGCTCGGACTGATGGATCGCCGCATAGGCAGCCGGGTCAGACCCAGCGCCAGATGCGGGCGAATGCTTTCGAACAGCGCGTCTTCATAGGCGCCGCCGGTTGAACTGTCGCAGACGATGCCGACTGCATGTCCTTGCTGGCTGTGACGCTCTGCGAGATCGCGCACATGCCTGAAGATGCCGCCGACGGGCGATCGAAAGCAGTGGATGATGCGCAGGGGTCCTTGAGTGGACATCTGGCTCAGAACAGCCGCTCGCGGACGTAGATCGTGTCACCGGCAATGATCGGATCGGAAATTGGGACGCGGCCTGTGATCACCTCGCCGTTGATCTTGCGGGTGACGTCCGCATCGTTCTGGTTGGCACGCGAGGTGAAGCCGCCGGCAATGGCAATGGCGTTCTGTACGGTCATGCCCGGCACGTAGGAATACTGGCCAGCCGCACCGACTTCTCCCATGATGAAGAAGGCACGGTACTGGTCGACTTCGACCGTGACGTCCGGATCGCGGAGATACCCCTCGCGCAGCTTGGCGGCGATGGCACCTTCCAGTTCCTGTACCGAGCGGCCGCGCGCCGGCACCGAGCCGATCAGCGGGAAGGCCACGTAGCCTGCCTGGTCGATGGAATAGGTGCCTGTGAGGCTCTCTTGCTCGAACACGGTGATACGCAGCCGGTCGCCGGCGTCCAGTTGGTATGGCTGCATGGTTGCCGCGCTGAACCCTTCCGGCGCTGGCCGGTAGCCGGAGCATCCGCCAAGCAGCAGCGAGGCAGCAAGAGTGAGGAGCAGCGCCCGTGGGCGAGGGTTGGCGATCATGAGTTTCCGTCCATGCGCGTTCGACGCAGCCGATCAAGGCTCCCCCACTTATCGAACTGTTAGGGTTAATGGCCGGTAAAGAGGCGTCGAAAGAAGATGTCTCCAAGCATTCACGCGGATCGTCGACGAAATTAACGGTTGAGTTACCATGATTATTTACGGTCGCGCATGAAGCATTCCGCGCGTGCGCCGCTGCGCCCAGTATTCGCGGAGATCCTGAAGGAGCCCAGAATGTCCGGCAATCTATCGTCACGCGGGGATGTCGATATCGATTTGGCCGGTCTGGCCGCTGCGCTCTGGGCGCGAAAGTTCGCGATAGCGGCCAGCGTGCTCATCGTCGGAGCGCTGACTTACTTCACCACAAGCTCCATGGCGCCGCTCTATCGCAGCGAAGCGCGCATCCTCATCGAAGAGCGCGGGTCGGCCTTGTCGCGGACCAGCGAGGGCGGGGCGGTCAGGGATCTCGTTCTCGACGAGCAGGCGATCGCAAGCCAGGTCGAAGTCATCCGCTCCTCCGACCTTCTGCGCGAAATCATCGCCGAACTCGACCTCGGCAGTCGTGCGGAATTCGATCCGGCCGGTCAGCCATCGATGATCGGCGACCTTCTCGTGCTGCTCGGCATCGGCAACGATCCGATCGATGACAGCGCGCAACAGCGCGTTCTCGAAGCCGTGCGCGAAAACATCCAGGTCTATCAGGTGCAGAATTCGCGCGTGATCGCGATCGAATTCTCTTCCGAAGACCCGGAATTGGCTGCGGCCGTCGCCAATGGTCTTGCGGGGGCTTATCTCGAAGTTCAGAGCGGCGCCAAGCTCGATTCCAATGCCGGCGCTGCCGCCTGGCTCGAGCCGGAAATCGCCGAGTTGCGTGGCCGTGTGCGCGATGCCGAAGCGGAAGTTGCAGCATTCCGCGCCGAAAACGGACTTCTTCTCGTCACGGAAAACAATACGCTCGTCACGCGGCAACTCTCGGACATCACCACAGAACTGTCGCAGGTGCGGACGCAGCGCGCCGATGCTGAAGCGCGTGCGTCGAACGTCCGTTCGGCACTCGATGCAGGCCAGTCGGCGGACGCGGTCAGCAGCGTCGTTGACTCGCCTTTGCTCCAGCGCCTACGCGAGCGGCAATCGGAGATCGAGAGCCAGATATCCGATCTTTCGATCACCTTGCTCGACAACCATCCCCGCATTCGCAGCCTGCGCTCGCAGCTTGCCGGCATCGGCACGCAGCTCGATGAGGAAGTCCGCAAGGCGTTGGTCAATTTGGAGGCCAATGCGGCCGTCGCCCGGTTACGTGAAGAGGAACTGACGCAGCAGCTCGATCTCCTGAAGCAAAATTCCGCTCAGGCCGGCACCGACGAAGTCGAGCTTCGGGCGCTCGAGCGCGAAGCTCGGGCCGAACGGGACCTCCTGGAGACCTATCTCGCGCGCTTCCGTGAAACCGTCTCGCGCGGCGACCCCAACGCGCTTCCGGCCGATGCGCGCATCATTTCCAGCGCTGGCGTACCAAGCGAGCCGTATTTCCCGAAAGTGATCCCGGCCGTCATCGTCGCCATGCTCGCGACCGCGCTCATTCACATGATCATCATTCTGCTGCTTGAGCTTTTCTCCGGTCGTGCGCTCCGCGAACGCGTGGTCATCGATGAGACAAGCGCGGCCACGCCCTCCCTTGAACCCGGCCTGATCGCTACGACGGGCACTGCGACTGCAAGCCTTGCTCATCAGCCTCTGGCGGCGTCCGCTCAGCCAGATCCCTCTCTTGCAACTGCGGGGCCGTCTGAGCTCGTGACGCATTCGGCATCGGCCGTCTCGAAAGTGGCGACCGAGGAAGAGGATTTCTCCGTCAACGGCGTCGCCGCCGCCCTGATTTCCAAACGCGTCCAGGTGGTCGCCGGCATCTCGCCGGAAGGCGATGCGGCAACGCTCGGTGCCGTTCTTCTGGCCCGCGCTGTGTCGGATCGGGGCCATCGGGTCCTGACAATCGACATGACGGGCGCCGGTATTCCCGGCGCGACGATGGCCGGGACGGGCCTGCCGGGAATCACCGATCTTTTGTGCGGTTCGGTATCGATCGCCGAATCCATCCACGCCGACTATGCATCGTCGGCCGATATCATCCCGCTTGGAACGGCTGATCCCGAAACCGCCATGCGCGGCGCTTCCAGGATCGCCATGATCATCGAAGCCCTCTCGGACGCCTATGATACGATCATCGTCGAGTGCGGCAGCACCGAGATCACGTCCGTCCAGAAGATGCTGGCAGACCGACCGATCACCGTCGTGATGTCGGTGGTCGATCCGGATGCCTCGATCGTCGCAGAAGAATTCGAAGCGTTGGTAGAAGCCGGCTTTGACGATGCGCTGATCATGCTGGTCGACGAGGACGGCCCCCAGTCTACCCGCAGCAACGCAGCCTGAGGGCTTCGGTCTACTCGGTTTAGCCCGTCAGGATATCCGGCGCTGAATGGCCCGAGCGATCTTGTCGAGCCGGGGATTGGCCTTGATCGCCTGCTTGGTCGATGCGATGGCACGAAGGGTCGCGCCAACGGCACGGCCCTTCGTCGTCAACGGCAGGTAGCAATCGTACTGCGTCGTGATCTGATCGCACCAGGACCGCTTGTAGGCCTCATCGCCGATACCGAAATCGAACATCATCTGGCCGTTGGCGCAGGCATCTTCGATAAGCCGGTAGAACAGAAACTCGCCGATGCTGAGTTCGTCCGCCAATTTTTCGTCGATCGAGCCGAATTGGCAGATCAGGTGCCCGTTCTTGCGCGTTACCCCTGATATCGCGCCGTAGCGCCCATCGGTCAGCTGCACGGCCGAAAGCCGCAGCAATGGCACGGTTTCTTCGGTCTCGGTGACGACCAGCCGACGGAAGAAGGCCTGCACGTCCGGCTTGGCGAAAACATCCAGCTTACCCTGCTTGTCGAAGCGGGCTGCCTTCTGAACGAAGAACGCCTCAAGCAGGCGAAGCGCCGTTTCGGGGTCGTCACCATGCACGATCTCGTAGCCGCCCAGTTCCTCCAGCGTGCGTTCGCCGAGGCGATGCTTCTTGCGCCGCTTCTTGCCATTGATCCGCGACAGCGCTTGGTCGAAGCCGCCGTCGAGCGTCATCTGGAACGCCTGGTTGTTGCTGACGACCCTGTCGAGCGGCATCAACGGGTTGTCCACCCCGCGCCAGCTTTCAGGTGTCCGATAGAGTGCGAGCAGATCGAGCTTCAATCCGGCGTCTGACAACGCAGACGACAGGAGCGGCGGCGAAAACTGCATGTTGTCCGGCGAAAAAAGGCCGAAATTCAGATTGCTGAAGGACGTGCCGATATAGCGGCCGACCTTTGCGCCACCCTGGCTGATGATTTCGAGCGGCAGCATGATCCGACCGCCGCCGGTGAAATGAAGCAGCACGACGACCGGTTCGGTACCTGTGGCTTCAAGCCAGTTGCGGCACCAGTCGTAGCCGAGGTGAACGGATGTGAAGAACTGCGTTTCGAGCGAGCGCCATTGGCGTTCGGCCTCTTCGATGCTGCCGAAAATCTCGACGCGCTCGACCGTCTGCGCAGCGCCTGGAGCAGGCACGTGCGATGTCACGCCAGCGATCAGCGGTGCTTCGATCGGTTCACCGGTTGTCTTGCGCGCAACTTCCATGGGTACGATCCTCGTCATCAAACGACCTCGTCACGATGCGCGCGAGGATGGTGGATCGTCCTGAACAAAGCGTTGTCCAATCCGCTCTTGGATGGATGAAAATGGGCAAGGTCCCCGATTAAGTCGTCCCATGCTTTCGGTGACGTTAATCCAAAAGATCGGATTTTCTCTTTGGCGGACGTTCCATCCAACTGATGAGAAGCATGGCCGGTACGACCCAAAGCACGCCGGAGAAGAGGAAATAGAGGAGATGCACCCACCAGGGCGATTCCGCCAGGCGATAGGTCGCGATGGTCGTGGCGACGAGCGCGTAGATGATGACCAGTGCGACGATGGCGAAGGTGCCGATGAACTTCTTGAGGCGGACGGGCATGGTGGTCTCCTTGATCCTTCACATAGCTGGTCGAGCGGCTCAGGCAAAGCGGCGCGACGCCATGCCGCAAAGCTCTTCGCCTTGAATTGAAGGGCAGGGTGGGGCAAATGCCATGGCAACCCGCAAGGACAGTGCAATGACCGTACTCGACGCCGTCTCACCCGCCTCCAGTCCCTCCGAAATCGCCGCCCAAGCTCGTCGCGGCGAACTGGAATCGAACCGTCGGATGGTGCGTCTCTGGCTCGGGATCGTCATGCTGGCGATTTTTGCGCTCGTCATTGTCGGCGGCGCGACTCGCCTTACGGAAAGCGGGTTGTCCATCACCGAGTGGAAACCCATTCACGGCGTGATCCCGCCGCTCAGCGTCGAGGAGTGGCAGGAGGAGTTCGATCTCTACCGACAGATCCCGGAATATCAGGAAATCAATCGCGGCATGAGCCTCGACGAATTCAAGACGATCTTCTGGTGGGAGTGGGCGCACCGGCTTCTCGCGCGCGCCGTCGGCGTCCTCTTTGCCGTCCCGCTGGTGTTTTTCTGGGCCACCGGCCGCATAGAGCCGCGCCTGCGCTGGCCGCTCGTCGGCCTGTTTTTCATCGGGGGGCTGCAAGGCTTCGTTGGCTGGTGGATGGTCGCGTCCGGTCTGAGCGAACGGGTGGATGTGAGCCAGTATCGCCTGGCGGTGCATCTGACACTCGCCTGTATCATCTTCGCCAGCATCATGTGGGTGTCGCGCGGCCTTGCCCCCCATTCCCCGGACGCGCCACCGACCGAGCGCTCGCACCTGGCCGCCGGCGGACTCGTGCTGTTCATCGTCTTCCAAATCTATCTCGGCGCGCTTGTGGCGGGTTTGAATGCCGGCTTTGCGTTCAACACCTGGCCGCTCATCGACGGCGCCTTCATTCCCGCCGGCCTGTTCGTGATGGATCCGGCTTGGCTAAACTTCTTCGAGAACGTCAAGATGGTGCAGTTCACGCACCGCATGACGGCCTATGCGATCTGGTTCGCCGTTTTGGTCCACATGATCGCGGCGCTGCGCCATGGCGCCGGCAGCACCCATGCCAACCGGGCTGTCGTGCTGTTCTTCCTTGTTACGATGCAGGCGCTGATCGGCATCATCACGCTGGTCATGGTCGTACCGCTCGGCTGGGCACTTCTGCACCAGGCGTTCGCCGTCGTCGTGCTCGGTTTTGCGGTGGCGCACTGGCGCGCGTTCTACGGATCCTACGCGCCGACCGGCCGGCTTGCCGAAGCCGGCTGATCGGTCATCAAAATTGGAAAGACTGCTGACGCCTGTCAGTCGACAGGCGTGATCCCGAGCATCAGGTCCATGTTCTGGACGGCAGCGCCCGAAGCGCCCTTGCCGAGATTGTCCAGAATGGCGACCAAATTGACGTGCTCGCCGCCTTCCGACCCGAACACGTAAATCTTCATCGTGTCCTTGCCGTTCAGCGATGTCGGGTCGAGGCGCTGGATCGCCATGCTCTCGTCGATATCGACGACGGTGACGATCTCCTGGCCGCGATAGTGCTCGGCAAGCGCCTCATGCACGCTGCGAAGTGAAGGGGAGCCATCGAGATCGGCGAGATGCAGCGGCACCTGCACGGCCATGCCCTGAGCGAACCGTCCGACGGATGGCGAAAAGAGCGGCGTCCGCTTCAAGCCACTGCGTATCTTGATCTCGGGGACATGCTTGTGCGCAAGCGACAGCCCGTAGAGGAAATGCGGTGCGCCGAGATAGTCCGGCCGGCTTTCGTCCTCCATCTGCGCGATCAACTGCTTGCCACCACCCGTATAGCCGGAAACGGCGTTGATCGTGATGGGGTACTCCGTGGGAAGCAGCCCCGCGTCGACCAGCGGCTTCAGGATGCCGATGGCGCCCGTCGAGTAGCAGCCGGGATTCGACACGAAACGGGCAGATGCAATCTGCTCGGCGCGCTCGGGATCGGACTCGGCGAACCCATAGACCCAGTCGGGATCGACGCGATGCGCCGTACTCGTGTCGATGATGCGTGTGGTGGACGAAACGCCAAGCATTGATACGGCTTCCTTCGCGCCGTCATCGGGCAGGCAGAGGATCGCGATGTCGGCTTCCCGCAGGAATTCCTCGCGCAGCGCGGTGTTCCGGCGCTCCTCTTCCGGGATGGAGATGATCTCGATATCCGTGCGCTCCGCCAGGCGCGAGCGGATCTGCAGACCCGTTGTGCCATGCTCGCCATCAATGAAGATCTTCGCCATGTCCGTCATCCCGTTTGTGAGCGAATCCAGACGCTTGAACGCGAGGCCGGATTCACCCTGTGAGCGCGTTGACTCCAACTATGAACGTTCGATCGCGCGCCGTTCAGCCATGAGGCCGAGCGTATACATGGCGACACTGGCACCGGCAATGGCCGTCACATCCGCGTGATCGTACGGTGGAGACACCTCCACAACATCGCCGCCACGGATATCGAGGCGTCGCAACTGCCGGAGAATAGAGAGCATCTTGGCGGTCGACGGGCCGCCTGCAACTGGCGTTCCCGTGCCCGGCGCGTAGGCGGGATCGAGGCAGTCGATGTCGAAAGTCAGGTAGGCCGGGCGATTGCCGACGCGCGCGAGGATCCGAGAGGCGACGTCGCCCGTGCGCATCTCTTCCAACTCGTGGCCATAGATGATCTGGATGCCGAAATCCTCAGGCGCGTGGGTGCGGATGCCGATCTGGATCGACGTGTCTGGATCGACCAGCCCTTCGCGCACGGCGCGCGCCACGAAGGATCCGTGATCGATGCGCTTGCCATCGTCGTCCCACGTGTCCTGATGGGCATCGAACTGGACGAGCGAAAGGGGACCATGGCGCGCCACATGTGCCTTCAAAAGGGGCCAGGTGACGAAGTGGTCGCCACCGAGCGTGAAGAGAAATGCGCCGGTATCGAGGATGCGGCTGGCTTCTGCTTCGATCCGGTCGGGCGTTTCCTGGTGATTGCCATAGTCGAGCAGGCAATCGCCGTAATCGACGACTGCGAATTCGGCGAATAGGTCCCGTTCGAACGGATATTGCGGGTCGTTATCGAAAATCGCGGAAGCACGGCGGATCGCCTGCGGGCCGAAGCGCGCACCCGGCCGGTTGGAAACGGCTGCGTCGAAGGGGATGCCCCACACCACGGCATCGGCGCCGGTGACGTCCTTGCGATAGGGCCGGCGCATGAAGGATAGAGCACCGGCATAGGTCGGGTCGAACGCCGCCCCGGTCAAGTCGTTGGCATTGAAGGCGTGATCGATCGACGTCGATGGCATGGGCACTAATCCTTTTTGGACGAAAGGCAGCAGCCGAAAACCAGCGCTGCGATTTCGAAAATTGGTAAGGCAGCCATAAGATGGGACGAGGGGACCCGGTTGAGAAGGCCAATGCTGCATCGCAACGAAAAAAGGCGGAGCCGAAGCCCCGCCTTTTGATTTGGCAGTCGTCCGAAGCTTAGCGCTTGGAGAACTGGAACGAACGACGGGCCTTCGCCTTGCCGTACTTCTTACGCTCGACGACGCGGCTGTCGCGCGTCAGGAAGCCGCCCTTCTTGAGGACGCCGCGCAGTTCCGGCTCGTAATAGGTCAGAGCCTTGGAAATGCCGTGACGAACCGCGCCGGCCTGGCCGGAGAGACCGCCACCGGCGACCGTGGCGATGACGTCGAACTGGCCGGTACGCGCTGCGGCGACGATCGGCTGCTGCAGAACCATCTGCAGAACCGGGCGCGCGAAGTACTTCGCGAACTCGCGGCCATTGACCGTGATCTTGCCGGAGCCTGGCTTGACCCAAACGCGAGCAACAGCGTCCTTGCGCTTGCCGGTTGCGTAGGAACGGCCCTGTGCATCGACCTTGCGGACGTGCGCCGGCTGAGAAGCCTGGGCGGCGCCGGCGGTCACGCCGGTTGCCTGGCCGAGGTCCTGGAGGGAATTCAGTTCAGCCATGATCAGGCAGTCCTCTTGTTCTTGGTGTTCAGCACGCCGATGTCGACGGTCTCGGGCTGCTGGGCTTCATGCGGATGGTTGGAGCCTGCATAGACGCGCAGGTTCTTCATCTGGCGACGGCCGAGCGGACCGCGCGGGATCATGCGCTCGATCGCCTTTTCGAGGATACGCTCCGGGAAGCGGCCTTCGAAAATCTGGCGCGCGGTGCGCTCCTTGATGCCGCCGGGATAGCCGGTGTGCCAGTAGTATTTCTTGTCGGTGTACTTCTTGCCCGTCAGCACGGCCTTTTCGGCGTTGATGATGATGACGTTGTCACCATCGTCGACATGCGGGGTATAGGAAGGCTTGTGCTTGCCGCGCAGGCGGGTGGCGACGAGGGTGGCGAGACGGCCGACAACGAGTCCTTCGGCGTCGATCAGCACCCACTTCTTCTCCACCTCTGCAGGCTTCTGCGAGAAGGTCTTCATGGATATCACTCTTTCGTTCGGGTCCCGAACCATGCGTGCACGGCAAGGGCGCTTCTTGTTGCTTGTCTTGGCCAGGCCAAGTGCGGCCCGCATGGATCCATGCGTGGCTGCGAGCGGTGTATAACCCAAGCGCCCGAAACGCGCAATCGCGACGAATTCGCTCATCTCAAAATTAAGACAGCAAGAACAATAGCTTAATGATGTGGTATTATTTTACCGTAGTTTCTGCCTGCGGTGGGATCGAATAGGTGGCGGATGCCTGCGCCACGATCGTTCCCGCTTCGTCCGTGATGATCACGTCGACCACCGCCAGCCGCTTGCCGAGCTTGAGCAACCGGCATCGCGAATAGAGCGGAACGCCGTCGGCCGGCTTGCGCAGGAAATTGATGGTGAGATTGGTGGTGACGGCCAGCGCGACCGGCCCGATATGGGCGAGGATGACGACGTAGGCCCCGAGATCGGCGAGCGCGAACAGCGTCGGACCCGAAACGGTCCCGCCCGGGCGAAGATGGCGACGATCGGGCATCAGCCGCAGCACCGCCGCGCCGGGTTCGACCTCGGTCACCGCATAGAACGGCCCACCCTCGTTGATCTGCGGAAATTCCTGCGCCAGAAAAGCTTCCAGCGCGTCGATGTTCATGACCGGTTTCACGGCAATCCTTTGGTCTCGATCTCGGCGCGCAATTGAAAGCGCTGGTCCGGCCCCGTCAAGTCGTGCCAGAAATCGACTGAAGCAAAGACGTGATCAGAGGAGCCGGCATAGCATGGCCGACATCGTTTCGATGAAGCAGAAGCAGGACACGGACGCATTGATCGTCGCTGACAGGTATGACGGCATACTCCGGCTGTCGCTTAACAATCCGCCGGCGAACGCCCTGTCCGTCGCACTCATGGAAGCGCTGCTGCGTAACCTGGAAGAGGCGCGGGACGATGCGCAAACGCGTGTCATCATCATCGCTTCTCTGGCGAAGGTATTCTCCGCCGGCCACGATCTGAAGGAATTGCAGCGCCATCGTTCCGAAGACGACGGGGGCCGTGAATTCTTCGATAAGACGATGCGGCTTTGCGCGAAGCTGATGCAGACGATCGTGGCGCTGCCGAAGCCCGTGATCGCCGAAATCGACGGGATCGCCACGGCGGCCGGCTGCCAGCTCGTCGCCTCCTGCGATCTCGCCATCTGCACCGATACCTCCGGCTTCGCGACGCCGGGCGTCAATATCGGGCTCTTCTGTTCGACGCCGATGGTCGCCCTGTCGCGCGCCACGCACCGCAAGCAGGCTATGGAAATGCTGCTGACTGGCGAGACGATCGACGCGTCGACTGCCAAGGAATTCGGCATCGTCAACAGGATCGTGCCGAAGGAATATCTGCGCCAGGTGGTCGACAAATACGCCGCCGTCATTGCGTCCAAATCACCGCTGACGGTGAAAATCGGCAAGGAAGCCTTCTACCGGCAAGCGGAAATGAGCCTGGAAGATGCCTATGATTACACGGCGCGCGTGATGGTCGAGAACATGATGGCGCGGGACGCCGAAGAGGGCATCGCGGCCTTCATCGACAAGCGCAAGCCAGAATGGACGGGTGAATAGGCGGGCAGCCTACCGGTCTCTCAAACCGAGCAGATCCATCGTCGTCTGCCCGGCGCGCAGAGCGCCACGCATGGCGGCCTCTTTCTCCTCGCGATTTCGTGCGGCCTCGATGGCGGATGCGATCATCGCCTGGGGAACGATGACGACGCCGTCTTCGTCGCCGACGACGATGTCGCCGCGATGGATGGTTGTTTTCCCAAGTATGATGGGCGCGCCGAGCGGTGACGTCCGGACCTTGTCCGTTCCCTCGATGCACAATCCCCGGGCAAAGACGGGAAAGCCCATCGCCCGCAATGTCGTCGCATCGCGCACACAGCCATCGATGACGAGGCCGGCGATGCCACGCGCCTGACAGGCTTCGGCGAGAACATCGCCGAACGGCCCGTCGCCCATCGATGATTCGTGGTCGACGACGAGAATTTCGCCGGCGGCTGCAGCCACGATGGCCTTGTGGATCATCAGATTGTCGCCAGCGGGGCAGAAGACCGGAAAAGCCGGCCCGCAAAGCCGAGTATCCCGATCGATCGGTTGGATGGCGGCGGGCAGGGCGCCGATCCTGCCCATCGCTTCATGCAGGGTGGCGGACGAAAAGCACGCCAGGGCAGCAAGCTGCCCCGGACCCACCGAAGCCAGACCTTCGTCCGCCCTGTCGGTCATTTCGCGGGATCGCCGATCTTGACGGTCAGCGGCTCCAGCCCGTCGATCGTGCCGACAAGTTCGTCGCCCGTCTTCACCGGTCCGACGCCGTGGGGCGTGCCGGTGAGGATGATGTCGCCCGCTTTCAGCTCGTAGAATTCAGACAGCTTGGAGATGATCTCCGGCAGCGACCAGATGAGCAGGCTCACATCCGAATCCTGACGCGCTTCGCCGTTGACGGTAAGCTTGATGTTGCCCTTCTCGATGTGTCCGGACTGTTCAACCGGCGTGATCGGACCGCAAGGGCAGGATTCGTCGAACGACTTGGCGATTTCCCACGGGCGGCCGCCGCCCTGGATGTCGCGACGCGTCATGTCGATGCCGACGCCATAGCCGTAGACGTGGTCGAGCGCCTTGTCCTCGGGAATGTTGTAGCCGCCCGACTTCAGCGCCATCACGAGTTCCAGCTCGTAATGGAAGTCCTTGGTCATCGTTGCGTAGGCGATGGTCGAGCCGGACTCGACGATCGAGTCGGTCGGCTTCTGGAAGAAGATCGGCGGATCGCGGTCTGCGCTTCCGCCCATTTCTTCAACGTGCGCCACATAGTTGCGGCCGACGCAATAGATGCGCCGAACCGGGAAACGCTCGTCCTTTCCGACGACCGGCAGCGACGCCGCCTTCGGCCGTTCGATGACAAAGCCTTCATGACCCATGATATTCTCCTCCTCAGGGTGCCGGCGCCAAAGACGCCGATCGTGAAATCGATGAAAAACGGTTTAACGCAAAAAAATAGATATTTGACAACAAAAAAATGAAAAGTATGGTTTGAGGTGTGGCGGCGCCACAGGTCCGATGGGGAGTTCGGGCCGAATTCAACATCCAAGGGAGGATGGCTATGCACGGATATCGGAATTGGCGGATCGCGTTTGCAGCATCGCTGCTGGTGGCTGCTCCGCTCGGCCTAACGACGGCGAACGCGCAAGACATGATGCAGTTGACGGTGGCGGTACCGAACCCGTCGGCGATCAACAATTTCCCGCTCTTCGTGGCGATGGGCGAGGGATATTTCGAAGAGGAAGGCCTTGAACTGACGGTCGAGGCACTGAACGGGTCGGCAGCCGTTCTCCAGGTCATGGCATCCGGCCAGGCGCAGATCGGCAACCCGGGACCCGGGCCATTGCTCTCGGCCCGTGCGCGCGGCGAAGACGTGGTCTTCATCTACAACCAGTATCCGAAGTCCATCTTCGGCCTGATGGTTCCGGAAGAATCCGAAGCTCAGGGTCCGGCCGATCTCGACGGCACCACGGTCGGCGTCGGCACGGCCGACGGCGCGGAAGTCGCGTTTACGCGCGGCATCCTGCAGGATGCCGGTCTGACGGAAGGCGAAAACTACGAGTTCCTCACTGTCGGCGATGGCGGCACGGCGGCTGCAGCGTTCCTCGGCGAAGAAGTCGACGCCTATGCCGCCGCGGTCAGCGACGCGGCCATCATCGAGTCGCGCGGTATTCCGCTGCGCGAAATCACGCCCGAGGAATATCTCTCCTTCTTCGGCAATGGCTGGGCCGTCACGGGCCAGTTCATCGAGGAGAACCCGGAAGCGGTTGAAGGCTTCGGTCGTGCGCTGGTGCGGGCCACCCGCTTCGGTCTCGACCCGGCCAACCGTGAAAAGGTTCTCGAGCACACGACGGCCGGCAATCCCCAGGAAGGCGAGGACACCGAGTTCGCAAACGCGCTTCTCGATGCCGTGATGGAGCGCATCCAGCCGGTCGACGACAGCAATGGTTATGGCTACCAGCCGCCGGAGCACTGGGAAGCCTGGCACCAGAGCCAGCTCGACACGGGCGGCCTTGCCGAACCGCTGGAAAACCTCGAGGAAGCCTACAACAACGACTTCGTCGAAGCGTGGAACGCGGAATGACCATAGCGGCACAAAAAGCCGCGGCACTGCAGGCCGACCCCAAGGGTCGGCCTGTCTACCAGTTGCGCGGCGTTTCCAAGCATTATGCCCATGGTCATATCAAGGCACTCGATACGATCGACCTGACATTGCGGGAGGGCACCTTCTCCTCCGTCATCGGTCCTTCGGGCTGTGGAAAGTCGACGCTTCTGAAGATCATGGCTGGCCTGGTCTCGCCGACCAGGGGCAGCGTCGTGCTCGAAGGCAAGCCCGTCACAGGCGCGCGTCGCGACATCGGCATGATGTTCCAGCAGGCGACGCTCTTTCCCTGGCGCACGACGGCGGAAAACATTCTGCTGCCGATCGAGGTGCGCGATGGTCGAGCCGCCGCGAAAGCTGCGCGTGGAGCGGCTGAAGAACTTCTCAATACGGTCGGCCTCAAAGGGTTCGAGAATGTCTATCCGACGCAATTGTCGGGTGGCATGGCGCAGCGCGCCGCGATCTGCCGGATGCTCGTCACCAAGCCGAGCGTACTGTTGCTCGACGAGCCTTTCAGCGCGCTCGATGAACTCGCCCGCGACTTCATGAACATCGAACTCCAGCGCATCTGCATGGAGCGCAACGCCACCGCGTTCCTCGTCACGCACTCCATTCCCGAAGCGGTGTTCCTGTCCGACATCGTCTACGTCATGTCGTCGCGGCCGGGCCGTTTCGTCGAGACGATCGAGATCGATCTGCCGCGGCCGCGCACCGTGGAGATGCTGGTCGATCCTGCCTTCGGCCAATATGTGAACCGCATTCGCAACCGTCTGGACAAGGGAGCCTTCGTATGAGCTCGGCAATGACGGACGTTCCCCTTCACGCCGATGGCGAGACTGTCTTTCCGGAGACCGTGTGGGAGGAAGAGGTCGCCTTCATCGACCGAATCCCGCGCCCGATCGCGATGATCGGCATCCTGGTGGTGTTCATCGCCGTCTGGCAGGGGCTCACCTCTTTCGGCATCGTCTCCCGGATCATTCTGCCGACGCCATGGGAAACTGCGAAGGACATCGTTTTTGTCGGCAAGAACCTCTTCAGCGGCGGCTACATGCTGGAGGCCTTCTGGATGACGACCAAGGCGGTGCTCATGGGATTCGTCTATGCGCTGATCTTCGGCTTTTCGCTCGGCATTCTGGTCGGGGAAACCTCGTTCGGCGAACGGGCCGTTCTACCTTACCTGGTTGCGATCGATACGATGCCGAAGGTTGCCTTCGCGCCGCTGTTCCTGGCATGGCTCGGGTTCGGTATAGCGTCCAAGGTGGCGCTAGCGGCATTCATCGCGACGTTCCCGATCGTGGTGGCGGTGGCGGCCGGTCTGCACGCGGCCGACGACAATGCACGTATGCTCTTTCGCACCATGGGCGCCACCCGCTGGCAGACCCTGTTCAAGATGAAACTGCCGATGGGGCTTCCGCATATCTTCACCGGCCTCAAGATCGCGGCTGTCGGTGTCATGGCGGGCGCAATCACGGCGGAGTTTCTAGGCGGTGGAAACGGCTTTGGCGAATTGATCCGAGTTGCTGCATCTCAGCTCAATACGCCGCGCGTCTTTTCCCTGATCCTCTATCTCAGCCTGCTGGGCTTCGCGCTATTCTGGTCTGTGGTTTGGCTTGAGCGCCGTTTGGTGTTTTGGCATAGCTCCACCGTCTCGGGCATCAACAAATAGGGATGGCGCTGATAGCGCCATCGGCATCGGAATCCATGACAATCATCGAGGCATTCGATTCGAAATCGTCCGCTGGCGACGCGAGGCGGGAAAAGACAACGGCGGCAACCCTCGTTTACCGCGAGTTGCGCCGTGACATTCTGCAGGGTCGCCTGAAACCCCGGCAAAAGCTTCTGATCGAAGCTTTGGCCGAGCACTATCAGGTTGGCGCCAATCCGGTGCGCGAAGCCTTGAACCGGCTCTCCAGCGAACGTCTGGTCGACCGCGAAGAGCAGCGGGGCTTTTTCGTGCCGCCGCTGTCGCTCGCCCATTTTCGCGAACTGGTGACGACCCGCTGCTGGCTCGAATCGAGGGCGTTGCAGGAATCAATCGCCAACAGCACGGATGCGTGGGAGGAGCGCATCGTCGTCGCCTTCCACCGCCTGTCGCGCACGCCCTTCAAGGCACCCCAGCAGGACGGGCAAGCGGAAAACCATGAGTGGGAAGCGCGCCACCGCGTCTTCCACGAGGCGCTGATCTCCAATTGCGGGTCGTCCTGGCTGTTGAAGTTTTGCGGCGAGCTCATGGATCAGGTGGAGCGCTACCGCTACATCTCCATGACGACCACCTATCCGAGACGCGATTCCAACGAGGAACACCGGCTCATCATGGAAGCCACGTTGGATGGCGACGCTCCGACCGCCACGGAACGGCTGGTCTCGCAATATCAGCTGACGCTGAAGCTCCTGGAGGAGCAGTCGTCTTTTCCAAACACAGATGGCTGAACGGACCGTCGGGCTGCTCCCAGCCTCGACCTTGTCACTCCGTTTCGATAGACCTTCGCACGACACGGTCTGCGCATCGCCTGCCCACACTTTTGGAGCGGCGATCGAGGCGGAGGAGATATGATATGACGTTACCGGAACCGCGCATCTCGTTGATCACGCTCGGCGTGCGGGATCTCAAGCGCGCCACCGCGTTTTACGAGGCGCTTGGCTGGCGACGCGCGGCACCCTCTCAACCGAGCGTCACCTTCATTCAGCTCGGCAATATCGTCCTCTCGCTTTTTTCGCGCGAGGAATTGGCGAAGGACGCGACGGTGGATGCCGATGGCAATGGGTTCTCCGGAGTTACGCTTGCCTACAATACCCGCTCGACCGATGAAGTTGATGAGATCGTCGCGCAGGCCGTCGAGTGCGGCGGCAAGCTGGTGAAGCAGCCCGAGAAGGTATTCTGGGGCGGCTATTCCGGCTACTTCGCAGACACCGAAGGGCATCTTTGGGAAGTGGCGCACAATCCGTTCTTTGCAATGGATAATGACGGGAACCTGAAGCTGCCGCTCTTCGATCACGACAAATACGACGACGCCTACATCGCCGAGATCCTGCGCGAGGTGAAATCGGTCGCGATCATCGGCGCATCCGCCAATGCGGTTCGACCGAGCTATTTCGTGACGAAATACATGATCGCCAAGGGATATGCCGTTTTTCCCGTCAATCCGGGCCAGGCGGGGAAGGAAATTCTTGGCCGCCCCGTTTCCGCAACGCTCGCCGACCTTCCGCAGCCCGTCGATATGGTCGATATTTTCCGGGCTTCGGATGCGGTTCCGGGCGTGACGGACGAGATTTTAGCCATGCCGGTGCTGCCGAAGGTGGTCTGGATGCAATTGACCGTGCGGCACGATGCATCGGCCGAGCGGTTGCAGGAGGCGGGGATCAAGGTGGTGATGAACCGCTGTCCGAAGATCGAATATGCACGGCTGTCCGGCGAAATCGGCTGGAGCGGCGTCAACAGCCGCCGGATTTCATCGCGTAAGCCGATGATGCGCACGGGTTACCAGAGTTTTGGGATCGTCGCGCAGAGCGATGATTCAGATACTTAAGCGAATCACCTAACCACTTGAGAGACGGCAGTTTCTCGGACGGCAATCAGCGGAGGAGAGGGCTCATGTCCAAGAACGAACCAGGATTTGCCACGCTTGCGATCCATGCGGGCGCGCAGCCCGACCCGACAACCGGCGCGCGGGCGACGCCGATCTACCAGACGACGAGCTTCGTCTTCAACGATGCCGACCACGCCGCATCGCTTTTCGGCCTGCAGGCCTTCGGCAACATCTACACCCGCATCATGAACCCGACGCAGGCGGTGCTCGAGGAGCGCATCGCGGCGCTGGAAGGCGGCACAGCGGCATTGGCGACGGCATCCGGCCATGGCGCGCAGTTGCTGGTCTTCCACAACATCATGCGCCCGGGCGACAATTTCCTTGCCGCCAAGCGGCTTTATGGCGGCTCGATCAACCAGTTCGGCCACGCCTTCAAGAATTTCGACTGGCAGGTGCGCTGGGCCGACCCGGCCGATCTCTCCACCTTCGAAAGCCAGATCGACGACCGCACCAAGGCGATCTTCATCGAAAGCCTCGCCAACCCGGGCGGAACCTTCACCGACATCCAAGCGATTGCCGATCTTGCCCACAAGCATGGCCTGCCGCTGATCGTCGACAACACGATGGCATCGCCATATCTGCTCCGTCCGCTGGAGCATGGCGCCGACATCGTGGTCCATTCGCTGACGAAGTTCATCGGCGGCCATGGCAATTCTATGGGCGGCATCATCGTCGATGGCGGCACGTTCGACTGGTCCGCATCCGGCAAATACCCGATGCTCTCCGAGCCGCGGCCGGAATATAACGGCATCGTGCTGCACGAAACCTTCGGCAATTTCGCGTTCGCCATCGCCGCGCGCGTTCTCGGCCTGCGCGATTTCGGCCCGGCAATTTCACCGATGAACGCGTTCCTGCTGCTTATGGGCGTGGAGACGCTGCCGCTGCGCATGCAACGCCACTGTGACAACGCCATCGAAGTCGCGCGCTGGTTGAAGGCGCACGACAAGGTGTCCTGGGTGAACTATGCCGGTCTGCCGGATGATCCGAACAATGCGCTTCAGAAGAAATACGCGCCGAAGGGCGCCGGCGCCGTCTTCACGTTCGGTCTAAAGGACGGATACGAGGCCGGTATCCGCTTCGTCGAGGCGCTGGAGATGTTCTCGCACCTCGCCAATATCGGCGACACGCGCTCGCTCGTTATTCATCCGGCCTCCACAACTCACCGCCAGCTCACCGAAGAGCAGCAGATTGCCGCCGGCGCGGGTCCCGACGTCGTGCGCTTGTCGATCGGCATCGAGGATGTCGCCGACATCATCGGCGATCTGTCGCAGGCTCTGGACAAGGCATGATGGTGAAGGCGCTTCGGGTCGAGACCGGAACCTGCGAAGCGGAGGCCAGCGCGCCTCCGCCCGAACGCGTCATTTCCGGTGACCCGCAATTCACCACCTGGAACATCGAGGACAGTGGCAAGGGCCTCTATGCCGGCGTGTGGGAAGCCACGCCCGGCAAGTGGATCATCTCCTACGAGGAGTGGGAGTATTTCCGCGTCATCTCCGGCCTCTCGATCGTGACGGAAGAGGGCGGCGAGCCGGTCCGCTACGGCCCCGGCGATGCCGGCATTATCCGGCCCGGCTTTCGGGGCACCTGGGAAGTGGTCGAGACGACTCGGAAGGATTACGTCATCTCGATCTGACGCGCATTGGTTCCGCCTGCGGCTTGTCACCAGCGGCAGTCGAGGCGCTCCAACCCATGAAAATGATAGCTGTCGCGGTAGCGCGGCGGTTGAGCGAGTGAAAGACCCGGCAGCCGTTCAAACAGAATCGGCAGCGAGACCTGCATTTCCAGCCGTGCAAGCGGCGCTCCGATGCAGAAATGGATGCCGGCGCCGAAGGAGACGTTCGCGCCATCGCTGCGCTGAATGTCGAACAGGTCGGCGTTCTCGAACCGTCTTGGGTCGCGGTTGGCGGCACCCAGCATCAGCCCGATTCTGTCGCCCTTCTTCAGCGCGATGCCATCCTCGAGCACGACATCCTGCAGCGCGTAGCGCGTGAACATGTGGAGCGGCGCATCGAAGCGCAGGGATTCCTCTACCGTCGCGGCCGTCGATCGTTCGTCGGCGAAAAGAGCCGCCGGATCACTGCCCGCCTCCAGGATGGTCTTCACGGCATTTCCGGTCTGGTGCACCGTCGCTTCATGGCCGGCATTCAGCAGGAGGATCGCGGTCGAGATCAACTCGTCCTCGCTCAGCCGGCCGCCATCCTGTTCGGCGGCGATCATGTGGCTGATCAGATCGTCGCGCGGGTGGGTGCGCCGCTCGCCGACGAGGCCGCGCAGATAGTCGGCGAAGTCCCGTGCGGCCGTATTGGCGTCGTCCTCGGCGGCACGGTCGCGGCCGAACATGTACATACGCACCATGCGGTGCGACCAGTCGAGCAGGTCAGGCACGCGGTCGTCCGGAACCCCGAGCATGCGGGCAATCACTGTCGCCGGAATGATTTCGGCATAGGCCGACAGGAACTCTGCTTCGCCGTTGCCCTCGAACCTGTCGATCAGCTTATGGCAGAGCGCGGCGATCTCCGGTCGCAAACGGTCGACATGGCGCGAGACGAAAGCCCGGTTGACCAGCGTGCGCAGCCGGGTGTGGACCGGTGGCTCCAATTCCAGCAGCGAATGCGCCTCCACCGTGTCGAAATCGGCGAGATGCGCGGCCGGTTCCGGCAAGCCGATTTCTTCGCGCGTTGCCACATGCAAGATCTGTCGGCCGAACCGCCGATCCCGCAAAAGCGCATTGACCGCATCGAACCCGACGAAGCACCAGAATCCGTAATTTTCCCAGAAGAACGCGGGTGATTGGGCATGAAGCGCGGCATAGACGGGATAGGGGTCGGTGAAGAACGCTGGATCGCGCGGATCGAGCGACAGATGCCGCCCGTCAAGCGCCATGATAGGTGCATGTGAGCCCAAACCGTATCCTTTCAGAGGGTTTTACCGTAGTTCGGCAAGCGATAAGCACGGGGCTTCGCTTTGTGAAGCCCGCGCGTGCAGTGAGCCTGAGAAGTGAGGCAGGAAATGAAAGTCATCATCGTCGGCGCTGGGATCGCGGGCCTTTCGACCGCCTGGTCCCTGGTCAAGGCCGGTCATCAGGTGACGCTTCTCGAGCAGGGGCCGATACCGAATCCGCTGGCCGCTTCCGGTGACCACCACCGCATCATCCGCCGTGCCTACGGCAGGTCCTCGGGCTATGGGCGCGCGATCACGGAGGCTTATGAAGCCTGGGACGAGATGTGGGCCGATCTCGGCGAGAGCCATCTGGATGCACGAGGCTTCATGTGCATTTCCCGCGAGCCCGGCGACGAGGCCGAAGAGATGCGCGATGGCCTGGCCGATGGCGGCTACCCGTTCGAGGAGCTGGATGCTGCCGAGACCGCGCGCCGCTATCCGTTTCTCGACGAGCAAGCGATTCGCTTTGCATTCGAGTCGCCGGAAGGTGGCGCTCTGCACTGCCGGCGTATCGCGTCGGGGCTCGCGACCTGGCTGCTCGGTGCCGGAGCGCAGTTGGAAGAGAACGCAAAGGTCATCGCCGTCGATGCCGAGGCGGGCGCGGTGCTGCTGGAAAATGGCCGTCGTTGCGAGGCCGACCAGGTCGTCGTCACAGCGGGTGCATGGGTCCTGAAGCTCTTTCCGCATCTGGGCGTCGACCTGAAGACCTATCGCACCGCCGTCGTCTATCTCGATCCCCCGGCCGAATTCGCCGAGGCCTGGGAGCGGACGCCTGTCATCCTCGATGTCGGCGGGAAGACCGACGGCTACATCATCCCGCCATCGGGCGACGGTGGTCTGAAATTCGGCTCGGGGCTCCACAAAAGGCCGCACGACGACGCCGATGCGCAACGCGAGCCAACGGAAGACGAAGGGGAGACGATCCGCGACCTCTTTGCGCCGCCGTTCCTGCGCCTGGAATCCTATCGCGTGCGCCAGACGGTAACCTGCGCCTATACCTTCACCGAGGACGAGCGATTCTTTGCATCCCACTTCGGTCGATGCGTCGCCGTGTCGGCCTGTTCGGGGCATGGCTACAAGTTCGGCGCTGCCGTGGGACGCCGGGTCGCAAGGTTTGTCGACGACCGGGATTATGAGGCTCTGCAGTCCTGGCTCAGGGCCGATCCTTAAGGTTAAGACGTCGAGCCTCTTTCAATCCATGGGTCTCGTCTTGAAGACAGGCATATCCACACTCTATGTAAGGAATGGCAGGATTACGTGATTCTCGTGGCCGGTTCGGAGCCGCAAGTTTTTTCAAGGACTGATTGCATGACAAGAACGGTTGATACCGCAATGGCGCTGGTGCCGATGGTCGTCGAGCAGACGAACCGCGGCGAACGTTCCTACGACATCTTCTCGCGCCTTCTGAAAGAGCGGATCATCTTCATCACCGGTCCGGTCGAGGACCAGATGGCGACGCTGGTTTGCGCTCAGTTGCTTTTCCTCGAGGCCGAAAACCCGAAGAAGGAAATCGCGCTCTACATCAATTCGCCGGGTGGCGTTGTCACGGCCGGCATGGCAATCTACGACACCATGCAGTTCATCAAGCCGGCGGTCTCGACGCTTTGCGTCGGCCAGGCGGCATCGATGGGTTCGCTCCTGCTTTGCGCCGGCCACAAGGACATGCGCTTTGCGACGCCGAATGCCCGCATCATGGTGCACCAGCCTTCGGGCGGCTTCCAGGGTCAGGCATCGGACATCGAGCGCCATGCTCAGGACATCATCAAAATGAAGCGCCGCCTCAACGAGGTCTACGTCCAACACACCGGACAAGATTATGACACGATTGAGCGTACGCTGGACCGCGATCACTTCATGACGTCGGAAGAAGCGCGTGACTTCGGCATCGTCGACAAGGTCATCGCGTCGCGCGAAGCCATGGAACTCGAAGCCGCGAAGTGAGAGCCTAGCTAGAATGCGAAGGCGACCCGATTGTATTGGCCGCTTCGCCATGTGGGGCGAAGCTGCCGTTTGCTTGAAGCAAGTGTGACGATCCGGTATCACCGGGCAATGAAGTCGTATCGGCTAGCCTGTTCGTAACCGTGCTGGATTGTTGCCGAGGGTCGGCAAATCTGATTTTGTCAACCCTCAGGCTATAGATGTCGCTATAGGACATCAGTTGGTGCCGGATACAGGCGACCCCCACCATCCAGGGTCGCTGACGAAGGGCACCCGGGTGGGATGCCCGAACGCAGATTGAACAGGTTTCGGCACCCTTGTCGAAAGTGCTGGAAGGGAATGGATATGAGCAAGGTCAGCGGCGGCAATAGCGGCGACTCCAAGAATACGCTTTATTGCTCTTTCTGCGGCAAGAGCCAGCACGAGGTGCGCAAGCTCATTGCGGGTCCGACGGTTTTCATCTGCGATGAATGCGTCGAACTCTGCATGGACATCATCCGCGAGGAAAACAAATCCTCGATGGTCAAGTCCCGCGACGGCGTACCCACGCCGCAGGACATCATCAAGGTTCTCGACGAGTATGTGATCGGCCAACAGCAGGCCAAGCGCATCCTCTCGGTCGCGGTGCACAATCACTACAAGCGCCTGGCGCACGCAGCGAAGAATTCCGACGTGGAACTCTCCAAGTCGAATATTCTGCTCGTTGGCCCTACGGGTTGCGGCAAGACCTATCTTGCCCAGACCCTGGCACGCATCATCGACGTGCCGTTCACGATGGCTGACGCCACGACGCTCACCGAGGCCGGCTATGTCGGCGAAGACGTCGAGAACATCATTTTGAAGCTGCTACAGTCGGCCGACTACAACGTCGAGCGGGCGCAGCGCGGCATCGTCTACATCGACGAAGTCGACAAGATTTCGCGCAAGTCGGACAATCCCTCGATCACCCGCGACGTGTCGGGCGAGGGCGTGCAGCAGGCGCTTCTGAAGATCATGGAAGGCACGGTCGCATCCGTTCCTCCGCAGGGCGGTCGCAAGCATCCCCAGCAGGAGTTCCTGCAGGTGGATACCACGAACATCCTGTTCATCTGCGGCGGCGCCTTCGCCGGTCTCGACCGGGTCATCTCGGCCCGCGGCGAGAAGACGTCGATCGGCTTCGGTGCAACGGTCAAGGCCGCTGAAGATCGTCGCGTCGGCGAGGTTCTTCGCGATCTCGAGCCGGAAGATCTGGTGAAGTTCGGTCTCATTCCGGAATTCATCGGCCGTCTGCCGGTTATCGCGACACTCGAAGATCTCGACGAAGATGCTTTGATCCAGATCCTCTCCGAGCCCAAGAACGCGTTGGTGAAGCAGTATCAGCGCCTGTTCGAGATGGAAGACGTCGAACTGACCTTCCACGAGGACGCGCTTCGCGCCATCGCCAAGCGCGCGATCACCCGCAAGACCGGCGCACGTGGCCTTCGTTCGATCATGGAGAAAATCCTGCTCGACACGATGTTCGAGTTGCCGGCGCTGGATGGCGTTCGTGAAGTTGTAATCTCGGACGATGTGGTCGGCGGCTCGGCTCGCCCGCTCTACATCTACTCGGAGCGCGAAGAGGAAAAGGGCAACGCGACAGCGTGATCCCGGCCCACCCATCGGCTCCAAAAGTCTCGGCCGAAAGCCCGCCCAAAGGCGGGCTTTCGTGTTTGTTGATCTCGGGCTTTCCGCCTGTCCCAAGAGCTGTTGATGCTGAGAAATTCTCGACGTTTTGACAATTGCGTGACAGCCCGTTTCCGAAGGATGATGGTGTGACTCGTGGCCGTGGCAGCCACTTGAAACACACACGGGATAACGCCACTTAACTTTCAACGATCGAGGGCCTCAAACCCCCGTTTTCCGCCGATCGGCGGCTCCCGCAAGTGCCGCAAGGCACGTCACGCGGGCCAGAAAGGAAGATTGATGAACGACAAGACCATGACAGCAGCCGCGGATGCCTATCCCGTCCTCCCGCTGCGCGACATCGTTGTGTTCCCACACATGATCGTGCCGCTCTTCGTGGGCCGTGAGAAATCCATCCGCGCATTGGAAGAGGTCATGGGTGGCGATAAGCAGATTCTGCTTGCGACCCAGACCAACGCCGGCGACGACGATCCGGAACCATCTGCGATCTACAAGATCGGAACGGTTGCGAATGTCCTTCAACTCCTGAAATTGCCGGACGGCACCGTCAAGGTGCTGGTGGAAGGCCGTGCGCGCGCCGAGATAACCGGCTATTCGGATCAGACCGACTACTACGAAGCCAGTGCCAAGCCGCTCGAAGAGCCCACCGAAGATCCGGTCGAGCTCGAAGCGTTGGCGCGTTCGGTGGTCACTGAATTTGAAAGCTATGTGAAACTCAACAAGAAGATCTCGCCGGAAGTCGTCAGCGCCGCCAGCCAGATCGACGATTATTCGAAGCTCGCCGATACGGTCGGCTCGCATCTGTCCATCAAGATCAGCGAAAAGCAGGACATGCTGTCCACGCTTTCGGTGAAGAAGCGTCTGGAAATGGCGCTCGGCTTCATGGAAGGCGAAATCTCCGTTCTGCAGGTTGAGAAGCGCATCCGCTCGCGCGTCAAGCGCCAGATGGAGAAGACCCAGCGCGAGTACTATCTCAACGAGCAGATGAAGGCGATCCAGAAGGAACTCGGCGACGGCGACGACGAGCGCGACGAGATGGCCGAACTGGTCGAGCGCATCCAGAAGACCAAGCTGTCCAAGGAAGCGCGCGAAAAGGCCGATGCCGAGCTGAAGAAGCTGAAGCAGATGAGCCCGATGTCGGCGGAAGCCACCGTCGTGCGCAACTATCTCGACTGGCTGCTCGGCCTACCGTGGGGCAAGAAGTCCAAGATCAAGACCGATCTCAACAATGCCGAGATGATCCTCGAGACCGATCACTACGGTCTGGACAAGGTCAAGGAACGCATCGTCGAGTATCTCGCCGTCCAGGCGCGGTCCAACAAGATCAAGGGTCCGATCCTCTGCCTCGTCGGCCCTCCCGGCGTCGGCAAGACCTCGCTCGCCCAGTCGATCGCCAAGGCGACCGGCCGCGAATACATCCGCATGGCGCTTGGCGGCGTGCGGGACGAGGCTGAAATCCGCGGCCACCGTCGCACCTATATCGGCTCGATGCCTGGCAAGGTCATCCAGTCGATGAAGAAGGCGAAGAAGGCCAATCCGCTCTTCCTGCTCGACGAAATCGACAAGATGGGCCAGGACTTCCGCGGCGATCCGTCCTCGGCACTTCTTGAAGTGCTCGATCCGGAACAGAATTCGACCTTCATGGACCACTATCTCGAGGTCGAATACGACCTCTCGAACGTGATGTTCATCACCACGGCGAACACGCTGAATATTCCTGCGCCCCTGATGGACCGCATGGAGATCATCCGTATCGCCGGCTACACCGAAGACGAGAAGCTGGAGATCGCAAAGCGTCACCTTCTGCCGAAGGCGATCCGCGACCACGCCCTGCAGCCGAGCGAATTCTCGGTCTCAGACACGGCGCTCATGGAAGTCATCCGCACCTATACACGGGAGGCGGGTGTCCGTAGCCTTGAACGCGAGCTGATGAAGCTTGCTCGAAAGGCCGTGACGCGGATCCTGAAAGACAAGGAACTGAAGACGATCGATGTGACGCCCGAGAACATCCCTGATTTTCTTGGCGTACCGCGCTATCGCCATGGTGAGATCGACGGTGAGGATCAGATCGGTGTCGTCACCGGTCTTGCCTGGACCGAAGTCGGTGGCGAATTGCTGACGATCGAAGGCGTCATGATGCCCGGCAAGGGCAAGATGACGGTCACCGGCAATTTGAAGGACGTGATGAAGGAATCGATTTCCGCGGCGGCATCCTATGTCCGCTCGCGCGCCGTCGATTTCGGCATCGAGCCGCCGCTGTTCGACAAGCGGGACATCCACGTGCACGTGCCGGAAGGCGCGACGCCCAAGGACGGTCCGTCTGCCGGTGTGGCAATGGTGACGGCGATCGTCTCCGTAATGACCGGCATCCCCGTTCGTAAGGATGTCGCCATGACGGGTGAGATCACGTTGCGTGGCCGTGTCCTGCCGATCGGTGGATTGAAGGAGAAGCTTCTGGCGGCGCTTCGTGGCGGCATCAAGAAGGTGCTGATTCCCGAGGAAAACGCCAAGGATCTGCCGGAAATCCCGGACAACGTGAAGAACGGGCTCGAAATCGTCCCCGTTTCGCGCCTCGGCGAGGTTCTGGAGCATGCGCTGACGCGAGTACCGGAGCCGATCGAATGGGATGCAGCGACTGCGAGCGCCGTCGTCGCTCCAGATCTCGGCGAAGACCACGGTGCAACCATCGCTCATTGATGGATAAAGAGGCACCTTTAGCGGGCTTCATGTCCCTGCTGTGATAAGCAAGTGGAAAACCGGGCCAAGTGCCCGGTTTTTTCATGTCCAATTGCTGAAAACGCTGGAAAACCGGGCTTTTCCGTGCGATTGGCATTCGATTGCCAGGCGTCTGGACTAAGATGCCGAGCCAGTTTCAGTGAAACGTTTCGTACCAATTAGAAAGGGGTGGAAACATGAACAAGAATGAACTCGTCGCTGCCGTCGCCGAGAAGACCGGCATGGCAAAGACCGAGGCGGGCTCCGCTGTTGAGGCCGTCTTCGAAGTCATCACCGGCGAATTGAAGTCGGGTGGCGACGTGCGCCTCATTGGTTTTGGAAATTTCTCGGTATCGCGCCGTGAAGCTTCGAAGGGCCGCAACCCCTCGACGGGCGCTGAAGTTGATATCCCGGCACGCAACGTTCCCAAGTTCTCTGCCGGCAAGGGCCTCAAGGACTCCGTCAACTAAGACGGGTTCCACAGGACAAGAATTCGAAAAGCCCGGGCTCTCGCCCGGGCTTTTCATTTTGCGGTCCGGCGTTCTTGGTCTTGAGCCGGTCGGGCTCAGCCGTTGAGTACATCGTCGATGACGGTTGCCAGAAGATCGGGCAGAACCCGGAACGTGTAATCCCCGTGGGTGCGCTCCAGGAAATGATGATAGTCGCGCCCCCACGGACCGATATTCACGGTGGGGATCGGCGGATGGCCGTCATCGTCCGCAAAGCGGATCGAGGAACCCCAAAGCGGGATTTCACCACGGATACCCTCAAGGCTTGCCGACGCATTGCGCGCCAGGAAGCTGATATCCGAGATGGCGGGAAAGAACTCACGGGAGCCGACCGATAGCCGTTCGCGATCCGCAATTTTCGCCATGGCAGACTCGACCACCTTGCGGGTCTGCACCGCGGACGTGTCTGTAGGCCACGCGATGGCTGGGTAGGGCGTTGATGCGATCCCCAGGACGACTGCAGCGCCTGGGAGCTGCGCCGCATCCAGCGCGAGCTCCGTCAACCGGCGTGAGCGCTCGGGCAGGTCGAAGGAAGACTGCTCCAGCGTCGCTGCCGCAATTCGGTACTGGTCGTCAAAGCCAGGGCTCGCGGCCTCGGCACGCTCGCGCAATTCGGCAAAGGTGAGAATGGAGACGTCGTCCCATAGCGGGCTGGCGGACAGCTTGAACGCGGCCGCGCGCTCCTTCATGCGACCCGCCGCCCGGCCGACGGCCGTCACTGCCATCTCACGCGCCATCGCGATGATGTCTTCCGGGCGCCGACGGTGCATCAGCACGTTCCAGTAGAGCCAAGCGCGTCCAGGCGTCGTGACGTTGTAGACGCTTTTCGCATCCTTGAGCGACAGTGCAGTCGGCGGCGCCGCGACTTCGTCGCCCGTCATTTCACCGAGCGCTGGCGCGCATTCGAATTCGATGGCGAGTTCCGCCGCCAGATAGGCGGCGTTGATGCCGTCGAACGGATAGCAGGCGTGTGCGTCCTTGCCGGCCACGAACGCGCTCAGCAGGACCTTGCCGATCGTGCCGAAGGTTGCCACCCGGCCGTTCTGCCCGGCATCGGCATCGCACGTCGCATCGAGATTGATCGCCACGATGGGCTCGAGGCCGCGTGAACGCAGAAACTCGGGCAACATGGCAGAGACCGCGCGCATGCCGACGGAGTTTTCTTCCTCGTCCGGCGTCGCGATCAGCAACAGATTGCCGATGCGATCGTCGCCGCTCTCGGCAAAGTGCTCCAGCACGGCAAGCCCTGCCGCCACGCCGGATTTCATGTCGAGCATTCCGCGTCCGGGAACGAAGTCACCGCTCTTGAGATCGGCCAGCGCCTGCGGATATCCACCGCTCGCTTCGAGCCGCGCGATCAAGCCTTCGCGCAGCGCATCCGGCGATCCGGCAAGCGTCGACAGGTCGCCATAATCGTCGACCGGCACGACGTCGAAATGGCCGGCCAGGATGATCGTGCGACGGCCCGAACCCCGCACGAGCGCGAGTACATTGGCCCGGTCATTGGGATCGCCCTCGATCGGGGCGAGCGTGAGATCGCTCGGATTGGTCTTGAAATAGGGGTGTTCGGCGATCAGGTCGTTCAACCGACCGGCGAACGCCGCTTCGTCCGGCGTGCCGGTGACGCTGGGCCAGCCGACGAGCGTGTGGGAGAGCGCGCGTGCGCGCTCCGTCAGCCGCTCGCGCTCAGGCACGATCGCGCGTGCCGTGGCTCGCCTCGCGGTGATAGGCGGCGACGATTTCCACCTCTTCGCGCGAACCCATGATGACACTGACCCGCTGATGGAGTTTTTCCGGCTGCACATCGAGAATGCGTTCGTGGCCCGTGGTGGCCACGCCGCCCGCCTGTTCCATGAGGAAGCCCATCGGGTTCGCCTCGTACATCAGGCGCAGCTTGCCCGGCACGTCCGGCTTCCGCTTGTCCCAGGGATACATGAAGATGCCGCCACGTTTCAGGATACGGTGAATGTCGGCGACCATGGAGGCCGTCCAGCGCATGTTGAAGTCTTTGCCGCGCGGCCCGGTCTTGCCGGCGAGGCACTCCTCCACGTAGCGCTGCATGGGCGCATCCCAATGCCGCTGGTTCGACATGTTGATGGCGAATTCCGCGCTGGTTTCGGGAACGCGCAGCCGCTCGTCGGAAAGCACCCACGAGCCCATTTCGCGATCCAGCGTGAATTCGAAAACGCCGGTGCCCACCGTCAGGACGAGAAGCGTCTGCGGCCCGTAGATCGCGTAGCCGGCGGCGACCTGGCGGGTGCCGTGTTGAAGGAAATCCTCCTCCCGGATCTCACGGCCGGAGGCGTCTGCAGGCGCTTCCAGCACCGAGAAGATGGTGCCGACGGAGAGATCGACGTCGATGTTGCTCGATCCATCGATCGGGTCGTAGACGAGGAGGTATTCACCCTTGGGGTATCGGTTCGGAATGCGATGGATCGTATCCATCTCTTCCGACGCCATGGCGGCGAGATGCCCGCCCCATTCGTTGGCTTCGATCAGGAATTCGTTGGCGAGGACGTCGAGCTTCTTCTGCACCTCGCCCTGAACGTTCTCGCTGTCGAGCGAACCGAGATTGCCGCCCAGAGCGCCCTTGTTGATCGTGTGGCTGATCGCCTTGCAGGCGCGCGCGACGATCTCGATCAGGAGGCGTAGCTGTGCCGGAAGCGCTTCTTCCTTCCGCTGCTGCTCGATGAGAAACTGCGTCAGTGTCTTGCGCTTCATGGCTCGGTTCTCCGCTCGTCGCGGCGCTCTCAGGCTGCCGCGCTGCTTTTTTCCATCGACAGCGGGAAGAAGCAAGCGGCATCGCGGCCTTCCACCGGCATCAATGGCGGCATCTCGCGTCGGCATCTGTCCTCGGCGCGCCAGCAGCGCGGATTGAAGGGACAACCGGGGGGTGGATTGAGCGGCGAGGGCAGTTCGCCCGTCAACGGAATGCGCTCTTTTTGCCGCTCAGGATCGGCCATCGGCGTCGCCGACAGCAGAGCCGCGGTATAGGGATGCTGCGGATCGGAGAACACGCGCTCCGCAGTACCGAATTCGACGGGCTTGCCGAGATACATCACCATGATGTCGTCGGCGATGTGCCGCACGACGGACAGATCGTGGCTGATGAAGAGATAGGCCAGGCCGAGCTCGTCCTGCAGGTCCATCAGGATGTTCAGAACCTGCGCCTGGATCGAAACGTCCAGCGCCGAAACCGGCTCGTCCAGGACAAGGATTTTCGGGTTGAGCATCAGGGCTCGCGCGATAGCGATGCGCTGGCGCTGGCCACCTGAGAACATGTGCGGATAGCGCTCATAGTGCTCGGCGCGCAGGCCGACGCGCGTCAGCATCTCATGCGCCTTCCGGCGTCTGGTGGCGGCATCGTCTTTGGTGTTGATCTTCAGCGGCTCTTCCAGAATCGCGCCGATCTTCTGGCGCGGATTGAGCGAGCCATAAGGGTTCTGGAAGATGATCTGCACCTTGCGGCGCAATTCCGCCGTCGGCCCCGTGACGGGGATTCCGTCGATCTTCAGCTCACCCTCGGTTGGGGTCTCGATCATCGTCGCGAGACGGGCGAGCGTCGATTTCCCGCAGCCTGATTCCCCGACAACGGCAAGCGTCTTGCCGGCCTCGAGGTCAAACGACACGCCATTCAGCGCCTTGACCGTTGCAGGCTTGCTGAAGGCTCCCCGCGTCACCTCGTAGTGGCGGTGGAGGTCGGTTCCTTGAAGGACAATCTCTGTCAAATAAGTTCCTCCTGCCGTTCCGCAACGGCTTTTTCAGGCGCGGGATGGCCTTGAGGCACGCCGTTGACCAGCGGGTAGTTGCAGAGGGCAAGCCCGAGCGATGTCGGTTGGCGCTTTACCGTCTGGCGACAGAGATCGGTCGCAAAGCTGCAGCGCGGTTCGAACAGGCATGCCGGCGGCCGATCGTTCGGGCCCGGAACCACACCGGGAATCGACGGAAGACGCTTGTTGCCGCGGGCACGCTCGGGAAGGGCAGCCAGAAGCGCGGCCGTATAGGGATGATGCGGGTCGCGGAAGAGCTCGGTAACCGGCTGTTCCTCCACCTTCTGGCCTGCGTATTGGACCTGCACGCGCTCGGCGGTCTCAGCCACCACTCCCATATCATGCGTGATCAGAATCAAGCCCATATCGGTCTCCTTCTGGAGCCGCACGAGGAGATCGAGGATCTGCGCTTGGATGGTGACGTCGAGCGCCGTTGTCGGTTCGTCGGCGATCAGGAGCTTCGGGTTGCACGACAGCGCCATTGCGATCATCACGCGCTGGCTCATGCCGCCGGAAAGCTGGTGCGGAAAGGCGGAAAGACGGTCGGCAGGCGCGGGGATCCCGACCAGTTCCAGAAGCTCGATCGAGCGCTGACGCCGTTCCTTGCGACCGAGGCCGAGATGCTTCTTGAGCATTTCGCCGATCTGAAAGCCGACGGTGAAGCACGGGTTGAGGCTCGACATCGGCTCCTGGAAGATCATGGCGATGTCCTTGCCGATGATCCTGCGCCGATCACGCGCCGACATGCCGATGAGGTCGTTGCCTTCGAAGCGCATGACGTCAGCTTCGATCTTGGCAGTCCACGGAAGAAGCCCCATCAGCGCCAGCATCGAAACCGACTTGCCCGAGCCGGACTCGCCGACGATCGACAGAATCTCTCCGGCATCGACACTGAGGCTGACGCCATCGACCGCTTTGAAGGGGCCGGAGGAGGTGTCGAAGGTGACGGTCAGGTTTTCAAGTTCGAGAAGCGGCATCAGGACCTCTTCAGCTTGGGGTCGAGCGCATCGCGCAGGCCATCGCCCATTAGGTTGATGGCGAGCACCGTGATCAGGATGGCGAGACCCGGGAAGGTGACGACCCACCAGGCGCGCAGAATGAACTCGCGGGCTTCCGCCAGCATCGTACCCCATTCCGGTGTGGGCGGCTGGGCGCCCATACCGAGGAAGCCGAGTGCCGCAGCGTCAAGGATCGCGTTGGAGAAGGAAAGCGTCGCCTGAACGATCAGAGGTGCCAGGCAGTTCGGCAGGATCGTCACGAACATCAGACGCAGGCGGCTCGCGCCGACGACGCGGGCGGAGGTGACATATTCGCGCTCGCTTTCGGCGAGCACGGAGGCACGCGTGAGGCGCACGAAGTGCGGCTGCAGGACGAGCGCGATGGCGATCATCGCGTTGACGAGGCCCGGGCCGAGGATCGCGACCAGCACCAGCGCCAGCAGAAGAGACGGGAAGGCGAGGATCACGTCCATCACCCGCATGATCACCGTGTCGATCCAACCGCGGAAGAAGCCCGCAATCAGGCCGAGCAGCACGCCGGTCGACACCGAAAGCACGACGACGACCACACCGATGAATAGCGAGAAGCGAGCGCCGTACATGAGCCGCGAAAGGACATCGCGGCCAACCGGATCAGTTCCGAGAATATAGGCGCTACGACCGCCTTCTTCCCACATGGGTGGAATCAGCAGTGCATCCCGGTTCTGAATGGTCGGGGCATGCGGTGCAAGGATGGGCGCGAAGACGGCGATCGCCACGATCAGGAGGAAGATCACAAGCCCGATGACCGAGCCCTTGTTCTGGCTGAAATAATACCAGAACTCGGCAAGGACCGAACGGGGTTTGGCGATTGTCGTTTCTCTTCCCGCCTCGGTACGTTCGTCGACGGCGGATTTTTCAGCTTCGATGTGGGTCATGGCCGCTTCCTAGTGCCGGATTCGCGGGTTGATCAGCCCGTAGAGCATGTCGACGAGGAGATTGACGAACATGATGACGATGGCGATCATCAGCAGGCCGCCCTGGACGACCGCATAGTCGCGCCGGAAAACGGAATCGACCATCCACTTGCCGATGCCTGGCCACGAGAAGATCGTCTCCGTCAGGATCGCGCCGGCAAGCAGGGTGCCCACCTGCAGACCGATGGTGGTGATGACCGGTATCATCGCATTGCGTAGGGCGTGAAGTCCGACGACGCGCCTTGGCGAAAGTCCCTTCGATCGAGCGGTACGGACATAGTCTTCGCCGAGCACTTCCAGCATGGCGGAGCGCGTCTGGCGCGCAATCACGGCAAGCGGAATGGTGGCAAGCACGATGGTCGGAAGGATCAGATGGCTGAGCGCTGACACGAACGCACCATCCTGGCCTGACAGCAAACTGTCGACCAGCATGAAGCCGGTGACGGGCGGTAAGAAATACAGGAGCGAGATGCGCCCGGAGACAGGCGTCCAGCCGAGCGTGCCGGAAAAGAAGATGATGAGCAGCAGGCCCCACCAAAAGATCGGCATGGAATAGCCGACGAGCGCCGTGCCCATGACGGTCTGGTCCACCCAGGTGCCGCGCTTGACGGCGGCGAGAACGCCGAGCGGGATGCCGATGACGGTGGCAAGCACGATTGCGCAGAAGGCGAGTTCGATCGTCGCCGGAAACAGCGTGAAGAACTCGTCGAGCACCGGTCTGCGTGTGACGATCGAAGTTCCGAGATCGCCCTGCAGGATACCCATGAGATAATCGAAATACTGAGCAACCAGCGGCCGATCGAAGCCCATTTCGGCGCTTAGCTGCGCGTAGCGCTCCGCGCTCATGCCGCGTTCGCCGGCAAGAAGCATGATCGGGTCGCCGGGCAACAAACGGATGAACGCAAATGAGATGATCGAAACCCCGATGAATGTCGGGATGATCAGCGCCAGGCGCGAAAGAAAGAATCTTAGCATGGCAAAAACCGGGAGCGGCTCATCGCCGCCCCCGGCTCCCTGTCTTTGAGCAGACTTTATTCCGCGATGTCGACGCCGTCGAACGTCATGTCGCCGAGCGGGCTCTGGACGAAGCCGCTGACTTCATTGCGCATCGGGACGTAGACAACCGAGTGAGCGATCGTCGCCCAAGGAGCTTCTTCCTTGAAGATTTCCTGAGCCTGCGTATAGAGCTCGGCACGCTCTTCCTGGGTCGGAAGCGTCTTGGCTTCCTGGACGAGCGCGTCGAATTCCTCGTTGCACCACTGAGCACGGTTGGCGCCACCGATGGCATCGCAGCCCAGCAGAACGGCAAGGAAGTTGTCCGGATCACCGTTGTCACCGGTCCAGCCGAGGAGCACGGCACCGTCACGGTCTTCAGCGGAAGAACGCTCCAGATATTCGCCCCACTCGTAGGAAACGATCTCGACGTCGACGCCGATCGCATTGAAGTCAGCCTGCATCAGCTCGGCCATGCGGCGTGCGTTCGGGTTGTACGGGCGCGAGACGGGCATCGCCCAGATCTTCATGGACAGATCGGTGACGCCGGCTTCTTCGAGAGCCGCCTGGGCAGCTTCCGGATCGTACTCGTCGTCCGTCAGATTGTCGTTGTAGGACCACATCGTCGGCGGGATCGGCGCCTTGGCGACGGTGCCGGCGCCCTGGTAGACGGCGTCGATGATCGCCTGCTTGTTGATCGCCATGTTCAGAGCGCGGCGAACTTCAGGGCGATCGAAGGGCTCCTGCTGCGTGTTGTAGGCGAAGTAGCCGACGTTCAGGCCTTCCTGTTCCATGACGGTCAGGTCGGCGTTCTGCTGCAGGCTCTCGAGGTCGGCCGGGTTCGGGAAGGCCATGATGTGGCACTCGCCGGCGGCCAGACGCTGCTGGCGGACCGAAGCGTCCGTGGTGATCGCGAAGACGAGATCGTCGATCGGCTGCACGCCTGCCCAGTACTCATCGAACGACGAATAACGGATGGCGGCATCGGCCTGGTAGGCGACGAACTGGAACGGGCCGGTGCCGATCGGTGCCTGGTTGAGCTGCTCGGGCGTACCGGCTGCCTCGAGCTGGTCGGCATATTCCTTCGACATGATCGAAGCGAACGGCATGGCAAGGTTGGCGAGGAACGGTGCGTTCGGCGCCGTCAACGTGAACTTGACCGTTAGATCGTCGACCTTCTCGATCGATGCGACGAGGTCAGGCATCGACATGGAGTTGTAGTATTCCCACGAAGCGCCGGAGACGTAGGCGTTGTAGGAATTCTCAGCATCACCCTGGCGCTCGAACGAGAAGATCACGTCGTCGGCGTTGACGTCGCGGGTCGGAGTGAAGGTTTCACTGGTGTGAAACTTGACGCCTTCGCGCAGCTTGAAGGTGTACTCCAGGCCATCGTCGGAGACTTCGAAGCTTTCAGCCAGGCCCGGCTCGGTTTCGGTCGTGCCCTTCTTGAACTCGAGCAGGCGGTTGTAGATCGGGTGCGCGGAAGCATCGAAGGTCGTGCCGGCCGTATAGAGCGCGGGGTCGAAGCCTTCAGGCGAGCCTTCCGAGCAATAAACGAGCGTCTTGGCCTGCGCAGCCGCTCCGAAGCAGGCCACGAGCATCGTCGTAGCCAAAAGCGTCTTGAGGTGACTCATAATAGCGTTCCCCTGGAACTGGTTTTGAAGGAAGTTTTCTTTTGAACGCCTGAACCGATCCGAATTGGTGGAGAAAACGGCCATCAGGTTGGGTTCTGGTCTGAAGCAAACGTCAATCTGCAGGGAATTGCAACGCAAGCATTGCGGTTTTTTTGACTGGATGATCAAACCGTAAAGATCGCGCAATAAAATTACGCCGGTTGCGCCGCGCAAGACCATTTCCCACAAAAATGCTGCGTCGCAGCATAATCGTGCTGTGGATAGGCGATCCGGCGCAATATTTATCCCCAGAGAGCAGGCGACGCAGGCCACACCATGGAGCCCTCGTAATGCATCGGATTTTGACGGTCTTCGGCTAGCAGTAAGGGACCGTCGAGATCGATGATTGCGGCGCCCTGCGCGGCGATGATGGCCGGTGCCATGGCCAGCGAAGAACCCACCATGCATCCGACCATCAGCGAGAAGCCTGCAGCAAGAGCGTCTTCGCGCAGTGCCAGCGCTTCTGTCAGCCCGCCTGTCTTATCGAGCTTGATGTTGACCATGTCGTAGCGGCCCTTAAGTCCTGCAAGCGATGTCCGGTCATGGCAGCTTTCGTCGGCACAGACGGGCAGGGGCCGATGGATCTCGCCGAGCATGGCGTCCTGGCCGACTGGCAGCGGCTGTTCGACCATCGCCACCCCGAGTTGCAGGAGATAGGGCGCGATTTCGGAATAGAGCTCCGCGGTCCAGCCTTCGTTTGCGTCGACGATGATCGTCGCCTGCGGCGCACCGGCGCGAACCGCTTCGAGCCGCGCGATGTCGTTCTCGCCACCGAGCTTGAGCTTGAGAAGAGGTCGTCCGGCGTTCTCCTCAGCTTTCCGGCGCATCGTCGCCGGTTCGGCCAGAGACAGCGTGTAGGCGGTCTCAAGCGCCGTCGGCGCTGCCAGACCCGCCAGTTCGTGGACCGGCCGGCCGGCACGCTTGGCTTCGAGATCCCAGAAAGCGCAGTCGAGCGCATTGCGCGCAGCCCCGGCGGGCAGACGTTCCTGCAGGCTTTTTCGATCGAGCGCCCCGGAAGCGATCTCATCGGCAAGATGTCGGATTTCTGTAATCACGCCTTCGACAGTCTCGCCGTAGCGGGCGTAGGGAACGCATTCGCCCCAGCCCATGAGATCGTCATCGGTGAGCTTTACAGTGACGACCCGCGCCTGGGTGCGCGATCCGCGCGAAATGGTGAAGACATCCTTCAGGGCGAAGACATCTTCGCTGACATCAAGCTTGATCATCGCTCAGACCAGTGCCTCGACGAGCCTTGCCGCCCCGTGACGGTATGGATCGACGGTGGGAAGGCCCATCCGCGCTTCGATGTCCTCCAGAAGCCGGCGCGCTTCATCCTCGCCGAGCGCCGCCGTGTTGATCGATATGCCCGTGACGATGCAATCGGGATTGACGATGCGAGCCATTTTCAAGGCGATGTCGCGCAGATCTTCCAGCGATGGCAGCGCATAGGAAGGCAGGCCGCGCATATGGGTGCGTGTCGGTTCGTGGCAAAGCACCAGAGCGTCCGGCTGACCGCCATGGATCAGCGCCAGCGTCACGCCGGAATAGGAGGCGTGGAAGAGGCTTCCCTGTCCCTCGATGAGATCCCAGTGATCAGGATCGTTGTCGGGGGTGAGCCATTCGACGCTTCCGGCCATGAAATCGGCAACGACGGCATCCAGCGGAACGCCGTTGCCGGTGATGAGGATGCCGGTCTGGCCGGTTGCCCGGAACGTCGCCTTCTGGCCCCGCGCCGTCATTTCCCGTTCCATGGCGAGTGCTGTGTACATCTTGCCGACCGAGCAATCGGTGCCGACCGCCAGGCAGCGCTTACCCCGCCGACGTTCGCCGTTCGCGATGGGATAGTCGACGCTCGGCACGCGCACATCATGCAGCGATCGCCCATTGGCCTCGGCGGCGCGCACCAGTTCAGGCTCGTCGGTCAGGAGGTTGTGGAGACCGGAGGCAACGTCGAGGCCGGCTTCGAGTGCCTGAACCAGAACTGCGATCCAGTCCTTGGAGATCACGCCGCCCCGATTGGCGACGCCGACGACGAGCGTCTTGACGCCATTCGCCACGGCTTCCTCGATCGTCATGTCGGGCAGGCGCATGTCCGCCTTGCAGCCGGGCAGCCGAAATCGTCCGATTGCGAAATCCGGCCGCCAGTCGCGAATGCCCTGGGCAACCTTCGCCGCAAGCGGGTCGGCCGCATCACCGAGAAAAAGCAGATAGGGCGTCGGGATCATCGTCATTTCGCAGTCGGCTCCAGAATTCGGTTCGCACAAGCCTAGCGATGACGCCAACGTGGCGAAAGGGGAAAGGTCGCAGTGCACAAAGCGTAGCCGTCCGGAACGCTCTGGCTTCGCCGAACTTATCAGGTAGATTGCATCCTTCTTGACCGCGACGGGCACCATCCATGAGACGCAAATGAGCGGGCTGCTGGCACTCCTCGACGACGTTGCCGCCCTCACCAAGCTTGCGGCAGCGCAAATCGACGACATCACCGCGCAAGCGTCGCGGGTCGGCGTCAAGGTCGCCGGCGCCGTGATCGACGATACGGCAAAGGCCGGCGCGAAGTCGCTCGGCGTCGTCGTCGACGATGCGGCGGTGACGCCCAAATACGTCCAGAACCTACCGGCTGCCCGCGAACTGCCCATCGTCTGGAAGATCGCGCGCGGCTCGATCTTCAACAAGCTGGTGATCCTGCTTCCCGTGGCGCTGGTGCTCGATACGTTCGCGCCCTGGCTGATCACGCCACTGCTCATGCTGGGCGGCGCGTATCTCTGCTTCGAGGGCGCTGAAAAAATCCTGCACCTCTTCGCGCCGCACGAAGAGGGGAAAGAGCATGCCGAAACGCTCGATGCCGCCCATCTCGAAGAGCAGCGAGTGGCAGGGGCCATCAAGACTGACTTCATCCTGTCGGCGGAAATCATGACGATCGCCCTTGCCGCGATCGAGGCGGAAGGCATCGTCTCGCGCGGAGTGGTCCTCGCCCTCGTCGCCATCGGCATCACGGCGCTCGTCTACGGCGCCGTGGCGCTTCTCGTGAAGGCCGACGATTTTGGCTTGAAGCTCGCACAGGTCGGCAGGCTCGGGGTCACCCGCTCCATCGGGCGCGGCATCGTCAAGGGCATGCCGGGCGTGATGACGGCGATCTCCACCATCGGAACGGCAGCGATGCTGTGGGTCGGCGGTTCGATCGTGCTGCACGGCCTCGAAGTGTTCGGTTTCGGCGGTCTCAGTCACATGATCGAAGATGTGGCCCATGGCGCCGCAGCGCTTTTGCCGGCGGCGGAAGGCGCCGTGACCTGGATCGTTACCGCAGCGCTCGACGGCGTGTTCGGCCTCGCACTCGGCCTGCTTCTCGTCCCGTTTGTCACGCGCGTGCTGACGCCGATCACGAATGCGGTTCGCGGCAAGAAGGAAGCGCCCGCCGGACATTGAGCGCTTGCGGCAGCCTGGAAGACTAGAACAGCGTTCCCTGCTTCGGCTTGACCGCCTCATCCTCTGACGCAGGTGTCTTGCGGACAGGCTTTCTCGGTGCCGAGCCGTCCAAGGCAAGTGCGTCGACGGAACCGTCGGCAAACTTCAGCGAAAGTCGCTGGCCGGAACCGATCTGTTCGGCAAGCGAAAGGGCTTGCCCGGCTTCATCGCGCACGATCGCATAACCGCGCTTCAGCACATTGTCGGGATTGAGGGAGCCGAGGACCCGGGATTGCTCGATCATCTGTCCACGCAAGCGCTCGAGCCGCCTTGCAATCGCACGATCGGCCCGTTCCTGTCGCGCAGCGACCGTCTCCGAAAACCGTTCGATACGCAGTTCGATGGGGCGAAGGCTGAGCTGGGACTCGAGCCGGGTCAGCCCCGAGCGGGTCCGATCGAGCCGGCGCTCCACGATGCGCTCGCTCTTGGCGATGAGATCCGTCACGCGTTGACGGCGATCCTTGATGCGCCCATCGAGCGCCATCGGCGTCAGCCGGCTTGCCCGCGCTTCGAAGGCGCGGCGTTTGTTCAAGGTGTTGAGTTCCAGCGCGCGACCGAGCTTTGCCGACACCTCGTCGAAATGGCGCCGAGGCAGCGCAAACAGCGTGTCGATCGAGGGCAGGGCGCGGGCCGTCTGTCGCAGCACCTGACGGCGCTGGTCGAGATGTCTTGACATGCAGCCGCTGAGCCGTGCCGAGAGCTGGGAAAGCCCGGCTTCGAGATCGGCTTTGACCGGCACAGCCATCTCTGCGGCACCGGTCGGCGTCGGCGCGCGGCGGTCGGCGGCGTGGTCGATCAGCGTCCAGTCCGTTTCGTGGCCGACGGCGGAGATCAACGGGATGCTGGAACTTGCGGCCGCACGCACGACGATTTCGTCGTTGAACCCCCAGAGGTCTTCCAGGCTGCCGCCGCCGCGGGCGACGATCAGGACATCCGGCCGCGGGATCGCCCCGTCTTTAGGCAAAGCGTTGAAGCCGGCGATCGCGTTCGAGACTTCCGTCCCTGTCGTCTCACCCTGGACGCGCACCGGCCAGACGAGCACATGCACGGGAAAGCGGTCGCGGATGCGGTGCAGGATATCGCGGATCACGGCACCGGTCGGCGATGTCACGACACCGATCGTCATCGGCATGAAGGGCAGGGCACGCTTGCGCGCATCCTCGAACAGCCCCTCGGCGGCGAGCTTTCGCCGGCGCTCTTCCAGAAGCGCCATCAGCGCACCGGCACCGGCAGGCTCGAGCGCTTCGATCACGATCTGGTATTTCGACGAACCGGGATAGGTCGTGACCTTGCCCGTCGCGATCACTTCCATGCCTTCCTCGGGCTTGAAGCGAAGCTTGGCAAAGGAGGTGCGCCAGATGACGGCCTCGATGCGGGAGCGATCGTCCTTCAGCGAGAAATAGGCGTGGCCGGAAGAATGCGGGCCGCGATAGCCCGAGATTTCACCGCGCACGCGCACATGGCCGAACGCATCCTCGACCGTTCGTTTGATCGAGCCTGAAATCTCGCTGACGGTGAATTCGGTGAGATTCGTCACGGCCTGCGATGCCGTCGGAGAATCGATATCGAAAAAGTCGCTCATCGCACCATTGCGCCCGATCGCTTCGAGAGGGTCAAGCGATGCCGCCTACCAGCCCGGCATCAGGTGCCCGTTGCGCTGGCGCGGGCGCATCTGCACGAAGCCCTGATCGCTCTCTTCCATGGCGGCAAGCGGCATCGGTGTGATGTTGTCGAGGCTGGCCGAAATATGCTGGCTGATCGCGTTCATCAGCGAGGCCGGCACGCCCGGCCGACGCATGATGCCGATCTGCGCGGGCGCCAGCGGCGGGAACCCATCCGCCGGCGAGAGAATGCGCATTCCCGGCCTGAGCGCCGCTTCTGGCAGCAGCGAAACCGCCAGCCCCGCCAGCACCGCGGAAGCAACCACGGTCGAGGACCAGCTCGTGAACAGGATCTGATAGTCGCGGTCGACCGAATCGAGCGCTGCGCAGGCGAGCTGACGCCACTGGCAATTTCGCCGTCCAACGGCAAGCGGCAGCGGCGTCGTCTCGTGCGCCGTGTGGTTGGCCGAAGACACCCAGTGGAGAGGCTCCGTGCGCACCACTTCCGATTGGCGTACGCGCGGATTGTGCGTCACCAGGGCAATGTCGAGCTCTCCGCGCGCCATCTTTTCCCCGAGGTCGTTGGAGGATTCGCACACGATATAGAGTTCGACGTTCGGATTGGACTTGGCGAAACGCGCGATGATTTCCGGCAGGAAACGATCCGCATAGTCGTCCGGCGTCCCTATCCGCAGCAGTCCCTCCAGACGGTTCTCGTCGAAGGCGGCCAGCGTCTCTTCGTTCAGCCGCAGCATGCGTCGCGCATAGATGATCAGCTTTTCGCCGTCTTCCGTCAGGCGGTTGGTGCGCCCGTCCTTGACGAAGAGCGGCTTGCCGATCCGCTCCTCCAGCCTGCGCATCTGCATGGAGACGGCTGACTGAGTCTTGTGCACACTGTCGGCCGCGCGGGTGAAGGAGCCTGCGTCGACGATGGCTGCGAACGTTTTGAGCTGATCGATATCCAAGGGGGCCGGCATGGGTGTCGTCCACATCATAAAGATTGATGCTTACCATTAGAAACATTCGCTGGAACGATCAATGTGATTCTGCGATCACTCTGAGCGTTCACACTCGTGATCAACGAAGCTCGTCACAACCGACGCGAACCATTTTCAAAATTGGGTTCTCGTCGGGTGGGTTTCTGCGACCACAATTTGGGAAACCGGGCACGTCAAGAGAGCACACGCCGCCCGAACTGAAACTGCTCTCCATCATCGGTCGCCGGCTGGAAACCGGCGCGAAGGAGCACTGCCATGAAGACGATCGAAACCCGCCCCGATCTCGATATCGCCCCTGCACGGATCACCGCGTCCGTAATCGCCAAAGCGATGGCGTTCCGTCTTCTCACCGTGTTCCGCGCGCTGCGAAATCGCAAGCAGGTCATGTATCTTGAAGACTTCACCGAGGAGCAACTGGCCGATATCGGCCTGACGCGGGGCGATCTCCTGACCTCGCTCGAAAGTCCTTGGTATGACGACCCGTCGCAGCATCTGTCGCGCTCGGTTTGGCAGCGGCGCAGCCGCATTCGTCCCCGGGCCTGATCCGGACGGCCGAGCCGTCCTCACTTACCGCGCGGCGCTCTCGTTGCCCCGAGAGCCGCGCACCGCGCATGCCCCGCGTCACGCGGGGCATGCGTCGTTTCAGGCAGTGCGCATCATGACTGGCGCTTCATGCCGTCGAGATACTGGTCGAAGATCTGGTCCATGGACTTGGCGTAACCGGTCTGGACCTCACGCCCCGCATCGAACATCTGTCCGAACATCCCGTCCAGCGTGGCCTTCTGATCGCCGCGCTTGTGCTCGGGCGCCGGTTCGTCCGCTTCAGGCGGCGGTTCGGTGTCGGACGTCCGGTTCTGCCCGAACATCGTCTCCATCATATCGTTGAAATTGCCGAAGACCGGGTTGTCGAAGGGCGAGGCCGCTTGCGGCTTGGGTTCCGGCAGATCCTCGCGGCCGGCCGCCTGGTAGCGGATCATCTGCTTCAGCATGTCGCCGAAGAAGTCGGGGCCGGTAACCATCGGATTTTGCGCCCGAGCGGCCTGGTTGTTCGCCTGCGTGTAGAGCCCGCCCATGACCATCGAGGCGAGCACCGGCAGCATCTGCTTGAAGATGTCCTGGCCGATACCAGTCGCCGATGCCGCCTGTTCTGCGACCTTGCGGCTGAGATCCTTGGACCCGAAGATATGCCCGAGAATGCCGTTTCCTTCCTGCACGCCCTGCGGCGTGAAGGCCGCTTGGGCGTCCTCGAAATAGCGGCGGTGATGGCCATCGGATAGCGCAGAGAGAAATGCGGCCATGGGCGCAGAGCCTGCCGTGTTGCGCTTCAGCCCAGCCGAAAAGGCAGGCGCGAGTGCCGCCATCGCTTGGGCGACCTGCGCCTCGGAAAGCCCGAACCGGCGCGCCATTTCGGCGGTGGCATGGCCATTGGCGGCCTGCTGCATCATGTCGTAAAGCGGCATCATCGGCGGTCGTCCTCCCAAACATTTGCTTGGCAGGAACTATAGGCCGAATGGGCTCAACCTGAAACGGGGGCCAGGCTCAGTAGGCGTATTCGTCGAAGACTGGTTCCACTGAGCCGTTCCACCGGCCTTTGTAGAGCGAAAGCATCTGCCCGGCCGCCGTTTCGCCGCGGGCAACGATCTCTTCCAGCGGCGCCAGGAAATGGCTCTCGTCATTGCCTTCGTCGTTGAGGCGAGCGCGGGACTGAAGCCCCTTTCGCGCAATGTCGAGAAGATCGCGGGAAAGGTGGTGCAGCGTGCGCCCATCGATTTCTGCGTCGAGACCCTGGACCGGAACGGCGTCTCGCAGCGCGTTGACCTGCTCGAATGTCCAGGCCTTGGTCAGCTGTTCCGCCGCATCGAGCGCTTCGCCGTCATAGATCAGCCCAACCCAGAAAGCGGGCAGGGCGCAGATGTTGCGCCACGGGCCACCATCGGCTCCGCGCATTTCGAGGAAGCGCTTCAGGCGAACATCCGGGAAAAGCGTGGAGAGGTGGTTTGCCCAGTCGCCCATCGTCGGCAGGCCATCAGGCAGTTCGTCCTTCAGCGCACCGTCCATAAACTGCCGGAAGGTGACATGCGTGCAGTCGTGATAGACGCCCTTGCGCGTCACGAAATACATCGGAACGTCGAGCGCCCAATCGACATAGTGTTCGAAACTGAAGCCCGGCTCGAAGATGAAGGGCAGAAGCCCCGACCGCTGGTTGTCTGTGTCCCGCCAGATGTCGCCGCGCCAGGAAAGGAAACCGTTCGGCTGGCCTTCGGTGAAGGGTGAGTTGGCGAAGAGCGCAGTTGCGATCGGCTGCAGCTTGGTCGAGACCTGCATCTTGCGGCGCATGTCGGTCTCGCTCGAAAAGTCGAGGTTCACCTGGATCGTGCAGGTCCGGTACATCATGTCGAGGCCCTGCTTGCCGACCTTCGGCATGTAGGCTGTCATGATGTCGTAGCGCGATTTCGGCATGCGCGGCGTTTCGGCAAGCGACCATTTCGGGCTGCCGCCGAGGCCGAGGAAGCGAATCCCGAGCGGCTCGGCGATCTCGCGCAACTGCGCCAGATGGGCGTTTGATTCCCGGCACGTCTGGTGGATGGTTTCAAGCGGCGCGCCCGAGAGTTCGAACTGGCCGCCGGGCTCCAGCGAGATCGCTCCCTGGCCGGTCGGCTCGACGAGCCCGATGATCTTGCCGGCGTCGATGATCGGCTCCCAGCCCAGCATCCGGGTCATGCCGTCCAGCAGCGCCTTGATCGAGCGCTCGCCCTCATAGGGAACCGGCGTGTTGCCGTCGATGAAGAAGGGGAATTTCTCGTGCTCGGTGCCGATGCGGAAGTCGCTTTCCGACTTCGATCCGTCTGCGAGATGGGTGATGAGCTCGGCCTTGGAGGCGATCGGCGTCAGGTCGGTCGTGTCGCGTGCCATGAAGCTCTCTGCGGATGTTGCAACGAGCCCGCCTGATCTTGCCGAGCGGGACGCTCGCTGCTTGAACCAGAAGGCGCGCGGTGCGCAAGCGAAAATCATTGAACCCGCTGTCAACGGATGGAAAGAGGGATAGGCCTTTCGTACGGACTGGCCTCAGCGCCAGTCGCCGATCGTCGCCTGCAGCACCGCAAGCGCCGCGACGGCAGCGGTGTCCGCCCTCAGGATTCGCGGCCCCAGCGGAATGGCGGTGACGAAGGGAAGAGCGTGCAGCATGCGGCGCTCATCTTCCGAAAACCCGCCTTCCGGCCCGACGAGCAGCGCCAGATGCGTCTCGGTGATCGCGCTCAATGCCAATACCGGGTTTTGCGTCTCTGCCCCTTCGTCGCAGAACACGATCCGGCGCTCATCATCCCAGCCGGTAAGCAGCGGCTCAAGCTTCAGCGGTTCGCGCATTTCGGGAATGGCGAGGATACCGCACTGCTCGGCCGCTTCGCGCGCATTGGCCGCAAGCCGCTCCACATGGACGCGGTGAACCTGCGTGTGCTGCGTCAACACCGGCTGCAGAATGCCGGCGCCCATTTCCACCGCCTTCTGCACCATGTAATCGAGCCGAGCCTGCTTCAGCGGGGCGAATAGATAATGGAGGTCGAGCGGTGCCGGCTGCGGGCGCACCTGTTCGGTCGGCAGGATCTCGACGCGCTTTTTTGCCGGCTGTGTCAGCCTGCACAGCCATTCGCCGTCCCGCCCGTTGAAGACGAGCACTTCGGCGCCTTCGCCGAGGCGAAGCACGTTGATGAGGTAGTTCGTCTGGTCCTTGTCGAGCGGCACGGATTGCTGGTCGAGGAGGGCGGCTTCGACGAAGAGGCGTTGCAGTCTGAAATTTGCGCGCATCCAAACGCCATGCATGAGGCGCGCTGCGAACTCAAGTGCCGTGCGACAGACCCGAAGGGTGGATCACCGGTCGGTAGCCGGCCTCAAGCGCTCGAAGCGTCGACGGCGGCGTCAAGATCACGCCATCGCTTGCACGCGGGGCTGGATCATCGTGGTATCCATCGAACGACCACCCAAGGAGCTTACCTCCGAGAACCAGACACGCGCGTCCCGACACGTCGAGGAAACTGCCGTCCGGCAAACAGTGCAGATCCCGCATCGGCAAGCGACGACGCACATTTGCGTCGAGCCGCTCACTGTGAAGGAGGGCGTCGATCTCCGGCGCTTTCATCGCCGCCAGCCCGTTGCCCGCGGCAAAGCAGCGGGAGAACTCGATGGCGCGGGCGCGCTGGCATTCGAAGCAGGGTCGATGGCCGGAAGCCAGCGCGGTCGCTTCGTCGAGAAAGAAGAGCTCTGTGTAACTCTCGCCCATGACAATCCGCCTTCGACCCTTGAAGTCGCAAAGACAGATGATCCAGGCTCTCGACGCAAAGCGACGCTTCGTCAGCGTGCGCGTCGCGGGATCGTGGATCCGGCCGCCGCGATTGCCCATGAAAAGACCCCGCGCGGGATGAGCATGGATCGATCCGAACGGATCGACCCGGTTCTGGAGCGGCATGTCAGCCTCCCGGCTGGTCCTTCGCGCGATGCACCGTGTAGACGCTCTTTGCGTCGCCCTCGAGGATCAGAGCGGTCAGTTTCTCGCGCACATAGACGCCCGTATCGATGTTGATCCGGTTCGGTCGCAGGTCCGCTTCTTCTTGCGGCGTATGGCCGTGGACGATGACTTTCGGATGCAGCCCCTCGTAAGCGAGGAATTCGCGTCGGATCCACATGAGATTGTCGGGTGTCTGCGCTTCCAGCGGCACGGTCGGCTTGATGCCCGCGTGACAGAAGAAGAAGTCGCCTAAGGAGACGGAGTAGGGTCGCTGCTCGAGGAAGCGGCGATGCATCGAGGGCAGGGACTGCACGAAGCGCCGGGCGCTTTCGCGAAATGCCGCGTCGCTCGCGGTCGACAGCGACACGCCGTAGGACCGGATCGTTTCCGGCCCGCCATTGGTTGCGAACATGCTCGACGCGTCCGGTGCGTCCAGAAAGTCCAGCATCCCCTGATCGTGGTTGCCGCGAAGCGCGATAATCCGCGCATCCTGCGCCATGCGACCGATCAGGAAATCGAGCACCCCTTTGGAATCCGGGCCTCGGTCGACATAGTCGCCGACATGCACGATACGCCAGTCTTTCGCCGGCCGAAACCGCAGATCTTCGTCGATGCGCCTGTGCATGGCGCGCAGAAGATCGGCGTAGCCGTGAACGTCGCCGATGGCATAGATCCTGAGGCCCTCGGGCGCGCGGGCCGCGGCGAGATCGACCGCCATGCTCAGCTGCCTTCGTCGACCACGATGATGTGGAGCGCGCGCGGACCATGCGCGCCGAGCAGAAGGGTCTGCTCGATGTCCGCCGAGCGCGAAGGTCCCGTCACGAAGTTGACGACGCGGCTCATTTTGCCCTTGCCGAACATCTGACGCACCCGCCGCCACACCGCTTCCATGTCGCCCTCTATATCGGCGCCATTGATGACGACGAGATGATATTCGGGAAGGAAGTTGATCGTGGTCGGATTGTCGGCGCCGGCCGTCAGCACAACGGTCCCGGTTTCTGCCACACCGGCGATCGCGTGGCTAAGGCCTGCCATGTCCAGGCCGTCGCTCGCACCGTCAACCACGCTCAAGGATGCAGCTGCCTGCCAATCCGCGCTCCGCAGACGTGCATCGTTGCCGATGCGAATGGCGGCAGGCAGATTGCGTTCGCGCAGATATCGGCTGACGCATTCGGGCAGTGCGGCATAGCTGCTCACCCTTTCCACGGTTGCCTGAACGCCTTCCGCCTTGTCGATGAAGAGCGCCTGCCGTGCTTCCTTCGGCAATTGCCCGCGTTGCGGAACGACGCCGAGAGGCGCGTTGGCGAGACGCTCCGAGACTGCATGCCGGCGTTCTGCATCCGCCAGCGCTCGGCCGTTGACGGCGCGGATCCGGTCGAGGATTCCGGCGCGTGCGTTTGCTCGATCAGCCATGGTGTTCAGCCTTTGCACGTGCAGCATATTGCTGCTGGAACGTCTTGCCTTCCGGCGCCGGCAGGTCCCGATGGGTCGTCCAGCCCGATGCGAGGGGCAGGCTTTTCAATCGGTGGCGGTCGCCGCCGAGCCTGGCGATGATCGGCATCGCGATCGACACGGCGGCCCGATAGAGCGCCGGCCGCTTGGCGAAGAAGGCCCAGAGCCCAAGCCCGTAGCGCGCGCCCTTCGGCGACAATTGCCGCTCGAACTCGTCCTCGCGCCAGTGTCGCATCATCTTCGGCAGCGGAATGCGCATCGGACAGACGGATTCGCACCTGCCGCAGAAAGTCGAGGCGTTCGGCAGATGACCTGCCTTGTCGATGCCGTTGAGCGACGGCGTCAGCACCGCGCCCATCGGCCCCGGATAGACCGAGCCGTAAGCATGGCCGCCGACGGCGTGATAGACCGGGCAATGGTTCATGCAGGCGCCGCAGCGGATGCAGCGCAGCATCTCCTGGTATTCTGTGCCAAGCATCGCCGTGCGGCCGTTGTCGAGCAGCACGACGTGGTATTCCTCCGGACCATCGGGATCCTCGGCGCGCTTCGGGCCGGTGGAGAAGGTCGTGTAGACCGACATTTCCTGGCCAGTCGCCGAGCGTGCGAGCACCCGCAGGATCTGGCTCGTATCCTCGAGTGTCGGCACGATCTTCTCGATCGATGCGACGACGACGTGGCAGCGCCCGAGCGTCTGCGTCATGTCGCCGTTGCCCTCATTGGTCACGATGACCGAGGAACCCGTTTCCGCGACGAGGAAATTCGCGCCGGTTATGCCGACATCAGCCTCGAAATAGCGTTGGCGCAGCACCGCGCGGGCTTCGGCGAGCAGCGTCACCGGTTCGGTCAGGTCGCGATCGAGGGCAAGATGGGTGTGGACCCGGCGGAAATCGGCTTCGACCTGATCGCGGTTGAGGTGAACGGCCGGCGCGATGATGTGGCTCGGATGCTCGCCGCGCAGCTGGATGATGTATTCACCGAGATCGGTTTCGACCGGTTCGATGCCGTGTTCGGTCAGGTAGTCGTTGAGGTGGATCTCTTCCGAGATCATCGACTTGCCCTTGGTGACCGTCTTGGCGTTTCGCTTGCGGCAGATTTCGAGAATGATCCGGCGCGCATCTTCGGCGGTTTCCGCCCAATGGACGTGACCGCCGGATTCGGTCACCCGTCTCTCGTACTCCTCGAGATAGAGGTCGAGATTGGCGAGCGTGTGATCCTTGATTGCCTTGGCATTGTCGCGCAGTGCATCGAATTCGGGCAGCGCCTCGGCCGCCTTTGCCCGTTTTTCGATGAAGTTCTTCTCCACATTGCGCAGCGCCTTTTGCAGCTGCACGTCGGCAAGCGCCTTGACGGAGTTCTGTTTGAATTCGTGCGAGGTGAGTTGCATGGTCAGCGTCCCGATCCGGCGATGGGCGGCGTGTCGGTCATACCAGCCAGCACTTCCGCCACGTGCCGCACCTCTGTCTTCGCGCCCTGGCGCTTGAGCTTGCCCGCCATGTTCATCAGGCAGCCGAGATCGCCGGCAAGCAGCAGATCGGCATCGCTCGCCTCGATATTCGCCGCCTTTTTGGTGACGATGGCGTTGGAGATGTCGGGATATTTCACGCAGAAGGTACCGCCGAATCCGCAGCACACATCGGCATCGCGCAATTCCTTGAGTTCCAAACCGTCGATTGAACCGAGAAGCGCGCGCGGTTGGCTGCGAACGCCAAGCTCACGCAGGCCCGAGCAGGAATCGTGATAGGTGACGGTGCCGTCGAAGGACCCCGGCACATCCGTCATGCCGCGAATATCGGCGAGGAACGAGACGAGTTCGTGAACCTTCGCGGCGAACTCGGCCGCGCGTTTCTCCCAGCGCGAATCGCCTGCGAAGAGCTCCGTATAGTGCTTCTTCAGCATCGCCGCACAGGAACCGGAAGGCGCGACCACATAGTCGAAGCCCTCGAACGTTTCGATCACCTGCCGGGCAATGTCGGTCGTGTCCTTGCGGTCGCCGGAATTGTAGGCAGGCTGGCCGCAGCAGGTCTGCGCGCGTGGCACGTCCACCATGCAGCCTGCCGATTCCAAAAGCTTGATCGTCGCAAAGCCGACGCTCGGCCGGAAGAGGTCCACGAGGCAGGTGACGAAAAGGCCCACCCGCGGCGTGGTGGTGGGGACGTTCAGGCTCACTCGGCTGCCTCCTTGTTGGCAATCATGGCTGGTGCCTTGGCCGTTTTCGGCGCGCGGCGTTGTTTAAGGCGCATGGCGGCGATCTTTTCCCAGTCGTCGACGCGCTCGGCTTCTTCCATGGTTTTGGATACGAAATCGATATGGTCCTGCGCCGTCTTGCGGGCGCGGTCGGGGTCGCCCGCGATCACCGCTTGGGCAATCGCGCAATGCTGTTCGAGCAGGCTGTCCCGAGCGCCCGGCACTCCATAGATCATCGCGCGGTTATAGAAGACGCCGTCGGCGAGAAGCCGGTAGCAAGAACGCAGCGTGTGGAGCAGCACGATATTGTGCGCCGCTTCGCCGACCGCATCGTGCAATTCGACGTCGAGTTCCGCTTCCTCGGCGAAATCGGCGCGGCCGTGGGCTTCCTGCATCGTGTCGACCAGTGTGCAAAGCTGCGCGCGATCGGCAGCGGTTGCCCGCCGCGCCGCAAGCTCCGCCGTCATCCCCTCCATGGCGCGGCGATACTCCAGATAGTCCTCGGTCGCGCGTCGATGCCGGCCGATCAGCTGGACGAGCGCCGGTGCGAATATCTGGCCGACGATGTCGGCAACGAACGTACCGCCGCCATGCCGCGAATGGACGAGACCGCGAAGCTCCAGCTCTTTCAGCGCCTCACGCAGGATCGGCCGGGACACGTCGAGCTGTTGGGCAAGATCGCGCTCGCCGGGCAGGCGGTCTCCCGGCCGTAGCACGCTTTCCAGGATCAACCGCTCGATCTGCAGCACCACGGCATCCGCCGTGCGCGCATGGTCGATGCTGTGGAAAATGTCGGAACTCATGGGGCTTCGCTCCGCCGCGCTCTGTCGGCGCCTGATCATCGCCGAAACTATCAACTGGACCTGTCAGTGGTCAATAATCTTTGCCAGTTGTGTTCTGGTCCGACCCCTTGCCCAATTGCGCGACCACGCCGATAGTGCGCCGTGGGTTTGTGGTTTCGAGGGCGTTGAGTTGAGCAGGGGCAGTTTTGGGTTTCCCGTCGCACCGCAGCGTGCCAAGGCGCTGGGCGAGATCCACGCGCGGCCATCGCCGCTTCTTGAGTCCCCGCGGGTCATCGTACAACTGGCATTCATGACCGATGGCGGGGCAAGCGTCGACCATGCGGTCCTGGCCGATCTTATTCGAGCCCGCGGCCTTTCCGCACCGCAGAAAGATGCCCGCCATCACACCTTGTCCTGGGGGCAGGGCACGTTGCGTTGGGAGCGCCACACCGAATTCTCCACTTATGCCTGGGAAGGGCCGGTACCCGATCGCTTCGACGGCGACCTTGTCGGTCATCCGTTCGGCGATGGCTTCAATCCGCCCGGCAGCCTCATCTCCGGCGTCCGACTGGAAATCCGCAAATGGACCGACGAGGAGGAAGCGCAAGCGATCCGCATCTTCGATCCGTCGAGCCTCTGCTATTCGCTGGTCGAAGACGGGCGCGCCGCGGCGCTGACTGATTTTCGGCAGGACAAGGATGGGCTGACGCGGATTCTCGTGCTCGACAAGGGCTTGTCGCCGGCGCGTGCTGGTGCGTTGACCCAGCGCCTGATCGAGATCGAAACCTATCGAACCCTCGCGATGCTGGGCCTGCCACAGGCCCAGACCCTGTCTCCGGAGATCCGGCGCATCGAGGACCGGCTGACCGAGATCACCCAGAAGATGCGCGAGAATGCCCGCGAAGATGCCGATGCGATGCTGACGGACATCACGCGCCTTGCCGCTGAACTGGAAGCGAATGCCGCAGCCGGACTCTACCGTTTCGGCGCGAGCCGCGCCTATGACGGTATCGTGCTCGAGCGCATCAAGGCGCTGCACGAGCAGGCGGTGCCAGGCTACGACACCTGGGGCGCGTTTCTGGAACGCCGCGTCGCGCCTGCCATGCGCACCTGTCGGTCGATCGAAGAACGCCAGGTCAATCTGTCGCGCAAGCTCGCGCGTGCCACACAACTGCTTCGAAGCTGGATCGATGTGGAGCTCGAGAAGCAGAACTCGGCGCTGCTCCATTCGATGAACCGCCGCGCCAAGCTGCAATTGCGTCTGCAGCAGACGGTCGAAGGCCTCTCGGTCGCGGCCATCTCCTATTACGTCGTGGGGCTGGTTTCCTATCTCGCCAAAGCGTTGTCGGACCTCGGATTGCCGATCGATCCGGCTTTGGTGACCGGTCTGTCCGTGCCGGTCGTCGTGCTGGTCATCTTCCTGATCGTGCGCGGAATCCGTCAGCACCACCGTCGCGAAGACGAAGACGCTGCCGCCAAGGGCACGGCGCCCAGCGGCGACTACGATATCTGAGCGATCTCGGGAGAGCCTGACAACTATTCGGCCGCGGTAGCCTTGCCATTGGCGCGTGTAGAGGCAGCGTGTTCGGTTGCTTTGGCGGCCGATGCCGCCTCCGCCTGCTTCACGGCATTCTTCCGCAAAGCCGCGAGATCGGCCACCTGTGGTTTCGGCAGGTCCCAGTAAGGCGTCGGCCCGAACAGCGCGGCGAGAAAATCGATGAAGACGCGGATCTTGGCCGGCAGGAACCGTCGGCTCGCATAGACGGCGTGAATCGCCACGTTGCGCGATCCTTCGCAGTCCGGAAGCACGCGCACCAGCCGTCCATTCGCCAGCTCGTGTCCGACATCCCATGTCGACCGGAGCGCGATGCCGACGCCGCCGATCACGCATTCGCGCACGACCTCGGACGAATTGGTCGCGAGCGGTCCAAGCGGCCGATAGATCAGGGCGCCGTCTGGACCCTCAATCTTCCATGGCTCGCTGTTGTGCGACGCGATGCAGACATGGCGATCGAGTTCGCCGATCTTTTTGGGCTCGCCCATCCGTTCGATATAGTCGGGCGAAGCACAGAGTATGCGCTGGACCGGGGCGAGCTTGCGCGCGACGAGGCTGGAATCGGAGAGTTCCGCGATGCGGATCGCCACGTCGTAGCCGTCGCCGACGATGTCGACGAATTCATCCGAAAGCACCAGATTGACCGCAAGATCAGGGTTGGCCAGCATGAAGCTGTTGATGTGCGGCGCGATGTGCATGCGGCCGAAGGATGTGGGCGCGGAGACCTTCAAGGTGCCGCGCGCCAGCGCCGACCGACGCGAAACGAACGCCTCCGCTTCCTCGATGCCGGCAAGAATGGCAAGGACGCGCTCGTAGAAACCGTGGCCGGCCTCCGTCAGCGAAATCTGGCGCGTCGTGCGCTGAAGAAGGCGTGTGCCGAGCCGATCTTCAAGGCGGCGCAGACGCTTCGAAACCACGGCGGGGGAAAGGCCGAGTTCGCGCCCAGCGGACGACATGCTGCCGGCTGCGACAACACGCGCGAATATCTCAAGATCGCCCAGATTGTTCATGGCATCCTCGGCGTGTCCGCCCCCCAACTCACTCCGATCTTTTCGGAGCCCCATAAATGTTACGCAGGGTCTCACGGATTGGATTTCGACCTTCGCAGTATTCGCGTGAAAGCACCGTTTCGTCCGATTGCGGATCGCCCGGATTGTCTGGTAAACAAAATAGACCAGACGCCGGGAAGCTGAACGGGAGGCCACCCATGCTGAAGATGCCGGAGCCGGATGCGGACGTCCTTGCGCGCCGCAAAAGCATCGTTGCCGATCTGCGCGACATCGTGCCTGGCGAGGGCGTGGTCGATGCCACCAACGAGATGCGCGCCTTCGAAACCGATGCGCTGACGGCCTATCGCCAGATGCCGCTCGTCGTGGTGTTGCCGGAGACCGTCGAGCAGGTGAGCCGCGTGCTGCGCTACTGCCACAAGAACGGCATTCGGGTCGTGCCGCGCGGTTCGGGCACATCGCTTTCGGGCGGTGCGCTGCCGCTCGCTGATGGCGTGCTCTTGGTCATGTCGCGGTTCAACCGCGTCTTGGAGATCGATTTTGCCAACCGTGCGGTTGTCGTGCAGCCCGGCGTTACCAATCTCGGCATCACCCATGCGGTCCAGGACGAGGGCTTCTATTACGCGCCCGATCCATCATCGCAGATCGCATGCTCCATCGGTGGCAATATCGCGGAGAATTCGGGCGGCGTGCACAGCCTGAAATACGGGCTGACCACCAACAACGTTCTCGGCCTCGAAGTCGTGCTGATCAATGGCGATATCGTCCGGCTGGGCGGCAAGCATCTCGATTCGGAAGGCTACGACCTTCTGGCATTGATGACCGGCTCCGAAGGCCTGCTCGGCGTGGTCACCGAGGTGACCGTGCGCATCCTGCAGAAGCCGGAAACGGCGCGTGCCGCGCTCATCGGTTTCCCGACGTCGGAGACCGCCGGCCAGTGCGTGGCCGACATCATCGCTGCCGGCATCATTCCAGGCGGCATGGAGATGATGGACCGTCCGGCAATCCACGCCGCCGAGGACTTCGTCCACGCCAACTATCCGCTGGATGTCGAAGCGCTGTTGATCGTGGAACTGGATGGACCCGAGGCCGAGGTCGACTTTCTGCTCGCCGAGGTCGAGGCGCTTGCGTTGAAAAACGGCGCCACGACGATTCGGGTGTCGCGCAGCGAAGAAGAGCGCGCCACGTTCTGGGCGGGGCGCAAGGCCGCGTTTCCGTCGGTCGGCCGCATCTCGCCCGATTATCTCTGCATGGACGGCACCATTCCGCGCAAGGAACTGCCGCGCGTTCTGGCCGGCATGCGGGAATTGTCGGAAATTCACGGGCTTCGCGTCGCCAATGTCTTCCATGCCGGCGACGGCAACCTCCATCCGCTCATTCTCTACGATGCCAACAAGCCGGGCGAACTGGCCGCGGCGGAGGCATTCGGTGCCGATATCCTGCGGCTCTGCGTCAAGGTCGGCGGCGTTTTGACCGGGGAGCATGGTGTCGGCGTCGAAAAGCGTGACCTGATGCCGGAGATGTTCAACGAGATCGACCTCGACCAGCAGATGCGGGTCAAGTGCGCCTTCGACGAAAAGCATCTTCTCAACCCGGGCAAGGTCTTCCCGCAGCTGCGCCGCTGCGCCGAGCTCGGCCGCATGCATGTGAGCGCCGGCGCCCTTCCGTTCCCAGACATTCCGCGGTTCTGAACATGGCGGCAGGACAATTGAACATGAAAAGCGGCGATTCTCATCTTCGTCCCACGACCGAAGATCAGGTGCGCGACGCCGTCGCCTGGGCCGCGGCGGAAAAGACGCCGCTCGAGATCGTCGGCCATGGGTCGAAGCGCGCGATCGGCCGGCCGATGCAGACCGCGGAAACGCTGTCGCTCGCCGATCTGAATGGATTGACGCTTTACGAACCCGACGAACTGGTGCTGGCCGCCTGGGCCGGGACACCGCTCGTCGAAATCGAGAAAGTGCTTGCCGAGAACAACCAGCGCTTCGAATTCGAGCCGATGGATTATGGGCCGCTTCTCGGTGAGGAGCCGGGCAGGGGCACGATCGGCGGCATGCTGTCGGCCAATCTCGCCGGGCCGCGGCGCCTGAAGGCGGGAGCGGCCCGCGACCACGTTCTCGGCATCCGCTGCGTCACCGGCCGGGGCGAGATTGTCAAATCGGGCGGCCGCGTCGTCAAGAACGTCACCGGCTACGATCTCTCCAAGGGCCTTGCAGGTTCCTGGGGAACGCTGGCCGTGCTAACCGAAGTGACCATGAAGGTACTCCCGCGCGCGGAGACCGAAGCGACGCTGGTGCTGTTCGGGCTGACCGACAGCGATGCCACGGCCGCGATGTCGCTCGCCATGGGTTCGAGCGGCGAGGTGGCGAGTGCCGCGCATCTGCCGGAAAGCGTGAAAGGCCGTTTCATCGACGGTCAGTTACCGCGCGCCGCCACCGTCCTGCGTCTCGAGGGCTTCGGCCCCTCGGTCGACTATCGCATCGAAAAACTTGCGCAACTGATGACGCCCTTCGGCCCGGCCGAGAGGCTCGATGCGCCGATGTCTCGTACGCTCTGGCAGGAAATCCGCGACGTGAAGCCCTTCGCCGACGGCACGATGCGCCCGGTCTGGCGCGTTTCCGTCGCGCCGATGGAAGGCCATGCACTGGTTGCCGCGCTGCGGCTCAAGGCCGGCATCGACGCCTTCTATGATTGGCAGGGCGGGCTCGTCTGGTTGCGCATGGAGGCGGGCGCCGATGCCGTGGGGCTGCGCCAGGCAATCCGCGCCGTCGGCGGCGGTCACGCCACGCTGGTGCGGGCCGCGCCGGAACTGCGCCGTTCGGTCGATGTGTTCGAGCCACAGCCCGGCCCGCTCGCAGCGCTTTCGGCGCGTCTCAAGGCTGAGTTCGATCCGATCGGCATCCTCAATCCGGGACGCATGACCGCGCTGAAGGCGCACGAGCCCGCGTGAGCGCCCAAATGTCGAAAGGTACGCGTCTATGAGCTCGCATGAAGAGAGCCCACGGGCACCGCAACCCGGCGGCAGCGGCCCCATTGGTGGCGGCTGGTTCGAGCCCGGCAAGAACAACATCATGCTGATCTACGGCCTCTACCTGGCCAGCGCGGTCGTCGGCGTGACGGCATTCGTCGGCCTCATCATGGCCTATATGAGCCGCAGCACGGCGCAGCCCTGGGCAGAGACCCACTACACTTGGGCGATCCGAACCTTCTGGATCGGCGTTCTCTACACCATCATCAGTTCGATCCTCGCGCTCGTTGCGATCGGCTTCCTCCTGATGATCCTCGTCGCGATCTGGGCGATCGTCCGCATCATTGCAGGCCTGCAGAAAGCATCGCGCGAAGAGCCGATGCCCAATCCGCAGAGCTGGCTTTTCTAGGAACCGCTGCTTTGGAAACCAATTTCTCAGCTGCCCAGCTTGCCGATCCCGGCGTCGCCGAGTCGGAAAAGATCCTGCGCAAATGCGTCCACTGCGGATTCTGCACGGCGACGTGCCCGACCTATGTGACGCTCGGCAACGAACTCGACAGCCCGCGTGGCCGCATCTACCTGATCAAGGACATGCTGGAGAATGATCGGCCGGCCGACAAGGAGATCGTCACCCACATCGATCGCTGCCTCTCCTGTCTCGCCTGCATGACGACGTGCCCGTCGGGCGTAAACTATATGCACCTCGTCGACCATGCCCGCGTCCATATCGAGAAAACCTACAAGCGGCCTCTGATGAACCGACTGACGCGCCAGGTGCTCGCCGCCGTCCTGCCCTATCCCGCGCGGTTCCGCCTGGCGCTCAATGCTGCACGCCTCGGCCGGCCATTGGCACCCCTGTTCGATTCGGTGAAGCCGCTGAAGCCCTTCGCCGCGATGCTGCGCCTAACGCCCTCGTCGGTGCCAGGCAAATCGCAGTCCGCCGAGCCCGGCAACCACACGGCCACCGGCACCCGCCGCGGCCGCGTCGCCATCCTGACCGGATGCGCCCAGCCGGTCCTGAAGCCCTCGATCAACGAAGCGACGATCCGGCTTTTGACGCGCCTCGGCATCGAGGTGGTTGTTCCAGAAGGCGAGGGCTGCTGCGGCGCGCTCGTCCATCATATGGGCCGCGAGGAAGCGGCCCTCGAATCGGCACGGCGCAATGTCGATGTCTGGACGCGCGAGATCGAGCGAGGCCTCGACGCGATCGTCATCACCGCATCCGGCTGTGGGACGACGATCAAGGATTACGGCTACATGCTTCGGCTTGATCCTGACTATTCGGAGAAGGCGCGAATCGTGTCCGAACGGACCAAGGACATCACCGAATACCTGATGACGCTTGCGATCCCCGCGGTCGCTGCGCCGGAGCCGCTGACGGTGGCGTATCACTCGGCCTGTTCCATGCAGCACGGCCAGAAGATCACGCGCCAGCCGAAGGATCTTCTGAAGGCTGCGGGTTTCACCGTGAAGGATCCGCCCGAAGGCCATCTGTGCTGCGGCTCGGCCGGCACCTACAACATCATGCAGCCTGAAATTTCGGTCCGACTGAAAACGCGCAAGATCGCCAATATCGAAAAGACGCGGCCGGATGTCGTGGCGACCGGCAATATCGGCTGCATCACCCAGATCGCAAGCGGCACGGCCATCCCGGTCATCCATACGGTCGAACTGCTGGACTGGGCCCATGGCGGACCGAAGCCTGCCGGTCTCGCTGCCACACGGACGCTGGAGGCGGCCGAGTAACGTCAGGAAAACTCACCGGAGGATGGAATGAACCTATATGCCAAGCTCTGCCGCAGGGCAGAGGAGGGCCGGCCCGTTCGCGTCGGCCTCATCGGGTCGGGCAAGTTCGGCTCGATGTTCCTGTCTCAGGTTCGAACCATCCCCGGCATGCATCTGATGGGCATCGCGGACCTTTCGGCCGAGCGTGCCCGCAAGGCGCTTGAGGCAACTGGTTGGGATGCCGATTCGGCGATCGCTCAATCATTCGATGACGCCCGGTCTTCCGGCCGCACGATGATCACCGAGGACGCGCAGGCGCTGATCGCGGCCGACAGCCTCGATGTGGTCGTCGATGCTACAGGCAATCCCGCCGCCGGTGTGCGGCACGCAATTCTCGCCGCCGAGCACGGCCGGCACATCGTTATGGTCAATGTCGAGGCCGATGTGCTCGCCGGCCCGCTTCTGGCCGAGCGCTTCCGCCGTGCCGGGCTCGTCTACGCCATGGCCTATGGCGACCAGCCGGCGCTCGTCTGCGAAATGGTGGACTGGGCCCGCACCTGCGGGTTCCGGGTCGTGGCCGCCGGCAAGGGCACCAAATATCTGCCCGAATACAGCCGCTCCACGCCCGACACCGTCTGGGGTCACTACGGAATCACACCTGAAGATGCCGCCAAGGGCGGCATGAACCCGCAAATGTTCAATTCCTTCATCGATGGCACCAAATCTGCGATCGAGATGGCGGCGATCGCCAATGCGACAGGGCTTTCGGCGCCCGCCGACGGCCTGGCGTTTCCGCCCTGCGGCGTGCACGATCTGGCCGATATCCTGAAGCCGCGCGCCCATGGCGGGCTTCTGGAAAAGAGCGGCATGGTCGAGGTGATCTCCAGCGAGGAGCGCGACGGCCGCCATGTCTTCGGCGATCTGCGCTGGGGCGTCTACGTGACGTTCGAGGCCGAGGACGAGGGCGCACGCGGCGATTATGCAAGACGCTGCTTCAAGGAATACCAGGTCGTGACCGACCGCTCCGGCCGCTTTGCCTCGCTCTATCGTCCCTCCCATCTGATCGGGCTCGAACTTCCCGTCAGCGTCGCATCGGCCGCGCTGCGCAACGAGCCGACCGGCGAACCGGTCAGCTTCTCGGCGGATGTCGCCGCCGTCTCCAAACGTGCCATGAAGGCTGGCGAAATGCTCGACGGGGAGGGTGGTTATACCGTCTGGGGCAAGCTCATGCCGGCCGAGCGCTCCCTGGCGGCCGAAGCCTTGCCGATCGGCCTCGCCCACGGCGTGAAGCTCACGCGCGACGTGGAGGCCGGTGCGATCGTCACATGGGGCGACGTCGCGATCGAGGACAGCCAGGCAGTGCGCATTCGCCGCGAGATGGAAGCGGGCTTCAGCCGATCCTAGAATCGGCGATTGTCCCGTCGCGGAACGCTTCGCAGGCTAGCCGCTTTCCTATGGTCAGGTCGATTCGGTGCAATGTCGCCGCATCGTATGGGATGGCCGACTTCAGGAGAGCCCGATGAGAGCACGCATCATTGCCGCCGCCGCGATTCTTTCCGCTGGCACAGTCCATGCCCAGGAGCGCAACGTCGATGCGCTGCTACAAAGCTTCCTGGATTCGCGGGAAGAGACGGTCGAAGCCTGTTTCGGCGACATACCCGAGATGGATGCGGGGCTTCGCGACGCTGATTTCCGATCCGCCAAGCAGGACGGGCCGGTCGAGCCGCGTCGGTTGGTCGTGGCGTTCGACGCCTCCGGGTCGATGGCAGGCGCGCTGGGCAGCAGAACGAAGATGGAAGCCGCGCGCGAGGCGGTGGATGCCCTGCTGGAAGAAATGCCGGAAGACGTCACGCTCGGCCTCGTCGCTTTTGGGCATCGCGGGACCAACGACGATTCGGGAAGGGCGGAGAGCTGCGCGGGCGTCGAAGCCTTGGTCGACGTGGCCAGTGGCTCGATCGATCAGCTGAGCGACGAGCTCGCCGCGCTTGAACCAGCCGGATGGACCCCGCTTGCCGCAGGCCTCGAAGAGGCCGGGCGCCAGCTGACGGAAACGCAGACGCCGGGCGAGCAGGTGATCTATGTCGTCTCCGACGGCGAGGAAACCTGCGGCGGCGACCCGGTGGCGGCCGCTCGCGCACTGCACGAAGGGGACATCCGCGCCGTCGTCAACATTCTCGGCCTCGACCTTCCAGCGACGGACAGGGAGCAGCTGGAGGCGGTTGCCGATGCTGGCGGCGGGTTGTTCACCTCCATCGAAAGCGAGAGCGAACTGGCCCGCAGCATCGAGGAGATGCGCCGGCAAAACAGCAATTCCCTAGAGGTGCTTCGCAGCCGTAACCAGTCGGCCGGCACCCAACTTCGCAACAGCAACGTCACGTTCTCCGCGCTTCTGCAGCTCGATAATTGCGTTGCCGGTCGTGCGCTGCGCGAAAGCAATGGCCTATACAGCTGGATGCGGGACAACGAGACGCCGCCTGAAGTTCAGCAGATCCTGGTCGATACCCTGAACGAAGGGCACGATGCCTATCTGGCCCGCGCCGCGGCGATCCGCGAGGAAGCCGAATCGGCCCGCGACGACGCCAACAGCGACATCGAGCAACGCTTGGAAGAAACCGAAGAAGACTTTGAAGGAACCAAGTTAGGGAATGGTGGGCGATGACAGGCTCGAACTGCCGACATCCTCGGTGTAAACGAGGCGCTCTACCAACTGAGCTAATCGCCCCCGGCCGGTAGCGGTGACCGGCGGTACGGGCGTCCATCTAGGCGTTTTGATTGGGCAGTGCAAGAGAAAAACGCGGCCGTTGTGAAGACGAGTTGGGGGAGACCGGCCGCGAAAAAACTGGCGTCGCGCAATTGTCGTATTTCGCCGATCTCGCGCTTGACAGCCCTGAAGCAAGGTCCTATTCAGCCGCCACGAACGAAGCGCCGGCCACGCAAACACGGTCACTGCTTCGCTTCATGGATGCGGGTGTAGCTCAGTTGGTTAGAGTGCCGGCCTGTCACGCCGGAGGTCGCGGGTTCGAGCCCCGTCACTCGCGCCACTTTCCTCTGAAAATTCAGATTGTTGGAAAGTGGCGCTCACGCCTCGTGTGAGCACGCATCGATTTCTCCCTCTGCGTCATCGCTCGTCTACACGGGTCACGCCGTTCCACAGGTTCAGCAAAGCCTCCCGCATATCAATGACATTACAGCGCCCCGCGGCACGCCGTTCGTCTGTCATGAAGACGACATCGCGGGTTGGAATTGGCCGCGTTCGCCCTTGCTTCGCGGGTCCCCGTGCGATAGTCAGACACCGCATTGCAACATGACCTGCTTCCGGACGATTGGGCATCTCGGGCCGTCTCGCGCGACCTTCAGGTGGCCTCGGAAGCAAGAGGCAGCCATCATGAACGAACTTCTCGGTTCCTACGTCCCCATCGCCATCTTCCTGGGGCTTTCGCTTTTTATCGGATGCGCGCTTCTGCTAGCGCCTTTCCTCGTTGCCTATCGGGCGCCGGACCAGGAGAAGCTGTCGGCTTACGAATGCGGCTTCAACGCGTTCGACGATGCCCGCATGAAGTTCGACATTCGATTCTACCTCGTGGCGATTCTCTTCATCATCTTCGATCTTGAAGTAGCCTTCCTGTTCCCGTGGGCTGTGTCCTTCGGTGAAATTGGCTGGATCGGCTTCTGGTCGATGATGAGCTTCCTTGTCGTGCTGACCATCGGCTTTATCTATGAATGGAAGAAGGGAGCGCTCGAATGGCAGTAGCCTACCCGCAGCGTCCGGCGGCACAGGGCGGCGCGACCATGGTAGCCCCGGCTTCGTCGGGCATCATCGATCCGAATACCGGCAAGCCGATCGGTCACGACGATGCTTTTTTCGGCGAGATCAACAACGAGCTTGCCGATCGCGGATTTCTGGTCACCTCGACCGACGAGCTGATCAAGTGGGCGCGTACCGGCTCTCTCATGTGGATGACGTTCGGGCTTGCCTGCTGCGCCGTCGAGATGATGCAGATGTCGATGCCGCGCTATGACGCGGAGCGGTTCGGATTTGCGCCGCGCGCGAGCCCGCGCCAGTCCGACGTCATGATCGTGGCAGGGACGCTGACCAACAAGATGGCGCCTGCGCTGCGCAAGGTCTACGACCAGATGCCGGAGCCGCGCTACGTGATCTCCATGGGCTCCTGTGCCAATGGCGGCGGCTACTACCACTATTCCTATTCGGTGGTGCGCGGCTGTGATCGCGTCGTGCCAGTCGACATCTACGTCCCGGGTTGCCCGCCGACCGCCGAAGCCCTGCTTTACGGCGTCATGCTGCTGCAGAAGAAAATCCGGCGCACGGGAACCATCGAGCGCTGACACGTGCCGCGGCGTCCGGCGCTGGGCTGGACGGCCGCTTCCCTTTGTGGAGAAAACGGTTGGATATTGCTGTTACGAGCGCCGGGCTGAAAGAGCTTGCGGCCTATATTCGTGAAGAGCATGGCGCTCTCGTCACCGATGCGAAAATCTCGTTCGGAGAGCTGACGCTGCACGTGCAGCCTTCCGGCCTGATCGAGCTGGCGACGTTTCTGCGCGACGATCCGCAATGCCAGTTCGTCAATTTCATCGACATCTGCGGCGTCGATTGGCCCGGCCGGGCCGAGCGCTTCGACGTGGTCTACCATTTCCTGTCACCGCGCCAGAACCTTCGCATTCGTCTGAAGCTCATGACGGGCGAGGATGTGCCGGTGCCGTCGCTCTGCGGCGTCTTCCCCGGCGCCGACTGGTTCGAGCGTGAGGCTTACGATCTCTACGGCATCCTGTTCACCGGCCACCCGGATCTGCGCCGGATCCTCACCGACTACGGCTTCGAAGGCCATCCGCTGCGCAAGGACTTCCCGCTGACGGGCTTCGTAGAAGTGCGCTACGACGACGAGGTCAAGCGCGTCGTCTACGATCCGGTGGAACTGCGCCAGGAATATCGCGACTTCGACTTCCTCTCGCCTTGGGAAGGCACCGACTACGTGCTGCCCGGCGACGAAAAGAAGAGCCAGTAGGCCATGAACGAACACAACGTCCGCAATTTCAACATCAATTTCGGTCCGCAGCACCCGGCCGCCCACGGCGTTTTGCGTCTCGTGCTGGAGCTCGACGGCGAGATCGTCGAGCGCGTCGACCCGCATATCGGGCTCCTGCATCGCGGCACCGAAAAGCTGATCGAGCACAAGACCTATACGCAGGCGATCCCGTATTTCGACCGCCTCGACTATGTTGCGCCGATGAACCAGGAGCACGCTTTCGCGCTTGCCGTGGAGCGTCTCGCAGGCGTCGAGGTGCCGATCCGCGGCCAGTTGATCCGCGTGCTCTATTCCGAGATCGGCCGCATTCTCTCGCATCTTCTGAACGTGACCACGCAGGCGATGGACGTCGGTGCACTGACGCCGCCGCTCTGGGGCTTCGAAGAGCGCGAAAAGCTGATGGTGTTCTACGAGCGGGCGTCCGGATCGCGCATGCATGCCGCCTATGTGCGGCCGGGCGGCGTTCACCAGGACCTGCCGGAACAGCTCGTCGAGGACATCGGCAAGTGGTGCGACCCGTTCCTCAAGACGGTCGACGACATCGACGAGCTTTTGACGGAAAACCGCATCTTCAAGCAGCGTAACGCCGATATCGGCGTCGTGACGCTCGACGAATGCTGGGCCTGGGGTTTCTCGGGCGTGATGGTGCGCGGCTCGGGCGCTGCCTGGGATCTGCGCCGCTCGCAGCCCTACGAGTGCTATTCGGATTTCGAATTCGACATTCCGATCGGCAAGAACGGCGATTGCTACGATCGATATCTCATCCGCATGGAAGAGATGCGCCAGTCGGCCCGCATCATGAAACAGTGCGTCGAGCGCCTGCTCGGCAAGGAAAAACTTGGCCCGGTCTCATCGCGCGACGGCAAGATCGTCGCGCCGAAGCGGGGCGAGATGAAGCGCTCGATGGAAGCGCTCATCCACCACTTCAAGCTCTACACTGAAGGCTATCGCGTGCCGGAAGGCGAAGTTTACGCCGCCGTCGAAGCGCCGAAGGGGGAGTTCGGGGTCTATCTCGTGTCGGATGGCACGAACCGGCCGTATCGCTGCAAGATCCGCGCGCCGGGCTACGCGCATTTGCAGGCGATGGACTTCATCTGCCGCGGCCATCAGCTGGCTGACGTTTCGGCGATCCTCGGTTCGCTCGACATCGTGTTCGGCGAGGTCGATCGCTGATGCGCCGGCTGGTCGCGCTTATGGTGCTCGGGCTGGTAATGATGCCGGCCGCCGCGCAGACGGTTTCGCCGACACCTGGCCAACCGGGCCCGCTTGGTGGTTCGTCCAGCGCGCCGTCGTCCGGGTCGCGGTCCATGGGATCGCTGATCGCCGACGGCTACGAGATCAAGGCGTCATCGCCGACCGGAAACAGATTCGTCGTCTTCCTGCAGAAGGAAGGCTCCGCCTATGCCTGCGAATTCGTGACGCTGTCGAATTCGCGCTGTGGCGAAATCGACTAGAGAGGCAGTTGCGAAATGTCCGTGCGTCGTCTTGCTGAAGACCATGTCCAACCCTCGGCATTTGCTTTCAATGCCGATAATGCCGACTGGGCTGCAGCCACCATTCGGAAATACCCCGACGGACGCCAGCAGTCGGCCATCATCCCGCTTTTGATGCGGGCTCAGGAGCAGGAAGGCTGGGTCACCAAGGCTGCGATCGAAGGCATCGCCGATATGCTGTCGATGCCCTATATCCGGGCGCTCGAGGTCGCGACCTTCTACACGCAGTTCCAGCTGAAGCCGGTCGGTACCCGCGCCCACGTGCAGGTGTGCGGTACGACGCCCTGCATGCTTCGCGGCTCGGAAGACCTGATGCGCGTCTGCCGCGAGAAAATCCACTCCCAGCCGTTCCACACCAACGAGACCGGAACGCTCTCTTGGGAAGAAGTGGAATGCCAGGGTGCTTGCGTGAACGCACCGATGGTGATGATCTTCAAGGACGCCTACGAGGACCTGACGCCCGAGCAACTGGCCGACATCATCGACAGGTTCGATGCGGGCGAGGGCGCTTCGGTGACGCCGGGTCCGCAGAACGGCCGGCACCTGTCCGCGCCGCTCGGTGGGGCGACGACCCTGCTCGATGAGGAAGCGATGCAGCGTGTCGCCGATCGCGACGTGGCCGAGCGCGCCGTCAAGCCGTCCGCGCCCGAAGGCGCTGCCGGTGGCGAAGAAGCCGTCGAGAAGGGTCGACCGGCGCAGAAGGGCGTGCCGCTCGAAGCTGATCCAACGGTCGCAAGCCCGCAGGACGCCAAAGGCCCCGGCGGCCCCTCGAAGACCAAGGACGAGGCAGGCGGCGAGCCTGCCGATCCGAAGCAGGCCGAAGGCGACACGGCCCCGGCAGCAAGCGGCCGCACTGGCGGCGATCGCACCGACGCGCCGGCTGCCACCACAGCGTCGACGCAGGCGGCTCCAGTCGATGAAGCCAACAAGCCGGCGCCTGTCGAGAAGCCGGCACAGCCGGACGATCTCAAGCTCATCTCCGGTATCGGCCCGAGGATCGAAGCGAAGCTGAACGATCTGGGGATCTGGACCTATAAGCGCGTTGCGAGCCTGACGGCCGCCGAGCGCGCCTGGGTCGACGATCACCTGAAATTTTCCGGCCGCATCGAGCGCGACGACTGGGTCCGCCAAGCCGAGGCGCTCGCCAAGGGTGGCGAGGCGGAATACATCCGCGTCTTTGGCAAGAAGCCGCGATAAGGAAGGTCTGAACGATGCTGAAAGACGAAGATCGCATCTTCACCAATATCTACGGCCTCAAGGACAAGTCCCTGAAAGCGGCGATGAATCGCGGCCATTGGGATGGCACCGATATCCTCATCGCCAACGGCCGCGACTGGGTCATTTCCGAGATGAAGGCGTCGGGCCTCCGTGGACGCGGTGGTGCCGGCTTCCCGACGGGATTGAAATGGTCCTTCATGCCGAAGGAAAGCGACGGCCGCCCGCACTACTTGGTCGTCAACGCCGACGAATCCGAGCCCGGCACCTGCAAGGACCGGGACATCATGCGCAACGATCCGCATACGCTGATCGAAGGCTGCGTGATCGCGGGCTTCGCCATGGGCGCCAATGTCGGCTACATCTATCTGCGCGGCGAGTATATGCGCGAACGCGAAGCCCTTCAGGCCGCAATCGACGAGTGCTACGATGCCGGCCTGCTCGGCACGGGCAACAAGTGTGGCTGGGATTTCGATCTCTATCTCCACCACGGCGCAGGCGCCTATATTTGCGGTGAAGAGACAGCACTTCTCGAAAGCCTCGAAGGCAAGAAGGGCCAGCCGCGCCTCAAGCCGCCATTCCCGGCTAACGTGGGGCTCTATGGCTGCCCGACGACCGTCAACAATGTTGAATCGATCGCCGTTGCGCCGACCATTCTGCGTCGCGGCGGTGCCTGGTTTGCCGGCATCGGCCGGCCGAACAACACCGGCACCAAGCTTTTCTGCGTCTCCGGCCACGTCAACACGCCGTGCACGGTCGAAGAGGCCATGTCGATCCCGTTCCGCGAACTGATCGAGAAGCATTGCGGCGGCATTCGCGGTGGATGGGACAACTTGCTCGCCGTCATTCCCGGCGGCTCGTCCGTACCCGTCGTGCCAGCCGACCAGATCATCGATTGCCCGATGGATTTCGATTCGTTGCGCGACCTGAAGTCCGGCCTCGGCACGGCAGCGGTGATCGTGATGGACAAGTCGACCGACATCATCAAGGCGATTGCGCGTCTGTCGGCATTCTACAAGCACGAAAGCTGCGGCCAGTGCACGCCGTGCCGTGAAGGCACGGGCTGGATGTGGCGTGTGATGGAGCGCATGGTCGAGGGCCGCGCCCAGAAGCGCGAAATCGACATGCTCTTCGATGTGACGAAGCAAGTCGAAGGCCATACGATCTGCGCGCTCGGCGATGCTGCCGCATGGCCGATCCAGGGCCTGATCCGCCATTTCCGTCCGGAGATGGAAAAGCGCATCGAGGCATACACCTACCGGGCCGATTCGACCCGGAACACGACACTGCAAGCGGCCGAATAAGCCGCAGCTCAAAGACTGATCTAGAGGAAACGTCGAGACGGGAACGATGACTTCATGACGACTGCAAGGAGCACTCCTATGTCGCAAGCAGCATTTCCCTTTGGCATGACCCCGGAAACGATGATGCAACCGGTCGCCGATATGCAGAAGATGATGAGCGAGATGGCGTCGGCCATGCCGGCATCGCGCATGATGTCGCCACTGATGGCCCATCCGACGGCTGCCGCAGTTGCGGCAAGTGCCATCGGCATGGGTGCCGCCAGCCAGATGATGGGCATCTTCTTCGGCTCGATGCAGGGCGCGATGGAAGCATCCCGTCGGTTCGGTCTCCCCGTCGCGCCGGTGGCGTTCGATGCGAAAACAGCGTTCAGGACCGCTGACGTCGAAGGCATGGCCAATGCTGGCGCGAAAGTCGTCGATGACGCCGTGAAGCAGACTGAAAAGGCCTCGAAGGCCGTCGAAAAGACGGTGGCCGAAAGCGTCAAGACAGCGACCAAGACTGTCGATGCTTCCAGCAAAGTTGCCCGCAAGGCGGAGAAGTCGGTCAAGGAAGCCGTCGCCTCGAGTTCTGCAGCTATCGAGAAGGCCGTGAAGTCGGCTTCGACCGCTTCTGTCAGATCGGCCGAGCCTGTTTCGGCCAAATCGATGCAGAAAGCGGCGAATGCGACCCTCGAAACCGTTGCCAAGGCTCAGACGGACGCCGTCAAGGTCGTCGAAGCGATGATGGTCGCGCCGGCCTCCATGGCTAAGCCCGCCAGCCCGGACGATCTGAAGACGATTGCTGGAATCGGTCCGAAGGTCGAAGAAGTTCTGAACAAGCTCGGCGTCTGGTCGTTCGCCCAGATGGCCGCATGGAGTGACAAGGAAATCGCCTGGGTCGAGGATCATCTCCAGCTAAAAGGTCGCATCGGCCGGGATGATTGGATCGGCCAAGCGGCAGGATTCGCCAAGAAATAGGTTGCACTGGCGGCCTGTCCGATGCGAAAGCCGGGCCGGCCGCCGATGCGGTTCAAAGACACGCGGCATCGGCTGCATGAGGACTGAGAATGGCCAGGTTGAAAGTCGACGGAAGAGAGATCGAGGTTCCGGATCACTACACGCTGTTGCAGGCGTGTGAGGAAGCCGGCGCTGAAGTTCCGCGATTCTGCTTTCATGAGCGGCTTTCGATCGCCGGCAACTGCCGCATGTGCCTCGTCGAGGTGAAGGGCGGCCCTCCGAAGCCGGCAGCATCCTGCGCCATGGGCGTGCGCGACATGCGCCCCGGCCCGAACGGCGAATTGCCGGAAGTCTTCACCACCACGCCGATGGTGAAGAAGGCGCGCGAAGGGGTGATGGAGTTCCTCCTCATCAACCACCCGCTCGATTGCCCGATCTGCGATCAGGGTGGCGAATGCGACCTGCAGGACCAGGCAATGGCCTTCGGCATGGACAATTCGCGGTTCTATGAGAACAAGCGCGCCGTCGAAGACAAGTATATCGGCCCGCTCGTCAAGACGATCATGAACCGCTGCATCCACTGCACGCGCTGCGTTCGCTTCACGACCGAGGTCGCCGGCATTTCCGAGCTCGGCCTCGTTGGTCGCGGCGAGGATGCCGAGATCACCACCTATCTCGAACATGCGATGACGTCGGAGCTTCAAGGCAACGTCATCGACCTTTGCCCGGTCGGTGCGCTGACCTCCAAGCCCTACGCCTTCCAGGCGCGTCCGTGGGAACTCGGCAAGACCGAGTCGATCGATGTCATGGATGCCTGCGGCTCCGCGATCCGTGTCGATACGCGCGGTCGCGAAGTCATGCGCATCATGCCGCGCATCAATGAGGCGATCAACGAAGAATGGATCTCAGACAAGACCCGCTTCATCTGGGATGGCCTGCGTACGCAGCGCCTCGATCGTCCTTATGTGAAGCGCGACGGCCGTCTTCAGCCGGCAAGCTGGGGCGAAGCCTTTGCAGCCATCAAGGCGCAGGTTTCCGCTACCTCGGCAGACCGGATCGGCGCGATTGCCGGCGATCTGGCAGCCGTCGAGGAGATCTACGCGCTGAAGCTTCTCATGGATAAGCTTGGCTCGACCAATATCGACTGTCGGCAGGATGGTGCAGCGCTCGATCCTTCGCTCGGCCGCGCCTCCTACATCTTCAATCCGACGATCGAAGGCATCGAGGACGCCGATGCACTGCTGATTATCGGCGCCAATCCGCGCTTCGAGGCTTCGGTTCTGAATGCGCGCATCCGCAAGCGCTGGCGAATGGAAAACTTCCCCGTCGGCGTGATCGGCGATGAAGCCGACCTTCGCTACGATTACACCTATCTCGGCGCCGGTACCGATACACTCGCGGGCCTCGTCGATGGCTCGGGCGATTTCTACAAGGTTCTGCAGGACGCCGAACGGCCGATGATCATCGTCGGGCAGGGCGCACTCGCTCGCAACGATGGCGCGGCGGTTCTCGACAGCGTGCTCGCCCTTGCTGACGCAGTCGGCGTGGTGGGTGAGGACTGGAACGGCCTCGGCGTTCTTCACACGGCCGCTGCCCGCGTCGGCGCCCTCGATGTCGGCTTCGTGCCGGGCCAGGGCGGCAAGAATGCCGCGGAGATGCTCGGTGAAACCGACGTGCTCTTCCTTCTGGGTGCGGACGAACTGGATTTCTCCGCCCGCAAGGCTGGCTTCACCGTCTATATCGGCACCCATGGCGACAATGGCGCCCACCAGGCGGACGTCATCCTGCCCGGCTCGGCCTATACCGAGAAGTCCGGCACCTATGTGAACACGGAAGGCCGTGTGCAGATGGCGTCCCGCGCCGGCTTTGCGCCTGGCGATGCCAAGGAAGACTGGGCGATCCTGCGTGCTCTGTCGGACGTGCTTGGCCACAAGCTGCCGTTCGACTCGCTGCCGCAGCTGCGCGCGCATCTCTATGCCGCGCATCCGCATTTGGCAGCGATCGACGAGATCGCGGTCGGCGACGTGTCCGGCATTCGCGGCCGCAAGGCTGGCAGCAATTTCGACAAGACGCCGTTCCGCTCGCCGGTTACGGACTTCTACCTGACCAACCCGATTGCCCGCGCTTCAGCGGTCATGGCCGAATGCTCGGCGCTTGCGCGCGGCGACGTCAAAGTCGCAGCCGAATAGCCGCCGAGGGGGACGATGATGGACGGATTTTTCGCAACATACGCCTGGCCGACCCTGGTCATTCTCGGGCAGTCGCTTCTGCTTCTGGTCGCGCTGCTGGTATTCATCGCCTACGTGCTCTACGCCGACCGCAAGATCTGGGCGGCCGTGCAGATGCGCCGCGGCCCGAACGTCGTGGGTCCTTGGGGGCTGCTTCAGTCCTTCGCCGATCTTCTGAAATTCGTCCTCAAGGAGCCGGTCATTCCGTCCGGTGCCAACAAGGGCATTTTCCTTCTGGCACCGCTCGTCTCCGTGACGCTGGCGCTTGCCGCCTGGGCCGTGATTCCGATCAACGAGAACTGGGCGATCGCCTCGATCAATGTCGGCATCCTCTATGTCTTCGCCATCTCCTCGCTCGAGGTCTACGGCGTGATCATGGGCGGCTGGGCATCGAACTCGAAATATCCGTTCCTCGGCGCGCTGCGCTCGGCGGCCCAGATGGTGTCCTACGAAGTCTCCATCGGCTTCGTCATCGTGACCGTTCTTCTCTGCGTCGGCTCGCTCAGCCTGACGGACATCGTCCTGTCGCAGCGCGACGGCCTCGGCACGATGGTCGGCCTGCCCAATTCCTTCCTGGATTGGCATTGGCTCGCGCTGTTCCCGATGTTCATCATCTTCTTCATCTCGGCGCTTGCCGAGACGAACCGGCCGCCCTTCGACCTCCCGGAAGCCGAATCGGAACTCGTCGCCGGCTTCATGGTGGAATATGGCTCCACGCCGTACATGATGTTCATGCTCGGCGAGTATGCCGCCATCGTTCTCATGTGCGCGCTGACCACGATCCTGTTCCTCGGCGGCTGGCTTCCCCCGGTCGATTTCTGGCTCATCAACTGGGTACCGGGCGTCGTCTGGTTCGTCCTCAAGATGTGCATGGTCTTCTTCATGTTCGCCATGGTGAAGGCGTTTGTGCCCCGTTACCGCTACGATCAGCTGATGCGGCTTGGCTGGAAGGTGTTCCTGCCGATCTCGCTCGCTATGGTCGTCATCACTGCATTCGTTCTCAAACTGACCGGCTGGTCCGCCTGATCGGCCGGGAGAGGTTGAAAAGCCATGGCTCTTGCTCAAGCCGCTAAATCGCTGTTCCTCAAGGAATTCGTCGGGGCGTTCTTCCTATCGATGCGCTACTTCTTCGCGCCCAAGGCAACGGTGAACTACCCGTTCGAAAAAGGTCCGGTCAGCCCGCGCTTCCGTGGCGAGCACGCCCTGCGCCGCTATCCGAACGGCGAGGAACGCTGCATTGCCTGCAAGCTCTGCGAGGCGATCTGCCCGGCACAGGCGATCACGATCGAGGCCGGCCCGCGCCGCAATGACGGCACCCGCCGCACGGTGCGCTACGACATCGACATGGTGAAGTGCATCTACTGTGGCTTCTGCCAGGAAGCCTGCCCGGTAGACGCCATCGTCGAAGGTCCGAATTTCGAGTTCGCGACCGAGACGCGTGAAGAGCTTTATTACGACAAGGATCGCCTGCTCGAGAACGGTGACCGCTGGGAGCGCGAAATCGCCCGCAACATAAAGATGGATTCGCCGTACCGGTGATGATCTAGACGGGGCGAAGGCCCTGATCTAAGAGAACCGCGCGAGGTTCTGCCTCTCGCACCTGCGAAAGATACTCTTGAGCGCCGCTTTCGAATTTCGGAACTGCGCGGCATTCGGGAAGACAAAGGCACGCCAGATGGGTCTTCAGGCCGTATTCTTCTATCTCTTCGCCTTCGTCGCCGTGGCATCGGCGTTCATGGTGATATCGGCCCGCAATCCGGTTCATTCGGTGCTGTTCCTGATTCTGACCTTCTTCAATGCGGCCGGCCTGTTTCTGCTGACGGGTGCCGAGTTCCTCGCGATGATCCTGCTCGTCGTCTATGTCGGCGCGGTCGCCGTTCTCTTCCTCTTCGTCGTCATGATGCTAGACGTCGACTTCACGCAGCTCCGCTCGGGTGTGCTGGAATATGCGCCGATCGGCGCGCTGGTCGGCCTGATCCTGGCGGCAGAGCTCATCATCGTGCTCGGCGGGGCGACATTCTCGCCGGAGATCGCGGGTTCTGGCGCGATGGCGATCCCGCCATTGACCGAACGGCAGAACACGCAGGCGCTCGGCGACGTGCTCTACACTGACTTCATCTACTTCTTCCAGATCGCCGGCCTGATCCTTCTGGTCGCGATGATCGGTGCGATCGTTCTGACGCTGCGCCAGCGTGACAACGTCAAGCGCCAGGACATCGCAGCCCAGGTCGCCCGCGGCCCCGCCAACTCGATCGAGGTGGTGAAGGTCAAGCCGGGGCAGGGCGTCTGATTGCTTTATTATAGCCTTCCACGAGGGCTACGAGGGGTTTAGGGACTCATGGAAATCGGGATTTCCCACTATCTGACGGTCGGCGCGCTGCTCTTCACGATCGGCGTCTTCGGCATCTTCCTCAACCGGAAGAACGTCATCGTCATTCTCATGTCGGTCGAATTGATCCTGCTCGCCGTCAACCTGAACCTGGTCGCCTTCTCCGCATTCCTGAACGACATCGTCGGCCAGGTTTTTGCGCTGTTCATCCTGACCGTCGCGGCGGCGGAAGCGGCCATCGGCCTTGCCATCCTCGTCACGTTCTACCGCAACCGCGGCTCCATCGCGGTTGAAGACATCAACACGATGAAGGGCTGACCTGCGTCATGTATCACGCGATCGTCTTCCTGCCGCTGATCGGCGCCATCATCGCCGGGCTTTTTGGCCGCTCCCTTGGCGCCAAGGCCTGTGAGTACATCACGTCCGGCTTCCTGGTCTTTGCCGCGTTCCTGTCGTGGATTGCCTTCTTCTCGGTCGCCTATGGCGATACCGAAGTTCTGCGCGTTCCGGTTCTGCAGTGGATCCAGTCGGGCTCGATGTCCGTCGACTGGTCGTTCCGGATCGACACGCTGACCGCCGTCATGCTGGTTGTCGTCAACACCGTCTCGGCCTTGGTGCACATCTACTCGATCGGCTACATGCACCACGATCCGCACCGGCCGCGTTTCTTCGCCTATCTGTCGCTCTTCACCTTCGCCATGCTGATGCTGGTGACGTCCGACAATCTGCTGCAGATGTTCTTCGGCTGGGAAGGGGTCGGTCTCGCCTCCTACCTGCTGATCGGTTTTTGGTACAAGAAGCCTTCGGCCACCGCGGCTGCCATGAAGGCCTTCATCGTCAACCGTGTCGGCGACTTCGGCTTTGCGCTCGGCATCTTCGGCATCTTCGTCCTGTTCGGCTCGATCAGCTTCGACACGATCTTCGCCGGTGCGGCCGACTTCATGCCGGTCGAAGGGGGAGACCCGGGGACCGAAGTCGTGCTGAACTTCCTCGGCTACAGCCTGACCCGCGCCGATGCGCTGACCGTCACCTGCCTGCTGCTCTTCATGGGCGCCATGGGCAAGTCGGCCCAGTTCCTGCTTCACACCTGGCTGCCGGACGCCATGGAAGGCCCGACGCCGGTTTCGGCGCTCATCCATGCCGCCACCATGGTCACCGCCGGCGTCTTCCTTCTCGCCCGTATGTCGCCGGTCTTCGAACTCAGCATCGATGCGCGCACGGTCGTCGTCATCATCGGGGCCATCACGGCCTTCTTCGCCGCAACCGTCGGTCTCGTGCAGAACGACATCAAGCGCGTCATCGCTTATTCGACCTGCTCGCAGCTCGGCTACATGTTTGTGGCGCTCGGCATCGGCGCCTATGGCGCGGCGATCTTCCACCTCTTCACGCATGCCTTCTTCAAGGCGCTGCTGTTCCTTGGCGCCGGCTCCGTCATCCATGCGGTTTCGGATGAGCAGGACATGCGCCGCATGGGCGGCCTGCGCAAATACATCCCGCGCACCTACTGGATGATGATCATCGGCACGGTCGCGCTGACGGGCGTCGGCATTCCGGGCCTCTATTTCGGTACCGCCGGCTTCTTCTCCAAGGATGCGATCATCGAAAGCGCCTTCGTCGCCGAGAATGCGGCTGCCGGCTTCGCCTTCACCATGCTGGTCATCGCCGCGCTCTTCACGAGCTTCTACTCCTGGCGCCTGATCTTCATGACTTTCCACGGCAAGCCGCGCGCATCGGCCGATGTCATGCATCACGTGCATGAATCGCCTGCCATCATGATGGTGCCGCTCTACATTCTCGCCGCCGGCGCTCTTCTGGCAGGCATCCTCTTCCACAAGCAATTCTTCGGGGATTATTACGAAGGCTTCTGGCAGGGGGCGTTGTTCACGCTGCCGACCAACCAGATCCTGGAAGAGTTCCACCACGTTCCGTTCTGGGTGAAGCTGAGCCCCTTCATGGCCATGCTCATCGGCCTCGTGACGGCCTGGTACATGTATATCCGCTCGCCCGAGACGCCGAAGGAACTCGCCGCTCAGCATCGCGGGCTCTACCAGTTCCTCTTGAACAAGTGGTACTTCGACGAACTCTATGACTTCCTGTTCGTGCGCTCGTCCAAGGCGCTTGGCCGGTTCCTCTGGAAAGAGGGCGACGGGCGTGTCATCGACGGCTTCGGGCCGAACGGCGTTGCCGCTCGCGTTCAGGACGTGACGGGCCGCGTGGTCCGCCTGCAGACCGGTTACCTTTATCATTACGCATTCGTCATGCTGATCGGCGTCGCGGCGCTCGTCACCTGGATGATGCTCGGGAGTGCCTTCTGATGACCGATTGGCCGATCCTTTCCACGGTCACGTTTCTTCCGCTCGTCGGTGCGCTTCTGATCCTGATGATCCGGGACGATTCCGAGATCGGCCGGCGCAACATCCGCAATGTGGCGCTGCTGGCGACGAGCTTCACCTTCGTGCTGTCGCTGTTCATCTGGATCAATTTCGACATCGCCGAGCCGAACTTCCAGATGGTCGAGCGCGTCGACTGGCTGGCGACCGGCATCGCATACCACATGGGCGTCGACGGAATTTCGATGCTGTTCGTCATCCTGACGACGTTCCTGATGCCGATCTGCATCCTCGCCAGCTGGCGGGTGGAGAAGCGCGTCAAGGAATACATGATCGCGTTTCTCGTGCTCGAAACGTTCATGATTGGCGTCTTCTGCGCGCTTGATATCGTCCTCTTCTACATCTTCTTCGAAGCCGGCCTCATTCCGATGTTCATCATCATCGGTGTCTGGGGCGGCAAGCGGCGTGTCTACGCCTCGTTCAAGTTCTTCCTCTACACGCTGCTCGGTTCGCTGCTCATGCTGCTCGCCATCATGGCGATGTACTGGGATGCCGGCACGACGGACATTCCGCTGCTGTTGAACCATGATTTCTCGGCCGAGATGCAGTTCTGGCTGTGGATCGCATTCTTTGCGTCCTTCGCAGTGAAGATGCCGATGTGGCCGGTCCACACTTGGTTGCCGGATGCACACGTCGAGGCGCCGACCGCGGGCTCTGTCATTCTGGCGGCCATCCTGCTGAAGCTCGGCGGCTATGGCTTCATCCGCTTCTCACTGGCGATGTTCCCGCTGGCTTCCGCCGATTTCGCGCCCTTCGTCTTTGCGCTGTCGGTCATCGCCATCATCTACACCTCGCTGGTAGCCTTGATGCAGGAAGACATCAAGAAGCTGATCGCCTACTCGTCCGTCGCCCACATGGGCTACGTCACGATGGGTATCTTCGCAGCCAACGCTCAAGGCCTGCAGGGCGCGATCTTCCAGATGCTGTCGCACGGCCTCGTGTCCGGCGCGCTCTTCCTCTGCGTCGGCGTGATCTACGACCGGCTTCACACCCGCGAGATCGCGGCCTATGGCGGCCTCGTCAACAACATGCCGAAATACGCGCTGGTCTTCATGGTCTTCACCATGGCCAATGTCGGCTTGCCGGGAACATCGGGCTTCGTCGGCGAATTCCTGACACTCATCGGCATCTTCCGCGTGAACACCTGGGTGGCTCTCTTTGCCACGACCGGCGTCGTCTTCTCGGCCGCCTATGCGCTCTGGCTCTATCGCCGCATCATCTTCGGTGCGCTGGAGAAGGAGAGCCTGAAGGCGATGCTGGATCTCAGCCGCCGCGAGAAGGTCATTCTCTATCCGCTCGTCGTGCTCGTCATCTTCTTCGGTGTCTATCCGATGCCGATCCTCGATGTGACGGCGGCTTCGGTCGAAAATCTCTTGAACAACTATACGGCCGCGATCCAGTCCGCGGGCGATGTCGCCCTCTCGAACTGATGCTCCGAGGAACGAAATGACCGCTGAACTGCTGCTGCAAAGCATCCAACTGTCGATGCCGGAAATCATTCTGGCAGTCGGCGCCATGGCATTGCTCATGGTCGGCGTCTTCTCGGGCGAGCGCTCCACCAGCATGGTCACCGGCCTCGCGGTCGGCGTCCTGATCATCGCTGGACTTTGGCTCCTGCTGGTCACGAACACAGGCAGCGCCTTCGGCGGCGCATTCCTCGCGGATCCATTCGCCAAATTCATGAAGGTGCTGATCCTGATCGGCTCGATCACGGCGATGGTCATGTCCGTCGGCCAGGCGCGGGAAGAGCGCATCAACCGCTTCGAATTCCCGGTTCTGATCGTTCTGGCCACGCTTGGCATGATGCTGATGGTTTCTGCCAACAGCATGATCGCGCTCTATCTCGCGCTCGAGCTGCAGTCGCTGGCGCTCTACGTCGTCGCCGCGATCAATCGCGACAGCGTCCGCTCGACGGAAGCTGGCCTCAAATATTTCGTGCTCGGCGCTTTGTCCTCCGGCATGCTGCTTTACGGCGCCTCGCTCATCTATGGCTTCACTGGCCACACGGGCTTCCAGGAAATCGCGGCGGTACTTGCCGCTGACGAGCGGTCGCTCGGTCTGGTCTTCGGCCTCGTCTTTGTCTTGGCCGGCCTGGCGTTCAAGATTTCGGCCGTCCCGTTCCACATGTGGACGCCGGACGTCTATGAGGGCGCCCCGACAGCGGTCACGGCGTTCTTCGCGGCCGCTCCCAAGGTTGCGGCCATGGCCATGCTGACCCGCATCGTCATCGAAGCCTTCGAGCCGATTACGCCCGACTGGCAGCAGATCATCGTGTTCGTATCGATCGCATCGATGATTCTCGGCGCCTTTGCAGCCATCGGCCAGAAGAACATCAAGCGCCTGATGGCCTATTCCTCGATCGGCCACATGGGCTATGCGCTGGTCGGCCTTGCCGCCGGCACCCAGGCAGGCGTATCGGGCGTCGCGCTCTACATGCTGATCTACATGGTCATGACGCTTGGCACCTTCGCCTGCATCCTCGCGATGCGGAAGAAGGAAGAGGGCAATGTCGAGGAGATCGACGATCTTGCCGGTCTGGCTTCCACGCACCCTTTCATGGCGATGATGCTGACGATTCTCATGTTCTCGCTGGCCGGCATCCCGCCGCTGGCAGGCTTCTTCGCCAAGTATTTCGTCTTTGTCGCCGCCATCGAAGCCGAGCTTTATGCGCTGGCCGTCATCGGCGTCCTCGCCTCCTGCGTCGGTGCCTATTACTACCTGCGCATCATCAAGATCATGTGGTTCGATGAAGCGACGGAAAGCTTCGTGCCGGCGTCCGGCGAGCTGAAGCTCGTCTACGGCATCGCGGGCATCTTCACGCTTGGTTATCTGTTCATCGGCGGCCCGATCGGTGCCGCTGCGCAGGCAGCCGCAGCGTCGTTCTTTTGAGCCTGGGCGTGGCGGTCGAGCAAGCGCACTTCGCCCTGGCACCGACGGCCGCCCAATCGGGCTACCGCGTCACAAGCTTCGAGACCGTCGGCTCGACCAATGCCGAGGCGCTCGATGCAGCGCGCGCCGGCGACACGGGTCGGTGCTGGTTCGTATCCGATCATCAGCAGACCGGGCGAGGGCGCCGGGGTCGGCCATGGCAGACCGAGCGGGGAAACTTGGCCGCGTCGCTTCTGATCGTCGATGATCTGGAGCTCAAGGCGACAGCCACTCTCGGCTTCGTCGCGGGCCTCGCACTCCACGATGCGCTGAGCGCGCTCATTCCGGACGCCGGTCTCGCCGTGGCTCTCGACGGCGACTCGCGCCGGCGGTTCGAGCTGAAATGGCCGAACGACGTTTTGGCCGGCGGCGCGAAGCTTTCCGGAATTCTGCTGGAATCGACCAAGCTGCCGAATGGCCGCCAGGCGACCTCGATCGGCTGGGGCGTCAATGTGGTTTCCCATCCGAGCGACACGGAGTTTCCGGCAACCTCGCTTCGGGCCCTGGGCAGTCGCGCCGATGCCGGCGACGTATTCCTTGCGCTCAGCGATGCCTGGGCAGAGAATTATGCGCTCTGGAATGCGGCCTCCGGTCTCGATGTCATCAGGTCGCGCTGGCTCGAACGCGCAAGCGGGCTCGGCGGACAGGTTGCTGTCAGGATCGACGGACGGGTCGCGCGCGGTATATTCGAAACGATCGACAGCGATTGTCGCTTCGTCATCCGTGAAGATGACGGTCGCCTGACCCATATAGCAGCCGGGGACGTGCATTTCGGCGCAGTCGCGTCCGCGCGCGCGGTCTGAACGCACCTGGACGACGAGCGGCGCTGTCGACATCGATTACGCCAGAACAAGGAATTCGAAGAAAGCTCATGGCGAAACAGGACGAACTTGTATTTCTCCCGCTCGGTGGCGTCGGCGAGATCGGCATGAACATGGCGCTCTACGGCTGGGGTCCCGCCGGTGCGCGCCAATGGCTGATGGTCGATTGCGGCGTTACCTTTCCCGGCCCGGACTTGCCGGGCGTGGACCTTGTCCTCCCGGACATCTCGTTCATCGAGGAAGAGCGCGCCAATCTTCGCGGCATCGTCATCACCCACGCCCATGAGGACCATTACGGCGCGCTGTCCGATCTCTGGCCGGGCTTGAACTGCGCGGTCTACGCGACGCCGTTCACGGCAGGGATGCTGGAAGCCAAGCGGTCCTACGAGCGCGAGCGCAATCCCGTGCCGATCACCATCTACAAGCCCGGCGAACGCTTCACGGTCGGCCCGTTCCAGGTCGAGGCAATTCCGGTCAACCACTCGATCCCCGAACCCGTGTCGCTCGCGATCACGACCCCCGCAGGCACCGTCATCCATACGGGCGACTGGAAGATCGACGAGGAGCCCACACTTCTTCCCAAGACCGATGCGCATCGCTTCCAGCAACTCGGCGATGCCGGTGTGTTGGCTATGATCTGCGATTCGACGAATGCCATGCGCGAAGGCGTCTCGCCGTCTGAGCGCGCCGTCAGCGACAGCTTACGCTCGATCATCGAGCGCGCCGAGGGCAGGGTCGCGATCACCACTTTTGCTTCCAACGTCGGCCGAATTCGGTCGATCGCCGAAGCCGCGCGTGACGCCGGGCGCCAGTGCCTCCTGCTCGGATCCTCCATGAAGCGCGTCGCCGACGTCGCCACTGAAGTGGGTCTGATGGAAGGCATTCCACCGTTTATCGCTGAAGACGAGTTTGGCTATATCCCGCGCGACAAGGTCGTCGTGATCCTGACCGGGAGCCAGGGCGAGCCTCGGGCAGCTCTCGCCAAGATCGCGCGCGACGAGATGCGCCATGTGGCGCTTACAGCCGGCGACACGGTCGTCTTTTCCTCGCGCACCATTCCGGGCAACGAGAAGGCGATTCTCGATATCATCAATGGCCTGGTCGACCAGGGCATCAAGATCATCACCGATGGCGCCGAACTGGTGCATGTGTCGGGCCATCCGCGCCGCTCGGAACTCCAGCAGATGTATTCCTGGGTCAAGCCGCAGATCCTCGTGCCGGTGCACGGCGAGGCTGCGCATCTGACCGCTCATGCGGAACTCGCCAAGGCATCGGGCATCAAGCAGGTCCCGAGGCTTCGAAACGGCATGATGCTGCGTCTCTCGCCTGGCCCCGCCGAGATCATCGATGAGGCACCGGTGGGTCGGATCTACAAGGACGGCCGGTTGATCGGCGACCTGGAAGAGATGGCCATCGGCGAGCGCCGCAAGCTCTCATTCGTCGGTCATGTCGTCGTCAACGTGCTGCTCGATGCGAAGTATGAGCTTGAACGTGACCCCGAGATCATCACCCAGGGCGTTCCGGCCTTCGACGACGAAGGAGACGCCATCGCCGATTTGCTGGTCGATGCGGCGATTGGCGCGGTGGACTCAATCCCGCGTGCTCGGCGAAAAGACCTCGCGACCGTGCGTGAATCCGTGCGTCGATCGGTGCGCGCCGAGGTCAACAATATCTGGGGCAAGAAACCGGTGACAACCGTTCTCGTCACCCGGATTTAGGGAGGAGACGCCGTGCTGGGACGTTTGAACCACGTCGCGATCGCGGTTCCGAACATTGCCGCGGCAAGCGCCATCTATCGGGAAACGCTCGGCGCCGAGGTATCGGCGCCGCAGTCGTTGACGGATCACGGCGTGACGGTCGTCTTCGTCGATCTCGGCAACACCAAGGTCGAACTGCTCGAACCCTTGGGCGACGCGTCGCCGATTGCCGCCTTTCTGGAGAAGAACCCGTCCGGCGGCATGCACCATATCTGCTATGAGGTCGAAGATATTTTCGAGGCGAGAGACCATCTGATCAAGGAGGGCGCACGCGTCCTCGGCGATGGCGAGCCCAAGATCGGCGCCCATGGCAAACCCGTCCTGTTTCTTCACCCGAAGGACTTCTGCGGGACGCTCGTTGAACTTGAACAAAGCGCGGCCTGACCGCCTCCAAGCCAAGGCACTTAAGCCATGTCGTTCTTTTCCGGATTTGCCGTCTATTTCATCATCTGGTGGGTGACGCTTTTTGCGGTGCTTCCGCTTGGTGTTCGCACGCAGGAGGAAGCCGGCGACATCACCCTCGGCACGACGGAAAGCGCGCCGCTCGCCGCCAGGCTGGGTTGGAAGGCCATGATCACCACATTGATCGCGGGCGTCATCTTCGGCGTCTACATTGTCGTGACTTCAGTCTACGGCCTATCGGTGGACAGCATCCCGCGCATCGTGCCGAATTTCTGACGAACAGACGAAGCGCATTTCAGGGAAGAAGAAAGCAAAAAAAAACAAGGCCAAAGCCTTGTTTTTTGAAGTCCCGCGTGATCGACCCGATTTCTCGGTGGCAGCGATTTAACGCGCCGGCGACCTGATCCTCCCAAGACTTGACCGCGAATGGGCAGAAATTCATCGATCTCTGCCTCGTTTGTGGGCACAAGCTAACGCACGGGGCTTCGAATGTCACCATTAATCTTCGAAAAACTGTCACATTTCGTCGCAGGGTTGTAGCCCGCTCGCAAATGATGATTGGTGCCGCCGCAACTGTGCTGGATGCCAAGCCATGCGCGGGTTCCCTTCAATCCGCGAAGCCGCTATGAACGCGCGTCTTTCCATCGCCAATTCGCCTGATTCCGGGGCTAGCCCAATCAGGCCACACCTGGACACATCATGCGCCTTTCACGCTACTTCCTTCCCATCCTGAAAGAGATACCCAAGGAAGCGGAGATCGTCTCGCATCGGCTCATGCTGCGCGCGGGCATGATCCGCCAGCAGTCGGCGGGCATCTATTCATGGCTGCCGCTCGGAAAGCGTGTGCTCGATCGGGTGAATGCGATCGTTCGGGAAGAGCAGAACCGCGCCGGCGCCATAGAAATCATGATGCCGACCATCCAGTCGGCTGATCTCTGGATGGAAAGCGGCCGCTACGACGATTACGGCAAGGAAATGCTGCGCATCGAGGATCGCCAGAAGCGTGCGATGCTTTATGGCCCGACCAACGAGGAGATGGTGACCGACATCTTCCGGTCCTATGTGCGCTCCTACAAGAGCCTGCCGCTCAACCTCTACCACATCCAGCTGAAGTTCCGTGACGAGATCCGTCCGCGTTTCGGCACCATGCGCTCGCGCGAGTTCATGATGAAGGATGCCTATTCCTTCGACATCGACAAGGCGGCAGCGGTCCACTCCTACAACAAGATGTTCGTTGCCTATCTGCGCACCTTCGCCCGGCTGGGACTGAAGGCGATTCCGATGCGCGCCGATACCGGCCCGATCGGCGGTGATCTCAGCCACGAATTCATCATCCTGGCATCGACCGGCGAGTCGGAAGTGTTCTGCCACCGGGATTTCATGGATTTCGACATTCCCGGCGACGACACGGATTTTGACGACGTCGCGAGCATTCAGTCGACGGTCGATCGCTGGACGTCGCTTTATGCGGCAACATCGGAAATGCACGATGCGGAGGCTTTCGCAGCCGTTCCCGAGCACTCCAAGGTGTCGGCTCGCGGTATCGAAGTCGGTCACATCTTCTATTTCGGCACCAAGTATTCCGCGCCGATGAAGGCGACGGTGACTGGCCCCGACGGTAAGGATCACCCGGTCCACATGGGTTCCTACGGCATCGGCCCGACGCGCCTCGTTCCCGCAATCGTCGAGGCGAGCCATGACGAGGGCGGCATCATCTGGCCAGCCGGCGTCGCGCCTTTCGATGCGGTCATCATCAATATGAAAGCCGGCGATCAAGCCTGTGATGCGGCCTGCGAAAAGGTCTATGCTGCCATGACCGCTACCGGGCTGGATGTGTTGCTGGACGATACCGACGAGCGGGCAGGCGGCAAGTTCGCAACGGCCGACCTGATCGGCGTGCCGCTGCAGGTGATCGTCGGTCCACGCGGCATTGCGGCCGGCGAAGTGGAAATCAAGACACGCAGCACGGGCGAGCGCGAGACTCTGCCGCTCGATGCGGCGATCAACCGACTGACTGCGACGGCACGCTGAACGAAACCGACGATCCAGAGGGACAGCCGACATGAGTGACGCGACCGCCGTGCCGGACGATGCACCCGAGGAGAAGACGCGTCCGGTTTCCCGATCGGCAGGAGCCTTTTCGGCATTTGAGCGCATGGTCGCCTGGCGGTATCTGCGCTCGCGCCGCAAGGAAGCGTTCATTTCCGTGATCGCAGGTTTCTCGTTCGTCGGTATCGTGCTCGGCGTCGCGACCCTCATCATCGTCATGGCTGTGATGAACGGGTTCCGCACCGAACTGATCGACCGCATTCTCGGCATCAACGGCCACATGATCGTGCAGCCGATGGACCGGCCGCTCGATGATTATCGGGATCTGGCCATTGCATTCGAGGGCGTCGAAGGCGTCGACATGGCGATCCCTCTCGTCGAGGGTCAGACGCTTGCGTCCGGCTTTCAAGGCGCGGGCACCGGCGCCATCGTCAAGGGTATCAGCGCCGAAGATCTGACCCGCATGTCCACCGTGTCGGAGAATATCCGTTCGGGCGATCTCGTCGGCTTCGCCGCGGGGCAGGGTGTGCTGGTCGGCTCCCGTATGGCAGAAGCGCTCGGCGTCGGCGCCGGCGACGACATCACGCTCGTAGCACCGGATGGCGATATCACGCCTCTTGGCGTGACGCCGCGGGTCAAGTCCTACCCGATCTCCGGCGTGTTCGAGATCGGCATGTCGGAATTCGATGCGGCAATCATCTTCATGCCTCTCGAGGAAGCCCAGCTCTATTTCAACGCCGAAGGGCTGGTACAGTCCATCGAACTCTTCGTCGACAACCCCGACATGGTCGAGACCTATCGGGCGGCTGTCGAAGAAGCGGCAGGTCGCCAGATCTTCGTGACCGATTGGCGTCAGCGCAACCAGACGTTCTTCTCGGCGCTCGAAGTCGAACGCAACGTGATGTTCATGATCCTGACGCTGATCGTGCTTGTCGCCGCGCTCAATATCATCTCCGGCCTGATCATGCTGGTGAAGGACAAGGGCCGCGACATCGCGATCCTGCGCACCATGGGCGCCACGTCGAGTTCGATCATGCGCATCTTCTTCATGACGGGCGCGGCCATCGGCGTTACGGGGACGATCGCGGGCGTTCTGCTGGGCGTCATCGTCTGCCTCAACGTCGAGTCGATCCGCTGGTTCTTCTCCTGGCTGTCGGGAACGACGATCTTCGATCCGGAACTTTATTTCCTGTCGCAGCTGCCGGCCGAGATGGATCCGGGCGAGACGCTGTCGGTGATCCTGATGGCCTTGCTGCTGTCCTTCATCGCCACGCTGTTCCCGGCCTGGCGTGCTTCGCGCCTCGATCCCGTCGACGCTCTTCGCTACGAATAGACCTCCGAACAGAATAGAAAATCCGCATGGTCCTCGATACCGCACCCTATGTGCTGCAACTTCAGCAGGTCGAACGGCACTACAACCAGGGCGACACCGAGCTCGCGATTCTGCGCGGCGCCGACTTTTCGTTGAAGCGCGGCGAGATCGTCGCGCTTGTCGCACCGTCGGGCGCGGGCAAGTCGACGCTGCTTCACGTCGCGGGTCTCCTGGAAAAGCCGGATGCCGGTGAAGTGCTTCTGGCTGGCGATCCCTGTTCCAACCTGACCGATGAGCAGCGGACGGATCGCCGGCGCAGCGATATTGGCTTCGTCTACCAGTTTCACCATCTGCTGCCCGAGTTTACGGCGCTCGAAAACATCATGATGCCGCAGCTGATCGGCGGGTTGCCGGAGAAGGAAGCCTCGGAGCGCGCCGCGCAGCTGCTGGATTACATGCGGATCGGCCATCGCGCCGGCCACAGGCCGTCGGAGCTTTCAGGCGGCGAACAGCAGCGCGTGGCGATCGCCCGCGCCGTGGCGAACGCACCGCTCATTCTGCTTGCCGACGAGCCCACCGGAAACCTCGATCCCGAGACGGCCGGCTACGTTTTCGAGGCTCTGGAAGCATTGGTGCGGCAATCCGGTCTCGCGGCACTGATCGCGACGCACAACCACGAGCTGGCTGGCCTGATGGACCGCCGGGTTACGCTGAGCGAAGGCCTCGTCGTCGACTTCTAGCGACCCAGTTCCCTCATCATCCATCAAGTTCGGCGCAGCTTTCGGCATGCGTTGTTCGCATCAACACGCTTTTGTGATCGCACCCGTCTTATCCCGCACGCATTGCCGCGCCTATTGGGACGCGGCGATCGATGAAGGGCGCGCTCGTCAAACGACAACAACAATCTGTCAGGAGACTGGATCATGAAGCTTTTTCTGGCCTTGGTGCCCGCCCTCGTCATCGGCGCAAGCTTTCCCGCAGCCGCCGAAGATACTGCATTCATTCAAGGTCTGTCCGGCTCATGGGCCGGTGAAGGCACGGCGCGGCGCACGGCCGATAGCGAGCCCGTCGGCGTGAATTGCCAGTTCACCTCCAGCACCGAAGCCCAGAGTTTCAGCCTCGACGGCACCTGCCGCGCCATGGCCATCATCCGTCAGGATTTGTCGGCCCAACTGACCAACACCAGCGGCACCAGCTACGAAGGCATCTATACCGGTCCGCGCGGCGGACAGTCGGCGCTTTCCGGTGCCCGCAACGGCAATACGCTCGATCTTCAGGTTGCTTGGGCTCAGGAAGTCAATGGCGACAGCGAAGCGCGCATGCAGGTCGAGGTGCCCGGACCGGACTCCATGATCATCCGCACGATCGACACCAGCCCCACCACGGGTGCCGAGGTCGTGACGAGCGAGATCAATCTCAGCCGGCAGTAACCAGCGCCGCTCTCTTCATTGTCATCCCCGCCGCGTCAGCACGATGAAATCGGTGCCTTTGCCGGTTTCCGTGCCGAGGCCGTTGTCGGAGATGGCCAGCGACGAGCCGACCGTCAGTTCTCGTGACAGGCGCTCGGCAACAGACGGCGTCAGCTGCAGTCGGTCGAGCGTCGATGCCAGATCGACCTGAGTGGCAGTCAGCGCCGTCTCGGGATCCAGTGCGGTCAATCCGGCGACGGATGGGGCAGGCCGATCGGTCAGGGTCAATCCGGACCATGTCGCCCTGCCGGCTGTGATCGCCGACACCGTGGCCAGATGCGCCCCCAGCGGGCGCTCCGGCGCTTTCAGATGCACGGGCATGTCGAAGATCGGCGTGAAGTCGCGCCGCGCGTAAAGATGCCCGGCTGGCACGTCGCCCTTTCCCGCCGCCTCGTACAAGCCGTCGATATCGGCCTTGGACAGAGAGCCGGAGGGCGTCAGTCCCGCTTCTCTCTGGAACCGGCGCAGTGCGTCGGTGGTTCTCGGACCTGCAAACCCATCGGCCGCGCCGGCATCGAAACCGAGCGTGTTGAGCAGTTGCTGCGCGTCGCGAGTGAGTTCGCGGTGAGTGCGGCGGGTGAGGAAGAGCCGCAGCGGCGATCGTGGCTCGACCGATCCCGCATCATTGGCCGTTGCATTCATCTGACCCGCAGACGCCACTTCCACCCCGTCGGCGTGTGGATCAAGCGTATCCAGCCGCAGTTCCAGATTGCCGGCCATCAGCCGGTCGTAGGGCGAGAGCGCGTCCGGCAAAGTGCGATGCCGAATGGATTGCGGGCTGATGCTTTCGCGCGTGATGATCACATGGGCCTGCAACTGCGTCATGGCGAAGAGGTCGCGCGCAAAGCCATCCGGCATGCGCACGCATCCGTGCGATGCGGGATACCCGGGGACATGGTTGGATGCATGAAGCGCGATGCCTGACCAGGTGAGCCGCTGCATATGCGGCATCGGCGCATTCGAATAGATGTTCGAACGGTGGAAGGTTCGTTTGTCGAGGATCGAGAAGATGCCCGTTGGCGTCGCATGCCCGGCCTTGCCGCTGGAGATCGGCGAGGACGCGATCTCGTCGACACCGGAAAAGACGACGAGGCGCTGCGTATCGAGCGACACACAGATCGTCAGCGGTTGCCTGCTTCCTGAAGCAGCGGCTTTGCGAATGCCGCCGGGCGCTAAAAGCGCGACGGACAGAAGGCCCAGAAAAGATCGTCGATCCATGATTTCATACTCGATACAGACAAGGGATCGTCCTCAGTCTGCCCGAGATAGATTTCAGGAGTCTTGCGATTGCCGCGCAGTGTCTGCCTTGGGAAACTCAGCGCGCCTTAAGCGTCGTCCCGCTCTGGACGGCCGCGATTGCCCCGGCCGAACGTGTATCCGGTTTCGACGCTCGACCGCCCGAATTTGGCCCGCACGCTGTCCATCGCGCTTTCGGCAATGGCCCGGCGGCCTGCCAGCGGATCGACGAGATCCGGCATGTCGGCACGGGCAAGATCGGTGAGATCGGAGACGCCGATGCCCAGGAGCCGGAATTTCGTTCCGTCCATTTCACGTTCGAGCAGAGACAGGCCGGTGCGAAAGATTCGGTCGGCATAGCGCGTCGGGTCGTCCAGACGCCGGTTGCGGGTGCGGATGCGAAAATCCGCCGTCTTCAACTTCAGCACCACGGTCTGCCCGGCGATGCCCGATGCCTTCAATCGATGTGCCACCGTCTCGGAAAGAGCGCGAAGAACAGGCACGAGATCGTCGGGACGGCCAAGGTCGCTGTTGAAGGTCGTTTCGGCCGAAACGCTCTTGGCGGCCTCGCGAGGTTCGACGACCCGCTCGTCGCGCCCGCGTGAAAGGCGGTAAAGCCGCTGGCCCATGGAGCCGTAGCGCGCCATGAGAGCGCCTTCCTCCATGCGCTGCAACTGGCCGATCGAGCGGATGCCGTCGGCGGCGAGCTTGTCCGCGAAGGCCTTGCCCACGCCCCAGACCATCGTCACGGGCTTGTCGGCCAGAAACTCGAGCGCATCGGCTTCGCCGATGACCGCAAAGCCCCGTGGTTTGTCGAGATCGGAGGCGACCTTCGCGAGAAACTTGCAGTAGGAAAGCCCGACCGAGACGGTGATGCCGATCTCGTTCTGGACGCGCGTCGCAAAGCGCGCCAGCGTTCGGGCAGGGCTGTCCCGGTGCAGTTTCTCCGTTCCCGTGAGATCAAGAAACGCTTCGTCGATGGAGATCGGCTGTACCAGCGGGGTCAGCGATTCCATCATCCGCCGCACTTCACGGCCGACAGCAACGTATTTCTCCATGTTCGGCTTGATGACGACCGCCTCGGGACAGGCCTCGAGCGCCTTGAACATCGGCATGGCCGAGCGGACGCCGGAGATGCGGGCGATGTAGCAGGCCGTGGAAACGACGCCCCGCTTGCCGCCGCCGATGATCACCGGCTTGTCGGCAAGCTCGGGGTTGTCGCGTTTTTCCACGGCGGCATAGAATGCGTCGCAGTCGATATGGGCGATCGACAGCCGATCGAGTTCGGGATGGCGCACGAGTCGCGGGCTGCCGCATGCATGGCAAAAGCGGCCGCTGGAGACGGCCGGCCGCAGACAATCCCGGCAGAAGCTCAAGACGGCGTCACCCATGGCGCGAGATTGTCTTCCTCTGGAACATAAGTTGAACACCCGCACGATAAGCGCTAGCGTTCAGATGCTCAAGACGTCGGAAGATCGAGTCGGAGCCTCAGTTGTCTAGAAATGCGAGGATCAGATCACGCGCCTCGTTCCAATCCTCGGCCTTCGCGACTTTCTCGCCCGGATGCGGCGCGAGGGCGCGAAACGTGTCGTTGGCCATGAGGTTGATCAGAAGAGCGTTCGGCAGCCGTTCGCGCACGGAGTGGAGATTGTGGAAGATGTCGTCGATGAAAACGACCTTGGTGTCGCGCTCGCCGTGAATGAGGTGAAGTACCGTGCCTTTCTCGTCTTCGGTCGCAATCAGCGGGTAGGGCATGTCGTGCGCGTCGAGAAGCGCGCGCCGAACGGCGAAGTGGCGTGGAGGCATCGCCGTGAGGAAAACGATGTCGGCGTGATGCTTCAAGGCAGCGAGGGTTTCGGCGGCGCTGGAAACCGGAGTTTGCCAATCATGCTGCTCGACGAAGAACGCCTCGATGCTGGCCGAGATGTCCCGATCCGAAACAGGCGTGCCGTCGTCGCGCCGAAAGACATTGCCATGAAGTCGAAACGACGAGGGCCGAAGCTCAAGACCTCGATTGTCGAGATAGGCGATGAACGGCGTAACGAATTCGAGCACGACCTCGTCGACATCGCAGACGATGAGAGGGCGACTGGACCGCGCCACCCAATCGAACTGAGCGAGATCTTCGGGAAGGACAGCTGGCATCGGTCAGAAGCTGTTGGTGTAGAGGCCAGGCGGGCCGGACAACGCGCGGTGGGCGCGCGCAACGCGCTCGGGCTTTTCGCCGGTTGCCGCGCAGAAATCCATCAGGGTCCGCTCGTGGTCCATCAGGAAGTCGATGAGCGCGAGGTGAAAACCGGGCTCGCCGGCGGACTGGCGCAGGGTCGAAACGCTCATTCCGGTCAGCGACAGAAAGCGACCGAGAAGCTCCGGTTCGTTCGCCAGCCAGCCAAGTATAGAAATCGCGATCGTCTCGGCCTCGGTCCCATCTTTTATGGGTTGTGTTGCATTTGATGCCAAGAGTTTGCTTTTCCTCAACCAGATGCCGATACGGTAAAACAGTGAAGGGAGCGGCTTCCGCCGGCGACGAGACGTCAGAGCCGAAGTGAACCGCTGATGGGAGTATCTATGCCCAAGACCGTTTTGATTGTCGAGGACAACGAGCTGAACATGAAGCTGTTCCGCGACTTGATCGAGGCGTCCGGCTACGAGACCATCCAGACCCGCAACGGAACGGAGGCAGTAGATCTCGCCCGCGCCCACCGACCCGATCTGATCCTCATGGACATCCAGCTCCCGGAAGTTTCTGGCCTCGACGTCACCAAGTGGCTGAAGGCCGACGACGAGCTTCACATGATCCCGGTGATCGCCGTCACGGCCTTTGCCATGAAGGGAGACGAGGAACGCATCCGCCAAGGCGGCTGCGAGGCCTATATTTCGAAGCCGATTTCCGTGCCGCGGTTTCTTGAAACCATAAAGACCTATCTGGGTGAGGCATGACCGCGCGTATCCTCGTCGTTGACGATGTTCCGGCCAACATCAAGCTGCTCGAAGCCCGGCTGCTTGCCGACTATTTCGAAGTTCTGACGGCCGTGGACGGACCGACCGCGCTGCAGGTCTGTGCGGCGACGCAGGTCGATCTCATCCTGCTCGACATCATGATGCCCGGCATGGACGGGTTCGAGGTCTGTGAGCGGCTGAAGGCCAATCCGCGCACCGCGCACATTCCTGTCGTGATGGTGACCGCTCTCGATCAATCGGAAGACCGGGTGAGGGGACTGCGCGCAGGCGCCGACGAATTTCTGACCAAACCGGTCAACGACATCCAGCTCATGACGCGGGTGCGAAGCCTCCTGCGGTTAAAGGCGCTCGGCGACGAGTTGCGCATGCGCGCCGAAACCGCCGAGCTCATCGGCACCCAGGATCTGATCAACGGCATCGACGGCATGGACAAGGCACATGTCCTCCTCGTCGATGAGCGCGTCAGCGCCCAGGAACGCGTCACCCGTATGCTGGCGTCGATCGCCGAGGTCGTGTGCATGTCCGATCCGCAGGCGGCGCTGTTCGAAGCAGCGGAACGGCCATACGATCTTGCCATCATCAGCGACAATTTCACCAACTATGATCCGCTGCGGCTTTGCTCGCAGCTTCGCTCGGTGGAGCGCACACGCTTCCTGCCGGTGATGCTCATGGCGGAGGCGGCATCGCATGCGCTGGTCACGCGGGCACTGGAACTCGGCGTGAACGACTACATCCAGCGCCCGATCGATCCGCATGAGCTTCTGGCGCGCGCCAACACCCAGATCAAGCGCAAGCGCTACAACGATCACCTGCGCAGCAGCGTGCGCGCGACCATCGAACTGGCGGTTACCGACGCGCTGACGGGGCTCTACAATCGGCGCTACCTCGACACGCATATGCCGGTGCTCGTGGAGCGCTCAAGCCGGCGCGAGCGGCCCCTGTCGGTCTGCATGATTGATCTCGACCGCTTCAAGTCGGTCAATGACACCTTCGGTCACCAGGCTGGTGACGATGTGCTGCGAGAGCTGTCACGGCGCATCAAACAGGCCGTGCGCGGCGCCGACCTTGCCTGCCGCTACGGCGGCGAGGAATTCGTGGTCGTAATGCCGGACACGGACGGCGCGCTGGCCGCTGCCGTTGCAGAACGTCTGCGGGTCAGCATCGAGGCCGTGCCGTTTCGCGTGAGCGCCAGGGCCGAGCCTCTCTCCGTCACCGCGTCTCTCGGCATCGCCACGCTGAAAGAAGGCGAGGCGACAGCACAAAGCGTCTTTCAGCGTGCCGATGAGGCGCTCTATGCCGCCAAGCGCAGTGGCAGGAACAAGGTCGTCGCCGACGCGGCTTGAGGCCGAAGGCTTCAGCTGGTCTCAAGATCGACCCTTTCCATTTCCGGAAAAAGTCAAAATTGGATTGTGCCAGACCCGCACGAAATCCCATCGACGTGTACAGGTTGCGCGGGCTGAGCCACTACACTTTCCCAGAACATGCCGGAGTCGCACTATACAGGGCTATTTTGGCGTTTTGCTGAGACTAAACCGTCCCAAATTAACCAAGCCCGCATGCGCTTTAGAAAATGCTTAACGGATGATTGATTTCCTTGGGTTTTTGCGCGAAGCTTTAAAGGTGAGGCGTTGGGACACTTCACCTACATAGCATACCCCGTGATGTTCAGGTCCGCCGCATCTCCTGGGTCATGGGGTCGGTCGATCAGAGCGCTCGGTCAAACGTGGATCCTCGTACCACGTCGAGCGCCTGATCGACCCCTTTTTACTGGCTTTTGGAGCCGACCTCCCAGCTATTCCCCAGCAACCGGCTCCCGCAACGACAAAACCCCGGACACGAAGTCCAGGGTTGCCAAATGCTCTTCCGACAATGTCCGCGCAGCGAACCGCGCGAAACGAAGACTTACTTGATCTTCGTTTCCTTGAACTCGACGTGCTTGCGCGCAATCGGGTCGTACTTCGTCTTGTTCATCTTGTCGGTCATGGTGCGGCTGTTCTTCTTCGTGACGTAGAAGAAGCCGGTGTCTGCCGTCGAAAGCAGCTTGATCTTGATTGTGGTTGCCTTGGCCATGGGAATTCCTGCTCGTCAAAAACGACGCCGCGGACAGCCATCCGGCTCCACGGCGCGAGAAACTTGGGGCGATACCTACTGATTGTCCCGCCGATGTCAAGGCGGATTAGGCTCCAGGTCGCATGTCGCGGCCGTGTTCCAAGGCTTTCAGCCGCGTGTCGGCCCGAAAACCATGCGACCAAGCGTCAGGAGCACGTAAAGGCTGAAGAAGAATCCGAGGGCGATCGCGAATCCATCGGTCCCGAAGATGTCCATCGCGATTCCGATCGTCTGTGGGCCGATGAGGGCGCCCAGCGCATAACAGAGAATGAAGGCTGCGTTGGCGGCTGCGAGATCGGCCCCTTTGAGAGAGGCGCCGAGATGTGTCAGTCCAACGGTGTAGAGCCCGCAGACGACGCCGCCCCAAACGAACAGCACCGCAGCCATAAGCCACCAGCCCTCGACGATGAACGGCAATGCAGCAGAGCCCGCAAGCCCGACCAGCGCCAGCAGCGTCAGCAGCATGCGCCTGCTCCTCACCCGATCGGCAAAGAGGCCTATCGGGATTTGCAGCAACACGTTGCCGAGGCCGATCGCCGTCAGGAGAAGCGCCCCTTCCGATTCGCTGAAGCCTGTGCGCGCCGCATAGATCGGGAAGAGCGCCAGTCCGCCCGCTTCGACGGCGCCGAAGACGAAGACGGCAGCCGTTGCCGTTGGTACCAGGAATACATAGCGCAGGAAGCTGCGCCGAGGCTTCTCCTCGATCCGCGGCGCTTCGTTGCGCGCGAGAGCGATGGGAATGACGGCTGCGAGCACGATCGCCGCGCCGGCGGCAAAGGGCAGCACCCCTTGGCTGCCGATCATCGCGAAGATGAGCGGACCGGTCGCGAAGCCGAGAGCCAGCACGGTGCCATAAACGCCGAGCACCAGCCCGCGCCGTTCCGGCGGCGCCGCGGCGTTGATCCAGAATTCCGACAGGATGAACACGATGGTGACGGCGCCGTGAAAGACCACGCGCAGCGGAAACCATGTCCAGAACGGCTCTGCGATGTAGAAGCACAGGCCGCTTGCTGCTGAAAGGCACAGCATCACGATCATGGTGCGCGCGACACCGAACCAGCGTGCGAGTTTCGGCGCGAGCGGCGCGGCCGCGATGGATGCGAGACCGGCGAAGGCCGTGTTGAAGCCGATCATCGATGAGGAGATGCCACGCCTCTCCATGATGACGCTGAGCAGCGGCAGGCCGAGGCCAATGGCGACGCCCACGGCACCGATGGCCGCAAGCGCGGCGATCAACGAAGACCACCGGATCGTGACACCGACCTCGGACCGCATGGCATTGCTCCGCATGGATTTCAGATGATGTCGCGCACGAAGGTGCCGTGCTTCACGTAGTAGAAGGGGACCGGTTGTCCATAGGGCAGTTCCGTTTCGGAGCCGAGCACGTTCTGAAGATCGTCGATGATCGTGCGGGTGATGCGCGGCAACTGCATCTGGTCGACGTCGGCAAAGCCGATCCAGGTCAGGTCCTGCAGTTCCTCGCTGTCGGAAACGTCTTTCGGGTCGGCGCCGATCTCATCCAGAAAACAGGCAAAAAAGCGCGTGTCGAACCGCCGGCTCTGACGGGGTGGCGTGATCGCCCGCGCCACGTAGCGGAGCGCGGAGAGGTCCGGTGCAAGTCCGCGTTCGGAAAAGCCGGTCCAGTCGGAATGGAGCCCGACCTTGCCGTCGCCGGCGATGACGAGACCTGCCTCCTCAAACGTCTCGCGGATGGCGGCGACGGCGAGCGCCTGCGCCCGCGCCGTGGTCATCGTGCGATCGGTCCGCGCCATGAGGCGTTGGATCACGGGCTCTTTGAGGGGCTTTGCGACGCCGACGCGAGAGTCGGCCCGATCGCGACGCCCTCCGGGAAACACGTAGAAATTCGGCATGAACGTATGGGCGCGAGCACGCTTGCCGACGAGGAATCGAATGTCAGGCCCGGCACGGTCGAGGAGGATGATCGAAGCGGCATCCTTCGGCCTCAGCAGGGGATGCTCGTTCGAGGTGATATAGCGTGTGCCAACTCGGGGCGCCTGGTCGCGCGCCATGCCAGTCATGTTCCGTCAGGTCCGGCTCTCATCGGGCACCTCGTCCAGCGGATCGTCCTCGCCGCCGAAGCCATGCATACGCAAGGCCCATTGCAGACCGATGACGCCACCTTTCAGCGGCTGCATGCTCGCCACCGTCAGGATCAGTGTCACCGGGATCCAGAACGCAAGCGCCTGCCACGACGTCCAGTCAACGACGCGTTCCCCGAACATGTAGCCGGCAACCACAACGTGGCCGACGATGAAGATAGCGAGATAGGGCGGCAGGTCGTCGGAGCGGTGGTGATGCATCGCTTCGCCGCACGAAGCGCAGTGATCGACAGGCTTCAGGAACGCGCGGAACAGCTTTCCTTCGCCGCAGGCCGGACAGCGGGACTTCAAGCCACGCATGATCGACCCTCCAAGCGCGCGAGGAGCACCATCATGCCGGTCGTCTGCCGCGTGCGATTGTCCGAAAGTCTGCATGATCGACGGTCTCTGTTCTGAACCCGGGCGCTGATGGACCATATAGGCGCGAACGGTGCCGATGTCGCCCCTCTCAGCTTTTTCGGCGCGCTATTGTCTCAGCGACGGCCGCGTGGCGGCCTTGTACCGGGCTTTTTAGACGCGCCACGCCGTTTTTCACCGTGCTTTGCCTTGTGGAACGACCTTGCACCCGCAGGCATCTTGCGCGGCTCGCTGACGATCTCGAAACGCAGGGCGCCGGCAAGCGGAAGCGCCTCGACCAGCTTCACGTCCACCGTGTCACCAAGCCGGAAGCCTTCACCGCTTTCACGACCCGTCATCGACTGATGGGCCTCATCATAGATGAAATAGTCATAGCCGAGCGTCGATACCGGCACGAAGCCATCTGCCCCGAACTGCGGCAGCGAAACGAAGAGGCCGGACTTGACGACGCCGGAGACACGGCCCTCGAAAGTATCGCCGACCCGGCTGGCAAGATGATGTGCGATCAGACGGTCAACCGTGTCGCGCTCTGCGGCCATCGCCCGGCGCTCGGACGTGGATATATCGGCGGCGATGTCGACCAGTGCCGCTTCTTCGTCAGGCGTGATCGCGCCATCGCCAAGCTTCAGGGAACCGATGAGCGCCCGGTGGACGATGAGGTCGGCGTAGCGGCGAATTGGCGAGGTGAAATGCGCGTACCGCATCAGGTTCAAGCCGAAATGGCCGAGATTGTCAGGGCTGTAGATCGCCTGGCTCTGCGACCGCAGGACCATCTCCGACACCATCGTCTCATGCGGTTTGCCGCTAGCCGAAGCCAGGATGTGGTTGAAATTGTTGGCGCGGAGGCTGCCTCGGGCAAGCGACAGGTCAAGCGTCGCCAGAAATTCACGCAGCGTTTCCTGCTTGGCCAGCGATGGAGCGTCGTGGATGCGATAGATCAGGCTCTGGCGCTTCCGCTCCAGCGTTTCCGCCGCCGCGACGTTCGCCTGGATCATGCACTCTTCGATGAGCTTGTGGGCATCGAGCCGTGGCGGCACGATCACCTTGTCGACCTTGCCGTCGTTGTCGAGAACGATCTTGCGTTCCGGCAGATCGAGTTCCAGCGGCTGTCGCTTGTCGCGGCCCTTGCGCATCGTACCGTAGGCTTCCCAAAGCGGCTTCAGGACGCCTTCGAGCAGCGTGTCCGTCTTGTCGTCCGTCGCGCCGTCTATGGCAGCCTGCGCCTGTTGATAGGACAGCTTGGCAAGGCTCTTCATCATGATGCGGTGGAAGGTATGGCGCAGCTTCTGGCCATCCTTCGAAAACGTCATGCGAACGGCGAGTGCAGGCCGGTCGACGCCTTCCTTCAGCGAGCAGAGGTCGTTGGAAATGCGCTCGGGCAACATGGGCACGACCCGGTCGGGAAAGTAGACCGAGTTGCCGCGCTTCAGCGCCTCGCGGTCGAGCTGCGATCCGGAACGCACATAGTGGGAGACGTCTGCGATCGCGACCGTGACGATGTGCCCGCCCTTGTTGTCGGGCGAGGGGTCCGGCTCGGCGTGAACCGCATCGTCATGGTCCTTCGCATCCGGCGGGTCGATCGTGACCAGCGCGAGATCACGCCAGTCTTCGCGGTGCGCCATGGTCGCAGGCTTCGCGGCCTCCGCCTCGGCGATGACGCTATCGGGAAAGACATGGGGAATGCCGTGGTCGTGGATGGCGATCATCGAGATCGCCTTCTCGCTCGAAACCGAGCCGATGACGGACAGCACTTCCGCCCGGGCGAGCCCGAAACGGCCGATCCGCGTAACTGCGATCTCGACCAGATCGCCGTCCTGGGCATTATTCGCCTGCGCCGCTTCGACGGTGAGTTCGTTCTGCTGCCGTTCGATCGGCATGATGCGTCCGCCGCCACCGGGCTCGGCACGGAAGACGCCGAGCGATGCGTCCTTACGCTTGTCGATCAGCTTGATGACGCGGGCGGTGTAGGCCGGGCCGGTCTTTTCCTTGGAAGGGAAGATCTTCGCCAGCACCCGGTCGCCGACGCCGGGCGTTCGGCCGGGTTTGCCAGAGCGGCCCACCGCCTTGTTCAGGCGGATCGACACGGCGGGCGCCACCTTCTCGGCATCGTCCCATTCGGCGGGCCGGCCGATCAGTCCGCCTTCGGCATCGCGCGTCGTGATGTCGAGAAGCGTGACCGGCGGCAGCTTGTCTGGACGCACGAGCTGCTTGCGATCCTTCTGGACAAGGCCGTCATCTGCAAGATCGCGCAGCAGATCCTTCAGCGCGACGCGATCCTCTCCCTTGAGCCCGAAGGCCTTGGCGATATCGCGCTTGGTGGCGCGATCCGGGTTGTCCGCAATGAAAGCGAGCAGCGTCTCGCGGTCGGGCAGGCTGGAGTGGGCGATGGTCTTGCCTCCGGCGAAGGGATAGACCCCTACGCCTCCTTCGATTTTGCCGAACTTGTCTTCTCGGTCGATGTCTTGGCCGCTGCTGCCTTTTTCTTCGGAGCGGCCTTCTTTGCGACTGCCGGTTTCTTGGCAGGGGCTGCCTTCTTGGCGGCCGCCTTCTTCGGCGCAGCCTTCTTGCCGCTTTTGCCGGCGCGCTCGGCAATCAGCTCCAGCGCTTTTTCAAGCGTCACGGCCTGTGGGTCGAGGCCTTTCGGAAGCGTCGCGTTGACTTTGCCCCAGTTGACATAGGGGCCATAGCGGCCGTCACGCACGGTGATTGCACCGCCATCGGGATGGTCGCCGAGTTCCTTGAGTGCGGCAGCAGACGTGCGACCACGCGCCGGACCCTTGGCCTTGCGATCCGCGATCACAGTCACCGCCCGGTTGAGGCCGATGGTGAACACGTCCTCCACCGTCTCGAGGTTGGCGTAGCCGCCATCGTGCAGGAGGAAGGGGCCGTACCGGCCGAGGCCGGCCGAAATCATCTTGCCGCTTTCGGGATGCTTGCCGATGTCGCGCGGCAGACCGATCAGCGCCATCGCCTTTTCATGGTCGATGTCGTCCGGCTTCCAGCCTTTCGGCAGGCTCGATCGCTTCGCTTCCTTGCCGTCGCCACGCTGAACGTAAGGGCCGAAACGGCCGGACCGCAGGGTGATCGGCTCGCCTGTATGCGGGTCGCGGCCGAGATCCTTCGGCTCGCCGGAAAGCTGCGCTTCGTCGCCATTGGCGCTCTCGGCGGAAAGCTGGCGCGTGAAGTTGCATTCCGGATAGTTCGAGCAGCCGACGAAGGCACCGAACTTGCCGAGCTTCAACGATAGATTGCCGGTACCGCAGGTCGGGCAGATGCGGGGATTGCCGCCATCTTCGCGCTTGGGGAAGACGATCGGCGCAAGCTCTTCGTTCAGAACATCGAGTACGTCGGAGACGCGCAGTTCCTTCGTGTTCTCGATCTGCGCGAAGAAGTCCTTCCAGAACGCGCGCAGCACGTCTTTCCAGGCGAGATCACCGTTCGAAATCTTGTCGAGCTGCTCTTCGAGATTGGCTGTGAAGTCGTACTCGACATAGCGCTCGAAGAAGTTCTGCAGAAATGCCGTGACCAGGCGGCCCTTGGCCTGCGGGATCAGCTTGCGCTTGTCGATCTCGACATATTCACGGTCCTGCAGCGTCGAAAGCGTTGCCGCATAGGTCGAAGGCCGGCCGATGCCGAGCTCTTCCATGCGCTTGATCAACGTCGCTTCCGAATAGCGCGGTGGCGGTTCGGTGAAATGCTGGGATGCGTTGATCTTCTCTTTGGCGACGGTCTCGCGCGCATTGATTTCCGGCAGGCGGCCATCGTCCTCGCCGTCGTCGGATTGCTCGCCGTCTTCCTTCTGATCCGTATAGGCAGCGATGAAGCCGTCGAACCGGATGACCGAGCCCGTGGCCCTGAGGCCGGCGACCTTGTCGCCGTTATTGGCGGCAATCTCGACGGTGGTGCGCTCGATTTCCGCCGATGCCATCTGGCTGGCAATCGCCCGTTTCCAGATCAAATCATAGAGGCGGATCTGATCCTGATCGAGGTAGCGCTTCACGTCATCGGGACGGCGCTCGAATCCGGTGGGGCGGATCGCTTCGTGCGCTTCCTGTGCGTTTTTCGCCTTGGTCGAATAGAAGCGCGGCTTCTCGGGGCGGTAGCGGTCGCCGAAGTTCGACGCGATCTCCTCGCGCGCGGCTTCGATGGCGCTGATGTCCATCTGCACGCCGTCGGTTCGCATATAAGTGATGAGACCGACGGTCTCGCCGCCGATGTCGATGCCTTCATAGAGCTTCTGCGCGACCTGCATCGTGCGCTTGGCGTTGAAGCCGAGCTTCGAGGATGCGGCCTGCTGCAGGGTCGAAGTCGTGAAGGGCGGCGCGGGGTTGCGCTTGGTGGGCTTCGCTTCGACGCTTTCGACCGTGAACGACGCACCTTCGAGCATCGCCTTGATCGTATCGGCTTCGCCGACATTGGTGACCGTCTGGCGCTGGATGCGCTTGCCTTCAAAGGATGCGAGGCGTGCATTGAAGACATCGTTGCGCGGCGTCTTCAGATCGGCGCTGATCTGCCAGTATTCTTCTGCGACGAAGCGTTCGATTTCCGCTTCGCGATCGCAGACGAGGCGCAGCGCCACCGACTGAACGCGGCCGGCCGACCGCGCGCCGGGCAGTTTGCGCCACAGAACCGGGGAGAGATTGAAGCCGACGAGATAATCGAGCGCGCGGCGGGCCAGATAGGCATCCACGAGCGGCGCATCGATATCGCGCGGATTGGCCATCGCATCGAGCACGGCCTTCTTGGTGATCGCATTGAAGACAACGCGCTGGACCGACTTGTCCTTCAGCGCCTTCTTCTTGTTCAGCACTTCCAGCACGTGCCAGGAAATGGCTTCTCCCTCGCGATCAGGGTCGGTCGCGAGAATGAGGCTATCGGCACCCTTGAGGGCGTCGGTGATGTCCTTCAGACGCTTGTTGGAGGCCGTATCGACCTCCCAGGTCATCTCGAAGTCTTCATCCGGCTTCACCGACCCGTCCTTGGCCGGCAGGTCGCGCACATGGCCGAACGAGGCCAGAACCTTATAGTCCTTGCCAAGGTACTTGTTGATTGTCTTTGCCTTTGCAGGCGATTCGACGACGACGACGTACATGAACACGCTCAAATTCTGATGATTGAGCACCGCGCGACCAGTGCTGGATAATGCCGCTTGGCGGCGATCACAGGCTCGGAGATGGACAGCAAGCGGCCTGAGGTCAAGTCATTTCCGATACGACGGCATTTGCGCATGTTGTTATACAACCTTAGAGCGCATCGCGACGTGTTGCACTTATGACTAGAGGCGCTATGGTTATGACACTGGCTCTGGATCACGAATCCGGGCTTCGATGAGGCGCTGCGCGCGGGAGTCCTCGGAATGGACGATCAAGAGAACGGCAGGCACGACATTGCTCACGATCCGGAGAAGATTGCCTACATCCGGCAGTTGCTCGGCGAACTGCGCGTCATGGCAGAACAGCAGCGATGCTTCATGCTCTGCTATATTATCGAAATGGCCTATGTGGAGGCGGGCGACATCCAGCTCGGCGTCAAGCCGTCAGAGATCCTCCGTAAGAAGACTGACCAGTCCGGACGGATGACGGGATAGACGCCCGGCAAGATCAAGCTCGAGCAGGATGAGATAGACGACCGCCGGCGGCAATTCCGTATGGCGCACGATATCGTCCACCTCGACAGGCGTGGCGCCCAGTGCCGACACCACCTTGTCGCGATCCGTTTCCCCCGGGTCGGCCCGCAACGACAGTCCGTCCTCGTCCCGTTCGCGCACCGAGAGCGGTGCCGCAGGGGGCCTTCCGACCAGAGGCGCCATGGCTTCCAGAATGTCGGCGCTGCCGGTGATCAGCGTCGCTCCGTCCTTGATCAGTGCGTTCGTCCCGGCCGATCGCGGGTCAAGCGGCGATCCCGGGACCGCAAAGACGATGCGCCCGAAATCCGCAGCACGCCGCGCCGAGATAAGCGAGCCCGAGCGGGTCGCCGCCTCGACCACGACGAGGCCGTAACCGATGCCGGCAATCAGGCGGTTGCGGCGCGGAAAGTCGCGCGCTCGCGGTTCCCAGCCGAACGGCATTTCGGAAACGGCTAAACCGCCGCCCTCCGTGATCGAGCGGTAGAGATCGAGATTTTCAGGCGGGTAGGGCATGTCGAGACCGCCCGCCATCGCTGCGATCGTGCCCGTTTCGAGCGTAGCGCGGTGCGCCGCCGCATCGATCCCCCGGGCGAGACCGGATACGACGACGTATCCGGCCGCACCGACTTCACGCGCCATGCGAGCGGTGAACTTCGCGCCCGCAGCCGATGCGTTGCGCGATCCGACGAAAGCGACAGCCGGCTTCTGGGTAATCGATGTATCGCCCTTCACTGCTAGCAGCGGCGGGGCCGCATCGATGCTGCGCAGCAGTGGCGGGTAGTCCGGCTCGCCGATCCCGACGAAGCGCGCACCGAAGCGCGTCGCCTGTTCGAGTTCACGCTCGGCCTGTTCGACACTCGCCACGCGCAACGACCGCCCGCCACCGCGCGCCGAAAGGTCGGGCAGGGCATCGAGCGCAGCTTCTGCCGAGCCGCAATGATTGATCAGTTCGCGAAAGGTGGCAGGTCCGACATTGTCGCTGCGGATGAGGCGGAGCCACGCGAGGCGCTGGCGATCGGTTAGCGCGATCCCACGCACCCGCGCAACGCCGCCTTCGTGCGCCATCAGCCGCGCGCTCCGATCCGGCTTTCGGTGCCGTTGATCAGGCGACCAATATTCGCGCGGTGCTTGATGAAAGTGATGATGCTCATGATGACGAACAGCTCCATCAGTCGCATTTCACCGAGAATGAAGAACGACAAGGGGACGACAGCCGCCGCGAGCAACGCCGCCAGCGAGGAATAGCGCGTGAAATAGGCGGTTCCGATCCAGATGACCGCGAAGATCAGCACCATGGCGGGCGCAAGCCCGAGCAGCACGCCCACATAGGTTGCGACGCCCTTGCCACCGCGAAACTTCAGCCACACGGGGAAGAGGTGGCCGATAAACGCACCGAAGCCCGCGATGATGGCGAGGATTTCGGAAAACTGCGCGGCGACGACGACCGCCAGCGTGCCCTTCAGCGCATCTCCGATGAGTGTTGCGGCAGCCAGCTTCTTGTTGCCGGTTCGCAGCACATTGGTGGCGCCGATGTTGCCAGACCCGATCTTGCGCACGTCTCCAAGCCCGGCCATGCGCGTCAGGATGAGGCCGAAGGGTATCGAGCCGAGCAGGTACCCAAACGCCAGCGCAACCAGGAACAGGTCGAAAGGGACCTGCGTGATGATCGGTTCAGGCATGCGTCAACTCCGGCTCAATCCGCTTTGAAGACTGTGGCGCCCGCCACGAAGGTTTGCAAGACGCGCCCCTGGAAGCGTGCATCTTCGAAAGGCGTGTTCTTGGAGGTCGAGACGATGCGCTCCTTGGAAAAGACGAATGGCTCGAAGAGATCGACGATCGCAAGATCGGCTCGTGCACCGGCTTTCAGCGTACCGGCATCGAGGCCATAGCGCTTTGCGGGGCTCGTCGAGAGCGCGTCGACCAACCGGGATAGCGGGACATCGCCGGAGTGGTGCAGCCGCAACGCGGCAGCGAACAGCGTTTCCAGGCCGATGGCGCCGTTTTCCGCGTCGGAGAAAGGCAGGCGCTTGGTATCGACGTCCTGTGGGTCATGGGCCGAAGCGATGATGTCGATCGTGCCGTCGCGCACCGCATCCACCATTGCGCGCCGGTCTTCCTCGATCCGCAGCGGTGGCGACAGCTTGAAGAAAGTGCGGTACTCGCCGATGTCGTTCTCGTTCAGCGTCAGATGGTTGATCGAGATGCCGGCGCTCACATCGAGCCCGCGCGCTTTCGCGGCGGCGATGGCGCCGGTGGATTCGGGTACCGAGATGCTTGTCGCGTGGTACCGTCCGCGCGTCAGGGCGGCGAGGCGCAGGTCGCGCTCCAGCGGAATGATCTCCGCCTCGCGCGGGATCCCCGAAAGGCCAAGCCAGCTTGCAAAAAGCCCTTCGTTCATGACGCCTTGGGCGGCAAGATGCTTGTCCTGCGTCTCGCAGGCGATCAAGGCACCGAAATCGCGGGCGTAGGTTAGCGCGCGACGGATGACGGCTGTGTTGGCGAGCGTGCGTCTGCCATCTGTGAACACGACTGCGCCGGCCGCTGCGAGCAGGCCGATCTCGGTCATTTCCTCGCCTGCAAGCGCCTTGGTGAGGGCGGCGGCCGGATAGACGCGCACGACGGCCGAATCGCGCGCCGTCTTCAAAACGAACTCGACGAGCGCCACATCATCGATCGCCGGGCTCGTGTCCGGCATCATGACGAAGGATGTGACGCCGCCCGCGGCGGCTGCGCGACTGGCCGAAGCGATCGTCTCGCGGTGTTCGCTGCCGGGCTCGCCGACGTGAACGCGCGTGTCGACGAGGCCCGGGATCACGAGCTTGTCGCGACAATCGATGACTTCGGCGCCGTCCGGTATGCCCTGGTTGTGGGCGCCAGCGCCGGCTGCCTCGATGATGCCGTCCTTGATGATGACGGATCCGATTTCATTGATGCCGCGAGACGGATCGATGATCTGCGCGTCGGTGAGGACTGTGAACGTCATGGCTGCACCTCCTCGCCGATGAGAAGCGTTTCCATGACGGCCATGCGCACGGCGACCCCCATTTCGACCTGCTGCTCGATGACGCTCTGCGGACCGTCTGCGATCTCCGAGGCGATCTCGACGCCGCGGTTCATCGGGCCCGGATGCATGACCAGCGCATCCTCCTTGGCATAGGCAAGCTTATCCGCATCGAGGCCGTAGAAGCGGAAATATTCGCGCACGGATGGCACGAAGGCGCCGGACATCCGCTCGCGCTGCAGGCGCAGCATCATCACGACGTCGGCGTCTTTCAGGCCTTCCTTCATGGACGTGTAGACTTCGACGCCCATGTCGCGAATGCCCGAGGGCATCAGAGTAGACGGGCCGATGACCCGGACGCGCGCGCCGAGCAGATTGAGCAGCACGATGTTGGAACGCGCCACCCGGCTGTGCAGCACATCGCCGCAAATGGCGACGATCAACCGGCCGACCTTGCCCTTGGCGCGGCGGATGGTCAGCGCATCGAGCAGCGCCTGTGTCGGATGCTCATGCGCGCCGTCGCCGGCATTGACGACGGAACAGCCGACTTTCTGCGAGAGAAGCGCCGCGGCACCCGCCGACGAATGCCGCACGATCAGGATATCTGGCCGCATCGCGTTCAGCGTCATCGCCGTGTCGACGAGCGTCTCGCCCTTTTTGACCGAGGAATTGCCGACCGACATGTTCATCACATCGGCGCCGAGCCGCTTTCCGGCCAGTTCGAACGAGGCCTGCGTGCGGGTCGATGCTTCGAAGAAGAGGTTGATCTGCGTCAGCCCACGCAGGCTCGCCTTCTTTTTCTCGCGCTGACGGCTGAGCGCAACGGCGGCGTCGGATCGATCGAGGAGATAGTGGACGTCGGCCTCGTTCAGACCCTTGATGCCGAGAAGGTGGCGGTGCGGAAAGGACATTGTCGCGACGGGCTCCGGCTTGCGGCTCGTCGCTCTATAGGCGCGGCCCGCCGTCCGAACAAGCGCCGGCCCTGCGCGCATGCACGCTGCTCCACCGCAATTTCTCCGTCTATCCCGCTGCAATCGCGCTCGAATCCGGTTAGGAAGGGCCATGAGCACCCGTCCCCCGCCAGCGACCCACGACGTCTTCAACCAGCCGCCGCGCTTTTCGGGGATGAACGCCTATCGCGCCGACCCGCTTCTCGTTGAAATCACGCTCGACATGGATCGCGCGCTCCGGCTGGACTTCGAGGGCATCGGCCGTTTCGTGATGAGCGCCGAAGCGCAGGACCTGGCGCGGCTTGCCAACCGCAACCCGCCGGAACTCAAGACGCACGATCACCAAGGCAACCGCATCGACCAGGTGGATTTCCATCCGGCCTACCACGCGCTCCTGCGTAAATCGGTATCGGGCGGGCTTCATGCCTCGGTTTGGGAAGACCTGCCGGCCGAGGCGGGCGTTGCGCACAAAGCACGAGCGATCCGCTTCTTCCTGACGGCCGGGCTCGAAACCGGGCATCTCTGTCCCGTGACGATGACCAATGCATCGGTCGCCGCGATCATGGCGTCGCCGCGGATCGAGCGGGACTGGCTGCCGAAGATCCTGTCCCGCAAATACGATTCCGCCCACAAGCCGGCGATGCAGAAGACCGGCATCACGCTCGGCATGGGCATGACGGAGAAGCAGGGCGGCACGGATGTGCGGGCTAACACAACTTCCGCCGAGCGCGTGGGCGAGGGCATCTATCGCCTGACCGGCCACAAATGGTTCATGTCCGCGCCGATGAGCGACGCATTCCTGATGCTGGCCCAGACGCCAGAGGGTATCGGCTGCTTTCTCGTCCCCCGCATCCTGGAGGATGGTTCACCAAATGGCCTCCGTTTCCAGCGTCTGAAGGACAAGCTCGGCAACCGGTCGAACGCATCGAGCGAGGTCGAGTTTTCCGACACCTATGGCTTCCTGCTCGGCGAACCGGGCGAGGGCATCCGTACGATACTCGACATGGTGACCATGACGCGGCTGGATTGCGCGGTTGCCTCCGCTGGCATCATGCGATCGTCACTTGCCGATGCGGTTCATCACACCAGGCACCGCTCGGTCTTCGGCAAGAAGCTGGTCGATCAGCCGCTGATGGCCCGCGTGCTCGGCGACATGGCGCTCGACGTGGCCGCCGCCACGGCTCTCTCCATGCGGCTTGCCACCGCCTTCGACCGCGCCCGCAACGATCCGCGCGAAGCGGCTTACGCAAGGCTGATGACGCCCGTCGTCAAATACTGGGTCTGCAAGATCGCCCCGGCGCTCGTCTACGAGGCGATGGAATCGGTCGGCGGCAATGGATATGTCGAGGAGAAGGCTCTCGCCCGCCATTACCGCGAGGCTCCCGTCAATGCGATCTGGGAAGGCTCGGGCAACGTCATGGCGCTCGACGTGTTGCGGGTGCTGGCCCGCGGACGCGATCTCTTCGACGTCGTGCTCGAAATGATCGCCGGCGATCTCGGTGCAGCCGGCAGGCGCACGCGTGACGTCCTGGAGGCTGCCATGGCAGTCTGCGAAAGCGACCAGGGCGCTGCCCGTATGCTGACGGAACAGCTGGCGCTTTCCGCGGCGGCAGCTGAACTCAACCGCATCGGCGCCGGCCGCGTGGCCGACGCTTTCATCGAAACGCGGCTGGCCGGCGCCTGGCGCTCCACCTACGGGATGCTCGATTCCCGCTTCGACGCGCGTCAACTCGTCGATCTTCTTTATCCCGAAAGCTGACGCAGCAGGAAAAGCGCCAGCGGCATCGTACCGATCGAGGCCGCCGTCTGGATTGTCGTGATCGCCGCGTAGAGCGGAGCGTCGCCGTTCATCTGACGCGCCAGCAGATATCCATTCATGGCTGTCGGCACCGCCGCGCAGAGAACCAGAATTTCGAGCGTCGCGCCTTCGAGCCCGACCAGCACTGCGACCAAGGTCATGACCGCGGGAAATAGAACGAGCTTGATTGCGGACGTCAGCGCCGAAACGGGTCGTGGCTTCAACGCGTCCCCGATGCGCAAGCCAGCGCCCACCATCAGCAGTCCGAGGCCGAGTGAACTCGCCGCAATAAGATCGATGGCAGTGAGGATCGGGCCGGGGATCTCAAATGGCAGAAGGCGCGCTCCCAGACCGATGAGGCATGACAATATGAGCGGATTGCGCGCCATGCCCAGCGCCAGCACCGAGAGCTTGCGCGCTCCACCGCCGAACCAAACCATGACCGCGACGCAGACGAGATTGATCGGCAGGATGATGAGCGCCATCACGAGTGCGACCAGCGCGATGCCCTGGTCGCCATGAAGGCTGCTGGCGATGGCCAGCGCGACGAAGCCGTTCCAGCGGATGCCGGTCTGGAAAATGGTGGTGAAACTGGACGCGGTAACGCCGCGCCGCTGCATGATCGGCCACAGCGAAAGCACGAAGACCATCATGAAAGCGAGCGTGATGGCAACGGTCAGCGCGACGCGCCCCACGTCGAGCGCTGCGAAATCCGCTTGGTATAGCGTCATTGAGAGCAGGGCCGGGAATGCGACGAAATACCCGAACTGTTCAAGCCCAGGCCAAAAACTCTGATCGATGCTTTTCCACCGTTTCAACACGATCCCGAGAAGAACGAGCAGAAAAATCGGGATGATGCTTTGCAGGATCGGAATCATGAACGTCGAGCCAATTGAAGCCTGTTCCTTAGGCCCCATACGGCCCATGAGCAAATGCGTTCCAGAGCGAGACGGCCGTTAACCATAAATCGCGATTGCTGATTGGACCAATGGCCGGGAATCGTTGCCTCCCTTATGGTTGGCAAACTGTTAACGGGCATCGGCCGGTAAGAATTGGTGCAACCGCGCTCTAATTGCTTTGTTGATGTTGTGACAGATCAGGCAAGGGCTTCATGGGCATGCGGACGATCGTGATCGGCATATCGCTTTTCTGGATGGTGGAGTTTTCCATGTCCGGGCTGAGCCGTGCCGTTCCGTCCCCCTACGACCAGGAACCCGGTATGTTCGCGTGGCTGAGCATCCATCATCTCTTCGGCTTCGCCGAATTCGGGATCGCCTCACTGTTCTGTCTGGCTGCGCTTTTCGCGCTGTTCGGCACATACTCGACCAAGCGGGATTCGCGTGAGACCCTCGTTGCTGCCGTAACCGGCGCGCTGGTGCTGACGGCCGCGACACATGCCTTCGGCTGGCTGGAGGGTAGAGTGGACGCAAGCGTCTTCGTCGAGGCTGGCCTGCTCTTGATGACAGGGGCAGCTGCCCTTCTCTTCGACGGGAACACCGTCAAAACGGCCGCTGCCCAAGACGACGCGATCCTGCCGAATGATTATCTCAAGAACCGGATCGCCGCCGCGACGGCGTCGGTCCACACCTTCCCCGATGCGAGGCCCCGGTCATGAAATGGTTTCTGATACTCTGGGCCGCCCCCGTCGGGTCGCTGATTGCCTGGTACGGGCTGTCCTATCACGACATTAGTCTCGGCTTCTTCATGTTGACGCGCGAAACGCATGACCTCGTCTTCCAGATCTATGGCAACGTGCTTGGCATTGCGCCCGAGAGTATACCGCCGCTGGTCGCCCGCGCACTCGTGGTCGACACGTTCATCGTGCTGGGCATCGTCGCTTTTCGTAAGCGCCGCGAAATCCGGGCGTGGTGGGCCGCGCGACAGGATCGCGGCGCCCGACTTCAGAGCGACGAAAGCCTGTCCAGCGCGCCTTGAAGAATGAACGCCGCTGCGGCGGCGTCGATACGCTCCGCTCTGCGGGCGCGTGACACGTCCATGCCGATTAGCGCCCTCTCGGCGGCCACCGTCGAAAGCCGCTCGTCCCAGAATGCGAATGGAAGCTCCGTGAGAGGCTCCATGTTGCGTACGAAGGCGCGCGTCGCCTGCGCGCGGGGCCCTTGGCTCCCGTCCATGTTGATCGGCAGGCCGATCACGATGCCCGAGACCTGCTGTTCGGCAAGAAGCTTCAAGAGCGCATCTGCGTCCTTCATGAATTTTGCGCGACGGATCACCCCGCGCGGGCTCGCCAGCGTCAGTCCCAGATCGGAAATGGCGACGCCGATCGTTTTCGTGCCGAGGTCTAGACCGGCGAGCGTGGTGCCCTTGGGCATGAGACCGGGAAGGTCTTCGAGCGCGACGATTGACAAGATAACGGCCTTCCGGGTTTTGCAATTGGGCTTCTCTGCGCCATCTACCGGCCCGGAGCAATAACCCCCGCATGGGCATCAGCAAGGAGATATCGATGAAACTGACCTGGCTCGGACACGCTGCATTCCGGATCGAAACCGGCAAGGCGACGATCCTGATCGACCCGTTCCTGACCGGAAACCCCGGCTTTGCAGGTCTCGATCGCAAGGATGCCGTCCAAGGCGTCACGCATATCGTCCTGACCCACGGACACGCCGATCATGTCGGCGATACGGCAGCGATCGCCAAGGAAACCGGTGCGACCGTGGTGGCCAATGCGGATCTCTGCGGCTTCCTCGGCAAGCATCGCGGCCTGGAAAAGCTCGATCCGACGAACACCGGCGGCACCGTCCATCATGAAGGCTTCTCGGTGACCTATGTGAATGCTCTGCATTCCTCCGCCGACATCACCGAGGACGGCGTGTCCCATGCGCTCGGCAACGCCAATGGCTGCATCTTCCACATCGATGGCGGCCCGACGCTTCTGCATATGGGCGACACCGATATCTTCTCGGATATGGCGCTGATCCACGAACTGCATCGGCCGGAGATTGGCATCGTACCTATCGGTGATCGCTTCACCATGGGCGGTGCCGTCGCAGCACTCGCATGCCGCCGCTACTTCGACTTCAAGGCGATCATTCCGTGCCACTACGGCTCGTTCCCGATTATCGACCAGACCGCCGATGTGTTTGTGGATGCGCTGGAGAGCCAGGCGGAGCGGGCAAAGGTCGCCGCTGCCGGAACGCTGCACCAGTTCTAGGTGAGACGACGCCGAGCCCTATGCCCGCAGCGCGACCCGTTGGCGCCCAGCGCTGCGGGCAAGGCTCAAGGCGTCCTGGAAAGAGAGCGGGCGATCGAAATGATAGCCCTGGCCGTAAGTGCAGCCGAGGGCTTTCAGTTGCCCGGCAATTGCGCCGGTCTCTACGCCTTCGGCCACGCAGTCGATCCCTAGATTGGCGGACAGGTCCACGACCGATTTTACGATGTTGCGGCAGCGGGCATCGCTTTCCATCTGCTGCACGAAGCTGCGGTCGATCTTGAGTTTGTCGAAGGCGAGGCGGTGCACATGGCTGAGGCTCGAATAGCCCGTGCCGAAATCATCGAGTGCCACCTTGATACCGGCGGAGCGGAAGAGCGAGATCATCCGCTCCGCCGTTTCGAAGTTCGACAGGAGTGCCGTTTCGGTGATCTCGAATTCGAGGCGATTCGTGGCGATGCCCGAGCGCTCGACAAGGCTGAGGATCTTCAAAGCATCAATGTGGTTGCAGATGTCGCGGGCCGAAAGGTTGAACGATAGCCGGCAATCGAGCGGCAATTGGTCCAGCGCGTCGATCGCCTTGCGCAGAAGGATCAGCGACACGTCGTTGATGAGCCCGCAGCGCTCTGCGATGGGTACGAAGGCGGCAGGCGAAATCTCGCCGAGCGTCGCATTGTTCCACCGGCCAAGCGCTTCGAAACTGACGACTTCGCCTGTTTTCAGATCGATGATCGGTTGGAAGGCCAGATAGAATTCCTGCCTGAGATCGCCAATCCGAAGCTCCCGCTCGATCGATGTCCGTTCGTGCAGGAGGCGCGTATGCTGGTCGGAGAATATTTCGACGCCGCCGTTCTGCTTGTTTTTGGCCTGGTAGAGCGCGAAGTCGGCCTGTTCGATCAGGCTTGCGGCAGTCGCTTGGCGTTCGCTGGAAACGACGATCCCGCACGATCCCGACAGCCGTGCAATGCCGGCAGGCGTCTCGAAATGGTCCTTCAACGCAAGGCACAGGGCATTGCCGATGGAAAGCACTTCGCTTGCATCCGTGTCCGATGCGAGAATGAAGCCGAACTCGTCGCCTCCGATACGTGCGACGATCGTGCCGGGCAGAAGCAGTTTTCGGAACCGGCGCGCGGTTTCCACAAGCACCGCGTCGCCCGCAGCATGACCGAAGACATCGTTGACCGGCTTGAATCCGTCGAGGTCGATGAGGCCGATGATGGGCGGCCTGCCGCCGGCCGCCTTGGTGAGTTCCTGGTCGATCTTTTCGAAAAAGCTGCGTCGATTGTGCAGGCCCGTCAGTTGGTCTTCGAGCGCGTGCTTGGCGTTTAGAATGCCGAGCTGCTCGGTTTCCTTTTGCTTCTGCTCGAGGATGTCCGACATCCGCACGATGGAAATGAAATTGTCGAAATTGCTGTGCGTGACGTGGATGAAGGCGAGCGAGATGAGGCAGACGCTGATCGAAATTGCCATGAACACCGGCTGGCCGCTGAACATGAAGTGACCAACGAGAATGAAGAAAACGCTACCGGCGGTCACCAGGGCCGCAGGCGGAAGGTTCATCAGGCAGAAGACGCAGGAAATGGCAGCGATCGACAGGAAAAAGGCGATATGGCTCTGTTGGTAGGCGTCGCCATAGGGATATAGGCTCACACCCCAGAAACCGAAGCCGATCGAAAATATGCCGGCCAAAACCACCGTCCCGCGCATCTTCCGAATGGCTTGCGCTGCGGTCGGCTGATCATTGCGCCGGAAGTGCCACTTCGCCAGGCGGATGACGCAGATCAGCGACAGCACACCTGGGATATACACCGTCTGCAATGTCGGCGCCGCGCCGTAATGCGTCCACGCGAGAGCCACGGCATTGACGACCAGCAGGACGTACAGAATCGGGATCTGCCGCGTCAGCGCGGCATATTGCGCGATCGCGAAACGCTCATTTCCGACATCGACATGAAAGAGAAAGGACTTACGAAAAAACTGCAGCACAACCAGGCACCCCCAACGGCCGCAGTAAAGAAGAGAAGCATTGAAATATCGTATAGACTGTTGGACATACGGTGAGTGTGACGCACAGTTTGCCAGCCTTGCTCTTGGCTGATGTGAACGCTATAGGCACCCGCACGCCTGAAAATCCCGGAGTTCCCGCATGTCTGTCGATATCGCAACCGTGAAGCGCGTTGCCCGTCTGTCCCGTCTCGCGGTAAGCGACGAGGATGCACAGCGCATGGTCGGCGAGCTCAACGTCATTCTCGGCTTCGTCGAGCAGCTCGACGAGGTCGATGTGAGTGGCGTCGAGCCCATGACCTCGGTGATCGCCATGGACATGAAGAAGCGCGCCGATGTCGTCACCGATGGCGACAAGGCTGCCGATGTCGTGGCCAACGCGCCGGCGTCCGAAGAAGGGTTCTTCCTCGTCCCGAAAGTCGTGGAGTAGGCCGTGGAGCTGGCTATCGCAGCCGAGACGCCTCTCCAGGACGACGTGCGCGACATGGTCAGCGCGCTCAACGCGCACATGATCCCGTTGACGCCGCGCGAGTTCCAGTTCCAACTGACCGTCGAGCAGATGTCCGATCCTTCGGTGACGGTTTTCATCGCGCGCAATGAAGATGGAAACGCTGTCGGCATGGCGTCGCTGAAAGATCACGGTCAGGGTCTCGGGGAAGTGAAGCGCATGTTCACCAAGCCGCAAGTGCGCGGCAAGCGGGTGGGCTCTGCGCTTCTGCAGCAGGTCGAGCAACTTGCCCGTGATCGCGGCATCTTCCGTCTCGTTCTCGAAACGGGCGAGGCGCCCGGTTTCGAAGCCGCTTGGCGCATCTATGAGCGCAACGGCTTCACCCAATGCGGCGCCGTCCTCGACTATCCCGATTCCGGTTATTCCCGATTTTACGAAAAGAAGTTTGCCTGATGTCCGAACTGACCCGCCTGACCATCGCCGAAGCTCGCGAAAAGATGCGCGCACGCGACCTTTCCTCGGTCGAACTGACGGATGCCTATCTGACGGCGATCGAAGCCGCGAACCCTTCGATCAATGCCTATGTGACGGTGACGGCGGACAAGGCGCGCGCCATGGCAAAGCGTTCGGACGAGCGCATGGCGAACGGGGAGGCGGGTGCCCTCGAAGGCATTCCGCTTGGCATCAAGGACCTCTTTGCGACCGAAGGCGTCCACACGCAGGCCTGCAGCCATATCCTGAACAGCTTCGAGCCGCGCTACGAATCGACCGTCACCTCCAACCTCTGGAACGACGGCGCCGTCATGCTCGGCAAGCTGAACATGGACGAGTTCGCCATGGGCTCGTCGAACGAGACGTCCTATTACGGCCCGGTCGTGAACCCCTGGCGCGTCGAGGGCTCCAACAAGAGCCTCGTGCCCGGCGGCTCCTCCGGTGGCTCTGCGGCAGCCGTTGCCGCCGAACTCTGCGCCGGCGCGACCGCGACCGATACCGGTGGATCCATCCGCCAGCCGGCAGCGTTCACCGGGACCGTCGGCATCAAGCCAACCTATGGCCGCTGCTCGCGCTTCGGCATCGTCGCCTTTGCCTCCTCGCTCGACCAGGCGGGTCCGATCGCCCGCGACGTGCGTGATGCGGCGATCATGCTGCGCTCCATGGCCTCGACGGACGCCAAGGACACGACCTCGGTCGATCGTTCGGTTCCCGACTACGAGGCCGCCGTCGGGCGCTCGGTAAAGGGCCTGAAGATCGGCATCCCGAAGGAGTACCGCGTCGACGGCATGCCGGGCGAGATCGACGCGCTCTGGCAGCAGGGCATCGATTGGCTCAAGGAGGCCGGCGCCGAAATCGTCGAGATTTCCCTGCCGCACACCAAATACGCGCTGCCCGCCTATTACATCGTGGCACCGGCGGAAGCCTCGTCGAACCTCGCGCGTTATGACGGTGTGCGCTACGGCCTGCGCCAGCCGGGCCGCGACATTCTGGAAATGTACGAAAAGACCCGCGCGGAAGGTTTTGGCGAAGAAGTCCAGCGCCGTATCATGATCGGCACCTATGTTCTCTCCGCCGGCTATTACGATGCCTACTACCTGAAGGCGCAGAAAGTCCGCACGCTGATCAAGCGCGATTTCGAGACAGTGTTCGCCGCTGGCGTCGACGCGATCCTGACGCCGGCGACACCATCGGCCGCTTTCGAGATTGGCGATGCCGAGATGGCGGCCGATCCGGTGAAGATGTACCTGAACGACATCTTCACGGTCACTGTGAACATGGCGGGCCTGCCGGGTATCGCCGTTCCGGCCGGAACCTCGCCGGATGGATTGCCGCTGGGTCTCCAATTGATCGGCCGACCCTTCGACGAAGAGACGCTTTTTGCCGCAGCCAGCGTCGTGGAGAAGGCCGCCGGCCGCTTCACGCCAAAGCGTTGGTGGTAATTCGACCAGCCAAACGCAGTGATGCCGCGAAACTCGCGGAGATCGGATATCGTGCCTGGGAAGACCGCTTGTCCGTCTGGGCATCGGGCCAGACCAACGTGGCGAGCCTTCGCCGCAACGCGATGGACTCCTACCTCACCTTCACGAGCCGCAGCTGGTCGCTGATCCGTGTCGCGGAAGAGGATGGCACCCCTGTCGGCTGGGGCGCCCACGAGGATCCGCTCGATGTCGAGACCGCGCGACCCAATGCCATCTCCGATCTCTGGATCGATCCCGACTTCCAGCGCCGCGGCTATGGTGCCAGGCTGCTCACCTGCCTCGAAGACGAAATCGTCGAGGCGGGGCACGAGACCTCGGAACTGGAAACGCACGCCCGCAATCACGAGGCGATCGCGTTCTATCGGCGCTATGGCTATGCGATCATCTGGCTGTCGACGGTCTATTCCGCGTCTCTGGACCGCGACATCGAAAAGGTCGGTCTGTTGAAGCGCCTGGTGCACGAGCCCGAAATGGAAATCTACGGGCCGCTCTGATCCGCGCGGCGTTAAGACTAGCCAATCCGCTGGGTCGCAGCTGCGCCAAAGTCCTTGCGCCCGACTGCCCGATGTTCTAGCCAAATCCCCATCCCTCAAGGCCATTGAAGAGCGTCACCGAATGACCATCGTCGATACCCGCACACCCGATCCGAAGCGCTTCATCCCCGGTGCCACCGGCGATTGGGAAGTCGTCATCGGCATGGAGGTGCACGCGCAGGTGACGAGCAATTCGAAGCTCTTCTCCGGTGCATCGACAGAGTTCGGCAAGGCGCCGAACGCCAACGTTTCGCTCGTCGATGCCGCGATGCCCGGCATGCTGCCTGTGATCAACGAGGAATGCGTGAAGCAGGCCGTGCGTACCGGTCTCGGCCTGAAGGCCCAGATCAACAAGCGCTCGATCTTCGACCGTAAAAACTACTTCTACCCGGATTTGCCGCAGGGCTATCAAATTTCCCAGTTCAAGGATCCGATCGTCGGCGAGGGCAAGATCGTCATCTCGGTCGGTCCCGACCGGACGGGCAATTTCGAAGACATCGAAATCGGCATCGAGCGGCTGCACCTGGAACAGGATGCGGGCAAGTCGATGCACGACCAGCACCCGACCATGTCCTACGTAGACCTCAACCGTTCGGGCGTCGCGCTGATGGAGATCGTCTCCAAGCCGGACTTGCGCTCTTCCGACGAGGCAAAGGCCTATCTCACCAAGCTGCGCACGATCCTGCGCTATCTCGGCACCTGCGACGGCAACATGGACGAGGGCTCCATGCGCGCCGACGTCAACGTGTCCGTGCGCAAGCCCGGCGGCGACTTCGGCACGCGCTGCGAGATCAAGAACGTCAACTCCATCCGCTTCGTAGGTCAGTCCATCGAATACGAAGCGCGCCGTCAGATCGCCATCCTGGAAGAGGGCGGCTCGATCGACCAAGAGACGCGCCTGTTCGATCCGGGCAAGGGGGAGACCCGTTCCATGCGCTCCAAGGAAGACGCGCACGACTATCGCTATTTCCCCGATCCGGACCTGCTGCCGCTCGAGTTCGACGATGCTTTCGTCGAGGAACTCGCAGCCCATTTGCCCGAACTGCCGGATGACAAGAAGGCGCGGTTGATCGAGACGGTCGGGCTTTCGGTCTACGACGCTTCCATTCTCGTGTCAGACAAGGCAATCGCCGATTACTTCGAACGCGCCGCCAAGGGCCGCGACGGCAAGCTGGTCGCCAACTGGGTCATCAACGACCTCCTGGGCGCCCTGAACAAAGCCGGGCAATCCATTGAAGAGACTCCGGTTTCGCCCGACCAACTCGGCGCCATCGTTGATCTCATCAAGGCCGAAGTGATCTCCGGCAAGATCGCCAAGGATCTCTTCGAGATCGTCTGGAACGAGGGCGGCGATCCGGCGGCCATCGTCGAAGAACGCGGCATGAAGCAGGTCACCGACACCGGTGCGATCGAAAAGGCCGTGGACGAGATCATCGCCGCCAACCCCGACCAGGTCGAGAAGGCGAAGGCCAAGCCCTCGCTCGCCGGCTGGTTCGTCGGGCAGGTGATGAAGGCGACGGGTGGCAAGGCGAACCCGCAGGCGGTCAACGCCCTGGTCAAGGCCAAGCTCGGCCTCGAGGACTGAAACCATGTTCTTCGTGCGAACGGCGATGAAGGCCGATCTTCCCGCCGTTCAAACCCTGCTGACCGAAACGTGGCACGCGACCTACGACGTGCTCTACGGTGTGGAGAAGGTCGCGGAGATCACGCGCTCCTGGCACTCGGTGGAAGCGCTCCAAACGCGTCTGTCCCGGCCGCAATCGGAATTTCTGGTCGCCGATGACGGCAAGCGGATCGGCGGGATGGCCTATGCTGCCCGCTCCGACAAGGACGTGGTTCTTCTGCACCAACTCTACGTGCATCCGTCGCTTCAGGGCCAGGGCATCGGCCGCGATCTCTTCGCTGAAATCGAGACGTGCTTCGACGGGGCAAAGCGCATTCGCCTTGAGGTGGAGCCGGAAAACGAAACCGCATGCGCATTCTACCGCGCGCATGGGTTCGTCGAGGTCGGCCGCACCGAAAACTGCGGCGCGGATGGCTCAGGCATCCCGGCACTGGTGATGGAAAAAGCGCTCGCCTGAGCGATCGTTGCTCCGGCGCGCGCTTGCCCGCCACAATGTCCTGCTTGCTTTTGCACTTGATTGGACGCATGCACGGCGTTCCACTATTCTTGGCCAAACCAGTCTGATCCGGATAAATCGATGGAAGAGTTTCACAAGGTCCGCCGCCTTCCGCCCTACGTCTTCGAACAGGTCAACCGCCTGAAGGCGAGCGCGCGAGCGGCCGGCGCCGACATCATCGACCTCGGCATGGGTAACCCGGATCTGCCGACGCCGAAGGCCGTCGTCGACAAGCTGTGCGACGTGGTGCGCGATCCGCGCACCCACCGCTACTCGTCGTCACGCGGCATCCCCGGGCTGCGCAAGGCGCAGGCAGCCTATTACGGCCGGCGTTTCGGCGTGAAGCTGAACCCGGACACGCAGGTCATCGCGACGCTCGGCTCGAAGGAGGGCTTCGCCAACATGGCACAGGCGATCACCGCGCCCGGCGATGTCATCCTGTGCCCCGATCCGACCTATCCGATCCACGCCTTCGGTTTCCTGATGGCGGGCGGCGTGATCCGTTCCATGTCGGTGAAGCCGGACGATCAGTTCTTCGTCGCGATCGAGCGAGCCGTGCGCCATTCGATCCCGAAGCCGCTCGCGCTGATCCTCAACTATCCGTCCAACCCGACCGCCTATACGGCCGACCTCGATTTCTACAAGGAAGTGGTCGCCCAGGCGAAGAAGCACGACATCATCATTCTGTCGGATCTGGCCTATTCGGAGATCTATTTCGACGACAACGCGCCGCCGCCGTCCGTGCTGCAGGTGCCGGGCGCAATCGACGTCGCCGTCGAGTTCACATCCATGTCGAAAACCTTCTCGATGCCCGGTTGGCGTATGGGCTTCGCCGTGGGCAACGAGCGGCTCATTGCGGCTCTGGCGCGGGTCAAGTCGTATCTCGACTACGGCGCTTTCACGCCGATCCAGGTTGCCGCTTCGGCCGCCCTCAATGGCGATGGCTCCGACATCGAAGAGGTGCGCAGCATCTACAAGCGCCGCCGCGACGTGCTGGTGGACAGTTTTGGCAAAGCGGGCTTCGAAGTGCCGCCTCCGGCCGCGACCATGTTCGCCTGGGCACCGATCCCGGAAAAGTTCAAGCCGCTCGGCTCGCTCGAATTTTCGAAGCTTCTGGTCGAGAAGGCGGACGTCGCCGTGGCGCCCGGCATCGGTTTCGGCGAGCAGGGCGACGACTATGTGCGTATCGCACTGGTGGAGAACGAGCACCGCATCCGCCAGGCCGCGCGCAACATCAAGCGCTTCCTTGCAACGGCGGACGAGACGATGCACAACGTCATCGCGCTGAACGCACGGCGCTGATGCCTTTCGACCGCGGGCAGCAATCCGCGGTCCTTCCAAGCCGAACGATGGAAATTCCATGTCTGAACCGCTGAAAATCGGGATCGCAGGTCTCGGTACCGTTGGAGCCGCGCTCGTCCACGTCCTCGTGTCGCGATATGCGCTTCTAGCCGAAGCCTGCGGCCGGCCGATCGAGATCGTCGCCGTGTCGGCTCGCGATCGCGAACGCAATCGCGGCATCGATCTGCGCGCCATGCACTGGTTCGACGACCCGATCGAACTGGCCAAGTCCGGCGACATCGACGTCTTCGTCGAACTGATCGGCGGCGCGGCCGACCCGGCCTTGAGCGCGGTCGAGGCGGCCCTGTCGCGCGGTATTCACGTCGTTACCGCCAACAAGGCTTTGCTTGCCAAACATGGTGTTCGGCTGGCGGCTCTCGCCGAGGAAAAAGGCGTTCTCCTCAATTTCGAAGCGGCCGTCGCAGGCGGCATCCCCGTCATCAAAGCTATGCGCGAGTCGCTGACGGGCAACCGCGTCAGCCGCCTCTACGGCATCATGAACGGCACGGCGAACTACATCCTGACGACGATGGAGCGTGAGGGTCTGAGCTTCGAGGCCTGCCTCAAGGAAGCGCAGCGCCTCGGCTATGCGGAAGCGGATCCGACCTTCGACATCGAAGGCAACGACACCGCGCACAAGCTTGCCATCCTGACGAGCCTTGCCTTCGGCACCGAGATCGCAGCCGACGATATCTATCTCGAAGGCATCTCCAACATCTCGATCGACGATATTCGTGCCGCCGACGATCTCGGTTACCGTATCAAGCTGCTCGGCGTTGCGCAGCGCACAGACTCCGGCATCGAGCAGCGCGTTCATCCAACCATGGTGCCGAAGGACAGCGTCATCGGCCGCGTCGACGGCGTGACCAATGCGGTCGCGATCGAATCCGACGTGCTCGGCGAACTCATCATGTCGGGACCAGGCGCCGGCGGTGACGCAACCGCTTCGGCCGTGATGGGTGACATCGCTGATATCGCGAAAAGCCGTCCAGGCATCCAGCACGGACCAGCGCTCGGCAGGCCGGCAGCCAAGCTCATTCCCTATAAGCGCGCCAAGATGCGCAGCCATGAAGGCGGATATTTCATTCGCGTCACCGTGCAGGACAAGGCCGGCGTCTTCGCGTCGATTGCAACGCACATGGCGGAGAATACGATCTCTCTCGAATCCATCGTCCAGCGCGCCAAGCACACGTCGCCGGCCGGCAGCGGCCGCCAGACGGTCGTGCTCGTCACCCATGCGACCACCGAATCATCTGTTCGGGCGGCTGTTCAGGCCATGGTCGCGGATGGTTACACGATCGGTGCGCCGCAGGTGATCCGGATCGAGCGTCCGAAAGCGGCTTGAGCCAGCGGATCGCTTGGCGAAGACCCGTTTCTAGGAGGCCCGTACTCGGGAAGCCCGTTCAAAGGAAGACGGAATAGAGATGGCGCCGATACCGGGAGAGGTCAGCCGCGCATTTCTGGATGTCGAGCGCTCGCTGACGGGCCAGCGCTGGGTTCAGCGCCTCGATCAGGCGGGCCTCAACCAGGCGCTTGCGATTTCCCAGTCTCTCGGCCTCTCGGAACTGGTGGCGCGCGTGATGGTCGGCCGCGGCGTGACCATGGGTGACGCCGCCGACTTTCTCGATCCGACGCTGAAACGCCTGATGCCCGACCCGTCGACGCTGACCGACATGGACCGGGCGGCCGAGCGCTTGGCGGCAGCCATCATCATCGGTGAACGTATCGCCATTTTCGGCGACTATGATGTCGACGGCGCATGTTCGTCGGCGCTCATGAAGCGGTTCTTGGACCATTTCGGTATCCAGAGCGAAATCTACATCCCGGACCGCATTTTCGAAGGCTACGGGCCGAACGTCGCGGCCATCGATGAGCTGATCGATCGCGGCAACCGGCTGATCGTGACTGTGGACTGCGGCTCGACGAGCCACGAGTCGCTGGCCGCCGCCGCTGCGCGCGGGATCGATGTGGTGGTCATTGACCACCACCAGGTCGGCAGCGAGCTTCCGCCCTGTGCGGCGCTGGTCAACCCCAACCGGGAAGACGATCTCTCCGGCCAAGGGCATCTCTGTGCGGCCGGTGTCGTGTTCCTGACGCTTGTCGCCACGCTGCGGCTCCTGCGCATGCGCCAGCAGCCGGGGCATCAGTCGATGAACCTCTTGTCGCTGCTCGATCTCGTGGCGCTCGGCACGGTTTGCGACGTGGTGCCTCTGAAGGGCCTGAACCGCGCTTTCGTGACCAAGGGGCTCGTCGCCGCCCGCCAGCTGGCCAATCCTGGTCTTGCCGCATTGGTGCGCGTCGCCGGCATTGGCGGACCCATCACGCCCTATCATTTCGGTTTCATGATCGGCCCGCGCATCAATGCCGGCGGGCGCATCGGCGATGCCGCGCTGGGCAGCCGGCTTTTGACGATCGAGGACCGGTCGCAGGCCGACCAGATCGCAATACAGCTCGACGGACTGAACCGCGAACGCCAGGCAATGGAAACCGTGATGCTCGAGGAGGCGGAAGCCGAGGCGCTGGCGGAATATGCCAACGGTTCGGGCCCCGCCGTTTTCGTCACGGCGCGCGAGGGGTGGCACCCGGGTATCGTCGGGCTGATCGCTTCGCGCCTCAAGGACCGGTTGCGGCGCCCCGCATTCGCCATCGCTTTCGACAGCCAGGGCAAGGGGTCGGGGTCCGGACGTTCGATTGCCGGCTTCGATCTCGGACGCGCGGTGCGTGCCGCAGTGGATCAGGGGTTGCTGGTCAAGGGCGGCGGTCATGCCATGGCTGCGGGCCTTACGGTCGATCGCTCGCGGCTCGGCGCCCTGCGCGCCTTTCTGGAAGAGCAGGCGGCGAAGAAGGTGGCGAGCCTCGTCGCCGACAGCACGCTGCAGATCGATGGCGCGCTTTCGGCGACCGGCGCGACGCTGGCACTGGTCGATCTTCTCGAATCGGCCGGACCTTACGGCGCAGGCCATCCGCAACCCGTCTTCGCCCTGCCGCGCCACCGCTTGGTGGATGTCCGAACCGTCGGCAACGGCCATGTGAAAATCAGCGCCGCCGCTGCCGATGGCCGACGTGTCGACGGCATCGCGTTCCGCGCGGCCGGCAGCGAGCTGGGGCAGGGATTGCTCGCCGGGCAGGGACTGTCGTTCCATTTCGCGGGCACGCTCACCGCGGACCACTGGCAGGGCACGCAGCGTGTTCAGCTTAGATTACTCGATGCCGCTCGGGCAGACTGACCCAGTCAGGGCGGATTGAGGGAGAGCTCGAGAAAACCGCGTCTACGGCCGAACGATGTCGTCAGCGGCTCTAAAGGCTGTAGCTCAGGGGGAAGTGGCACGCCCTAGGGGAGTCGAACCCCTCTTTCCAGAATGAAAATCTGGCGTCCTAACCGATAGACGAAGGGCGCATGCCGTGGTCGCCGCGAGGCGATGGGCGTCTTATAGTCAGGTGATCTGGTTCCCGCAAGCGGCAAACCACCCGATCCCGAAAAAAAATGACAGAGAAAAGCGGAATTTTGAGTGTGCGTTTTGTCAAGCCCAAACAAGGGCTTGCATCTGTTAGCTGCGACGACGGCAGCGCCAGTTCCAGTCGCGCTTCGAGCCGATATCCACATGCACGGAGTCGGTGTGGCAGTAGGTGCCGACACCGCCGCGACCCGGCAGGCTGCGGGCATATTCCGCGATCTGCCATTTGCTGACGCCGGGCACCTGGATGTCTGCTGCTTCGCAGTACATGTGGCGCGATTCCCGCGCCCCGCCGACCTTGCGGTTGTAACCACGGTCCCGGAAGCCGGATGTCACGAGAACCGGCCGGCCGAAATGTGCTTCGATCCGTTTCAGTGTCTGAACGAGCTGTGGCTTCAGGCAGGCGACGTCCACCCGCTCATGCTGCGTGCGCAAGCGACCACCGGCAAGCCCGGCGATGCCGGCAGCCGATGCGAGCTGAACGGTACCGTTATCGTCGGAATAGGAGTTGTAATCAAAGCCGTCGCGGTGCTGAAGCTGGTAGAGCGATCCCACCTCGCGGACACCCGGAAGGACCGGGCCATCTGTGTTGGTAACGCTCAGCCGTGCGCGCGGAGCGCTCGATTCGATGGACGCCGTGGTGATCTGAGAGGGTGGTGCTTCTTCGGCGACCTCATCCTCAGGCTCTACGGACTCGTCATCGACGTCGCCAAGATCAATGATCGGTTGCGGTGCGCGGTCGTTCGCCTGCTGCACGACGGGACGTGTCTCGCCGTCGCTGCTGCGCGAAAAGAGACGGGCAAAAGGAGAAGGGCCCCGGTCTGTCTCTTCCGACAATGCATTCACGGGCGCGGTCGTCGCTGTGGCTGCCTGCTCGGCCGAGGCGATCTGCTGCGGCTCGGTAGTGGCGGCGGGCTGGGTGGCCACATCCGCTGCGGCTTCTGGCGCCACAACAGCGACGGCTTGCTCCGGTTCGACCGTTGCTTGTGGAACTGCTGCTTCGGCGGTCTGAGCGTCGATCGTTGGTGCTGGAACGGTGTCGGCTGCAGCAGTCTCGACGGCTGCTTCGGTCTCGGCATCAGTTGCAACTGTTCCGGCTGGAGCGGCATCACCCGGGACCGCGGCAGCCACACTGCTCACGGGCGCATTTCCGTCGAAAGCACCGGCGCTGCTCGACGGAGCGCTGATGGCCGAAGTGGTGATGGATGGATCGCCGTTGAAACCGAGCTGACCATCGTCGGAGACGGCACATGCCGAAAGCAATCCGAGCAGGGCAGTCGCCCCCGCCAGTCGCTTCAGAATATGGGCTGTCTGGCTGCGTCTTTCGACCTGCAATACCCCGTCCCCGCTCGTCCCGCTCTTCAATATCCGCCGAGTGTTCTAAGCAACTCGGCGGATATTGTCCATGCCCCCCGAGATTTCAGGGCTTACGGCGCATCACATGACCTTTCAGTCGATGAAAACGCGTGCGTTGGACATGCGGGGAGGAGACTGCAGTTCCGATATTGTGTCGGAGCGGATGAGATTACCAGCTGCCGGTATTTTCCATCGATGCCCATGGCTCCTGGCGGGGCAGGGCATCGCCTTTTTGCAGCAGCTCGATGGAAATGCCGTCGGGCGAGCGCACGAACGCCATGTTGCCGTCGCGCGGCGGGCGGTTGATGGTGATACCAGCATTCTGCAGGTTGGTGCACAGCGCATAGATGTCGTCGACGACATAGGCGAGATGGCCGAAATTGCGCCCGCCGGTATACTCTTCCGGATCCCAGTTATAGGTCAGCTCGACCATCGGCGCCCGCTCGCTCTCGGCCCGCGCCTTGTCCTCGGGAGCAGCCAGGAATACGAGGGTGAAACGACCCTGTTCGTTCTCGATGCGGCGGATTTCCACAAGGCCGAGCTTGTTGCAGTAGAAGTCGAGCGAGGCATCCAGATCGCGCACGCGCACCATCGTGTGGAGATAACGCATTGGGGTTTCCTTTCATTTTTGGTTCCGGTTGCCCGTAGTTAGGCGCGAGCGGCCCGTGCACAATGCCGGCATGCAGGATTGGCGCTGTATTCATGGAAAAGTAACACTTGCACACAGCGCCCTTTGCGATGCTATTCTCTCAATCGAGAATCAAGATTACTTGGCTCGCATGACAAAGGCGGTAGGGGATGGGGGACAGCTCCTCGCAAAAGGAATTTCGGCTCGACGACGCGGTCCTTGGTGACCCAGTCGACCTGATCGAGATTTCCGGAACCATCAAATGGTTCGATGTTGCAAAGGGTTTCGGCTTTATCGTTCCCGATAACGGGATGGAGGATGTTCTTCTCCACGTGACGTGTCTGCGCCGTGACGGCTACCAGACGGTCATGGAAGGAACGCGTGTCGTTTGCGAGATCCAGAGGCGCGATCGGGGCTACCAGGCCTTCCGCATTCTCTCGATGGATCAGTCCAACCTGCCGCATCCGTCGCAGCTGCCGCCTGCGCGCACGAAGATCCAGGTCACGCCGACGAGCGGGCTCGAACGCGCCATCGTGAAATGGTTCAATCGCACGAAAGGCTTCGGTTTCGTCTCGCGCGGCGAGGGCACCGAGGATATCTTCGTGCACATGGAAACGTTGCGCCGCTTCGGCTTGGCGGAACTGCGACCGGGCCAGGTCGTGCTGGTTCGTTTCGGACCTGGGTCCAAAGGCCTTATGGCTGCCGAAATTCACCCCGACAACGACAGTCCGTTCCCGCAATCGCACTGATCGATCGGAGTGCAGATGATCTTTTCCCGCCGCCATTTGGTCGCGAGCGCCGCTTCGGCGCTTTTTCTTTTTCTCGCCGCACCGCTTCAAGCCCAGGATCAGCCGGGCGAGCCCTCGATCCTGCCTGTCCATGAGGAGCGGCTGGTCATCGAAACCGACGAAGGCAGCTTCGATTATTCGGTGGAGCTGGCGCTCAACGGGCGTGATCGCGCATCGGGTCTGATGTTCCGCGAACAGATGGACGATGATCACGGCATGCTCTTCCGCTTCGAGGAGCCGCGCCAGATCACGATGTGGATGCGCAATACGCTGATCCCGCTCGACATGGTGTTCATCCGTGCCGACGGCACTGTCGCCGGTCACCACGCAGACGCCGTTCCGCTGTCCGAAGCCGTCATCGCTTCGCCAGAGCCTGTTCTGTTCGTGCTCGAGCTCAATGCCGGCAAGGCTGAGGAGATGGGGCTTTCGGAAGGCGATCGCGTTTCGCACCCGATCGTTGCGGAAGCAATGAGCGCAGAGTAGCAGCGCGATCGCGGCCTGACTGTAGTTTCATGCCCTCCCGCCAGCCGGCGGGCTGGCCTCACGCGGCGTTGGCTAATAATCCTTCCAGCTCAACGGTTTCGGCAAGGCTTTCGAACGTCGGCCGCGCAAGCACGTAACCTTGCACAAGGTGAACGCCGAGATCTCGTAAGACCTTCAATTCGCCAACCGTCTCCACGCCTTCGCAAAGCGGCACGACGCCGAGATCGTTCAGCATCGCCAGTGTATGCCTGACGATCGTGCGTTTGACCGGATTGGTGTCGATGTCGCGGATCAACTCCATGTCCAGCTTCACGATGTCGGGCTGGAACTGGGACAGGAGTGCCAGGCCCGCATGGCCGGCGCCAAAGTCGTCGATGGCGGTTTTGAAGCCCATGTCGCGATAGGTGCGCAGGATGTGCAGCACATGATTGGTATCGAGGCGCTCGTCCTCGGTGAATTCGAAGATGATCCGGTCCAGCGGAAAGCCTGTCTTCATCGCGGTTGCGAGCGTTACGCGAATGCAGGCGCGGGGCTCGTAGACGGCGTTCGGCATGAAATTGATGGAAAGCTTCGTAGGAGCCTGCCGATCGAACAGCGTGGCAGCCAGCTCGATCGCCTTGACGCGGCACTGCTGGTCGAAGGCGTAGCGGTTGTGGTCCTTGATCTGGCCGAGGACATGGCCTGCACCTTCGCCGGAAAGGCCCCGGACCAGAGCTTCATGGGCAAACACGTCGCCCGTCGAAATGTCGACGATGGGCTGGAACGCCATGGAAAACGCGACGTCGAGGTCGCTCCCGTCGCGACAGCCCGCGCAATTGATTGCCATGACCCCACATCTCCAAGCCAATAGACGGGCATTGATATCCAGAAGACCTTTAAGCTTCCGTTGCAATTGCATGGAATGGTTGCGCCACGCCTCGCGATTTTACCGCGTGCAAGGCGCGATTTCCGAGGGTTCACCGATTTTCTCCTTGCGCGCCATCCGCGGCAACGGTAGGGGTCTCGCGTCGGCGGAGCGTAGCGCAGCCTGGTAGCGCATCTGGTTTGGGACCAGAGGGTCGCAGGTTCGAATCCTGCCGCTCCGACCAATCAAACTTTCCCGCGACGAGCAGGCAAGGGGAGACGCTGAGGCATCATGACGGCCAGGATCTACCGCCCCGCAAAGACGGCAATGCAATCCGGCAAGGCCAAGACCCAGGATTGGGTGCTTCGCTATGAGCCTGAAATTCCCCGCTCGATCGACCCAATGATGGGCTACACCTCCTCGCGCGACATGAAGCAGCAGATCAATCTGAGCTTCGACACCCGCGAGGCTGCCATCGACTACGCCGAACGCAACGGCATTCCCTATCGCGTCATCGAGCCGAAAGAGCCGAAGCGGAGCCGGGTCGCCTATTCCGACAACTTCCGTTATGACCGAAAGATGCCCTGGACGCACTGACGCCATCGTCAGCGCCCGCACGGCCCCTTAGCTCAGCTGGATAGAGCACCGGCCTTCTAAGCCGATGGTCGCAGGTTCGAATCCTGCAGGGGTCGCCACTGGGCTGTCGCCGCTGGTCATCTGGCTAAGTGATCTGACCTCTACGATACGCCCGCTTCGAGGATGGTGAGGCGTTGACTGACGCAATCGATCTCAGCATGTGCACCGTACGGCAGCGTCAGCATCGGCTGTGTATGGCCAAAATCCAAGCCGGACAGGACCGGTAGATCATTCCGGCCAGCTTCGCCAAGAGATTGGATCAGCGCATTCTCGAGGTCAGCCTGATAGTCGGTCTTTCCAGCAGGATCGGCTCGGCCCAGCAGTATACCGTTGAGACCCTTTAGAATGCCTTGGGCCGCTAGATTGCGGAGCCAGTATCGAATGTATTGAGGCGGCGGTGCATCCTCTGACGTTTCGTGAAACAGAATGGCCCCCTTCCATACTTCAAGCGGGGGCCACCACGGCGTGCCTTTTACCATTTCCAACACTTCGGCGCAGCCTCCCATCAGGTGACCTAGGGCTTTGCCGCGCCCCTGAAGAATCCTTGGCGGTTGCGCTGTGTTCAATGGTCTGGGCGTCTTCTGCAACGTTGGTTCGCCCCAGTCCGTGCTGCCTCCCACCCAACCAACTTCGTTGTTCGGAACGGTGCCCATCGGGGCAGTGTCAGACAACGCCCGTATTGCAGCATCGATACTGAATTTATGCATGCCGCCGTTTTCGGCAAACCCTGCCATCAAGCTCGGTCCGTAGAAGGAGCGAAGCCCAGCGGTAAAGCATGCGAAGTGCAACGCGGTGGTGTCGGAAAATCCCATGAAGACTTTCGGATTCTGTCGAAGCACATCCAAGTCGAGGTGTGGGAGGAGGCGTACACTGTCCTCGCCGCCAATCGTGGAGACGATTCCTGCAATGTCGGCGTCTGCGAATGCTTGCATCAGATCGGATGCCCGCGCCTCCGGGTGTCGAGCAAGATAGTCGGCAGTAGCGCGCGTGTGTGGCATTTCGACAATCTCGACGCCGAATATCTCTTCGAATTGCCGTTTCCCGGCTTTGTACCGATCGGGATACAGGGACGGCCCACCCCAAGAGGGCGATACGGCGGCGACTTTGTCTCCTCGCCTCAGTCCTCTCGGAATTTTCAGAGAATGCATCATCCACAAGGGTTTATCATCAAGGTGCGATTATCCTGACGGCGCGGCTTCGCCTTGGCAATGCATGACCGACAATGATGTCGTACTGGCTCGAGCCCAACGACCGATCGTCGCAGCGCGCGAAAAGGTGACTGGCCTTTCGGGGGCTCGATCCTTTAAGGCAGGGCAGTCAACAGCCTGGTGGAAGCGCGCAGCACCGTGACCATAGCCGATATCTCCATTTTCACGGCCATTCTTGCGGGCGCGATCTCGTTTCTTTCGCCCTGCGTGCTGCCGCTCGTGCCACCCTATCTCTGCTATATGGCCGGCGTGAGCGTCGAGGATTTTCGCGCGGAGCCGGCGGCAGCCGGCGGCGCTGTGGTGGCGACGCGCACACGCCGGGCGGTGCTTCCGGCCGCGGTCATCTTCACGCTGGGCTTTGCGACCGTCTTCGTGGCGCTCGGCGCCGGCGCGTCGCAGATCGGCGCGCTCCTGCGATCCAACATCGTGCTGCTGTCGCAGGTCGGCGGAATCATCATCATCGCGATGGGCCTGCATTTCCTCGGCGCATTTCGGATCGGCATCCTCAACCGCGAAATGCGCTTCCAGGGCGCGGGCAAGCCGGCGACGCTGACCGGTGCCTATGTGATGGGTCTTGCTTTTGCGTTCGGCTGGACGCCCTGCATCGGGCCGGTTCTCGGTGCCATCCTCGGCGTGGCGGCATCCCGCCAGACGGTGGGGGACGGCGCGCTCCTGCTTTCCGCCTATTCGCTCGGGCTCGCCATCCCGTTCTGGATCGCGGCGGCGTTCTCCGGCAATTTCATGCGGTTCCTCACGCGCTTTCGCCGCCACCTCGGCGCGGTCGAGAAGATCATGGGCGGGCTGCTGGTCTTCACCGGCATCATGTTCCTGACCGGCGGCATGGCGCGCTTTGCGTTCTGGCTCCTGGAGACATTCCCGGTCCTCGGCACGATCGGCTGAGAAGCGGGACTGTAGGCAATGAGTGCGCTGCGTCATACGCTTGCCGCATGGCACGCGCATAAGTCATAGTCCGCTCCGTTAGACGGACAGCTTCGACCATGGCCGAGAAATCAAAACGCCTGCCGCCAACCACGCGCATCAGGAACTACTTCCTGACGGGCCTGATCATCTGCGCGCCGCTGGCCATCACCGCCTATCTCACATGGTCGTTCATCATGTGGGTCGATGGCTGGGTGAAGCCCTATGTGCCCCGCGTCTACAACCCCGATACGTACCTGCCGTTTTCAGTGCCGGGCTTCGGTCTCGTCGCAGCGCTGATCTTCATCACGCTGGTCGGTTTCCTGACAGCCAACATCATCGGGCGCACGCTGATCGATGTCGGCGAGAGCCTGCTCGACCGCATGCCGATCGTGCGCAGCATCTACAAGGGCCTGAAGCAGATCTTCCAGACGGTCCTGGCGGAGCAGTCGAATTCCTTCAAGCAGGCGGGCCTGATCGAATATCCGCGCACGGGTCTCTGGTCGATCGTGTTCCTGGCGACCGACACCAAGGGCGAAATCGGCCACAAGCTGGAAGAGCGCGGCGAGGACACCGTGTCTGTGTTCCTGCCGACGACGCCGAACCCGACCTCCGGCTATCTGCTCTTCGTCGAGCGCAAGGACGTCATCATCCTGGATATGACGGTGGAGGAGGCGGCCAAGATGATCATCTCGGCAGGCCTCGTAGCACCCGATTATCAACCCAGGCTGCAGGCTCTTGCCGACGCGAAGCGACAGGATGGCCCCCGTCCAGCAGCCTGATCACCCGGCGCGCAGGAGGCGGATCGCCTCGTCACGGCGGAAGAGATAGAGCAGAGCACGCAGCGCCTGTCCGCGCTGGCCTGCTAGGTCCGGGTCGGTCTCCAAAATGTAGCGCGCATCGTTGCGTGCCGTCTCCAGCAGGTCGCCATGAGCTTCGAGGCTTGCAAGGCGAAACCCCGGCGTTCCGGATTGCCGCGTCCCGAGAAGCTCGCCTTCGCCGCGCAGCTTAAGATCTTCCTCGGCGATGACGAACCCGTCTTCCGTGTCGCGCATCACGCCAAGTCGAGCACGGCCTGTCTCCGACAGCGGAGACTTATAGAGCAGTATGCAGGACGATGCCTCGTCGCCGCGGCCCACGCGTCCGCGCAGCTGATGCAACTGGGCAAGCCCGAAGCGCTCGGCATGTTCGATGACGATGATCGTCGCGTCCGGCACGTCGACGCCGACTTCGATGACCGTGGTCGCCACGAGGAGCCGCGTCTCGCCGTTCTTGAACGCCATCATCGCCGCGTCCTTTTCCGGCCCGCTCATGCGGCCATGCACGAGCCCGACCTTGGGCCCGAGGATCGACGCCAACAGCTTGTGCCGCTCATCGGCCGACATGAGGTCGGAAACCTCCGACTCTTCCACCAGCGGGCAGATCCAGTAGGCCTTTTTGCCTTCCGCCACCGCCGCACGAAGGCGGTCGACCATCTCGCCGATCCGCTCGTCCGGCACGGTCACGGTCTGGATCGGCTTGCGGCCGGCGGGTTTTTCGGTGAGGCGCGAGACGTCCATATCGCCAAAGGCGGCCAGCACGAGCGTGCGCGGGATCGGTGTCGCGGTCATGACGAGCATGTGCGGCGCGGTGCCCTTGGCCGTCAGCCGCAGCCGCTGGTGGACGCCGAAGCGATGCTGCTCGTCCACGACCGCCAGCATCAGGTCCTTGAAGGTCACCGTGTCCTGGAAAAGCGCATGGGTGCCGACGACGATCTGCGCATCGCCGCTTTCGATCCGGCCGAGCACGGCGGATCGCTCACGGCTGCCGGCGCGCCCCGTGAGAATGTCGACGCCGATGCCCAGCCCGGCCGTCAGCTTCTCGATGGTCGCCAGATGCTGCCGGGCAAGGATTTCCGTCGGTGCCATGAGCACAGCCTGGCCACCGGCTTCGACCGCAGCAAGCATCGCCATCAGCGCGACGACCGTCTTGCCGGAACCGACATCGCCCTGCAGCAGGCGCAGCATGCGCTCGTCGGCCCGCATGTCGGTGAGGATATCGTGGACGGCTTTCAGCTGGCCGCCAGTCAGCTTGAACGGTAAGGCGGCGCTGACCTTTTCGCTGAGCCGGCCTGTTCCGATGACGGGACGGCCCGAAAGCTTGCGGATGCGCTGGCGCACCATGGCAAGCGACAATTGTCCCGCAAGCAATTCGTCATATGCGAGGCGGCTGCGGAAGGTGTTGCGCGGCTCGAGATCGGCCGCTGATTGCGGCGTGTGCAGGTCCCGCAACGCTTCATGGAAGGCCGGAAAGCCGTGCCGCGTGACGATGCCGGGATCGATCCATTCGTTCATCACCGGAAGCGTTTCGAGTGCCCCGTCGATTGCCCGGCGCAGCACTTTCGGCGAAAGCCCGGCCGTCAGCGGATAGACCGGCTCGACGAACGGCATCGAGGCCGCATCTGCCTCGCGCACCATGTGGTCGGGATGGACCATGGAGGGCCGTCCGTTGAACCAGTCGACCTTCCCGGAGACGAGCACGGTCTCGCCGAGCGGGAGCGCATGTTTCAGCCAGTCGGTCTTGGCGCGAAAGAAGGTGAGGGCGATCTCGCCGGTCTCGTCGCTGGCAAAGACGCGATAGGGCACGTTAGGCTTGCCGCGAGGGCTGGGCTGGTGGCGGTCGACGGTGACTTTGAGCGTCACGATCGTGCCTTCGGGCGCTAACGCGATACCCGGCTGCTGGCTACGATCGATGATCGAGTGCGGCGCGAGGAACATGAGATCGACGACGCGCGTATCCTCTGCCCCGTCGCGGCCGGTCAGGCGCGCAATCAGGTCGGCGAGCTTCGGCCCAATGCCGGGTCGGCTCGCAACGGGAACAAAGAAGGGGTCGAGTTCGCTGGGACGCATGGCCGCATAGTGATGCCCCTCCGCAGGCGTGCGAGCAAGGCTGACAAGCGATGCAGGCTTGGCTATAGAGGCGCGATCAACAGGAAGCTTTCTCATATGACCGGTACGACAGTGACGAGCGCCGACCTTGATCCGCGCCGCAGGCGAATTCTCTTTCGCGCCTGGCACCGCGGCATCCGCGAGATGGACCTGATGCTCGGATCGTTCTGCGATCGCGAAATCGCGACCATGAACGAGGCCGAAATCGTCGAGTTCGAAGGCATTTTGGCGCTCGATGACCGTGAACTCGTCAAATGGGTGACGGGCGAAACCGAAATCCCGGCGAATTACGACACGCCGCTTTTCACCCGCATCCGCGCATTTGACCCCGAGATATTCGGCACGAACAGGACCTGACGATGATCGAAGGCCTGTCGCTCGATCTCTTGACCAAGAACCGCACGCCGGTCACGCTTGCCCATGTGCCGGCGGGCGCAGAACCGCTCGTCATCGCCGAAATGGCGCGGGCTGGGCAGGCGGTCGCCTATGTGGTTTCGGACGGTCAGCGCATGGGCGATATCGCGCAGGCGTTGGCCTTCGTCGCGCCGGAGATTCCGGTGTTGCAATTGCCGGCATGGGACTGCCTGCCTTACGACCGCGTTTCGCCGAGCACCGAAGCCGCCGCGCGCCGCATTTCCGCGCTGACGTCGCTCATCGGCTATCAAGCAAAACCGCATCCGGCCATTGCGCTCGTGTCGGTCAATGCGATGCTCTTGAAGGCACCGCCGGTATCGGTGATCGACGGGCTCGGCTTCACTGCAAAGGCCGGCAGCCAGGTCGGCATGGACGCCATCATCACGCGGCTTGCCGCAAACGGCTTCGAGCGGGTCTCGACCGTGCGCGAAGTTGGCGAATTCGCCGTGCGTGGCGGCATCCTCGATGTCTACGTGCCAGGCGCACAGGAACCGCTTCGCCTCGATTTCTTCGGCAACACGCTGGAAAGCGTGCGCAGCTTCGATCCCGCGACGCAGCGCACCACCGGCCAGGCGAAGATGCTCGACCTTCATCCGATGAGCGAGGTCACGCTGACGCCGGAAACGATCAGCCGCTTCCGCACGAACTACCTGGCCCTCTTCGGCGCAGCGACGCGCGACGACGCGCTCTACCAGGCGATCAGCGAAGGCCGCCGCTATGCCGGCATGGAGCATTGGCTCCCTCTCTTCTACGACAAGCTGGATACGGCCTTCGACTATCTGAAGGGATTTTCGTTCGTCACCGATCATCTGGTGGCTGAAGCCGCGGCCGAGCGTTCGGTCCAGATCAAGGACCACTACGAGGCACGCCGCCACGCCGGCGAGCAGTCCGGCAAAGGGCAGGGCACGCCCTACAAGCCCGTCGCGCCTGACAGCCTCTATCTCGACGCATCGGAAGTCATGACGCGCATCGATGCGCTGCACGGCATCCGGATGACGCCTTTCGACGAGCCGGAAACCTCCGATCGGCGTGTCGTGACGCTTCAGGCCAAGCCCGGCCCGCGCTGGGCGCGCAGGGTTGAGGAAGCCCGCCAGGCCGGCAGCGCCGACGACGAGCGCGAGAACCTCTTCGAGACCGCCTCGCGCCACATCGCCAACAAGCGCGCCGACGGCAAGCGCGTGCTCGTGACCGGCTGGTCGGAAGGCTCGCTCGATCGCTTGCTGCAGGTGCTGAGCGAGCATGGGCTTGCGCGCATCAAGCGGATCGAGAAGCTTGACGACATCCTCAAGCTGGCCAAGGGCGAGGCGGCTGCCGCGATCCTGCCGCTGGAGCAGGGCTTCGAGACGGGCGATCTCGTCGTCATCGGTGAGCAAGACATTCTGGGCGACCGGCTCGTTCGCCGCGCGCGGCGCAAGAAGCGCGGCTCGGACTACATTTCCGAAGTGGCAGGGCTGGAGGAAGGGGCGATCGTCGTCCATGCCGAGCATGGCATCGGCCGCTTCGTCGGCCTGAAGATCATCGAGGCGATGGGCGCGCCCCACGACTGCCTCGAGCTGCACTATGCCGGCGACGCCAAGCTCTATCTGCCGGTCGAGAACATCGAGCTTCTGTCGCGCTACAGTTCCGAGGGGACCGAGGTCACGCTCGACAAGCTCGGTGGCGTTGCCTGGCAAGCGCGCAAGGCCAAGCTGAAGAAGCGCCTGCTCGACATGGCGGGTGGGCTGATCCGCATCGCGGCGGAGCGCCGAATGCGCTCGGCACCGGTCCTCACGACGCCGGAAGGCCTCTACGACGAGTTCGCGGCCCGTTTCCCGTACGACGAGACGGAAGACCAGATGAACGCCATCGAGGCCGTGCGTGGCGACCTTGGCGAAGGCCAGCCGATGGATCGTCTGATTTGCGGCGACGTGGGCTTCGGCAAGACGGAGGTCGCGCTGCGCGCAGCCTTCGTCGCGGCGATGAATGGCATCCAGGTGGCGCTGGTCGTGCCGACGACGCTGCTCGCGCGCCAGCACTACAAGACCTTCGCCGAGCGCTTCCGTGGCCTGCCGATCCGGGTTGCCCAGGCATCCCGCCTCGTTGGTGCGAAGGAACTCGCGCTGACCAAGGGCGAGATCGCCAGCGGCAAGTGCGACATCGTCATAGGCACGCACGCTCTACTCGGCTCGTCGATCAAATTCGCCAATCTCGGCCTGCTGATCATCGACGAGGAACAGCATTTCGGCGTCAAGCATAAGGAACGGCTGAAAGAGCTGAAGTCGGACGTGCACGTGCTGACGCTATCGGCAACTCCGATCCCACGCACGCTGCAGCTGGCCATGACGGGTGTACGCGAGCTGTCGCTGATCACCACGCCCCCGGTCGACCGGCTCGCGGTGCGCACCTTCATCTCGCCCTTCGATGCGTTGACGATCCGCGAGACCTTGCTGCGTGAGCATTATCGCGGCGGCCAGAGCTTCTATGTCTGCCCGCGCATCGCCGATCTGGAAGACGTGTCGGCCTTCCTCCAGTCGGAAGTGCCGGAGCTGAAGGTCGCGACCGCACACGGCCAGATGCCGGCCGGTCAGCTCGACGACATCATGAACGCCTTCTATGACGGCCAGTACGATGTGCTGCTGTCGACGACGATCGTCGAATCCGGTCTCGATGTGCCGCGCGCCAACACCCTGATCGTCCACCGTGCGGACATGTTTGGCCTTGCCCAGCTTTACCAGCTGCGCGGCCGCGTCGGCCGGTCGAAGGTGCGTGCCTTCGCGCTCTTCACGCTGCCGGCGAACCGCCTCATCGCGCCCATGGCCGAGCGGCGCCTCAAGGTGCTGCAGTCCCTGGACGAACTCGGCGCCGGCTTCCAGCTCGCCAGCCACGACCTCGATCTGCGCGGCGCGGGCAATCTGCTCGGCGAAGAGCAGTCCGGTCACATCAAGGAGGTCGGCTTCGAGCTCTACCAGCAGATGCTGGAGGAGGCCGTGGCCGAATTGAAGGGCGAGGACGAGGTCCGCGATACCGGCTGGTCGCCGCAGATCACCGTCGGCACCCCGGTCATGATTCCGGAAGACTACGTGCCGGACCTGCATCTGCGTCTCGGCCTTTACCGGCGTCTCGGCGAGGTCACCGATCTCGGCGAGATCGACGATTTCGGTGCGGAACTCATCGACCGCTTCGGGCCTATGCCGAAGGAAGTGCAGCACCTCCTCAAGATCGTCTACATCAAGGCGCTCTGCCGCACGGCCAATGTCGAGAAGCTGGATGCGGGACCGAAGGGCGTCGTCGTGCAGTTCCGCGACAAGCAGTTCCCGAACCCGGCCGGCCTCGTCCAGCATATCGCGAAGCTCGGCAACCAGGCGAAGATTCGCCCCGACCAGAGCGTCGTCTTCATCCGCGAACTGCCGACCCCGGAAAAGCGCCTGGGCGGCGCCGCGGTGATCATGAACACGCTCGCGGATATCGTGAAGGCGGCTTGATCGGGTTTGCTCTCCCCCGCGGAGGGGAGAGCAAATCTCTCGGCTACAATGTGATCCGATACCGGGCGAACCCGTTCTCGCCGGCCCCGGCCTCCTCGATCATCACGCCTTCGACATCGGCGATCACGTCGGCGGCTGCGGGGCCCGTGTCGAAGACAACGGTGGTGTCAGGCATTGGGCTGAAGCGCCAATTGCCGTCCGCCGCCGGATCGATCTCGCCCTGCTCGATGATGTAGCGCACGATGATATCGCGGTTGGTGTCCGGACCGACGAAGATGATCTTGTCGGAGGTGATGCCCGGAAAGCTGCCACCGCCGCCGGCGCGGTAGTTGTTGGTGGCGACCGCGAAGCGTTGGGCCGGATCGACCGGCGCGCCTTCGAAGGCGAGGTTCTTGATCCGGTTGGCGCTCTCGTTGACGAGCACGCCCTCTGAATCGTAGCGGGATGGTTGCGACAGGTCGATCTCGTAGGTGACGCCGTCGATCACGTCGAAATTGTAGGATGGGAAGTCCGGATTGATGAGTGCGGCATCCGAGGCGCCGGGCTCGACCTGGTTGAAGATCCCTGCCGAGCGCTCCAGCCATTCCTTGAGATCGGCACCGGTGATGGCGACCGCATGGATGGTATTCGGGTAGAGATAGAGATCGGCGACGTTGCGGATGGCGATCTCGCCGACCGGCACGTCGGTATAGTAGTCCGGCCCGCCACGCCCACCGGCCTTGAACGGTGCGGCTGCGGAGAGAACCGGAAGATCGGCGTAATCGGGATCGCGCGAGAGGATGTCGGCGATGTACCAGGTTTGCGCCTGGCTTACGATCTGCACCGATGGATCATCGGCAACGAGCGCGAAATAGGAATGAAGCCGGGCTGCCGTGCGACCGACGGGCGTGCGGACATAAGCGATGGTCGCCTCGTGCTCCGCTTCGACGGAGGCGAGCACCTCGGCGTCGCTCTCGACCAGCGGCGTGACGGTCGCCTCGACACGCTCGAAGATCGGCCGTGCCTCCGAGGTGTGCGTGACGACCCGCCAGCTGTCGCCGTCGCGCTCAAGCATCAGGTCGATGAGGCCGAGGTGGGAACCCCAGAAGCCCGGCATAACGCCCGGCTTGCCGGCAATCGTACCGTTGGCGTTGTCGACGCCGGCCACGCCTTCGAATTCCTCGCCCGGAAAGACGCGGTGCAGATGGCCGGTGACGATCGCATCGATGCCTTCGACGGCGGCAAGCGGGATCGCAGCATTTTCCATGCCTGCGCTATGGGCTTCCTCGCCGATGCCCGAATGGGCGAGAGCGATGACGATATCGCAGCCTTCTTCGTGCATTTGCGGCACGAAGGCACGCGCGGCTTCCACCATGTCGCGCGCCGCGGCATTGCCGGTGAGGTGGGCGGCGTCCCAGGTCATGATCTGTGGCGGCACGAAACCGATGATGCCGATGCGGATGGGATGGGTTTCCCCGGCGCCGTCGGTCAGCTCTCGGTCCAAAATGACATAGGGTTGGATATAAAGCTCGTCCTGCAATGGATTGCCGGCAAGCGTGCCGCGCGTGACATTTGAGCAGACGAAGGGAAATTCCGCGCCATCGAGCGCCTTGAACAGAAAGTCGAGGCCGTAGTTGAATTCGTGATTGCCGAGCGTCGACGCATCGAAGCCGAGCACGTTCATCGCCTTTATGACCGGATGGACGTCGCCTTCGTTCATGCCGCGCTCGTAGGCGATGTAGTCGCCCATCGGATTGCCCTGCAGGAAATCGCCATTGTCAAGCAGGATCGCGTTCGTTGCTTCCGCCCGGATCGAATTGACGATCGCGGCCGTACGGGCGAGGCCCATCGTGTCGTTTTCGCGGTCGGCGTAATAGTCGTAGGGGTAGACATGCACGTGCAGGTCGCTCGTGCCCATGATCCGCAGATGCGCCTGGTTTGCCTGCGCCCGTGCGGAGAAAGGATGCAGCATGACGACGGCAGAGAGCGCCGCCGATCCGGCCAGCAGAGTGCGACGGGTGAGGGTGAAGGGCTTCGGTCGGATGATCACGGGTGCGGTTCCTCTCGGTCTTCGGTTCGGATTTGGCCTGATCCCCAGCATGCCGGCAATCGAGCATCAGCCTGTGACGCATTGATGACGACGAGGCGGATCGGCATGAAAGCTGGCCTGAAATGGCTGGCCAAGCGGCATGCGCGTGCTAGAAAGCCTTTCAGAACCTGACCATGGGAGACCGGCGATGTCACTTCTTTCCAAGCTGTTCGGCCTTGGCGGCGAGAAGGCCGCACCAAAGCCTGCGGCAGCCGCTCCCATCGAGCATCAGGGCTGTGAGATCGTCGCGCAGCCGATGAGCGAAGGCGGTCAGTGGCGCGTTGCCGGCATCATCGCGAAGATCGTGGACGGCCAGCGCATCGAGCGCCATTTCATCCGCGCCGATCTCTGCATGACGGAAGAGGAGGCCGTTGAGGTCTCGCAGCGCAAGGGTCGCCAGATCATCGAGCAGAACCCGCGGCTCTTCGCCGATCCGAGCGAGACCGGTCCGGTCTGATCGCCCTTCGCTCGTAGAAACCGTCTCAATGAATATCGAGCATGTCCTTGGGCGTGACGTGCTGATTGGCGCTCCAGTCGGTTGAGCGCTCGATCATGCGATGGATCACCGGCTTGCCCGGGCCCTTGTGCATGGCGCGGATGGCTTCCGCGATAACGGCATCGGCCTCCGTCGTGCGCTGATGGTAGCGCTGATATTCCGTCCATGTCGGCAGGTGATAGGTCTCCTGCCAGAGTTCGGGATCCTCGAGATCGCGCATCAAGGTCCAGTGGCGCGCGCCGTTGCGGAACCGCAGGCGCCGGCGTTCCGCCATGGACTTCAGGAATTCCGGCATGTCGTCATTGCCGATCCGATACTCGACCATGATGACGATCGGGCCGCTCTGCGGCTTGATGTCGAGGGCGAGATGCGGCTCCTTCCACCGGTTCAGCGGATCGAGTTTCAGCCGCGGCGGGGCCGGCAGCGGCAGGACGAGGCCGATCGCAGCACCCGCCACCATGAGAACCGATGCTGCAAGAAGCGCGTTCGAAGCGCCATAGCTTTCCGTGACCAGGCCCCAGATCCAGGACCCGAGCGCCATGCCCGTGAAGGTCGCCATCTGGTAGAGCGACAGCAGCCGCCCGACGACCCAGCGCGGCGTCGACAGCTGCACGGTCGTGTTGAAGAGCGAAAGCGTCAGCACCCAGCAGGCGCCGCCAAGCGTCATCGCGACCATGGTCAGCGGTGCGGAGCGGCTGAACGAAGCGATGAAGGCGCACGCGGCGAAGCCGAGGAAGCCCGTGCGGATCAGCGTTTCACCGGCAAAGCGCGCCCGCAGCGCCGAATTGGAAAGCGCAACAGCCACCGCCCCGAGCCCGAACGCGCCGAGCAGCAGGCCGAAGAGCTGCGGGCCGCCAGCCAGGATGTCGCGTGCAATCAGCGGCATCAGCGCCATCACGGCGCTTGCCGAAATGCCGAACATGGCGCTGCGCAGCATGACGATCTCGATCTTCGGCGACATGACCAGATAGCGAAGGCCCGTCATGACGGCACTGCCGAGGCTCTCGCGCGGCAGCGTGCTCGCCGGAAGCGACGGTTTCCAACGCACCAGCACGAAGATCAGCACGAGATAGCTCGCGGCATTGATGGCGAAGGCGGCAGCAGCCCCCGCCGCAGCGACGATCGCGCCGCCGATCGCTGGGCCGACGCTGCGCGACAGATTGAAGCCCATCGAGTTCAGCGTCACCGCCTGGGGGAGATCGTCCCGGCCCACCATGTCGCCGACGGATGCCTGCCAGGAGGGATTGTTCAGCGCCATGCCGGAGCCGATCAGGAAAGTCAGGCCGAGCAGCGTCCATGGGGTCAGCGCTTCGTACCATGCGGCAATCGCAAGCACGGTCGCGACGACCAGCATGAAGCATTGCGCAAAAAGCATCACCTTGCGCCGGTCGTAGCTGTCGGCAATTGCGCCCGAGATCAGCGCGAGAAAAGCGATCGGCAGCGCATTCGAGGCTTGGACCAGCGCCACCATGTCGGCGGAAGCCGCAAGCTGCGTCATTAGCCACGCGGCGCCCACCGTCTGGATAAGCATGCCGAAATTCGATGCCATGGCGCCGAGCCAGATCGCGCGGAATGTCGGATGCCTGAGCGGTGCGAGCGCGGCAAACGTCGCAGGCTTGGAAACGTCTTCCTTCATGATCGGCTTTCGGTGAGGCGGCTTGCAGGCGCGTGAGGAACAATGCGGGGGAGGAAGAGACTAGACCCGAGTCTGCGCTTCCGGAACCCCAGTTTGCTCAAAGACCGGCAGTCAGAAATGTTCCGCATCGATGCCGATATTCGGCCTGTCGATGACGTCGCGAAGCGCGAAGGATGAGTTGATGCGCACGACATGGGGCAGGGCCGACAGCCAGTCGCGATGCAGCCTCTCGTAATCCTCGAGGCTCTTGACCACGACCCGCAGCACATAATCGTACTCGCCCGACATCAGGTAGCAGGACAGCACGTTCGAGCAGAGCTTCACGGCCTTCTCGAACTCGGCGAGCGTGCGCGCGAATTGGCCGGACAGCGAGATATGGACGATCGCCGTCATGCCGTAGCCCAGCGCCTTGTCCGACAGTCGGGCGTGGTAACCGCGGATGACGCCTGATTTTTCGAGCAGGTCAAGTCGGCGGGAAGAGGCTGATGGCGACAGCCCCACGGCCTCGGCGAGATTGGCATTCGAGATGCGGCCTTCTTCCTGCAACCGCTTAAGCATCGCACGATCGATAGCATCGAATTCCATTAGACGTGGATTCCCCGAACGAAAGACCGATGCGTGCAAGAATATTCGAATTTTGCCGTTTGGCAAACGAACTTCGCAAGGACATTGCGGGCATCCGATGTTGAAATTCGTCATCATCGCCCGCCATCCCGCCGCGGGCCGCCATGGAGGATCGCAATGCGTGTCGGTTGCCCGAAAGAAATCAAGAATCACGAATACCGCGTCGGCCTGACGCCGGGCGCCGTGCGCGAATACATCGCCCATGGCCATGAAGTGATCGTCGAAACGGGTGCGGGCGCCGGCATCGGTGCCGACGACGGGGCTTACCAGGCAGCCGGCGCCAAGATCGTGGCGACCGCTGCGGAAATCTTCCAGCGCGCTGACATGGTGGTGAAGGTCAAGGAGCCGCAGCCGTCCGAGTGGGCGCAACTGCGCGAAGGCCAGTTGCTTTACACCTATCTGCACCTCGCTCCGGATCCTGAGCAGACCAAGGGTCTCGTCGAATCCGGCGTAACGGCCGTCGCCTATGAAACCGTGACCGACGACCATGGCGGCCTGCCGCTTCTCGCCCCGATGTCGGAAGTCGCCGGGCGCCTTGCCATCCAGGCCGGAGCGACGGCGCTGCAGAAGGCCAATGGCGGCCGCGGCATCCTGCTTGGCGGCGTTCCAGGCGTTCTTCCCGCACGTGTCTCCGTCATCGGTGGCGGTGTCGTCGGTCTGAACGCGGCCAAGATGGCTGTCGGCCTCGGCGCCGAGGTGACGATTCTCGATCGTTCTCTGCCGCGCCTGCGCCAGCTCGACGACATCTTCAACGGTCGCGTGCGCACGCGCTTCTCCACGATCGAGGCGCTGGAAGAAGAAGTCTTCACGGCCGATCTGGTCATCGGTGCCGTTCTGATTCCCGGTGCAGCGGCGCCGAAGCTCGTCACCCGCGAAATGCTGTCGGGCATGAAGCGTGGCGCGGTCATCGTCGATGTCGCGATTGACCAGGGCGGCTGCTTCGAGACCAGCCATGCGACGACGCATTCCGACCCGACCTACGAGGTCGACGGCATCGTGCATTACTGCGTGGCCAACATGCCGGGCGCCGTCCCGATCACATCGGCTCACGCGCTGAACAACGCGACCATGCAGCACGGCCTGAAACTTGCCGATCGAGGCTTGAAGGCGATTGCCGAAGACCGGCATCTGCGCGCAGGCCTCAATGTCCATGCAGGCCGCATCACCAACCGCGCCGTTGCCGATGCGCTCGGCTACGAAGCCGTGGAGCCGCAGGCCATCCTCAAGGTCGCTTGAACCGGAAGGACGCACGCGCTCGGCCGTTGGCCGGGCGCTGCCATCTCAGTCGAGTGCCGCGAGCCGCAGGTGATCGGCGTCGGTCATCGGGTGGATGAAGGTTTCCGTCTGGCCGATGGGGCTAAAGCCCATTTTCTGGTAGAGCGATAGCGCCGCCTTGTGGTCCAGCGTACAGGTGTTCACCGTCACTCTGTCCGGCCCGAGTGCCCACGCGGCATCGATCGCCTGGCGCAGGAACCAGCGACCGAGGCCTCGGCCCTGCGCGTGCTTCATCAGGCCGAAATAGGCGAGGTCGACGACCTCTTCGCTCTCCCGCTTCAGTTCGAAGAAACCGGCCGGCGCCCCGTCCAGATAGAGCACGTCGATGCTGGTCGCCGGGTCGTGCACGATGGCCGCAAGCGTTTCGTCGTCAAGGCGTAGCCGATAAACCCAATGGAAGTCGCGACCGATCCGGTACTGCAAATAGCGGTAGAAGTGCAGCGGGATATCCCGCGTGCGCATCAAGGCAGCCTGCACATTGATTGGCAGCGGATGGTGGCCGGATGGCGGTTTCGCCATCTCCAGATAGGTGACCGTAGTTGTCAGCGGTGTGGGTGTTTTGCCTTTGGCCAAGGCGTCACTCCTTGGGCGAGGATGAGGCATCGTCGATGATGCCGGCGCCCTTCTTGATCGGCGTATCGTCGCGCGCTCCCCATTCCGACCAGGAGCCGTCATAGAGCTTGTTGTCCGTAAAGCCGAGCGAGTGGAGGGCGAGCGTGATCGTCGCTGCCGTGACGCCGGAACCACAGGTCGTGACGACGGGCTTTGAAGGGTCGACACCCGCATGCTTCAGCGTTTCGGCCAGTGCCTCGAGATCCTTGAGGCTGCCGCCTTCGCCAAGCGAGGCCGCCGGCACGTTGAAGGCACCCGGCATGTGACCGGAGTGCATACCGGCGCGCGGCTCGGGTTCCTCGCCGGTGAAGCGGCCATGCGGCCGCGCATCGGCAATCTGTGCGGAGCCGTCGTCGATGACGGCGCGCACATCGTCGATCGTGGCGACTTTGCTCGCGTCGAATGCGGTAGTGAACACGGCTTTCTCCGGCGTGTTCGTCTCGCTCGTTACGGGCCGGCCCTCCGCTTTCCAGCGGTCGAGCCCGCCGTCGAGCAGAAGCACCGAGCTTGCGCCCATCGTGCGGAACATCCACCAGACGCGCGGAGCGGAAAAGAGGCCGGGGCCGTCATAGACGACGATCGTGTCAGCTTCCGAAATGCCGAGCGCGCCGACTTTCTCGGCAAAAAGCTCCGGCGAGGGAAGCGCATGCGGCAGCGCCGAACTGGCATCGACGATGGCGTCTTGATCGAAGAATACGGCGCCCGAGATGTGGCCGGCAGCGTATTCGGCACGCTGATCTCGGTTTTGGGCAGGCAGGTACCAGGAGGCATCGACGATCCGAAGGCGCGCGTCGCCAAGCCGCGCCTGAAGCGTTTCGCCGTCGATGATGAATGCGCTCTTGGTCATGATCTCGTCCTCCCTGGAATGCCTTGGAGTTTAGTCCGGCGCGCGTCCGAAGCGAATGCGGAAACGCCGGTTTTCCTTGCCCTTTTTCTCGATTTTGGCGATGTGGATCGCGCCCACTTCCTGCGTTTCGGACACATGGGTGCCGCCGCAGGGCTGGCTGTCGATGCTCGAGCCTTCGCCGATGCAGACGAGGCGGATGCGCCCCGTGCCGCGCGGTGGGCGCACGTTCTTGGATTTGACGATGCCCGGATTGGCGTCGAGCTCAGCTTCGTCGATCCATTGGGTGAAGATCGGGTGATTGGCTGCCACGAGCTCCATCAGCCGTGCCGTCACCTCGCTACGATCGATCGTCGCGCTCATGTCGAAATCGACACGGCTGTCGTCCTCTGCAACCGAAGCACCGGTGATCGGGTAGGGGCAGATGACGGAGAGAAGGTGGCAGGCCGTGTGCATCCGCATCAGCCGGTAGCGCCGCGCCCAGTCCACATGCAGTACCAGCCGCTCGCCGGGTTCCGGTTGCGTGGCCCCATCCTGCGGCAGGTGGATGATCTGGCCGGGGACCTCGCCCTTGATGGTCGCGGCGATCGGAATGAGCGAGCCGTCGGCGCGCTCGAACTGTCCCACATCGCCGGGCTGGCCGCCCGATGTGGCGTAGAAACAGGTCTGGTCGAGCACGATGCCGCCGGCTGCATTGACGGACAGCACGGTCGCCTCGGCGGTCGAGAGATAGGCGTCTTCGATGAAGAGCGGACGCGTTGCCTCGCTCACGCCTGGACGTCCTCGAACGGCACGTCGAACTTGGCTGGATTTTCGATCCAGTTTGGAACCGGGAGATCCTTGGAACGCAGGAATTCCGGATTGAAGAGCTTGGACTGGTAGCGGTTGCCGTAGTCGCAGAGGATCGTCACGATCGTCTTGCCGGGACCCATGTCGCGCGCCATGCGGATGGCGCCGGCGATGTTGATGCCGCTCGAGCCGCCAAGGCAGAGACCTTCTTCCTGCACGAGATCGAAGACCAGAGGCAACGCTTCAGCATCCGAGATCCGATAGGCGAAATCCGGCGTGAAGCCTTCGAGATTGGCAGTGATGCGGCCTTGGCCGATGCCCTCGGTGATCGAGGTGCCGGGCGAGGCGAACTCGCCGCTGGTGTAGTAGGAAAACAGCGCGGCACCCTCCGGATCGGCGAGACCGATCTTGATGTCCGGGTTCTTGTCCTTCAGCCCCATGGAGACGCCGGCAAGCGTTCCGCCCGATCCGACCGCACAGATGAAGCCGTCGACCTTGCCTTCGGTCTGGGTCCAGATCTCGGGAGCAGTGGTCGCCACATGCGCATCGCGGTTCGCGGTGTTGTCGAACTGGTTGGCCCAGATCGCGCCGTTCGGCTCCGTCTTCGCCAACTGCTCGGCAAGGCGCCCCGACACCTTCACGTAGTTGTTCGGGTTCTTGTAGGGCACGGCCGGAACCTCGACGAGTTCGGCGCCGAGCAACCGGATCGCGTCCTTCTTTTCCTGGCTCTGCGTTTCCGGGATGACGATGACGGCGCGGTAGCCGAGTGCACGCGCGACGAGCGCAAGCCCGATGCCCGTATTGCCCGCCGTTCCCTCGACGATGACGCCACCCTTGCGCAGAAGACCCTTGCGCTCCGCCTCACGGATGATGAAGAGCGCTGCACGATCTTTGACCGACTGGCCTGGATTGAGAAACTCCGCCTTGCCGAGGATGGTGCAGCCCGTCTCCTCCGAGGCTCGTTTCAGCTTGATCAGCGGCGTGTTGCCGATGGCGTCGAGAACGGATGGGAGAAAGGACATGAAAATCCGCCTTTTGGGATTGTTTTTTGTAGAGTAGGAACGTGGTTGTGCGTTCTCAAGGCTTCTTTGGCAAGAAATCCCGTTCGCCTTTTCGGCCAATGAGCGGAATACAGCATGCGTCCAGAGCGCGTGTCCCGAGGCTTGAATGCCCAATCATTTAGACCACTGATCCGAGTTGCCGAGTTGCCCGTATTCTCGCTAGTGGTGATCTGAGGGATTCTGGAAGCGGCGCTTGGGTGGAGCCCCGCGTCACGATAGGGCGACGAATGGTTCGTGAGCATATTGATACGATCGACTCGCTGATGGCGCGTTATGTTGCGGGCACGCTGCCGTTGCCGGCGCGTGTCCTGGTGCAGTCGCATCTCGAACTTCGCGAAGGTGCACGCACCTTCGTCTCGGATCTCGAAGCAATGGCGGGCGAAACGCTTGAAAGCCTGGCGCCGGCCCCGATTTCCGCACGCGACGAGGTGCTGGATCGGATTTTTCAGTCGAGTGCGGACAATGCCAAGCTGACATCGATGGACATTGACATGGATGCGGCGCGGACTGCGCCCGATGATGGCAGCATGCCTTCGGCGCTGCGCGACTTCGTTGGCTTCGATATTGCGGATGTGCCGTGGCGCACCAAAATGCCGGGCTTCAAGGAATACGACATGGGCGAAATCGACGGCTGCCACGTCAGCATGTTCTGGCTGCGCCCCGGCCGCACCGTTCCTGCGCACACGCACCACGGTTGCGAGATTTCGCTCGTGTTGCAGGGAGCGTTCTCCGATGGACTGGGCCGTTACGGCCCAGGCGACATTTCCGTCGCTGACGACGATATCGATCACCGTCCTGTTGCCGAAAGCCATGGCCCCTGCATCGGCTTTGCCGTCACGGATGCGCCTTTGCGCCTGACCGGTTCCTTCCGTCAATTGATTGGCGACCTGATCGGCTGACGTGAGTTCTGCGTAACAGTTTCGAGCGGAACGAAAACCGCGCCGGCCAATTCCTGGCTGGCGCGTTTTCATTTCCGGAACACAAGTAGGAGCCCTGTGATGCGCCACTATTTCGCCGAACCATCCCATGGAGCCGTCTGGGTCACGGGCGCGAGCTCCGGCATCGGCGCGGCGCTGGCAATAAAGCTCGCGCAGGCCGGCTACACCGTCGTCGCTACGGCCCGCGGTGAGGACAAGCTCAACGAACTGGCCGCGAAGGCGTCGACCGCGAAGGGACGCATCTATCCGATGCCCGGCGATGTGACCGATGAAGCCGACATGGCGCGGATTGTCGATTCTATTGTCAGTCACCACGGCAAGCTCGCGCTCGCGATCTTCAATGCCGGGGTCTACATCCCGGTCCATGGCAACGATTTGAAGGTCGAAGACTTCCACAAGACTTTCGCCGTCAATCTGAACGGGGTCGTGAACGGGTTGGTGCCCACCGTAGATGCCATGCAGCGCGCGGGCAGGGGCCACATCGCGATCGTGTCTTCCGTCACCGGCTATGGTGGTTTGCCGACGAGTGCGGCCTATGGCGCCACGAAGGCTGCGCTGACCAATATGGCGGAAAGCCTGAAGTTCGACCTCGACAAGATGAACATCCGCATCCAGGTGGTCCACCCCGGATTTGTCGACACGCCGGCGACGGAGAAGAACGAATTCGCCATGCCGGCTTTGATGCAGGTGGACGATGCCGTGGACCGGATCATCGAAGGGCTGAAACGTCCTGGTTTCGAGATCACTTTCCCCAAGCGCTTCACCTATGCCCTCAAGTTCCTCGGGCTCTTTCCCTACCCGCTTTATTTCGCGGCCATCAATCGCATGACGGGATGGTCGAAGCGCCCTCTGGAAAGCCGCGGCGCCGACTGAGGCTTTGCTTACGCGCGGGAAGGACCATCGATCGAGGCCCGAAGCTTCGCGTGCTCGGCCTCGTCGAGTGGGAAGTTCCACATCAAGAGCACCGCGATCAACTTCAGCGCGATCGGCACCCAGGCGTAGATGACGGCAAGCGCGAGCAGCGAGGTCTCCGTGTTGCTGCCGCTCGCCTGCGGATCGAAGCCGAAGAACGCCAACGCCGGAAATATCGTCCCGCCGGCGAGCGCCAGCGACAGCTTGGTGGCGAGGCTCCAGGCGGCGAAATAGATGCCGGACCGCTGCTCGCCCGAACTCGCCGTGTCGACGTCGATGACATCGGCCTGGATCGATGCGGGGATCGTCAGGTCGAAACCGAGAAATATCCCGGTCGCGACGCACATGGCTCCGAAGCCGTAGAGAGCGCCTTCCGGCAGCATCGGCGCAGCGGCGAAGATCACGCAATTGACCAGCATCGCCCAGCACCACGCCCGGTGCTTGCCGATCCTGTCGGCGATCTTGAGCGCGATCGGCACCCCGATGACGCCGGAGAGGAAGTAGAGAAACAGCAACGGCCCGCGGGCCTCGGGCAGTCCCAGGCGCTCGGAGACGAAATAGAGGAAGAGCGTCGCCGGAATGCCGTTTGCCAGCCCGTTGATCAGGTATGCGAAGATCAGGCGAAGGAACGGCCGGTTGTTGCGAAGGTGGCCAAGACCCTTGCGAAAATCGACCCGCTGCTTGGTATGTTCTTTCGGCTCCGGAACGACGAACACGGCAACCATTCCACAGACTGGCAGTGCAACCGCGATGCCGATCGCAAGAAGCGCGAGCCCGTGGACACCTTCGGCAGTGTCGAAGCCGATCGTGAACGGCACCGCGATCGCAATCAGCGTGCCGATCAGAATGAAACCCTCACGCCAGGCGGCCAGGCGCGACCGGCCGCGGTAGCCGCTGGACAATTCGGCTCCCCATGCCGTTAGGGGAATGACGGATGCAGTGTAGCCGAGCGACAGCATCATGCCCCAGCCGAGCAGGTACCCCGTGGTGGCGTCGACGGGTGGCCAGAAGAGCATGAAGCCCGAGAGAGCCGTCAGTGGCAAGCTGGCTGCAAACAGCGTGCGTCTCCGGCCGAAGCGTGGACGAAACCGATCCGCCATCCAGCCGACCAGCGGATCGTTGACCGCATCGAAGAGCCGCATGACAAGGAGCGCAAACCCGACGCCGGCAAGCGAAAGCCCCAGCGTCTCGGTGTAGAATGTCGGCAGCAGGATATAGAGCGGCAACGTCATGGCCGCGAGCGGCAGCGCAGGCAACGCGTAGGCTGCCAGAATGCGCGCAGGTACGTTGTCGCCATAGGAAGCGGTTCGCACACTGCCTGATGTTTCGGGCATTTCGCGCGGTGTCATGTGCGCGTCGGAGAGGCAGGAGACGGAAGGCTCATGCCGCTTCTACGCAATCTCTACCGTGCATAGACCACTTGGCGGACGTTGATATTTTCCGCCCGGAAGCCGGCTTCGCAGTAAAACAGATAGAATTCCCAAAGGCGCTTGAACCGCTCGTCGAAACCGAGGGGCCGGATTGCCTCCCAGCGCGCCCAGAAGCGCTCGCGCCATTCGGCCAGCGTGCGGGCATAATCCGCTGCAAAAGCGCGGTTGCCGACGATCGAGAGACCGGCATCGCTTCCGAAAGCACGCAGATGGTCGTTGGTCGGCAGCATGCCACCGGGAAACACGTAGCGCTGGATGAAATCAGGCTGGCTGCGATACATCGGGAAGACGGCGCTGGCGATGGTGATCGCCTGGATCCCAGCACGTCCGCCTTCACGCAGGCAGTCGCGCACTTTGCCGAAATAGGTCGCCCAGAATTTCTCGCCGACGGCCTCCAGCATCTCGATCGAGATGATCCGGTCGTAGACGCCCGTCTCGTCGCGGTAATCCTGGAACTTGAACGAGGCGCGGTCGGAAAGCCCTGCCTTGTGGATCCGCTCCTCGGCATAGGCGAGCTGTTCGCGGCTGATCGTCAGGCCGGTGACCTTGCATCCGATCTCGCTGGCGGCAAACTCCGCAAACCCGCCCCAGCCGCAACCGATTTCCAGAACGTGGTCGTTCGGCCCGATGCCCGTCGCCTCGGCGAGAGCCCGGTACTTCGCGGTCTGCGCCGATTGAAGATCGTTCGCGCCGGTCTGGTAAAGCGCCGACGAGTAGGTCATCGTCGGGTCGAGCCATTCCTTGTAGAAGGCGTTTCCAAGATCGTAATGGGCGGCGATGTTGCGCTTGGACTGGCTGCGCGTGTTGATGTTCAGCCAGTGGCGCAGCCTGTCGAAGAGCTGCAGGATGCCGCGTCCGCCCGTTGCGTATTTCTCGCCGAGATCCATGTTGACGATGAACAATTCCAGGAATGCCGTCACGTCCGGGCTGTCCCAGTCGTGGTCCATGTAGGACTCGGCGACGCCGATCGTGCCGCGCATGAAGGCGCGCTGCGGCAGGTTCCAGTTATGGAGCACGACGGTCGCTTCCGGTCCGGGCTTTGCACCCTCGACGCGAAAAATCCGGGCATCCGGCATGCGCACGTTGATTGCGCCGTAGTTCATGTTGACCAGAGCCTTCAGCGTCAACTGCGCGCGCGCCGGCAGCCCCCGCATGAAGGACGTGACGTTGTCGGCCGTCAGCCGTTCAGCTGCAGCGAAATGATCGTTGGAGAATGTCGCATCCATACTCATGCACGTCCGTTCCAGTTTTTGCCGGCTCCTTGAGCATGGCCGACTTTCAATTTGCCCCGACGGGTTCCAGTCTCGATCGTAACGGCGCTCGCAACAGGTCTCGCGATCATCGGCAGATGAAAAGCCAAAGTGTCTTTGCTTTCAAGCGGCTTCATCATCGAAGCTCACAGCGACGGGTGCCGGCCCGCGCGACCGGTAGCGAGCGCCTTTCCACCAGAGGCGGAGCGCCTCGAAATGGATGCCCGCCACGATCTTCCATGTCTGGAACGGAACCCGCAGCAGGCAAGCGCCAAGCGTTCTCGTGGTGAAGTCGGTGCGCTTTCCGTCGAAGGTGGCGGACAGGTACGGTCCATTCCCATCCGTTTCGAGGATGCGCCACCGCATCGCGTCTCCGGGCGGGAGCATCCGGAAATGGTAGCGCATCTCCATGTCGATGAAGGGCGAGACGAAGAACCGCTTGTTCCGCTCCTGACGAACGCCGGCCGGGCTGACGTCCCCCGGCTTGCAGACGCAAACATAACTGTGCCGTTCGCCGAACGTGTTGCGGACTTCGTAGACCAGCGCCTTCAGAACATCGCGCTTGTCGTAGGCGTAGTAGACAGCCAGCGGATTGAACACGCGCCCAAGTACGCGCGGATAGCAGGCAAGCAGAATGCGGTCGGCCTTCTCGATCAATCCAGCCTGGCTCAAAAGACGATCGACATAGCTGCGCACGCTCTCGTGAGGGCCGTCGATGTGGTCGCTCTCATGGAACGACACCACTGCTCTCCGATTCACACCGAACAGCCCGCTTTGGCGATCCGCCTCGTCGAGCCGGTCGAGATCGATCAGGATGTTGAAGACGCGGTAGGTGAAGCGGTGCGGCTTCGGGCGCATGCGCTGATGCATGACGTCGCCCACATAGAGACTGATAGCCGCAGCCGGCGCCGGAAAGGCGATGTTCGCTGAGGCCTGGCTGGTCTCGAAGATGGGGGCGTGCACGGTCATGGCGAAAGCCTATTCCGCCGCCTCGACGAAGTCGACCGAGGGGTCGGCGCCCCATGTCCGCCAGGGAATCACTGCGCCAAGGGCCTCGGCCGCAGCGAGGCCCGAGGACAAGCCGTCCTCGTGAAACCCGTAGCCGGTCCACGCACCGGCAAACCACGTGTTCGAGCGGCCTTGAAGACCGGCCAGCTGCTTCTGGATCCTGACGGCATCCGCGCCGAATTGCGGGTGATCGTAGGAGAATTCGGCAAAAACCTTGGCCGGATCCGGTTCGCGATCGGGGTTGAGCGTCACGAAGAGCGGGCAGGCGGGATCGATGCCCTGCAGGCGGTTCATCCAGTAGGTAACCGCCACGTCGCCTTCTCCGCCATCGACCGACGAACGCAGATAGTTCCAGGAAGCCCAGACCTTGCGTCGCTTGGGCATCAGGTCGGGATCGCGGTGCAGAACGACGCGGTTCGGCCGATAGGGTATGCCGGCAAGCACGCTGCGCTCGGCTTCGCTTGCATCTTCGAGCATCGCCAGCGCTTGATCGGAATGCGCCGCGATGACGATGGCGTCGTAGACCTCTTCATGCCCTGCCGTATCTCGGACATACACCTTGCCGCCGGCGCGTCGAACACTGACAGCGCCGCAACCGACGCGCGTCTTGTCCTTCAAAGGAGCCAGCAGGCGCTCCAGATAGGTTCGCGATCCACCCGTGACGGTGCGCCACGGAAGCTGCTGGCTGTGCACGAGGCGGTGGTTGTCGAAGAAATTGACGAAATGCTCGGCCGGAAATTCCATCATCTGCTTGGCAGGCGTCGACCAGATCGCAGCCGCCATCGGCACGAGGTAGTTGTTGGTGAAGCCCGGTGAGAAGCGGCGCCAGTTGAGATAGTCGCCGATCGAAATGTTGCGCAGATGGCCGTCGGCACGGTCGCGCAGGCACATCTTGTTGAAGCGCAGAATCTCCCGCAGCATCATCAGGAAGGTCGGGCGGAAGAAATTGCGCTTCTGGGCGAAGAGGGTACGGAAACCATCACCGCTCCACTCCAGCTTGCCATGGTCGAGCGAAAGCGAGAAGCTCATATTGCTCTTGTGCGTCTCGACACCGAGATGCTCGAACAGGGCTTTCAGATTCGGATAGTTCACCTCGTTATAGACGATGAAGCCGGTGTCCACGGCGATCGACTTGCCGTCGTAATCGACGTCGACGGTCGCCGTATGTCCGCCGAGACGATGTTCCTTCTCGTAAAGCGTGACGTCGTTCGTGGCATTCAATGCCCAGGCCGCGGAGGATCCGGAGATGCCGGAGCCGATCACGGCGATCCGGCGATGCGGGCCGTTCGCACGGTCGATCGGCACGGCGCCGCGTTCCGGATGGGGCAGGTGAACGGTCATGCTGCTTCCTTGAGTTTCTTGTATGCGTCGAGAGCGCGTTGGCGTGCTTTCTGATGGTCGACGATGGGGCGCGGGTAATCTTTGCCGAGATCGATTCCCGCACGCGTCAGAATTTCGCTCGGCGCTTCCCAGGGCGTCTGGATGTATTTGTCGGGCAGCTCGGCCAGTTCGGGCACGAACCGGCGGACATAATCGCCCTTTTTATCGAATTTCGAGCCCTGAAGCATCGGATTGAAGATGCGGAAATAGGGAGCGGCATCGGCACCCGAACCGGCGACCCACTGCCATTGCGCAGCGTTGGAGGCCGGGTCGGCATCGACCAGCGTATCCCAGAACCAGTCCTCGCCGATGCGCCAGTCGATCAGGAGATGCTTGGTCAGGAAGGATGCGACGATCATGCGCACTCGGTTGTGCATCCAGCCGGTTTGCCACAGCTCGCGCATGCCGGCATCGACGATCGGGTAACCCGTCATTCCGCGCTGCCAGGCACGCAGGCCGTCTTTGTCCTGTCTCCAAGGCATTGCATCGAAGGCGGCATTGTAGTTGGCTTCGGCAAGATCCGGCTTGTGATAGAGCAGGTGATAGGAAAACTCCCGCCAGACGATTTCCTTGCGATAGGTGGTGCGATCTTCGCTCGAGACTTCCTTCGGGCGGCGGCTCGTCTCCGCCCAGATCTGGTAGGGCGTGATTTCGCCGAAGGCCAGATGCGGCGACATGCGTGATGTTCCGACACGGTCGGGCAGGTCGCGGCCTTCCGCATAGGCGTTGAACGGCCCCGAGATGAAATCTTCCAGCCGTTCCCACGCGCCGGCTTCTCCGGGCGTCCAACTCTCCGCGATCCCACCGGACCAGTCCGGCTTCGTCGGCAGGAGCTTCCAATCGTCGAGCGTGTCGGTCGAAAGGTCGGCCGCAGGCTTTGCGGCCTTGTCCGGAGCACCTATCGGATCGCGTGGCGGCGTTCCGGCATCCAGTGCGCGCCAGAACGGCGTATAGACCTTGTAGTGGCCACCGCTGTCCGTCGCCGTTCGGTTCGGTTCGTGCAGAAGCTGCCCGTCGAAACTCTCGACGTGGATGCCGCCATCCTTGAGCGAAGCCTTGAGTCGCGTGTCGATGGCGATGCCCGCGGGCTCGTACCGCCGGTTCCAGAAGAGGCTGCCCGCCCCTGATTCGTCGACGACGGCGCGAACGAGTTTCTCGGATTCACCTCGTCTCAGAACCAAAGGGATGTTGAGCGCCTCGAGAGACGCCTTCAGAGAGACGAGAGAGTGATGAAGCCACCAGCGGCGAGCGCCGCCGAGCTTGCGAGGCGCCTTGGCTGTTTCGTCGAGTATGAAGAGCGCGATGACTGGTGCGCCGCTGGCCACGGCTTTCGAAAGAGCAAGATTGTCTCTGACGCGCAGATCGTTGCGGAACCATACAACGACAGGTCCGCCGGCATGCGCTCCATCCGTCGCGCCACCATCCTTCTCCCGCGCCTTAAGTGCCATGAAAACGCTTTTCTGTCTGAAACGTCAGAAGGGGAAATATGACCATCCCCATGTTGATCTCGTTACGTCGATACGAACGGAATGGATCAAAGGTTTCAGAGGCAAAGCGGGGATGGTTGGCTACGAAAAAGGCCGCTGCCCCGGAAACGGATGGCAAGCGGCCTTTGACGTGATTGGCTCCCCGGGCCGGATTCGAACCAGCGACCGATCGATTAACAGTCGAGTGCTCTACCACTGAGCTACCGGGGAAAAACTCGTCTTTTCGTCGAGTTGGCGAGCCTATAACAAATGCCTTTCCCACTTGCAAAGCCGTTTCCCGAAAAAAGTGCTCCGTCTTGCACAATCATCGCCGAGTGCCCACTTCTCAACACCGAGGCGCCTGGGGGCGATTGTTGCGAGGTGGCATTGCCAGCCGTGTCCGATACCAATCCTGAAAGCAAAATGGCATCCGAAAGCCGTTTCCGGTTCGATCCCGTGACCCGCACGATTCACATCCTGGGGCGCCGGATTCGCTTGCCGCAATCGCGCGCGGCACGCATCGCACTCGGCATTGCGCTCATTTTCGGCGGCATCTTCAGCTTTCTGCCGATCCTCGGCATCTGGATGCTACCGCTTGGCCTGCTCGTCTTGTCCCAGGATTTTGCATTCGTGCGCCGCTGGCGCCGATCGGGCTCGGTTTATTACGGTCGACGCTGGGGCCGGAAGCCCAAGGTGCCGCCCGGTCACGATCACGCCGAGCATTGAGCCTGCCCACTTGCACGAATGCGTGCCCGGCAATGAACGCGATCGCCACTTTACAGCCAAATCACGCTGCTTGATGTGAGGCGGACGAATCGTCCGATCGACGCCTCCAGCAAGGGTATGCGCTCTCCTCCATGACTTTTTCGACCGACCGCTTTGACGCGGGGATAGTGCGCAAGATGGCAATTGGCCTGGTTTTAGCTTCTACCCTTTTGGCCGCGACGTTTGGCGTTGCCACCACCATTCCCGAGCACATCCTCTTTCGCCAGCGGACGCTCTTCAATCTGCTGGAGCTCGATAGTCTTTCGGCCGTGCAGCCGCTCGACTACGAGACCCATGACGGTCTGACCATTCGCGCCTGGTATCTGCCGGCTGTGCCGGGAAAGCCCACGATCGTCTATTTCGCCGGCCGGGAAGGCGATCTCGTTCGAAAGCCGCGGCACCTCTATGAGTTGGCAGAGAATGGCTACGGCCTGCTTCTGGCCGGCTATCGTGGCTATGGCGGCAATCCCGGCAGGCCGCGCGAGGGCAACATGTATCGGGATGCGGCGGCAATGCTCGATCAGGCGGAGCAGGCGGGTCTCGCCCGTGATGGCTTCGTGCTCTACGGCTACTCGATGGGGTCGGGCATCGCCACCAATGCGGCTGCGCAAATTCAGCCCCGCGCACTCATTCTGGAAGCGCCGATGACGAGTTTTCCGGAAGCCGGTCGGCAGCAAGTCGCACGGGTGCCGAACTGGGTGGTGCGCACCAAGTTCGACAATGTCGCCCGTCTCGCGGAACTCAAGGTTCCGGTTCTGATCGTCGCGGGGGAGCAGGATCCGGTCACGCCGGCGCGGTTCGCCACGATGCTGGCGTCGGTGAACGATCAGTTCGCGACGGCCGTCATCGTGCCGGCCGCCAATCACGTGAACATCATTCGGCTGGGGGGACGGCAGGCGGTCGCGTCGTTCATGGAGCAGTTCGACGAGAGCGGCATTCTGGCTTCATTGTCGGCGCTCGGGGAGCAGGCCAACGATATCGCCGATTCGCTCCTCCCGGCCGCAGACGACTGACCAGCGTTCTTCGGCGTGATCGCTGGCTTAAAGCGGAGAGATCGGCGATCGCTATGGTCAGCCCGCCTGGCTGACCACGCGCTCATGGACGCCTGCCACTTCTTCGCAGACGCGTACGTGTTCGATAAGTGCATCCAAGGTCAGGCAGGCGCTGATCGTGCGGATGTCACGGTTTTGGAACTTCGGCAGCCGCTGAAGCTCTTTCAATCGTTCGAGAAGGGCCACTCGTGTCATGCTGGGTCTCCTTATCGTCTGGAGCCGGCGGCCGAGATCAGCCACCGGAGGGTTTGATACCGGCATCCTTGCCGGTCCGGTCGTCAGGCAGCGCGAACGCCAGCCGACAGCGGGATTTCGATGTCCACCTCGAGCGTCGAGACCGAGTCGCCCCGGTCCATCTTCACGAGGACCTTGTCACGATCGACCTGCACGTGCTTCGCGATCACCGCCAGGATTTCCTCGCGCAGCACGGCGACCAGATCGGAATGACCGACGGTGGTGCGCTCATGGGCCAGGAGAACCTGCAGACGCTCGCGCGCTTTCGGCGCCGATGTCGTTTGTCGATTGAAGAAGCTGAAGAGGCTCATGCCGCCCTCCTTCCGAAGATCTTCTCGAAAAGTCCGCGCTTTTCGCCTGGAATGGTCATCGCCACCTGTTCGCCGGCAAGGCGACGTGCAGCATCATGATACGCGATAGCGGCAGCACCGCGGCCTTCTGCGAGCGTGACCGGCGATCCGATGTTGGAAGCGCGCAGCACATCCATGCTTTCCGGAATGATGCCGAGAAGCGGGATGGAGAGGATCTCCAGAACGTCGTCGACCTTGAGCATGTCGCCGCGCTCGGCACGGGCCGGGTCGTAGCGGGTCAGAAGAAGGTGCTTTTCAACCCGCTCGCCGCGTTCGGCTTTTGCCGTCTTGGCGTCGAGAAGGCCGATGATGCGATCCGAGTCGCGCACCGACGACACTTCCGGATTGGTGACGACGACCGCGATGTCGGCATGACGCATGGCGAGCGTCGCGCCGCGTTCGATACCTGCGGGGCTGTCGCAGATGATCCAGTCGAACTGCTGGCGCAGCTCGGCCATGACCTTCTCAACGCCCTCGGACGTGAGATTGTCCTTGTCGCGCGTCTGCGAGGCGGGCAGCAGGTGAAGGGTCTCCAGGCGCTTGTCGCGGATGAGTGCCTGCGACAGCTTGGCGTCGCCCTGGATCACGTTGATCAGGTCGTAGACGACCCGTCGCTCGGCGCCCATGACCAGGTCGAGGTTGCGCAGGCCGACGTCGAAATCGACGACGACGGTCTTTTCGTTTCTTTGCGCCAATGCAGCGCCGAGCGCGGCGGTCGAAGTCGTCTTGCCGACCCCGCCTTTGCCCGATGTCACCACGATAACTTTAGCCATATCTCTCTCCTGTCCTGGCCGCCCCCGGCTCAAATGAGTTTTTCTGCCATGATCGCGTCGCCTTCCAGCCAGAGCTGGACGGCCTCGCCACGCAATCCGGGCTGCATGTCTTCCGCTGTCTTGTACAAACCGTCGATCGCCAGAAGCTCGGCTTCGAGCTTGCGGCAGAAAATGCGCGCCGATGCATTGCCGATTGATCCGGCAAGCGCACGGCCGCGCAGTGTTCCGTAGACGTGGATCGAGCCACCCGCGACGACTTCCGCGCCGGAGGCAACCGAACCGACGATGGTCACGTCGCCTTCCGGAAAGATCACTGATTGGCCAGAGCGCACCGGCTCGTGAATGATGATCGACGGCATCGCGCGCATGACTTGCGGCGCGGTCACCGGCTGCGGTTTGCTGCTCGATGCGGATTTCGCTGGCGTCTCCGTATCCGTTTCCGGCTCGTCGAAATCGGGAGCAGGGCGTCCACCGCGCATTGCCGGCGGCATGCCGGTCGTCAGTTGCGACGGGCGTGCGCCCTCGATTCCCATGACCCGCACATTGCGTTCGGCCAGCGCGTCGATCAGCGATTTCAGTTCGTGCTTGTCGACTTCGAGATCTTCGACATCCAGCACCACCGGACGGCCGAGAAAGAACCCCGCCGAGCGATGCGCAAGGTCGTCCAGGCGGGCAAGCCAGCCGTCCAGCGGCAGTTCCGGCGACAGAACGAGCGCCAGGAAGGAACGGCCTTTGAGCCTGATGGGACGGGTGTCGGTTAGCACTTTGGTCATCTACGTTAAAAATCCATTGCCAATCGATAGGCGTGCGTTGGTTAACCAACCGTTAACCGGACTTGCCTGTGCGAAGCTGGAGCGAGGCTGGTGGCCTGTTCCAAATCGGCACGACGCCCGGACCTGGGTCATCCGGCGGAGTGATGTCGGGTTCGCACCTCATGAGAATTCATCTCAATGTAGCGAATCGCGACTCGATGAGGCCCATTCGACCTGTAAAGCTGGGCAAAGGCGTGTCCGTCGAGCGTCCTCCACAGCGAGATTTTCGTTTTCTCCAAGCCTTGCCGATCGGCTCAGATGACGAGGCGCCGGCCCGGCGCACCATCCGCATTGAAAGGGAGTCGCCAAAAAAAGCGGCATTGCCGTCAGGCGTGCTTGAACTACAGGGGGATTCATTCTAATGCCCTCAGCCGTCGGCAACGCTTGTCGACGCGAGGCCTCGTGGCGGAGTGGTTACGCAGAGGACTGCAAATCCTTGTATCCCGGTTCGATTCCGGGCGAGGCCTCCAATCTTACGATCCCAACAAGAGCAGTTCGCCCGGATGCAGAGGCTTGTGCCTCCGCCGGCGAGGGCGGTTCTTTGCCTTTGCCATTCGTGCGATGACGGTTTATCGAAGCGACGGGCAGCGCTGCATGCGGTGCCGACGGGGATATGCAGGAGTTTTTCAGTCCGATGACGATCGATTACGCTCAGGCGCGTGCCAAGATGGTCGACTGCCAGATCCGCACCATGGATGTGACGCAACACTCGGTGCTTGCGGCCTTCTCCGAGGTGCCGCGCGAAGCTTTCGTTCCGGCCAGTTTGATGCCGCTCGCTTATATCGACGACGATCTTCTGGTGAAGGAAGGCAAGGACGGCGCGCCCGATCGGTTCATGATGGAGGCGGGCCAGTTCGCTCGTCTCGTCCAGCTTGCCGAAATTACACCGAACGACGTCGTCCTGGAGATCGGATGTGCGACCGGTTATGGCGCAGCGATCCTGTCGCGTCTCGCCGGTTCGGTCGTCGCACTGGAATCGGATCCTGACCTTGCCGACGAAGCAAGTGCCAAGCTCGCCGATCTCGGTTTCGACAATGTCGCAGTCGTGCAGGGTGACTTGGCCGCCGGCTATCAAGACGAGGCGCCTTACGACGCAATCATCTTTTCCGGCGCCGTCGGAATTTTTCCGCAGCCGATTCTGTCGCAGTTGCGCGATGGCGGTCGCCTCGTCGTCGTCGAGGGAACCGGCAATGCGGCGCGTGCCAAGCTCTATATACGCGAAGGCGAATTTACCGCGCAGCGAACGGTCTTCAATTCGGCCGTTAAACCGCTGCCTGGCTTCTCCCAGGCGCTGGAATTCGTGTTTTGATCGGTTGAATGCTGCTGTTGCGATCCGGCAACGCGCCGCCGCATACTTGGCGCAAGCTAACCTGCGTACTTGTCTCTAATAGACGGCGGCGCGATAAGCATCCGACGGACACGATTCATGATCGTGCTCGCGCTGTATTTCGACTAAGGAGTTCGTCAATGACGCGATACCGCAAATGGCTCTCGACATTCGCGCTTGCGTCTATCATGGCCTTCTCACCCACTGTCTCCATGGCCGAAACGATCCTCGGCGCCATGTCCAAGGCCTACGAAAACAATCCAGATTTGAATGCGGCTCGCGCTGGACTGCGGGCGACGGACGAAGGTGTTGCGATTGCCCGTTCGGGGTATCGCCCGCGCATCGCGGCGCAGCTCGATGTCTCGGCCACCGAGACGTCTTCCAGCTTCGGCGACGGCACCGACGCCGCTCTTGGACTGTCCGTATCGCAGACGGTTTTCGATGGCTTCCAAACGCGCAATGCCGTTCTCGGCGCGCAGTCGGATGTGTTCGCCGGCCAGGAAGGGCTTCGCAGCACGGAGCAGGACATCCTGCTGTCGGCTGCCCAGGCCTTCATGAACGTCGTGCGCGACCGCCAGATCGTGCAGATTCGTCGCCAGAACCTCGAATTCCTCAACGAGCAGCTGAACGCCGCCCAGGCGCGTTTCGATGTGGGTGAAGGCACCCGCACCGATGTCAGCCAGGCACAGGCTTCGCTCGCTGCAGCGGAAGCCGGCCTCGTTGCTGCACGGGCGCAGGTGAGCTCGTCGGAAGCCGTCTACGTCCAGATCGTCGGCGCTGCGCCGCCTGCCTCCATGTCGCCCGCTCCGGCGTCGGGTGGCCTGCTGCCGCCGTCGCTCGATACGGCGGTGACCTCCGGTCTCGCCGAGCACCCGCTCGTCAAGTCGGCGCAGTTCCAGATGAATGCGGCCGACTTTTCGGTCAAGCAGGCAGAAGGCGCGCTTCTTCCGGGTGTCAATCTGAGCGGCTCGGTCGGACAGGATCTCCAAAGCGGCGATGCTCAGGCCACGATCGGCGCGACCCTCTCGGTACCAATCTATCAGGGTGGTCTGACATCGGCTCAGGTGCGCCAGAGCAAGGAACTGCTCGGCCAGGCACGCATCAATGTCGATGTCGCCCGCAACCAGCTTCGCCAGGCGATCGTGACATCCTGGACGCAGCTTGAGGCCTCGCGCGCCGCAATTGCCGCGAACCGCGCTCAGCTCAATGCATCCGATCTCGCTCTCTCGGGCGTTATCGAAGAGCGCGACGTCGGTCAGCGCACCACGCTCGACGTTCTGAACGCGCAGCAGGACGTTCTCACCGCGCGCGAAACGCTGGCGCAGGCCGAGCGTGATGCGATCGTTGCCAGCTACTCGGTGCTGTCCACCACCGGCCGGCTGCTTGTCGGTCGCCTTGGTCTCCAGGTCGCCGAATACCGTCCGGAAGTCCATTACGAGGCCGTCCAGGACAAGTGGTACGGCCTGCGGACCATCGACGGACGCTAACCGCTCGGCGGTCTTCAAGCTTCTTCTCAGACAAAGTTGTGCATCCTCGGCGACCCACGGTCACCGGGGATTCTTTTCGTCGCATCAATCGCTTATGATCAAACCGAACGAATCGGGTCCAACTGGTCCGACAGGTGGCGGTAAGAGGGCGACAATGGCACAGACGGGCGCGGCGCGAGAGCCTTCCATGGAGGAAATTCTGGCCTCCATCCGCCGGATCATCGAGACCAATGATGCAGCGTCGCCGGACCGCGGCGATACCCGGCCGCAGCTCGCTGCAGTGCGCGAGGTGCCCCCCGCACCACAAGCCCAAAACATCCAGGCCGACAATCGCCCTGAACCTCAGGCAGCACCGTCACCCTCCGCTGCTGCACGGACCATATCGCTCGCCGATGTTGCTGCGCGCCTTCGGTCCACGCCGGATGCCCAGCCGACACTCGTCGTTGCAGCGCCGGCCGTTGAAGACGACGTCGCAATGGCGGTGACGTCGGACCATCACCAGCGCTTCGAGCGCGAAGAGCTGGAAACCGCCGCTGACGATGCCGTGGACGACCATTGGAACCGCTTGGCCGACGAGGATGAGTTCGAGGAGCCAGCCGACGGGAATGATTGGCCCGACCTCGATGCGATGGATCAATCGGCCTCCGTCCTTCATCTGCACGAGCATGCCGCCGAAACGGCACATGACACCCGGACATCGAATGAGCAGAAGGGCGGCGAACTCATATCGAGTGCTGCCGGCGCCAAGGTCGCTGCGGCGTTCGAGGATTTGAACGAAGCGGTCGTGCGCGGCCAGATGCGTTCCTTCGACGACATAGCCGAGGACATGCTGCGTCCGATGCTGAAGGATTGGCTCGACGATAATCTGCCGACGCTCGTGGAGCGCCTCGTGCGCGAAGAGATCGAGCGCGTGGCGCGCGGCGGCCGGCGTTAGAAGCTCGGCGTCGCTTCGAATACTGCCGACATTGTAGATCGCTGGCGCAAGCGAGCAGGGGCCTGTCGCCCTAGCTCGGTTGCGCATCCGGTTGACTCGGCGTCGGCCATCCGGTTTACACCGCACCACCAGTTCTCCCCCGAAAGCCGCGTTGATGCTTGAAAAATCCTATGATGCACAGGCGATCGAGCCTGAAATTTCCAAGCGTTGGGAAGAGGCGGACGCCTTCCGCGCCGGCGCCGGTGCAAAGGAGGGAGCGGACCCCTACACCATCGTCATCCCGCCGCCGAACGTCACCGGCTCGCTGCACATGGGCCACGCGCTCAACAACACGCTGCAGGATGCGCTGATCCGTTTCGAGCGCATGCGCGGCAAGAACGTGCTTTGGCAGCCGGGCATGGACCATGCGGGCATCGCCACGCAGATGGTCGTCGAGCGGCAGCTTGCAGAGCGCCAGGAACCCAACCGCCGCGCCATGGGTCGTGATGCCTTCATCGACCGCGTCTGGCAGTGGAAGGATGAATCCGGCGGGATGATCATGAACCAGCTGAAGCGCCTCGGCGCATCGGCCGACTTCTCGCGCGAGCGCTTCACCATGGACGAGGGCCTGTCGGAGGCCGTCCTCGAAGTCTTCGTCACGCTCTACAAGGAAGGCCTGATCTATCGCGGCAAGCGGTTGGTCAACTGGGATCCGAAATTCGAGACCGCAATTTCAGACCTCGAAGTCGAGAACCGCGAAGTCGAAGGCCACATGTGGCACTTCAAGTACCCGTTGGCCGGCGGCGAAACCTACGAATATGTCGAGCGCGATGCCGACGGAAACGTCGTGCTCAGCGAGACCCGCGACTACATCGCGATCGCCACGACCCGTCCGGAAACGATGCTCGGCGATGGCGCCGTTGCCGTTCATCCATCGGATGAGCGTTATGCACCTATCGTCGGAAAGCTCTGCGAGATTCCCGTCGGTCCGAAAGAGCACCGCCGTCTGATTCCGATCATCACCGACGAATATCCTGACAAGGATTTCGGCTCGGGTGCGGTCAAGATTACCGGTGCGCACGACTTCAACGACTACGCGGTCGCCAAGCGCAACGATATCCCGCTCTACCGCCTGATGGACCTGACGGCCGCGCTGCGCGCTGACGGCGAAGACTACGCGACCTGCGCCGCGCAGGCTGCCGAGATCGTCCGTTCAGGCGAGCTTCCTGACGAGGCGACAGTCGACGAGATCAATCTCGTTCCCGACGAATACCGCGGTCTGGACCGGTATGCGGCGCGTGCGAAGATTGTTGAGGCGATCAACGCCGAAGGTCTCGCCGTCATGACGACCGACGTTGAGGGCAACACCATGCCGCTCGTCGAGACGAAGATGATCATGCAGCCCTTCGGCGATCGCTCCGGCGTCGTCATCGAACCGATGCTGACGGACCAGTGGTTCGCGGACGCCGCGACATTGGCGAAGCCGGCCATCGCCTCGGTCCGCGAAGGACGCACGAAGTTCGTCCCGAAGAACTGGGAAAAGACCTATTTCGAATGGATGGAGAACATCCAGCCCTGGTGCATCTCGCGCCAGTTGTGGTGGGGTCACCAGATCCCCGCCTGGTATGGCCCGGACGGCACCGTTTTCGTCGAGAAGACGGAAGAGGAGGCGCTTCACGCCGCCATTCAGCACTACATTTCCCACGAAGGTCCGTGGAAGGCTTGGATCGAGGAGAAGCTCGAGACCTACAAGCCCGGCGAGATTTTGACCCGTGACGAGGACGTTCTCGACACGTGGTTCTCCTCCGCGCTGTGGCCGTTCTCGACGCTTGGCTGGCCAGACAAAACGAAGGAACTGGACACCTATTACCAGACCGACGTTCTTGTCACCGGCTTCGACATCATCTTCTTCTGGGTCGCCCGCATGATGATGATGGGCCTGCACTTCATGGACGAAGAGCCGTTCCATACGGTTTATGTCCACGCTCTCGTTCGCGACAAGAACGGCGCGAAGATGTCGAAGTCGAAGGGCAACGTCATCGATCCGCTCGAACTCATCGATGAGTATGGCGCGGACGCGCTGCGCTTCACGCTGGCGATCATGGCGGCGCAGGGTCGCGACGTGAAGCTCGATCCGGCCCGCATCGCCGGCTACCGGAACTTCGGCACCAAGCTCTGGAATGCGACGCGCTTCGCCGAGATGAACGGCGCCGTTCACGGCGGCGATTTCGATCCTAAATCTGCGACCCTCCCGGTCAATCGCTGGATTCTGACGGAACTCACCCGGACTGCGGGCGAGATGACGCGCGCGATGGAGGAATACCGCTTCAACGAGGCCGCCGCGAGCGCCTACCGGTTCGTCTGGAACCAGGTCTGCGACTGGTATCTCGAGCTTCTGAAGCCCGTGTTCATGGCCGGAAGTGCAGACGAGCAGGCCGAAGCACGAGCCTGCGCCGGCTTTGTCCTCGATTCCATCTATCGCCTGCTCCATCCGTTCATGCCGTTCATGACGGAAGAGCTGTGGCGGGTGACAGCCACGGGCGAGGGCCGTGCAACGCTTCTGTGCCACGCCCAATGGCCGACGCCGGACTTCGCCGACGAGGCCGCAGCCGGCGAACTCAACTGGCTGGTCGATCTCGTCACCGGCATCCGGTCGGCGCGTTCAGAGATGAACGTTCCGCCCTCGGCAACGGCCCCGCTGGTCGTGGTTGGTGCATCCGCCGACACCGTCTCGCGGCTGGAACGCCAGCGCGATGCAGTCGGCCGGCTGGCGCGCGCAACGTCGATCGAGCATGCCGAGACGCCGCCGCGGGGTGCGGCACAGATCGTGGTGGGAGAGGCGACCTACTGCCTGCCGCTCGGCCAGTTGATCGATGTGGAAGCCGAAAAGGCGCGGCTCGACAAGGCGATCGGCAAGGTCGATGCGGATCTCGCCAAGATAGGCGGTAAGCTCTCGAACGAAAAGTTCGTCGCCAACGCGAAGCCGGAAGTCGTCGAGGCCGAGCGCGAGAAACTCGCCGACCTCGAAGCTCAGCGCGCCGGTCTGGTAGCAGCCCGCGAGCGGATTGCTGCGGCCGACTGACGACCCTTCGGAGGCGCGGGACAACCAGTCCGCGCCTCCCATCCACCAAGCGACCGCATTGGTGGATCCGACCGCGGAATCCCGTTGCTGACGAGCGTGAATCAGCACCTGTCGACACCCGATGACGGGCTCAAATCAGCCGCTTCACCCACCTTACGTAACGGCAGATCGCGTAAGGAAAGCCCGATATGGCGCTTTGCGGCAGAATGTTGCGCAACGGCAACAAATCCGGGCTCACGGCCAAATCGTGTTCTAAATCGGGCCGTTCCTGCCGCAATCCACCAAAAATTTCGTCGAAACCGCCAGCCGGGGCTCTGAAATAGAGCGATTCCGAGCATCGTCATGCCGCTTAGAAGAAATCGCCCGAATGCGCACATATTGCCATTCCGCAGCGAACAAGTACCCATTTCACCACGCTCGTTTGACTAGACTGATCGGGGAGGGGTTACCATGAAGCGTGCACTACTTATTTCGACGGCTCTTGGCGTCGCATTTTCGGCCAGCCAGGCTTTTGCCGGCGGTCTGGAACGCGGCGGCTACAACATCGATCTCCTGTTCGATCCGAGCGACTACGCAGCTGACGCCAGCGTGACCTACGTCATGCCGAAGCGCGAACTCGACAACGTCGTGGACGTCAATCCTGCAAACGGCCTGGGTTCGAACGGCATTGGCGGCGGTCAGTCCAGCGGCGTTCGTGACACGGAAAGCTATTTCGTTCCGCGTGTCGGCTTCAAGGCCGGTTTCGCCGAAGCGGCAGACTGCCTCGTGCAGTACTCGCAGCCTTGGGGTGCGCATTCCAATCCGGGTGCTGACTGGGTCGGTGCGAACTCGAACATCGAGACCAAGATCGACAGCCACAGCGCCGACTTCACCTGCTCCTACCGCTTCGCGGTCGGTCCCGGCCAGTTCCGCATCATCGGCGGCGGCTACTACCAGGAAGTCGAAGGCTTCAAGGAGCGTCTTGTCGCTCCGGTTCCGCTTCTCGCACCAGGCGCCGGCTCGGGCGTCGGTCGTCTCGACCTCGAAGGCAACGGCTGGGGCTACCGCGTCGGCGCCGCCTACGAGATGCCCGAGATCGCCCTTCGTGCAAGCCTCGTCTACAATTCCGAAGTCGATCTCGGCGATGTGACAGGTACGCTCGACCTGCGGCAGGTCCCCGGTGCCATCGATCCGACAAACCCGTTCCTCGGCGGCGTCACCGATGTTTTCGGCACGGCGACAATGCCGCAGAGCGTCGAACTCAAGGTTCAATCGGGTGTTGCTCCGGGCTGGCTCGCATTTGGTAGCGTGAAGTGGGTCGACTGGAGCGTCCTGCAGACGCTGCCCTTCTGCCCGACCGCGTTCAGCGCCATTCCTTGCTCGTCAGGTGGCCCGACGGAAGCAACGTCGCTGGAACTGCTCTACCAGGATGGCTGGACAGTGTCGGCGGGTGTCGGCCACAAGTTCTCCGAGACGATCAGCGGTGCTGCATCGCTCACTTGGGATCGTGGCACATCGACAACGCTCGGCACCCAGACAGACACGTGGACGGTGTCCGGTGGCCTGTCCTACACGCCAAGCGAAATGGTTGAACTGCGCTTCGGCGGCGCGCTCGGTGTGCTGACGTCCGGCTCGTCGATCGACAGCGATGTCACCTACGATTTCGGCAACGACTTCGTCGGCGCGCTGCAGGCCGGCGCCAAGATCCGCTTCTGATACAACCTTCAAGTGTTGAATACGAAACCCGGCGCATGCGCCGGGTTTTTTTGTGCTTTGAGCCAAGTCTAAGTCGTCCCGCTACTCTCACTTTTCTCCAATGTGGCGCTTTGGTCACAGTCGTGAGCAGACAAGTTTGCTAACCATTTCGCCGGCATGATCTGCCCCTGTGCCGCCACAAACCGGGGGCAGTTGGAGGGGGCTCGAGGGGGACCGCGATGAACGCGGAGTTCGAGCAAGAGAGAGTGCCGGGGTCGGGTCATTCATGGACGTCAAATCGTTCGACAAATCGAAACTTCCGAGCCGTCATACGACGGTAGGTCCAGCGCGGGCTCCGCACCGGTCGTATCTTTATGCCGTGGGTCTCTCGGCTGAAGAGATCAATCAGCCGCTCGTCGGCGTTGCCAGCTGCTGGAACGAGGCGGCGCCGTGCAACATCTCGCTTATGCGCCAGGCGCAGGTGGTGAAGAAGGGCGTTGCCGCCGCGCGTGGTACCCCGCGCGAATTCTGCACCATCACCGTGACCGACGGCATCGCCATGGGCCACCAGGGCATGAAGGCGTCGCTCGTTTCGCGTGATGTGATCGCCGACAGCGTCGAGCTTACCATGCGTGGCCATTGCTACGATGCCATTGTCGGTCTCGCCGGCTGCGACAAATCCCTGCCGGGCATGATGATGGCGATGGTTCGCCTCAACGTGCCTTCGATCTTCATTTATGGCGGGTCGATCCTGCCCGGCTCGTTTCGCGGACGCCAGATCACCGTTCAGGACGTCTTCGAGGCTGTCGGCCAGCATTCGGTGGGTGCCATGTCGGACGAGGACCTGCTCGAGATCGAACAGGTCGCCTGTCCCTCCGCCGGTTCCTGCGGCGCGCAGTTCACGGCCAACACGATGGCGACCGTCGCCGAGGCGATCGGCCTTGCGCTGCCTTATAGCTGCGGCGCGCCGGCACCATACGAAATTCGCGACCGGTTCTGCTACGCCTCGGGCGAGAAGGTGATGGAGCTCATCGCTCGCAACATCCGTCCGCGCGACATCGTGACGAGGCGGGCGCTCGAAAATGCTGCAGCCGTCGTCGCGGCAACAGGCGGTTCCACGAACGCCGCGCTGCACCTCCCGGCGATCGCGCATGAATGCGGCATCGAGTTCGATCTCTTCGACGTTGCCGAGATCTTCCGCAAGACGCCTTATATCGCCGATTTGAAGCCCGGCGGACGTTATGTCGCCAAGGATATGTTCGAGGCCGGCGGCATTCCGCTCCTGATGAAGACCATGCTCGAGCACGGCTATCTTCATGGCGATTGCATGACCGTCACAGGCCGCACTATCGCCGAAAACATGGAATATGTCCGCTGGAATGAGCAGCAGGATGTCGTTCGCCCAGCCGATAAGCCCATTACGGCAACGGGCGGTGTCGTGGGGCTACGGGGCAACCTCGCGCCGGAAGGCGCGATCGTGAAGGTTGCCGGCATGACGAACCAGAAATTCTCCGGAACCGCGCGCTGCTTCGACAGCGAGGAAGCCTGCTTCGAGGCCGTTAGCCAGCGCGACTACAAGGAAGGCGACGTCATCGTCATTCGCTACGAGGGTCCCAAAGGCGGCCCCGGAATGCGTGAGATGCTGGCGACGACCGCTGCGATCTACGGCCAGGGCATGGGCGACAAGGTCGCACTGATCACCGACGGTCGGTTTTCTGGCGCAACGCGCGGCTTCTGCATCGGCCATGTCGGCCCGGAAGCGGCCGAAGGTGGTCCGATCGGACTGCTGCGCGACGGCGACATCATCGAGATCGATGCTGTCGCCGGCACGCTGAACGTCAAGCTGACGGACGAGGAACTAAAGGCCCGAGCTGCGGATTGGAGACCGCGGGAAAGCGATTACGCCTCAGGCGTGCTCTGGAAATACGCACAGACGGTGGGATCGGCGCGCTACGGCGCTGTGACCCATCCGGGCGGCGCTAAAGAAAAACACTGCTATGCGGATATTTGACATCATGCTGCGTCGGTCGCGTCTTTGTCGGATGATGGGTTTTGTTGCGAGCGTCGCGACCGTTTGCTGTGCGGCAGCGCCGGCGCGTGCATTCGATCCAGATGCCGGCGTGACGCGCGAATCCGGGCCTTTCGATCTCTTCCGCTTCGGCTTTTCCGCTTACAAGAACGGCGACAAGAACGGCGACAAGGACGACGCCGTCGAAGCCTATCGCTATGCCGCCGAAAAGGGTCATCCCGGTGCGCGCTGGGCACTCGCCAACATGTATGCCTATGGCGATGGCGTCGAAGAGAACGACTACGAGGCCTTCAAAATCTACCACGAGATCGCCCAGCAGGGTGTCGAACCGGGGTCCGAAGATCTCGGCTATTTCGTCAATGCCCTGATGTCGCTTGCCGGCTACTACAAGCGTGGCATTCCGGGAAGCCCGGTGGCTGTCGACATGGTGCAGGCTCGCCAGCTCTATTTCCACGCGGCTTCGGCCTTTGGCCTGGCCGATGCGCAGTTCGAGCTCGCTCGTTTGATGATGGACGGGCTGGGTGGCGACGACGATGTCCACCAGGCGAAGAAATGGCTGAACCGCGCGGCTCAGACGGGCCATGCAGGCGCAACCGCGCTGCTGGGGCACCAGCTCTTCACCGAAGGCCAGGTCGTTCGTGGCTTGGCCTATATGACGAGCGGCCTGGAACGGGCAGGCGACGCCGAGAAGATCTGGATCCGCACGCTGCAGGAACAGGCCTTCTCGATCGCAGACGAGAACGACCGTCGCACTGCGATCGCACTGGCCCAGGATCTCATTGCGCGCCAGTAGCTTTCGTCCAGCCGCGACGTTCTGTGATCAGCAGGAGCCGGGTTGGCGCAGCCACGACGTGTTGTTCAGCTCCATGCCACATAGTGCGTTATAACGCTCGCCGTTGACGTCGAGGCAGATCGTATCGCCTTGAGCGACACGCTCTCCCTGATGCCGGCAGCGCCCGCTACCGCCCATTGCGGGATCGTCGCCGCGGTCCTGAGTTTCGCCAATGACACTTTGGCTCGGCCATTCCCGAGCAGGCTCCTGGGCGGACGACGCGCTCGCCATCAGTGCGGACAATAAGAGAACTTTTCCCAGCGTCTTCATTGCTTCACCTCCCGCGCTCCCGTTCGCAGGATAGCGCCGGGGTAGCTGGCTGCGCAATGTCGCCGAATTCGGCCTGCCGTGGTCAGAAGGCCAGGACGGCCGCTGCTGGCACGTGGTCCGACGGCTTTTCCCAGCTGCGCACCTGCCGGTCGATGTCGGCGGATACGAGCTTCGAGGCAGCTTCCGGCGAGAGCAGCAGATGGTCGATCCGGATGCCGTTGTTCTTCTGCCAGGCGCCGGCCTGATAGTCCCAGAATGTATAGAGCGCTGGCGCGTCGCTCACCGCGCGCACCGCGTCGGTCATGCCGAGGTGCTGTAGCATGCGGTAGGCGTTGCGCGTTTCGGGCTGGAACAGGGCATCGCCCAGCCATGCAGCCGGGTTATAGCAATCATAGGGCTCGGGAATGACGTTGTAGTCGCCGGCAATCACGATCGGCTCCTCGAGCGCAAGGCGCCCTTCCAGCCAGGTGTGAAGCCGCTTCATCCAGGCGAGCTTGTAGGGGAATTTCGGCGTGTCGATCGGATTTCCGTTCGGCAGATAGATGCACGCGACCCGCACGACGCCTGAGGCGGTGGAAAAGACCGCTTCCATGAACCGCGCGTGGTCGTCGGCATCGTCTCCGGGAAGACCGCGTAAAACCTCGTCAGGCGATGTGCGCGACAGGATCGCGACGCCGTTGAAGCCCTTCTGGCCGTGAGTCTCGACATGGAAGCCGAGCGTCTCGATCTCAAGCCGCGGGAAGTTCTCGTCGACGGATTTGATCTCCTGAAGGCAGATCACGTCGGCATCCGTCTCCTTCAGCCATGTGAGAAGATTGTCCAGCCGCGCCTTGATTCCGTTGATGTTCCAGGTGACGATTTTCATGCCGATGATCTCGCTCGGGAGGTGAGGCGCCGCGCAGCGACGATCGAAGAAATGGCGGCGGTCACCACGGGTAACAGAACGAGGCTGACGCCGAATGCGAGCAGGGATAGATCATGCGGCTCGTCCGTCAAGGCATGGCGCAGTTCGGTGCCGATGATCACCAACAATCCGGCTGAGATCATCGAGCCGAGCACCAATCGTCGCGCGAGCAACCCGGCCGAATAGCTGACGAGCACAGGCGGCTGGAACCGGCGCCTCGGCCGATCAGATCGAGAAGCTGGTGCCGCAGCCACAGGACGCGATCGCGTTCGGATTGCGGATCTGGAAGCTCTGGCCCATCAAATCATCGACGAAATCGATCTCCGAACCGGCCATGTAGACGAGCGACATGGAATCGATCAGCACCTTTCCCGTGTCTCCGCCGAGAACGAGATCGTCGTCCTGCTGGTCGTCCACCAGATCGAACTTGTAGGAAAACCCTGAGCAGCCGCCACCTTCGACCGAGACGCGCAGGGCCGATTTCGATGGTTCGGCAGCGATGATCGCGGCCACGCGACGGGCGGCGGCCTCCGACAATGTCACTTTCTGGATATCTTGGATGGTCATGATCACTCCGTCGACAGGGCAGCGCAGCGGCAGCAAGAATTCCTGTAACTATATATCTATAGGTATGAAGCCGGCGAGGGGGCGTCAATGGCGCTTGTCTCGTGCTTCAGAGGTGTATGCGGCGACATGGGATGGGCGGAGATGCTGGACAAGAGCCTGCTGGGCTACGGATTTTGCGAACGGGCGCCCTATGCGGCCGACCCGGCGAGCACACGCGGCCGGCTGGTTCCCGAAGAGCAAAGCCGTACCCGCTCCGATTTCCAGCGTGACCGAGACCGTATCATCCATTCCACGGCCTTCAGGCGGCTTGCGCACAAGACTCAGGTTTTCGTGGCGCTCGAAGGCGACCATTATCGCACGCGCCTCACGCACACGATGGAAGTCGCCCAGATCGCCCGCGGTCTCGCCCGGGCGTTGCGGCTGGATGAAGATCTCGCGGAGGCCGTGGCCCTCGTCCACGATTTCGGCCACACGCCTTTCGGCCACACCGGCGAGGATGTGCTCGACGAGGTGCTCGGCCATTGCGGCGGCTTCGACCACAACGCTCAGTCGCTGCGCATCGTCACCGCACTCGAACGTCGCTACGCGAATTTCGATGGCCTGAACCTTACCTGGGAAACGCTGGAGGGCCTGGTCAAGCACAACGGCCCGTTGGTCGGCCCGCATGCAAACGGGGAACCGGTACCGAAGCCGATTCTCGATTTCGACGCGCGGCTCGATCTGGAACTCGACAGCTTCGCGAGCCTGGAGGCGCAGGTGGCGGCGATCGCCGATGACATCGCCTACAACACGCACGACATCGACGACGGCCTGCGGGCGGGCCTGCTGACGCTGGAGATGCTCGAAGAGGTCCCATTCCTGGCCGACATGCTCGCATCGATGCGGGCGCAGCATCCCGATCTCGATGCGGGACGCATCGCTCATGAGATCATGCGCCGCCAGATCACCTCCATGGTCGAGGACGTCATCACCGTCGCCCAGACACGCATCGGCGAGGACAATCCGCAATCGTCCGGCGACATCCGCGCCGCGGGCCGGGCGTTTGCCGTGTTTTCGGAAGAAATGGACGCGACGGACAAGGCGTTGAAGCGCTTCCTTTTCGCCAACCTTTATCGTCATCCGGACGTGATGCGGGTTCGCAAGGCGGCGGCCCAGGTGCTGCACGACCTGTTCGACGCCTTGATGGACGATCCGAGCCTGATGAAAGGTCATTTCTGGCAGGACGGCGTCGTGGGCGCATCGGGCGACGACAAGGCGCGCCATGTCGCCGACTATCTGGCCGGGATGACGGACACCTACGCGCTGTCGATGCACCGGCGATTGTTTGACCATACGCCTGAATTGCGTTAGCGCAGGCCCGACTTCCCGCTTCCCCGTCGTGACGGCGTGCGCGCTCTTCAACGCCGTGGACGACTGCATTTCGGACTGAAACGATGAATCTGTTCAAAGACTTCGAAGGCCGCATCAAGAGTGGGCTTCAAACCCTTGAAGACATTGCAGCTGCCGAAGGTTTGCCGCTTGATCGTATTGCCGTGGAGCCGCCACGCGACACCACCCATGGCGACGTTGCGACGAATGCGGCGCTGGTTCTCGCCAAGCCGCTGGGCATGAACCCGCGAGCGCTTGCCGAACGCATCGTACCGGTTCTGGAAGCCGACCCCGACATCGCTGCCGTCTCGATCGCGGGGCCTGGCTTCATCAACATGAAGCTGTCGCCGGCCTATTGGCAGAAGCTTCTTGCCTATGTCCTGAAGCAGGGCACCGATTTCGGTCGCTCCGAGCTCGGCGTCGGCAAGGCCGTCAACGTCGAATATGTTTCGGCCAACCCGACGGGCCCGATGCATGTCGGCCACTGCCGCGGCGCCGTCGTCGGCGACACGCTCGCCAACCTGCTTGGCTTTGCTGGCTACGAAGTCACCAAGGAATATTACATCAACGATGCCGGCGCGCAGATCCAGGTGCTCGCCCGTTCCGCCTATCTCCGATACCTCGAAGCGCTCGGCGAAACGATCGGCGAGATCCCGTCCGGCCTCTATCCGGGCGACTATCTCGTGCCGGTGGGCGAGGCGCTGAAGGATGAGTTCGGCGATGATCTGAAGCATATGCCGGAAGAAGAGTGGCTGCCGCTCGTCTCGGATCGCGCGATCGACGCGATGATGGTGATGATCCGCGCCGATCTCGCCCAGTTGAACGTCGTGCATGACGTCTTCTATTCGGAACGCTCGCTCCATGCCGAAAATGGCGGCGCGATCCTATCAGCGATCAACGATCTTACCTTTAAGGGTCACGTATACAAGGGCACGTTGCCGCCGCCGAAGGGCCAGTTGCCGGAAGACTGGGAAGACCGCGAGCAGACGCTGTTCCGCTCGACGGCGGTCGGTGACGACATCGACCGGCCGCTGGTCAAATCCGATGGCACCTTCACCTATTTCGCCGCCGATGTCGCCTATTTCCGCGACAAGTTCGAGCGGCATTTCGACGAGATGATCTATGTGCTCGGTGCCGACCACGGCGGCTATGTGAAGCGGCTGGAGGCCGTTGCCCGCGCCGTTTCCGAAGGCAAGTCCAAGCTCACAGTACTCTTGTGCCAGCTGGTCAAGCTCTACCGCAACGGCGAGCCCGTGCGCATGTCGAAGCGCTCGGGCGATTTCGTCACCCTGCGCGAAGTGGTGGAAGAGGTCGGCCGCGACGCCGTGCGCTTCATGATGATCTACCGCAAGAGCAGCGAGCCGCTCGATTTCGATTTCGCCAAGGTCACCGAACAGTCGAAAGACAATCCGGTGTTTTACGTCCAGTACGCCCATGCGCGCTGTGCCAGCGTGATGCGGCAGGCTGCCGAAGCGTTTCCGGGTGTGGCACTCGACGACGCCGCATTCGCTGAAAATCTCGACCTGCTGACCGATCCGAGCGAACTGCAGCTCATCGGAAAACTCGCCGAATACCCGCGCATGGTGGAAAGCGCTGCCATCTCACAAGAGCCTCATAAGATCGCATTCTACCTCTACGATCTGGCCAGTGAATTCCATGGGCACTGGAACAAGGGTAAGGATTTTCCGGAATTACGCTTTGTTAACGATAAAAATCGAGAATTAAGCTTCGCCAGATTGGGTCTGGTGCGCGCAGTTGCCTCAGTCCTTCGTTCCGGACTGACCTTGACGGGCACTGAAGCACCAGAAGAAATGCGGTAGCAAAGCCACCATTTCCCCACAATAGTCTGGCATCCGAAACCGGTTTTGCGGGCGAGTGAGTGGTTATGGCTGACAATCAAAGGACGCGTTACACGGGTAGAGACGCGCCGTTCCTGTCGGATGGCGATCCTCTTGCGGAGCTCGCACGTATTGCGGGCTTCGATCAGCCCGAGGAGGAAGTGGTCGAGCAGCACTCGACTTCGACCGAGGACGCGGATGCATCCGCATTCGATCTCGAAGCTGAGCTCATGCGCTCGATCGGCCTCGAAGATGCCCCCGAAATCACGCCGGAGACGGTCGAAGTCCAACAGTCCGATAGGCACCAGCCCGTCGAATTGAGCGAAGAAGAAATCCCCGCTTTCCTCAAGGCGCGGCCCTCGCTGGTCGAATCGGATGAGCCTTCTCCCGTCGCAAGCGCGCTGCAGGTCGTCGTCGAAGAGCCGATCATGGCGTCGGCCGCTGACGAAGCGTTGCCGGACCAGACCGAGCTTTCGGACGAACTGCTGACGTTCGACCCTTCGGTTTCAGAGGTTGATGCTCACTCCACCGCCGATGCCGAGCTTGCAATCGATCAGCGCTTGGACGCGGTTGGGGAGACAGCTCCGGTTGCCGACATCGATGAAGCCGTTGCAGGCGAGGCGATGTTTGAACTGGACGAGTCCGCGGCGCTCGCGTTTGCCGAAGAAACGGCGGTCGAAGAGGATTTCGGTAGTGTCGAGGAATTCGATGCCACCGATGAGGCGCAACTCAGCGACGAGATCCTGCGTTCGTTCGACGAGGATCTCGAAACCGCATCGCTCGATGAGCACGCTGTCGAGGCATGGGAGCCTGCCACGGCACCGGGTCCTCTGCCGGCGCTTGCCGCCTACGCCCAGCCGGCCGAGACCGGTGCTCTCACGGATTTTTCTGCGGTTGACGGTTCGGACGACGATGCCGTCTGGCGCGAGATGGTTCAGTACGCGCTGCCTCGCAGCGATGTGCAGAACGCCGTAGCCGCTCCCTCAGAGACAGAGCAGGACTATTTTGAGCCAGAGCATGTCGATGCGGACGCTGTGGCCGAAGACGTCCATGCCGAGCCTGTGTCGGTAGCGCCGATCGCAGCTGCCATCGCTCCAGCCCCTGTCCTGGCCAACGATCACTGGGATATCGCCGACGAGCTCGAGGCCGCGTTTGCCGATTACGGTTCGCCGAAGGCAGCGGTAATTTCCGAGCCGTCCGCCGAAGTGAATCAGCCGGAAGCCGAGCTCGAACCCTTGGCCTTAACCGAAGATTTCTCCGAAGACGATCCATCGCTTGCTCTTGCCCTCGATCTTCCGGAGGCGCCCGAAGTCGCGCCGTTCGAAGTCTATGAGGCTGGCCCCGAGGCCCATGCCGAACCGGCTGCCGTCGTCGCTGAATCCTCTGAGCCAGCAGGCGACGCCGACGTCGAATTTTACGAAAGCGCCGAACTTTTCGCCGAAGAGCCGGCCGTAGAGTTTGCGCCAAAGCCTCAGCCCGAGGCCGAACAGGAGCCGGAAATCGAGCTCGATTTCTCGGCACTTGCGAATCTCGATTTCAACGAGCCGCAGGATGAACCGGCGGACGAACCGCTGGTTTCCGCTGTCGCCGAGCCCGAGACGGCGCAACCCGATCCCTTTGTCGAAGAACTTCCCTTCGACAACGCCTTCGACGAGCAGCAGGCAGCCGTGGCGATGGCCACGGACCATGCCTTTGCGGATATCGATCCGTTGTCGTCCGACGAAGCATCGTTCAACGATGAACAGGACATCAATTTCGACTTCTCGGACTTTGAGTTCGAATTGCAGGATGCAGGGCCGGCAGATCCGGTGCCTGCCGAACATGCAGCCGCTTCCGAGCAGGTCGCGGACGAACCTTTTGCAGAGGAGACAGCCCAGCAGGATCAGCCGGTAGAGCCAACGATCTCGCCGGCTCCAATCCTTGCCGGTGCGACGGTGGTCGCCGCCGCGCCAGCCCTCGCATCGCTGCTCGGTCGGCGGGCGAGCGAGCCCACGCCGCCCCGCGTCGAGCCTCTGCGGAACGATCCTGCACGCGCTGAGCCCCAGCGCAGTGAGACGGTGCGGCTCGAGCCTGCGCGGTTCGAGCCTGTTCGCCCGGAGCCTGTACGTTCAGAGCCTGCGCGTCAGGAAGCCTTGTCGTTTGAAGCGGCCGTTGCCTGCCGGCCGAAGCCGATCCGTCAGGAGCCCGCCGCGCCGGCGGTGCTGCCGTTCGAGTTTCACGATGTCGCCGACACGAGCGATGTGATCGAGCAGGTCCGCGAAATCGAAGTTCCCGATCTGCCGGAAGACGAAGAATTGCCGCGCGCCGACACCAGCGACGATTTCGATCTATCCGGTCTCGAAGCAGAGTTCGCCGACATCCTGGCACGCAACGACACGAGCGATGCCGCCGAACCATCGACGGCGCAGAACACCTCTGCGTCCGCCGTCGTGATCCCTCTGGCATCTGCAAGGCCCGAAGCCCCGCGGCGGGATCCTGAGCAGATCGACTTCAGGGACTTCGATTTCAGCCAGGCCTCCCGTCCAGCCAGCCCTGCGACCGACCATGAGAAAGAAAGAGATGTCGACGATATCTCGTTCGCGGATCTGGAGCGTGGCGAAATCGCTAAAGGTGCTGTCGCTCAAGGCGCCGCTGGTCGGCGTCCGGCTTGGAAGACCGGTGCTGCGGCGCTGGCCATCATTGCGGCTGCGGGTCTTGCCGCCTACGCTTTCATGGGCAACCCTGGCGGCGGCAGTGGCGAACCCCGCATCATTGCGGCGAGCGAAGAGCCGATCAAGGTCGCTCCTGAAGATCCGGGCGGGCGCACGGTCCCGAACCAGGATCAGGCTGTCTATGGACAGGTCGATGGCAGCAGCGCCAACGGCGACGACATCAATCTGATCTCCCGTGCCGAGGAACCCGTCGACGTCGTCCAGCGCACGGTCGATCCCAACGTTTTGCCGCTGGAGGGTCGCCCGTTCTCCGGTGGAGCGCCCGAAGACGACATGGACGTGATGGATGAGGAGGTGGCGGCCCTTCCCCAAGACGATCTCGCCATGCGTGGCGCGGTGAACGATGAGGATCCGCTGGGCGTCGCACCCCGCATGGTTCGCACCTCCGTCGTTCGTGCCGATGGAACGCTCGTCCCCGCCGCTCCGGTCGACCTCTCGGCGGCAGCCGATGTGCCGGTGGTTGGCCAGGATGCGCAGTTGCCTGGCGACGAAGCAGAAGGGATTGCCTCGATCAGCGACCAGGCCGCCTTGGATGCCACCCAATTGATCGCAGCCGCCGAAGCGAGCGCAGGTCTCACCGATGGCACCGCTCAGGTGCCGGCTGATCAGGCCGCGGCGTCGACCCTCGATGGTACGGCGTCGCCTGCGCCGGGTGTCCCGCTGCCGCAACCTCGGCCGAACGCGGCTTCTGCGCCTGCTGTGTCCAACGAGCGGCTTCAAGCCGAAGTGCCGCCAACTTCAGCGGAATCGGTGGCGCCGGTCAGAACGGTTCAGACGACCACCTTCAGCAATCCGGCTCAGCCGACCCCGGGTGACCGGCCGGCAGACCAGCCGGTGACGATCGTCGGGCAGACCTCGACAGCTGCAGGGCAAACGCCGCAGCAGGCAGCGCCCGCCGAGCAGCCTGTGCAAACAGCTGCCGTCGCCCCGTCCACCGCGCTGGACAATCCGGGTGGCTACGTGGTGCAGATCGCGTCGCAGCCGACGCAAGAATCGGCGCAGTCGACCTACACCAGTCTGGCCTCGCGCTATGGCTCGATCATCGGGGGCCGCCAGGTTCAGATCCAGCCAGCGGAAATCGCGGATCGCGGAACGTTCTACCGCGTGCGGGTCGCAGGCGGTTCACGCGAAGAGGCCGTTGCGCTCTGCGAGCAGTACCAGGCGGCAGGTGGAAGCTGCTTCGTCGCCCGCTGAACCGGTATCGGGAAAGATGTTGATGGCCGGGTGGTCCGCTACCCGCTCTTCGTCGCGGCAGCTATCATCGCCCGATGACCGAATCAAAAGCGATGATCCTGGGCCTTAAAGGTCCTGAAATTCTTCCGGAAGAGCGCAGCTTCTTCGAAGCGGAGCGTCCTTGGGGGTATATTCTCTTTGCCCGCAACATCGTCAATGCGGATCAACTTCGCGCCCTGACGGCAGACCTGCGGTCGATCGCCGGAGACCGGCCCGTGCCAATCTTCATCGATCAGGAGGGCGGACGCGTCCAGAGGCTGAGACAGCCATTTGCACCGAACTATCCGCCGGGCGCCCGACTGGGAGACATCTATCGACAGGACCGGCAGAGCGGCTTGCGTGCCGCCTGGTTGTTGTCGCGCATCCATGCCTTCGACCTCCATCGTTTCGGCATCAATGCCGATTGTCTTCCGGTTCTCGATGTTCCGATTCCCGGCAGCCATGATGTCATCGGCGATCGTGCTTATGGCACCGATCCGATTACGGTCGCGGAGATGGGCGAGGCGGCCATGCAGGGCCTTCTGGCGGGTGGTGTTCTTCCGGTCATCAAGCACATTCCCGGCCACGGCCGGTCGCGTGGAGATTCGCACTTGGAGCTGCCGGTCGTGGATGCCACGATCGAAGAGCTGGAAGCGACCGATTTCAGGCCCTTCGCTGCACTGAACAAGGCGCCGATGGCGATGACGGCGCATGTCGTCTACCGCGCGATCGATCCCGATCATCCGGCTACGACATCCAAAAAGGTCATCGCCGACATCATCCGAGGCCAGATGGGCTTCGACGGGCTGCTCATGTCGGACGATGTCTCGATGAAGGCGCTGGCGGGCTCCTTTGCAGACCGAACGCGCGCGATTTTCGCTGCCGGCTGCGATGTCGCTTTGCACTGCAACGGGGACATGGGCGAGATGACCGCGATCGCGGCGGAAACGCCAATCCTGGAAGGTCGCCCGCTCGAGCGTGCCGAAGCCGCGCTTGATGGCCTTTCGCATAGGGAAAATGCGGACGAACGGACAATTCGCGATGAATTTGAGGGACTGACCCAAGCCGTGGCTTGAGAGAGCTGTCAGATGCTGCCGAAGCCTGTCGATACCAGTAGCCATACGACCGCACGCTCGGAGGATCCAACGCCTTGGGATGCACCTGAACGCCGGCCGGACGAAGCTCTGCATATCGATGTCGATGGTTTCGAAGGCCCGCTCGATCTGCTGCTGCACCTGGCGCGGCACCAGCGCGTTGACCTCGCGCGCATCTCGATTCTGGCGCTTGCCGAGCAGTATCTCGAATTCATCGACAAGGCGCGGCAGGTGCGGCTCGAACTCGCGGCCGATTACCTCGTCATGGCGGCCTGGCTCGCTTACCTGAAATCGCGGCTTCTCTTGCCGAAACCCGCCAAGGATGACGAGCCGAGCGGCGAAGAGTTGGCAGCGCAACTCGCCTTCCGGCTGAAGCGCCTCGAAGCCATGCGCGATGCCGCGGCACGCCTCGTCAACCGCAACCGGCTCGGCCGCGACGTGTTTTCGCGAGGCGCACCGGAGGAAATCGAAGTCGAACGCGGCTCGAAGTTCCAGGCATCGCTCTACGATCTCCTGATCGCATATGCCTCGCAGCGCCAGCGCCTTGCCGTCACCACGGTGACGATCGCCTCGCGGGCGGTCTGGTCGCTTGCCGATGCCCGCGCGATCCTGACGCGCATGGTCGGCACGATCGACGAATGGACCGCGCTCGATCAGTTCCTTGTGCGCTACCTGTCGCGGCCCGAAGAACGCGCCAGCGCCATGGCCAGTGCCTTCGCGGCATCGTTGGAACTGGTGCGGGAAGGGCATCTCGACATCAGGCAGGCCGAGCCCTTCGCCCCGATCTACCTGCGACGGGGCCCCAAGGCGGGATCGCTGCCGGATGGCTGATATCGTTCCTACCAAGCCCGGTCAGCAAGTCAAGGTGACAACGCTCGACGCCGATATCGAAGAGGCCGCGCGTATCGCCGAAGCGCTCGTTTTCGCATCGGCCGAGCCCGTCGAAGAAGCGCTGATCGTCCGCAAGCTCCCGCAGGGCGTCAACGTTCGGTCCGTGATGGACCGTCTCGTGCAGCAATACGCCGACCGCGGCGTGAACCTCGTCCGGGTCGGCGATGCCTGGGCGTTTCGCACGGCCGCCGATCTTGCCTTCCTGATCCGGGACGAAAAGACCGAGATACGCAAATTGTCGCGGGCCGGGCTCGAGGTCCTGGCGATCATCGCTTATCACCAGCCAGTCACGCGGGCCGAGATCGAGGAAATTCGCGGTGTGGCGACGTCCAAGGGTACGCTGGACGTGCTGCTGGAATCCGGCTGGGTGCGCATGCGCGGCCGCCGCCGGTCTCCAGGGCGTCCGGTGACCTACGGAACGACGACCGGATTTCTGGATCATTTCGGCCTGGCCGAGCTCGGCGATCTTCCAGGTGTCGAAGAACTGAAGGGTGCCGGTCTCCTTTCGGGGCGCATTCCCGCCAACTTCAGCTTCCCGATGCCGGGGGAAGGCGACGAACTCGCCGAAGATGAGGACCCGATCACGCAGATGGACCTCGAAGAGCTCGGTCTGCTTGCTCCCCGCGGCGAAGAGAATTGAATGCACTGCGGAATAGATCGCTCGGCCAGCCGTTTATCAGCTTGAAGACTGACGCCCAATCGATTGCACGTGCGCATTGATTGGGCTAACCACTGGCAGGATCGAATTTGAAAGGGGCGGGCTCGTATCCCACATGAGGGAAGCGGGCGTGCCGCATGGGAGATTGTGATGGGTAGCTTTAGCATCTGGCACTGGCTGATCGTTCTGGTCGTCGTTCTGCTTCTTTTCGGCCGTGGCAAGATCCCCGAGCTGATGGGCGACGTCGCAAAAGGCATCAAGAGTTTCAAGCGCGGAATGAACGACGACGAGACTGCGGCAACGCCCGACAGTTCCAAGACGGTCGAGCATCAGGCTGAAGAGCGCAAGGATCGGGTGAGCTAAGTCGGCCTGACCGCCTTTAGAGCTCAGCGCGAGGAGCGTTCAATTCGATGTTCGACCTAGGTTGGGGAGAAATCCTCGTCATCGCGATCGTGCTGATCCTCGTCGTCGGCCCGAAGGACTTGCCGCGTGTTTTGCGGACGTTCGGGCGGTCGATGACGAAGCTCAGATCCATGGCCGGAGAATTCCGCAGCCAGTTTGACGAGGCCTTGAAGGAAGCGGAGCTCGATGACGTTCGAAAGACCGTCAACGACGCCCGCAAGCTCAATCCGGCCCGCGAATTGCGTGATGCGCTGAACCCGCTGAAGCAGGCCGGCGACGAAATCCGCTCCGATATCAACCGGGCGATGCGCGACAAGCCAACCGTCGCGCAGAAGGATCCTTCGGCTCCGGCACCCGGTTCGGAACCAGCGGACCCCGCACCGGCACAGACGGTCGCGGCTGCTGCTTCGTCGACTGCTACGTCGTCGATTGCTGCAGCATCCGCCACGTCGGCTTCAGCATCATCCGCTGCGGCCGTTTCGAAGACAGCTACGGTCGCGAAACCGGCAGCGACCGCAAAGCCTGTCGCTCCAGTCAAACCGGCCGCACCCGCCAAGCCGGCTTCGTCCAGCAGCGGCTCGCCAAAGAGCGCAGCCGGAGTCGCCAAGCCGGAAGTTGTGAGCGCGGCAACGGTTGGCGCGCCTCCGAGCAGTGTACGCAAGCCAACGGCCGCGAAGACACCCAGGTCCAAGCCGTCGGCACCGGCCGGTGCTGCCAATCCGAAGCCGAACCAGGCGTCTGCCGATAAGCCTGCTGCGGCCCCAAGGGCCCGCGCAGCAGCGAAAAAGACAGGTGAAGCGTGAGCGCGGATATCGAGGACAAGCCACAGCCACTGATCGAGCACCTGATCGAGCTTCGTTCGAGGCTCATGTGGGCCGTCGGCGCATTCTTCCTTGCCTTCCTTCTGTGCTTTTTCTACGCGCAGCCGCTGTTCAACATCCTCGTTTATCCATTCCAGTGGGCCGTCAGCTGGGCTGGCCTGGATGGCCGCGAGGTCGAGCTTATCTACACCGCGCCTCAGGAATTCTTCTTCACGCAGATCAAGATCGGCATGTTCGGTGGCTTCGTGCTCGCCTTTCCGGTCATCGCCGCGCAGATCTACAAGTTCGTTGCGCCAGGCCTCTACAAGAACGAAAAACAGGCATTCCTTCCGTTCCTGGTCGCATCACCGATCCTGTTCCTGATCGGTGGGGCGCTCGTCTATTTCTTCTTCACGCCCATGGTCATGTGGTTCTTCCTGGCGATGGAACAGACCGGCGCCGGTGGTGAAGTCGCCATCCAGCTGCTCCCGCGCGTTTCGGAATATCTCGGGCTCGTCATGACCCTGATTTTTGCGTTCGGGCTTGTGTTCCAGCTGCCCGTGGTGACGACGCTGATGGTGAAGACCGGCCTGATCTCCGTTCAGGCACTGATCGACAAGCGCAAATTCGCGATCGTCATCGCGTTCGTGGCTGCCGCAATTTTGACCCCGCCGGACCCGGTGAGCCAGATCGGCCTCGCCCTGCCGACGATCCTTCTCTACGAAATCTCGATCATGATCGGCCGCCGGATCGAAAAGCAGCGCAAGAGCGACCAAGCCAAGGATGAGGCAGCCGTAGCGCCGTCGGACGATTGACGGCCCGGCTGGGCGCATGCGCGGAGTAGGACTTCCGCTTCCCGCTCAAATCGCGTAGAGCGCGCGCAGTTCTATACGCCAAATCCACGCACCTCGAAGACTTCTGGACGCGCCATGCTCGATATCAAATGGATCCGTGACAATCCCGGCCTCATGGACCAGGCGTTGAAGAAGCGCGGTGCGGAGCCGATTGCCGAGCGTCTGATCGCGCTCGACGAAGCACGCCGTGCCGAGATCGCGCGTCTCCAGGACATGCAGTCGCGTCGAAATTCCGCGTCCAAGGAAATCGGCGCCGCCATGGCCGCCGGCGACAAGGAACGTGCCGAGGCACTGAAGGCCGAAGTCGCGGGTCTCAAGCAGGCGATGCAGGACAGCGAAGAGGCCGCCCGTCGCAACGATGAGGAGTTGTCGGCTGCTCTCAGCGTGCTGCCGAACATCCCCGCCGACGACGTGCCGGAGGGCGCCGATGAGGGCGACAACGTCGAAATCCGCACCCACGGCGAAAAGCCGACCTGGAACCACCCCGCCAAGGAGCATTTCGAGATCGGCGAAGCGCTTGGCGGCATGGATTTCGAGGGTGCCTCCAAAATATCCGGCTCACGCTTCACGGTCCTGAAGGGCGATCTCGCGCGGCTGGAGCGCGCGCTTGGCCAGTTCATGCTGGATCTGCACACGACCGAACATGGCTATACGGAAGTTTCGCCTCCTTTGCTGGTGCGCGACCCGGCCCTGTTCGGCACGGGCCAGCTGCCGAAGTTCGAGGAAGATCTCTTCAAGACCGGCGACGGCCGCTATCTCATCCCGACCGCCGAAGTGCCTTTGACGAACCTCGTGCGGGACGAGATCGTCGACGTCGCCGATTTGCCGCTGCGCTTTACGGCGCTGACTCCGAGCTTCCGTTCGGAAGCGGGTTCGGCCGGCCGCGACACACGCGGCATGCTTCGCCAGCACCAGTTCATGAAATGCGAACTCGTCTCGATCACCGATGCCGAGAATTCGGTCGCGGAGCATGAGCGCATGACGGCTTGCGCCGAGGAGGTGTTGAAGCGCCTTGGCCTGCATTACCGTGTCGTGACGCTGTGCACCGGCGACATGGGCTTCAGCGCCCGCAAGACTTACGACATCGAAGTGTGGCTGCCTGGCCAGAACGCCTATCGCGAAATTTCATCCTGCTCGGTCTGCGGCGATTTCCAGGCGCGTCGGATGAATGCCCGCTACCGCGTGGCAGGCGAGAAGACGACGCGTTTCGTCCACACGCTGAACGGCTCGGGCATTGCCGTTGGCCGCGCGCTGATCGCCGTTCTCGAGAATTATCTGAACGCGGATGGGTCCGTTACCATCCCCGAGGTCCTGGTGCCGCACATGGGTGGCAAGACGCGGATCGAAGCGATCCGCTAGTTCAAACGATAAGGGGAGCGGAACGCTTGCGCATTCTTCTGACCAATGACGACGGCATCCATGCCGAAGGCCTGAAGGTACTGGAGCGCATCGCGGCGACGCTGTCGGACGATGTCTGGGTCGTGGCGCCCGAGACCGACCAGAGCGGGCTTGCCCACTCGCTGACCCTGTCGGAGCCGTTGCGGCTGCGCAAAGAAGGCGATCGGCGCTTCGCGCTGCGCGGGACGCCTACCGATTGCGTCATTATGGGCGTGCGTGAAGTGATGGACAGTCCGCCGGATCTCGTGCTGTCCGGCGTCAACGCAGGCCAGAACATCGCCGAAGACGTGTCCTATTCCGGCACTGTTGCCGGTGCGATCGAAGGCACGCTGCTCGGCATCAGGTCGATTGCACTCAGCCAGGCGTTCCTGTCCCATCGTGAACGTCGCATCGACTGGGAGACGGTGGGCCGCCACGCGCCGGCACTGTTGAAGCGTCTCATTGATCTCGAAATACCGCGCGACACCTTCCTGAACGTCAATTTCCCGCCATGCGGTCCAGAAGCGGTCGCGGGTGTGAAGGTCGCCTCCCAGGCGCGCCGGCTGCATGGACTGTCGATGGAGAAGCGCGCGGATGGGCGCGGCTTTCCCTATTACTGGCTGCGGTTTTCACGCGACGCCGCGGAGGATGTCGCGCCGGGCACCGATGTGGAAGCGATGGCGGAGAATCGCATCTCGGTAACGCCGCTTAAACTGGATATGACCGATTATAAGTTTCAGGCGCACCTGGCAGAGGTGCTGCAAGACGCAGCAGAGTGATCGTCGTCCTTGATTGACAGCCGAAATCCTCTTGGAGAGATCGAAGGCTTTGCGAGCCTCTTGCTGCGTTTGCGGCGGGAAGGCATCGCGGACGCGACCTTGCTTGCCGCCTTGGAAGAGACTCCGCGCTCGCAGTTCGTACCGCCGATCCATGCGGGTCTGGCGTACTCGTCGCGAATGATCCCCATCGAGTGCGGCACCTTCATGGAAGGGGCGGACCTGATGGCCCGTCTCCTCTACCAGCTCGATCTGAAGGCTGGGCAAAGGGTGCTGGAGGTCGGAACCGGCTCAGGATTCGCCGCAGCCGTCATGGCCCGCATCGTCGATCGGGTGGTCAGCGTCGAGCGCTACCGCACGCTGCACGCCATTGCCCAGCAGCGGCTCGATCATTTTGGCCTGCGCAACGTCGCTCTCAAGCTCGCCGATGGCCGACAGGGCATTGCCGGCGAGGGGACGTTCGATCGCATATTCGTTGCCGGCGCCTTCGAGCAGATGCCGAGAAGCTTCGTCGATCATTTGGCCCCTGAAGGTCAGATGTTGACTGGCATCATCAAGGAAAACGGCAGGGTCGTCCTGTCGAGGCTGACCCGCATCGGCAATCGCTTCGAACGCACCGATGGCGCCGAGCTGCCATACCTGCCGCTAGTTCCCGGCGTCGCCGCCCGCATTTAGTGCGAAATCCCCAAATTCGATCGGCTTTTCGGCAGGTTATTCGCATCTCCAACACGACAAACTGTGCCTCATTAACCGGCAGGTAACATTAACGAGGCTTAATGACGGTCATGCGTATCTGCGTCGTCTTGGGGCTCTACATGCGAACGATTGGTCCTTCCACCTCCGCCAAATCCGCCCGCGTCATCGGCGCGGCACTGCTGGCCGTCCTTCTCGCCGGCTGCAGCTCCGAATCCCTGAGGCTCGGCGGTCTCGACAATTTCACCACCGCCACGGTGCCGACCCCGCAGGCAACCGTCGGGCAAGGCGGTATGGGGCAGGGTATGGCTGCGCCTCAGCAGGCAGCGGTCTCCCAGCCTTACCCAGGCGATCAGTCCAGCTCTTCCGGTCAGTATGCGCTTGCGCCGACCAGTGGCGTGCAGCGTTCGCAGCTGGCGCCGACATCGTCCGCTCCGATGGCGCCGGATACCATGACGACCGCAACGAACCCGGTTGCCACGACGCCGGTCATGCAGCCGGCAACGGCGAGCGCCAATCGACCGCGCGGCTGGTCCACCGAAGGCGCACCACGCGTCACGGTGCAGCCGAACGAAACGCTTTTCAGCATCTCGCAGCGCTACAGTGTGCCCGTCGAGCAGATCATGCAGGCGAACGGCATCACCGATGCGTCCCAGATCAGAAGCGGTCAGCAAATCGTGATCCCAGGCTATAGCCGCGGCGGTACGGTCGCTTCGGCGGCACCTGCGCAGCCGGCAGCTTCTGCGACGCAGCAGACGGCTGCCGCTTCGCCGGCCGTAGACCCGCGTCTCGCTGAACGTTCACTCAACGAACAGGCATCCGCGCTGGGTGCTCCTTCCGCAGGCGGTTCGAGCTACACCGTCAAGGCGGGTGATACTCTGAGCAAGATTTCGCGCGAGACAGGCGTCTCAGTCGCGGCATTGCGTCAGGCAAACAACATCACCGGCGACAACATTCGCCTTGGCCAGACGCTGAACCTGGGTGGAACTGCATCGCCTCAGCCGGCCACGACCGCTGTGGCCCAGGCACCGGCTCAGCAGCCACGCGTCGATCCGCAGCAGACGGCTGCCGTAACCGCTCAGCCGCAGCAGCCTGCTGCGCCACAGCAAAGCTATACGCCGCCGGCCGCCAGCGAACCTGCTGCCCGGATCGATGAAGCCGTCGGCAACGACGTCGCTGCGATCGCACCGGAAGCAACTGGCATCGGCAAGCTTCGTTGGCCGGTCCGCGGCCAGGTCGTCACAGGGTTCGGTGCCCAGGATGGCAGCGTGCGCAACGACGGCATCGACATTTCGGTGCCGGAAGGTTCCGAGATCAAGGCCGCCGAAAATGGCGTCGTGATCTATGCGGGCTCAGGGCTCAAGGAGTACGGCAACACCGTCTTGGTTCGTCACGACAGCGGGCTCGTCACAGTCTACGGCCATGCGAGCGAGCTCAAGGTCAATCGCGGCGACAATGTCACGCGCGGTCAGGTCATCGCGGCATCGGGCATGACGGGCACTGCCAGCCAGCCGAAAGTCCACTTCGAGGTGCGTGAAAACGCCACGCCGGTCGATCCGACCCGCTTCCTCGACTGACGGTTTCGACAAATGTTTCAGAGATCGCGGCGCCCTTGTGGCGCCGCTTTCGTTTGGGCGTTCAGTTGCGCACGGCAGTCAGCGACTTGCCGCTGCGTCCGGCGAGGTCCTGGATGTACTGCCACGCGACGCGGCCAGACCGATCACCACGCGTCGTTGCCCATTCGAGCGATTCCCGCCTGAGCGTATCCGCATCGACATCGAGGCCGTAGTGGCGGGCATAGGATGTCACCATGGCGAGATAGTCGTCCTGGCTGCATTTGTGGAAGCCGAGCCAAAGCCCGAAGCGATCCGACAGGGATACTTTTTCCTCCACCGCCTCCGACGGGTTGATGGCCGTCGAGCGTTCGTTCTCCATCATGTCGCGCGGCAACAAATGGCGGCGGTTGGAGGTCGCGTAGAACAGCACATTCTCCGGACGTCCTTCGATCCCGCCATCGAGCGCCGCCTTCAGCGATTTGTAGTCCGTGTCGTCGTGGTCGAAGGAAAGATCGTCGCAGAACAACAGGATGCGGTAAGCGGTCTCGAGGCGCAGCAGCGCCATCAGGCGTGGCAGAAGGGCAATGTCCTCGCGGTGGATTTCCACCAGCTTGAGCGGGGGAAGGGCGGGATCGGCGCTTGTCGTCAGCGTCGCATGCGTCGCCTTGATCAGGGATGACTTGCCCATGCCGCGGGCGCCCCAAAGCAGCACGTTGTTGGCCGCAAGCCCGTCGGCGAACCGTTGCGTGTTCTCGACGAAAATGTCGCGGACGCGATCGATGCCCTTGATGAGGCCAAGGTCGATGCGGTTCGGCTGGGGGACCGGCTTCAGCGTTCCGGTTTCACCCTCGAAGAGGAAACATTGGGCTGCGGCCAGGTCCGGTTTGGGCCACTGACGGCCGCCTCGTTCGACAGCCATGCGCAGCAAACGCACTTCCTCGATCAACTCGCTCAACACTGCCTTCGTCATTAGCCTTGACCCTGCCTCCGCCAACGTTGAGGGCGCGGTTAGCACGACGCGCCCTCCGGCGAAAGACGACGGCTTGGATGACGCGGCCACTTCGGTTGCATTCCAAGGCGTCGTGGCTATATTCCGCGCACGCCAAGGGGGGCAGAAAAGCCGCCGCAACGAGTTTTCCGAAGGAGCCAATTCATGTTCGTCACTCCGGCCTATGCGCAGTCCGCCGGCGGCGGCGCCGAGATCGTCATGTCGATCCTGCCGTTCATCCTGATTTTCGTCATCATGTACTTCCTCATCATCCGCCCCCAGCGCCAGCAGATGAAGAAGCGCGAGGAAATGCTCAAGGGCATCCGTCGCGGCGACCAGATCGTCACCGGTGGTGGCATCATGGCGCGCGTCACGAAAGTGATCGACGACACGGAACTGGAAGCGGAAATTGCCGAAGGCACCAAGGTGCGCATCGCGCGCGCGCTGATCGCAGACGTCCGCGTCAAGGGCGAGCCGGTCAAGGAATAGTCCTTCGCCGTAGAAAGACCATTCTGCGCTCCTAGAGGGGGCGCTTAGACCGCGGACCGATGGCGCCATCGGTCCGCAATCCAATTGGAAGCACCCGTCATGCTGTATTTCGCCCGCTGGAAAACCATCCTCATCTGGCTCGTGGTTCTCGCCGGCGTCATCGTCGCGGCACCGAACCTCGTCTCGCAGGAACGGCTGGCGGCATTGCCCGATTGGCTGCCCAAGCGGCAGATGACGCTGGGGCTCGATCTGCAGGGCGGCGTCCACCTTCTGCTGGAAATCGACCGCGACGACATCGTCGAAGAACGGCTCCGCACTGCCGAAAGCGATGTCCGGCAATATCTGCGCGATGCGGGTATCGGCTACACCGGGCTTGTACGCTCGGACAATTCGGTACGCGTCCGCATTCGCGATGCCGAGCAGCTGGCAGCCGCGCGCACGGCATTGCAACCGCTGACGGCGCCGGTCAACTCCGGCCTGTTCGGCGGCGGAACGGTCAGCGAAATCTCCATCGAAGAGCCTGAAACCGGTGTCCTGAACATCGGTTTGACCGATGCCGGTATCGATTACCGCATGTCTTCCGCAGTTGCCCAGTCGGTCGAAGTGGTTCGCCGCCGTATCGACGAACTCGGCACCACTGAGCCGACCATCCAGCGCCAGGGCTCCAACCGCGTGCTCGTCCAGGTGCCGGGCGAAGCCGATCCGCAGCGGGTCAAGGATCTGATCGGCCAGACCGCTCGACTGTCGTTCCGCATGGTCGACACGTCCATTCCGGTTCAGGAAGCCATCGACGGGCGCCCGCCGGCCACGTCGGAAGTGCTGCCGTCCGTCGAAGGCGACCAGCCCTATCTCGTCGAAATCCGCGAGCTTGTCTCCGGCGAAAGCCTCACCGATTCCCAGGCCGGTTTCGACCAGCGCACCAACGAGCCGATCGTGACGTTCCGCTTCGATTCGCGCGGCGCCCAGGCGTTCGGCGCGGCAACGCAGCAGAATGTCGGACGCCCCTTTGCGATCGTTCTCGACGACCAGGTGATTTCGGCACCCGTCATCAACGAGCCGATCCTTGGCGGATCAGGCCAGATTTCCGGCAGCTTCACGCCGCAGACCGCCAACGATCTGGCCATCCTCCTGCGCGCCGGTGCGCTGCCGGCGGATCTCACGGTCGTCGAAGAGCGTGCCGTCGGTCCAGGCCTCGGTGCCGATTCTATCTCGGCCGGCCAATTCGCATCGATGATCGGCGGCCTCCTGGTCGTCGTGTTCATGGTCATCGCCTACGGCCAGCTCGGCGTCATCGCCAACATCGCATTGGTCGCCAACGTAACTCTCATCATCGCGATCCTGACATTTCTCGGGGCGACGCTCACCTTGCCCGGCATCGCCGGTATCATTCTCACTATGGGTATGGCGGTCGATTCCAACGTCATCATCTATGAGCGCGTCAAAGAAGAGCGCAGGCAGGGGCGCAGCCTGGTTCAGTCGCTCGACGCAGGCTTTTCACGCGCTATGGCAACGGTTCTCGATGCCAACATGACGACGCTGATCGCGGCCGTGATTCTGTTCTATCTCGGCTCCGGCCCGGTCCGCGGCTTTGCCATCACGCTAGCCATCGGTATCGTCACGACCGTCTTCACGGCTTTCACGTTGACCCGTTGGCTGATTGCGTTCTGGCTGCGTCGCGTCAAGCCGAAGGAAATGCCGAACGGCATGATCACGCTTGTGCCGCCGGATACCAAGATCGGCTTCATGCGCTGGCGCAAGGCGGCGTTTGGCTTCTCGATCGTCTCATCCATCGCCGCGATCGCCATGTTCTTCACCATGGGCCTAAACTACGGCATCGACTTCCTTGGCGGCTCGAGCATCGAAGTGCGTGCGCAATCTGGTGCCGCCGACGTCGCCGACGTTCGCGATAGGCTCGGCGGACTGCAGATCGGCGAAGTCCAGGTTCAGGAATTCGGTGCTGAAAGCGATCTCTTGATCCGGATCGGCTCCGCCGAGGACGACGTAACGACACAGGCGAACGTCGCCGCGGCGCAGCAGGAGCTCGCGGCCGATTACGAAATCCGACGTGTCGAAGTGGTCGGACCGACCGTTTCATCGGAACTGGCGCTGGCGGGCACGATCGGCGTTCTTGCTGCCATGGCGGCAATGCTGGTCTACATCTGGTTGCGGTTCGAATGGCACTTCGGGCTGGGCGCCATCGCCTCGACCATGCATGACGTGATCTTGATGATCGGGTTCTTCGTGCTCTTCGGCATCGAGTTCAATCTGACCAGTATCGCGGCCATCCTCACGATCGTCGGTTATTCGATCAACGATACCGTGGTCGTTTACGACCGCGTGCGTGAAAACCTGCGACGCTACAAGAAGATGCCGCTTGTCGAGCTCCTGGATCTGTCGATGAACCAGACGCTGTCGCGGACGGTGCTAACCGGCATCACCACGCTGTTGGCTCTGACGGCGCTCTACCTCTTCGGTGGGGAGGTCATCGCGTCGTTCACGCTCGCCATGATCATCGGTATCGTCGTCGGCACCTATTCGTCGATCTTCATCGCCGGCCCGATGCTTGTCCTCTTCAACCTTCGTCCGGGCGCGCTGTCGCTTGACGATGGCAACGAGCGGGGCAGCAGCGCAACCGAGGGTGCGATCGACCAGCGTCCTGGAACGGCTTGAGTCCATGGCGAAAGGCATCGTCATTCGCGAAGCACACTTTCCGGGGCGGGCGCCCATCGACGCCTATGGCGATGGGGGATTTCGGTTCGCCGATATGTCCCATCGCGGATCGCTGCTGTGCCTGCCGTCGGGCATCCACGGCTGGACGGCCGAGGAGGGCGCGGCACTCGATGTCGAGCTCTTCGAGCGGGTGCTTGCCGAAGCCGGCGACATCGAGGTTCTGCTCGTTGGGACCGGTCGCGAAATCCGGCCGCTTCCGAAAGAGCTGAAGGCCGCGTTCCGCGCCGCCGGCATGACATCTGATCCGATGAGCACGGGTGCGGCTGTGCGGACCTATAACGTGATGCTCGCCGAATCCCGTGCCGTCGCCGCCGCTTTGATCGTCGTCTGATCATCTATGGATCGCGAGGCCGACGGCACGCTCGAGCAGAACGAAGCGCATTGTATCGCCGAGCTTCGCGAGCTGGACCGCGACCGTTATCTCGCCTGCCTGCTTTCACCTGCATCGGTGCGCGGCGCGCTCGCCGCGCTTTATCTGTTCAACGCCGAGATCGCGCGTGTGCGCGACCTGGTGCGTGAGCCTCTGGCCGGGGAATTGCGCCTTCAGTGGTGGCGGGATGTCATCACCGGTTCCGGCACGAGCACGGGGGCAGGCCACCCGGGTGCCGAGGCGCTCCTTGCGGCCATCGAGCGCCATCGCCTGCCGCGCAACGCCTTCGATCGGTTCATCGAAGCCCGTCTCTTCGATCTTTACGACGACCCGATGCCGGACCGGGCGGCGTTCGAAGCCTATGCCGGCGAGACGGCGGCCACGATCATTCAGCTGGCGGCCGTGATCCTGGGCGGTGAGCAGGCGACGAGCGCGGCTGAAGCGGCGGGCCATGCAGGTGTCGCACAAGCGGTCGCTGGCGCTCTTCTCTTGCTGCCCATCCACCAGGCGCGTGGGCAGCTTGTCGTGCCGGGCGATATTCTCGCGGCCTGCGGTACGGATGCCGAATCGTTCTTGAGTGACCGGCGCCATGAGGAAGCGGTGATCGCTGCTTTGGCCGCCTATGGGCGCGATCATCTTGAGCGCGCACGCAGCGCCGCACGGCGGATGGACAAGGATCTGTTCGCCGCGTTCCTGCCGATGGCGCTGGTGGCTCCAATCCTTGACCGTGCGGTCCGCTCCGGCATGACCATCGAAGATCTGATGCGGATACAGCCACCCCAGTGGCAACGGCAACTGCGGCTGCTGCGCGCCGCTGCCACCGGGCGCTTCTGACGGCGTCGCACTGGCCGCGACGAAGCTGCTTGATAAAGCGCCGGTTCCTTGACAGCTTGACCGGGAGGGGGCGCCGGCTGCAAGGCTGATCTGTGTTTACGCTCTTGGGAGGCGGTTGGAGTGAGTCTTGGTCTGCTCGTCGCCATCGTGATTGGCGGCATCGTGCTCGTCGTCCTGACGGTCCACCGCTCCGGCGGATCGACGCAGGCGACCATCGACGACGCCGGCGCGGCGATCATGGAGTTTGGCAAGGCCTATCCGGCTCTGCCTATTCGCGACGTCGTGCTGACCGCCGATGGCCGTGCGGCATTTTTGCGCCTTGCCGACCAGCAGACAGGCTTCGTCCAGGCGCACGGACGCCACTCGATCGCGCGCCTGCTGCAGGGAGGCGCCGTGCTTGTGTCGGCCGGACCTGAGGCGCGCTCACTCGCCATCGATTTCAAGGAAACCACCTTCAAAGGAGGCGTCTTCGTGTTTGCAACAGCGGAGGACGCCGCCGAAGTGTCGCTTTGGCTGATCGGCGCGCTGATCGCTGCAAGGGATGAAGACCGGCCGCCGCGCGAAGAGAATGGCGATGCCTGAGTTTCCCGAGGTCACCCAGCTGGCGATTCCGCTGTTCATTGCAGCGATGCTTATCGAAATCGTGCTCATCCGGCGGTTCAAAAGGCGCGGTGACTTCGAGACGCGCGATACGCTGGCGAGCCTTATTCTTGGCACCGGCAATGTCGTTTCCGGCCTGTTGCTCGGCTTCGTCTCGTTCGGCGTTCTTATCTGGGCGTGGGACTACCGCATCTTCGATTTCGGGACGTCCTGGTGGGCAATCGCGCTCTGCTTCGTGCTCGATGATCTACGCTACTACTGGTATCACCGCATCGCCCATCGCTCGCGCTGGGTCTGGGCGGAGCACGTGATCCACCATTCCTCGCAGCACTACAATCTTTCCACCGCGCTTCGCCAAAGCTGGACCGGAACCTTCACGGGAATGTTCATCCTGCGGCTGCCGCTAGTGCTGATCGGCTTCCATCCGCTCGTTATCCTGTTCGTCGGCGGGCTCAATCTCGTCTATCAGTTCTGGATCCATACCGAGACGATTGGAAAGATGTGGCGGCCGATCGAATGGATTTTCAATACGCCCTCGCACCACCGCGTGCATCACGCTACCAATCCGCGCTATCTGGACGCCAATTACGCTGGCTGCCTCATCATCTGGGATCGCATGTTCGGGACATTCGTGCCCGAACTGGATAGCGACCAGCCGCGCTATGGCATCGTGCGCAATGTTGGCACCTTCAATCCGATCCGGCTCGCATTTCACGAATGGATCGACATGTTTCAAGACGCGGCACGCCCGGGACTGACGATGCGCCAGCGGCTCGGATACCTGTTCGCGCCGCCTGGGTGGAGCCACGACGGGTCGCGCCAGGGGTCGCTTGAACTCAAGGAAGACTATGTGCGCCAGAATCCCGATCAGATCGGAACGCCCGGCTTGCCTGGGCAGGGCGTAGCCCCGTGACATCCGTCGAGAGGAACCAGTCTTCCGCCACACAGCGCAAGGGCTGGGGTAGCGTGCTCGGCGAGATGTTCGATGGGACGCTCAATGCGCTGCGGCGCTTTCCTGTCGTGGCGCTGCTGCTCGTTCTCATCACCATCGAGGTGAACGGGCGGGTCGGCGAATGGTGGCCGTTGTTCTGGGGTGACCGCGGCTTTGCTTACCCGCTCACGGTCGCGACCATCGCGGCATTGGCCACCTGCCTGTCGCTGCAGTCCCGACGAACCGGAAGACTGCCCGAAATCATCCTCACCGCGCTCGCCGCCCTTCTCGTCTTCTGCCTCGTCGAATGGGAGGAGACCGTTCGTCTCTATGATCCAACCTTCGTGGCTGCGCTTGCCGGCCTCGTCCTCGTCGGGCCGTTCTTTCAGCGGGGAACCAGCGAAAGCTTCTGGCTGTTCGTCGTGCGCTTTCTGTTCGCGGCCGTGCTGGGGCTTCTGGCCTTGCTTCTCTTCGCCGGCGGTTTCTCGGCAATCCTCGCGAGCCTGACATACCTGTTTGGCATCGAGGTGCCGGAACAGGTCTACGGTCATGTGTGGGCAACGGTCGGCTGCTTTGCGGCGCCTCTGTTCGCGCTGGGGCAATTACCGGCGGTGACCGATTTCGACACCCCGGAAAGCGCTCCTGTTCCGGTGCGGCGCGGCATGCAGGTGCTCGGCGATTACGTGGCGGCGCCGTTGCTGATCATCTACGCGGTGCTTCTCCACATCTACGCCGCGAAGATAATCCTGTCGGGCGACTGGCCGGCAGGCCAGGTCGGCTGGCTTGTGCTGACCTTCGGCGTCTGCCTGTTTGCGGCACTCATGGTCATTCATCCGTTTCTCTCCAGCGCCCGGCCTCCAACGCGGCTTCTCCTGCGCTGGTGGCCGGTCATGCTCCCGGTCCCCCTGATCCTGCTTCTGCTGGCAGCCTGGCAGCGCATTTCGGTCTATGGCGTGACGCCGGATCGCTATTTGCTCGTGCTCTTCGCAGCGGTCACGGCGGTCATTCTTCTCGTACAGTTTCGGCCGAGCCATCGTGGCGACATTCGCGTGATGGCGGCACTTCCCGTGCTGGCGCTTCTTGTCGCGTCCTTCGGCCCGCAAGGCGCAGTCAGCATCTCGATCGAAAGCCAGAGCGATCGATTTCGCGATATGGTCGCCAATCCGCCCTTCACCCCGGAAGAGAACTCCGAAGCGCTCGACATTCTCAGCTATCTCGAAGTCGCAGGCGCGCTCGGCACGGTGGAGCCTGAGGTGCTGCCGAGTTCGGCCGAAGCGGGCACGGGCCTGTCGCGCCGGATAGCCGTTGCCTACGGTCTGGATCCAACGCTGCGCGCGACCGGTGAAGAAGGGCAGTTCAGCCGCACTTTCCAGACATCGGGCGTGATCGCCACTGCCGGCTACGACATCCTGATCCTCGATTTCTCGGTTTATCGGGGAACGACCGCGCGCAACTGGGCCGTGCCTGGCTTATCGCAGCCGCTGTCGATCAGCTTAAGGGACAATGCACTGACGCTGCGCCTAAGCGGCGAATCGGTGATTTTCGACGTTCCGATCGACGGCCTTCTGCGCATGGAGGACGGAACGCCGTCGGAAGCAGCGGAGATCACCCTGACAAGCGCAGGGCGCCAAATCAGCATCCAGCCGAACTACGTGACATTCGATCGGTTCGACGAGCCGACGCTCGCGAATATCGGCGGGGTGTTGTTGCTCAGGCTATCCGAATGGAGCGACGCCGGCGCCGCTCAGCAGTGAGCGACGGCCGGGCGTTCTACGCGGCTACTCGGCGGCCTGACGAAAATTGCTATCGCCAAGCCAGGCGGCGCAATCGGCAACCGCGCGGTGCGCCATTGCGCGCTTCTTGGCGATCGTCTTGTCCTTGCCGCGAAAGCGCTTCACGCCTTCCGGCCGCACGATCGCGCCTGGATCCAGTGGCGGAAACAAGCCGAAATTGACATTCATCGGCTGGAACGACCGTTTGCCCGGCTCGTCTTCGGAGACGAGATGGCCACCGGTGATGTGCCCGAGCAACGAACCGAATGCCGACGTCGCAGGCGGAAGGGAGGGCTCGAGGCCTCTAGCTTCCGCTGCAGCGAAGCGCCCGGCCAAGAGACCGATGGCAGCCGATTCGACGTAGCCCTCGCATCCCGTGATCTGTCCGGCAAAGCGGATGTCCGAACGCGCTTTCAGGCGCAGCGTCCTGTCGAGAAGCACCGGCGAATTGAGATAGGTATTGCGGTGCAGACCGCCGAGACGGGCAAATTCGGCATTCTGCAAACCGGGAATCATCCGGAAGATATCGGTCTGCGCGCCGTATTTCAGCTTGGTCTGGAAGCCGACCATGTTGAAGAGCGTGCCGAGCGCATTGTCCTGGCGCAGCTGGACGACGGCGTAGGCCTTCTCGGTCGGCTTGTGGGCGTTGGTCAGGCCCATCGGCTTCATCGGACCGTGGCGAAGAGTTTCACGGCCGCGTTCTGCCATCACCTCGACCGGCAGGCAGCCGTCGAAATAGGGCGTGCCTTCCCAATCCTTGAAGCTGGTCTTGTCACCGGCAAGCAACGCATCGACGAAAGCATTGTATTCGGCTTCCGTCATCGGGCAGTTGATATAGTCCTTGCCCGTTCCGCCGGGGCCGACCTTGTCGTAGCGCGACTGATACCAGCAGATGTCCATGTCGATCGAATCGGCGTGGACGATGGGCGCGATCGCATCGAAGAAGGCGAGCGCATCCGCGCCTGTCACGGCACCGATCGATTCGGCAAGCGAGGGTGCCGTGAGCGGGCCCGTGGCGATGATCGTCCGGCCCCACTCGGCGGGCGGCAGGCCGGTCACTTCCTCGCGCTCGATGGTGACGAGGGGATGTTCGTTGAGTGCCTTCGTGACGCCGTCGGAAAAGCCGACGCGGTCAACGGCGAGCGCGCCGCCTGCCGGCACCTGATTGCGGTCGCCACATGCCATGATGAGCGAACCGGCAAGCCGCATTTCGGCATGCAGGACGCCGACGGCGTTCGTCTCCGCATCGTCCGATCGAAACGAGTTCGAGCAGACGAGCTCGGCGAGGCCGTCTGTGAGGTGGGCATCGGTTCCGCGGATCGGCCGCATCTCGTGGAGGACGACGGGAATGCCTGCCTGCGCTATTTGCCAGGCGGCTTCCGAGCCGGCGAGTCCCCCGCCGATAACGTGAACGGGCTGTGTTTGACCTGCTGTATCTGTCATGCGCGCGTCATATCATTCCGGCGCGGCCAGGCCAACGGGGCGTTTTAGCGCGCCTGGCGTGCGCTGCGGGCAACGTCGAAACGCGTCAGACCGATGTCTTCGAGCGTCTCGTTGGAAAGGCCGCGAAGCGTGTTCATGGTGCGGCGGCGGCTGAGCCACGACCGGGCATTGTTGAGCATAAGCATGGAACTGAACCTGACTGGGATGTGGCGGCGAATGGGCCGTCTCTTGGTGCTGCTTCTACTGCCGATCGGCGAGCGCTAGTAGCGCCAATGTCCCAGGCCAGCCATGCGGGCCCAACACCGCTGAGATCGATCCGAAGCGGCTGCCTTCGAATGCCGATTTTTGAGGCATTTGCCAGCCGCTTGAGCGCTACTTGACGGCGGTCCGCGCCACGATCGGGATATCGCGGCGGGTGAGGCCGAGATCTTCGAGCTCACGGCTCGTCATCTGCTGCAGATCGGTGCAGGCGATACGGTATTGGCGCCAGCGGCGAAACGATTCCGTGAGGCTCATGATGCGCTCCGTCTCCTGCTCTGTCGGCCGCGTCTGGTTCGAATGCCGAAGGCAAACGCTTGCTGAAAACAAGAGCGCCCGCCGGGGGAGGAGATCCGGCGGGCGCACTTTGTTTGATCGGCAGCTGGGAGGAGGAGGGCCACCGATCGCTCGGCCTGACACTGGGAGGAGGAAAATGTCCGGCCGAATTCTTGGATTAGATCGCCTGGCGAGCGATGCGTGCGATGTCAGCGCGGCTTACGCCGATATCGCTGAGTTCGCGGTCCGACATGCGAGCCAGTTCGTTGCGGGTCTGACGGTACTTGCGCCAGTTGTTGAAAGTGCGTGCGACGTTCATTTTCGTGTCCTTCGTATTTCCCAGGCCAGCTCTTGGCGACCCGATTTCGTTGGACTGAATGTAGGCGCGATCGCCCAATTTGTGCAGTGCGAAATAAGCATCGTGGCTATGCGCGCATTGCAGACCGGCTGGGATCGTTAAGATTTGATTCATCTGCACATGCATGGACCAAACCGGCAGGTGCGGCGCATGACCCTTCGATGCCCTGCGATATGCAAGGCATTGGATCAGGCGCTATTTTTGTGGGGGCGGAGGTCTGGACAAAAAAATAACGCCCGCTGGGGGAGGAGGATCCAGCGGGCGTCATTTGTAGCGATGAATGGTTGGGAGGAGGAGAACCATCCATCATATCGGAGAGGCAATGGGAGGAGGAGTTTGCCGCTCCGAATTCTTTGCCGCCTTACGGGCGACCCTCGATCGAAGCGCTGATGTGCGCTGTTCGATGACTTCAACATAAGGCGGTCGAACTGATTTGTGCAGTGCAATATCTGCATGGAAGCCATGCACCTTACGCAACTCTGTCACACGTCAGCTTTTGACCGTCCTTGCTCTCGCAATGTGAGGAGGCGTCCCGTCATATTCAAGAGAAAGGTCGGGCCATCGCAGTGGCGGAGTTGGCGTCGGAACACACCTGCTGCCGGGCGCGCTCCGAGTGATCCTGCTTAGATGTCAAAAAGAGCGGAAAGACAGGGGTAGAATACCCCATTTTTCCTTTGAACCCTCCAGAACGGGTGATATAGAGACGCGCGTTCAAGGCTGGCCCGCTGTGCCTTGAGTGTTGATCTGGCGAGCAGAGCGGGTGTGGTGGAATTGGTAGACACGCCAGATTTAGGTTCTGGTGGCGAAAGCCGTGGGGGTTCAAGTCCCTCCACCCGCACCAGACAGAATTGAACGCCGCTTCCGGCAATTTGAATTCCGGTTCAGCGCTCCTCGACGACGTCGCGAGAGCGCTGCCAAGAACTATCAAGAAGGTGAACGATGCAGGTAACCGAGACCCTGGCCGAAGGCCTGAAGCGCGAGATCAAAGTCGTCGTGCCCGCGCAGGAGATGGAGCAGAAGCTCAACGAGCGCTTGGCCGATGCCAAGAACAAGGTCCGTCTGAACGGCTTCCGCCCCGGCAAGGTGCCGATGTCGCATCTCAAGAAGATGTACGGAAAGTCGTTCATGGCCGATCTCGTCAACGAGATCATCCGCGACAAGCCGGGCGCGATTCTGACCGAGCGCGGCGAGCGCTCTGCCACGCAGCCTGAAATCAAGATGACCGAGGACGAGGCGGAAGCCAACGAGATCCTCGACGCCAAGAAGGACTTCGAGTTCTCGCTGGCCTACGAAGTCATCCCGGCGATTGAACTCAAGGGCGATTCCAAGCTCACGGTCACCCGCGAAGTCGTCGACATTCCGGATGCGGAAGTCGAAGAGCAGGTTCTGCGCATCGCCGAGAACGCCAAGACTTACGAGACCAAGAAGGGCAAGGCTGCTGATGGCGATCGCGTGACGATCGACTATCTCGGCAAGATCGACGGCGAGCCCTTCGATGGCGGCAAGGACGATGATGCCGAACTGGTGATCGGTTCCAACCGTTTCATCCCGGGCTTCGAAGAGCAGCTGGTCGGCGTGAAGGCGGGCGACGAGAAGACGATCAACGTGTCTTTCCCGGATGATTACCCGGCTGCAAACCTCGCCGGCAAGGAAGCCACCTTCGACATCAAGGTCAAGGACGTCGCCGCTGCGGCCGAACTGACGATCGATGACGAACTGGCCAAGAAGCTGGGCCTCGAATCGGCCGAAAAGCTGCGCGAAGTCGTTCGTGGCCAGATCGAGAGCCAGTACGGCCAGATGACCCGCCAGAAGGTGAAGCGTCAGATCCTCGACCAGCTCGACGAACTCTACCAGTTCGATACGCCCGAGACGCTCGTCGATGCCGAGTTCAACAACATCTGGACGCAGATCACCCGCGATCTGGAACAGTCCGGCAAGAGCTTCGAAGACGAAGACACGACCGAGGAAGCAGCGCGCGACGAGTACCGCAAGCTCGCCGAACGCCGCGTCCGCCTCGGCCTGGTTCTTTCCGAGATCGGCGAAAAGGCCGGCGTGAAGGTTGCCGACGAGGAAATGCAGCGCGCCCTCTACGAGCAGGTTCGCCAGTTCCCCGGCCAGGAACGCCAGATCATGGAATACTTCCAGAAGACCCCGGGTGCAGCAGCTTCGCTGCGCGCGCCGATCTTCGAGGAAAAGGTCATCGACCACCTGCTTTCCGAAGCCGACGTCACCGACAAGACCGTCAGCAAGGAAGAGCTGATGGCTGAAGACGAAGACGAGACGGGCAGCAAGGCCGAAGCTTCCGAAAAGAAGCCGGCCAAGAAGAAGGCTGCGAAGAAGGACGAGTCGGCTGCCGCTGACGAGGACGAAAAGAAGCCCGCCAAGAAGAAGGCAGCCAAGAAGGACGACGCGGAAGAGGCCTGATCCTCACTTCGCGTCTCAAAGTTCGACAAGAGGCCGTCCGCTTGATGCGGGCGGCCTTTTTCGTTGCGGGAACCGCGCTATGTGCCGAACATCGAATGGATGAAAGGCTGGCATGACAGTGGCGCGATCGACAGACCACACGGGCGGAACACTCAGATTTCTGCTCGGCGACCAGTTGAGCCGCGACCTCTCCGCTCTGGACGGAGCCGACAAGGATCGCGACGTGATTCTGATGGCGGAAGTGGGCGAAGAGGCGAGCTATGTGCGCCATCATAAGAAGAAGATCGCCTTTCTCTTTTCCGCCATGCGCCATTTTGCACGGGATCTGGAAGGCGCCGGTTTCACCGTTCACTACATCCGCTTCGAAGAGGGCGTGGCGTCGCTAGAGGATGCGCTGAAGCGCGCGATTGACGCGCACAAACCGGAAGCCGTCGTGATGACCGAGGCAGCCGAGCACCGCGTGCTGATGATGCAGAAGGACTGGCGTGAGGGGGCAGGTGTGCCTTTGAAGGTTCTTCCGGACACGCGCTTCTTCTGCTCCCACAAGCGCTTCAAGGAATGGGCCGGCGAGAACCCGAAATCGCTGCGGATGGAATATTTCTACCGCGAGATGCGGCGCTTGACCGGCTATTTGATGGAGGGGGATGCTCCGGAAGGCGGCAAGTGGAACTTCGACCACGACAACCGGGAGAAGCTGCCCGCCGATCTGCAAGCGCCGCAGCGGCCGACCTATGCCGTCGACGACGAGACAAAGGCGGTTCTGGCGCTGGTGGCCGAAAGGTTCGAGGACAATTTCGGCGATCTGGTGCCGTTCAACTATCCCGTGACGCGCCGGCAGGCACTGCATTATCTGGACTGGTTCATCGACACGGCTCTGCCGAATTTCGGCACCTATCAGGATGCCATGCGCCAGGGCGAGCCGTTGCTCTTCCATTCCCACCTGTCGGGCTTGATCAATTGCGGACTACTTTCACCCCGCGAATGCTGCGACCGGGTGGAAGAGGCTTGGCGCAATGGCGCCGTGCCGATCAATGCGGCGGAAGGCTTCATCCGCCAGGTCATCGGATGGCGTGAATTCATCCGCGGCATCTATTGGCTGAAAATGCCGGACTACGCGGGCTCCAATGCCCTGTCTGCTCAAAAGAAGCTGCCCGACTTCTTCTGGACGGCGCAGACCGAGATGAACTGCCTGAAGCAGTCGATCGGCGAAACCTGGGCGAACGCCTATGCCCATCACATCCAGCGCCTGATGGTCATCGGCAATTTCTGCCTGCTCGCGGGGCTCGACCCGAAGGAAGTGCAGGAGTGGTACCTGCTCGTCTACCACGATGCGTATGAGTGGGTGGAAATGCCGAATGTCGTCGGCATGATCCTCTACGCGGATAACAGCTTCTTCGCCTCCAAGCCCTATGCGGCCTCCGGCGCCTATATCGATCGCATGTCGGATTACTGTGGCCATTGCCGATACGACGTGAAGAAGAAGAACGGAGAGAAGGCCTGTCCCTTCAACTATCTCTACTGGGACTTCCTGCTGCGCAACCGCCCGGCCTTCCAGAAGAATCAGCGCATGGGCGTCATCATGAAAAGTCTCGACCGAATGGGCGAGGACAAGATCGATGCCATAAGGCGTGACAGCCGGCGCTTTTTAGATCAGCTGAGCTGAACGGAGAGCCGGTCCGTCACATCAGTTGCAGGCCCCGCAGGCTCGCATGGCCCTGTCGACCGATGATGATGTGGTCATGCACGACGATGCCGAGCGGCTTGCCGGTCTCCACGATCGTGCGCGTCATGTCGATGTCGGCACGCGACGGCGTCGGATCGCCCGATGGGTGGTTGTGGACGAGAATCAGCGCGCTTGCCGAGAGCTCGAGGGCCCGGCGCATGACTTCGCGTGGATAGACGGGCGTATGGTCGACCGTGCCGATCTGCTGAACCTCGTCGGCGATCAGCATGTTCTTCTTGTCGAGAAACAGGATGCGAAACTGTTCCCGCGTCTCGAACGCCATGGCGGCATGGCAATAGTCGATGACTTGCTTCCAGGAAGCCAGCACCTGGCGCGCCGCGATCTCGCCTTTCAGCATGCGCTGGCCGATCGCCGCCACAACCTTGAGATCGAGCGCCGCCGCCTCGCCGATGCCGTCGATCTCGCTCAGGAGATGCGGGGGCGCGCCGAGAACCTCGGAAAGGGAACCGAATCGCGCAATCAGCGCCTTGGCGATGGGCTTCGTATCGCGGCGGGGAAGCATGCGGAAAAGCAGCAGTTCCAGAAGCTCGTAGTCGGCGAGGCCGGACGCCCCCTGGTCGCGAAATCGATCCCTAAGCCGGTCACGATGGCCGTGATAATGCGCTGGCGGCGAAGCGGCTGGCCGAGCCTTGGTGGCGGCAGCGGGCACGGCGTCGTCGATGAAGAACGAGCGCTCGTCGGCTTGGGGCTCGGTCTCAGGCGTCTTTTGCGGTGCCATGGATCAAGCCTCGTTTCAAACGCCGTCAGCCGGGCAGGCCGGGACGGTCAAGACCACCTGGTGAGAGGGTGAAGATTTCGCAACCCGTCTTCGTCACGCCGACCGTGTGTTCATACTGCGCCGAAAGCGAGCGGTCGCGCGTCACGGCCGTCCAGCCATCGGCAAGCACCTTCACATGCGGCTTGCCCAGATTGATCATCGGTTCGATCGTGAAAATCATGCCCGGCCGCATTTCGGGGCCCTCATTGGCGCGACCGTAATGCAGAATGTTGGGCGCATCGTGAAACAGGCGACCGAGCCCATGGCCACAGAAATCGCGAACGACAGAGCAGCGCTCCGCTTCGGCGTAGGACTGGATCGCTTCGCCGATCGCCCCTGTGCGTGCACCGGGTTTCACTGCCGCTATGCCGCGCATCATTGATTCGTGCGTGACTTCGAGCAGCCGTTCGGCAGCGCGTTTGATCTGGCCGACAGGGTACATGCGACTGGAATCGCCATGCCATCCATCGACGACGAGGGTCACGTCTATATTGACGATGTCGCCGTCACGCAGAGGCTTGTCATTCGGAATGCCGTGACAGACGACGTGGTTGATCGAGGTGCAGGATGATTTCGTGTAGCCGCGATAGTTCATCGTGGCGGGCAGGGCGCCGTGGTCGCGGCCGAATTCGAAGACGAACTTGTCGATGGCATCGGTGGTGACACCGGGCACGACCATCGGCGCGAGCGCGTCGAGGCAACGTGCCGTCAGTTGGCAAGCCTTCCGCATCCCTTCGAAGCCATCTTCACCGTAGAGGCGAATCTGCCCGTTGTTCTTCTGTGGCGCCAGTTCTGCGGCGATGTAGCTGACCATCTATGGATGTCCGGTTTTCAGGAGCCGGTCCTCGCGGACCATCATCCCAGGCTCGTCGATCGCGATGAGATCCACAGGACGAATTTCTTCTGATGTGATTTCGCATCGAACGGCAAAAGCTTCAACCCCCCGCTCTACCGCGCGGTCGAAAGCCGCAGCATAATTGGGATCGAGATCGCGGCAAAGCCGCAACCGCGATCCATCGCTGCGCTGAACGAGGAAGAGCATCACGGCGCGGTGGCCCGCCTCGACCATGTCACCAAGCTCGTCCAGATGCCGGGCTCCGCGCGCGGTGACACTGTCGGGAAACTCGAACAGATCCTTCACGCGCGTCATGTGCACGTTTTTCACCTCGACATAGGCGCGGCCGAATCGTGGATCCTCGAGCAGGATGTCGATCCGAGACGCCTGACCGTATTTCTGCTCGCGCTTCAACAGAGCGTAGTCGCCGAGATTCGAGATCAGCCCTGCAAGGATCGCCTCTTCCGCAAGGCGGTTGGGCAGGCCGGTATTGATGCCGACGATCGTGCCGTCGGCCTCCACCAGTTCCAGGCAGTGGCGATATTTACGCGTGGGGCTGTCGTGCTCGGAAAGCCATATCCGCGAGCCCGGGGTCGTCAGGCCCCACATCGACCCCGTGTTGGGGCAGGAGCCGGTGATTTCGGTCCCGTCTTCGAGGATGGCATCGAACAGAAATCGCTTGTAGCGGCTGACCAGCGTCGCCGGCACGAGGGGCGTCTTGAACTTCATTGAGGCGTCAGGCTTTCGCGCGAACGTAAGAGCCCGGCGCATCCTCGATGGGCTTCAGCTTCTTGCCACCGGGCTTACGCGACTTGGCGTCCACCGTTGCGTCCATGCCCTTGAGTTCCGTCAGCCATTGCTGCCAATGCGGCCACCACGACCCCGGATGCTCCTCCGCGGCCTCGACCCAATCCTCGAAGGCGCCAACGGGTGGTCCACCGGTCCAGAACTGATACTTCTTCTTGTCGGGTGGATTGACCACGCCCGCGATGTGCCCGGAGCCGGACAGCACATATTGGACGTCGCCGCCGAAGAACTGACTGCCGATGAAAACCGATTTCGCCGGCGCGATGTGGTCTTCCTTGGTCGCCAGATTGTAGACCGGAACCCGAACGTCCTTCAGCGACAGACGATGCCCTGCTAGCTCCATCTTCCCCATGGAAAGCTTGTTCTCGAGATAGCAGTTGCGCAGGTAGAACGAATGGTTGGCGCAGGGCATTCGCGTTGAATCGGAATTCCAGTACAGCAGGTCGAAGGGCATCGGATCCTTGCCCTTAAGGTAGTTGTTGACGACATACGGCCAGATCAGGTCCGAAGAACGGAGCATGTTGAAGGCCGTCGACATCTTGGAGCCGTCGAGGAAACCCGATTTCTCCATGCCGGCCTCGATCGCCTCGATCTGATCCTCGTCGACGAACACTTTGAGATCGCCTGCATGGGTGAAATCGACCTGCGTCGTCAGGAAGGTCACCGATTTGATCCGCGTGTCCTTTTCCTTTGCATGGAGTGCGAGCGTGGCTGCCAACAAGGTCCCGCCGACACAGTAGCCGATGGCGTTGACGCCGGTTTCGCCCGTCGCCTGCTCGGCCGCGTCGATCGCAAATCCGATGCCGTCGCGCGCATAGGACTCCCAGTCCATGTCGCGGTGGCGCTCGTCCGGGTTCACCCAGGAAATCACGAAGACCGTGTGCCCCTGCGCCACTGCCCAGGCGATGAAGGATTTCTGCGGGTTGAGGTCGAGGATGTAGAACTTGTTGATCCACGGCGGGCAGATGAGAAGAGGGCGCTTCAACACCTTTTCCGTCGTCGGCTCGTATTGGATCACCTGGCAGACATCGCTTTGCGCGATGACCTTGCCGGGCGTCGTCGCCAGGTTTTCGCCGACCTTGAACTTCGATGCATCCGATTGGCGGAGCTTCAGGTCGCCTTTGCCGGCGGCGATGTCCTCGGCCAGCATGCGCATGCCGCGCACGAGATTCTCGCCGTTTTCTGCCACGGTCTCGCGGTAAAGTTCCGGGTTTGTCAGCAGGAAGTTGCTCGGCGACAGCGCGTCCATGATCTGGCGGGTATAGAATTGGGCCTTGTGCTTCAGGTGTGGGTCGAGGCCCTCGGCATCGACGACCAGCTTCTCGGCCCAATCGGACGTAACCCAATACGCACCCCTCAGGAAATCGAAGAACGGATTGTCGTTCCATTCCTTGTCGGCGAAGCGCTTGTCGCCGGCGTGCGCGACCGGCGTGGAAGGCGGAGCGTCTGCACCTGACATGCGCTGGATCGAAGCGTTCCAGATGGTGAAATAGGAGGTGAGAAGATGCGTCTGCGCTTCGATCGCCCGCGACGGATCGGACAACCAATACTCGGAGATTTTCGAGAACGTCTTCACCATGTCGGCATAAGGTTCGGAGATCGTGTCGGCCTTCTCCCCGCTTTCGCGCGGTGCGACCCAGGCCGCGGCTGCACGGCCGAGTTCTTCGAGCATGCGTGCGAGGTTACGCGCGAACGCCTCGGGATCCTTGACGATATAAGGCTCGATTGCCTTTGCGTCGCCGGTCGACGGCTTGTCGCTGCCAGACGCCTTTGTCATGGCCATCCTCCCTCATGCTGCGCTTGGATCGCGCGTCGCCTTAGCGGCTTGTCCCCAAAGCCTACTATACCGAAGCGCTTCATTGTAAGAGAAATAAGACGATGGGATTCGATGTGTCGGCTCGTCGTGCTACCGATGCGGACAGCATGAGGCGGAGTTTGGCGGCGGATGGACGAATGACGAAAGATTTCCGGTGGATTCTTCTTGCCCTCTGCGCAGGGCTCGCGGCGTGCACGTCGAGCGATCCGAATGCGCCGAATTACAACCCGAGCTTCGCAGCGATCAACGATACGCTGAACAAACCGGCGCCGCGGATGCCCGCGCCGTTCGTGGAAGCTGGCACGCGGCGCAGCGGTGTCTTCCCGACCTTCGCCAACCCACCTGCGCGGAGCACGGTTCAGATGACCGAATTGCAGCGCGAGATGCAGCGCGCCGAGTTGGCGGCAGCTCTTGCCGAGCAGCGCAATGATCGCAGCTCTGCAAGCCGCTATCGTGCGCGCGTCGCCGAGCTGCAGGCGCTGGCCCGCAACCATGGGCCGGATCAATTGGCGAGAATCGAAAACTAGTCGCACCGCTTTTCGGCGCGTCTTGAGTGATGGACCGGACGAGAACCGACATCCGCGCCGGCTATGGACTTCGCGACGCGTTGACGCCATAACGCGCCTGTTGAAAACAGCCGGGCGCTCGGCGTTTATCGAGGTTTCTCATGAAGAAATTCCTGCTGCAGTTCTTCACCTGGTGGAACGGCGCAACGCTCAACACGCGGTTCCACACATGGCGTCACGGCGCCGAGGTTGGAACCGATGAGCTCGGCAACGTCTATTATCAGGGCGGCACGGATTCCGAGGGCCGGACGCGGCGCTGGGTCATGTACAATGGTCTCGCGGATGCATCGCGCATTCCTGCGGCTTGGCATGGCTGGATGCATCACCGGACCGACGTAGCGCCGAACGACGAGAATTATCAGCCGCGTGCATGGCAGAAGCCCCACAAGCCGAACCTCACCGGCTCATCGGCCGCTTACCGACCGAAGGGCTCGATCCTGACCGGCACGGAGCGTCCGCGCGTCACCGGCGATTACGATGCCTGGACGCCGAAGTCCTGAGCGATCGACCGGCTGAAACCTTTTGGCCACAATGCGCAGTTAGGTCACGGACTAATCGGCTCGCCGCTCGTCAGGCGCAGGGCTGAGCTGAAAGCGGCTTCAAGGCAGGCGAGCATGACATCTTCGATCAGAAAACATCTCACGGTCTGGGGCGCGAGCGTCGTGCTTGGCGCCGCAGGTCTTGTGTCGCTCGCGACGCCCGAGGCCCAGGCTGCGCGGATCGAAAACCGCGTCGCCGTTTTCTCGGGCATCGACAAGATCACCGGGCGCATCACCACCTTCGACGTCTACATCAATGAAACTGTTCAGTTCGGCGCGCTGCAGGTGACGCCACGCGTCTGCTACACCCGCGACGAGACGGAAGCGCCGAAGACGACGACATTCGTCGAAGTCGACGAGATCACGCTCGACCGCAAGATCAGACGCATTTTCACTGGCTGGATGTTTGCCGATTCGCCGGCTTTGAACGCCGTCGAGCACGCCGTTTACGACGTATGGCTGGATACCTGCAAAATGGAATCGGACGTTCCTGCGCCACAGGAAAGCTGATCTTCTTTCAGGTCATCGAATCAAAAAGGCCGCCGGATGGAAATCCGGCGGCCTTTTTCGTTATCGCTTCAGGACGTTTTACTGAGCCTGGGCGCTCTGAACCAGAGGCGTGATACGGCGCACCGTGACGCGTCGGTTCAGCTGCTCTGCCGCATCCGTGTTGACCTTCAGGAAGCGCTCGCCATAGCCCTGCGTCTGCAGGTTTTCCGGCGGAATCCCGAACACGTTGGTCAGTGCAACGGCGATCGACTCGGCGCGCTGGTCCGAAAGCAGCAGATTGGCTTCGTCGGTACCGACCGCATCGGTGTGACCCTCGAGCAGGAAGATCTCGCTTTCGTTGGTCTCCAGCATGTCGACCATCGCATTTGCGATTTCTTCGAGAGCCGGAACCTGGCTCTCGCTGATGGATGCACTGCCGAAATCGAACGTGATGTTGTCGAGGTCGACGCGGGGCATGATGTCACGAACGCGAGCCGAACGCTTCACTTCCTCAACCGAATAGATTTCGGTCACAGGCTCGATCGGCGGCTGCTCGAAGAACGTGACGTAGTCCGTGTAGTCGTCCGCACGTGTCGAGTCGTAGATGTATTCGTCGACAGGGATGTTCAGCTGCAGCGGCGGCAGGTAGGTGCCCGGATCGACATAGACGTACTGTTCTTCCTGATCGTACTCAGGAGCATAGAACAGTACGACTTCCTGGCCATTCGGCCGAACGCGCGAACGCTGGATGATGTCGCCGTAACGGTTGCGGATCGTGATGATCTGCGCGCCGTTTTCACGTAGGACGACTTCACGCAGACGGCCACGCGGCAGCTCTTCGTAATAGACTTCCTGGGAATCCCGCGCGATACGCTCGCGGTCGTTGCTCTCCACGATGATCCGATTGTTCACCTCATAAACATACCGGTTCTCGGTCTGGTTGATGATGGTGATGTTGTCCGGACGATCATAGGTCGGAACCTGATCGATACGCTGGCCTTGCTCGGCAACGATCGACTGGATTTCGACCTGCGGCGATGCGAACTCACGGGCGATGGCTTGTGCTTCCGCATCCGACGTCGGACGCTGGCTGCGCTGCGTTTCAAGGGCCTCAATACGCTGACGAAGACGCTCGACTTCCTCAGGGTCCTGAGCTGGGACAGGCTGGGCCTGAATCGCTGCATCCGCGCCGGCGGCGTTCGGATCCGCATTCGGATCAACCGTGGCTTCAGCAGGGAGCGGCTCTTCCTTTGCGCTGTCGAGAATGGGAGCGCCGTCTTCTACCTGCAGCATTTCTGGAGCAGGCTGCTCGACTGCACCCTGCTCGCCGCCGGTGGCATCGACAGGAGCTTCCGCTCCGGCAGGGGCTTCGCCCGGTACGACCGGCTCTGTCGGAGCGGCCGCAGGGTCCTCGACAGGCGCGCCGTCAACTGCCGGTTCTTCGGTAACCGGAGCTTCAGGGGCGGCGTCAGCGGGAGCTTCAGTTTCAGGAGCTGCGTCGACCGGAGCTTCTTCCGGAACCGGCACGTCTTCGGCTGCTGGAGCGTCACCTTCTACGGGTGCTTCCTCGGCAGCAGGAGCTTCCTCGACGGCGGGGGCTTCTTCGACGGCAGGCGCTTCTTCCTGCATCGTTTCGACCGGTGCTTCTTCTACCGCAGGGGCTTCTTCTACGGGCGCTTCCTCGACCGGTGCTTCTTCAATGACGGGCGCTTCTTCCGCGGGTGCGGCTTCCGGCGCCGGTGCTTCTTCAACCGCCGGCTCTTCCATCACCGGTGCTTCTTCCGGTGCGGGTGCTGGCTCTGGAGCGGGTTCGGGGGCAGGCTCGGGAGCAGGCTCAGGCGCCGGAGCGGGCTCTGGGGCTGGTTCCGGAGCGGGAGCCGGTTCTGGTGCCGGCTCAGCCGGAATTTCAGGCGGCGCTTCCTGCACAGGCGGCTGCTCTACCGGCGCTTCCTCGACGGGTGGCGCTGCTTCCGGAGCAGGAGCTTCGCCGCCAACGCACGTGCCATCCATCGGGACGGTACCGGGTGGACACTCAGCCTGAGCGAGCAACATGGTGGAGCCAGCTGTGTTGGCAGCCTGCTTAGGCGCAGCAATCGCTCCGCCCGCGGCAATGCTCGCCGCCAATAGAGGAAGAGCCGCTGTCGCCAGCAGCCTCTTTCGAATGACCGACATATCGTGTTCCTTTTTGTTCTCTGTCCCTGCGATCAAAAACGTGTGAACGGGTACCTGGTTCCGCAGGGATCAATTGGACAACAATGTATTTTCGAACGTGAACCCGCCATGAAAGCGTTGTTCATCGAAAGCTGATAACGCAATATTTTCAGAAGGATATATTCGGGTAGGACAGTGCGTCCGCAAGAAGGCCGTCATAGGTTGAGCGGGGCACGTCTATGGCACCGAAGCGCTTCAGGTGGTCCGTTGTGAACTGGGTATCAAGCAGTTGAAACCCACGCCGCTTGAGCCGGTCGACGAGATGCACGAGGCAAATCTTCGACGCATCGGTTGCGGTCGAAAACATGCTCTCGCCGAAGAATGCGGCACCGAGCGAAACACCATAGAGGCCGCCCACGAGTTCGTCGCCTCTCCATGCTTCGACCGAATGGGCGTGTCCGAGCCGATGAAGGTCGTTGTACAAGGCGCGGATCGTCGCATTGATCCATGTGGATTTGCGGCCTGGCCCGGGTTCGGCGCACCCTGCGATGACGGCTGGGAAGGCCGTGTTCACGCTGATGTCGAAGGGAGCCGAGCGCAGTGTGCGGGCAAGGCGCCGGGGCAGATGGAAATCTTCCAGCGGTATGATGCCGCGCACCTCCGGCTCGACCCAGAAGATCGTCGGGTCTTCAGCCGATTCCGCCATCGGAAACAGGCCGCAGCTATAGGCTTTCAGAAGCAGTTCCGGCGTGAGTTCCAGCCGACTGTCCCGTCCGCGCGCCATTGCCGCCTTGCTCTCCGGAAAATGCCGTCAGCCTCGACGAGGGCGTACGGCGATGTTTTCGTCAAAACCCGAGAAGGAGCTCCAGATCATTGGGACTCCTTCAGAAACTCCTCCAGCCAATGGATATCATAGTCGCCATTGGCGATGTCCGGGTTGTTGAGAAGATCCCGGAAGAGAGGGATCGTCGTCTTGATGCCATCGACGACAAACTCGTCGAGCGCACGCCGCAGACGCATCATGCATTCCACGCGCGTGCGTCCGTGAACGATCAGCTTGCCGATGAGGCTGTCGTAATAAGGTGGGATCGCATAGCCCTGATAGACGGCCGAATCGACGCGAACGCCGAGGCCGCCGGGCGTGTGGTAGTGCGTTACAGTGCCCGGTGACGGCACGAATGTGCGCGGATCTTCGGCATTGATGCGGCATTCGATGGCATGGCCATGGAAGCGAACGTCTTCCTGACGCACCGAGAGGCCGCCGCCCGAGGCAACGCGGATCTGTTCATGCACCAGATCGATGCCGGTGATCGCTTCCGTGACCGGATGCTCCACCTGCAGGCGCGTGTTCATTTCGATGAAGTAGAACTCGCCGTTCTCGTAGAGAAACTCGATCGTGCCGGCACCGCGGTATTTCAGCTTCGACATGGCGTCGGCACAGATCTTGCCGATGCGTGCACGCTGTTCCTCGTTCAGGGCAGGGGAATTTGCCTCTTCCCAGACCTTCTGGTGGCGGCGCTGCAGCGAACAGTCGCGCTCGCCGAGATGTATCGCATTGCCCTCGCCATCGCCGAGAACCTGGATCTCGATGTGACGCGGCTTGCCGAGATATTTTTCCAGATAGACCGAATCGTTGCCGAACGCAGAGCCGGCTTCGGAGCGCGCGGTCGACAGCGCCTCGGAAAGATCCGCAGGCGTACGCGCGACCTTCATGCCGCGTCCGCCACCACCGGCCGTCGCCTTGATCAGAACCGGATAGCCGATCTCTTCGGCGATACGGACTGCTTCCGCATCGTCCTGCACTTCGCCTTCCGAGCCGGGCACCACCGGAATGCCGAGCGCTTCGGCCGTCTTCTTGGCGGTGATCTTGTCGCCCATGATCCGAATGTGCTCGGAGGTCGGGCCGATGAAGGTGAGGCCGTGCGCCTCGAGGATTTCCGCGAACTTCGCGTTTTCGGAAAGAAAGCCGTAGCCGGGGTGAACGGCATCCGCGCCCGTGATTTCGCAGGCGGCGACGATCTGGTGGATGTTCAGGTAGCTGTCGCGCGACGGCGGCGGGCCGATGCAGACGCTTTCGTCGGCAAGCCGCACATGCATTGCGTTCTGGTCGGCCGTCGAATGCACGGCAACCGTCTGGATGCCGAGCTCCTTGCAGGCGCGCAGCACGCGAAGGGCGATTTCACCGCGATTGGCTATGAGGACCTTTGAAAACATCGCGGGCGGCCTATTGGATCGTCACGAGCGGCTCGCCGAACTCGACGGGCTGGCCATCTTCGATGAGAATTGCCGTCACCGTGCCGGATTTCGGCGCAGGGATCTGGTTCATCGTCTTCATCGCTTCGATGATCAGGATCGTCTGGCCCTCCTTGACGGCTTGGCCGACTTCGGCAAAAGGCCGCGCGCCGGGCGAGGGGGCCAGATAGGCCGTGCCGACCATCGGCGAGGACAGGATGTCCTTCGGGTTATGCTCGGGTTTGGCCGGCGCAGCTGGCTCGGCAGCAGCGGCAGCAGCTACAGGCGCCGGCGCAGTACCCTGAGAGGCCGGAGCCTGGACGTATTGGGGAGCGGGACTGCGTGAGACGCGGATCCGAAGATCGTCCTGCTCGACCTCGATTTCGGTCAGATTCGTTTCGGTCAGGATGTTCGCGAGATCGCGGATGAGCCCCTGATCGATGCCCGGCTTCTTGTCTGCCATCGGCTTATCGCCCTTCTTCATGATCTGTCAGTTCTTTTGCTGGTTCACGATGCCCGCCAGCGCCTGGAGCGCGAGCGGGTAGCCTGCAGGCCCGAAGCCACAGATGACGCCTTTGACGACAGGCGCAATCATGGTGCGGTGGCGGAAGGCCTCGCGGGCGTGGATGTTGGAAAGATGCAGTTCGACGACGGGGATGCCGATCGCACGGATCGCGTCGTGGAGCGCGATCGACGTGTGGCCATAGGCGCCGGGGTTGATGACGACGCCTTCGGCTGTTTCACCGGCTTCGTGCAGCCAGTCGACCAGCACGCCCTCATGGTTCGTCTGCCGAAACTCCAGCCCGCAGCCAAGCTCGTCGGCCTTCTGCCGGCAGGTCGTCTCGATATCGGCCAGCGTCACGGCGCCATAAATGCCAGGCTCACGCTTGCCGAGCGCATTGAGATTGGGGCCGTTGAGGACGAACAGGGTACCTGGCACGTTCAGCTTCACTCACGATGGGCAGGCCGATGTGTGTCACGCATCCGGCGAGACTTCTGTCATCGTCGGTGGGTTCGTCCATCGGCGCGCAATCAATTTTGTGCGGGTGGTATAACGGTCCAAGTGACGCAACGGAAGGCTTTTGACGCAGACAAAGCCACCATTTGCACGGTTTCGGATAGTCAATCTGCGCTCAAGGTGCGCTTCAGCAAGTCGCGCTGTCGCAGCTGCGCACGTTCTCGATCTTCTGGATCAGAAACTCGGCCCCCATCGCGCCGTAAACCGCCTCGTCGCCGATCACATAGGACGGCGTTCCGGAGATGCCCAGCGCATCGGCAAGCTCGTAGGACTGCCGGATTTGGGCATCGATCTCGGGATCGGCCAGCTTGTCGCGAAGGGCCGCTTCCTCGACGCCTAGTTCGGCCGCAACGGCAAGTGCGGACGCTTCATCGGCGCGCTCACCGGTCATCAGCGCATCCTGGAATTCCCCGTATTGCTCGGGCGCAAGCGCGCGGAAAGCCATGCTGATGCGATGCGCCCCGATGGAATCCGGCCCGAGAATGGGGAATTCCTTCAAGATCACGCGCACATTGTCGTCGCTCGCGATGATCGCCTTCATGTCCGCATGCGCGCGCTTGCAGTAGCCGCAATTGTAATCGAAGAATTCGACGACCGTGACGTCGCCGTCCGGGTTGCCGAGTGCGACGTCTCCCGGCGCTTCGAACAGCGCAGAAGCCGAGGCTGCGATCGCTTCGCCGGCGCGTTCCTGGAGACCGGCTTGCTGCTTCGTCTCGAGCGCCTGTTGTACCTCTATCATCACTTCGGGATTTGCGATCAGATACTCGCGGATGAACGCGCCCATCTCTGCCTTCTCGGCGTCGTCGAAAGCAAGTGCGGGGGTTGTGACGGTGAGAGCTGCACCGAGGAGAAGCGGGCCGCGATGGCGACGCAAGGTACGCAGGAGGCTGTTCATCTGGATCCTGTTCTTTCTCGGCAGTGTCACTGGAGTATCGAGCTCATTGGCCGACGGTGACGATGTCATTGGCACGTGTCCATGCCGGGGTGCCCGGCTGCAGCTTCTGCTGCGCCCGAGCTGCGAAAATGCGCGCTTCCTGCACGTTGCCGGCGCGGAAATAGCCCTCTGCCATGGTCAGTTCGGCATTGGCAACATCCCCTTGCTGGCCATAAGCCTGGGAAAGCTGTCGATAGGCGCTGAGATTGGTTGGATCGGCACCGATCGCTGCCCGCAGATCGCCGATCGCCTGTTCGGCCAGGGCCGGGTTTCCGGTCCGCATCAACGCAAAACCGCGTTGCGCCCGGATCAAGCCGGAATTGTTCGGGTCCAGCTGAGAAGCGCGTTGAAAGGAGTTGGCGGCCGACTCGGCCTGGTTGCCGCTGAGCAGGATTTCGCCCTTGGCCTCATGGAAATACGGGTTGTTCGGCTGCTCGGCGATGAGCGCGTCGATCTTCTGGACTGCCGAGGCGATGTTGCCGGACAACCGCGTCGCGATCGCGTCGCCATAGCGGTAGCCGACATTTGCGGTGTTGCCGTTGAATGCGCGTTGGATCGCCGGATGACCGCCCACATTGGCGGCGATCTTTCCGCGCATGAGGTCGTGTCGCCGCTGCAGCGAGGCATCGACGGGGTTGTTGAAATAGGGGCTGGAGCGGGCGAGGTCTTCGAGGAGAGCGATGCGCTCGCGCGGCAGAGGGTGGCTCTGCTGGTAGGGATCGACCTGAACGCCCGCGAGTGCCAGGCCCTGCGAGAAGCGGTTGAACGTCGCGAGCATGCCGGCGGCCGACTGGCCTGTCGCGTTGAGATAGGTGATTGCCGACTGGTCGGCGTTGATTTCCTCGGTACGGCGATAGCTGAGCAGGCTGCGCTGCGCGATGCCGCCAGAAGCCGCCGCCACGCCCATGCCCGCCGACGCCGTGCCGTCATTGCCCGAGAGAGACCCGGCAGCGACTGCGCCGACGCCGAGAAGACTGCCGACTACTCCGAAAATCTGCGCACGCGCGATTTGCTCGCGAAGCCGTGCCTGGTGCCCGCCCGCGATATGGCCCGCCTCATGGGCAAGAACGCCAATGATCTCGCCGGGCGATTCGGCCAGCAAAAGCGCGCCGGTGTTGATGAAGATGCGGCGCCCGTCGACGAAGGCGTTGAAGGAGCGGTTGTTGACCAGCACGATCTCGATGTTCTGCTGCGTCAGCCCCGCTGCACCGAAGATCGGGCGGGCGTAATCTTTCAAGAGCGCTTCGATTTCGGCGTCGCGAACGATGGCGATGGATTGCGCACTGGCCGTCGGAACGCTCGTCAGAATGGACGAGCAGGCAATGGCGGCAGTAGCCGCGAAGGTCAGTGCCTTGCGCACGAACTTGTGCATGACGTCTCCTATCCCACCGAACGCTCAAACCTAGCGGGTTCCATTGCAGAATTGAACCCGCGGCATTTGGTGCGTGCCGGCCATCGCGCCATTGTGATCGCCGCACCAATCCGGCATTTGTGAGGCCGAAGTGCCCGACCCCCCGACGACGAGGTAATCGTGTTCCCAGTTTCCGCGCGCAGCGCCGTAGAACCCTTTCATGCAATGGATGTGCTTGCCGAGGCCAACCGCCGCCGGGCCGCCGGCCGCAGCGTCGTGTCGCTCGCCGTCGGCCAGCCTTCCCATCCGGCACCGGCCGTCGCGCTCGAAGCGGCACGGCAGGCACTCGAGATCGGCCGGCTCGGCTATACCGACGCGCTCGGAACGCAGTCGCTGCGCCAGGCGATCGCCCAGCACTATGCGGAATACTACGGCACCACCGTCGCGCCGGAGCGAATCGCGGTCATGACGGGCTCGTCCGCCGCATTCAACGTCGCGTTTCTCACGCTTTTCGATGCAGGCGATCGGGTCGCGATCACGCGTCCCGGATATCCCGCATACCGCAACATTCTCGCAGCTCTCGGCCTGCAGCCGGTGGAGATCGCGGTCGGCGAGGAGACCGGTCACACATTGACGCCGGAGGCTCTGAAGGCCGCAGAAGCCGAATTCGGCCGGATCAAGGGCGTCCTGCTCGCCAGCCCAGCCAATCCAACCGGCACGGTCACCGGGCGAGCCGCATTGGCGGCGCTTGCCGACTACTGCGCGCAGACCGGCACGGCCTTCATCTCCGACGAGATCTATCACGGCCTGACATTCGCGGGAGAAGAGACGACCGCGATCGCGCTCAGCGACGAGGCGGTCGTGATCAACTCGTTCTCGAAATACTATTGCATGACGGGCTGGCGCATCGGCTGGATGGTCCTGCCGCAACATCTGGTGCGCGCGGTCGAGCGGGTTACCCAGAGCCTGTACATCTCTGCTCCGGAACTGTCGCAGATTGCTGCCGCCGCTGCATTTCGCGGCAAGGCCGAGCTCGACGGGGTGCGCGAGAATTATCGCGCCAACCGCCAGATCCTGGCGGATCGCCTTCCAGGCCTCGGCTTCCAGATCGCATCGCCCATGGACGGCGCGTTCTACGCCTATGCCGACGTATCGCGCATGACAAACGACACGATGGATTTTGCCTGGAAGATGCTGCGCGAAATCGACGTGGCGATCACGCCGGGGATCGATTTCGACCCCGTTAACGGCCACCGCACCGTCCGGCTGTCCTATGCGGGCGCGACCGAAGACATCGTCGAGGCACTCGATCGCATCGCTGCCTGGGTCTGATCAGAAACGAAAAGACCCGCCTCGAAGGAGGCGGGTCTTTCTTTATTCAGAAGGGGCTTGGTGCCCGCGCGGTCAGAAGAAACCGCGACGCTGCCACCAGCCACCCTTTTTGGGCTTGGCTTCACCTTCCGGCTCGGACTTCTGCCCATTGGAGACCAACTGCGGCTCAGCCGGCTTCGCGGTCTCGACCGGTTCATCCGAGGTCGGTTCAGAGTCGACCGGCGCGCTTTCGGCGACCTCGACCACAGCAGGCTCATCGGCGACCACCGGTGTGACTTCCTGTGTTTCCGGCTCAGCGGCGACGGCGTTCACCTCTTCGGCCGGTGCGGCTTTGGCGGCTTTCTTCGCACGCGGCTTGCGGGCAGGCTTGGCCGGCTCCGCGTCAGCCTCTGCTTCGACGGCATCGGCCTTCTTGCGCGTTGCCCGACGACGCTTCGGCTTCTCGTCAGACGCCGTTGCATCGTCTTCGACCGGCGCCGCTACCGGGTCTTCGGAGACGACGGCTACCGGCTCGCTATCGGCCGGAGCGGCTTCGAGATTTACGGTCTCAACGACCGCACCCTCGACTGCGTCTGCCGCATCCTGATCAGCATGTGCGGAATCGCCATCGCTCGCCTCGTCCTGGGCCGATGTCTCGTCGCCGGAGGCATCGCCATCGGAAGCTCCCAGTTCCTGGCCATCTTCGCCCTGACGATTGCGACGGCCACCACGCTTGCCACGGCGGCGGCGCTTGCGTGGCCGTCCGTCATCGTCCGTCGCCTGGACTTCGGAACCCGACTCTGCGCTGTCCGCTGCATCGTCGTCATCGTCTTCGTCGGTTTCAGTCGAACCGGCTTCGGCTGCGACGGCACCGTTTTCGTCGTCGCGGTCACGGCCCCCACGACGGCGCCTGCGGCGACGCTTCTTCCGGTCTCCGTTCTCGCCGTTCTCGACACGTGTCTCGCTGCGCGTCTCCGCGCGGGCCTCAACAGGCGCTTCGGCAACGACTGCGTCTTCCTCTTCCTCGTCCCAGACAGGACCAGCGACGCCATCGTCATCATCATCGTAATTTGCCAGAGGCACGATGGTTTCGATGCGGACCGGGTTCTCGACCGGGGCTCCGCGATCGATGGCAAGATGCGCCGAACCGATAGAGCCGTCCGCGTCGATGGTGATGGCAACGCCGAAGCGGCGTTCCATCTCCACGATGCTCTGGCGCTTCTGGTTGAGCACGTAGATCGCTGTCGCCGGCATGGTCCGCACCATCAGGTCGTGCGTCGTGCTCTTCAACAGGAACTCCTCGATGGAGCGGATCACATGGAGCGCGACCGACGACTGCGAGCGGACATGGCCCGTACCGCCGCAATGATCGCAGACCTGCGTGGTGGATTCCAGAACCGAGGCGCGGATGCGCTGGCGCGACATTTCCAGGAGGCCGAAATGCGAAATGCGACCGACCTGGATCCGTGCGCGATCGTTCTTGAGCGCATCCTTGAGGCGCTTCTCGACCGACCGGTTGTTGCGCTTCTCTTCCATGTCGATGAAGTCGACGACGATCAGGCCGGCGAGGTCGCGCAGTCTAAGTTGGCGCGCCACTTCATCGGCTGCTTCCAGGTTCGTCTGGAGTGCCGTGTCCTCGATGGAATGTTCGCGTGTGGACCGGCCTGAGTTCACGTCGATCGCAACCAGCGCTTCGGTTTGGTTGATGATGATGTAGCCGCCAGACTTGAGCGTCACCTGCGGCTGCAGCATGCGATCGAGCTGTGCTTCGATGCCAGAGCGGGCGAAGATCGGGTGAACCTCGCGGTAGGGCTGGACCACCTTCGCATGGCTCGGCATCAGCATCTTCATGAAGTCTTTCGCTTCACGATAGCCGTCCTCGCCGGATACGATGATCTCGCTGATGTCCTTGTTGTAGAGATCGCGGATCGAACGCTTGATCAGGCTGCCTTCCTCGTAAACGAGGCACGGCGCCGTGGAAGCGAGCGTCAGGTTCCGGACATTCTCCCAAAGACGCATCAGGTATTCGAAGTCGCGCTTCACCTCGGCCTTGGTACGGTTGGCACCGGCCGTGCGCAGAATGACGCCCATGCCCTGCGGCACTTCAAGCCCGCGGGCCACTTCCTTCAGGCGCTTGCGGTCCTGTGTATTGGTGATCTTGCGGGAAATACCGCCGCCACGTGCCGTGTTCGGCATCAAGACGGAATAGCGACCGGCCAGAGAAAGATAGGTCGTGAGAGCGGCACCCTTGTTGCCGCGCTCTTCCTTGACGACCTGGACGAGAAGGATCTGGCGACGCTTGATGACTTCCTGGATGCGATACTGCTTGCGCGGCTTGCGCGCCGAGCGATCCGGCAGTTCTTCGAGCGCATCTTCGGCACCGACCGATTCGACGCGGCCGCCGCCTTCTTCTTCATGGTCGTCGCCGCCGCGTCGGGCCTGGTTACGGCGTCCGCGGCGTCGCTTGCCGTCTCGTTCGCCGTTGCCGTCGTCTTCGCCTTCGTCGTCGCTGCTTGTGGCCTGATCGTCCTCTTCGTCCTCATCGTCGCCATTGTCAGCGACGGCCTTGCGGAGATCGAGGTTGCTTTCGGGCAGCTTGCCTTCGACGAACTTTGCAGCTTCGAAGTCCACTTCGCCGGGATCGCGCTCGTCGTCACCGCCGCCATCGACCGGCTCTGACACCGACTCGGTTTCGACGATGGCGGCCATCGAGCGCGGATCGCTGTCGTCGTCGTCGGTGTCGTCATCGCCGGTGAAGGATGATGAACCACCGCCCAGATCCTCGACCGCGTCCTCCACGGCCTCCGTCTCGGCATCGGCCTTGCGGCCACGGCGGCGTCCGCGCTTCGCCTTGCGCGCCGGCGCGGCATCGTCCTCGCCGTCGGTGACGTCTTCGCTCGTATCTTCGGCCGGCGCCGAAGCTGCGGCGCGATCGGCTGCCTCGTCGGCTTCGTTTTCGTGACGTGCGCGCTCGGCTTCCGCTTCAGCCTCAGCGGCGAGCAGCGCCTGCCGGTCGGCCAGCGGGATCTGGTAGTAGTCGGGATGGATTTCGGAGAAAGCCAGGAAGCCGTGGCGGTTGCCGCCGTAATCGACGAAGGCGGCCTGGAGTGACGGCTCTACGCGGGTGACTTTCGCGAGGTAGATGTTTCCCCGCAGCTGCTTCTTATGCTGCGATTCGAAATCGAATTCTTCTATGCGGCTGCCGCGTACGACAACGACGCGCGTCTCTTCCTTGTGAGACGCGTCGATAAGCATTTTGTCTGCCATTGAACTTCTGCTCCTCGGCAGCCGCGCAGCCGCGCGCCCGCCGCACCGTCAGGACAGAAGGTCCAACGGAGGGGCGGGGCGACAGATTGCAGGGTGCCGGATGTCGATATTCTCGATCGATGACGCGGGGCGGCGAACTGCGTGTCGGCCAAAGCGCCGGTCGATGACCGCCTGCCTGTCCGCTCCACCGTTCCGAACCCGAATGTCATAAAGAAACCACGAGAATAATTGTTTCCTGAAAGGCCTCATCGAGGCCGATGAAAATGCCCGATGCACGGGCGATGGGGTGGCCGAGGGCCATTAACGAAACCCGGCACAGCCGGGCGAACGCGATTCATGTCGAGGGAGATCGGGGCGGAAGGACGTCGGATGTGCCCGGGTCGGCGCTACTGCGTTTTCGCCACAGTGTCAGCCGCTGTCACGCCGGTTACTATCCCGTCATCGTCCCAATTCCTCTCTTTGCTTTTATGAATTCAAAGTTGATTAGGCAAGGAAATAAAAATGGGCGCTACCACGGTGCGGCATGCCGGATACCGTTGATCGGCCGGGCGACGGCGACGGGGGAAGGGCGGTCCGAACGGGGCGTCAACCCTTCGTTAACCATGTCGGCGCAGTGTCGCAGCGCATCTGGGGCAGACGTTCCGGACTTGTGGTCCAGGCTTGCGTCCTGCTAGCCCAAATGGAGCCACTGGCATCCGCGAACACGGCAATCGATCACGCCATGACCTGAGGAGGCATACCGAGATGGACAAGACCCGAGTAAGCCGGTGTTTCTTGTACTTGGCGGCAGCGTTTCTGGCACATCTGACAATCCTGTCACTACCCGCGCACTCCCAGGATCGCGCATCAGGCAATCGGCATCTAGCCTTCGGTGCGCGCATCGCCGGTGACGAACTGCGAACCCGAGTGGTCGTCGATTTCGAGACCGAACCGGATTTCGAGGTCCATTATCTCGACGATCCGAAGCGCGTGATTATCGATCTGCCCGAAACGGTCTTCGCGTTCGACGAGGATGCATTGCCGCCGCGCGGTCTCTTCGACATGATCCGCTATGGCGCGATGGGCCCCGGGCGTTCACGCATGGTGTTCACGGCAATCGGTCCTGTCGAACTGGAGAATGCACTCGTCGAGCCGCGCGAAGATGGCCGTGGCCACCGCTTCGTGTTCGACGCCGTCGCGACCGGCGACGAGGAATTCGCGTCGAACCTGCGCGACCAGCAATGGCGTCAGGCAGGCGGACAGCCGGGAGACCAGCCAAGCACGCAAGGCGTGACGGTCGGTGAGGGCGGCGGCGAAACGCGGCCGTTCACCATTGTTCTGGATCCCGGGCACGGCGGTATCGACGCCGGCGCAAAGGGGCGGGGCGGGACGGACGAAAAGGACGTTACGCTCGAATTCGCCAAGGCCGTGGCGGCCGCATTGGAGACGAGCGACGACATTCGGGTGGTTCTGACCCGAGACGACGACCGGTTTGTTGCACTTGGCGAACGGGTGCGGATCGCGCGGCAGCACAATGCCGACCTGATGATGTCGATCCACGCCGATTCGATTCGACTTCCCGAAATTCGCGGCGCGACGGTCTATACGCTGTCCGACCGAGCCTCAGACGCCATGGCGGCCGATCTTGCCCGGCGCGAAAACCGCGTGGACGAACTCGCCGGTGTTGCCACCGGCAGCGAAGACGAAGACGTGGTCGACATCCTGCTCGATCTGACCCGACGCGAAACGCAGGTGTTTTCGGTCGGTCTTGCCCGTTCCGTTCTCGACCGGATGCGTGGCGAGATCCGGCTGATCAACAACCCGCATCGATTCGCCGGTTTCTCCGTCCTCAGGGCGCCGGATGTGCCCTCGCTGCTGGTCGAACTCGGCTATTTGTCCAATGTCGAGGACGAGAAACTGCTTAACGACAAGGAGTGGCGCACCAAAACGGCGGACCTCTTGGCCGATGCGATCAAATCCTTTCGAGCGCAGGTGTTTGCGGCCGCAAAGGATTTGTGAATGCCACTTGGTCGCGATATGCTGTGGCCAACTGGAAACACGTTCCATCCATTCGGTTCGATAGCGACTTCTGAGGGGCCATGAGCCCTATTTTGCGCACATTCCGCGGGGTAGGTCGGGACAACGACGTGCGCCGTTCGAACGGCAGCAGTCGAATGAGAAACGAACAGGCTCGGCAGACGCGATATGATCAGACTGATTGGCTATTTCTTCGGGATCGGCACCATCTTCGCCCTTATCGCCGCAGCTGCCGTCGCCTGGTATGTGGTCGACGTTACGGAAGACCTGCCGGATTACGAGGTTCTCGCCAACTACGAACCACCGGTCACGACGCGGTTCCACGCCGCTTCGGGCGAACTCATGGCCGAATACGCCCGTGAACGGCGGCTTTTCCTCCCGATCCAGGCAATTCCGGACCGGGTGAAGGCAGCGTTTCTTTCCGCCGAGGACAAGAACTTCTATTCCCACCCCGGCATCGATCCGATCGGTCTTGCGCGCGCCATCGTCGTCAATGTCCAAAATCTTGGATCCGGTCGGCGGCCGGTCGGCGCATCGACCATCACGCAGCAGGTTGCCAAGAACTTCCTTTTGAGCTCCGACCAGACGATCGATCGCAAGGTCAAGGAAGCGATTCTCTCGTTTCGCATCGAGCAGGCCTATTCCAAGGACCGCATTCTCGAACTCTATCTGAACGAGATCTTCTTCGGATATGGCGCTTACGGTATTGCCGGTGCTGCGCTTTCCTATTTCGACAAGTCGGTCAACGAACTGACGATCGCCGAGGCGGCCTATCTCGCCGCACTGCCCAAGGCACCCTCAAACTATCACCCGTTCCGTCAGACCGAGCGCGCCGTCGAGCGCCGCGACTGGGTCGTCGATCGGATGCTCGAGAACGGCTACATCAGCACGGAAGAAGCGCGCGAGGCGAAGGCGTCGCCCTTGGGCGTGGAGCCGTCGACCGGCAATTCCACGCTCTTTGCGTCCGACTACTTCGCCGAGGAAGTGCGTCGTCAGATCATCACCCGTTATGGCCAGGATGCACTCTACGAAGGCGGCCTCTCCGTTCGCACGACTCTGAACCCGCAGATGCAGGTTGCCGCCCGCGAAGCACTGCATCGCGGCCTGATGTCCTATGATCAAGAACGCGGTTTCCGCGGTCCGGTGGAGACGGTCGACATTTCCGGCGACTGGGGCGTTGCCATGGCCGAAATCAACGAACTCGCCGACGTACCGGAGTGGAAGCTCGGCGTGGTTCTCGAGGTCAACGATGCCGGCGCCACGATCGGCCTCAAGCCGCGGCCGACCGGTTCGGGCGAAGTGGGCGAAGACCGTGACACCATCACGCTGTCGGCTGCCGGCATGGAATGGGCTTACCGTCTGAATATCGATGGCCAGTCGTCGACGGCAAGCAGCCCTGCGGGTGTCCTCAATCCAGGCGACGTCGTCTTCGTCGAGGAAACAAGCGGCGAGAATGCCGGTTGGCGTCTGCGCCAGCCGCCGGAAGTGCAGGGCGCCCTGGTGGCGATGGATCCCCATACCGGCCGTGTTCTGGCTCTGGCTGGTGGATTTTCCTATTCGCAGTCGGAATTCAACCGCGCCACGCAGGCGATGCGCCAGCCGGGTTCGGCCTTCAAGCCATTCGTTTATGCAGCCGCGCTCGACAATGGCTATACGCCTGCTTCCGTGGTGATGGACGCTCCGATCGAGGTCGTGTCCGGCAATGAGATCTGGCGTCCCAAAAACTATGGTGGCGATTCGGCAGGTCCTTCGACGCTCCGACTTGGCATCGAGCGATCGCGCAACCTGATGACGGTGCGTCTGGCCCAGGACATGGGGATGGATCTCGTCGCAGAGTATTCGGAACGCTTCGGGATTTACGACGATCTGATGCCGTATTTGCCGATGTCGCTCGGCGCCGGCGAAACCACGGTTTTGAGGCTTGTCAGCGCCTATTCCGTTATCGCCAATGGCGGAAAGGCCATCGAGCCTTCGCTGATCGACCGCGTGCAGGACCGCTATGGACGAACCGTGTTCCGTCATGAAGAGCGCGTCTGCGAAACCTGCGCAGCGAATGAGTGGCAGGGACAGGAAGAGCCGGTGATCGCCGACAACCGTCAGCAGGTTCTCGACCCGATGACGGCCTACCAGATGACCTCGATGCTGGAAGGCGTCGTCACCCGGGGCACGGCGGCAAGCGCTGTCGATCTTGGCCGCCCAACGGCTGGCAAGACGGGAACGACGAACGAGGAACGTGACGCGTGGTTTGTCGGCTATACGCCGGACCTCGTGACGGGCGTCTACATGGGCTTCGACAATCCGCGCCCCATGGGTCGCGGGTCGACGGGTGGCGGACTGGCCGCACCTATTTTCAACGAATTCATGAACGACGTGCTGGAAGGCGTTCCGCCGGCTGACTTCCGAGTTCCGGAAGGCTTGAACCTGATCGCCATCGACCGCCGCACCGGCATGGCATCGAATGGCCAGGGCGGCGACGTCATCATGGAAGCCTTCAAGCCGGGCACGGGCCCCGCCCAGGACTTCTTCGTGATCGGCAACCTGGAAACCTACCAGTCGAGCGAGGAGATCATCCAGTCCTCGCCTCAGGCCAACCGCGCCGTCACCTCCGGCGCCGGCGGCCTCTACTGAGCCGTCTAAATCAGGTCGGGTCAGTCTGTTGACCTGAAGACCTTTACAGGCCGGAGCCTCGTGACTAGGTTCCGGCCACGAAACGACAAATCCCATTCGACACGCAGGAAGAAGCACGCCAATGCGCTCCGAAACCGCATCCGTCGTCGACGACATCAAGCAGGGGTTGGCCCTGCTGAGGAGGCATCTTTGACTGGGATCAATCCGTCAAACGCCTAGACTACCTCAATCACAAATCCGAAGACGCAGCCCTCTGGAACGATCCGATGGAAGCTCAGAAGCTGATGCGCGAGCGTCAGTCTCTCGAGGATTCCATCACCGGCATCCGGGCGCTCGAAAACTCGCTGGAAGACAATCTCGGCCTCATCGAACTCGGTGAGGAAGAGGGCGACGATGGCGTCGTGCGTGAGGCGGAGCAACTCCTGAAGGAGATGCGTGCCGAGCTTGATCGACGTCAGATCGAAGCGTTGCTCGCCGGCGAGGCCGACAGCAACGACAGCTATGTCGAAATCCATTCCGGCGCCGGCGGTACCGAAAGCCAGGACTGGGCCAATATGCTCATGCGCATGTACACGCGCTGGGCCGAGCGGCGGAAGTTCAAGGTCGAGGTCATGGAAGTCCATGACGGCGAAGAGGCGGGCATCAAGTCGGCGACGCTGCTCATCAAGGGACACAATGCGTATGGTTGGCTGAAGACCGAATCGGGCGTTCATCGCCTGGTGCGCATTTCGCCATTCGACAGCCAGGCTCGTCGGCATACCTCCTTCTCGAGCGTCTGGGTGTATCCCGTCATCGACGACACGATCCAGATCGAGATCAACGAGAGCGACTGTCGCATCGATACCTATCGTTCGTCGGGTGCAGGCGGCCAGCACGTCAATACGACCGACTCCGCCGTGCGCATCACCCATATGCCGAGCGGGATCGTCGTGCAGTGCCAGCAGGAACGCTCGCAGCATAAGAACCGCGAAAAAGCGTGGAACATGCTGCGCGCGCGCCTCTACGAGGCAGAGCTGAAGCGGCGTGAGGAAGCCGCCAGCGTCACCGAAGCGTCAAAGACAGAAATCGGCTGGGGCCACCAAATCCGCTCCTACGTCCTGCAGCCGTATCAGCTGGTCAAGGACCTGCGCACCGGGGTGGAGAGCACCAACCCGCAGGAAGTGCTCGACGGATCGGTCGATGCGTTCATGGAAGCCGCGCTCGCCCACCGCGTCCATGGCAGTGACGAAGCGATTGAAGACGTCGACTAGATGTCTTGGACTGGGACGGCGTCAGTCAGTTGCTGGCGCCGTCAACAGTCATCTCGCCGAACTCATCGACGAAGAGTTCGAGCATTGCCGGCTCCGGCGCATCCGGAGCGTCTTTGATATAGATGAATGCGGCAAAACCCGGTGACGCGGAAACGCCGGTCGAATTCTCGGGCCGGATATCGGTGATGAACCCTGCGCGCTCAGTGATCTCGTTGACCTCGGTTGAATCGAGAAGTTCCGGGCCGTTTTCGGTCAGCGCGATGCGTTGGAGATAGAGGCGCGAACTGTTGTCCTCGCTGCGGAGGGCCAGCGCTCGATAATAGCCGCGCTGATCCGGCTCAGCGTCGGCGGGCGCTTCCGCCTCTTCGCCGTCGGTCTGCTCGGCAGGCTCATTTGACTCCCAAAAGCCGCCGCTGACGACGAACAGCAGGCGAGGGGATAGTTCCTGTGCCAGATCCCCGGGCTCCTGTGCGGAAGCCGAGTTCCATCCCAAGAGTGCGAGAGAAAACGCCAGCGCCAAACAATGCATTGTTCGTTTCGACATCACTGCGGGCATCCTTCGTAAAGCGTCCAGTTGCCGGAGGATATGCTGCAATGATGACGGTTCTCAAGGCGGGCACGCATCGTAATCGCCGCAAGTAATTCAAAGATACTGTTAAAGATGAACCGCATCTTCCATATCGCAAGGGAAATTATTGTTTCCCGGTTTGGTTGAACGTGACGGTCTTAGCATCGATTTCGAACCTCCGCCGGTGGTTCTGCAAACTTCAAATCATTAGTTTGTTCGATGTCGCTGCCGCTTCGCGCCCATCGCGTGCGGCACAATTCTATCAAGTTGCTGAAACGCGACGAGATGAAAAGGAACGACCTAATGATTATCAGGAAATATTCGATCATGGCGCTCGCGGCCGTGAGCTTGGCATTGCCGGCCACGGGCCTAGCCGTTGCACAAGAAGCGGCCCCAGCGCAGCCTCAGGCCGAGCAGCCCATGGCGGAGCAGTATTCCGACGATACGCTTCGTTCCTTCGCCACGGCGTTCCTGCAGGTTGACGAGGTCAACCGCGAGTACACGCCGCGACTTCAGGAGGCGACGACGCCTGAGGAGCAGGAGCAGATCCAGGCGGAAGCCAGCCAGCAGATGGTGAGCATCGTGGAGGGATCGGACGTGACGGTCCAGGAATACACGTCCATCATGCAGGCGGCCCAGGCCGACCCGGCTTTGGCTGAGAAGCTGACCCAATACATCGGTGAAGCGTCGGGTAGCGCACCGGCTCCGGCGGAGTAACTGGGCCCGTTCATCCATGCGGGTCTAGATTTCGGCCCAAGCGTCTCCCACTTGGGTCGTCGAGCGGCTGCCGGATTCGTCCGGCGGCCGTTTCTACGAGCGGATAGGGAATTCGATGCTGCCCACGCCGTCGATGACGAATTGGACGGCCAGTGCCGCGAGTATGACGCCCAGGAGTCGCGTGAGGATCATGCGGCCGGTGGCGCCGAGAAAACGGTCCAACCGCTCGGCGATCACGAGCGTCCCGAACAGGATCAGAATGCAGATGAGGATCACGCCGACCAGTTCGGCGCGCTCGACGGGTCCCTGGAAAGAGCCGGAAAGCAGGATGATCGCCGAAATCGCGCCGGGTCCCGCGACGAGCGGAATTGCCAACGGAAAGACGGCGATGTTGGAGATATGATCCTGCGTGATTGCGCGTTCGGCGGTCGTCTCGTGCCGCTCCTGCCGCTTCTCGAAAATCATCTCGAAGGCGATCCAGAAGAGAAGCAGGCCGCCGGCGATCCGGAATGCGCCGAGCGTGATGCCGAGCAGCGAGAGAATGGCGGAGCCCGTGATCGCGAACACGCTGAGGATGATCGCCGCGATGATGCAGCCACGCAGGGCGACCTGAAACCGCTGCGCCCTGTTCATGCCGTCGGTCAGGCCCAGAAAGATCGGTGCGAGGCCGGGCGGATCGATCAGGACGATGATGGTCGCCAGCGCATTGAGGAGAAGGTCGTAGTTCATCGCGCGGCTCTCACGGAAAAAGAAGACGGCGGAAGCGCTGGATGCGCTCCCGCCGCCAATGGCAGTATCTTGGACGAGTTAGTTGCGCTTGGAAACCGGGACGTACTCGCGCTGCGGCTCGCCCGTGTAGAGCTGACGCGGACGACCGATGCGCTGGGAAGGATCTTCGATCATCTCGTTCCACTGGGCGATCCAGCCGACGGTGCGTGCGAGTGCGAAAAGCACCGTGAACATCGTGGTGGGGAAGCCGAGCGCCTTCAGCGTGATGCCCGAATAGAAGTCGATGTTCGGATAGAGCTTCTTCTCGACGAAATAGTCGTCGGTCAGCGCGATGCGCTCCAGTTCCATGGCGACGTCGAGCAGCGGGTCGTCCTTGATGCCGAGTTCACCCAGAACCTCATGCGTGGTCTTCTGCATGATCTTGGCACGCGGATCGTAGTTCTTGTAGACGCGGTGACCGAAGCCCATCAGGCGGAACGGATCGTTCTTGTCCTTGGCGCGGGCAATGAACTCCGGAATGCGATCGACCGAGCCGATTTCACCGAGCATGTTGAGCGCTGCTTCGTTGGCGCCGCCGTGGGCTGGGCCCCAGAGGCAGGCGATGCCGGCCGCGATGCAGGCGAACGGGTTGGCGCCCGACGAACCGGCCAGGCGTACAGTCGAGGTCGAGGCATTCTGCTCGTGATCGGCATGCAGGATGAAGATGCGGTCCATGGCGCGCGAAAGCACCGGATTGACCACATATTCCTCGCACGGGACGGCAAAGCACATGCGCAGGAAGTTCGACGTATAGTCGAGGTCGTTCTTCGGATAAACGAAGGGCTGGCCGACGTGATACTTGAACGCCATCGCAGCGATCGTCGGCATCTTCGCGATCATGCGCAAGCTTGCGACCATGCGCTGGTGCGGGTCGGTGATGTCGGTGGAGTCGTGATAGAAGGCCGACAGAGCGCCGACCACGCCGCACATAATGGCCATGGGATGCGCGTCGCGGCGGAAGCCGGTGAAGAAGCGCGACATCTGCTCATGGATCATCGTGTGATGCGTCACGCGATAGTCGAAGTCTTCCTTCTGCGCCTTGGTCGGCAGTTCCCCGTAAAGCAGCAGATAGCAGACTTCGAGGAAGTCGCCATGCTCGGCCAGCTGCTCGATCGGGTAGCCACGGTGAAGAAGAATGCCCTCGTCGCCGTCGATGTAGGTGATCTTGGATTCGCACGAAGCTGTCGACGTGAAACCCGGGTCGTAAGTGAAGGCGCCGGTGTGCTTGTAGAGCTCGGCGATGTCGTAGACTTCAGGGCCGATCGTCCCCTTGCGGACCGGAAAATCCACATCTTTGCCGTCCACGGTCAGTTTGGCGCTTTCAGTCATATCGAACCCTTCCCAATCTCTCCGAAACATGAGCGCATTCGTCAGAAAGGCGCCCATGGCTGGCGAATTGCTATATGATTTCGCTGCACCTGCCAAGTTGTCGACAATCGAATTGTGCAGCGCCGCAATTTGCGCTTAGGCCGGAGCCGGCGATGACAATCCTCTTGTCAATGATGTCAGGCGTTTCAATTGGTTAGCGGAGCTGGTCGGCAATCCGGCCGAGCGACTCCTCGCGTCCCAGAACCTTCAAAACATCGAACACGCCGGGCGAAACGGCCCGTCCCGTCAGTGCAGCGCGAAGCGGCTGGGCAACCTTGCCGAGCTTGAGTCCTTCGCGTTCAGCATAGGCGCGAACGGTCTCGTCCAGAGACTCGATCTCCCAGGAATCGAGCGTCTGCAGCATCGGCAGAAGCCCCTCGAGAACCGGGCGTCCTTCGGCCAGAATCGCTTCTGCCTTCTCGTCGTTCTGGAGCGGGCGCTCGTCGAACAGAAAGCGTGCGCCGTCGGCAAGCTCGACCAGCGTCTTGGCGCGCTCCTTCAGCCCCGGCATCGCCGCCAGAAGCTGGGCGCGGCGCTCCTCCGTCATGCGGTCGAGGAAATAGGCGCCGCCTTCCATCTCGGGCAGGATGGCGATCAGGCTGTCGACGAGACGCGCGTCGTCGGCCTGACGGATGTAATGTCCGTTCAGCGCTTCGAGCTTCTTGATGTCGAACCGGGCGGCACCCTTGTTGATGTCGGAGACATCGAACCATTCGATCATCTGCTCGATCGACATGATCTCGTCATCGCCATGGCTCCAGCCGAGACGGACGAGATAATTGGTGAGCGCCTCGGGCAGAAAACCCATCGCCCGATAGGCTTCGGCACCGAGCGCGCCATGGCGCTTGGAGAGCTTGGCACCATCGGCTCCGTGGATCAGCGGAATATGGGCCATGGAGGGGATGTCCCAGCCCATGGCACGATAGATGATCGACTGCCGCGCCGCATTGGTCAGGTGGTCGTCGCCACGAATGATGTCGGTCACGCCCATGTCATGGTCGTCGACCACGACTGCGAGCATGTAGGTCGGATTGCCGTCCGAGCGGAGGATGATGAAATCGTCGAGATCGGCATTGGGGAAGCGCACGTCGCCCTGTACGCGGTCCTGGACCAGCGTCTCGCCATCGCGCGGCGCCTTGATGCGGATGGCGGGTTTGACGCCTTCCGGTGCTTCGGAAGCATCGCGGTCGCGCCAGCGCCCGTCATAGCGCGGCGGCTTGCCGGCGGCACGCTGCGCTTCGCGCATCGCATCCAGTTCCTCTGCCGAGGCATAGCAGTGATAGGCCTCGCCACGCTTCACCAGTTCCTCAGCGATTTCGCGGTGACGCTCGGCCCGTTCGAACTGCGAGATCGGTTCGCCATCCCAGGAGAGACCCAACCAGGTCAGCCCGTCGAGAATGGCATCGACGGCAGCATCGGTCGAGCGCGCGCGATCGGTATCCTCGATGCGCAGCAGCATCTTGCCGCCCCGGTTCTGGGAATAAAGCCAATTGAACAGAGCCGTTCGCGCGCCGCCGATATGGAGGTATCCAGTGGGCGAGGGTGCGAAGCGGGTGACGATCCCTTCGGACATGATCTTGAACCTGTCAGTGATGCTGGGTTGAGCGACAATCGGGCCTTTGAAGGCCGCATCGGCATGTTGGCGGTGATCTAACACACGAGGGCGACAGCGCAAGGCTTGCGGTGTATCGTGCACCAAGGCGAGGGGGCCTGAACCGCATGGCGCATGCCGATGCTGAACGCGAGCCAGTGAATGGCTCCGCTTGCGAGCGGACTGCGTTTGCGTTCGACCCGCCCGATCCCTATGTCGACGACGATCCCGAAAGCGACCCTCTGCGCACTGTCAGCCGTTCTCAATCTCGGCGTCCGCGTTTGCCGCAATGGAATTTGAGGCAGGCGCTTGAGGAAGAGCGTGGCCATGGCGCGCTGTTTCTCTGGGCTTCCGCTTTCTTCGCGACCGGCGCCGCGCTCTGGCGCATCTTGCCGAGTGATCCGCCGTTTCTTGTGACGTTCGGTTTGACCGTGGCAGTCGGATTGGCCGCGGCACTCACCTCGAACCGGCTGCGAAACCTGCTGAGCGCGCTGTGCCTGATCCTTGCCGGGCTGGCCTCCGCAGCGGCGGAGGCGGATCGCCGCGCAATCACCGTGCTGGACAGTCCGGTGGTAACAACGATCTCCGGTCGGGTGCTGGCACGCGAAATCGATGAGGAGGGGCGTTGGCGCTACCTGGTCGAAGTCAGGTCTACGCACGACCCGACATTGCGGCGGCCGCCAGAACGCGTGCGGCTGCTGGCGCGCAGCGACCATCCCGATATCGAGATCGGCGCGTCCATCATCGGCCTGGCGCGTCTGGCGCCCCCATCTGGTCCCGCGATGCCAGGCACGTTCGATTTCGCCTTCAACTCCTATTTCGCCGGTATCGGAGCCTTCGGCTTCTTCTACGGGCCACCCGGTATCATGCCCGGTGAAAGGGTCGATGAGGGTTTCGAAGATCGGATCGCGCAATGGACGACCGAACTGCGCGAAACCATCGCCTTTCGGATCAAGGAGGTGATCCCGGGGGATGCGGGCGCCGTCGCGGCGGCGATGACCGTGTCCGACCGCCGCTCGATCTCCGAGGAGACGAACGAAGCCTTCCGCATCACCGGGCTCGCCCACATCCTCTCGATCTCCGGCCTGCACATGTCGCTGGCAGCAGCCTTGATGTTCACCGGGCTGCGCCTTGGCTTCGCGCTCGTGCCGGGCATCGCCCAGGCCTGGCCCGTCAAGAAATTCGCGGCGCTCGGCGCCATCGGCACTTCCACCTTCTACCTGCTGATTTCAGGAGCCGTCATCTCCGCGCAACGGGCGTGGATCATGGTGGTCGTCATGCTGGTCGCGGTGCTGCTCGATCGGGCCGCGCTGACTATGCGCAACGTCGCGATCGCGGCCTTTCTCATCCTTCTCGTCACGCCGTCGGCGGTGACATCGCCCGGTTTCCAGATGTCTTTCGCGGCCACTGCGGCCCTCATCGCCGCCTATGGCGGCTGGGCCGCGCGCAACAAGAACAAGGCTCCGGAGTTCTCCAGCGCCAAACCGGGCTTCGTCTGGCGCTGGACGGGGCTGATCCTCGGCTTGGCCGTGACCTCGCTGATCGCCGGAGCCGCGACGGGGATATTCTCCGCTCACCACTTCCACCGCATGTCGAGCTACGGGATGATCGCCAATGTGATCGCAATGCCCGTCATCTCCATCATCGTCATGCCGTTCGGCACCCTTGCGCTCCTGACGATGCCGTTCGGCCTCGACGCGATCTTCCTCACGATCATGGGTGTTGGTCTCCAGGCGGTCATTGCCATCGGCCATCATGTCGCCGACTATGGCGACGGTTTTGCTACGGGTCAGATTCCGGGTGCCGTCACTGCGCTTCTGTCGCTGGCGTTGCTCATTCTCGTCTTTGCCCGAACATGGCTGCGAAATGTCGCGATGATACCCGCGTCTGCCGCCGCGCTGATCATGGTGTCCGACATACGCGCCGACCCGCCATTGCTGCTGATCGCAGAGGACGGCCGCTTGGCCGCGATCTTGCGCGATGACGGCTTGGCCACCAACCGTGCGCGTCCGAGCAGCTTCATCTTCGATCAGTGGGCGACGGCAACCCGGCTGGAGACCCATGTCCCGCCAATCGTCGTTGTCGATGCACAGGCTGACCACACGTCAACCCAGGCGCCTGCCGAGCCGGTCGAGGGCGAAGCCGAAATCGACCCCGCCATTGCCTACGGAATGATGCGTCAGGCGATCCGCGAACTGAGTGATGGGCAAATAACAGGCGTGTTCCAATGCCGCCGAGGTGCGTTTTGCGTGGCTCGCATGGAAAACGGCACAACGATCGCCTGGCTGGAGGAGCCGGCCTATGTCGGCCCCGCATGCGACATGACCGATATCGCGATCATTCCGATACCGCTGTCGATGCGCGAATGCCGGTCGGGCGCGACGCTCTTCACCGCCCGCACATTGCGTGAGACCGGCGCAATCGCCGTCTACGCTGAAACGAGGGGAGACGGATTCGCGGCGAACGAAGCGCGTGCTGCAGGCAATGGGCAGAGTGCACACCTTGACCAGCAGCCGACGTTCCGCTTCGAGCAGTCTGCCGGCCGGATGCGCGCTTGGACGCGACACCGCTACTATGACTGGAGAACGGGAAGTTTTGCCGAGCCCGGCACGGATGGCGCCTCTTCCGTCAACACGAACATGAGCGGAGACGGAAGAGCTGCCGATAGCCTGGATCAGTGATAGCGCCGAATGAGCCCGACGAGCTTCCCCTGGATCTTGACGCGATCCGGGCCGAAAATCCGCGTTTCATAAGCCGGGTTGGCGGCCTCGAGCGCGACGGATGCACCTTTGCGACGGAAACGCTTCAACGTCGCTTCCTCGTCGTCGACCAGAGCCACGACGATGTCGCCGGGATTGGCCGTCGAGGAGTTCTTGATGATGACCGTGTCGCCGTCGAAGATGCCGGCTTCGATCATCGAATCGCCCTTGACCTCGAGCGCGTAATGTTCGCCGCCGCCGAGCATGTCCGGTGGAACGGCAATCGAATGGGTATTGTTCTGGATGGCGGAGATCGGCACACCCGCCGCGATACGGCCCATGACGGGCACGCTGATGGCGCGATTGTCGTTGTCGCGCGGCATCTCGCTCTGGCGGCGCTCGGCTGCAATCTCGGGCTTCGGCGTCTTGCCAAGCGATCCTTCGATGACACTCGGCGAAAAGCCGCGACGCTGCGGCACTGCCGCGTTGTAGCTGTCCGGCAGCTTGATGACTTCCAGCGCACGCGCACGGTTCGGCAGACGGCGAATGAAGCCGCGTTCCTCTAGCGCGATGATGAGGCGGTGGATCCCCGATTTAGACGCGAGATCGAGGGCTTCTTTCATCTCGTCGAAAGATGGCGGTACGCCGCTTTCCTTCAGACGCTCATGGATGAAAAGAAGCAGTTCCTGCTGCTTACGCGTCAACATCGGCTGCTTGGGCCCCCGCTCGATCGGATGGAAACAAATGTGGAACACACTTTATCTGTTCCTTTTGTGTTCCGCAAGTCCGCCAGGGAAAACCGTGGCTAGATCCGTCGCAAGACGATCGCCCGCACGGTGTCTCCCATCTTGGCGGCGGGGGCAAATGGTTGCCGGATGACGAGGCCGTCCGCCTCGGCGAACACGCGCATCATGGAGGAATCCTGCTTGGTGGCAGGGGTGGCGACCAACTTTCCGTCCGCCCGTCGGCGCATCGCCGCGCGCAGATAATCCTGGCGCACGTCGTTTTCGGCGAGGTCGACATCCAGAACCGCATCCACCATCTGCAGATGATGGGCGCGGCCAGCGAGCTTTGCGATCAGCGGCGTGAGGAAGACGTAAGAGCAGACGAGGCTCGAAACCGGGTTTCCGGGCAATCCCAGAACATGCATCGGGCCGATGCGGCCGCTCATCAGAGGTTTGCCGGGGCGCATGGCGATCTTCCAGAACGCCAACTCAAGGCCGCGCGATTCCAGCACGTTGCGAACGAGGTCGTGATCGCCGACCGAGGCGCCACCAAGCGTTACGAGGATATCGGCGCCTGCCGCCTGTGCGGCATCGATCGATCGATTCAGGGCATCCTCGGTGTCGGCGGCGATGCCGAGGTCGATCGGGTCGCCTCCTGCTTCCTTGACGATCGCAGCGACACCGAAGCTGTTGGATGCGATGATCTGATCGTCTCGTGGGTCCGCGCCCGGCTGCACGAGTTCGTCGCCAGTCGCGAGGATGGCGACGCGCGGACGACGATGAACGGGCAGGGAAGGGAGGTTCATGGCTGCTGCCAGTGTCAGCCGGCCGGCATCGAGCATCGCGCCCTTGGCAATGACCGTTTCACCCCGGTGGAAATCGAGGCCTGCACGCCGCACGAAACGCCCGGACTGGACAGGCTCTAGAACGTCGATCCGGTTTGCGTCGAGGGGCCTTGCGTTTTCCTGGATGAGAATCGCATCGGCACCGTGCGGAACCGGCGCGCCGGTAAAGATGCGGACGGTCTCGCCGCGTCCGATGGCGCCTGGGAAACCATGGCCGGCGGCCGATTCGCCGATGACGGTGAGCGTGGCGCCTGGTTCTGCCGTATCGGCTGCAATCACGGCGTAGCCGTCCATGGCGGAGGCGGGAAACGGAGGTTGATCGCGCCTCGCGATAAGTGGTTCGGCGAGCACGCGGCCCCACGCGGCATTCAAAGGCACATTCTCGATATCGTCGATCGGTCGAGCGTCAGCGAGGATCAGCGACAGTGCATCATCGACGGGCAGCAGCGCCATGGTCAGGGTGCCCCGTCATTACCCGGAAAAGTCCAATCGCCGGACTTGCCGCCCGTCTTCGACAGCAGTCGGATACCGGTGATTTCCATCGCTTTGTCGACCGCTTTCGCCATATCGTAGATGGTGAGGCAGGCAACAGACACGGCCGTCAGCGCTTCCATCTCGACGCCTGTGCGGCCCGTGAGACGCGCCATGGCCTCGACACGCAGGCCGGGCAGGGTATCCGCTGCCTCGATCGTTACAGACACCTTGGTCAGCATCAGCGGATGGCAAAGCGGGATGAGGTCGGCAGTCCGCTTGGCAGCCATGATGCCGGCAATGCGCGCCGTGGCGATGACGTCGCCCTTTGCAGCGCTGCCCGATTGAATGAGAGCGAGCGTTTCCGGGGCCATCTTCACGAAGCCTTCGGCGATGGCGACACGCTCGGTCTCGGCCTTGCCGCCGACATCGACCATGGTGGCACGCCCGCGTTCGTCGAGATGTGTGAGCCGCGGTTCGTCGCTCATTGCGCTGCCACCTGAAGTTTGCCCGTAAGCAGCGTCTCCGTCGCGCCGGCGACATCGTCGATGCGCATCAGGCTTTCGCCGACGAGGAACGTGCCGATACCGGCGCGCTCGAGACGCAGGCAGTCCTCATGGGTGAAGATGCCGCTTTCGCCGACAAGATGACGACCGGCAGCCATCGGGGCGAGGCGCTCGCTGGTTTCGAGCGACACGTCGAAGGTGCGCAGATTGCGGTTGTTGATGCCGATGAGCGGTGAGGTCAGCACCAGCGCGCGCTCCATTTCAGCCTCGTCATGCACTTCGACAAGCACGTCCATTCCGAGATCGGTCGCCGTATCGTGAAGCTCGAGGGCCATGGCATCGTCGAGACAGGCCATGATGACGAGGATGGCATCGGCGCCCATCGCCCGGGCCTCAAAGACCTGGTACGGCTCGAAGAGGAAATCCTTGCGGATGACTGGCAGCGTCGTCGCAGAACGGGCAGCGACGAGGAATTCCGGCGCGCCCATGAACGATGGGGTGTCGGTCAGAATCGACAGGCAGGCCGCGCCGCCCGCCTCATAGGCTCGGGCAAGCGCCGGCGGATCGAAATCGGCGCGGATGAGACCCTTGGACGGGCTGGCCTTTTTGATCTCGGCGATCAGAGCGAACTGACCATGAGCGCGTTTCTCCTCAATCGCGGCCAGGAACCCGCGCGGCGCGTCGACATTCGCAAGCGCTGCCTTCACCTCTGCAAGCGGCCGGGCAGCCTTGGCGGCAGCGATCTCTTCGCGCTTGTAGGCTTCGATGCGGGTCAGGATATCGCTCAACGCCTCATTTCCTTCATATCAAGCCGCTTCTTCATCATGCCGCGGCCGCGTGGCGCTGCGAGACCGCAACGAGCCGCTCCAGCACGGCAAGCGCCGCGCCGTCGTCAATCGATTTCGCCGCAAGCTCCAGACCTTCCGCAACCGTCTCTGCACGGCCGGCAACCACCAGCGATGCGCCGGCATTCAGCAGCGAAATCTCGCGATAGGCATCTTTCGAGCCGCGAAGAACTGCCTGCAACGCCTTTGCGTTATGCGCTCCGTCCGCGCCTTTCAGCGCATCGATCGACACGCGCTTCAGGCCGAGTTCTTCCGGCTCGATCGAGAAACGCCGGATCGACCCGTTCTCCAGGGCAACGATATCCGTTCGCCCCGTGGTCGTCATCTCGTCGAGACCATCACCGTGGACGACCCAGACGCGCTCCGATCCGAGATCCTTCAGCACCTCGGCCAGCGGCTCCAGCCATTCCGGCGCGAAGACGCCCAGCAACTGCCGCTTGGCGCCGGCGGGATTTGACAGTGGGCCGAGCAGATTGAAGATCGTTCGGGTGCCGAGTTCCACACGCGTCGGGCCCACATGGCGCATCGCGGCGTGGTGGGCGGGGGCGAACATGAAGCCGATGCCGGCTTCCTCGATGCAGGCCGCGATAGCCGGCGCCTTGAGATCGATCGCAACGCCGAGCGCCATCAAGGCGTCCGCAGCACCGGATTTAGACGACAGCGCGCGGTTACCGTGCTTGGCGACGGGAACGCCGCAGCCCGCCACGATGAAGGCCGCGCAGGTGGAGACGTTATACGTGCCGGTTCCGTCGCCGCCCGTGCCGACGATGTCGATCGAATCGGCGGGCGCCTCGACGGTCACCATTTTGCTGCGCATGGTGGTCACGGCGCCGACGATCTCGTCGACCGTCTCGCCGCGCACCCTGAGCGCCATCAGGAACCCGCCGATCTGGCTCGGTGTGGCATCGCCGGACATCATGATGTCAAACGCCGCCTTGGCGTCGTCGCGCGACAGCGGGACACCGGACGCGGCCTTGGCGAGGTAGCTCTTCATGTCTGCCATCACGGCATCCCCCGATGTCGCGTCTTTAAAAGCCGAGCGCCTGCGTGCCGAGCTGCTGGTTGATCCGCACCGGATATTCCGCCTGCAAACGGGTCACGAGCTGGTCGAGCAGATCGTCGCCGCCGCTGCGAGCAATGGCGGTCCGCTCCTGGTCGGGGATCGCCTTCGATGCGGAGATTGCTACCTCGTTGACGCGCATGACGATCTGGCCTGCGCCATCCGCGTCCTGCGCGGTCGCCACGTGGCCACCAGGACCGGCAAAGGCAGCCGCGATCGCCTCCGGCCCGAATGTGGGGTTCTCGCTGTCGCGCTGGAGATTGTATTCCGTGCGCACGTTCGTGCCGAGTTCCGTCGCAATATCAGCGAGCGGCGTGCCGTCGGCTACGGAAGCGCGCAGTTCTTCGGCGCGGGCAGCGAGTGCCGCTGCGCGCTGTTCCGCCTGCAAATCGGTAACGACATCGTCGCGCACTTCGTCCAGTGTGCGGTCGCGGGCCTCTTCAATGTCCAAAACCTCGAAGAACACGTAGCCGTCAGAGCCGAGATTCAGCGGCTGGGCCTCGATGCCGATCTCAGTTTCGAACGCCTGGGCAAGAAGATCCTGCGATTGGGGCAGATCGCTCAGCACGTCGCCTTCGGGTGTGCGCCCCGAGCGGTCGACCGCTTCGACGACGACCGGCTCCAACTGCTGTTCGCGTGCAGCCTCCTGCACGGGTAGGCCGCCCGCGCGTGCATCTTCATAGGCGTTGAACACATCGAACAGCGTCTGCGAGGCTTCTGCCACTGCGAGGTCTTCACGGATCTCCGCTTCGACGTCCTCGAAGGCTGTTTCCTCGCCACCCTCGATCGTGGCGACGCGCAGGATGACTGGACCGAAGGGGCCGTCGACAACATCGGTGACGCCGCCCGCTGCCTCGACGGCAAATGCCGCTTCCGCCAGCGCCGCGTTGGTCATTTCAGTCCGGGCAAACGTGCCGATGCGCACATCGGCTGCACTGCGGCCAGCTTCGGAAACGATTTCGTCGAACGGCGTTCCTTCGGCCAATTCTGCCGCTGCGGCTTCTGCGGCCTCGCGATCCGGGAAAACCAGTTGATCCAGCGTGCGTCGCTCGACGCTCGTATAGCGTTCAGGATTGTTGTCGAATTCCGCCCGCACGACCTCGGCATCGATGGCTTCCGGATCGGCGATGTCGCTTGCGGTCAGCGTCACATAAGCGATGCTGCGATATTCCGGCGCCGTGTAGCGGCTGCCATTGTCTTCGAAATAGGCGGCAAGTTCCTCGTCCGTCGGCTCGCCGATCGGATCGATCATGCTCTCGTCGACGATAAGATAGTCGACGGTGCGTGTCTCGGCTCGATGGCGGCCAAAGGCGTCGAGCAGCGTGTCGGGCAGTTCGAAACCGTCGGCCAGAGCCTCCACGACCTGCGTGCGCACAGCAACCTGCTCGCGATTGCGGATATAGTCGTCTTCGCTCATGCCGACATTCTGCAGCACCGCGGCAAAGTTTTGGCGGCTGAACTGGCCGTTGATGCCTTGGAATGCGGGGTCCTCGGCAATCAGCCCGGCCAATCGGTCCTCCGAAAGCCCGAGCTGCATGTCGCGCGCCTGCTCATCCAGTGCGGCACCGGCGACCAGCTGCGAATAAACCTGATTCTCGATGCCGAACGCGCGCGCTTGTTCGGTCGTGATCCGGGTGCCGAACTGTTGCGAGAGGAGGGAGAGTTGGCGATCGTATGCAAGCCGGAATTCCAGTGCGGACACTTCGGTCTCGCCGACCGAAACCACCGTGTCGCCACCGCCCGAGAACATCGCGCCGCTGACGCCCCAGACCGCGAATGACGCGACGAGCAGGAAGAACAGGACTTTGGCGACCCAGGTCTGGGCGCCCCTTCGCAGCATTGTCAGCATTTCTTACCCGATCATCCTCTTGCTTTCACGCGGATGCGCGCTGTTCTAGCCGCGTTGGTGCGGCACGTAAATGCCGGATTGCGGGCGCCTGTCCCCATGCGTTCGTTTGATTTTCGGGGGCAGTCTGGTAGCTACGGCCACCGAGCAAAGTTGGAAAAGGTCAAGCGCGCATGACACCTGGGATCAGGCCACTTGTGGCAGGCAATTGGAAGATGAACGGTCTTCGGGACAATCTCGGCGAGCTGAAAGCCATCATCGATGGCGTGAACGCCCCTTCGCTGGAGATGATCGATGCCCTCATCTGCCCGCCGGCGACGCTCGTCTACGTGGCGACGGCACTGGCCGAAGACAGCGATCTCGCCATCGGCGCGCAGGATTGCCACTGGAACAACTCCGGCGCCCACACCGGCGATATTTCCGCTGAGATGATTGCGGATTGCCTAGCGACGCACGTGATCGTCGGCCACTCGGAACGTCGCGCCGACCACGGTGAGGACGATGCAACCGTAGTGCGGAAGGCAGAAGCCGCCTGGGAAGCTGGCCTTGTGGCCATCATCTGCATTGGCGAGACGGAAGCGGAGCGAAAAGCGGGCGACACGCTGGCGGTTCTCGGTCGACAGCTGGCTGGCTCAGTCCCTGATGGCGCCGAGGCCGATATCACGGTCATTGCCTACGAGCCCGTCTGGGCTATCGGAACGGGCCTGACGCCGACGGCCGACGATGTCGCCGAGGCCCATGCTTTCATCCGCGAAACGCTGGTTAGCCGTTTCAAAGGCGAGGGCGCCGCCATGCGTATTCTCTATGGTGGCTCCGTGAAACCATCGAACGCGCGCGAGCTTATGGCGGTCCATAATGTCGATGGTGCACTGGTCGGCGGTGCGAGCTTGAAAGCTGATGATTTCCTCGCCATCTGTGGCGCATATAACGATATCTGACCGCGCAACGCATCGCTGCGCTCGAAATGATGGCTTCGGGGTTGGAAACGCAGCAGCTCTCGTGTAGAGGGGCCGCTGATTTTCCGACCATTGCCGCCTTTTGGCAGGACCCCCAAATATGCAGACCGTCTTGATCGTCATCCATCTCATGATCGTGCTCGCGCTGGTCGCGGTCGTGCTTCTCCAGCGTTCCGAAGGGGGCGGCCTGGGGATCGGCGGCGGTGGCGGCAACATGATGGCGTCGCGGTCGTCGGGCAATGCGCTGACGCGGATCACCGGCATCCTGGCGCTCGCCTTCTTCGTCACTTCGCTGACGCTCGGCATCCTCGCCCGTTACGAGCAGGGTCCCTCGAGCATCCTCGACCGAATCGAAGGTCAGACGGAAGGCACCGGCGCGGGCATCCTGGACCAATTGGGCGGCCCGGCTCCTGAAACTGAAACCGCGCCGGATGGCGAGAGCGATATCCCGTCCTTGCCATCGAGCGAGCCCGCACCGCAGACCGACGTGCCCGCAGCGGATGCGCCGGTTGACGAAGCACCGTCGTCCGATGCGCCGGATGTTGACGCACCTGCCGCGGTCGACGACGCGCCCACAAAAGGCGAAGACGCCCCGGCTGCGCCGTCAGACACCGACGCTGCGCCAGCCGCAGAAGACGCACCGGCACCGAATTCGGTCCCGACCGGCCAGTAAGAACGGCCACGATATACAAGATGCGGCGCCCGGTCTGGCGCCGCATTTTTTTGTGCGGAATGACGCCTGGAAGAGGCGGCAGTCCACAGGAATTGGTTCCCGGTCTGCACTTTCGGCTGGTGGAATCGCAGGCGAGAGACTAACGAGGTAAGCCCATGGCGCGATATGTTTTCATCACAGGCGGCGTGGTCTCCTCCCTCGGCAAGGGCATCGCTTCCGCAGCTCTCGGTGCACTCCTTCAGGCGCGCGGTTACCGCGTGCGGCTGAAGAAGCTGGATCCCTATCTCAATGTCGATCCGGGCACCATGAGCCCGACGCAGCACGGCGAAGTGTTCGTTACGGACGATGGCGCCGAGACCGACCTCGATCTCGGTCACTACGAGCGCTTCACCGGGCGTTCCGCCATGCAGTCGGACAACATCACGACCGGGCGCATCTACAAGAACATCATCGACAAGGAACGGCGCGGCGACTATCTCGGCGCCACCGTCCAGGTCATTCCGCACGTTACCAACGAGATCAAGAACTTCGTGCTTGAAGGCAACGAGGACTATGATTTCGTGCTGTGCGAAATCGGCGGCACCGTCGGCGACATCGAGGCGATGCCCTTCGTCGAGGCGATCCGCCAGCTCGGCAACGATGTGCCGCGTGGCAATGCGATTTACGTCCACCTGACTTTGATGCCATTCATCGCGGCCGCGGGTGAACTGAAGACGAAGCCGACGCAGCATTCGGTGAAGGAACTGCAGGCGCTCGGCATCGCTCCGGACATCCTGCTCGTGCGCGCCGACCGCGACATCCCGGTCGATGAGCGCCGCAAGCTGTCGCTTTTTTGCAATGTTCGCCCGTCCGCCGTCATCCAGGCGCTCGACGTGGCCTCGATCTACGATGTGCCGATGGCCTACCACAAGGAAGGTCTCGACGGCGAAGTGCTCGCAGCCTTCGGCATCGAGCCGGCGCCGAAGCCGCGTCTGGAACGCTGGGAAGACGTGGCCCACCGCATCCGCACGCCGGAAGGCGAGGTGACCATCGCGGTGGTCGGCAAGTACACCGGATTGAAGGATGCCTATAAGTCGCTGATCGAAGCGCTTTATCACGGCGGTATCGCCAACCGCGTGAAGGTCAATCTCGAATGGATCGAATCGGAAATCTTCGAGAAGGAAGATCCGTCGCCCTGGCTGGAGAAGGTACACGGCATCCTCGTGCCCGGCGGCTTCGGTGAGCGCGGTTCGGAAGGCAAAATACTCGCCGCCCGCTTCGCTCGCGAGCGCAAGGTGCCGTATTTCGGCATTTGCTTCGGTATGCAGATGGCCGTGCTGGAAGCGGCCCGTTCGCTGGCCGGCATCGAAAAGGCGTCTTCGACCGAGTTCGGTCCGTCAAAGGACCCGGTCGTCGGCCTGATGACCGAATGGCTGAAGGGCAACATGTTGGAGAAGCGCTCCGCGGCCGGCGATCTCGGCGGCACGATGCGCCTCGGTGCCTATGTCGCGCATCTCAAGCCTGGCACGAAGATCGCCGAGATTTACGGCACGGGTGAAATCTCCGAGCGCCATCGCCACCGCTACGAGGTCAATGTCGACTACAAGGACCAACTCGAAAGCTGCGGCCTGACATTCTCAGGCATGTCGCCGGACGGTGTCCTGCCGGAAACGATCGAGTACGCGGATCACCCGTGGTTCATCGGTGTGCAGTACCATCCCGAACTGAAGAGCCGACCGCTCGAGCCGCATCCGCTCTTTGCAAGCTTCATCGAAGCGGCCGTCGAGCAAAGCCGGCTGTTCTAGGCGAGTGTGGGCGACAGTCAGGCGGGCTGTCTTGACCGTTGCCACGATCGGGTCCGGGCGTTAGAAGCCCGGCCATGAACGCATCCTCGCAGATCACCCGTCCGCTCGACCACCTGGTCCTTCCCGTCTCCGATCTCGCAACGGCGCGCAGCCGCTACGAGGCGCTTGGCTTTACGGTCGCGCCGCGCGGCGAGCACCCGTTCGGCACAGAAAACGCCTGCGTGTTCTTCAAGGGCGGAACGTTTCTCGAGCCTTTGGCCGTCGCCGACCGGGAAGTCTGCGAAGCCGAAGCGCGTGCTGGAAACGTTTTCGTCGGCCGGGACCAGGCCTACAGGTTCCGCCGCGGACAGGATGGCTTCTCCGCGATCGTGATGGGGAGCGAAGACGCCGATCGCGACGATGCCGAGTTTACGGAGGCCGGGCTGTCTGCCGGGCGGATGCTCAGCTTCTCGCGCAAGTTCAAGACACCGGCAGGCGAGGAAGGCGAGGCGGCCTTCAAGCTCTCCTTCGCGGCCGACCCGCGTGCGCCAGACGCGTATTTCTTCACCTGCCAGCGCATCAACGTTCCGGCCGTGGACCGTTCGGCCCTGGAAAGCCACCTCAACGGTGTCGTGGCCATCCGTGAGGTGATTGCGGTCGAAGAAAACCCATCCGATTTCCAGTACCTGCTTCAGGAAATCGCCGGCACGCGAAACGTCGAGGCCCATTCCTTCGGAATTTCGGTCGATGCCACCAACGCCCGTCTTTCCGTGCTGACGCCCGCCGGGCTCGAAGGCTACTTTGGCGCGAAGACGGAGGGTCGCGAGCGCGGCATCCATCTGACCGCCGTCATCTTCACTGTCGCCGATCTGGCCGCGTGCCAGGCGCATATCTCACGGTCCGGCATCGCGACCCGCACCTCCGGCAACCGGCTGATCGTCGACCGCGCGGCCGGCCAAGGTGCAATCTTTATCTTCGAGGAGGCGTAAGCCATGGCAAGCCCTGCAAGCATCGTGAATGCCGGCAATGTCGCATTCGATAATTCGGGCCCGCTCAGCCTGATCGCCGGTCCGTGCCAGATGGAAAGCCGCGACCATGCCTTCGACCTGGCCGGGCAACTGAAGACGCTCTGTGCGGAGTTGGGGATCGGCCTCGTCTACAAATCCTCGTTCGACAAGGCCAATCGCACATCGATCGGCGGCAAGCGCGGCATCGGCCTTGAAAAGAGCCTCGAGGTCTTCGCCGACATCAAGCGTGAGTTCGACCTTCCGGTACTGACCGACGTTCACACCGAAGAGCAGTGTGCCGTCGTCGGAGAAGTGGTGGACATCCTGCAGATCCCGGCGTTTCTCAGCCGCCAGACGGATCTCCTGATCGCCGCCGCCAAGACCGGCCGCGTGGTCAACATCAAGAAGGGCCAGTTCCTCGCGCCCTGGGACATGAAGAACGTGCTCGCCAAGGTGACCGAGAGCGGCAATCCGAACGTGCTCCTGACAGAGCGCGGCGCTTCCTTCGGCTACAACACGCTCGTTTCCGACATGCGCTCGCTGCCGATCATGGCCGCGCTCGGCGCGCCGGTCGTGTTCGATGCCACCCACTCCGTCCAGCAGCCTGGCGGGCAGGGCGGATCAACGGGCGGCCAGCGCGAGTTCGTCGAGACGCTGGCGCGTGCAGCCGTGGCAGTCGGCGTCGCCGGCGTCTTCATCGAAACGCATGAGGACCCGGACAATGCCCCGTCGGACGGCCCGAACATGGTGCCGATCAAGGACATGCGGCGTCTTCTCGAGACCTTGATGGCCTTCGATGCCGTTGCCAAACGGGCACAGCATTAGACGATCAAAATATTGCCGGGATCATAATCGTTAATTGTGCGTTTCGTGGTCAGGTGCCGGCCGGGAACTTCCCATTCCCTTGGCCGGCGCTTCCCATAAAGGAGACGTCAATGAGAAAAATAATCGCCAGCGCAGTGCTGGGATCTGTCGCGCTCGCAGGCGCCTCGATCGCTCACGCTGCCGACATCGCCCCGGTCTACCAGGATGCTCCGGTCGTCTATCAGGATGCCGGTCCGCGTGATGGCGTGCGCGTCGGCTACCTGGATTGCGGTATCGGCAGCGGCGTGGGCTACGTGCTCGGCTCGGCCAAGTCGGTCGATTGCGTGTTCCGCCCGGCTGCCGGTGCGGCCCCGACAGATGCCTATACCGGCACGATCCGCAAGCTCGGCGTCGATCTCGGCTTCACCACCAACCAGCGCATGATCTGGGCAGTCGTTGCTCCGACCGCCGGTTATCATCAGGGTTCGCTCGGGGGCCTCTACAAGGGCCTGACAGCCGAAGCCACGGTCGGCGCCGGTGTCGGCACCAACGTGCTGATCGGTGGAACCGCCGGTTCCGTCCAGCTGCAGACCGTCAGCGTGACTGGCCAGCTCGGCCTCAACGTTGCCGCTGCCGGCACGTCGATGACGCTGAACCCGGTCAACTGACCAGACAACCAATCGGCCTTCGCGAGCATCGTTCGCGAAGGCCCGCCTCCATTGCCTTTTTCCCCCCATCCATTAAGACGGCGCGCGGACACCCTCCTTTGGTCTTCCCTCTGAAAGGACGCCGCAATGACCGCCATCGTCGACATCATCGGACGTGAAATTCTCGACAGCCGGGGCAATCCCACAGTCGAGGTGGATGTGATCCTCGAAGATGGTTCGATGGGCCGCGCGGCAGTTCCGTCCGGCGCCTCGACAGGTGCCCATGAGGCTGTCGAACTGCGCGACGGTGGAGAGCGCTACCTTGGCAAGGGCGTCGAGCAGGCCGTCGAATCGGTCAATGGCGAAATCTTCGACGCGCTGTCCGGTCTCGAAGCCGAAAACCAGATCCACATCGACGATTTGATGATTGAGCTTGACGGCACGCCGAACAAGTCGCGTCTCGGCGCCAACGCCATTCTCGGCGTTTCGCTCGCGGTCGCCAAGGCTGCGGCGGAAGCCAACACCTTGCCGCTCTACCGCTATGTCGGCGGCGTGCATGCGCATGTGCTGCCGGTACCGATGATGAACATCATCAATGGCGGCGAGCATGCCGACAACCCGATCGACTTCCAAGAATTCATGATCATGCCCGTCGGCGCTGAATCGCTGCGCGACGCCGTGCGCATGGGCGCCGAAGTTTTCCACACGCTGAAGAAAGAGCTGTCGGCGAACGGTCATAACACCAATGTCGGCGACGAAGGCGGCTTCGCTCCCAACATCGAAAGCGCCCCGGCGGCTCTCGATTTCATCATGAAGTCGATCGAAAAGGCCGGTTATCGCCCCGGCGAGGACATGTATCTCGCCCTCGACTGTGCCTCGACCGAGTTCTTCAAGGACGGGAAATACGTGCTCGAAGGAGAAGGCCGGACACTTGAGCCCGAGGCCATGGCCGATTACCTCGCCGAACTCGTCAGCAAGTATCCGATTGCCTCTATCGAGGACGGCATGGCTGAAGACGATTGGGACGGCTGGAAGGCTCTGACCGACAAGGTCGGCAGCAAGTGCCAGCTCGTTGGAGACGACCTATTCGTCACCAATTCCGCGCGCCTGCGCGACGGCATCAAGATGGGCGTCGCCAACTCGATACTCGTCAAGGTCAATCAGATCGGGACGCTCACGGAGACGCTGAACGCCGTTTCGATGGCGCATCGCGCCAATTACACGGCCGTCATGTCGCACCGCTCCGGCGAGACGGAAGATTCCACGATTGCCGATCTCGCCGTCGCCACCAATTGCGGACAGATCAAGACCGGTTCGCTTGCTCGTTCCGACCGGCTCGCGAAGTACAACCAGCTGATCCGCATCGAGGAAGAGCTCGGCGCCCAAGCCGTCTATGCCGGTCGCGAAATCCTTCGCGGCTGACCGCTCATGCAATGCTTGAGAGGCGGTGATAACCGTCTCTTAAGCATGATCGTGCCAAGACTATGAATGTCGTCAGTTGCCCTGCGGGGCTATGGGTAGCGCGTTCATGTCGACACGACAAAAGAGAAATTCGAAGCTTTCGCGGTTGGTCATTCCAGCAGTCGCGATCTCGTTCTTCGCCTATTTCGGCTTTCATGCGGTTCACGGTGCCTATGGCCTCAACGCCAAGATGCACCTGGAGCACCGTGCCATGGAGCTGCGGGCCGAGTTGAACGAGATGGTCGCCGAACGCGAGGCGCTGGAAAAGCGCGTCGCGCTTCTTGAGAACACGACGCTTGAGCGTGACATGCTCGACGAACGCGCGCGAGACCTTCTGAACGTCGCCCGGCCGGACGAAATCGTCATCTACCGCTGATCGTCATTCCATTATCCACATGCGAAAAGGGCGCTCGGTGAGCGCCCTTTTTCTTGTCGTCTCTGGAATAAGGTTACGCGCGCCCGCAGGCGCGCATCTGGTTGGCGTAGGTTTGTGCCATCTGTGCAGCACGGTCGGCGCCGCGCAACGCGATCGAGCTGTTGCGCCATGAACCGCGGGAATAGCCGCCGTGACCTGAGTAATAGGCTAGGTAAAGGTTGCGCATGTCGTTGAGCGCAATGCCATTCCGCTGATGGCTTTGATGGTGGTACCAGGCGACGAACGTCACAGCATCGCCGAAATTCGTTCGCCGTGCAGACCAACGTCCGGTCTTTGCCTGATACTCGGCCCAGGTGCCGTCGAGAGCCTGGGAGTAGCCATATGCGGTAGAGGCCCGCTTTCCGGGAATGAAGCCCAGAACCATCTTCCTAGGCGGACGGGCGCGGGCTCTGAAGCTCGATTCGGTATTGATGGTCGCCATCAGGATTGGGACGGGAACACCATATTGCCGCTCGGCGGCTTTTGCCTGTCGATACCAGTTGCCGACGAATCCGTCGCGTTGGTCGAATACGGCACAAACATTGTTCGTTTGCGATGGGGGACTCGCACAGCCGGCAATAACCAGCATGGCGATGAGAAGCATGGCACGCATAACAAAAACCTCATGCAATCAAGCACGAGTCATTGCTTAAAATTGTAAGGATCCCGTTAACGATGCCACTTGGATGATGTCCTTGCTACGACCGGGGACCCGGCCGAGCACGTTTGCGACGGAAATATTCCAGCGCCTTCTTGAAGATGAATGCGTAGATCAGTTTTTTCATGTGCCCGCTCCTTCAGCGCTGTGCGTTGTCGCCGCTTAATGCGGAAAGGGCCCGTGCAGTTCCGCTGGGTCAGGCGCATTTGCGGGACTTTTCACGTTAAATTACACGCTTGCCGCTGCCGCCAGACCTCGCTCGATATCTGCCAGTAGATCTGCAGCGTCTTCCAGGCCGATCTGGAGACGGATGACGGGACCTTCATTCGGCGCTTTCGCCACGGTCCGGTCTGAAAGATTGGCGACGACGGCCAGGCTCTCATAGCCTCCCCAGGAATAGCCGAGACCAAAGATCTGAAGCGCATCAAGAAACGCATGTGCCGTCGCCCTGTGGTGCCGCGCGTCGGGGCAATCGAGCACGATGGAGAAGAGCCCGCTCGCGCCGCAAAAGTCGCGCTTCCAGAGATCGTGCCCGGGAAAGCTGGGAAGCGCCGGGTGCAGCACGCGCGCGACGCCGGGCTTGCCCTCCAGGCTTTCTGCGAGAGAGAGGGCGGATTTCTGGTGACGCTCCAGCCGCACGCCCATCGTGCGCAACCCGCGTAGAATGGTGTAGCAATCGTCCGGCGCGGCGCAAACGCCCATGGCGAACTGCGTTTCCTTCAACTGCGACCAGCAGCGCTCGTTGGCGGAAACGGTGCCGAGCAGCACGTCGGAATGTCCGCTCGGATACTTGGTCGCGGCGTGGATCGAAATGTCGACGCCGAAATCGAGAGGACGGAAGAAGAGCGGCGTGGCCCATGTGTTGTCCATCATGACGACAGCGTCGACCGCATGCGCTGCTGTGGCGATCGCCGGAATGTCCTGCATTTCGAACGTGTTCGAGCCAGGGGATTCCGTGAGAACCACTTTGGTATTTGGCTTCATGACGTTCACGATGTCGGCGCCAAGCGCCGGATCGTAATACTCCACTTCGATGCCGAGCCGCTTGAGCATGGAGTCTGCGAAGTGCCGGGTGGGGAAATAGACCGAATCGACGATCAGAACGTGATCGCCCGACGAGAGAAAGGCGAGGAGCGGAATGCTGACGGCGGCAAGGCCCGACGGAACGAGAATGGTACCGGCAGACCCTTCGAGCTCATCGATCGCCGCGGCGAGTGCATCCGTCGTCGGCGTTCCCTTGGTGCCGTAGGTGTATTGCTGGTCGCGGCGCTCCATACGATCGGCCGTCGGGAAAAGCACGGTCGACGCGCGCACCACCGGAGGATTGACGAAACCGAAGAAGTCCTTCGGGTCATTGCCCATGTGCGCGAGACGGGTGTTGATGCCGTGGCTTTTGTCGTTTGTTGTCACGTCTTTATCCCTGTTGCCGCTTTGCCTGCCTAAATCGGGCGCCACACTATTCAGGACGTACGCGAAAACCAATGGCCAAGTCGCGTTTGCACACATTCAGGCGTGCTGCCCCTAAATCAGGCGCCTAAAGAAAATCACTGCCTCCTATTTCTGCACATCGGGTCTTGACCCCTCCGCTGTTTCGGAATGTGATGGGATACCCATTTTCGATCTGTGGCTGGGGTTGGCGATCAAAGCGCTTCGAATGGCCTTCAGAGGGAAGTGGGGAGTGCAGAGGGCAACAATCAAAAGGTATAACGATGACAAAGATCATTCTGTCGGCCGTGGCTGGTGCTGCCGCCCTGACGATCGGCGCGCATGCGGCTTCGGCACAGACGCTGGAGGCCGTGCAAGAGAAGGGCTATATCCAGTGCGGCGTTTCCACTGGCCTGGCAGGCTTCTCGAACACCGACGATGCTGGCGAATGGACCGGCCTCGACGTCGACTTCTGCCGCGCCATGGCTGCTGCGGTCTTCGACGATCCGGCCGCAGTTCGCTTCTCGCCGCTTTCCGCTGTCGAGCGCTTCACGGCGCTGCAGTCCGGTGAGATCGACGTGCTCTCCCGCAACACGACCTGGACCATGAGCCGCGATACGGCACTCGGCCTGAACTTCGTCGGCGTAACGTTCTATGACGGCCAGGGCTTCATGGTGCCTGCCGAACTCAACGTCGATTCCGCTCTGCAGCTTTCGGGCGCATCGGTCTGCGTTCAGTCCGGCACGACGACCGAGCTCAACCTTACCGACTATTTCAGCTCCAACAACATGGAATACAATCCGGTTGTCTTCGAAGGCCTGGAAGAGGTCAACGCCGCCTACAACGCCGGCCGTTGCGACGTCTACACGACCGACAGCTCGGGCCTCTATGCGATCCGTCTGACGCTGGACAATCCGGACGACCACGTCGTTCTTCCCGAGCTGATCTCCAAAGAGCCTCTCGGGCCTTCCGTTCGTCGTGGCGACGATCAGTGGTTCGGCATCGCCAAGTGGGTTTATTACGGCCTGGTCTACGCTGAAGAACTTGGCATCTCTTCGGAAAATCTCGAGGAAATGCTTGCTTCGGAAAACCCGGACATCCGCCGTGCACTTGGTGGTGACGGCACGTTCGGCGCCGATATGGGCCTCGAGAACGACTGGCTTGTGAAGGTCATCCGTCACGTAGGCAACTATGGCGAGATCTTCGAGCGCAACGTGGGTGCTGACTCGCCGCTTCAGATCGAACGTGGTCTGAACGCGCTCTATACGGATGGTGGCATGCAGTACGGCATGCCGATCCGCTAAGACCGGAACCAAACCAGCGGTTCCGCGGTGTCAACGCCGCGGAACCGCTTTCGACATCAGGGCAGGGTTGTGGGTTTGTACAGTCACGTGCAGCCGACTTCATGTCCTGTGTTTGTATTGGTGGGTCGACCTTTCGACGATCCGGTCGATAAAGTCGTTCCGCTGAAAAGTCGGTCTTCGAACAGGCCTGTTGCCTCCGGCATGCAACGGGAAGCGAGACACCATGACAGTTTCAACAATTGATTCCAGCGCATCGCAGCCCGCACGCGCATCTCTATTTTACGATCCGGTCATCCGCGGGATCGTCTTTCAGGTGCTTCTGGCCCTGTTCATTCTGTATTTGGTCTATTCCGGCGTCACGAATGCTGCCAACAATCTGGCGCGCGCCGGCATCGCCACCGGGTTCGGCTTTCTCGGTAACCGCGCCGGCTTCGATATCGGCCAGTCGCTCATTCCCTACACGGCGAATTCAACATACCAGCGCGCCTTTTTCGTCGGCCTGACGAACACGATCTTCGTCGCCGCCATCGGTATCTTCTTTGCGACCATCATCGGGTTCATCGTCGGCATCGCGCGGCTTTCCAAGAACTTCCTCGTCCGCAAGGTCGCGGAGGTCTATGTGGAGACGCTGCGCAACATCCCGCTGCTGCTGCAGTTGCTCTTCTGGTACAAGGCAGTGCTTTCAGCGCTTCCTGCGCCGCGCGGGTCCATCGAGATGTTCAACAGCTCGGTTTTCCTGAACAACCGCGGCCTGATACTGCCCCAGTATATTGGGGAGGCAGGCGCTTCGATCTTTTATGCCTCGATTGCGATCGGCATCGCCGCGGCGATCGTCACCAGCCGCTGGGCCAAACGCCGACAGCTGGCCACTGGCCAGATATTCCCGACCATCCGGGTGTGTCTCGGCCTGATCATTGGTTTGCCGATCGCAGTGCTTCTGCTCACCGGCGTGCCTTTTACGGCGCAATATCCCGAACTCACCGGCTTCAACTTTACGGGCGGCTCCTCGATCCGGCCGGAATTCATGGCGCTGCTCCTTGGCTTGTCGCTTTATACCGCGGCATTCATCGCCGAAATTGTCCGCGCGGGCATCCTCGCGGTCTCAAAGGGTCAAACCGAGGCTGCGTTCTCGCTCGGCCTGCGTCCCAACACCACGATGCGCCTCGTCATCATTCCGCAGGCACTGCGCGTCATCATCCCGCCGCTGACCAGCCAGTATCTCAACCTGACGAAGAACTCGTCGCTGGCCATTGCCGTCGGCTATCCGGATCTCGTGTCCGTGTTCTCCGGAACGGTGGCGAACCAGACCGGACAGGCGGTGGAAGTCATTTCCATCACCATGATCGTCTATCTGACGCTGTCGCTGCTGACATCGGCATTCATGAACTGGTTCAACTCGCGCGTCGCGCTGGTCGAGCGCTGATCGGCGAGGGGAGAATACAATGTCCGATACTCACGCCGAAACCGATCTTGCCACGACGAAACTGGCTTTCGTGCGCAACGACTTTCTCGAAAGTCAGGTTCCACCCGTGCGCGAAGGTGGCCTCGGCTATTGGCTGAAACTCAATCTCTTTGCGACCCCGAAGGACACGCTGCTGACGATCCTCACGGCCTTGTTCCTGGCCTGGATCCTGCCGCCGCTCTTCAACTGGGCGTTTTTTAACGCCGTCTGGGATGGTTCGAACCGCGAGGCTTGTCTTGGCGAAGGCCAGGGTGCCTGCTGGGCCTTTGTCGACGCGAAGTTTGGCCAGTTCATGTATGGCCGCTATCCGCTGGATGAACGCTGGCGGGTGGATCTGACCGCGATCCTGTTGATCCTCTCGCTGGTGCCGTTGGCTATTCCTGCAGTGCCTTACAAGAAGTTCAATGCGGTCTTCCTGCTGGTCATTTTCCCGGTCATCGCCTTTATCCTGCTGACCGGCCAGTTCGGCCTGGAGCCGGTTCGCACCGATCTGTGGGGCGGCTTGCTGGTGACTTTGGTGGTTGCCATAGTCGGCATCGTCGTGTCGCTGCCACTTGGCGTGTTGCTCGCTCTCGGGCGCCGGTCGCACCTGCCCTTCGTCAAATATGCCTCGATCGTCTTCATCGAGTTCTGGCGTGGCGTTCCGCTCATCACCATCCTCTTCATGTCGTCGGTGATGCTGCCTCTGTTCCTGCCCGATGGCGTGACCTTCGACAAATTGCTGCGTGCGCTTGTGGGCGTTGCCTTCTTCGCATCGGCCTACATGGCCGAGGTCATCCGCGGCGGTCTCCAGGCGATCCCGAAAGGTCAGTACGAAGCGGCCGATGCGATGGGTCTGTCTTTCTGGCAGAAGATGCGACTCATCATTCTGCCGCAGGCGCTGACGATGGTCATTCCCGGCATCGTCAACACCTTCATCGGCCTGTTCAAGGACACGAGCCTCGTCCTCATCATCGGCATCTTCGACTTGCTCGGCATCGTTCAATTGAACTTCGCCGATCCCAATTGGGCCGCGCCGCAAACTGCGATCACGGGCTTCGTCTTCGCAGCGCTGGTCTATTTCATTTTCTGTTTCGGCATGTCGAAATACTCGCTCTACATGGAGCGCCGCCTCGACACGAGCCACCGGTAACCTTGAAGGGCATTTATCATGGCTGAGCCAGCTACCCAGGAATTCGATGCGACGAAATTGAAAGTGTCCGACACCGATGTCGCCATCGACATCGTCGGCATGAACAAATGGTATGGGGATTTCCACGTTCTGCGCGACATCAACCTGCGCGTCATGCGCGGGGAGCGGATCGTCGTTGCCGGTCCTTCCGGTTCCGGCAAGTCCACGATGATCCGGTGCATCAACCGGCTCGAGGAGCATCAGAAGGGCAAGATCGTCGTCGACGGCATCGAGTTGACGAACGATCTGAAGAAGATCGACGAAGTGCGCCGCGAAGTCGGCATGGTGTTCCAGCACTTCAATCTCTTCCCGCATTTGACGATCCTCGAGAACTGCACGCTCGCGCCGATCTGGGTCCGCAAGATGCCCAAGAAGAAGGCGGACGAGATCGCGATGCACTATCTCGAGCGCGTCAAGATCCCCGAACAGGCGCACAAATATCCGGGCCAGCTCTCCGGCGGTCAGCAGCAGCGTGTCGCCATCGCGCGGTCGCTGTGTATGAACCCGCGCATCATGCTGTTCGATGAGCCGACCTCGGCGCTCGATCCGGAAATGATCAAGGAAGTGCTCGACACGATGGTGAGCCTTGCCGAAGAAGGCATGACCATGATCTGCGTCACGCACGAAATGGGTTTTGCCCGTCAGGTCGCCAACCGCGTCATCTTCATGGACCAGGGACAGATCGTCGAGCAGAACGCGCCGGCGGAGTTCTTCGACAATCCGCAGCACGAGCGCACCAAGCTCTTCCTGAGCCAGATCCTGCACTAATGAAAATGGCGCGCATTGTCCTTCGACGATGCGCGCCGTTCATTTTGACCGAAGACCGACCGTCGTCACTCGATGGAGCGGTCGCCGTAGAGCCAGTCGAAATCGCCGGCCAGATCGTCCGGTCTGCGCAGTGCCAGCACGATATCCCGCCCGAGCCGGATCGGGCCGCGGGCATGGTAGGCGAAGCGATTGAAGGCAGCGCGTCGCGCAACCTTGTCGATCCGCGGACGCCGGGCGGCGACGAAAGCCGCAATACCAGCATCGAGATCATCACCCGCCACATGTGAAGCCAGGGCATAGGCATCCTCGATCGCCATGGCGGCACCTTGCGCTGCATAGGGCGGCATGACGTGTGCGGCATCGCCGATCAGCACGAGTCGCCCGGCACCCCAGTACTGGCCAGATAATCCATGGATCGGCCATCGACCGTTCATTTCAGCGCGGTCGAACAGCCCGGTCAGGCGTTGAGACCAGCGCCCGAAAGCTTGGCTCAGTTCTTGGCGCCCGGCGTTGTTGCCCGACCAGTTCGTTTCCATCGCGGCGCCATGGGTGATCGCGACCAGATTGACCGTACCGCGTGTCTTCAGCGGGTAGGCAACGAGATGCGTCTGCGGTGCGATGAATGCGCTGAGCCTATCCGGATCGAAGAGGGAGCCGATCGCGTCGCGCGGCAAGGTCATTCGCCAGGCGATTTGCCCGGTGAACGGCGCCTTGGCAGGCCCGCCGGCGCTCGCGCGCATCCTGGACCAGACGCCGTCGGCTCCAACCACCAGATCGGGAATCCGACCGCTGCGCGCTTCAACATCCCTTCTGACGGCCTCGACCCCCGCACCTTCGATCCGCACACCCGTATGAAGATCGATCGATGGATGGTCCAGAACAGCCTGATGCAGAACCGATTGCAGATCTGCCCGGTGGATCACCGCATAGGGAGCGCCCCATCGCTGACGCGCCTTGGCGCCGGCCGGCACCTGCGCAACCTGACGACCGGTGAGGCCTGAGACGAGGTCGATCGACGCCGGCTCATGCCATTTGGCAGCCAGCTTTTCCACAAGACCCAGTCGATCCAGAAGTCGCGTGGCATTCGGCGACAATTGAAGACCGGCGCCGACTTCGGCGAGCTCGGCCGCCTGCTCGTAAATCGAGACGGAGAATCCCTTGCGGGCAAGCGCCAGCGCGCAGGTCAGGCCGGCAATGCCGGCTCCGACGATGGCTGCATGGCGCCCTGTCACGGAAACGCCGCCGCCTCAGGCGGCCTGGCGATCGTAGCTGCAGCCCGCCGGCTGTGTTTCGGTGGTGCCGAGGTTCGAATTGAATCGGTAGAGCGTCGAGCAGTACGGGCAGACTTTTTCGTTGTCGTCGCCCATGTCAAGGAACTCGTGCGGGTGATCGAAGGGCGGCGTCGCACCCACGCACATGAATTCCTTCACCCCGATTTCCACGACGGCATGTCCATCGTCGTTCTGAAAGTGGGGAATGCCGTGGCCAGCCATAGTCTGCTCCGTTTGTCGGTTCTTGCGCGCGCCGGACCATACAAAGGCCGACGGCGAAAGTGTAGTCGTTTCTCGAGGGAAAGCCCTGCTTGTCGTGGCACAGGGTCTTCCGATCGGTCGGGTCTACCTCTAGTGTGCCGCGCAACAAAGAGGACCCGCATGAATCTCGACAAGAAGCAGATGCATCGCTTTCGATCGGGCGATCTCGACATTGCCTATCTGGACGAAGGGCCGCGTGACGGTACGCCCATCCTCCTCATTCACGGCTTCGCATCCACCGCCCACGTGAACTGGGTCTATCCCGGATGGGTGAAGACCCTGACGCAGGCGGGCTATCGTACCATCGCGCTCGACAATCGTGGCCATGGCGAGAGTGACAAGCCGCATGATCCAGATGCCTATACCGCTTCGATCATGGCCGGCGACGGGCTTGCTTTGCTCGATTACCTCGACATCGAACGAGCCCATGTGTTCGGCTACTCCATGGGTGCGCGCAATTCGGCATTTCTCGCCCACCATGCTCCGGAGAGGGTCAACCGGCTCGTTCTAGGCGGCCTCGCTGCGGGTCTGGTCAAGGGCGTTGGCGACTGGACGCCGATTGCCGAGGCGCTTTTGGCTGACAGTCTCGACGAAGTAACGCACCCGCGCGGGCGAATGTTCAGAATGTTTGCCGAGCAGACGAAGAGCGATCGCAAGGCCTTGGCCGCCTGCATCACCTCGCGCGAGGAACTGAAGCCCGAGCAACTGGCGCGCCTGACGATGCCGGTGCTCGTCGGTGTTGGCACAAAGGACGACATCGCAGGCTCGCCTGAGGAGCTAGTCGCCATGCTTCCCAATGCACGCGGCGTCGATATTCCGAACCGCGATCATATGCTTGCGGTAGGCGATAAGGTGTTCAAGGCAGCCGTTCTCGATTTTCTTTCGGAAGAAGACGCGGTTTGAAGACGATCGAGTTCGCAGGCGTCGAAGGCAATCGCATCGTCGCCGACCTTTACAAGCCGAATACGCAATCTGCTCATCCGCCCGTTCTTCTCGTCCATGGCGGCGGGCAGACGCGGCATGCCTGGCGCGGCACTGCCCGCGCTTTGGCGATCGCCGGTTTCACGGCAATCGCGATGGACCAGCGCGGCCATGGCGACAGCGCCTGGGTCGGCTCCAAGGCCTATGCATTCTATGATTTCGCCGCCGATCTTGCGGCCATTTGCAAGGATATCGAGCAACAGCACGGCCGGCCTCCGATCGTGGTCGGCGCATCGCTCGGCGGGCTTGCCGCCCTGTTGGCGGAGGGTAGGGCCGGGCACGGTCTGCTCGGCGGTCTCGTCCTCGTCGATGTCACGCCGCGCATGGATCCCGATGGAATTCGGCGCATCCACGGCTTCATGGGAGAGCGCATGAGCGAGGGGTTTGCCACGCTCGAGGAGGCCGCAGCGGCCATCAGCGCATATCTGCCCGCGCGGCGCAAGCCGGCCACCTTGTCCGGGCTCGCAAAGAACCTGAGACGCGGCGACGATGGACGATATCGCTGGCATTGGGACCCGGCATTCATGGGTGGCCCGCGCCCGGTTAATTTCGAACGTGCATCTGTCGAGGCCGAGCTGGATTCGGTCGTGGCGAAGCTCAAGGTGCCGACATTGCTCGTGCGCGGCCGACAATCGGAACTGGTGACGGAAGAGGCGGTTGCCGAATTCCTCAAAGCTGCGCCGCATGCGCGCTATGTCGACGTGCTCGGGGCTGGTCACATGGTTGCCGGTGACAAGAACGACGCGTTCACTGACGCCGTGATCACGTTTCTGCTGGAAGAACAGGCGGTCGCATCGTAGTCCAGCGCTTCAAAGAGGGGCTTGATAAGCGCGCCTACACCGGCCGTTGCGGCGTCGTCATTCACGGCCGTTCACGCTGAATAAAAGATTCACGTTGGATCCTGATAGTACCAACACCCCATTTAAGTCAGGCAACCAGTCCACTATGTTTGCGGCTGGAGCCACTTTGCGAGAGGAGCCGTCCATGGCTGCGCGCAGCGATGCAAAACAAACCGATACCCTGAAGGTCATGGACCCGATCTGGAATGCGATCCGGCAGGAAGCCGAAGAAGCATCCGCTAACGAACCCGTGCTGGCAGGTTTTCTCTACAGCACCATTCTCAACGCCCGCAGTCTCGAGGAGGCGGTGATCCACCGGATCTCAGAGCGCCTCGACCATGCCGATGTGCCGGCGAGCGTGATCCGCCAGGCGTTCCTCGAAATGCGCGACGACTGGCGGGAATGGGAATCCTGGCTCCGGGTTGATATCCAGGCCGTCTACGACCGTGATCCCGCCTGCGACCGGTTCATCGAACCTGTTCTTTATTTCAAGGGTTTCCACGCCATCCAGACGCACAGGCTGGCTCATTGGCTTTGGACGATGGGGCGCCGCGATTTTGCGCTTTATCTCCAAAGCCGATCGTCGGCCGTCTTCCAGACGGACATCAATCCAGCTGCGCCGTTCGGCAAGGGCATTTTCCTCGATCACGCTACTGGCCTCGTCGTCGGTGCAACGGCCCGGGTCGGTGACAACGTTTCCATCCTGCAGGGCGTGACGCTCGGTGGCACCGGAAAACAGAGTGGCGACCGTCACCCCAAGATTGAGAACGGGGTGCTGATTGGCGCCGGTGCGAAGATCCTCGGCAACATCGTCGTGGGCCATTGCTCGCGCATCGCAGCCGGTTCCGTCGTGCTCAAGCCCGTTCCCGCGAACTCCACCGTCGCCGGCGTTCCGGCGCGCGTCATCGGCAGCGCGGGATGCGACGAGCCGTCGCGTGCCATGGACCAGCTTCTCGGCTCGATCTGAGGGTGCTTTTCGGCAATCCGGGTTTACAGCCCGGCTTGCCGCATGCGACAAGCGCTCCGGTTCACGACCGGCACTGCATTGACGTGATTTGCAGCCGGTTCCATCATCTGTAAACTCCGGTCTGTATTGCGCCGCGCTGATTTGCCGGTGACCATACTGCACCGACCGCAAGCCACGGAGCCTCCATTGAAGCCCGACGAAATCCGCAAGCTAGAGGCTTATTTCAAGCGCACCTTCAACGACCGCATGCAGGTCAAGGCGCGACCGCGAAAGGATGACTCCGCCGAGGTTTATATCGGCGACGAGTTCCTTGGCGTTGTCTTCCGCGACGACGAAGACGGCGATCTCTCCTTCAACTTCTCGATGGCCATTCTCGACGTCGATCTTTGATCAGGATTTGAGCCGTGCGGGCCGTTCCGCGGACCGAAAGCGCGGCTGATGCGATCTCAATCCAGCAGTGCGGCATCCAGATATTGGCGCACTGCATCTTCGACCGATTGCCATTCCGGCAGAAGTGCCGACGGGAACCGGTAAAGCACCGACGTGTCGCTGCCGACCAGGATATCGCGCTGGCAGGCCGTCGTCGTGAGGCCGAAGCTGGATGCATCCGTGTCGTCCAGGCAGCGCACGACATAAGGGTCTGCAGTGGCCCCGTTCTCCACATATAAGAGTTCCCCGGCATAGCCGGTCACATGCGTCAGCCTGTGGACGGCAAGTCCCGAAGGACCGGGCTCGGCTGCCCCTTCGACGAGGTGGCTGTAGATCGGCGCGTAACGGCCGGACATGTCCTTGGACATGATCTGCGGCGTCAGCGAGACGAAGATGACCGCACTACTGCCGTCGACCGCGTTGAAGTCATCGCGTGTCGACGAGGAATAGCCCTGCATATCAGGCCAGCGAAAATAGAGATCGAGGCTCGCTTTGGGACCTGCCTGACGCTGATTGTCGAAGCGGATCACATTGGCCGGTAGATCGAAGACGTCTTCGCCGATAGCCGAGCGGAAAAGCTCGGTCGAGGTGGAGTGCCCGGCCATCGCGATGCGCTCGCCGACCCACCGCCCGCCGACCGCCGCCAAAGCCGACAGCGCCGCGAAGGCAAAGATGCCGAGCATAAGGCGCGTCACAAGGCGCGAGGTGACGATCGGTTCGAAGCGCTCGCCTTCATGTCTGGTCTGGTCGTATGCCATGATGCCTCTCTGGCGCATTCTGAGCCCGCATCGAATCGATGGCGGCAGACGCCACGCAGGCTTCAGGGTTGCTCCAACAGGGTTAATCCGCTGTTAATGCAGAGCTTTAAATTGGGAGGATGATGGATTTGGCACTTTACCGACTGGATGACAGAGAACCGGCGCTGCCCGACGGTTTTCACTGGATCGCCGCTTCCGCCGAGGTGATCGGCGCCGTGGAGATCGGCGAGGATGTTGGGATCTGGTTCAACGCGGTTCTGCGCGGCGATAACGAACTCATCCGTGTCGGGCGAGGCTCCAACATCCAGGAGAACTGCGTCCTCCACACCGATATGGGGTTTCCGCTGAGCATCGGCGAGGGCTGCACCATCGGTCACAAGGCGATGCTGCATGGCTGCACGATCGGAGACAACAGCCTGATCGGCATGGGCGCCACGGTCTTGAACGGCGCGGTAATCGGCAAGAACTGCCTCATCGGCGCCGGCGCGCTAGTGACGGAACGCAAGATCATTTCGGACAATTCGATGGTGCTGGGCTCGCCGGGCAAGGTCGTGCGCGAACTGGATGAATCGGCGATCGCGATGCTTCGCCTTTCGGCCGCCCACTACATCGACAACGCCAAGCGCTTTGCCTCCGGTCTCGTGCGCATCAACTGACAGAAAAAGCCGGCGCTCCTTATTGGAGCACCGGCCAGAGAGGCCCGCCTACGGGGAAGCGGGACGGGCCTTAGGGATTGGAGGATTAGCGGACGGCGCCCACCGCCATCGGATTGCGGTTGTCGTCGATCTTGTTCCAGCGCCCGGCATGGTTGGCCGCCTGACGCTTGAGATAGGTGTATTCCGTGTCGGACCAGAGCATGACGCGGTCGCGCATATTGTCGAGAATGAAGTCGCCGTGGTCGGTGGCGACCGTCAGCACGGCGTGGCCGGAGCCGTCCGGCTGCAGGACGACGGTGATCAGCAGATGTTCGGCGGAAAAGCCGCGCTCCATCAGCATGCGACGCTTGAGCAGAGCGTAGTCCTCGCAGTCGCCGACGCTGGTCGGGTAGTCCCAATATTCCTCGACGCCGTAGATCTCCTGATCCGTCAGCGGAATGATGGTGCGGTTCGCGGTGGCGTTGACGTGCAGCATGTCGGCCCAGCCCTGACGAGTCAGTTGCGCCGGTGCGCCGGTGACGCCCGAAGTCGCCTGGCATTCCTGCTGCTGGCGCAGGCAGAATTCGTGATGGCCGATCGGCTGGCTCGTGGCGCCGGTGGTGACCATGTTGAGCGACGCTGCGCCTGCACTGTTCTGTCCCAGAATGGCACCCGTCAGAGCGATTGCCGTGAAGATTGCTTTTTGCATTTTGTTCATTGGTTGCTTCCCCGTGTTGGGAAGACATTGCCACGAACAATTTTAGATCACGCAAAATAGTACAGTAGAGTTAAGTAAAAATCCAATGTATCCCGTCAATAAATTCGAAACTATACTATCGCGCATTTTACCGATTGTGGAGCGACTTTGTTTACCATCGAAATCCCGGTGCTCTGGGATTCTGCCAATGAAAAAGGCCGCCTGGCTTGAAGCGAGGCGGCCTTGTCTTGATTTGGCACAGGGAAGGATTTGGCCGGAAACTGGCTTGTTTCGAGCCAGCTGCCTGAAAAATTATCCGAGATAATTTCGCAATGCTTCGGCAGGTTGAACGCGCACGAACTCCATCGCGACGCCTTCCTGGAAGTGGCGCACAACGCGACCGCGCATCGTTCCAAGCGTCAGCGGCGTGCCGAGGGCAGGGCGCACGTCGATCTCGATCGCGGCGCCGGAAAGCGAAAGATCGATCACGCGGCATGCGTACCGACGGCCGTCTTCGAGCAGGATTTCGGAACGCGCACTGCGGGGCGTGTAACGCTCGTGGCGACGGTCTTCAGGAAGGGCGAGCTCGTGTTTGTTGGCAAGCCAAGTGAGCTGCGCCGCAAGCTTCTCGCGCTTGCGCTGCGTGGCGTTGAGCGTGATCGCGAATCCGCGGCCATCCGCCTCCACCACGCGACCTTCGATACGTCCGATGTGATCGAGATAAGCGACGATGCGTTCATTGGTCTTCGGGCGCGCGGCGCACTGGAACACCACATCACCCGGCGACATTTCCGCCGCCACGCAATCGAACTCGGAGAAATCCGCGCACATCAGGCGACCGGGCAGGTTGACGGTCACGCTCTGAAAGCGTCGATCGCCGGATGCAGTCGGGGCGCTTGGCGCCTTTTCAAGGACGAATGACATGGTGCCCCTTGGCATAAACAGGATCTTGTCCCCAAGGTTAGGCCATATCTGTTAACAACCGGTAATATTCATCCAAGGTCACGGTGTAAAAATGGTGCACTGTTCTGCTCGGCGAAACCTTGGTCCATCCGGCGGATCTGTTGTGTCTTTCCCCTGATTCAATTGACTTTGTGCCTGCACCGTCCCACCTCTAAACCAACATCGACGCCGCCCAAGCGGCTCTGGCACGACTCGGCGCAGGAGTGAATTGTCCATGACGAACGACAACAGCAGTCATGCGCCCGGCGAACCGGTTGGCGCAGCGCCCGAGCCTGAGCGTCGATCCGAACCCGTGTTCAACTTGCCGCGTGTGGTGGTAATAGCGCTCGGTCTTCTTTGGGCGATACATCTGATCCGCGTCGGGCTTCTGGGCCGCATTCAGGATTTGGGCCTGTTGTTGGAGACCGCGTTCATTCCTTTGCGGTACGCCGTTCCGCTGACCGACCAATCGCCGGCATGGTTGTGGTCGCCCGTCACCTATTCGCTGCTGCATGGCAGCTTCGCGCATATCATCGTCAATTCTCTGTGGCTGGTGGCATTCGGTTCAATCGTGGCGCGGCGTATCGGCACGACGCGCTTCGTTCTGTTCTGGGTGGCATCGGCAGTCGCAGCCGTCGCGCTGCATCTCGCCCTTCACTGGGGAGACGACGTACCCGTCATCGGCGCATCGGGCGTCGTCTCCGGCCTCATGGGTGCGGCGGCGCGGTTTGCCTTTCCGCAGAGCGGCCGCTTCAGACGGGAAAAGGCACATTTCCTACCGCGCCTCTCCGTGGTGGAGTCTCTAAGCAACCGGACGGTCCTGGTTTATGTCGGACTTTGGTTCGGCATCAATGCCCTCGCCGCCTTCGGGTTTGGGTCCGATCCGAGTGGTACGACCCAGATCGCCTGGGAAGCGCATATCGGGGGATTCCTGTTCGGTTTCCTGGGCTTCGCCTTCTTCGATCGTCGATCCTGGGCCTGACATCCGACACTCCAAGGTCTTGCTTGAAAAAGTTCTGCTGACGCCGCACGATGCGCCCAGAGGGTGCTCGCTCGGGGGGAATATGCATCGAGCCGCGGCATGTGGAGGAAGAGATGACAGTCAGAATCATATTGGATGAAAAAGGGCGGGACGTGACCACGGTCAGTCGCGAAACGACCCTCATGGATGCCGCGCGCGTGCTGACGGAGCAGAAAATCGGCGCGGTAGTCGTCGTCGATCCGGACCGTCAAATTCTCGGCATTCTTTCCGAACGCGATATCGTGCGTGCCATCGCCGAACGTGGCGGCGAGGTCATGGACCAACAAGTTGCAAGCGTCATGACGCGCAAAGTGGTCCAGTGCCAAGAAGAGAGTTCCATCAACGAAGTGATGGAGATCATGACCAATGGACGGTTCCGCCATCTGCCGGTGGCGATCAGCGGCAGGCTGGCTGGAATCATCTCCATCGGGGACGTGGTGCGCCGGCGCATCCAGGATGTGGAGCGCGAGGCGGAAGACATGAAGGCTTACATCGCCAGCTGATCGATCACGCGTCGCTGGCCGGTAGCTCCAGCGTTGCCAGAAGACCGCTACCGGCGGCGCGTTCAAGCGTGAGCGTGCCGCCATAAAGCCGAGCCAGATCGTCGACGATCGATAGACCAAGGCCGCTCCCTGGCTTGCTCTCGTCGAAACGCACGCCACGGGATGTCGCGGCTTGAAGGGCCTCTTCAGCCAGCCCCGGACCATCGTCCCGTATCGAAATGGTCATGCGACCACCGTCCCCGGTTTTGGCGGTCACGAGAACTGACTTCGACGCCCATTTGCAGGCGTTGTCGATGAGGTTTCCGAGCATTTCATCGAGATCCTGCCGCTCGCCGGCGAAGCTTGGTCGACCGTGTACGTCGACCTCCAGCGACAGCTGACGATCGGCATGGATACCTCGAAAGACCGGCAGCAGATCCGAGATCGCTTCGCCGACGGAAACCCGTGCTCCGAGCACGCCGTGCGACGCGGCCGATCGCGCGCGGCGCAGATGGTGGCCGATCAGCCTGTTCATCTGCTCCGTCGCATCGAGCAGGGCGCCATCGTCGGTATCGTTTGTCGTCTGAAGCCGGTTGCTCAAGACCGACAGGGGTGTTTTGAGGCCATGGGCCAAATTGCCCACATGGGTCCGCGCGCGGTCGATCACAGTCTTGTTGTGGGCGAGAAGCGCGTTGATCTCGGATGCGACCGGCGCGATTTCCACGTAGGGCTGATCGGGTAACCGCTCTTCATCACCACGCCGCACGGCGGCAAGGTCCCGCCCGAGTTTGGCGAGCGGCTGCAGCCCGAAATGCACCTGAAGGCCGATCGCGATCGCAATGCCGACGGCAAGCAGCGCGAGCGACAGGACGAGCGGCTGCACGATGGTCGCCACTTCGTCTTCGATCAGGTCTGCCGGCATGGCGACGACGACCCTCAGGCGGCGCGTTCCACCGGGTGCGGTGAAATCGCGCTCCTGTTTGCGGATGATCGCCCCGTTGGGCCCTGCCTCGGTGCGGGTCGTGATCGTGCCGTCCGGTTCGGCGACGGCGACGCCCAGTTCGACGTCCCAGAGCGATCGGGAGCGCGACAGCACCCCATTTTCGTCATTGACCTGCCAGTACCAGCCCGACAGCGGCCGATCGAAGCGGGGATCGACCACCGAATTGGCGATGACCACGTTGCCCTGTTCGTCGAACTCGGTGCCGGACATGACGGCGATCATCGTCGCCTGCAACTGCGCGTCCGCATTGCGTTCGACGAACTGGCGCAGGAGTGCCGAAATGAAGAGCCCGGCAATCAGGATCGCGACAGCTGTCCAGACCAGCGCCAGGCCGACGAGGCGCAGTTTCAACGACCGTCGCGCCATCGATCAGGCGTCCGCGGGCGCGGAGAGGCGATAGCCTTGGCCGCGGATCGTCTCGATCATGTTGCGACCGATCTTGCGCCGCAGCCGACCGATGATCACTTCGATCGAATTGAAGTCGCGATCCGTATCGCGTTCATAAAGGTGTTCGCTGAGCTCCGTGCGGGTGATGGGGCGTTCCGCATGGTGGATGAGGTAGGAAAGCATCCGCGTCTCGAATGCCGTGAGCTTCAGCGGCAGACCATCGAGCGTGATGATGGCAAGTTGCGTGTCGAGCACCAGCGGCCCGCAGGTCAGTTCGCTCGTGGCGTGGCCGGCAGCCCGGCGCACGAGGCTGCGGCAGCGCACGACGACCTCTTCCATCCGGAAAGGCTTGACGACGTAGTCGTCTGCGCCGGCGCGAAAACCACGCACTTTCTCCGACCAGTCGTCGCGCGCCGTCAGGATCAGAACCGGCATCATCCTCTTCCCGCGACGCCAGCTCGTCAGGATCGAGATGCCGTCCATCTTGGGCAGGCCGAGATCCAGGACGACCACATCGTAAGTCTCCGTCATGCCGAGAAATTCAGCCGCTTCGCCGTCATGCGACGTGTCGACCGCAAAGCCGGCCGTAGTCAGCGCCTCGGCAATCTGGCCGGCGATGCGCTCGTCGTCTTCCACCACAAGCGCTCTCATGGGCGTCGCCTCGCATCGACGAGACCGCGACCGTCAGCTTCCAATATCGCTCCATCGCGTCCGTCGACACGGATGCGCAAGATGTCGCCGCGCGGTGTCAGCATCCGCAAAGCATAGACGATGTCGGTCTGCTCATGCGGCCGGCCGGTATCGAGCACGGCTTCGATGACGGTTCCTTCAAAACGGGCCTGGGCGCGCTCCATGGCCTGCGCGATCGACACGGTCGCGTCCTGCGATTGGGCGAGAATCGTGGGCGCGAGCGGGTTTGCGGCCACTGACGACGTTCCCGCGATCGCGATGCCTGCAGCAACGAAAAGGCCGGACAGGAATGGCCGTCCGAGCCAATTTGGAGGGGTGGGGATATGGTCGGTCATCATGCCCGCACTTATAGCGGCTGATCTTGAATGGAAGTTGAACCGGGCGGTTGCGGTCCTGTTCAGGCCAGAGGACGTAGAAGAAGGGCAAGCCGAAGCGCAGTCATTTGAACTGCCAACGGCATCAGCAAAGGAACCAACCATGACACTCATGCCGAAAGCCATCCTTCCGTTGCTTGTCGCAGCCGCTTCGCTGCCGTTCGCCGGCGCAGCAGCATTCGCGCAGACCGTTTCGATCGATCAGCTCGGCAACTCCGCCGGCATGAACATCGAAGGCGAGGTGAGTGACGTGTTCGGCAACCGCTTCGTGCTCGATGACGGCACGGGACGCGTCCTCGTCGAAGCCGGACCGGAGCGCGGTCAAGAATATGACATTCGGGCCGGCGAACGGCTTACCGTTTACGGCCAGCCTGATGGCGACGGCTTCGATGCCGTGCGTATCGTGCGTGAAGACGGCAGCGAAATCGAGGTGCGTGGCGCCGACGGTCCGCCGCCGTGGGCGAATGCCGAGCGCGGGCCTGAGCGCCGACCAGCGCCAGAGGGCGGGCCCGCTGGACAAGATGAGATCCGGCAGATCAGCTCAATGCTTGAAGCCGCGGGTCTGACCGACATCCGGCTCGATGAGCGCAAAGGCCGTCACTATGAATTCGAGACCAGAGACGCGGACGGTCGGCAGGTCGACGTGGATGTCTTTTTCGATGGCCAGATCAAGAAGATCGATGTCGAAAGCGACCAGCCGGCCATGACGGTCGACCTGACGTCCTTGTTGCCGGAAGTGATGCGGGCCGCGGTCGCCGAACGCGGCATCGTCGATCTCAGGGAATATGACGCGAAGCGCAACCACGCCGAAGTCGACGGTTATGATGCGCAGGGGAGCGAGATCGAGATGGAGATCGCAATCGACGGACGCATCCTCAAGGTTGAAATCGACGATGACGATGACCGTTCGGCGCGGCCGAGCGTGGACGAAGGCGCTCTTCGCACCGCGGTCGAAGCAGGTGGTTACGAATGGAGCGGCAACGTTGAGCGCAAGCCGCGCCATTTCGAGGTGAGCGCCGTCAATCCCGAGGGCGAGACGGTCATGCTGCATGTCGATCTAAACGGCGAAATCTACAAGGAACAGCTTCAACGCTGAACGTGGCATCCGGAAAATCGAAGATCGAAGCCGGCGGCTCATCATGGACCGCCGGCTTCGCTCGTTTGGGACGCAACCCGGGAAACGTCCCCGCAGGACACTGTGCAACTTGCCTGATGGGTATGTGCCGTGTAGCTTTTGCGCCGTCGGGTAGCGCTTGCCCGTTCAAGGAAGCGCAATCAATCACGGCCCAAGCGGTCGCTAGCAGTCGGTTCGGCGCAGGGAGCGCGCTCGAGAACGACGGCATATGGAGGAATCGGGCGGCGGCGCGTCGCCTGTGTTTGCAGCAGAAAAACGCGGGCGAGAGACCCGTCGTGTGGAGGAGATAAACGATGTCGAAACTGATGAAGAAGGCTGTCCTTGGCGGGATGGTCCTGGCAATCGGTGCATTTCCAGGCGCCGCAAGTGCGCAACAGTTCATCAACGTGCTGACCGGCGGCACGTCGGGGGTCTATTACCCGCTCGGCGTTGCGATGTCCGAGATCTATGGCGACAACATCGAAGGTGTCCGCACCCAGGTCCAGGCCACCAAGGCCTCGGTCGAGAACCTCAACCTTCTCGAGCAGGGCAGGGGCGAGATCGGTTTCTCGCTTGGTGATTCTCTCGTGATGGGCTGGGAAGGCAACGAAGAAGCCGGTTTCCGTGCACCGCTTCAGAAGCTGCGGCGCGTTGCTGCGATCTACCCGAACTATCTCCAGCTTGTCGCGACGGCCGATTCCGGCATCACGACGCTCGCCGATCTCGAAGGTCGCACCCTGTCGGTTGGCGCTCCGGCTTCGGGCACCGAGCTGAACACCCGCGCCATTCTCGGCGCCGCCGACATGACCTATGAAAATCTCGGTCAGGTCCAGTATCTGCCCTTCGCCGAGTCCGTCGAACTGATGAAGAACCGTCAGCTGGACGCGACCTTGCAGTCCGCTGGCCTTGGTGTTGCGTCGATCCAGGATTTGTCCACCACCAATCCGACCACGATCGTCGAAATCCCGTCGGAGCTGGTGGAGTCGATCGGCGCGCCTTACGCACCCGCGATCATTCCCGCCGGCACCTATGAGGGTCAGGATGAGGACGTGGAGACCGCTTCGGTCATCAACTACCTAGTCACCCATGAAGATGTGGACGAGGAAACCGTCTACCAGATGACCAAGCTGCTCTACGAAAACCTCGATCGGATGGTCTCGGCCCATTCGGCAGCAGCCGAAATCGATGTTCAGAACGCCGTGGATGAAAACCCGGTCCCGCTGCACCCAGGCGCCGAGCGTTATTACCGCGAACAGGGCCTGATCGACTGACGTCGACATACATCCGATGAGATGGAATAGCGCCCCGAGTGATCTTGGGGCGCTATTTGTCTGTACCCGACAGTGACTTTGCGATCGGCTCCCGTTCATCAGCCGAGACGCCCCAACGAGTAAGCACAATGACAGCCAGCGAGCGTGAATTGCCCTTGGATGCGTCGCTTCAGGCGCCGCCTGAAGCTTCCGAAGCCGAACACGGCCTGCCTGGCGGGTATGGGCAAGGATTGGAAGGGCGCATCGTCTTCCTGATCGCGATCGCGTTCTCGGTCTTCCAACTGTGGTTTGCCGCTTACCATTCGCTGCCCAGCCAGACGGTCCGCGCGCTGCACGTCGGCTTCGTTTTGTTGCTCGGCTTCTCCCTGATTGCCAGCCTCAAGGGCGGACCGCTTCCCTTGCGGATCGCGCTGTGGGGTGCCGGCATCCTGGGCTTTCTGACCGGGGTGTATCACTACGTCTTTTACGAGGATCTCATCCTGCGCGAAGGCGGCTGGCTGATCACGCAGGACCTCGTCGTCGGGACGATCATGATCGCGCTCGTCTTCGAGGCAACGCGTCGCTTGATGGGGATCGCGCTGCCGATCATTGCCGGCGTCTTTCTGATCTATGGCATGTTCGGTGAATATTTCCCCGGGGTGCTCGCCCATCGCGGTTACGGCTTCGATCAGATCATCGGTCATCTCGGCTTTGGCACCGAAGGAATCTACGGCACGCCGGTCTACGTATCGGCGACCTATATCTTCCTGTTCATTCTGTTCGGATCGTTTCTCGAACGGGCGGGGATGATCAAGCTTTTCACCGATGTCTCGCTCGGCATGGTTGGCCATACGCGGGGCGGACCGGCGAAAGTGGCCGTCGTGTCATCGGGTTTCATGGGCACCATTTCGGGCTCCGGCGTCGCGAATGTCGTGACCACCGGCCAGTTCACCATCCCTCTCATGAAACGCTTCGGCTACAAGCCGGCCTTCGCCGGCGGCGTCGAGGCGGTGTCGTCCATGGGTGGGCAGATCATGCCGCCGGTCATGGGCGCCGTCGCATTCATCATGGCCGAAACGCTTAACATTCCCTACCGTGAGGTGGTCATCGCTGCGATCATTCCGGCGATCCTCTATTTCTTCTCAGCGTTCTGGATGGTGCATCTGGAAGCCGGCAAGCGCGGCCTCGTCGGCATGAGCCGCGATCAGCTGCCAAGCGCCATCGGTGCGCTGCGCGCGGGCTGGTACCTGACCATTCCCCTGGCAGCACTCGTCTACCTGCTGTTTACGGGCTACACGCCGCTTTTTGCCGGTACGATGGGCCTGGCGCTCACCGCCGTTCTCATCCTCGGCGGCGCCATAGCTCGTGGACTGCCCGGTCAGGCGATCCGCTTTCTTTTCTGGATTCTGCTCGGCCTGCTCTGCGCCGCGTTCTTCCAGTATGGCGTCAACGTCATCATCGTCACGATCGCCGTGCTCATTGCCGTCAACGCTTTCGTCAAGGGCGGGCGGCAGACGTTGGCCGATTGCCGTGACGCATTGGCCGACGGCGCAAAGAATGCGCTTCCGGTCGCGATCGCCTGCGCCATGGTCGGCGTCATCATCGGTGTCCTCACCCTGACGGGTTCGGCCTCGACCTTCGCATCCTTCATCGTCCGCATCGGCGAGACGAACCTGTTCCTATCGCTGGTTCTGACGATGATCACGTGCCTCATCCTTGGCATGGGCATTCCGACGATTCCGAACTACATCATCACGTCGTCCATCGCGGGGCCGGCACTGCTGGAACTCGGCGTTCCGCTGCTCGTCAGCCACATGTTCGTCTTCTACTTCGGCATCCTCGCCGACCTGACGCCGCCGGTCGCGCTCGCAGCTTTCGCCGCCGCTCCCATCGCCAAGGAATCGGGCATGAAGATCGGCATGCAGGCCGTGAAGATCGCGTTGGCCGGCTTCGTCATTCCCTTCATGGCCGTCTATACGCCGGCACTCATGATGCAGGATGGCGGCCCATTGGCCGAAGCGATCGGCTTTTGGCCCGCCGTGGCCTACATCGTCTTCAAGACCGTTATCTCGATATCGCTCTGGGGCGCGGCGGCGATCGGCTTCATGTTTGCCCCGCTTGCCTGGTGGGAACGGTTGCTGGCAACCGCCGCAGCTTTCTCGCTCGTTCTGGCAATGCCGATTACAGATGAGGTCGGCTTTGCGCTCGCGGCAGTGTTCCTGGCCCTGCAATGGTGGCGTAGCCGACGAAGCCGGGAGCAGGCGGTCGCGGGCGAATGAGCCTCTGCCTGAGCGCGGCGGGCAAAACCATCGCGCTGGCTCTGGAAGCATTTTCACTTGTTTGGACGCACTCCGTGGAAAAGACCGAGTGGCGCGAGGATTGGCGCGTCGCCGATGGCCTGTTGGTCATCGAGCGCGCGCATGTCCAGGGCACGGGTGCCGGCATGGAGATCCCGGCCGGTGCGGAGATGATCGACGGCGCATGGGTCTACGAGCCGAGCTTGCCCCCGAGGCCGTCCGTGTTCTTCTCTGATGCGGGGCAGGGCAGCGACTGGCAAATCTGCGCCATGGGTCGCTGCCGGACGATCGGCTCACTTGTCGCCGTAGCCGGCAGCACGCTGGAAATGAAAGCGTGCGACGAACCTGGTCAACCGCTGTTCGACGACTGATAGCCGACCCCTCGCTCGAGCGCCACGGCGCGCAGAACCTTCCGCAAACGAAACCGTTCCAGCGGCACCGGCGCACTGCGATAGCGCGCGGTCAACAGGTCCTCATCGAGCTCATCGATGGCGGCTCGAATATCGTCGTTGCTCACTGCCTGATCATCAACCAGAAAGCGCACCATTTTAGCGAAGCTGTCCGACGTCATGTCGATCTCCAAAGGCATGAAGTGACGCCCCCGAACGGACTAAAATGGCATAACCGGAGCGCTTATAAAGACGTCCCTGATGCGCTCTTCTCAGACGGCTAACGAGAGCTTGTCGGCTGTGCCATTTCCGGGCAGCGCCATGCGATCCCCGGGTGCTGAAATCGGGTCCGGAAAGTGCGGCGCACCATCTCTGTGTGCGCCGCAATGACCGCATTGCAGCAATTAACACGAAACAAGTTAATAACCTGAAAGACATTACAAATCAGTCACTTCCATTGCATTGAAGCTATGCATTTGCGCTGTTGCTGGCCGTTTCGCTTTAGCATAGGTTCGAGCCAACGAATTGCGTCTCAGGGAGGAAATGCATGGCCACGCGCAAGCCCGCGTCAACGGCTGCTCGCCGTACGTCATCTGCCCGCACATCCGCATCCGTTCGCCAGCAGACGAAGAAATCGTCGCCTGTCGGACAGATCATAGCGCCCCCGGCGCCGGAGGAGTTCACCAAGGAGCGTGAACTGCAGGCCTACAACGACATGCTGCTCATCCGGCGCTTCGAGGAGAAGGCCGGCCAGCTGTACGGCATGGGTTTCATCGGCGGTTTCTGCCACCTCTATATCGGCCAGGAAGCAGTCGTCATCGGCATGCAGATGGCGTTGAAGGAAGGCGATCAGGTCATTACCGGCTACCGCGACCATGGCCACATGCTCGCAACCGGTATGAAGCCGCGCGGCGTCATGGCCGAGCTGACCGGCCGCAGGGATGGTTATTCCCGCGGCAAGGGCGGCTCAATGCACATGTTCTCCAAGGAGAAGGGGTTCTATGGCGGCCATGGCATCGTTGGCGGTCAGGTCTCGCTCGGCACCGGGCTCGCTTTTGCGAACCGTTACCGCGAGAACGACAACATCTCGCTGACCTATTTCGGTGACGGCGCGGCCAACCAGGGCCAGGTCTACGAAAGCTTCAACATGGCCGCTCTCTGGAAGCTGCCTGTCGTCTACATCGTCGAGAACAACCGCTACGCGATGGGCACTTCCGTCTCGCGCGCCTCGGCCCAGACCGATTTCTCCCAGCGCGGCGCATCCTTCAACATCCCGGGAATCCAGGTGGATGGCATGGACGTGCGCGCGGTCAAGGCTGCCGGCGATCTGGCCGCCGAGCACTGCCGTTCGGGCAAGGGCCCGATCATCCTGGAGATGCTGACATACCGGTATCGTGGCCACTCCATGTCCGACCCGGCGAAATACCGTTCTAAAGACGAAGTGCAGAAGATGCGCTCCGAGCAGGACCCGATCGAGCAGGTGCGAAAGCGGCTTCTCGACAACGGTTGGGCCAGCGAGGACGAACTGAAGGCGATGGACAAGAAGATCCGCGACATCGTTGCCGACAGCGCCGACTTCGCACAGTCCAATCCCGAGCCGGATCCGTCCGAGCTCTACACCGATATTCTCATTTAAGGTCGGGAGCCGCCCATGTCTGTTGAAATTCTGATGCCGGCGCTGTCCCCGACGATGGAAGAGGGCACGCTGTCGAAATGGCTGAAAAAGGAAGGCGACACGGTCGCCGCCGGTGACGTGATCGCCGAGATCGAGACCGACAAGGCGACGATGGAAGTCGAAGCCGTCGATGAGGGGACGATCGCCAAGATCGTCGTTCCGGAAGGCACCGAGAACGTCAAGGTGAATGCCGTCATCGCAATCCTCGCCGAAGAAGGCGAAGACGCATCGGCCGCGGCTTCCGGTGGTGGTCAGAAGGCAGAAGCCGAAGCGCCTGCCGAAGCGGAAGCGCCCAAGGACGAGCCGAAAGGCGAGGCCGAGGGCTCCAAGGAGAGCGGCAAGGTCCCGGCCCAGCCCAAGGTCGAAGCCCAGTCCGATCCTGACATTCCTGAAGGCACCGAAATGGTTTCGACGACGGTGCGTGAAGCGCTGCGCGACGCCATGGCCGAGGAGATGCGCCGCGACAAGGACGTCTTCATCATGGGCGAGGAAGTCGCCGAGTATCAGGGCGCCTACAAGATCACCCAGGGCCTGCTGGACGAGTTCGGCGCCAAGCGCGTCGTCGACACGCCGATTACCGAGCATGGCTTTGCCGGCGTCGGCGTCGGAGCGGCCATGTCCGGTCTGAAGCCGATCGTCGAATTCATGACGTTCAACTTCGCCATGCAGGCGATCGACCACATCGTGAACTCGGCCGCCAAGACCCTTTACATGGCCGGCGGCCAGATGGGTGCGCCGATCGTCTTCCGTGGACCGAATGGTGCTGCAGCCCGCGTCGGCGCTCAGCACTCGCAGTGTTACGCCGCATGGTACGGCCACATCCCGGGCCTCAAGGTCGTCATGCCATATACGGCAGCAGACGCCAAAGGCCTGCTCAAGGCCGCGATCCGCGATCCCAACCCTATCATCTTCCTCGAAAACGAGATCCTCTACGGCCAGAGCTTCGACGTACCGAAGATGGATGATTTCGTGCTGCCGATCGGCAAGGCCCGTATCCACAAGAAGGGTACGGACGTCACGATCGTCTCCTTCGGCATCGGCATGACCTACGCCCTCAAGGCGATGGACGAGCTGGCCGGTATGGGCATCGATGTCGAGCTGATCGATCTGCGCACCATTCGGCCAATGGATCTTCCGACCGTCATCGAATCGGTGAAGAAGACAGGCCGCCTGGTCACGGTGGAAGAAGGTTTCCCGCAATCGTCCGTCGGCACCGAGATCGCCACGCGCGTGATGCAGCAAGCATTCGATTATCTGGATGCGCCGGTCATCACGATCGCCGGCAAGGACGTGCCGATGCCTTATGCCGCCAACCTGGAAAAACTCGCTCTGCCGAACGTCCAGGAAGTCGTCGATGCTGTGAAAGCCGTGACTTACAAAGCCTGAGGGAGGGCAAGAGATGCCGATCAACATCACGATGCCCGCGCTCTCTCCCACGATGGAAGAGGGCAATCTCGCAAAATGGCTGGTGAAGGAGGGCGACAAGGTCTCCTCCGGTGACGTCATCGCCGAGATCGAAACCGATAAGGCGACGATGGAAGTCGAAGCCGTCGACGAAGGCACGATCGCCAAGCTGGTCGTGCCGGCCGGTACCGAAGGCGTGAAGGTCAACGCCGTCATTGCCATTCTCGCCGAAGAAGGTGAAGACGCCGCTGCCGCCGCCAAGGGCGACGGTTCGGAGGCGAAAGCTGAGGCAAAGACGGACCAGCCCGAGGCGAAGGCCGAACAGCCCAAGGCCGAGGAAAAGGCCGAGAAGCCGGCAGAAACGGCAAAGCCGGTCGCCGACCAAGCACCTGCCGCTTCCACGCCTGCACCGAAGAAGGACGGCGAGCGCATTTTCGCATCGCCGCTGGCGCGCAGGCTTGCCAAGGAAAGCGGCCTCGATCTTTCTGCAGTTTCCGGTACCGGTCCGAAGGGCCGCATCGTGAAAGCCGACATCGAGGCAGCCGCCAAGGGCGGCGCACCCAAGGCTGCGGCGAGCGGCGCGCAGGCTCCGTCTGCATCGGCCACCGCACCGGCTCCGATGGCGAAGGGCGCCAGCGACGAACAGGTTCTCAAGAATTTCGCCGAAGGCTCCTACGAACTCGTGCCGCATGACGGCATGCGCAAGACCATCGCCAAGCGGCTGGTCGAGTCCAAGCAGACCGTTCCACATTTCTACGTCTCGGTCGATTGCGAGCTCGATGCGCTTCTGGCGCTGCGCAAGCAGTTGAACGACGCCGCACCGGTCCGCGACGACAAGCCCGCCTACAAGCTCTCTGTCAACGATCTGGTGATCAAGGCTCTGGCCTTGGCGCTACGCGACGTGCCGGACGCGAACGTCTCCTGGACCGAAAGCGCGATGGTCAAGCACAAGCACGCCGATGTCGGCGTTGCCGTGTCGATCCCGGGTGGCCTGATCACGCCGATCATCCGCAAGGCCGAGGAGAAGTCGCTCTCGGCCATCTCGAACGAGATGAAGGATCTCGGCAAGCGCGCCCGCGACCGCAAGCTGAAGCCGGAAGAGTATCAGGGCGGAACGTCGGCGGTCTCCAACATGGGCATGATGGGGGTCAAGAACTTCTCCGCCGTCATCAACCCGCCGCATGCCACCATCCTGGCGGTCGGCGCCGGCGAAAAGCGGCCGATCGTCAAGAACGGCGAGCTGGCGATTGCGGAAGTCATGACCGTAACGCTCTCGACCGATCATCGCTGCGTCGATGGCGCGCTCGGAGCCGAGCTGATCGGCGCCTTCAAGCGCTACATCGAAAACCCGATGGGAATGCTGGTCTAGGGACGGTTTGATGAAAACCATCCTCTGCTTCGGCGATTCACTCACATGGGGTACGGATGCCGCCACGGGCGGTCGGCATGGCTATGCCGATCTCTGGCCGTCATCGTTGAAGGCGCATCTCGGTGGCGAGATCGACGTGGTCGCCGAGGGTCTCGGCGGCCGCACCACGGCCTATGACGATCCAACGGCGCTTGCCGAACGCGCCGGGACCAAGATCCTGCCGACGCTTCTTTCGAGCCATGAGCCGATCGATCTCGTCATCATCATGCTCGGCACCAACGATTTGAAGGCCAAGGTTGCCGGCCGCGCCATCGATGCGATGCTCGGCATGGAGCGGCTGGTGGAGCAGGTGAAGCATCACACGTGGCGCCCGCTCTACGAAGCGCCGGAGGTGCTGATCGTCGCGCCACCGATCATCTGCGAAACCGCCGATCCGATTTTCTCGGCGATGTATAGCGGCGCGATCGAGCAGTCTGAAATGCTCGCCTCCTACTATGCCGATCTCGCCGACGAGATGGGCTGCGGGTTCTTCGATGCGTCGTCCGTCGCCGTGACGACGCCGATCGACGGTGTGCATCTCGATGCCGACAACACGCGTGCGATAGGCAAGGGCCTGGCACCGATCGTCCGGGTTATGCTCGGGATCTAGAGCGCTTCTAGGTGAAGTGGATACCGGTTCACCGCCCGGAAATGCGACAAGTCAAAACTTAGAATAATTGAGCGATGCGAAGAAAAGCAAAATTATTCTAGACCGGAAAAGGATAGGGACATGGCCGAAAGCTACGACGTCATTATCATCGGTTCGGGCCCTGGCGGCTACGTCACCGCGATCCGCTCCGCCCAGCTTGGTTTCAAGACCGCGATTGTCGAGCGCGAACATATGGGCGGTATCTGCCTCAACTGGGGCTGCATCCCCACCAAGGCGCTCCTGCGATCGGCTGAAATCCTCGATCACGCCAACCACGCCAAGGACTACGGCTTGACGTTGGAAGGCACGATGACGGCCAAGGTGGAGGATGTGGTCAAGCGGTCACGCGGCGTCTCGCTGCGTCTCAATGGCGGCGTCGGCTTCCTGATGAAGAAGAACAAGATCGATGTGATCTGGGGCGAGGCCGAACTGACCAAGCCGGGCGAGATCAAGGTTTCGCCGATGAAGAAGAAGCCCGTCGAGCCTCAGCCGCCGGCGCCCAAGGGCACGAAGGGCGAGGGGACCTACACCGCCAAGCACATCATCCTGGCGACAGGCGCGCGCCCCCGCACGCTGCCGGGCATCGAGCCAGACGGCAAGCTGATCTGGACCTATTTCGAGGCCATGGTGCCGCAGGAAATGCCGAAGTCACTGCTGGTGATGGGCTCTGGTGCGATCGGCATCGAATTCGCGTCGTTCTACCGGTCGATGGGCGTCGACGTTACCGTCGTCGAACTGATGTCCGACATCATGCCGGTCGAGGATGCGGAAATCTCCGCCATAGCGCGCAAGGCGCTCGAAAAGCGCGGTATGAAGATCATCACCGACGCAAAGGTCAGCAAGGTCGACAAATCCGCCAGCTCGGTCACAGCGCATATCGAGACCAAGGACGGCAAGACGCAGACGATCACGGCCGACCGGCTGATCTCAGCGGTGGGCGTTCAGGGCAACATCGAAAACCTCGGCCTCGAAAAGCTGGGCGTGAAGACCGACCGCGGCTGCGTCGTCATCGATGGCTACGGCAAGACCAACGTCGCCGGCCTCTATGCGATCGGGGACGTGGCCGGGCCGCCGATGCTCGCCCACAAGGCAGAGCATGAAGGCGTGATCTGCATCGAAAAGATTGCAGGCGTTCCAGGCGTCCATGCCATGGACAAGAACAAGATCCCAGGCTGCACCTATTGCCACCCGCAGGTGGCATCCGTGGGGCTGACCGAAGCCAAGGCAAAGGAAGCCGGCCGCGATATCCGCGTCGGCCGCTTCCAGTTTGCCGCAAACGGCAAGGCTATTGCGCTCGGCGAAGACAACGGACTTATCAAGACGATCTTCGACAAGAAGACCGGCGAACTCATCGGCGCGCACATGGTCGGGGCCGAAGTGACGGAGCTGATCCAGGGCTTCGTCGTCGCCATGAACCTCGAGACCACGGAAGAGGACCTCATGCACACGATCTTCCCGCACCCCACTCTGTCGGAGATGATGAAGGAGAGCGTGCTCGACGCCTATGGCCGCGCTTTGAACGCCTGATACGTCTGGCAGCAGTCCATCAGCAAATTCGAAGACACCGGGAACCGCGAAGCGTTTGTAACGTTTTAAGGCCGACTTCTAATTGAAGAAAAGGAGATGGGGTCATGGATCTGAACGGCATGGGACTGCTGGGCGCAATCATCGTCGGCGGCATCGCGGGTTGGCTCGCGGAACAATTCATGAAGAGCAATCACGGTCTCTTCATGAACATCATTCTCGGCATCATCGGTGCCGCGCTGCTGAACTTCTTGCTCAGCGTTCTCGGCATCTACACCGGCACCGGCGTTCTGATCTACTTGATCGTTGGCTTCATCGGCGCGTGCATTCTGATTGCCATTGGTCGCGCCGTCAGGCGATAAACGACCTCAAGCAATGCTTTGAGACAAGGCCGCCATGCAGATGGCGGCCTTACTTTTTTCTGGCCAACCGCCTATAACCGCTCCATCTATTTCATCGCGCGCCTGATCGCGTTCTGGAGCATTCATGGTCACTGTGCTGGATACAATCGCCGAGGCAAAGCAGCGTCTGCGTCATCCCGAAAAGGCCCACCGGCCCGATAACGAGATCGCGCGCAAGCCAGAGTGGATTCGCGTCAAGGCGCCAACGTCCCAAGGCTATCGCGAAACCCGCGAGCTCGTGAAATCGCACAATCTCGTCACGGTTTGCGAGGAGGCGGGCTGCCCCAACATCGGCGAGTGCTGGGACAAGAAGCACGCCACCTTCATGATCATGGGCGAGATCTGCACCCGGGCTTGCGCGTTCTGCAACGTTGCAACCGGCATGCCGAACGCGCTCGATCCCAATGAGCCCGAGAATGTAGGCCTCGCCGTCGCGAAGATGGGCTTGAACCACGTGGTGATCACATCGGTCGATCGCGACGATCTCGCCGATGGCGGTGCCCATCATTTTGTCGAGGTGATCCACGCGATCCGGCGCCACGCTCCGGGAACGACAATCGAAATCCTGACCCCTGATTTCCTGCGCAAGCCAGGAGCCTTGGAAACTGTGGTCGCGGCGCGGCCGGATGTCTTCAATCACAATCTGGAGACCGTCGCCTCGAACTACCTGACGGTGCGTCCCGGAGCGCGCTATTTCCACTCGATGCGTCTTTTGCAGCGGGTTAAAGAGCTCGATCCGACGATCTTCACCAAATCCGGCATCATGGTCGGTCTCGGTGAGGAGCGGAACGAAGTGCTGCAGTTGATGGACGATCTGCGCACGGCGGATGTCGATTTCATCACGATCGGCCAGTATCTGCAGCCAAGTCGCAAGCATCACCGCGTCGTCAGCTTCGTGACGCCGGACGAATTCAAGTCCTATGAGACCGTTGCATACTCCAAGGGCTTTCTGATGGTTTCGGCCAGCCCGCTGACTCGCTCTTCCCACCATGCGGGCGACGATTTTGCCCGGCTTCGCGTTGCGCGCGAAAAGAAGCTCGCGCTGGCGTCCTGAATGCGCTGTCGGCGCCGTGCCGGCCTTTTATGGTCGACATGGCGCCAACAGCCCTTATCTATGGGCAAATCGACTTGTCCCGAAGCGGCCCTGCCGCCAACAGCCGTGATTCATGCCTCAGTTCGAAACCACCCGCCAAGTGAATCACTCCGCACGCGACATGTTTGCACTTGTCGCCGATGTGGAGCGCTATCCTGAATTCCTGCCGCTCTGCGAAAGCCTCACGGTGCGCTCCCGCAAGGAGGGTGAGGACGGGAAAGAGCTGCTCGTCGCCGATATGTCGGTCGGCTACAAGGCCATTCGCGAGACGTTTTCGAGCCAGGTCGTTCTGCGCCCCGCCGAGAATCGCATCGACGTGAAATATATCGATGGCCCGTTCCGGTATCTCGACAACCGCTGGACGTTCGAAGAAACGGGCCCGGACAGTTGCGCCGTTCACTTCTTCATCGACTACCAGTTTCGCAATCGCATGCTGGGCATGCTGATGGGCACGATGTTCGATCGCGCCTTTCGCACCTTTGCCGAAGCATTCGAGCGCCGCGCCGACAAGATTTACGGTCTGCGCAAGCAGACCGGCTGATTTCTCCGCCGATCAAAGTGCAGCGCGGATTTTCTCCGCATTGGCTTTCAAAATGTCCGGATCTTCCATGGTGCCGGTGTGCGGCTTCAGCGCAACGCCGTCGAAGCGCGGGATCACATGGACATGCAGGTGGAAGACGACCTGACCGCCAGCGCTTTCGTTGAACTGCTGAATGGTCACGCCATCGGCATCGAACGCCTTCTTCACCGCCCGGGCAAGTTTCTGCACGGTGGCCATCACATGCGAGAGATCGCCGGGCTCGACATCCAGGATGTTGCGTGATGGAGCCTTGGGCAGGACGAGGCAGTGGCCGTCGCCGCGCGGCATGATGTCCATGAACGCAAGAGTGTGATCGTCCTCGTAGACGCGATGCGCCGGCAGCTCGCCGCGCAGGATCCTGGCAAAGATGTTGGCGTCGTCATAAGCCTCGGGCGTGGTCATCGTCGTGTCTCCTCGGATTGCGTCCATGTGCGAAATTCTCCGCCGGCCCGTCAAGCCTTTGGCTGTGTCACGCCCCCAAACGATGAACCGGTACCCACTTCACCTGAAACGCTTCAGTGGCCGACGGTTCGCGAGAAGAGATTGACGATCAGGACGCCTGCGATGATCAGCGCGAGGCCGATGATGGCTGGAAGATCGAGCCGCTGCCCGAAAGCGAAATAGCCGATGGCCGCAATCAGCACGATGCCTGTGCCCGACCAGAGCGCGTAGACGATCCCGACCGGCATCGTCTTCAGCGTCAGCGATAGGAAGAAGAACGCTATGCTGTAGCCGCCGACCGTGACGATGGAAGGCCACAACCGCGTGAAGCCTTCCGACAGCTTGAGCGCAGACGTGGCGATCACCTCGAAGATGACGGCGACGACGAGGTAGACGTAAACCATGGAGCTGCTCTCGGGCGCGTGTGGCGACTGTTCTCCGTCTAGCCGGTCGGATGGGCGAAAGCGAGCGTCATGCCTTCTTGAACGGACCGTGCTCGGTGAGGATCGCGCCGATCTGGTCGACCTCGCGGCGCTCCCGTTCGAGATAGTCGGCAACCGCGCGCTTCAGGCCTGGATGGGCGATATAATGGGCGGAGTGGGTGGTGACTGGCAGATATCCGCGCGCCAGCTTGTGTTCCCCCTGGGCGCCGGCCTCGACACGGGGCAAGCCCCGTTCGATCGCGAAATCGATGGCCTGATGATAGCAGATCTCGAAATGCAGGAAGGGGTGATCCTCGATGCAGCCCCAATGGCGACCAAAGACGCAGTCGCCGCCGATGAAATTGATCGCTCCGGCGATGTAGCGACCCTCTCGCTTCGCCATCACAAGCAGGATGTCGTCCGCCATCGTCTCCCCGATCAGGCTGAAGAAGGCGCGGTTGAGATAGGGCCGGCCCCATTTTCGGGCGCCGGTATCGATATAGAAGGCGTAGAACGCGTCCCAGTGCTCTTCGGTGATCGATGGGCCCGTGAGGCGCTCGATGGAGATGCCGTTTTCCATCGCCTGCTGACGTTCGCGCCTGAGCGCCTTGCGTTTGCGTGACGCCAACGTGGCGAGAAAATCGTCGTAACTGCCGTAGGATTGATTGTGGAAATGGAATTGCTGGTCGGTTCGATGGAGGAAGTCTGCTTCTTCGAACACGGGCATCTCGTCTTCGGGAACGAAAGTAATATGAGCCGATGAAATGCCCAGCCGATCCGTCAGCGCTATAAGGCCTTGCGCCAGCGCGGCCTGCACGACCGTGCGGCGTGCATCCGCAGGTGCCAGAAGTCGTGGCCCGGTCGCCGGCGTGAAGGGGATCGATGCCTGCAGCTTGGGGTAATACTCGCCGCCGGCACGCTCGAAGGCATCCGCCCACCCGTGATCGAAGACATATTCGCCCTGGCTGTGGCTCTTGAGATAGGCCGGCACGGCGCCACAAAGCGCCCCTTCAGGGTCTTTCAGCATCAGATGGCGCGGCAGCCAGCCGGTCTTGGCGGCGACCGAGCCGGATTGTTCGAGAGCAGACAGGAAATCGTAGGAAAGAAAGGGATTGTAGGGGATATCCGGAGTGGCGCTCGCCCGCGTCGTTCCGGCCAGCTGGTCCCAGGTTGGCCGGTCCACATCGACCATCGATGACGCAACTTCGATCGTGAATTCGATCTGGCCGCGATCCTCAGCAGCTTTTCCGGCGGTCATCGCATTCCCCATGTTCGCACTTGCGAGAAAGTAGTGCGCCGCTCGGCTATTTTAAGGCCTGCCTAGATCGGGGATGGCGAGACCGTTCGCGGATCGAAGCCTTCAAACGTGATCTGGTCTGCATGGCGCATGCTGTGAGCCAGAGCCGCTTCGTCGCGCACCGTCCACGTGATGACCGGTTTGCCGCTTTCACGCACGCCGTCGATGAAGCGGTTCGGCAGATGAAACGCACAGTAGGACACGAAATCGAGCCCGAGACGCATCGCATCCTCGTGCCGCTGCAGGTCCTCGTTGCGCTGTCCCTCGGCCGTAAGCCCAAGCGGGTAGGGGCATTCGAGCGCCCTGAGGTCCCTGAGGAGCCAGTGGTCGAACGACATCAGGGCTACCGGTCCCTCGTAACCGTCCAGATCTTCGAGAACCGCCCCGGCGAAATCGTCATCGTCACCCTCGCAGCCTTTCAGCTCAACGACGATCGGAACACGGCCGGCAACAAGCGCCAAAAGCTGTTTGAACGTTGGGATCCGCTCCCTGGTGCCGCCGACGGTCAGCAGTGCAAGCTCCGTCGAAAGCTTGTCGCGCGTTCGCCCGGGCAGGCTGCACAGGCGCTCGAGCATATCATCGTGAAAAACCACCGGCACGCCGTCGGCAGCCAGGTGCAGGTCGCACTCGATGGCGAAGCCGGCCTCCACCGCCCGCTCGAATGCGGCAATCGTATTCTCCCAGACGGTGCGATTGAGGTCGTGATATCCACGGTGGGCGATGGGGTGTTCAGTCAGCCAGGCAAGCGTCTGCATAGGTGTTCCGCGGCAATTCGATCAGGGGATCAGGCGATCTGGAAGATGGCGTCGACCTCGACGGCCGCATTGAGCGGCAGCGAGGCGGTGCCTACCGCAGCGCGGGCATGCTTGCCCTTGTCTCCGAGGACCGCAGCGAAGAGATCGGACGCGCCGTTGACGACGAGGTGCTGCTCGACGAAATCCGGCGTCGACGCGACATAGCCAGTGATCCGCACGAGCTGGACGATCCGTTCCAGATCGCCATCAAGCGCCGACTTGGCCTGGGCAAGAACATTGATGGCGCAAAGTTCGGCAGCCGCCTGGCCCGCCAGAACTTTGTGGTCATGACCAAGGTGCCCCGTATAGGCGAGGTGCCCCTTCTCGAGAGGAAGCTGGCCGGAAATGTAGAGCATGTCGCCTGCGATCACCCAGGCAACGTAGTTGGCGGCTGGAGCAGCCGCTTGTGGAAGATCGATACCGCGTTCGGCAAGTCGATCGGCAATCGTATTGGCCATGAAAGGTTCACCCGTTTTTCTGCGCCTAAGATGTCGTATGCGGACGCGGCGTCAAGCGCCTCGCTTTTGCCCCGAGGCTTCCTGTAACATGTGTGAGGTTTTGCTAGGAGACATGAATGTTGGGATTTGCCGGTCGTATGGCATTCGGATCAGCTGCGGTAATGGCCGGGCTGCTTTCAACCACTGCGTCCGGCATGGCGCAGCCGGCAGGTGCTTCGGCCCTCGTTCCGCACCGTGCCGTCTATGATCTCGAACTCGCCAATTCGGAGGAGCGATCGGGCATCTCGGGTGTCTACGGCCGCATGGTCTACGAAATGAACGGCTCGGCCTGCGACGGCTTCACCGTGAACTTTCGATTCGTGACGCGAATCGACACCGAGGAATTTTCCCGGGTCACCGACCAGCAGACGACAACTTATGAGGATCTGCGCGCCGGCACATTCGAATTCGTCAACCGCTCCTTCGTCGACGATGCGCTCGACAGCGAAACGCGCGGCACCGCCCGCCGCACCGATGATTCGATCGACGTCGAGATGGAGGAACCCGAGGAGACGTCGCTGGCGCTCGACCGCGCGCTCTTCCCGACCGACCACATGATCGAGCTGATCGCAAAGGCGAAGGCAGGCGAGCGTTTCTACCAGTCGCACATCTATGACGGGTCCGACGACGGCGACAAAATCATGCTGACGACGACCGTCATCGGAACGCCGCGTGAGCCGGAAGCGGAGGATGCCGAGGCGGAGCAGGCCGGCCCATTCGCCAACGAAGCCGCCTGGCCCGTGACGATCGCCTATTTCAATGAAGCCGAAACCGGCGACGGCGTTCCGGATTACCAGATCTCGTTCAAACTCTACGAGAATGGCCTGACCCGGGACCTGGAGATGGACTATGGCGATTTCGTCCTTCGCGGCACGCTGACGGGCCTTGAAGTGTTTGACGCCAAGGAATGCGCCGAACAGCCTTAGATCTCAAATTCCCGCATACCAGTCATAGGCTCCTGCATCTTCCCAGTAGCCGCCGCGACCTCGGCCGATCGCATCGAGGCTTTCGACGGCTTCGATGCGCATGACGAACTTCGCCTGCTTGTAGCCGAGCTGCCGTTCGACGCGCAGACGCAACGGTGCGCCATGGCCGATGGGCAGGTCGCCGTCATTCATGCCGTAGGCAAGGATGGTCTGCGGATGAAACGCTTCGACGAGGTCGATGCTTTCGTAATAGGGCGTCCCGCGAAAATCGTCCGCACAGTGGAAGACGATGTAGCGGGCGTTGGGGGCAAGCTCGGCACGGTCGAGCAGTGGACCGAGTGGCGTGCCCGTCCATTTGCCGATCGCGCTCCAACCTTCCACGCAGTCGTGACGGGTGATCTGGGTACGGGCGGGCAGGGTGCGAATCTCGGCCATCGAGATCGATTGCGGCCGCGCGACGAGTCCATCGATGCGGAGGCGATAGTCGGAAAACGCCGAAGCTGCGTGCCGCTCCCATTCAGAATTTTCCGGCCGCGTGTTGCCGTTCATGCAGAAGGTCGGTGACAGGGATCCCTCCGGATATTCGCGCGCCAGGGCGTCGCCCACGATGAACCGCTGGATACGGTAGCTCAACCATTCGCCGCCCGAGAGAAACTGGCGGAACGCCGGGCTCTGGCCGAGCGCATCGCAGCCTGAGAGTGCCATTGCGGAGCCCGTCAGCGCTGCTCCGGTAATCAGCCGGCGCCTGGAAAGAAGAGTGGTCATCGTGTTTTCTCCTGGGGCAGGCGATAGCGGCCGGTGATCATGGAGCGGATCTCGTTGATAGGTCCTGCCAGCACGACCATGACGAGATGGACCAGGATGAACGCCACCATGCCGAATGCGGCGATGAAATGGATGGAGCGTGCGGACTGTCGGCCGCCGAAGATGTCGATCAGCCATGGCCAAGCAGCGACCATCGTCGGCGACATCGTCAGGCCGGTGAGCACGAGAACGGGCAAAAGCACGGCCAGAACGGAAAGATAGGCGAGCTTCTGCAGCACGTTGTAGTGTCGCGCGGCCTCGCCTGTCGGAAACCGAAGTCGCGCATGGGCTGCGATGTCACCGAGGATATGCGACGGCGCCAGTTCGGCGCGCTTCGGGAGGAGGTCGCGGCGCAGGTGACCGTTCACGAGACTGATCAGCGCGTAGAGCGCGAGACCACCTGCAAAAAGCCAGCTGAACGTCAGGTGCCAGCGCCGTGAAAGCGCGAGATTGTAGCTCGATGGTATCGTGACCCAATGCGGGAAGGCCCGGTTCTGCCAGGCCCCTTCCGCGTTCTGCCAGCGTCCCAGAACGCCTGTCGTATCGAACTGGATCGCACCGACGCGCAAATATCCGCGCTCGTCCTCGGCTCCGATCTGCAGCCATGCGGGATCGGGGTTCGCGCCGTAGTCGCCCCAATAGAGGCGGGGATGCGCGTTGAAGATCATCAGTCCGCTCATCAGCATGACAAGAAAGACGACCACATTCGTCCAATGCCACAGCCGCGTCGAAAGCCGATGACGGCGAACGACGATCGGCGCATCTGCGATCGGCGGTGAAAACTCGGTTGCAGACATGGCGGCGCTCCAGGCGGGTTGCGCCGGGTGACGCCTGTCGCGGGTCACCCGGCTCCAAGGCATGCGGCGATGCTTACATCGTGTCCGAAATCATGCTGTCGGGTGCGTCGGCGCAGGCGGTCGTGACACTGGCAACGGTTGCGTCTGCAGCCATGTCGTCAGCGGCCATATCGTCGGACGCCATGTCATCGGCAGCCATATCGTCGGACGCCATGTCATCGGCAGCCATGTCATCGGACGCCATGTCATCTGCGGCCATGTCATCGGCAGCCATGTCGTCAGCGGCCATGTCATCAGAAGCCATGTCGTCGGCCATCATGTCGTCGCTGTGCAACGCCTCGACGGCAGCCATCTGACCGGCTTCGTCGAGGGCAAGGAAATCGGCGCAGGTGAGATCCGAACCGCTCTGTGCGAAGGCCGGCATGGCAAGCATGAGGGTGAGGGCAGTCGTCGTCAGGATCGTCTTCATGGTGGTGGCTCCCAGGGGTTGCCGCCTCAGCGGGCGGTGAGAGCCAATCCACACCAAGTGCCGATCACTGTCGAAACAACACTGCGCGCGTTTTTGCCACAGCCAACTCACGCCGATGTCGGCGCTGCGTGAAGTCGGCGTGATCCGGTCTGGCAGAGCAGAGATATCCGGGGCTAGAACCCCATCGTCACCTTGGCTCGGGTGCCGGGATGCTGCAGCTCGTAAGTGAGCGTGGCGCCGAGATTGGCGGCCATGGAATTCACGAGGCGCGTGCCGAGGCCGGTGCCCTTGGCGCTCTGACCGGTACCGTCCCAGCCGACACCATCATCTTCGACGACAAGCACGGCACCGTCCGGGACAGCGTCGAGAAAAACCCGGACTTCGCCTTTGACGCCTTCGGAGTATGCGTATTTCAGCGCATTGGTCACCAGTTCGGCGGTCATGATTCCAATGGAAATCGCCATGTCGGTGGGCACGCGCACCGCGTCCATCCGGATCCTGAGCCTGGCGCTCGATGCAAGCGACATGTCCAGTTCCTTGACGAGCGTCGTCAGGTACTCGCCAATATCGACGAAGCGCACGTCGTCGGACGTATAGAGGCGCTTGTGCACGCCGGCGATGGCGGAGATGCGCGCCTGGGTTTCGATCAGCGCATTCTTGGCGGCGGGTTCGGTCAGGGTGTTGGCCTGCATGCGGATCAGCGCCCCGACGATCGCGAGACTGTTCGCCACGCGGTGGTTCACTTCGCTGAGCAGCAACTCCGCGCGCTCTTTTGCCTCGCGCAGCTCGCCTTCGACTCGCTCTTTCGCCCGCATCAGGCGGGCGCGCTCGACTGCCTGGTCGATAGCGCTTGCCAAAAGCTCGGGGAAGTCTTCCGAGACGCTCTTGGTGACGTAGTCGAAGGCTCCTGCCTTCAGCGCCGCAACGGCGATTGCCGTTTCGGCCGAGCCCGTGACGTAGACGACCGGCGGCGCATGCTCGATCTTGGCGAGTTCGGCCAGCACGTCCAAGCCGGTTCCCGTATCGAGATAGTGATCGAGGCCGACGACGTCGATGCCGCCGGCGCGGATCCGCTCCAACCCGCTGCTGGCCTTGTCGGCACGTTCGACCACATAGCCACGCCGCTCCAGATTCTTCTGGATGAGACGCGCCAGTCCGGGATCGTCATCGATATAAAGAACGCGCGTCGGCCGGGAAGCCATCATCAGGCACTTTCGGGGATCTGCATCACCGAGAAGAACAAGCCAAGCTGACGGATCGCATTGGCGAAGCCTTCGTAGTTGACGGGTTTGGTAATGTAGACGTTGGCGCCAAGGTCGTAGCAGCGCTGGATCTCGCGTTCGTCGTCCGTCGTCGTCAGCACCACGACGGGTGCCCGCTTCGTGTTCGGGTTGGCCTTGACCTTTTCGAGGATCGAGACGCCGCTCATGTCCGGCAGATTGAGATCGAGCAGGATGAGGAGGTGGCGGCTTGCGCTGACGTCGCCAGAGCCATCGGAGCCGAAGAGGTGGGCAAGCGCGCTCGTGCCGTCGGTGAACGGAATGATCTCGTTGCTGACGCCGGCGCGCCGGATGTTCTTCTCGATGAGTCTCGCATGGCCTTCGTCGTCTTCGATCATCACGATCGTGACGGGCTTCGCTTCACTGCTCATTGCATGCTCCCGATAAATCTACGCATATCGCGGGCCAGAACGACCCTGAATGTCGATCCCTTGCCGAGCTCGGACGTGACGGTGATGTCGCCGCCGAGATTTCGGACGAGGGTCCTCACATGGGCGAGGCCGATGCCTTCACCCGGTTTGCTTTGCTCTCCGGACCGCCGGAACAGTTCGAAGACGCGTTCGTGATCGTCGGCCGCGATCCCCCGGCCATTGTCTGCGACATCGATCGCGATACGGTTTCCGATCAGCTTCTCGCCCGAGATCTTTATGCGCAACGGCCGGCTCGCGTCTGCGTACTTTACCGCATTGTCGAGCAGATTACCGAATATCTGATCGAGCGACATGCGGTCGGACAAGATCGTCGGCAAATCGTCGGCAACTTCGATGACGCCGTCGAGTTCGCCGACCTGATGCTGGATGGCGTCGGCGCTGGCCTGAAGCATGGCCGTCAGCGCAATCGATTCTGCCCTGATCGGTCGGCGCCCGTCGCGGGAAATCTTGAGGATAGCGTTGATCAGACCATCCATCTTCCGAGTCGATGAGCGGATGAACCCGACGGCTTCCGGCAAATCCTCCGTCGCTGCGAGATGCGCTTCGTTGGCGAGCTGGTCGTCACCGGCAACCTCACTGCGCTCCATGTAGTCCCGGATCGGCTTGATGCTGGCTTCGAGCTCGCTCGTGAACCCCATGATGTTGACGAGCGGGGCTCTGAGGTCGTGCGTCACGATATAGGCGAAGCGCTGAACCTCTTCGTTCGCCCGCGCAAGTTCCGCGGTGCGCTCGGAAACGCGCTCCTCAAGCGTGATGTTCGTCGACGACAGAAGCCTTCGCGCCTCCGCGATCTCGCGCGTATAGAGAATGACCACCCATGCGCTGCCGCCGACGACGGCTATGATGACGAGGGCGCCGATCAGGCTGACCCAATAGAGAGCGGACGCGCTGCCCCGCTGTTGCTCGACGCTTTCGGCAAGACGCCGGTCTGCGTCCTCAACGATGCCGGTGAACAGCTCCCGCAGTTCGCTCATCGCCGTCTGGCCGGTATCGGACTGGACGAGTTCCAGGGCTGTCTGACGGTCGCCGGTGCGGGCGAGGCGGACGGTCTCCTCAAGTTCATCCAGTTTGACTGCGGCCGCATCGTTGATTGCTGACGAGATCGCGTCGCCGTTTGGGCGAGACTGAAGAAGGGTCGTCAATCGCTGCCGGTGCGATTCCAGCTCTTGCCGAGCTTCGTTGTAAGGCGCCAGATAGCTGTCGTCCTGGGTCAGCAGATAGCCGCGCTGACCGGTCTCCGCATCCTGCAGTGTCGTGCGGAAATCGAGTGTCGCTGCCCGCAGATCGCGGGCCGCCAGCACCTCGTTGAAATGGTCCTGGCTTCGATTGCCGAGCCACAGGCTCATGCCGACGATGACGAGCAATGCGGCAAGCCCGGCCAGCATGAGAGCTGCCGTCGTACGGACGAGTGTCGAACTTGAAATGGGCATGGGGTGCTATCTTTTGGAAACGATGTTTGATGACCGAAAACCAGCCCTTGTGCAAGCGAGTTGTCAAACGCAGGAAGGGCCGTCCACGGCTGTCGCTGAGAAGCAGTATGCGGGGCTTGGCTGAGGCGACGGGTTGCCATCCGTCGGCGAGTTCTATATGGCAGCCACCATTCCACACGCGCGGTTTGGGATTGGCCGGGAGAAATCCGGTCCGTTCCGCCGGTGGCCGAAAGGCTGTTGCCGCGCGGAGGTTCAACCGGAAAGGATACCCAAGGCATGTCACTGCCCGATTTTTCCATGCGTCAATTGCTTGAAGCTGGCGTTCACTTTGGTCACCAGACCCACCGTTGGAACCCCAAGATGAAGCCTTTCATCTTCGGTGACCGCAACAACGTCCACATCATCGATCTCGCACAGACCGTTCCGCTCCTGCACCAGGCGCTGAAGGTGGTGTCTGATACGGTAGCCGGCGGCGGCCGCGTGCTCTTCGTCGGCACCAAGCGCCAGGCTTCGGAAATCATTGCCGATGCTGCCAAGCGTTCGGCCCAATACTACGTCAACGCCCGCTGGCTCGGCGGCATGCTGACCAACTGGAAGACGATCTCCAATTCGATCCAGCGTCTGCGCAAGCTCGATGAGCTACTGGCCGGCGACGCCCAGGGCCTGACCAAGAAAGAGCGTCTCAACCTCGACCGCGAGCGCGAGAAGCTTGAGCGTGCGCTTGGCGGTATCCGCGACATGGGCGGCACACCGGACCTGATCTTCATCATCGACACCAACAAGGAAGCAATCGCGATCGACGAAGCAAAGCGCCTCGGCATCCCGGTTGTCGCCGTTGTCGATTCGAACTGCGATCCCGACCGCGTCGACTACCCGATCCCAGGCAACGACGATGCTGCCCGTGCGATCTCGCTCTATTGCGAACTGATCTCGCGCGCCGCTCTCGACGGCATCGCGCGTCAGCAGGGCGCTTCGGGCGTTGACGTCGGCGCATCCGCCGAAACGCCAGTCGAGCCTGCGCTCGACGACGCCGGCAGCGTCGAAGGCGAAGGCGCCACCGCCTAAGCTCCGATCGTCCTGAAATTCAGACGGCCGGCGCTGCGACAATCGCTTCGCCGGCCGTCATGCATATGAAGGCGATGTCGGCCTAACGTGCCGAAGCATTCGACAGGGCGCGGTCCCCACGCCCCAACCAGGTCCCGCCCAAGCCGGCCGGACCATGACAGACGACAAGAGGCTAGAATGAACATTACCGCTCAGATGGTGAAAGAACTGCGCGAAAAGTCCGGCGCAGGCATGATGGATTGCAAGAAGGCGCTGGCCGAAACCAACGGCGACATGGAAGCAGCGATCGATTGGCTGCGCGCCAAAGGCATCGCCAAGGCCGACAAGAAGGCAAGCCGCACGGCCGCCGAAGGTCTGGTCGGCGTTGCCAGCGAAGGCACGAAGGCCGTCGTCGTCGAGCTGAACTCGGAAACCGACTTCGTTGCGCGCAACGACAAGTTCCAGGATCTCGTGGCAGGCGTGGCCAAGGTCGCGCTGACCACCGATGGTTCGGTCGATGCCGTTACGGCAGCGACTTATCCCGCGACATCCAAGCCGGTCGGCGAGACCATCAAGGATGCGGTCGCCACCATCGGTGAGAACATGGCCCTGCGCCGGACCGCTCTCCTGACCGTGTCCGACGGCGTGGTCGCGACCTACATGCACAACGCTGTTGCCACCGATCTCGGCAAGCTCGGCGTGCTCGTTGCGCTGGAATCGACCGGTGACAAGGACAAGCTCAATGCGATCGGTCGCCAGGTTGCCATGCATGTGGCAGCAACCAACCCGCTTGCTCTGACGTCGCAGGACGTCGATGCGACCGTTGCCGATCGCGAGCGCCAGATCTTCATCGAGCAGGCCCGCGAGTCCGGCAAGCCGGAAAACATCATCGAAAAGATGGTGGAAGGCCGCATGCGCAAGTTCTACGAGGAAGTCGCCCTGCTGTCGCAGGCCTTCGTCATGAACCCCGACCATACGGTTGGTGATGCCGTGAAGGCAGCCGAAGCTGAAGTCGGCGCGCCGATCAAGGTCACGGGCTTCGTTCGCTTTGCGCTGGGTGACGGCATCGAACGCGAAGAAACCGACTTCGCAGCCGAAGTCGCAGCAGTCGCCAAAGGCTGATCGCCCAGTCGATCGTACACGGCCGTAAACGCCGCAAGGGCACTGCGTGACAACGTGGTGCCCTTCGTGTATGCGGCTTGTCCAGCTTCAGAAAAAGACGAGTGAACGTATGAAAACCGACGCCCCGCGCTACAAGCGCATCCTGCTGAAGGCCTCGGGTGAGGCGTTGATGGGCAGTCAGGGCTTCGGAATCGACGTCGAAGTGGCCGACCGCATCGCCGGTGATATTGCCGAAGTGCGAGCCATGGGTGTCGAAGTCGGCGTGGTCGTCGGCGGCGGCAACATTTTCCGCGGCGTCGCTGTCGCCTCCAAGGGTGGCGATCGCGTGACGGGCGACCACATGGGCATGCTTGCGACGGTGATCAACGCACTGGCGTTGGCGACCTCGCTGCGCAAGCTTGGCATCGACACGGAAGTGCTGTCGGCCATCGCCATGCCGGAGATTTGCCAGAGCTTCTCGCAGCGCGCGGCGCTCCATCACCTCGACAAGGGCCGGGTCGTGATTTTCGCCGGCGGAACGGGCAACCCGTTCTTTACGACCGATTCCGCTGCAGCATTGCGCGCGGCAGAAATGGGTGCTGAAGCGATCCTCAAGGGCACGCAGGTCGATGGCATCTATTCGGCCGATCCGAAAAAGGATCCGACGGCGACCCGGTTCGACAGCCTGACCCACGCCGAGGTCCTTGAGAAGGGACTGGCCGTCATGGACGTCGCCGCGGTTTCGCTTGCCCGAGAAAACGCGATCCCGATCATCGTTTTCTCCATCCACGAAAAAGGCGGCCTGGCCGCAATCGTAACAGGCGGCGGCCGCGGTACGGTCGTCACCGACAGATAGAACGAGGTGGCTGGTGAGCGTTGAGGCGCCGCCGATCACCCGCGCATGGGAGCATTATCATGGCTGATGGAACCAACTTTTCCGAGCTGAAGCGGCGCATGGAAGGTGCTGTCACGGCATTCAAGAACGACGTCAACGGTCTTCGCACGGGCCGCGCTTCGGTAAACGTCCTGGATCCGGTGATGGTCGAGGCCTACGGCTCGCGCATGCCGATCAATCAGGTCGCAAACGTCGGTGTCGCGGAAGCGCGCATGCTGTCCGTTCAGGTTTGGGACAAGCAGATGGTCGGCGCCGTCGATCGCGGCATCCGTGAAGCCAATCTCGGCCTCAACCCGATCGTCGACGGTCAGACGCTGCGCATCCCGCTGCCGGACCTCAACGAAGAGCGTCGCCGCGAGCTGGTCAAAGTGGCACATAACTATGCCGAGACTGCGCGAGTCGCGGCGCGGCACGTTCGTCGCGATGGCATGGACGAATTGAAGAAGAACGAAAAGGCCGGCGTCATCAGCCAGGATGACAGCCGCCAGCAGTCTGACCGGGTCCAAAAGATGACCGATGAGACCATTGCCGAGATCGACCGCTTGCTCGTCGATAAGGAAAAGGAAATCATGCAGGTCTAGATTGGCGCCTGCATGACCGGGCGGCCTTGTCGTTCTCGGTGCGAAGCCTCAGCGGAGTTCTGCCTTTGACCACGCCGCATCACGTCGCGATCATCATGGACGGCAATGGCCGGTGGGCCAAGCGGCGCGGCCTCCCACGGACCATGGGACACCGCAAGGGTGTCGAAGCCGTGCGCGAAACGGTGCAGGCAGCGGGCGAGGCGGGTGTTCGCTATCTGACGCTGTTCGCCTTTTCGTCGGAGAACTGGAACCGCCCGGAAGACGAGATCACCGATCTCATGGGGCTTCTCAAACTCTTCATTCGGCGCGACCTGGCGGAGCTCCACAAGGAGAACATCCGCATCCGGGTCATCGGCGACCGCGCAAGGCTCGATCGCGAAATCCTCGGCCTCTTGGTCGAAGCGGAGGAGTTGACCCGCAACAACAGCGCGATGCACCTCGTCATCGCTTTCAACTACGGCGGTCGCGACGAGATCGTGCGCGCGGCCAAGCGTCTCGCCGAAGCAGTCGGGCGAGGCGAACTGTCTCCGGCAAATGTCAACGAGCACACGTTGTCTGCTTTTTTGGATACCGCTGGCATTCCCGATCCGGACGTCATCATCCGCACCAGCGGCGAACAGCGGCTGTCGAATTTTCTCCTGTGGCAGGCGGCCTATACGGAATTCGTCTTCGTACCCGTGCTCTGGCCGGATTTCGACAAGTCGGCATTTCACCGCGCGCTTGACGAATACGCCTCGCGGGAGCGCCGCTTCGGGGCCGTTCCCGAACGCGATGTCGCGCTCGGTTCGTGATGCAGCTGGAATTGAAGCAGCGGGTCGTTTCCGCAGTTATCCTCGGCATTGCAGTCCTGTTTCTGGCCTGGTTCGGCGGCCTGCCGTTCCGCATCTTCTGCGCCGTTCTTGCCGCGCTCATCTATTATGAGTGGACAGCGATCGTTCAGGCTGAACGCCGGTCGCGGCCTGCCTTTCTTGTCGGCTGGGCAAGCATGGGCGCCATCATGTGGTTCATCGTCGGCAACGCCTTTGCGTATTCGACGGCAGCCATCCTGATCGGCGCAGGCGCTGTTGCCCTGGCGGCGCGCACCAGTGGCCGCGGTCCATGGATGGGTCTCGGCGTTCTCTATGCCGGCTTTTCCGGCCTGGCACTCGCCGCGTTGCGCGACGATACGACGCTCGGTCTGATCGGAATGGCATTTGTGTTCGCCGTCGTCTGGGCAACCGACATTCTCGCCTATTTCTGTGGTAGGGCCCTCGGCGGACGAAAGCTTGCTCCGCGGATTTCACCCGGCAAGACGTGGTCCGGCGCAATATTCGGCATGTTCGGCGGCATTGCAGCCGGCACGGCTGTCGCGCTCTTGACCCTCGACAGAGGCGGTATCTGGATCCCTATCCTGTGCGCTGTCCTCTCGATCGCCAGCCAGGTCGGGGATCTGTTCGAATCCTGGATGAAGCGACGTTATGCGGTAAAGGACTCCGGCCGGCTCATTCCCGGCCACGGTGGCGTCATGGACAGGGTCGACGGTCTCGTATTTGCCGCTTTTGCGGCCTTTCTCATAGCTCTGGTGATCGCGGGTGGGATTCCCAGTTCTTCCAGCGGTTCACCGATTGCCGCGGCGTTGTTGGGCGGATAGGAACCAGCAGTCGTCACTCACAAACCTTCCATGCGCGCCTCACGGTGCGCCGCCATTGAGCAGGGACACGTCCGATGGATGCGCTGGCATCGACCTTCGCCTTTCTGACCGGCTACATTCTTCCATTTCTCGTGGTTCTGACGATCGTCGTCTTCGTCCACGAAATGGGCCACTACCTTGTCGGTCGGTGGTGCGGCATCCGCGTGATGGCCTTCTCGGTCGGCTTCGGTCCGGAAATCTTCGGGTTCAACGACAAGCACGGAACGCGCTGGAAGCTCTCCGCCATTCCGCTTGGCGGCTACGTGAAATTCTTCGGCGACGAGAACGCCGCCAGCGTGCCTGACAATGACGGCTATGCGGCCATGAGCGAGGCGGACCGCAGGAGCTCCTTCCAGGGCGCGGCCTTGTGGCGCCGGGCTTTGACTGTTGCAGCGGGTCCGATCGCGAACTTCATCCTCGCGATTGCCATCTTCGCGACGGTCTTCACGCTTTACGGTCGACCTGTGTCCGATCCGGTCGTGGCCGAAGTTCAGCCGGGCAGCGCAGCGGAAACCGCTGGCATCGCTCCCGGCGACATCTTCGTCGCAATCGACGGGAACCCGATCGAGACCTTCGATGACGTGCGCCGCTACGTGTCGAGCCGCCCCGAGGTCGAAATCACCGTCACCATGCAGCGCGATGGGGTCGAGCGTGATTTCACGTTGGTCCCGGCCCGTGAGGAGATCGAGGACAATTTCGGAAATCGCCTGGAAGTCGGCCTGATCGGCGTGGTCACAAACCAGGACACGGGCAATTTCCGCACAGTCGAGATGGGGCCGTTGGAAGCGACGGGGCAGGCGGTCGCCGAGACGAGCTATATCGTCACCCGCACCTTTGGTTACATCCGCAACATCATCATCGGCCAGGAGAAGGCAGACCAGCTTGGCGGACCGATCCGCGTGGCCCAGGTTTCAGGCCAGATGGCGACGCTGGGCATCCTTGCCGTGATCCAGCTTGCCGCAGTCCTGTCGGTTTCCATTGGACTGTTGAACCTTATGCCGGTACCGATGCTGGACGGCGGCCATCTGTTCTTCTATGCGATTGAGGCGGTCCGTGGGCGACCTCTTGGCGAAAATGCGCAGGAGATGGCGTTTCGGATCGGTTTGGGGATGGTGCTTGCGCTCATGGTCTTTGCGACCTGGAACGATGTCAACATGCTGCTGGGGTAGCAGTCGAAAGTCCGCTATCCGCCCGAAAATAAAGGGTTTGTTGACCACGTTTCAATGCTTGAGTGGCCTTTGGGCCACGCCTCTAAATGAAGTAAACAGAAATTAACCGCCAGCCTTGCTTGTAAGGCAAAAGCGGGTAAAAAACGACGGACCATTCGGAATCGGGGCATCCGTCTGGTGTGGTAGTTCGGGCAAAAAGGTTAGAGTTCATAATGAGAGCCGGTTCGAAGTTCATGGGTGCGGTATCTGCCGTCGCCCTAGCCACGGGGATTGCATCCAGCGGAGCGGGTATTGCTTTCCTGAGTGCAACGACCGCTGCCCAGGCAGCCGTCGTCAACAGCATTCAGGTGCAGGGGAACAGCCGCGTCGACGCCGAAACGGTCCGCGGCAACATCACCATCCGCCCGGGGCAGGACTTCTCCAATGCCGATATCGACGAATCCGTTCGTCGCCTGTTCGCCACCGGCTTGTTCTCCGACATCCGTATTGCCCAGCAGGGTGGGGCGCTCGTCGTCACGGTTTCCGAAAACCAGATTCTCAATCAGGTGGTCTTCAACGGCAACAGCCGTATCCGCGACCGTCAGTTGGAGACGATCGTCCAGACCAAGCCGCTCGGACCTTACAGCGAGCCTCTCGTCCAGGCAGACATTCAGGCGATCCGCGATGCTTACGCCGCGATCGGCCGAAACGATGCCACGGTGACCACCAACACGGTCACGCTCGCCGATGGCCGCATCAACCTTGCATTCGAAGTCAACGAAGGCGACCGCACGAAGATTTCGACGGTGAACTTCGTCGGCAATCAGGCATTCAACGATGGCCGTTTGCGCGAAGTGATCACGACGAAGCGCTCGAACTTCCTCTCGTTCCTGACGCGCCGTGACGTTTACGCGGAAGACAAGCTGCGCGCGGATGAAGAGCTGCTGCGCCGCTTCTATTACAATCGCGGATATGCCGACTTCCAGGTCGTGTCCTCTTTCGCTGAGCTTGACCCTGCAACGAACGAATACACGGTGACGATCACCGTCCAGGAAGGCGAGCGTTACAATTTCGGTGCGGTCAACGTCGAAAGTTCCGTCGCCGACGTGAACACAGCCGACCTTCAGGCTCTGGTCGAAAGCCGTTCCGGCGCAACCTACAGCGCCGAAGATGTCGAAGACACCATCGTCGCCATTTCCGAGCGCGTCGCCGATTCCGGTTTCCCGTTCGCCCAGGTCACCCCGCGTGGCGATCGCGATTTCGCGAACCGCACTATTTCGGTCAGCTACCTGATCGACCAGGGTCCGCGCGCCTATGTCGAGCGCATTGAAATCCGCGGCAACACCCGGACGCGCGACTACGTCATCCGCCGCGAATTCGACCTGTCGGAAGGCGATGCCTTCAACCAGGCCATGGTTCGCCGGGCACGTGAGCGCCTGCAGCGTCTCGGCTATTTCGGTTCGGTCGAAATCTCGACCGCGCCAGGCTCGCAGCCGGACCGCATCATCATCATCGTCGATGTTCAGGATCAGCCGACCGGTGAGTTCTCGATCGGTGCCGGTTACTCGACGGGCAGCGATGGCGGTGCATCCGTCGAAGCGTCCGTGACGGAACGCAACTTCCTCGGCCGTGGCCAGTTCATCCGTGTTGCCGCCGGTGGCGGCGAGAATTCGCGCAGTTACCGCGTCAGCTTCACCGAGCCCTATTTCCTCGGCTACCGTCTTGCCGCCGGTTTCGACGTGTTCCGCGTCGAAGACGACCGTCCGGACAACTACAGCTACGAGCAGACCGGCGTGACGCTGCGTGTTGCAGCGCCGATCACCGACAATCTGACGGCGGGCCTTGCCTACAACTTCTCCGAAACCCGTTACACGGGCACGGACTCGTCGTTGTCGCTGGCCTATCAGCAGGGCATCGCCAGCAGCCCGTGGATCAAGTCGTCGATCTCGCCGACCTTGACGTTCAACACGTTGGATGATCGCCAGCTGCCGCGCGAAGGCATTTTTGCCGAAGCAGGCATGGAGTTTGCTGGTCTTGGCGGCGACGCCGAGTTCATCAAGTTCACGGGCGAAGCCAATTATTTCCAGCTTCTGTCTGAGTCCCAGGACATCATCGGTTCGGTGTCCGTTGGTGCAGGCCACATGGTTTCGCTTGGCGACAATGCCCGCGTGTTCGACCAGTTCCTGCAGGGCGGAGAGACCATCCGCGGCTTCGATGCGCGTGGCTTCGGTCCTCGGTCTGAACTGCTGGCCGATGGCGATCGCGATGCGCTGGGTGGTACGACCTACTTCAACGCATCGGCCGAAGCGTCCATGCCTATGCCGGTTGTCCCGCGCGACTTCGGTCTCCGCGTCGCTGCCTTTGCCGATGCCGGTACGCTTTACGGCACGGATCTCGATCCGGCGGTCACTGTCGGTGGCGTTGGCTTCGACCAGAGCTGGCGTGCGTCTGTTGGCGCGTCGCTCATCTGGGCGTCTCCTTTCGGCCCTCTGCGTCTCGACTACGCCGTACCGGTCGCCAAGGAAGAGTACGACGATGTGCAGGAATTCCGTTTCGGTGCATCGTCGCGGTTCTAGCCGCTTCTTGCCGCGAGCACGCAATCCAAAGCCGGGTATGATGCCCGGCTCATTCATTCTGTAAGCTGCCGATGGATCGTCCAATTTTCTTCCCGCCGCATAGAGGCATCCCGCTTGGGCAGCTCGCGGCGGACATCGGCGCGGAATTGCACGATCCGCGTCTGTCTGATCGTCTGATCACCTCGGTTGCCCCACTTTCGCGCGCGGATATCCAGGATCTGACCTTCATCACGTCCCGGCGTCATGCCGAGATGCTGATTGGGTTGAAAGCTGGCGCGATCGTCTGCCATAGAGACATGGCGCCCTCTGTTCCCGAAAATGTCGCGGCGCTGCTTGCTCCGGCACCCCAGTCGGCCTTCGCCCGGGCGGCAGCACTGCTTTACCCCTCATCCATGCGTCCGCTGACTCTCACGAACGAAAGCGGCATCTCGCCAAAGGCGTATGTGCATCCGGGTGCGCACCTCGAGCCGGGCGTGGTCGTCGATGTGAGTGCCGTCGTCGGCGATGGCGCGGAAATCGGTTCGGGAACGATCATCGGCGCTGCCGCCGTTATCGGGCCCGGCTGCAAGATCGGTCGCAACTGCTCTATCGGTCCCAACACCACCGTGCAGTGCTCCTTCATCGGCAACGATGTGATCATCCATCCGGGCGCACGGATCGGTCAGGATGGCTTCGGTTATGCTCCGTCGCCCTCCGGCATGCTCAAGATCCCGCAACTCGGACGCGTCATCATTCAGGATCGTGTCGAGATCGGCGCCAATACGGCTGTCGACCGTGGCGCCATGGACGATACGGTGATCGGAGAGGGCACGAAGATCGATAACCTCGTCCAGGTCGGGCACAATGTCCGCGTCGGCCGACACTGCGTGATCGTCGGGCAGGTCGCCATCGCCGGCAGCGTGACGATTGGCGACCAGGTGATGATCGGCGGCGGCACCACGATCGCCGGACATCTTCAGATCGGAGCCGGCGCACAGATTGCCGGCATGAGCGCAGTTGCTGCCGATGTGCCCGGCGCTGCCCGCTGGGGCGGCATCCCGGCCCGGCCGATGCGAGCCTTTTTGCGCGATATGGCCGAAATCCGTGCCCGCGCATTCAACAGAAGCCCAAAGAACGTAGGAGTTGAGCCGGATGAATGACCTGACCGGCACCGAGACGATGGATGAACTCGATGTGCGGGCGATCATGCGTCTGTTGCCCCATCGCTATCCATTCCTGCTCATCGACCGCATCGTCGGCATCGTTCGTGACGAGCGTGCGATCGGCATCAAGAACGTGACGGCAAACGAGCCGCACTTCACCGGGCATTTTCCGGAGAACCCCATCATGCCGGGTGTTCTGATCGTCGAAGGCATGGCGCAGACGGCCGGCGCGATTTGCGCGCGCCATCAGGCACGCAGCTCGACCCTGGTCTACTTCATGACCATCGACAATGCGCGCTTCCGCAAGCCGGTTGTTCCGGGCGACCGGGTGGAGTATCACGTCGCCAAGATCAAACAGCGCGGCAATGTCTGGAAGTTCCACTGCGAAGCGCTCGTCGGCGGCGTCAAGGTGGCCGAAGCCGATATCGGCGCCATGCTTGCGCAGCAGGAAAGCGAGAACGAATGACCTCTGCCTCAGCGCGGGTTCACCCTTCCTCGGTCATCGAGGAAGGCGCAATCATTGGCGAAAACGTCACGATCGGCCCATTCTGCCATATCGGCCCGAATGTCGTTCTGGGAGATGACTGCCAGATCCTGAGCCATGTCGCGATTTCCGGTTCGACCGTTCTTGGCAAAGGCTGTCGTGTGTTTCCCGGCGCCATGCTTGGGTTCGAACCGCAGAATCTCGCCTACAAGGGCGAGGAGACGCGTCTCGAGATCGGCGAAGGCTGCACGATCCGTGAAGGCGTGACCATGCATCCCGGCATGCCGAATGCTGGTGGGCTCACGTCGGTCGGCAAGAACTGCCTGTTTCTTGCCTATAGCCACGTCGCCCATGACTGCCATGTCGGCGATAACGTCGTCCTATCCAACAACGTCATGCTGGCCGGCCACGTCACGGTTGGTGACCGGGTCATCATCGGCGGCGGCGCTGCCGTTCACCAGTTTGCCCGCATCGGCCACCGCGCCTTCATCGGTGGTCTGTCGGCCGTCAATTTCGACGTCATCCCCTACGGTATGCTGAACGGCAATCCCGGGGTGCTCGGCGGTTTGAACATCATCGGCATGCAGCGCGCCGGCATGGACAAGGCCAGCATCCACGAAGTGCGCCGCGCCTTCCGCCATATCTTCCAGGGTCCAGGCTCCGTGCGTCAGAATGCCGGCGAGGCGCGCGCGCTTTATACCAGCAACGAGACTGTCGGACAGATCATCGATTTCATCGAGGCTCAGAGCGAACGCGCGCTGTCGTCGCCGGCCCGGGCTCATCGGTAAGCCTCCCATGGCTGCGGTCAGCCGAGAACCGGGCAGGGGTCGCGTCGCGATCCTGGCCGGTGCCGGCAATCTGCCGACCCATGTCGCCCGCGCCATCCGATCCGCGGGCGAAGATCCTTTCATCATTGCCCTGAGCGACGAAGCCGATGGTGACTGGTCCAGTTTCCAGCACGAACGCATCGGCACAGGCGATTTCGCCGCCGTGGAGCGTATCGTCAGGGTCAACAGCATCGACCGCCTGATCCTGTCGGGAAGCGTCAAGCGACGTCCGGAGTGGCGCGAAATCCGCCCCACATGGAAAACGCTCGCACGCATGCCCAGCGTCGTCCGTACGTTGCTGCGAGGCGGCGACGACCAGGTATTGCGCATGGTGATCGCTCTGATCGAAGGCGCGGGCGCTCGTGTCATCGGCGCACACGAAGTGGCACCAGATCTGGTCGCGACACACGGATCCCTGACGTCCATTGAGCCCGACGCAGCCAGCAAGCGTGACATTGCCGCCGGACGGGAAGCCGCTTTGGCCCTCGGCCGGCTGGATGTCGGTCAAGCCGCCGTTGCGATCGGCGGCCGGGTCGTAGCGCTTGAAGGTGTCGAAGGAACCGACGAGATGCTTGCGCGCGTCGCCGATCTGCGGGGCCGCGGCCGGCTTTCCACATCGCGCAAGGGCGTACTGGTCAAATTCTGCAAGCCCGATCAGGATGAACGCGCCGACCTGCCGACGATCGGTGCCGGCACCGTGAAGGGCCTGATCGAGGCGGGCCTCGCGGGCGTTGCCGTCGAAGCCGGACGATCATTGTTGCTGGAGCGCGAAGCCGCGATTGCGGCTGCCGATCAGGCAGGCATCTTCATCGCCGGCGTAACGCGGGAGGATTGATGATCGACCGGGCCATGACATCGCGCCGCGTGAAAGTCGCGATTATCGCCGGCGAACCATCTGGCGATCGCTTGGGGGCGGATTTGATCGCCGCCATGAAGATGCAGGTGGGTGATCTCTCGATCGATCTGGTGGGCATCGGTGGCGAGGAGATGCAAGGCGAGGGGCTGGTGTCGCTGTTCGACTATTCCGAGCTCTCCATCGTCGGCGTGAGCGCCGTCGTCGCCAAGTTACCCAAGCTGTTGTGGCGCATCCGCCAGGCGGCCGATGCGATCGTCGAGGCCAAGCCCGACGTCCTGGTCATCATCGACAGCCCGGATTTCACGCACCGTGTTGCCCGCCGCGTAAAGGCGAGGCTGCCCGATCTGCCCGTCATCGACTATATATGCCCGTCCGTCTGGGCGTGGAAGCCGGAGCGCGCGCCGGCGATGCGCGGCTATATCGACCACGTGCTGTCGGTTTTCCCGTTTGAACCCCAGGTGGTTGCCGCGCTGGGTGGTCCTCCGACCACCTATGTGGGCCACCGGCTGATTTTCGACATGGGCCTCTTATCAGCGCGGGCCGAACAACTGGATCGCCGGCGCAAGCAACAGCTGACCGGCCTCTGCATGCTGCTTCCCGGTTCGCGCAAATCCGAGCTGACGCGCCTGCTGCCGGTTTTCGCCGATGCCGCGGCTGAGCTGTCCGCCTTGCGTCCGGGTGTGCGGTTTATCCTCCCCACGATCGCGCGCCATCATGCGTTTGTCTCCGAACAGGTCACGGCCTGGCCGGTCAAAGTGGACGTGGTCGCGGGCGAGGACGCCAAGTGGGGCGCGTTCGCACAATCCGACGTCGCGCTTGCCGCCTCAGGCACCGTGCTCCTGGAATTGGCACTGGCCGGCGTCCCTTGCGTCTCGGCCTATAAGCTGGACCCCTTGGCCAAATTGCTGATCTCGAAGATCACCGGCTGGAGTGCTGCGCTTCCCAACCTGATTGCCGATTATCCCGTCATCCGCGAATTCTTCAATGATCAGGCCCGTGGCAACCGTCTGGCCCGTGAGACCTTGCGTCTGATGGATCATACGATCGAGCGCAAGGCGATGCTGGAGGGCTTCGATATCGTCCGCCGGGCGATGTCCGTGACCCGAACGCCGGGCGAGCACGCCGCCGAAATCGTGCTTGCTTTCATCGATCGTCCAAACGTGACCGCCGATCGTCCTGCAATTGCGCATTGAATGCGCAATCCCTACATAAAGGCCGGGAAAAGCACCGTTCGAGAGCCCTCGAAATTGGCTTTGACCGCACCGTTTCGTTATAAACGGCAAGCCGAATCTGACCTTAGAGAACGTGATCCATTTTGACTGAGATAGTTCCCCCCGGCGGGCCGCAGGGCCCATCTGGCATAGAGCCGGTTTCGATCGTCGATGAGATGCAGCGCTCCTATCTCGATTACGCCATGAGCGTGATCGTGTCGCGCGCATTGCCCGACGTGCGCGACGGCCTAAAGCCGGTGCATCGGCGTATCCTCTATGCGATGCACGAGAGCGGTTACCACTGGAACAGGAAATACGTGAAGTCGTCGCGCATCGTCGGCGACGTCATGGGTAAATATCACCCGCACGGCGACAGCGCGATCTACGACGCCATGGTCCGCATGGCGCAGCCCTGGTCGCTGCGCGCGATGCTCATCGACGGGCAGGGCAATTTCGGCTCGATCGACGGCGATCCGCCGGCGGCCATGCGTTACACCGAAGCGCGGCTCGCGAAGCTAGCGCATGAGCTGCTGGAAGACATCGACAAGGATACGGTCGATTTCCAGGAAACCTACGACAGCTCCGGCTCGGAGCCGAAGGTGCTGCCGGCGAGGTTCCCCAACCTGCTCGCCAATGGCGCAGGCGGCATCGCCGTCGGCATGGCGACGAACATTCCGCCGCACAATCTCGGTGAACTGGTCGATGGCTGCATAGCGCTGATCGACGATCCGTCGCTCGACCTGATCCAGCTCATGGAATTCATTCCCGGTCCCGATTTCCCGACCGGCGGCATCATCCTTGGACGCTCCGGCATCCGCAGCGCGTTCGAAACCGGCCGTGGCTCGGTCGTCATGCGCGGCAAAGTGCATTTTGAGCAAATCCGAGGCGACCGCGAAGCCATCATCATCACCGAAGTTCCCTATCAGGTGAACAAGGCGACGATGATCGAGAAGATGGCCGAGCTGGTGCGCGACAAGCGCATCGAGGGCATCTCGGACCTTCGCGACGAGTCCGACCGGCAGGGTTACCGCGTCGTCGTCGAGCTGAAGCGCGACGCCAATGCCGACGTCATCCTCAACCAGCTTTATCGCTACACGCCACTGCAGACCTCGTTCGGCTGCAACATGGTGGCGCTCAACGGCGGCAAGCCGGAGCTGATGAACCTGATGGACATGCTGAGGGCGTTCATCGCCTTCCGCGAGACCGTCATCTCCCGGCGCACCAAGTTCCTGCTGCGCAAGGCGCGCGACCGCGCCCACGTGCTTGTCGGGATGGCGATCGCCGTCGCCAACATCGATGAAGTCATCCACCTGATCCGCAATGCGCCGGACCCGCAGGCTGCACGCGAGCAGTTGATGGAGCGCCGCTGGCCGGCAAAGGACGTTGCGCCGCTCATCCGGCTCATCGACGATCCGCGCCATCGCATCAACGAGGACGGTACCTACAATCTTTCCGAGGAACAGGCGCGCGCCATCCTCGAGCTGCGTCTGCAGCGCCTCACTGCGCTCGGCCGCGAGGAAATCGACGACGAGCTCAACAAGATCGGCGAGGAGATCAAGGATTACCTCGATATCCTGTCTTCGCGCGTTCGCATTCGCGAGATCATCAAACAGGAACTGCGCGACGTCAAAGACGAGTTCGGCACGCCGCGGCGGACTGAACTGGGCGACGGCGGCCCCGACATGGACGATGAGGACCTCATCGCCCGCGAAGACATGGTCGTCACCGTTTCGCATTCCGGCTACATCAAACGCGTACCGCTTGCGACCTATCGCGCGCAGCGCCGCGGCGGCAAAGGCCGCTCCGGCATGGCGACGCGCGACGAGGATTTCGTAACCCGCCTGTTCGTCGCCAACACGCACACGCCCGTTCTGTTCTTCTCCTCACGTGGCATCGTCTACAAGGAAAAGGTCTGGCGCCTGCCGATCGGCACGCCACAGTCCCGAGGCAAGGCGCTCATCAACCTCCTGCCCATCGAGCATGGCGATCGCATTACTGCGATCATGCCGCTGCCCGAAGACGAGGACAGCTGGGCCAATCTCGACGTCATGTTCTCCACGACGCGGGGAACGGTTCGTCGCAACAAGCTGTCGGATTTCGTCCAGGTGAACCGCAATGGCAAGATTGCCATGAAGTTCGACGACGATAGCGATCAGATCCTGAACGTCGAGACCTGTACCGAACAGGACGACGTCGTACTCACGACCGCGCTCGGACAGTCGATCCGTTTCCCGACGACGGATGTGCGTGTCTTCGCCGGCCGCAACTCGATCGGCGTGCGCGGCATCTCCTTGGCCGACAGCGACCATGTGATCTCCATGGCGATCCTGTCGCATGTCGATGCGGATCCGGCCGAACGCGCTGCATTCCTGAAGCGGGCAACCGCGGAACGGCGTGCGGCGAACGGTGACGAGGAAGAAGTCACGCTGGTGGGCGAGGACGTCGTCGAAGCCGTCGACCTCAACAACGAGCGCTTCGAGGAACTGAAGGCCCGCGAGCAGTTCGTCCTGACGGTCAGCGCCAAGGGTTACGGCAAGCTTTCCTCATCCTACGATTTCCGCATCTCCGGACGTGGCGGCAAGGGCATCCGGGCAACCGACATCGCCAAGATCGGCGAAATCGGTGAACTCGTGGCCTTCTTCCCGGTCGAGCGTGGCGATCAGATCATGCTGGTGTCCAATGGCGGCCAGCTGATCCGGGTGCCCGTGAGCGGGATCCGCATCGCCAGCCGTGCGACCAAGGGCGTCACGATCTTCTCGACGTCGAAGGACGAGCGGGTCGTCTCGGTCGAGCGCATCAGCGAGCCTGAGCCCGAGGCTGTCGATGAGGTTCTTGAAGAAGCGGCCGAAGCGGATGCCTTGGAAGAGATCGCACGCGAGAACGACGGCGACGAGACCGGCAGCGGCGAAGAAACGGGCAGCAGCGAAGAATAAGCTGCTGCATCAGCCGCCAGAATACAAAAAAACCGGTCGCGGAGGGAACGCGACCGGTTTTTTGATGTGTCCTCGTCGGGGCAGGGAAACCCAAACTTCGGACTGGAGGTCAGTCAGTAGTTTTGCCCGGGGGGCAAAGTCTAAAAGCGGCGCGTGGTCCGCGCTCTTGCTCTTGCTTGTTTTGCTTCTCGTCTCATCTGCGACAGCATCGCCGCCACATCTGTAATCAACACGCACGCTATGAAAGCGGCAAAGATGGTCAAGGTCGTCAGCATGGCGTGCTCTTTATGCTCGAGCTTAATAGTATTGGTGACGAACCGGGTTACGCACAGACTTGGACTGCCGGTTTTCGCTGCTGAGCGCCACTGCGGTGGCAACTGTCATAGCGATGAACATGACGATAGCGAGGATCAGAAGAGGCATGGTTCCAGTCTCCGTTATGCCCAATGAACGCAGGCGTCCCAAAAAGGTTTCATTCGATACTTGGATTTTAAGCAGTGTATCGCTGAGCCGGACTTGAACACGCCATTCATTCACCGTTCATATGCCGGATATCGGACGCTGGACGTCTAGACTCCGTCGCTTGCACGACGGCCAACGCCGTGACAAAAGGCAGCCCACGCCAGGGAACCACCGATGACCACTGCCTTCTATCCCGGGTCTTTCGACCCACTGACCAACGGCCATCTCGATGTGCTGCTGCAGGCGTTGTCGCTCGGCGAGAAACTCGTCGTCGGCATCGGCATCCACCCGGGCAAGAAACCACTCTTCAGCTTTGAAGAGCGCGCCGATCTCATTCGCGCCTCCTTGAAGGAAGCCCTGCCGGAAGGTCTGTCCCGGGTCACGGTCGTCGATTTCGGCAATCTGGTCGTCGATGCTGCGCGCGACAACGGCGCATCCATCCTGATCCGCGGCCTGCGCGACGGCACCGACTTCGATTACGAAATGCAGATGGCAGGAATGAACCGTCAGATGGCGCCCGATATTCAGACGGTGTTTCTGCCGGCCGGCGCTTCGTCCCGGCCGATTACGGCCACATTGGTGCGCCAGATCGCTTCGATGGGTGGCGATGTCAGTGCCTTCGTTCCGGGTTCGGTTCGATCGGCTTTGGCGGCGCGTTTCCCGGCCACAAACCACATTTGATTCAATTGGAGATTGCCTGATGAAATTCGTGCTGGCCGCGACAACCGCACTTATGTTGGGAGGCCTTTCGGCCATTGCACAGGAAAGCGGCGCACAAGAAGCCGGTGGTGATCTCGTCATCGAATTGAAGGATGGGGTCGTGCGCGTCGACCTGCTCGACGAGTTGGCACCTCAACACACGCAGCGCCTGCGCGACCTCGCCGCTGCGAGCGAATACGACAATGTCGCCTTTCACCGCGTGATCGACGGTTTCATGGCCCAGACCGGCGATGTGGAATTCGGTGACCTGACGGATGGCTATATGGCACCACGTGCCGGCACCGGCGGCTCCGACCTGCCGAACCTTCCTGCCGAGTTCTCCGATCTTCCGTTCGAGCGCGGTGTCCTCGGCATGGCCCGTTCGCAGGATCCGAATTCGGCGAATTCGCAGTTCTTCATCATGTTCGACGAGGGCTCGTTCCTGAACGGCCAATACACGGTCGTCGGCCGCGTGACTGAAGGCATGGAATTTGTGGACGCGATCAAGAAGGGCGATCAGGCAGCCAACGGCTCCGTCGACAGCCCGGACCGCATGATCAGTGTCCGCGTCGAATAATCAACGATACCAATCAAAAAACAGGAGCGACCCATGGCCGAGATCAAGGATCCGGAAAACGCACTCGTGATGGAAACGACCAAAGGCAAGGTCGTCATCGAACTCATGCCGGACCTCGCGCCCGAGCACGTCAATCGCATCAAGGAACTCGCCCGCGAGACCGCCTATGACGGCGTCGTCTTCCATCGCGTCATCGATGGCTTCATGGCGCAGACCGGCGACGTCAAGTTCGGCAAGAGCGGCGGCAACGACTTCAACCCGGGCCGTGCCGGCATGGGTGGATCCGACAAGCCGGACCTGAAGGCGGAATTCTCCAACGTCAGCCATGTGCGTGGCACATGCTCGATGGCCCGCTCGCAGAGCCCGAATTCAGCCAACTCGCAGTTCTTCATCTGCCTGGCCGATGCTCCTTGGCTCAACAAGCAGTATTCCGTCTGGGGCCAGGTCATCGAAGGCATGGACGTCATCGACCTGATCAAGAAGGGCGAGCCCGTTCGCGACCCGGACCAGATCGTCTCGCTGCGTATCGCCGCCGACGCATGATGGTTTTGCGCTACGCCGCCCTGATCCTCGCATTCCTGGCGATCGCGCCGGCCGCCCACGCGACCGGTACGATCACTTGTGCCGATCAGGACGACCGCGTGGCTCTGGAGCTTTCAATCGGCTCCTTGCCGGTCCTCAAGGTGGTCGGCGGCTCCATTGCCGTCGACGACCGGATGATCGCCATCGGCGGTGACGACGCGGATGCCTTCGCCGTCGGTCAGGCTTTCCGCGCAGACGGACGACTGATGGTGGATTTCACCGACATGAATATCGAGGCGGTGACCGCTCGGTTGCGCCTCGAAGAGGCCGGTGAGGACCGCGATTTTGTGACAGCCGGGACCTTTCAGCTCGTCGGCACCGGCGCCTACGCCGTCACCTGCGTCGGACCTTGATCCATGCGCGTCGATCTCTTCGATTTCGATCTGCCCGATGAGCGGATCGCCCTCCGACCTGCCGTTCCGCGTGACAGCGCCAGGCTGCTGGGCGTCGATCCAAACGCTAAACCCCACTTAAGCGACCATATCGTCAGCGATCTGCCGTCGTTGCTCAAGCCGGGCGACGCGCTCGTCTTCAACGATACCAAGGTTATTCCCGCGCAATTCGAGGGTCTGCGCCGCCGTCCGGGTCCGGATGGCGCTGATGGCACCGTCGGCGTTTCGGCGACCCTGCACATGCGCGCGGCTTCAAACCGCTGGTGGGCATTCCTGAAGCCCGGAAAGCGCGTGAAGCACGGCGACCGCATCGAATTCGGTGGCTCCACCGATACCTGCCTGGTCGGCCGCCTCGATGCGACGGTGATTGAGAAGGGCGAGGGCGGCGAAGTCCTGCTCGCTTTCGATCTCGACGGTCCCGCGCTTGATGAAGCGATCATTTCCGTCGGACACGTGCCGTTGCCGCCCTATATCGCCTCCAAGCGACCGGAAGACGCGCAGGATCGCGCCGATTATCAGACGATCTATGCCCGCGAAGACGGAGCCGTCGCCGCTCCGACCGCTGGTCTGCACTTTACCGACGAATTACTGAGCGCTCTGGAAGAGCGGGGGGTCGAACGCCACTTCGTGACCCTACATGTCGGGGCAGGGACCTTCCTCCCCGTAAAGGCCGACACGACGGAAGATCATCGCATGCATTCCGAGATCGGCCATGTGTCTGCGGCGACCGCCGATGCTCTGAACGCTGTGCGCGCCCGTGGCGGGCGGATCGTTTCGGTCGGCACGACCTCGCTGCGGCTTCTGGAAAGTGCCGCCAGCGAAGACGGAAAGATCGAGCCATGGTCGGGTGCGACCGATATCTTCATCACGCCCGGCTATCGCTTCCGCGCCGTCGATATGCTGATGACGAATTTCCATCTGCCGCGCTCGACGCTTTTCATGCTGGTATCCGCCTTTGCCGGGCTGGAAACGATGCGGGCGGCCTACGCGCACGCAGTCGCCAACGAGTACCGCTTCTATTCCTACGGCGATTCCTCGCTGCTCAAGAAAGCCGATCATGAGTGACGTCTTCCGCTTCGACATCGCCGCGACCGACGGGGCGGCGCGCACCGGCGCGATATCGATGCCGCGCGGCACCGTACGCACGCCGGCCTTCATGCCGGTCGGCACCGCCGGCACCGTCAAGGCGATGTATCTCGATCAGGTGCGCGATCTCGGCGCCGACATCATTCTGGGAAACACCTACCACCTGATGCTGCGGCCAGGCGCCGAACGAGTCGCCCGACTTGGCGGCTTGCACGACCTGATCCGCTGGCCGCATCCGATCCTGACGGATTCGGGCGGATTCCAGGTGATGTCGCTTTCCGGTCTTCGCAAGCTCGACGAGCAGGGCGTCACGTTCCAATCGCATGTCGATGGCAGCCGCCATCATATGAGCCCCGAGCGATCGATCGAGATCCAGGGGCTCCTCGGCGCGGACATCCAGATGCAGCTCGACGAATGCGTGGCGCTGCCGGCCAATCGCTCCGAAGTCGAGCGCGCCATGGAAATGTCCGTTCGCTGGGCCGAGCGCTGCAAGACTGCGTTCGGTGATCAGCCGGGCAAGGCGATGTTCGGCATCGTCCAAGGCGGAGATCAGCCGGATCTGCGCGTCAAGTCGGCCGAAGCGCTGAAGGCGCTGGACCTCAAGGGTTATGCTGTCGGCGGTCTGGCGGTCGGCGAACCGCAGGACGTGATGCTGGCCATGCTGGAGACCACGTGCCCCGTGCTGCCCAGCGAGAAGCCGCGCTATCTCATGGGCGTCGGCACACCGGACGACATTATCAAGTCGGTCGCCCGCGGCATCGATATGTTCGATTGCGTAATGCCGACCCGCGCCGGTCGTCATGGCCTGGCGTTCACCAGGCGCGGGCGGATCAATCTACGCAACGCCCGCCATGCGGAAGATACGCGGCCGCTGGATGAGCAGTCGTCATGCCCCGCTAGCCGCGACTATTCGCGTGCCTACCTGCACCATCTCGTGCGCGCCAACGAGGCTCTGGGCGGCATGCTGCTCACCTGGAACAACCTGTCCTATTATCAGGATCTGATGCGCGGAATTCGCCAGGCGATCGCCGATGGTCGCTTTGCCGATTTCATGGCCGAGACGCAGGATGAATGGGCGCGCGGAGACATCGCGCCGCGCTAATCGAGCGTCAGGTCTGGGGTGCGGCGGACTTCACCATCTGCACGCCGTTGATCTTGAAGGCGCCGTCTTCCTGCTTCTTGAGGATATAAAGCGCTGTCCAGTCGTCGCCGTCGGGCCCGGCGATCAGCACCTCTTGGGCGATGCGATCGCCATCCATCGCCCGTGACCGGCCGAAGGCAAAATTGTCGGGTCGGTAGACCGGCGCATAACTATTCTGGACCATTTCGAAAAAGCGATCCTTGTCGATGAACATCGTCTGGATTTCTGGCGCCGCATGAAAATAGGCGCTCTCGGCGTCATCGTTTAGAAACGCCGCGATCTGGCTTTCGATGACGGCCTGAGCGTCCTCGACATCGTCCGCCAGGGCCGCAATCGGAGCGAGAGGCAAGGCGGCAAGAAGCAGGCGGACAAATGCAGTCTTGATGCGCATGGTGACCTCCAGCAGGGCTCATGACTGGAAGGATAGGCCAGTTCCAGCGCGGGGGAAGTGCTCGGCGATCACATTCGAGCGACCCGAATGGCCGATGTGGAGCGCCTCATCGAAACCTCTTTGATTTCCTGAAGATTTTTGCGCTTCCGGCGCTTCAGGAAGAAATCGTTCGCTTTTCCCGACGGAGATGAAAAGCGCATCCGGCAAGACTTTTGCGAACGCATTCCTGTTTCTTCATTGAGGCGCCGCGCTCCGGCACAATGCACGCTAGATCAACAGGAGTGCATCGTGGCCGACCGCGAACAACAGCTCAGCGTCTTTCCGGCCTTTTTCAAGGTCGAGGACCGCGTTGTTGCGATCTTCGGTAACGGCGCCGAAGCTTTCGCCAAGACGCGCCTGCTTCTGAATACGCGCGCCGACATCCGCCTTTACGCAGACGCTCCGGAAGATGATTTCGCGCGTTTCATCCGCGAAAACGCCATCTCCCACATCCTCGCCGGCTTTTCGCGCGACGCGATCGAGAACGCGGTTCTCGTCTTCGCCGCGACGGGCGATGCTGCCGAGGATCGGCGGATCGTGGCGGAAGCGCGTGCGTTGCGCATCCCGGCAAACGCGGTCGACCAGCCCGATGAATGCGACTTCTATACCCCGGCTCTGGTCAATCGCGCGCCGGTGGCCGTGGCGATCGGCACCGAAGGGGCTGGGCCGGTTCTCGGCCAGATGATCCGTTCGCGCATCGACCAGATGCTGTCACCGTCACTAGGACCTTTGGCGCGTCTTGCAGCGAGCTACCGTATCGCGGTCGACCGGCTGATGCCTCGTGGCGTCGCCCGACGCATTTTCTGGCGCCGGTTCTTCGAAGGCGGCGTTGCCGACCAAGTCGCTCGCGGCGATCTCTCCCAGGCACGGCGCGAGGCGACACTCATGCTGCGCCAGCGCGAGGATGTCGAAGGCCATGTCTGGCTGGTTGGCGCTGGTCCTGGTGCGGTCGATCTCCTGACGCTGCGCGCCCAGCGCGTGTTGATGGAAGCCGATGTCATCGTCTACGACGCGCTCGTTCCCCAGGCGATCGTGGATATGGGCCGTCGCGATGCCGACCGCATTGCCGTCGGCAAGCGCAAGGGCTGCCATTCCAAGTCGCAGAATGAAATCAATGCGCTGCTGGTTGAACTGGGATCGTCCGGCCGTCGCGTTGCGCGGCTGAAATCCGGCGACCCGCTGGTCTACGGCCGTGCCGCAGAGGAAATGGCGGCACTGCGTGACGCCGGGATCGGTTATGAGATCGTCCCTGGGATCACGTCTGCGTTCGCCGCCGCCGCCGACTTCGAGTTGCCGCTGACGCTGCGCGGCGTCGCATCCTCGATGGTGTTCACGACCGGCCATGATCTGCAGGGCGAGACGCTGCCCGACTGGGCCAGCCTGGCGTGCTCGGGTGCGACGATCGCCGTCTATATGGGCCGCACGGTGGCCGCCGATGTGGCGCGCAGGCTGGTCGCCGCCGGCATGTCGTCCGATACGACGGTTGCCGTGATCGAGAATGCCAGCCGCTCGGACCGGCGGCTCTTTCACGGCGTCCTTGCCGATTTGCCAGTCATCCAGGATCGAAGCGACCTGTCCGGTCCCGTCATGGTCATCATCGGCGACGCGGTCGCCGGCGCCAATTTTGCAAATTCAACGCTGCTGGAGCCGCTGATGGCGGCCAGCGAAGCGGCATAGCGATAAGAAAAGGAGTTCACGCATGGCTCTCAAGGTTCTCACCGCCAATCGGCTGAGCGACGGCATCGCTGTCTGGCTCGGTGCCGACGGTTCCTGGCAGGAAACGATCGACGAAGCTTTCGTCGCGCGCCACGAGGCAGCGCTGACAGGTCTTCAGGATGCCGAAAAGGTGGCAGCATTCGACATCCAAGTCGTCGATGTCGCGCTGGTCGATGTCGAGGAGCGCGAGGGACACCTTTATCCGCTTCGGTTGCGTGAGCGCATTCGTGCGACAGGCCCGACCGTACGCCTCGATCTCGGTAAGCAGGCCGACGCGCTTGCAGATGATTCCGCTGCAATCGCAGCCTAAAGGACGCTCCGCATGTATCGTTACGATGAATTCGACCACGCCTTCGTGCGCGAGCGGGTCGAGCAGTATCGCGACCAGGTCGATCGCCGCGTCTCCGGCGAGATCACCGAGGATCAGTTCAAGCCGCTTCGGCTGATGAACGGCGTCTATCTGCAGCTGCATGCCTACATGCTGCGCGTGGCGGTTCCATACGGCACCCTGTCGTCGGCGCAGATGCGCAGGCTCGCCCACATCGCGCGCATTTACGACCGTGGCTACGGCCATTTCACCACCCGCCAGAACATCCAGTACAACTGGCCGAAACTGGTCGACACGCCAAAGATCCTCGAAGAGCTTGCCGAAGTCGAGATGCATGCCATCCAAACCTCGGGCAACTGCATTCGCAACGTGACGGCCGATCACTTCGCCGGCGTCGCCGCCGACGAGGTCGCCGATCCGCGGCCTTACGCCGAAATTCTGCGTCAATGGTCGTCCGTACATCCGGAATTCTCGTTCCTGCCGCGCAAGTTCAAGATTGCCGTCACGGGTGCAGAGCGGGATCGCGCCGCGATCCAAACGCACGATATCGGCTTGCACCTGAAGAAGAACGATGCCGGCGAGCTCGGTTTTGCCGTCTACATCGGTGGCGGGCAGGGCCGTACGCCCATGGTCGCCAAGAAAATCCGGGATTTCCTGCCGGAAAGCGAATTGCTGTCCTACACGACGGCAATCCTGCGCGTGTACAACCTCTTCGGTCGCCGCGACAACAAGTATAAGGCACGCATCAAGATCCTCGTCCACGAAACCGGCACCGAGGAACTGACGGCCCAGATCGAAGCCGAGTGGGAAAAGCTGCGCGCCGGCGACCTTGCTTTGCCGGATGCGGATATCTCGGCGATCACCAGCTATTTCGCCATGCCGGATCTGCCCGAGCGCTCCGAAGGCTGGGCTCAACTGGCTGCGGAAAAGAAGCGTGACGCACAGTTCGCCGCTTGGGTGCAGCAGAACGTGACGGCGCACAAGAACCCAGACTATGGCGTCGTGACCATTTCGTTGAAGCCGATCGGCGGCATTCCCGGCGATGCGTCCGACGTGCAGATGGATCTGATCGCCGACATCGCCGAGGAATTCAGCCACGACGAGATCCGTGTGACCCACGAGCAAAATCTCGTCCTGCCACACGTTGCTCTTGGCGATTTGAAGGCCGTGTTTGATCGTCTGGCTGGTGCGGAGCTCGCCACGGCCAACAACAATCTGATCACCGACATCATCGCGTGCCCCGGTCTCGACTACTGTGCGCTGGCAAACGCACGCTCGATCCCGGTCGCCCAGGAAATCTCCAACAGGTTTGGCAGTGCTGAGCGTCAGCTTGAGATCGGCGAGTTGAAGATCAAGATATCGGGCTGCATCAATGCCTGCGGCCACCACCATGTGGGCCACATCGGTATTCTCGGCGTCGAAAAGAAGGGTGCCGAACTCTACCAGATCACGCTTGGCGGATCGGCCGACAACGAGACATCCATCGGCGAGATCATCGGACGTGGCTTCGAGCCCGAAAAGATCACCGATGCGATCGAGACGGTCGTCGACACCTATCTCGGACTGCGCAGTTCGCCGGAAGAAACCTTCATCCAGGCCTATCGCCGTGTCGGCGCGCAGCCCTTCAAGACAGCGCTCTACGGCGAGCCGGCCAAGGCGGCGTGAGGACAGGTGATGACCGAGAACAAAGTCTGGACGGAGCAAGGTTTCGTCGACAACGATCCCTGGCAGATCGTGGAGTTTCAGGATGAACTGCCGGAGGGCGACGTCATCGTCCCCCTGGAAGCTTTCGTCGCGCTTTCCGATGAGCAGCGCCACGGCGTTGGCCTGGAAGCCGGGCGCAACACGCGCCGTATCGGCGTGTTGATTTCGCCCGATGACGAGCCCGAGACGATCGCCGACATGCTGGGCGACATCGCATTGGTCGCCATCGATTTCCCGAAGTTCTCCGACGGCCGCGGCTTCTCGCATGCCGCGATGTTGCGCGAGCAGTTGGGATACCGTGGCGAAATCCGCGCCGTGGGCGATGTGCTGATCGATCAGATGCCGCTCATGCGCCGCGTCGGCTTCGACAGCTTTTCGGTCAAGAGCCCAACGACGCTGAAGCGGCTTGAGGAAGGCCGGTTAGGCGGTATATCTCTGCACTATCAACCGACTGCGAAGGATGCGCAGGCCGGACAAGGCTATAGCTGGCGGCGTCGCTCCGCCTGATCCCCGTTCCTTTCCATGAAGGCGATCTGATGCATATCAATGTCACCGATCAGGACGGCGCCCAACACCGTCTCGAGGCTCTCGAAGGCTTCCGGGTGATGGAAATCATCCGCGACTGGGGCTTGAACATCAACGCCGAGTGTGGTGGCGCCTGCGCTTGCGCCACCTGCCACGTCTATGTCGCGGATGAATGGCTCGATCGGCTGCATCCGCAGGAAGACGAGGAAGTAGACATGCTCGACGCGGCCTTCATGGTCGAAGGCAACTCGCGCCTGTCGTGCCAGATCATCATGAGCGAAGACCTCGACGGGCTGGAAGTCACGCTTGCGCCCGGCACCGAAAAGGAAAAGGCGGCAGCCTGATCTTGGATCATAGGCGGCGGGTGATGACCGCGCCTTAGCCATTGCTGGCAATTGTCATTCCATCGCGATAGTGCAACCTTCCGCCAACGATCGGGAGGGTCATACGATGGATTTTGCGCTGAGCGAGGAGCAGCTCGCGATATTCGAAATGGCGCGCGATTTCGGTGCCGAACGAATCGCGCCCCATGCCTCCGCCTGGGAAGAGGCGGGCACCATCCCGAAAGACGTGCTGAAGGACGCTGCCGCACTCGGCCTGGCTGCGATCTACGTCCGCGAAGAGAACGGTGGCTCCGGCCTCACGCGGCTCGATGCGGCACTGATCTTCGAGGCGCTGTCGATGGCCTGTCCATCGGTCGCCGCTTTTCTTTCCATCCACAACATGTGCGCCTGGATGATCGATCGATTCGGCGACGAAGCGATGCAGGAGCGCTGGTTGGCGCCGCTCGCCCGCATGGATGTGATCGCATCCTATTGCCTGACGGAGCCGAATTCCGGCTCCGACGCCGCCGCGCTTGCCACGCGGGCCGAGCATATCGGCGACATGCTGCGCCTCAATGGCACCAAGTCGTTCATTTCGGGCGGCTCCTATTCCGATCTCTATATCGTCATGGCGCGCACCGGCCAGGCCGGAGCTGCGGGCATCTCCGCCGTCATCGTCGAGGATGGAACGGCGGGGCTGTCTTTCGGAGCGCTGGAAAAGAAGATGGGATGGCGTGCGCAGCCGACGAGCGAAGTGCGGTTCGATGATTGTGAGGTTCCGGCTCACAATCTCATCGGCAAAGAAGGCGAAGGCTTCAAATATGCCATGGCCGGCCTCGACGGCGGGCGCCTGAACATCGCTGCCTGCGCATTAGGAGCGGCCCAGACGGCGCTGGACAAAGCGCTGGCCTACACCGGTGAGCGCAAGGCTTTCGGCCAGACACTCGATCAATTCCAGGGCTTGCAGTTCCGCTTGGCGGATATGGAAACGGAGTTGCAGGCCGCGCGTATCTTCTTGCGTCAAGCCGCCTGGAAACTCGATCAAGGCGCGCCAGACGCAACGAAATTCTGCGCCATGGCCAAGCGTTTTGTGACCGACACCGCATTCGAGGTCGCCAATCAGGCCCTCCAGCTGCACGGCGGCTACGGATATTTAGCCGACTATGGAATTGAGAAGATCGTGCGGGATTTGAGGGTGCACCAGATCTTGGAAGGCACGAACGAGATTATGCGCCTCATCACCGCGCGCGCGCTTTTGAAGGAACGCGGGCATTGAGCGAAGCGCCTGAAGTCATAATCCGCAAGCAGGGCCGAGCAGGGCGCGTTACGCTCAACCGTCCACATGCCTTGAACGCGCTGACGCATGCCATGGCGCTCGCCATCGAGCACGCGCTGCTGATCTGGCGCGACGACCAGGAGGTGGCGTTGGTCATCGTCGACGCTGCCGGTGAAAAGGCGTTTTGCGCTGGGGGCGACATTCAGGATTTATACCGGTCCGGCATGGAAGGGGACCTGGAGCACGGTCGGCGTTTCTGGAGCGACGAATACCGCCTCAATGCGCTGATCGCCTATTATCCGAAGCCCTATGTGGCGTTGATGGACGGCATCACATTGGGCGGCGGCGTCGGCATCGGCGCCCATGGCTCGCACCGCATCGTCACCGAACGCACCATGCTCGCCATGCCCGAATGTGGCATCGGGCTCGTCCCGGATGTCGGCGGGTCTTTCATTCTCGGCCATGCGCCCGGCCGGATGGGCTTCTATCTTGGGCTCACCGGCATGCGTCTGAAAGCCGATGGCGCGATCTACACGGGCTTTGCCGATCATCTGGTCCCGCACGACCGCATTGCCGATCTGATTGCTGCGCTTTGTGAGAATGGCGACATATCCGTGATCGGTGACCATTGCGCTGAGCCGGATGCCGGCAATCTGCGCTCCATTGCGCTTGAGGTCGATGACGTATTCCAGGGCACCGATCCGGTCCTGCATCTGCAGCGCCTCGATGCAGCATCGGCGGACGGAAATTGGCAGCAGGATGCTGCGAGGGCGATCAGGCGTGCCAGCCCGCTGTCGGTTCAGTGTACAACCAGGATCATTGCAGCGGCTGCCGATTTTTCCGACATCAGCGACGCTCTCCGCCAGGAATATCGGTTCGTTTGGCGTTGCATGGCCGAGGGCGATTTCCTGGAAGGCGTGCGCGCGCAACTGATCGACAAGGACCGCAATCCGCAATGGCGCCATGCAGGCCTTGAGGAGGCTGCCGGTCACGCCGACGCGATGTTGGCGCCGCTCGGTGACGATGAACTGGTAATTTGACTGCGAAAGACGAGGGAGGTTTCATCATGCGCATCGGTTTTATCGGTCTTGGCAACATGGGTGCGCCGATGGCGACCAATCTGGTCAAGGCTGGCCACGAGGTCACCGGCTTCGATGTGGCCGGCATCCAGATCGATGGCGTAAGAGCAGCCACAACCGCCGCCGAGGCTGCGCGTGATCAGGACGTGGTGATCACCATGCTGCCGAGCGGGAGCATTTTGCAGTCCGTTTATGCCGAAATCGTTTCGGCCTGCCGCAAGAGCGCCTGCGTCATCGATTGTTCGACCGTCGATGTCGAGAGCGCGCGCGCGGCCCATGCCGCTGCCGATGCGGTCGGGTTGCTCAGCGTCGACGCCCCTGTGTCCGGTGGCGTGGGTGGTGCTGCTGCTGGCACATTGACCTTCATGGCAGGCGGGACCGACGATGCGTTCGCCGTGGCGTTGCCGCTGTTCGAGATCATGGGCAAGAAGGCGGTGCATTGCGGTGCCGCCGGTGCCGGCCAGGCTGCGAAGATCTGCAACAACATGATCCTCGGCATTTCGATGATCGGCGTCTGTGAAGCCTTCGTGCTGGCCGATAAGCTCGGTCTGTCGCGACAAAGCGTTTTCGACGTGGTCTCGACGTCATCGGGATCCTGCTGGTCGATGAACACCTATTGCCCTGCACCGGGCATCGGTCCGCAAAGCCCCGCAGATAACGACTACCGGCCAGGCTTTGCCGCAGAACTCATGCTGAAAGATTTGAAATTGTCCCAGGCGGCGGCGGAGGCAGTCGACGCGGCGACGCCCATGGGCGAACGGGCGACGGAGCTGTACGAAGCCTTTGTCGCCGCCGGCGGGAAGGGCAGGGACTTCTCCGCCATGATCGAAGACCTAGCCGGGCAATCCCGCCGCTGATCGGCGAGCTCGAAGTTGGATATATTTGGCGTTGCGGCTATCAGGCCGCGCGCAGCACCGCGTTCAACGCGTCCAGATCGACGACGGCTTCACGCACCACGAGCCGGTGAATCTCATCGGGCTCGCACCCATCCTGTCGCAAGCGTTCGACGATCGCCTGCAGGGTCTCGTCATCCGTGACGCGTGGTTTGTGGCCAATCGGCTTGCTGCGCATTCCTGATTATCCTCATCCATTTCGATTGGTCTCGGGGTAGGAATCAATCGAGTCCGAACTGTGTCGAGATTCTCACGATCCACAGATCAGTTGAACCTGTGGATTCTTGAGGTGGACAATCGAACAGGATGCCGCGCGATGTCGTGAATCAGACATGGCGTGTCCATGTGAAGCAGAGAAGCGGGCTTGTGCTCGGCTACAGCGCATGGACAAGCATATTTCCTTGGCAACGAATGAGACCGCGATGACCCACCCCTATGTCCTGACCCTTTCCTGCACCGACCGTCCCGGCATCGTGGCGGCCGTGACGACGGAACTTGCGGCTAGCGGGTCGAATATCGCGGAAAGCGCCCAGTTCTGGGATCGCGTGACCGGGCGATTCTTCATGCGCATCGCCTTCCAGGCGCCGGATGCCATGACGAAGGACGAAATCGAGCGTGCCCTGAAGCCGGCCGTCGAACGCTTCGACATGAAGACTGCGATCAACGATCAGGCGCGCCGGCCCCGGATGATCGTGATGGTCTCGAAGTTCGACCATGCGCTTCTGCATCTTCTCTACCAGATCCGTGTCGGCTGGCTGGATGCGGAGGTGGTCGCCGTCGTATCGAATCACGAGACCTCGCGCCGCACGGCGGAGCTCGAAAACATCCCGTATCACTACTGGCCGGTGAACAAGGAGAACAAGACCGAGCAGGAGGAGAAGCTGATCACGCTGGTCAAGGAGACGGGCGCCGACATCGTCGTGCTCGCCCGCTACATGCAGGTGCTGTCGGACACTCTGTCGAAGCGGCTGTTCGGCAAGGTGATCAACATTCACCACTCCTTCCTGCCGTCCTTCAAGGGCGCCAAGCCCTATCACCAGGCGCATGAGCGCGGCGTGAAGCTGATCGGCGCAACAGCGCACTATGTGACGCCGGATCTGGATGAAGGCCCGATCATCGAGCAGGAAACCGAGCGCGTCACCCATGCCATGAGCGCCGATGATTTCGTGGCGACCGGCCGGGATATCGAAAGCCGCGTGCTCGCGCGTGCGGTCAAGATGCATCTCGAAAGCCGCGTCATGCTGAACGGGCACAAGACGGTCGTCTTCAATTGATCACAAAAGAACGCCGGACCAACAGCCCGGCGTTCTTCTGGAGGTTTGTCAGCCCATCGTCGGGATGACGAATTCTGCCCCATCCTTGATGCCGGACGGCCAGCGCTGAGTCACCGTCTTGGTGCGCGTGTAGAAGCGGAAGGCGTCCGGGCCGTGCTGGTTGAGATCGCCGAAGCCAGAGCGCTTCCAGCCGCCGAACGTGTGGTAGGCGAGCGGCACGGGGATCGGGACGTTGACGCCGACCATGCCGACATTGATGCGGCTGACGAAGTCGCGGGCTGCGTCGCCATCGCGGGTGAAGATCGCGACGCCGTTTCCGTATTCATGCTCCATCGGAAGACGGATCGCGTCCTCGTAGTTCTTGGCGCGAACGACCGAAAGCACGGGGCCGAAAATCTCCTGTCGGTAGATGTCCATGTCCGTCGTGACGTGGTCGAACAGGCAGCCGCCGATGAAATTGCCGTTCTCATAGCCCTGAAGCTTGAAGTCGCGACCGTCGACGACGAGCTTTGCACCCGCTTCCACGCCCGAATTGACGAGCCCGAGCACGCGGTCGCGCGCTTCCTTAGTCACGAGCGGCCCGAAATCGACATCGTCGCCGCCGGTGTAGGGGCCGATCTTCAGCGCTTCGACCATAGGCGTGAGCTTTTCGATCAGACGGTCTGCCGTTTCCTGGCCGACGGGAACGGCCACCGAGACGGCCATGCAGCGCTCGCCCGCCGCACCGTATCCCGCCCCGATCAGGGCGTTCGCCGCCTGGTCGAGATCGGCATCGGGCATGATGATCATGTGGTTCTTGGCGCCGCCGAAGCACTGGACGCGTTTGCCGTTGGAACAGCCGCGGCCATAGATGTATTCGGCGATCGGTGTCGAGCCGACGAAGCCGATCGCCATGATGTCCGGATGATCGAGAATCGCGTCGACGGCTTCCTTGTCGCCATTCACGACGTTGAGGATGCCAGCCGGCAGACCGGCTTCCAGCATGAGTTCGGCAAGCATCATCGGAACGGACGGATCGCGCTCGGAGGGCTTGAGAATGAAGGCGTTGCCTGCTGCGATGGCCGGGCAGAACTTCCACATCGGAATCATCGCGGGAAAATTGAACGGCGTGATGCCGGCCACGACGCCAAGCGGCTGACGCATCGAATAGAGATCGATGCCGGGGCCGGCCCCTTCGGTGTATTCGCCTTTGAGAAGATGCGGTGCCCCGATGCAAAACTCGGCCACTTCGAGCCCGCGGATGATGTCGCCCTTGGCATCTGGGATCGTCTTGCCGTGTTCGCGCGACAGCATTTCTGCAAGCTTTTCCATGTCGCGGTGGAGCAGGTCGACGAACTTCATGAGGACACGTGCGCGCCGCTGCGGGTTGGTCGCAGCCCAAGCGACCTGTGCCGTCTTCGCGTTCTCGACTGCCGCTGCGAGATCGTCCTTCGACGCAAGCGCAACCGTGGCATCGACTTCGCCGGTAGCCGGATTGAAGACCTGGCCACTACGGCCGCTCCCTCCGCCGACGTGCTCTCCGCCGATGAAATGACCGATTTCCCGCATGTGTTCCTCCGCTATCGCCATTGAACTGGTGAATTGTGCCGGCATTAGTGCACTATAAATTCGGCAGAACAACAGCGCTGAAGCCGGATCCGTTGTGCGAAATTCGAAGGAGGGTTTTCCGTGAACTGGGACGACGTGCGCATATTCCTGGCAGTCGCGCGCCGCGGACAGATATTGTCGGCCGCCCGTGCGCTCGGTCTCAATCACGCAACGGTCAGCCGGCGGTTGACGGCGCTCGAGAAGGCACTGGAAACGCGACTGGTCCTGCGGCGAACCAATGGCTGCGAATTGACCGGCGAGGGCGAGGCCTTCGTCGACGCCGCGGAACGCATGGAGGCCGCCATGCTCACCGCACAGGCGGGCTTTTCGGGTCAGGATGCGGCCTTGTCCGGCACCGTCCGCATTGGTGCCCCGGACGGCTTCGGTATTTCATTCCTCGCGCCACGCCTCGGCCGGCTTTTGACGCGCTATCCGGGGCTGCATGTGCAGCTCGTCCCGGTGCCTCGCGTGTTTTCTTTGTCGCGCCGCGAAGCCGATATCGCAATCACCGTCGAGCGACCGGATCAGGGCAGGGTCGTCGCGCGCAAGCTCGTCGACTACTCTCTCGGCTTCTATGCTTCGCGGGACTACGTCGCCGAGTATGGCATGCCGGGTGCGATGGAAGATCTGAGGCATCATCGGTTGATTGGATATGTGGAAGACCTCGTCTTCTCGCGCGTTCTGAATTTTGCCGAGGAGCTGCCGCGCGACGTGCGTGCGACCTTCGAGATATCGAGTGCCGTGGGTCAGGCCGAAGCCGTGCGTTCCGGCGCGGGCATAGGCATCCTGCACGATTTCACCGCCCGGCACGATCCGGATTTCGTGAATGTCCTGAGCGAGCACTCATTCAAGCGGGCCTACTGGATCGTCTACCACGAGAACGCGCGTGGCGTGGCGCGGGTCAAGGCGGTCAGCGATTTCGTCATGGAGGAGGTGGCGGCAGCGAGGGGCGCTTTTCTGCCCGATTCGGGCATGGTGAGTGGCGAGGTCCTAGCGGCGACGGGTTGATGTCATGGCCTCGTCTGGTAGAACCGGACCCATGGAGCGCTTCGGGCAGCGCATATCAACCGTCAAACCTTGGATCACGAGTGGGGTGATTTGTGGTGATCGACGGGAAACAAGAATAAGAGCGACGTCTCGATGTTTGAGCCTAAGACCATCGTCTCCCAGTATTTTCTATTTTTCAGAACGTGCCTGTCAGTTCTTCTTCTGGTCGCAGCGTTCAGCACCGCCGGCAGTCTTCCCGTTTCCGCGCAGGACGCCGAGCCCGCGGCCGAGACCGAGGAAACTACGCAGGGCGCGTCTCCCGAACTTCAGCTTCTGATCGAAGCGCTGCGCAACGACGAAAGCCGAACCCGGCTGCTGGAAGAGTTAGAAGCGATTGCCGGTGAGGTCGAGCCCGGTCCGGTCGAGACGATCGACGATGCTCTGTTCGGTACCTCCGAAACGTCGCTGGGACGGCGTATTGCGGAGACGACGCGGTTCTTTGCTGAAAATGCCGCTGGCTCAGCTGCGGCATTCGCCAATCAATTGTCTGCCGCACCACGCATGTTCTCGGCGCTGGATGCCGATCAGATCGAGGTCCTGTGGCAGGCTCTGCGCGATCTGGCTCTGGTGATCGTCGCGACCTACGCGATCTTCGCTACGCTTCGCAGTTTTGCCAAGGGCTATTACCGGTCGATGGGCGCTCGGTCGGCATCCGCCACACTGCTGCAACGGATCGTCTTCATCGTCGTATCCGCTCTGCTTGACGTGCTTGTCGTCGTCGCCGCCTGGGCGGCTGGGTATATCATCGCGTTGACGCTGTTCGGTGAGCTCGGCACGATTGGCCTGCGCCAGACGCTCTATCTCAATGCATTCCTGATCGTCGAACTGGCGAAGGTTATGCTGCGCATCGTGCTGTCTCCGTCAGCACCCGAACTGCGGCTGTTGCCGGTATCGAACGATGCCGCAAGGCGAATGAACCGCGGCTTCACCTGGATCATATCGATCCTCGGCTATGGCCAGCTGTTGCTTCTGCCGATCTTCAACCAAAGTGTTTCTACGGCTGCGGGCCAGGCGATTTCCGCGCTGGTGGCCTTGATTGCGCTGCTCATCGCCGTCGGCATGACGCTGACCAACCGCCTGCGCGTGTCCCGATGGCTGCTCGATACGCCCGAGGATCAGCCGCGCAGCCGGCACGTGCGGTTCCTGGCGCATCGCTGGCACTGGCCGGTTCTGCTCTATCTGGCATTCCTGTTCATCATCGTGCTGGCGAGCCCCGCCGGGGTGTTGCTGAGCGTGCTCGCTGCCAGCGGCCAAATCCTGCTCGCGGTGATCATCGGCTTCATGGTCTCGAACTGGATCGCGCGGGCGATCGCGCGGGGCATCAATCTGCCCGAGCGCCTCAATCAGCGCCTGCCGCTCCTCGAACGGCGCCTCAACGCGTTCGTGCCGAAGTTCCTGACCGTCATACGCGGTCTGATCTTTCTGGCCGTTTTGCTGTTCGTCCTCGACACCATCAATTTCTTCGATCTGCAGGGCTGGATGCAAAGTCAAGTCGGCGTGCGCACGACTGCCGCGATCATCTCGGTGTTCTTCATCCTCATTTTCGCATTCGCCGCCTGGCTCGCCCTGAATTCCTGGGTCGATTATCGCCTCAACCCCGACTACGGGCGCCCGGCTACGTCGCGAGAACAGACGCTGCTCAGCCTGCTGCGCAATGCGGCGACGATCGCTATCCTCGTCATCGGCATCATGTTCGCCCTCTCGGAAATCGGCATCAACATCGCACCGTTGATTGCGTCCGCTGGTGTGCTCGGACTCGCCATCGGTTTCGGTGCGCAGAAGCTCGTTCAGGACATCATCACCGGTGTCTTCATTCAGCTTGAGAACGCCATCAACGTCGGCGACGTCATCACGGTCGGCGGCACTACGGGCACCGTGGAACGCTTGACGATCCGCTCCGTCAGCCTGCGCGACCTGGAGGCCGGGTACCATATCATCCCGTTCTCCTCGGTCGACATGGTCACCAACTTCGTTCGTGACTACGGCTATCATGTTGCCAATATCGGCATCGCCTACCGCGAGGATGTCGAGGATGCACACCGGGCGATGGAAGAGGCGTTTGCGCTCATCAAGCAAGATCCTGCCATCGCCGCCAACATCATCGGTGATCTGGAATGGTTCGGCGTGACGCTGCTGGGCGACAGCGCCGTTACGGTGCGTGCCCGCATCAAGACGAAGCCCGGCACGCAGTGGGGTGTCGGCCGCGCCTACAATGCAGCCGTCAAGCGCGTCTTCGACGAACACGACATCGAAATCCCGTTCCCCCATCAGACGCTCTTCTTCGGCGTCGACAAGCACGGCAAGGCGCCGGCGGCGCACATTCAGGTCGATGGAGCAGCCTCGACAGGGCAGGAAGTACTCGCCGCGGCGGCGCAACCGGCAGAAGAGCGCAACGTCGATCCGGGGAGCGACGCGGCATTGCCTGCGTCAGCCACCTCCGCGCCCGCGAAACGTCGACGCCGTCGGGTTATCCGCGACGACGTCCCTGATGATGACGAGGAAACTTGAAGGTGCGAATGCAGGCAATCGGCTTTGCGGCTAGAAAGCCTTGAAGGTCAGCACCGTGTGGGTGCGCTGCACGCCCTCGATAGTGTGCAGGTTTTCTGCCACGAAGTGCCCGATATCGACGGAATCCTCGACATAGAATTTGACGAGAAGATCGTATTGGCCGCTGACGGAGTAGATCTCGGACGCGATCTCACGCGCGGCGATTTCTGCCGCCACCTGATAGGCCTTGCCGAGCTGGCATTGGAACTCAACGAAAAAACAGCGCATCAAAGGTCTCCGCTCGATCGATCCACACGATGAGGCCTAGCCGGTTTGGGGCGCTATTAGAAGCGCCCATTGCGATCGCCCCGGTCGATCATGACAAGACGGAGCGAAGCGGCTAGGGTCCGGCATCCGCAACGGGAAAGGCTGAAATGGGCATGACTGGCATCGTTATCGGGGTGATCGTCGTCGCGCTCATCCTCTACGGCATCGTCGTCTATAACGGGCTGGTTCGGGCAAGACAGCTCGTCCAGGAGGCGTGGAGCGGCATCGACGTTCAGTTGAAGCGCCGCGCTGACCTCATACCCAACCTGGTCGAAACGGTACGTGGTTACACCGATCACGAAGCCAACACGTTGCGCGAAGTCACAGAAATGAGGGCGCGCGCGCAAGCGGTCCCGGCCGATGACGTCAAGGGCAGGGCGGCTGCCGAAGGATTGCTGAGCCAGGCGCTTGGCCGCCTGATTGCCGTTGCCGAATCCTATCCCGACCTCAAGGCGAGCGCGAATTTCAGCCAGTTGCAGACCTCGCTCGAAACGCTTGAAGGCGAAATCCAAATGTCCCGTCGTTATTATAACGGTGCCGCGCGCGACCTGAACATCAAGGTCGAGAGCGTGCCGTCAAACATCGTGGCGAACATGTTCGGCTTCCAGAAAGCAGAGTATTTCGAAATCGACGATCCAGCCGACCGGATCGTTCCCAAGGTCGCCTTTTCCTGAATTAGCCAGCGAGCCGTCGAAAGCATGACTGCCAAGCCCTGCCATCTGTATCGGCTGGTTGCCGTATTTTGTGCGGCTCTCACATTGGCGATGATGCCGATCGCCGCGAGCGCTCGCGAGGAAATCCTCGCATTCGACTCTCAGATCGACGTGTCAGCGGATGGTGTTTTGTCCGTTGTCGAGACGATCCGGGTGCGCGCTGAAGGCGACCGGATTCGGCGGGGCATCTACCGGGATTTTCCTCTGCGCATGGAGGACGCCTCCGGCAGGCTTCGTGACGTCGGCTTCGATGTCCTGAGCGTCTCGCGCGACGGCGCCAACGAGCCCTATCGAGTGGAAGAAAGCAGCGGCATCGCACGGTTGTACATCGGGGATGCGGACACCATCGTGTCCCCAGGCCTCCACACCTATGAGATTCGCTACGAGACCGACCGCCAGATCCGCTATTTCGACGCGCACGACGAGGTCTATTGGAACGTCACCGGCAATGGCTGGCTCTTTCCGATCCTGTCCGCATCGGCTGAGGTTAATTTGCCAAGCGGCGCTACCATTGAGGATCTCGCAGTCTTCACCGGTCTCTACGGTGAGACGGGAGGTGCCGCGACGTCAGAACAGCTCGCCGATAACCGGGCGGTCTTCGCCACGACGGAGGTTCTTCAGCCGCAAGAAGGCCTGACAATCGCGGTTAAGATTTCCAAGGGTGAGATCGCTGCGCCGAGCAGCGCTCAGGAACGCGCCTGGTTCTGGCGTGACAACGCGGGCAGCATTCTGGCCGTCGTCTTTCTCGTTCTGATCGGCCTTTATTATATGTGGGCGTGGAACCGCGTCGGTCGCGATCCGCCGGACGGCGTCGTCGTGCCGCGATGGGATCCGCCGGAGAATGCCTCTCCGGCCATGGTGAATTACATTGCCAACCGTGGGCTCTCCGGCGGCGGATTCACTGCCATTGCCGCGGCCTTGCTGAACCTCGCGGTCAAAGGCTTCGTTACACTGCGCGATCTCGACGGCGACATGATCGTCACCCGCACGGAACAGCGCGATGATGGCAAGCTGCCCGTGGGCGAGAGGGCCGTGCTTGTCGGCCTGGGCGAACCTGGGAGCTTCCTGGCCATGAACCGCGCCAATGGCCCAGCCGTGCAAAGCCTGTCTCGCAAATTCGTGAGCGCAATCGAAAGCGAACACCGCGGCAAGTTCTACCGCCATAATTGGGCTTATGTGGCCGGCGGCATTGCGCTGACTGTGCTCGGTCTTTTTATGATCATCCTGTTCGGCGGCATGGATCAGGCGGCCGTCATCGCTCTGGTGATGGCGGCGATACCTGGCATCATCCTTGCCGGCGTGATGGTGCGCATGGGCAAGACGTTCCGTTCGGCCCGCAGTCTCGCGCAACGCATCCTGTCCATCATCGTCCTCGGCTTCATCGCATCGACGGCGCTGACGATCGGAAGTGGTCTGATCGGGGCGCTCTTCTTCACGGAATTCAACGGCTTTCTCGTCGGCGCGATGGTCGCGATCTTCCTCTTGAACGGTGTGTTCTTTTTTCTGATGGGCGCCCCGACAGCCATCGGAGCGCGCATGCAAGATGGCATCGCCGGTCTGAAACAATATCTGACGGTTGCCGAAGCGGATCGCATGAACATGCAGGGCGCGCCCACCATGTCGCCGCGCCATTTCGAAACGCTCTTGCCTTATGCTGTCGCGCTCGGTGTGGAAAAGCCCTGGAGCCAGGCCTTCGAGCGCTGGCTGGCCACGGCTGCCGGAGCTGCGATGGCGAGCCAAGCGGTGCCTTACTGGTTCTCCGGAAGGGATTTCTCGCCCGGTTCTTTCGCTGACAGCATCGGCGATGTCGGCCATGACATCTCGCGCAGTCTCTCGGCGGCAATACCGCCTGCCAAATCGTCGTCGTCAGGATTTTCCGGTGGCGGCGGCTTCTCCGGTGGTGGCGGCGGCGGCGGCGGCGGTGGGGGCTGGTAGAAGCCTGTGGATGGTCGACCTCTGCGTTGACTTGACCGGGCTGCCGGGTTTGTCTCCGCACGCGTGATTTGCCCGCCGGATTGATCCAGAGGTTCCAGAGTGTACGACAGCCCGAATTCCGTGCTGCGTGAAGTCTTCGGCTATCGAGACTTCAGGCCCGGCCAGCGCGACGTCATCGACCGGATCATAGCCGGGCGCAACGTTCTCGCTGTCATGCCGACGGGTGCCGGCAAGTCGATCTGCTTCCAGGTACCGGCTCTTATGAGCCCACGTCTCACGATCGTGATCTCGCCGCTGGTCGCCTTGATGGACGACCAGACCGCGGCTCTGCGTGCGAACGGCGTCGCCGTTGCAGCGATCCACTCCGGCCATGACCGCCAGGTGAATGTCGACGCATGGCGCGATGTTTCCTCCGGCCGCGCCAAGCTTCTCTATCTGTCGCCGGAACGATTGATGACCGACCGGATGCTGGACGCGATCGGGCGGCTCGACCCGGGACTGTTTGTCATTGATGAAGCGCACTGCATTTCGAAGTGGGGAGCGAACTTCCGGCCGGAATACGAACGCCTGTCGGAGTTGAAGACACGCTTTCCGAAAGCGCGCATCGCTGCCTTTACGGCGACGGCCGACAGCGCGACGCAAGGCGACATTGCCGAGAAGCTGTTTGGCGGCAAGGGCGAGATCGCCCTTCAAGGGTTCGATCGTCCGAACCTCTTCCTTGCGGTCGAGCCGAAGCGCGACTGGAAGCGCCAACTCGTTGCGTTTCTGGAAGAGCGCGCCGATCAATCCGGCGTCGTGTATTGCCTGTCGCGGCAGTCGACCGACGATGTCGCTGCCTATCTTGTCGAGAAAGGCTTCAACGCCATCGCCTATCACGCCGGTCATCCGCCGGAAGTGCGCCGCGAGCGGCAAGGGCGTTTCATGCGCGAATCCGCCATCATGGTGGCGACCATCGCCTTCGGCATGGGCATCGACAAGCCGGATATCCGCTTCGTCTGCCACATGAACCTACCGAGCAGCATGGAGGCCTATTACCAGGAGATCGGCCGCGCCGGCCGTGATGGTCTGCCCGCCGACACCCAGCTCTTCTTCGGCCTCGACGACGTCCGCATGCGGCGACAGTTCATCGAAAATGATGGCGAAGACCGAGACCACATTCTGCGCGAACACAAGCGACTGGACGCGCTTCTCGCCTATGCGGAGACCGCCGGATGCCGCCGCGTCGCGCTGCTCGCCTATTTCGACGAGGAAGCGAAGCCCTGCGGCAACTGCGACAATTGCACCGATCCACCGGAGGTCATCGACGGTACAGGCGAGGCACTGAAGCTCTTCGGTGTGATCGCCGCCACCGGCCAGAGTTTTGGCGCGTCCCATCTGATCGACGTGCTGCGTGGCGGACGAACGGCCAAGATCGAGGAACGCAAGCATCAGGAGCTGCCGCTTTTCGGTAGCGGATCGGCAAAGTCGAAGGCCTATTGGCAGGCATTCGTCCGTCAGGCGGTAGCGAACCGCTATCTCGCCATCAACATCCAGCGCTACGGCGCCCTGGAACTCACGGCCCTTGCCGATCAGACCTTGGCGGGGAAGGCTCGCTTCGAGCTCCGCGAGATCGTCGAGCAGGCTCAATCGAGCCGCCCCACGCCCCGCAGGGCCGTCACGATCGATGCGGACGCCGAGCCTCTGTTCGCGCGCCTCAAGGCGCTCCGGCTGGAATTCGCCCGCGAGCGGGCCGTGCCTGCCTATGTCGTCTTCCCGGATGCCACGTTGATCGACATGGCGCAGCTTCGTCCACGCACGATGGATGAACTGGCCATGGTCAATGGCGTCGGTCCGAAGAAACTCGGTGATTACGGAGAAGCGTTCCTGAAGGTCATGCGCGAGGCATGAACCTATCCGCGACAGACCAGCCGATCAGGTGACGACGGCGACGATCGACAGGGCGATGAGCACGATCGAGCAGAAGAGCAACGAACCGAAAATCCGGGGACGGTCGAAGACCACGGCAAACGACGATCCCCAGACGACAACTGCTGCGCCTAGCGCGTACATGAAGGCGGGCTTGTCCGCCGTGGCGACTCCAAACGCCATCAATCCGCAGATGATGATCGCGCCGAAGATCACCATGATGGCGAAGCCAAGCTGCTCGAAGTGATCCATCCGGCTCGTCCGTTCCGTCCAATACGCTAAATTCACCAGAACATCGCTCTGGGCAATCGGAGGTCTTCGCTACGCTCGCACTCTGAGTGTTGCGCTTGAATCAGCCTCCGGACCGTGCGGCGCCATCATATCCATCCGCATTCTAGACGCTAGAGTGCAAACGTTTTTTTCCATATGCGCAGGCTGACTCCAGAAAGAAAACCCCCGCGGCACGCCGCGGGGGTCGAAGGTCACCAGTCGCCCGGATCGACCGGGCAGGTCGGTTTAGACCGAGTAGTACATGTCGAATTCGACCGGGTGTGGCGTCATTTCGAAACGCATCACTTCGGCCATCTTCAGGTCGATGAAGGCATCGATCTGGTCGTCGTCGAACACGCCACCGGCCGTCAGGAACTTGCGGTCGCGGTCGAGGCTCTGAAGAGCTTCACGCAAGCTACCGCAGACGGTCGGAATCTTCTTCAGCTCCTTCGGCGGCAGGTCGTAAAGGTCCTTGTCCATGGCCTTGCCCGGATGGATCTTGTTCTTGATGCCGTCGAGGCCAGCCATCAGCATGGCAGCAAAGGCGAGGTAGGGGTTCGCCGTCGGATCCGGGAAGCGGACTTCGACGCGCTTCGACTTCGGCGAAGAGCCGAAGGGAATGCGGCACGATGCCGAGCGGTTGCGGGCCGAGTAGGCGAGCAGAACGGGTGCTTCATAGCCCGGGACCAGACGCTTGTAGGAGTTGGTCGACGGGTTGGTGAAGGCGTTCAGCGCCTTGGCGTGCTTGATGATGCCGCCGATGTAGTAGAGGCAGTTCTCCGAAAGGCCGGCATATTCATCGCCTGCGAAAGTCGGCTTGCCGTCTTTCCAGATCGACTGGTGAACGTGCATGCCCGAGCCGTTGTCGCCATAGATCGGCTTTGGCATGAAGGTCGCCGTCTTGCCGTAGGCGTTCGCGACCTGATGGATCACGTACTTGTAGATCTGCATCTTGTCGGCGTTGCGGGTCAGGGTATCGAACATGATGCCGAGTTCGTGCTGGGCAGCAGCCACCTCGTGGTGGTGCTTTTCGACCTTCACGCCCATCTCGGCCATGACCGTCAGCATTTCAGAACGCATGTCCTGGCAGCTGTCGATCGGGGGAACCGGGAAGTAGCCGCCCTTGACGCGCGGACGGTGGCCGAGGTTGCCCGTGTCGTAGTCGGAATCGTCGTTCGACGGCAGTTCGGTCGAGTCGAGCTTGAAGCCCGTGTTGTACGGGTCGGCCTTGTACTTGACGTCGTCGAAGACGAAGAACTCGGCTTCCGGACCGACGTAGCAGGTGTCGCCGATGCCGGATGCCTTCATGTAGGCTTCGGCTTTCTTGGCGGTGCTGCGCGGGTCGCGGTTATAGGACTCGCCCGTGACCGGATCGAGAATGTCGCAGATGATGACCATCGTGGACTGGGCGAAGAACGGATCGACGTGAGCCGTTTCCGTGTCCGGCATCAGCACCATGTCGGACTCGTTGATGGCCTTCCAGCCACCGATCGAAGAGCCGTCGAACATCACGCCATCGGCGAACATGTCGTCGTCGACCATCGACGAATCCATCGTGACGTGCTGCAGCTTACCCTTGGGGTCGGTAAAGCGCAGGTCGACGAATTTGACGTCGTTGTCCTTGATCTGTTTCAAGATGTCCTTGGCACTCATCAGCAATTTTCCCTGTTTGAGATATTAAGAAAACGATGGCACGCAGAAGTCGGCGCGCCGGGCAACTTAGATGGCGTCGACACCGGTTTCACCGGTACGGATGCGGATCACCTCTTCCACATTCGACACGAAGATCTTGCCGTCTCCGATCCGGCCGGTTTGGGCCGCGTTGCGGATGGCCTCGATGGCGGCGTCCGCCGTCTCGTCCGACAAGACGATCTCGACCTTCACCTTAGGCAGGAAGTCGACCACATATTCGGCGCCGCGGTAGAGTTCGGTGTGACCCTTCTGGCGTCCGAAGCCCTTTGCCTCGGTGACCGTGATGCCCTGCAAGCCGACTTCCTGAAGTGCTTCTTTCACCTCGTCGAGCTTGAAGGGTTTGATGATCGCCTCGATCTTTTTCATGAGAAAACCTGCTCTCCGCTTTTCCCGGTTACGCGTGGTGCCGCGCCCGCTCCCAGACGTATGCACGGGCCGTGCCACATCGCACGAATTCGAGCTCTAATGTCACAAAAGCGCAAGTTGCGGCAGCAATTTTTCTGCAAATCCGCCCAAGAAAGCCTATCGTCGTGCAAAAAATGTTCGTCTTGCTCGAAATCGACACAGATGGCGCCAGACTCAGGCGGTCATTGCGCCGTGTTGTTGTGATCACATTTTTAGCAGTATGCACAAATATACGGCGGAATTCTCAGCGGGGCTTGTCGCTGAATTTGAACTAAGCATCACCTGCCAACCGAAGATAAGCCTTCGGTGCTGCGCCTAAAATGCGCTTGAACATCGTAGTGAAAGCCGGAACGCTGTCGTAGCCGAGATCGAGCGCTACCGTTGTAACGGTCTCGCCTTCGCTGAGGCGCGGCAGCGCGGTGACGATACACGCTTGCTGTCGCCAGGCGGCAAGCGACAAGCCTGTTTCACGCCGAAAAATGCGTGTGAAGGTTCTCCGACTCATGCCCGCGTCAGCGGCCCAACGATTGGTGTCTGCATGCGGTGTTGGGCGAGCCAAAAATCCTGACACAACGCCGCCAGCCGGGGATGGGCAGGGAAGGGCACGCCAAGCGGCCGTTCCGCCAGCTGCGGTATCTCATGCAGCAGGCATTGCATGATGAGCCGAGAACGCTCGTCCGTCGGTGCCACAGAACCAATCGCCTCCGCTTCGGCAATCAGGCTGCGCATCAAAGGCGTCAATCCGGCGACATGAAGGTGGCGGGGCAGATCGGGCAGAACGCCAGGGCGCACATACACCGAATACATCCGGACGTCGCCGATGGCATCGACGGCATGTGTCGTTTCCGCTGGGATCCAGAGTGCATGCTCGGGAGGGACGAGCCAGCGACCCATGCGTGTGGTCACGGTGACGACGCCGGTCAACGCGTGCAGCAGTTGCGAGCGCGTATGGTGGTGGTCGGGAATATGGTCGCCATCCTGGTAGCGCGTCGCCACGGCGACGATCGGATCGTCGGCTGCATCCAACAGCCGCTCGCGATCAGCCAGATAGGCCACCAATGTCGTCTTGGAGTTTTCCATGTGATTGGCCCGATCCCGTAAGAAATCGACCAGACCACGTAAGCGGGACGTGCACAACGGGATTATGGAATGCTGATGGCCCATCCCGGAGAGGAAATTGCGTGACCATCAGTGAAGCCCAGACAGAACGGCCGGCAGCCGAGAGTGCGGCGATGGCTGTCGTCTTCGCGCTCAGCGCCTGTCATTTCCTCAATGATCTGATGCAGTCGATGCTGGCCGCAATCTACCCGATGCTGAAAGACAATTACGGATTGTCCTTCGGACAGATCGGCCTGTTGACTCTGACATTTCAGGTCACGGCGTCGCTCCTGCAGCCGCTGATCGGCGCCTATGCCGACAAGCGACCGCTGACTTATTCCCTACCGGTCGGAATGGCTTTTACGTTCATCGGCCTGATCATGCTCGCCTATGCCGGCCATTTCGGCCTCCTGCTCCTGGCGGCAGGCGCAATCGGCCTTGGCTCCGCCGTCTTCCATCCAGAGTCCTCGCGGGTAGCCCGGCTGGCCTCGGGCGGGCGGCATGGTACGGCCCAATCGATCTTTCAGGTCGGGGGCAACCTTGGCTCGGCGGCAGGTCCGCTGCTTGCCGCCTTCATCGTCCTGCCGGCCGGCCAAACGAGCGTAGCCTGGTTTTCTGTTGCAGCGCTGCTCGGCATCACAGCTCTCACATGGGTCAGCCGCTGGTACGGTCGGTACCGAGCTCGCGCCGCCAGCCGTGCGGTTCGCGAGCCGGTCGACCACTGTCTCACGAAGCGGCGGGTCATCATTGCCTTGACGTTCCTCGCGCTGCTCGTCTTCAGCAAGTACATCTATATGGCCAGCATCACGAGCTACTACATCTTCTACCTCACCGATCGCTTCGCGATGTCGGTGCAGCAGGCGCAGATCTACTTATTCCTGTTTCTCGGCGCGGTCGCATTCGGCACGCTGATCGGAGGTCCGATCGGCGATCGCATCGGCCGGCGCTCCGTCATCTGGTGCTCGATCCTTGGAGTCCTGCCGTTCACCTTGGCGCTGCCCTATGCCGATCTTTACTGGACCGCGATACTGTCGGTGATCATCGGAGTTGTGCTGGCCTCGGCGTTCCCCGCGATCGTGGTGTTCGCGCAGGAACTCGTCCCGACGCGCGTCGGCATGGTGGCCGGGCTCTTCTTTGGTTTTGCCTTCGGCATGAGCGGAATATCGGCGGCGGTACTAGGGCAGATCGCCGATGCGCGCGGCATCGCTTATGTCTATACGATCTGCTCGTTCCTGCCGTTGCTCGGATTGCTCACCGTGTTCCTGCCCGATACGCGCCGCCGTTCGGCGGCCGCCGGATAGGATTCAGCTGGTCCTCTCGGCCAGTGCAATCGCACCTTGAGGCGCGCGCAGCTTGCCTTCGTGAATGATGTAGACAAAGACGTCGCGAGGCTGGTGATCGGGCACGAAATCCGGGTCGGCCAGTGGCAGGTCGTCAGGCCGCTTTCCCTGCGTCCAGAGCCGGGCTCGCTTCGCCCATGCATCCAGCTCATCGGCAGGATAGGCGGTCTCGACATCGTCGCTGCCGCGCTGCAGTCGGGCATAAACGAAGTCCGCCGTTACATCGGCGATTTCGGGATAGTCGTGATGGTGCGCGTAGCAGATGGCGACCGCGTGCTTGCGTGCCAGAGCGACGAAGGCGGCATCGATGAAGCTCGCGTGGCGCACCTCCAGCACATGCCGAAATTTCACGCTGCCATCCTTTTTCGGTAGCAACTGAAGAAAGGCCTCGAATTCATCGGGCTCGAACTTCTTGGTGGGAGCGAACTGCCACACGATTGGCCCCAGCCGGTCACCCAATTCGACCACGCCCGTGTCGAAGAACTTCCGCATCGAGTCGCCCGCCTCGGCGAGAACCTTCTTGTTGGTGACGAAGCGGTTGCCCTTCACCGAGAAAACAAAACCTTCCGGCGTGTCGGCTGCCCATTTGGCGAATGTCTCGGGCGTCTGCCCTCGATAGTAGGTGCCGTTGATTTCGATAGTCCGCAATTCCCGTGAGGCGAAATGCAACTGCTGTTTCTTGGGCAACTTGTCCGGATAGAAAGTGCCTTCCCAAGGCGCAAAGGTCCATCCGCCGATGCCGCATCGAATGGTTCCAGCGTCTGCCATGGGGCGCTCCTAAGCCGGTGGGATGAAGGGTTGGTAGATCGACTGAAACACGGGCATGGCCCGCAGCAGATCGGCGTGCTCGCGCAATGCGGGGTATTGCTCCAGATCGAAAAGCTTCGGATGAGCGGCGATCAGGTGGTCGAGCATCGCACCGATGGCGATATCCGCATGACCGATGCGCTCGCCGCTCCAGAACGCCGTGGCCCGGCGGGAACCTTCCAGTTCGAGGGTAGCAAGCGCAGCCCCGATCTGCCGTTTGCAGCGCTCGATCCATTGGGTGGATGGGTGATCGTGCAAGACGTTTTCGTAAAAGAGGCTGACGGCCTTGTCCGAAATGCCGGTAGCCAGCGATACCGACTTCATGGCGCGGCGGCGCGCTGGCTCATCCGTCGGCAACATTGTTGAGCCGGAAGTCACGAGGCCATCCACATGGTCGATGATGCCGTGACTGTCGAGCAGGATGTCGCCATCGTCGGCGACGAGCACCGGAACGCGAAGCAGGGGGCTATAGGCCTGAAGCCGGTCCGCATCGCCGAAGGTCGACCACGGCCAGTGCTCGAAAGGCAGATCGTAGAGCGTCAACGCGATGCCGACGCGGCGCACGAAAGGAGAATCATACTGACCGATCAGGATCATATCCGTCTCCATGATACCGTTGACGCTGTGGTAGCGGAAAAGCCTATTCTGCCGCCTGCGACTTCGTCTGCGGGCGTCGCTCCAGCAGTTCCTTCAGGAACCGGCCCGTATGGGAGCGCTTCTCCTTGACGACATCTTCCGGCGTTCCGATCGCGACGATCTCGCCGCCGCCATCGCCGCCTTCCGGTCCGACGTCGATCAGCCAGTCTGCCGTCTTGATGACCTCGAGATTGTGCTCGATCACCACGACCGAGTTGCCCTGGTCCACGAGTTCGTGCAGCACCTCAAGCAACTTCGCCACGTCGTGGAAGTGCAGGCCGGTGGTGGGCTCGTCGAGAATGTAGAGCGTGCGTCCGGTCGAACGCTTGGCCAGTTCCTTGGCCAGCTTGACGCGCTGCGCTTCGCCACCCGAAAGCGTCGTCGCCTGCTGCCCGATCTTGACGTAGCCGAGACCGACGCGGTTGAGGGTGATCAGCTTGTCGCGCACGGCCGGCACGGCTGCGAAGAATTCAACGCCTTCCTCTACGGTCGTGTCGAGCACGTCCGCTATCGACTTGCCCTTGAAGGTGACATCCAGCGTTTCTCGATTGTAACGCTTGCCATGACAAACGTCGCAGGTGACGTAGACATCCGGCAGGAAGTGCATCTCGATCTTGATGACGCCGTCGCCCTGGCAGGCTTCGCAGCGGCCACCCTTCACGTTGAAAGAGAACCGGCCGGGCTGATAGCCGCGCGCCTTGGACTCAGGAAGTCCAGCGAACCAGTCCCGGATGGGCGTGAACGCGCCCGTATAGGTGGCGGGGTTCGAACGCGGCGTGCGGCCGATCGGCGATTGGTCGATATCGATGACCTTGTCGATGAACTCGAGCCCATCGATGCGGTCGTGGTCTGCCGGGTTCTCGCGCGCGCCCATGATGCGGCGTGACGCGGCCTTGTAGAGCGTTTCGATCAGGAAGGTCGACTTGCCGCCGCCCGAGACGCCGGTGACCGCCGTGAACAGGCCGAGTGGAATGGCGGCCGTTACGTTCTTCAGATTGTTGCCGCGTGCACCGACGACCTTCAGCTCTTTTCGTTTCACCGGCTTACGGCGCTGCGCCGGAACCGCAACGGAAAGGGCGCCGGACAGGTACTTGCCGGTCAGCGATTTGGGATTGGCCATGACCTCGGCCGGCGTGCCTTCGGCGATGACCTCACCGCCGTGTATGCCCGCAGCCGGGCCGATATCCACCACGTGATCGGCACTCAGGATCGCATCCTCGTCGTGCTCGACGACGATCACCGTGTTGCCGATGTCGCGCAGGTGTTTCAGCGTATCCAGAAGCCGGGCATTGTCGCGCTGGTGAAGGCCGATCGACGGCTCGTCCAGCACATAAAGCACGCCCGTCAGGCCCGAACCGATCTGCGAGGCAAGCCGGATGCGCTGACTTTCGCCGCCGGACAGGCTGCCCGAGTTACGCGATAGCGTCAGGTAATCGAGCCCGACGTCGTTGAGAAAGTTCAACCGGTCGCGGATCTCCTTCAGGATGCGAACGGCAATCTCGTTCTGCTTGTCGTTCATCGCGGACGGCAAATCCTGGAACCACGCGCCGGCCTGCCGGATCGACATTTGCGAGACTTCGCCGATATGGCGGGAGTCGATTTTGACCGCGAGTGCTTCCGGCTTGAGGCGATAACCATTGCAGGCCGGGCAGGGGGCGGCCGACATGTAGCGCTCGATCTCTTCGCGGGCCCACGCGCTGTCGGTTTCCTTCCAGCGCCGTTCCAGATTGGGCACGATCCCCTCGAACGTCTTCGCCGTCTTGTACGACCGTAGGCCATCGTCATAATTGAAGACGACCTTGTCGTTCGTGCCGTTCAGAATTGCGTTCTGCGCATCCGCCGACAGATCGATCCATTTATCGGAAATCTTGAAGCTGAAATGCTTGCCGAGCGCTTCGAGCGTCTGGCGGTAGTAGGGCGACGAGGATTTCGCCCACGGTGCAATGGCACCATCGCGCAGCGTGCGCGCCGTCTCCGGGACGATCAGCGCCGGATCGATCTTCTGCTGGGTGCCCAGGCCGTCGCAGGTTGGGCAGGCACCCGATGGGTTGTTGAAGGAAAAGAGACGAGGCTCGATCTCGGAAATGGTGAAGCCGGAGACCGGGCAGGCGAATTTTTCCGAGAACAGGATACGTTCATGGGTCTCGTTCTTCGATTTGTTCGCGCCGCCGCCCTCGGCCGTCTCTTCCGCCGGCAGAGGTTTGTCCGCGAATTCCGCGACCGCCAGACCGTCAGCCAGCCGCAGACAGGTCTCCATGCTGTCGGCAAGCCGTGCGCCGATATCGTCGCGCACGACGATCCGATCGACGACGATATCGATGTCGTGCTTGTATTTCTTGTCGAGCGTCGGCGCCTCGGCGATCTCGTAGAATTCGCCGTCGATCTTGACGCGCTGGAAGCCCTTCTTCAGCAACTCGGCGAGTTCTTTGCGATATTCGCCCTTCCGTCCGCGCACGATCGGAGCGAGAATATAAAGCCGCGTGCCTTCTTCGAGTGCCATCACGCGGTCGACCATCTGGCTGACCGTCTGGCTTTCGATCGGAAGGCCCGTGGCGGGCGAATAGGGAACGCCGACGCGGGCAAACAGAAGCCGCATGTAGTCGTAGATTTCGGTGACGGTTCCGACTGTCGAACGCGGGTTCTTCGACGTCGTTTTCTGCTCGATCGAGATGGCCGGGCTCAAGCCGTCGATCTGGTCGACGTCCGGCTTCTGCATCATTTCCAGGAACTGGCGCGCATAGGCCGAAAGGCTCTCGACATATCGCCGTTGGCCCTCGGCGTAGATAGTGTCGAAGGCGAGCGACGACTTACCCGATCCCGAAAGACCGGTCATGACGATCAGACTGTTGCGCGGTAGATCGAGATCAATCCCCTTGAGATTGTGCTCGCGCGCACCGCGAATGGAAATGGTCTTGAGTTCGCTCATGGGATCGCCAGATGACACGTCGATAAGATGGGGAGGTTCGAGGCTGCGCATCCACCCTCGTCGATCAGCGCAGTATCCGTCAAATCATGTAGGTTCTCACAGAGCAATGTCGAGAGGCACATTCCCGCTGCGAACCGACTCGGTTGACAAGCGGGTGGAGCCTTCATAGAACAAAGAAAGAACAAAAAATAGCCTGCCTTGCAAACGCCCAACTGCCCTGTGGAAATGCGGCCGATGGGGCGCGGGTTCCTCCGAGTTCCGATAAGATGCCGCCTTTCAAATGACGATCGCGCGGCAGTGGCTCAAGGCTATTCAACTGAAGACCATTCGACCGGCGACTATTAAAAGGCATTCACCATGGCAGGAAGCGTCAACAAGGTCATTCTCGTCGGAAATCTCGGTGCCGACCCGGAAATCCGCCGCACACAGGACGGCCGTCCGATTGCCAATCTGTCCGTCGCGACATCGGAAACCTGGCGCGATCGCAACTCCGGCGAACGCAAGGAGAAGACCGAATGGCACCGCGTCGTCATCTTCAATGAAGGCCTTTGTAAGGTCGCGGAAAGCTACCTGAAGAAGGGCGCCAAGGTCTATATCGAGGGCCAGCTTCAGACCCGCAAATGGCAGGACCAGAGCGGCCAGGACAAGTACTCGACCGAGATCGTGCTGCAGGGCTTCAACTCGACCCTGACGATGCTCGACGGACGCGGCGAAGGTGGCGGCATGGCGCCCAGCGGCGGCGGCGGACGCGGCGGCTCGGATTATTCGGGCGGCGGTGGTGGCGGCAACGACTACAACCGGCAGTCACCCGCGCCACGCAACGACGACTTCTCCCGCGACATGGACGACGAAATTCCGTTCTGACCGAAAAGTCGTCTCGAACATTTGAAGAGCGATGCGGGGAGGGCCCCGCATCGCGCAACTTTCTTCAGTAGAGAAACTGTTCGGCCAGGATCCGATCGTCCCAGGAATGGTCGGGATCCGACAGAAGGCGGGCGGTCGTCTGCCTCGACTGAACGATGCGGACAAGCCGCACGGACTTGACTTCCGTGTTGTCGGCAACGGCGTTGACCGGCCGCTTTTCGCGCTCGAGCACCTCGATCGTAACTTCTGCCTTGTTCGAGAGAAGCGCACCGCGCCAACGCCGAGGACGGAATGCGCTGACCGGCGTCAGCGCCAGAAGCGGCGAGACGAGCGGCAGGATCGGGCCGTGTGCCGACAGATTGTACGCGGTCGAGCCAGCTGGCGTCGCGACCATCAGCCCATCACAGACGAGCTCTTCGAGCCTGACCTTGCCATCGACGCTGACACGCAGCTTTGCAGCCTGGTAGGACTGACGCAGGACCGAGACTTCATTGATCGCAAAAGCGTGCGTCTCGGTGCCATCCTCGTCGGTGGCCACCATTTCGAGTGGATTGATCTCGCTTTCGACCGCGCGCTCGATGCGTTCGCGCAGGCCGTCCTTGGCATACTCGTTCATCAGAAAGCCGATCGAACCCCGGTTCATGCCGTAAAGCACTTTGTCGGAATTCATCATGCGATGCAGCGTCTGCAGCATGAACCCGTCGCCACCCAGTGCGACGATAACGTCCGCATCCTCGGGGGCATACGTGCCAAACAGCGCTTCCAGATCAAGGCGGGCCGCCTGCGCGTCCGGAGCATTGCTCGAAATGAAACTCAATTTATCCGTAGGGCGCGCCATCCGGTCTCATCTCCCAATTGATGCGGCACATTGGAGACGGATGAGGGATGGGGCAAGCGCCGAGCAGTCGCTTCCGACGCAAATTTTTCTGCGTCGCGAGCCGGTGCATTTCTCATTTTACAGCGCCGGCAATTGTGCTAATCACCCGCCCGTGCCCTTGTAGCTCAGTTGGTAGAGCATCTGATTTGTAATCAGAGGGTCGGGAGTTCGAGTCTCTCCGGGGGCACCAGTTCCGGCGCAAAGATCGACCTGGCCACCAATTTTCCTGACATTTTGTCATTTCGAGCGCCGTAATCTACGGCTGCAAGCTCAAAAAAGTGACATTCTGGCATCACTACACGCACCACCGACATTGCGCCGCAATCTCAGCTTGCGGATGCATCGCACGCGACCAATAGTGTTCATGGCCGGACAGCCTCATACGTTTCTGGAGAATCGGAACATGAAGAGACTGATCTTGACCGCGTCCATCTTGGCCGCGGCCGCACCGGCTATGGCAGCCGACGCGGTAATGTACAACGAGCCGACGCCTGCGGCGGCCCCAATGATGGCTGCTGCCGATTGGTCGGGCTTCTACGTCGGCGGCCAGCTCGGCGGCGTTTTCGGCGAAACGGGCACATTCGGCCTGTCACCCTTTACGCCGGCACTGCAGGGCGCTTTCGCACCCGGCTTTTCGGGTGATTTTGATACCGGTCTGATCGGCGGCGTGCATGCCGGTTACGACATTCAGTCCGGTAACTTCGTCTTCGGCGGTATCATCGACATTTCGGCCACGGACGTTTCGGACACGCAGAACGGCTTCTCCGTCACGCCTGCTCGTTACACGGTCACCCGTGAACTCGACTACCTCGCAACGCTGCGCGGACGCGTCGGCTATGCGATCGGCAGCAGCTTCCTGGTCTACGGAACGGCCGGTCTCGCCTATGGTGAGGTCGACTTCTCCTACGAACAGCCCGGCTCGGGCGCCACGACGACGACGTCTGGCGGTCAGGACGATGACTTCGGCTACACGGTCGGTGCCGGCGTCGAAGCCATGGTCACATCGAACATCTCGGTCGGTCTCGAGTACCTCTATACCGATCTCGGCGACAACGATTTCAATGCCAACCTCGTAGGCGGTCCTTTCGGCGCCGGCACGACGGGCTTTGGAACGGATCGCTCGTTCGACTTCCACACCGTCCAGGCGAAGGTCTCATTCCGCTTCTAGGACACTCCGGAAGGCGGTCGAACTCTGACCGCCTTCCATCTCGCCGAACACATCTATAGCTCTACCCGACGCGGCGCATTAAGGTGCGGCGTATCTGAGCGAATCCACGCGACCGAACGGGCAGGGCATGCGAATCATTATTTGCGGGGCGGGGCGCGTCGGCTTCGGCATTGCTGAGAAGCTGGCCCAGGAACAGAACGACGTCTCCGTTATCGACACATCGGCCACGCTGATCAACGCCATCCGCGACACGCTCGATGTGCGCGGCTATGTCGGCCATGGAGCCCATCCGGAAGTGCTGGCGCAAGCCGGCGCTGAGGAGGCGGACATGATCATCGCCGTCACGCTGTCGGACGAAGTGAACATGGTCGCCTGCCAAGTGGCGCACTCGCTTTTCAACGTCCCGACGAAGATCGCCCGCATTCGCGCGCAGAACTATCTGGCGCCGCACTATCTCGACCTTTTTTCCCGCGAGCACATGCCGATCGACGTCATCATCTCGCCCGAGGTGGAAGTCGGCAAGATGGTGCTGCGCCGTATCGCACTGCCGGGCGCAACCGATGCCGTACGCTTCGCCAACGACGCGATCGTTCTCGTTGCAATCGAATGCCTTGAAGATTGCCCGGTCGTCAACACGCCGCTGGAGCAGCTTTCGGAACTCTTTCCGGACCTGACCGCGACGGTCGTCGGCGTCGTGCGCGATGGCGAGTTGATGGTGCCCCATTCCACCGACCAGCTTAGCACCGGGGACCTGGCCTATGTCATCTGCGATAAGGACCATGTCCGTCGCACGCTCGGCCTGTTCGGCCACGAGGAGCCCGAAGCGATCCGAATCGTCATCGCCGGCGGCGGCAATGTCGGCTATTTCGTCGCCAAGGCGATCGAGGAAAGGCAGCCGAGCATCAAGGTCAAGATCATCGAGCATGATCGCAGCCGCGCCATCGCGATCGCGGATCAGTTGCGCCGGGCGGTGGTGCTGAACGGCTCGTCTCTCGACCAGTCGATCCTCACCGAAGCCGATATTCATGACGCCGATCTCATCGTCTCGCTGACCAATGATGACCAGGTGAACATCCTTACCAGCGTCATGGCAAAGCGCCTCGGCTGCAAGGCTAGCCTTGCGCTGATCAACGAACCGTCTTTCCAGGAATTCACCAAGCCGATGGGGATCGATGCCTATATCAATCCCCGGGCCGTCACCATTTCGCGCATACTTCAGCATGTGCGCCGAGGCCGGATCCGCGCAGTTTACAGCGTGGAGAAGGGGCAGGCCGAGGTGATTGAGGCCGAAGCAATGGATACATCGCCCCTCGTCGGCAAACCGTTGCGGGATCTCGATCTGCCGGATGGCGTGCGCATTGGTGCCATCTACCGCGACAAGCAGGTGGTGCAGCCGACGGGATCGACCAAAATCAAGTCTAAGGACCGGGTCGTCATGTTTGCCCGCTCGCGCGACGTCCGCCATGTCGAACAGATGTTCCGCGTCAGCCTAGAATTCTTCTGACCGCCGATGCTCGGCGCGATTTATCTCCTTACCCTTGCCTCCGGTGGCGTTCTCGCTCTGCTCATTCCGGCGCTGCTGATCGCGCTTGCCGGTGGCGAATTCGCGTTGGCGGAGGATATGGCACTCGTCACCGCATTCGGCGCCTGCATCTGCACGATGGTGCTGGCCTCGCTGTCACAGCGGATCGGGCCGCTGGAGCGAGAGTTGAATTTCGTCTCTCTCGTCCTGGTCTGGATCGTCACGCCCATCACCGCCGCGCTCTGTATGATGGCGCTGGTCGGCCTCGGGTTCATGCAGGCCTGGTTCGAAGGCGTGTCGGCATTAACGACGGCTGGCGCGACCGTGCTGCAGCGTCAGAGTATGCCTACGGCGCTTCTGTTTTGGCGCTCATCGCTCGAATGGTATGGCGGTTTTCTGATTCTGGTCTCGATCATCCACGTTCTGGCCCCGGCGGGCTTCGGTGGGCTCAAGGCAAGTGCCAGACGCCGTGGATCAGGCGGTAGGGCCGACGGCCACTGGGGTGCGATCGCCGCTTATTCTTCCATCTTCTGGCAGTACGGAGCGCTGACGATCGCCATCGCGCTGATGCTTGTCATCGCCCGCGTTGAGCCGGCCAACGCGTTCATGCTCGCCATGATGAGCATCTCGACAGGCGGATTTCTGCCCTTCGAAGGTACACTCGACGAGCATATCGGCATGGGAGCCATCTTCGTTCTGGCGGTCGGCTTGTGCTTCGGGACGCTCAGCGTGTTCTGGCGCCGAAATATCCTGCGCAATCCAAGGCGTGTGCTGGCCGACAACCGCGAAGCAAAGATCGTGATCGTCGCGATCGTGGGATTGGGCGTCGTCTATGCCGCGCGCATATCAGAGGCATCGGGCTCGTTTTCGGTATCCGGCCTTCTCGCGTCGCTCGTGGAAGGATTTTTCACCGCGGCATCACTTATAGCGACAAGTGGAACGGAGACGCGTCCTGGCATATTCGGGCTCCTGCCATCCTTTCTTGTCCTATGCGTCGTGTTCGTAGGGGCAAGCGTCTATTCGACCTCGGGCGGCATCAAGGTCTATCGCCTTGCCACCATGTGGATCTTTGCCAAGGCCGAGCTGAACCGTCTGATCTATCCAAGCGCAGTCGCCCCATCGAAATTCGGGCGCGACCACATCGGCGATGATTCCATCCGCGCCGTTTGGTCTTATTTTGTCCTGGCGCTGCTTTGCATCGCCACTGGAACGGTTCTGATCACCGCAACCGCAGCCAATTTCGAAGGCGGGCTGGCGATGGCGGTAACATTTTTTGCAGGAGCAAGCCCTGCCTACGAAGCGCTGATCCCGATCGAGGCGGAGAGCTCTCAGGCCATGGCTGACTCATGGCCCGCCTTCGAGGCGCTGCCGGCGACGGCGCTTCTTCCGGCCATCGTGCTCATGACGATCGGCAGGCTTGAAGTGCTCATCGTCTTCGCCGTAATCAACATCAAATATTGGCTGCAGCGCTGAATCATCCGCAGCAACCTGAAAGGGAATTCGATCATGTCGCGCATCGCCTATGTGAACGGACGCTATCTGCCCCATGGCGCGGCTGCTGTGCACGTGGAAGACCGCGGCTATCAGTTTGCCGATGGCGTCTATGAGGTCTGTGAGGTCCGTCAGGGCTTCATTGTCGACATGACCCGCCATCTCGATCGGCTAGCGCGGTCGCTCAGCGAACTGCAGATGGACTGGCCGCTTGGCCGGGACGCGTTCAAGCTGGTGCTGCGCGAAGTCGTGCGCCGCAACCGCGTGCGCAACGGGCTCGTCTACCTGCAGGTCACCCGCGGCGTCGCGCGCCGTGATCATGTGTTTCCCAACGCGACCACCATGCCGTCGCTCGTCGTGACGGCAAAGAAGACCGACCCCCGCGTCGTGCGGGCAAAGGTCGAGAAGGGGATCAGCGTCATCACCGTGCCCGAAAACCGCTGGGATCGCGTCGACATCAAGACTGTCGGCCTCCTGCCCAACGTGCTGGCCCGGCAAAAGGCCAAGACCCAAGGGGCGCAGGAGGCGATTTTCGTGGATGCGGACGGGACCATCAAGGAAGGTGCCGCCACCAATGTCTGGATCGTCAGCGAAGACGGGATCTTGATGACCCGACCGGCAGACCACGGCATCCTGCGCGGCATCACCCGGGCCACGGTCATGGATGTCGCGGCCAAGCTCGATCTCAAGGTGGAGGAGCGCGCGTTCACAGTCGAGGAAGCCAAGCGCGCGCGGGAAATGTTCCTGACGGCTGCAACCTCCGTCGTCATACCGATCGTGACGCTGGACGGAACCACCATTGCCAACGGACACCCCGGCACCATGTCAGCGGAAATGCGGGATGCCTTTTTTGACGTTGCAGAAAAGACACCAACCTGATACCACCAAGGGAATAGGGGACCTTCACACTTCTCTTTTTTAGCATATTTTCAAAGGGTTACAGTGTGACGATTATCCGGCCCGGTCGAGGTCGGCAAAAAAGAAAGATGCGGCGCCATGGCGGAACGTTCTCAAAATTTGCAGGACCTGTTTCTCAACACCGTTCGCAAGCAGAAGATTTCCCTGACGATCTTTTTGATCAATGGGGTCAAGCTGACCGGTGTCGTGACGTCCTTCGATAATTTCTGCGTACTCCTGCGCCGAGACGGGCATTCGCAGCTCGTTTACAAACATGCGATTTCAACGATCATGCCGGGCCAGCCGCTTCAGATGTTCGAGAGCGACGACAGTGCCGGCAGTGGATCGTGACCAAGGCTGATTGATCATCAGACAGCGTGATAAAGACGAGAAGGCCGACGATACGCCGAAGCGGAAGCTTCGTGACGATAAGCGCGCCTTCGTGCTCGTACCAATCCTGAAACGTGACACGCGGGGCGATAAGTCCGGCTCGGTCGAACGCTCCGACGAGGCGCGTCTCGAAGAAGCCGTGGGGCTTGCCCGCGCGATCAATCTCGAGATCGTGCATGCGGCCGTGGTGTCGGTCGCCAAGCCGCAGCCGGCGACGCTGCTCGGCAGCGGCAAGGTCGAAGAGATCGGCGGCATGCTCGACAGCCTCGATGCTGGCCTCGTCATCGTCGATCACCCGCTGACACCCGTCCAGCAGCGCAATCTCGAGCGGGAATGGCATGCGAAGGTCATCGACCGCACGGGCCTCATTCTCGAAATCTTCGGCAGCCGCGCATCGACGCGGGAAGGCGTGCTGCAGGTCGAACTCGCACATCTGAACTATCAGAAGGGCCGTTTGGTTCGCAGCTGGACCCACCTTGAGCGCCAGCGTGGATCGACGAGCTTCATCGGCGGTCCTGGCGAAACGCAGATCGAAGCCGACCGCCGCATCCTTCAGGACAAGATCATCAAGCTGGAGCGGGAGTTGGAGCAGGTGCGCCGCACCCGCCAGCTTCACCGTGCCAAGCGCAAGAAGGTGCCGCATCCGATCGTTGCGCTCGTCGGCTATACGAATGCCGGCAAGTCCACGCTCTTCAACAGCATCACCGGCGCATCGGTAATGGCGCAGGACATGCTGTTTGCGACGCTGGACCCGACGCTTCGGCGCATGAAACTGCCCAAGGGCAGGGCGGTGATCCTGTCCGACACGGTGGGTTTCATCTCGAACCTGCCGACCCATCTGGTGGCCGCCTTCCGCGCGACGCTCGAAGAAGTGCTGGAAGCCGATCTCGTGCTCCATGTGCGCGACATCGCCGACCCGGATACGGGCGCCCAGGCTGAGGATGTACGTGCGATCCTCGAACAGCTCGGTCTTGGTGGCGAAGACGCTATCTCCCGTGCGCCGATCATCGAGGTCTGGAACAAGATCGACCGGCTTGCGCCGGAAGCTGCAACCGCCGTCAGCGAGAAGGCTGCCACTATGGCCGATACGGTCGTCGTGTCCGCCATCACGGGCGAGGGCGTTGATCGTCTCCTGTCGAAAGTCGAAGAGGCCCTTTCCGGCCAGACGATCGAACGTCAGGTTGTTATCGGAACCGAGGACCAGGCGACGCTGTCGTGGCTTTATGAGCACGCAAACATCCGCAATCGTGTCGACAACGACGATGGCACGGTCTCACTCGACGTCGAGGTTACGGAGCACGATTTCCGGGATCTTGAGATTCGCCTGAGCAGTCATTCGGAAGAATGAAGCTCTGATGGTCTCCGGCTGAAAGGCGAGATCGTTCGTCGTCAGCCGCGCTCGATCTGTTTTGCCTGCTGCCACAGCGCTTCCATGCGCTCCAGCCCGGCGTCGGCAAGCGCGACGCCATCGGCATCCAATGTCCGTTCGATATGACCGAAACGGCGCCGAAACTTTGTATTGGTGTCACGCAGTGCCTGCTCGGGATCCACGTCGAGCTGTCGGGCGAGATTGGCCATCGCGAAAATCAGGTCGCCGATCTCGTCCTTCACCGCTTCGGGGCGACCGCCGGCCAGGGCTTCGCGCAGCTCGGCGATTTCTTCCTCGATCTTGTCGAGCACAGGTTCAGGATCAGCCCAGTCGAAGCCTACTTTCGAAGCCTTCTGCTGAAGCTTCAGGCCTTCGGTCAATGCGGGTAGGGCGCGGGGAACACCATCCAGCAGCCCTTCCCGGTCCGTCGCTGGCAGTCCACGGGCTGCCCGATTTTCCGCTTTCGCGGCCTGTTCGGCAGCCTTGATCTCATCCCAAGTCGCCTTGACGGCCGCAGCGTCGGACGCCTCACGATCCGCAAAGATATGCGGATGGCGTCGGATCATCTTGGCCGTGATGGCACGCACGACTTCGCCAAAATCGAACGACTGTTCTTCCTCGGCCATGCGCGCGTGAAAGACGACTTGCAGAAGAAGATCGCCCAGCTCGTCGCAGAGATCGTCGCGATCACCGCGCTCGATGGCGTCGGCCACCTCGTAAGCTTCTTCGATCGTATAGGGCTTGATCGTCTCGAAGGACTGCTTGATGTCCCACGGGCAGCCGGTCTGTGGATCCCGAAGCCGAGCCATGATGTCGAGAAGGGCGGCGATGTCGCGTGAGGGCTGCATGAGAGATGTGTAGCGCAGCATCTCTGTCCGGGCACAGCATGATCTTTGCCAGCCGCAAATTTCCACAGGCCAGCCGCGCCAATAACGGACACATCAAAATCGCATAAGATATATTATGGAACTAGAAGGTTTATGCGACTTGTGACTGGGTGGGCGATTTAAATCAACCGATCAATGTGATGCGGCGCTTTTCTGATTCACATTCAGAGCTGTCGCACCGATAGCCTGCCGCAGTTGCCGGGGGTCGACAGCAAAGACACTGTTCGGCCTGCCTGCCGCGGCATAAACAATCCCAAAGCCATCAAGCACGCGATCCATCCAGATGCTCGGCTTCGTCAGATGTCCGATCGGCGCAACGCCACCGATCGCGAATCCGGTTTCGTCGCGAACCCGGCGCGGATCGCACCGGCGAAGGTCGAGGCCATGATGGCTGCGCAGGAAATCGAGATCCACATTGTGACGACCTGACACGAGTAGCAGGACGATCTCGCCAGCTCCACTGTCTTCGAAGACGAGCGATTTGACGATCTGAGCCACGTCACAACCGCAAGCCGCCGCAGCTTCTTCTGCCGTGCGTGTCGAGGCGTCGAGCGTGCGGATTTCGATTGCCAGTCCGAGTTCGGCGGCGTCTGCCGCAACCCTGTCGATGCTCGCCATCTTGGCTCGAGAAGCGTTATTGGTCACCTGTTCCATTCCTCCAGCGAGAAGTCCCGTTCAAAGCGCAGCAGATCGAACGCTGGCGTCACGTTGTCCGGCGTCTCTCTGTCGACGGTCGCGTAGTCCATCGGGATATGCATATGTGTCAGATAGGTCTGACGCGGCTTGAGCCGCTCGATCCAGGACATCGCCTGAGTTAGCGACAGATGGCTCGGATGCTCGCGATACTGGAGCGCATCGATGATCAGAACGTCGAGATTCTGAAGTTTCGAGACGGTTTCGTCCGGGAAGTCGCTGATATCGCAGCAATAAGCTACGTCACCGATCCGGAAACCCAACGATTGGATAGACCCGTGGATTTGTCGGAGCGGCCTGAATTCGATATCCCCACCGGCACCTGAGATCACGATCGGCCGATCGTCATCCTCGATCAGAACAGGCATGACGATCGGCGGATAATCGCTGCCTTCCGGCGTCTCGATGCAATAGGCAAAACCTTCGTGGATCCGTCTCAGCGTGAACGCGTCGGCATGGATCGGCATGCGCCGCCGTGCAGACAGCGCGAATATCCGCAGATCATCGATGCCGTGGATGTGGTCCGCATGCGGATGGGTGTAGATCACGGCATCGAGTGCGCGAACCTCGGCCGCAATCATCTGAGCGCGGAAATCCGGTCCGGTATCGATGACCACGGTCGTGCGGCCACCATCCTCTGCAATCTGTTCGATCAGGAACGAAGCGCGGGTACGCCGGTTTTTCGGCTCGCTGGGATCGCAAGCGCCCCAGTCGCCGTCGATGCGCGGCGTCCCGGGCGAAGAGCCGCATCCAAGAATGGTGAACCGCCTGCGCACCATGCGGTCGGTCATTCGCTGTTGGCAGCAATGGCGGGCATGCGCGAAAACACTCTCAACACGTTTTCCGTCGTCTGTTTGGCCAGGACATCGACGCTGATACCTTTGACCTCCGCGAGCACGCGCGCCGTCTCGACGACATAAGCTGGCTCGTTGCGTTTTCCACGATAAGGCTGAGGCGCCAGATAAGGTGCGTCCGTTTCGACGAGCAACCGGTCGATCGGCACCGTTTTGGCGATTGCACGCAGCGCTTCGGATTTCTTGAAGGTGAGAATGCCCGAAAACGACACGTAGCCGCCAAGCGCCACGCCGACTTCTGCGAGGCGCGCGCCGGAAGAGAAGCAATGCAGGATGAACGGGAAGGCGCCCTTCCCGCTTTCCTCTTCAAGGATCGCGATCATATCGTCGTCTGCGTTGCGTGCATGGATCACGAGCGGCAGCCCAGTTTGGCGCGACGCAGCGATGTGTCGGCGAAAGCCCCGAGCCTGAAGGTCGCGTGGTGCCTTGTCGTAGAAATAGTCAAGGCCGGCTTCGCCCATCGCAACGACTTTGGGATGCCGCGAGAGTTCGATCAGTTCTTCGGTCGTGACATCCTGTTCTTCGGCCGCGTTGTGCGGGTGGGTGCCGACAGAACAGAACACGTTTTCGTAGGCCTCCGCCAGCGCACGGATGCCGTCGAAGCGGCGCACGCGCGTCGAGATCGTGACGAGCCGACCGACGCCGGCCACCCGTGCGCGCTCCACTATGGCGTCGCGCTCCTCGGCAAAATCGGGAAAGTCGAGATGGCAATGGCTATCGATAAGCATTCCCACGCCTCATGCTTGTTTTTGACGATCCGGCGCTCAGACGCTTTCGGGCGCCACGTAGCGCGGAAAGACACCCGATGGTGTCGGCAACGCAGTGCCGCTCACCAACCGTCCGGCATCGCCCAACTGCGCGAAGTCGCGCGCGTCTTCGCCGACCGCCAGGAGATCCAGCAGCTTTGCGGCTGATTGCGGCATGAAGGGCTGGCAGAGAATGGCCACCTGCCGGATGACCTCGATCGTGACATAGAGCACGGTTTCCATGCGCGCCGGATCGGTCTTGCGCAGCGCCCATGGTTCTTCACCGGCGAAATAGCGGTTGGCATCGGAAACGACTGTGAACACGCGGGCCAATGCCTTGTGGATCGCCTGCGCATTCATGTCGTCGCGGACCGGCTCCAGAAGCGCATCGGCGGCAGACAGAATCTCACGGTCGTTGGCCGACAGCTCGCCACAAGCCGGCACCCTGCCCTCGCAGTTCTTAGCGATCATCGACAGCGACCGCTGGGCCAGATTGCCGAGATCGTTGGCAAGATCGGCATTGGTGCGCGTCGCGATCGCGTCCTCGCTGTAGTTGCCGTCCTGCCCGAACGGCACCTCTCGCAGCAGGAAGTAGCGTACCTGGTCCAGCCCGAAATGCGTGACGAGATCGAACGGATCGACGACGTTGCCGACCGATTTGGACATCTTCTCCCCGCGATTGAAGACGAAGCCATGGGCATAGACGCGCTTCGGTAGAGGCAGGCCAGCCGACATCAAAAATGCCGGCCAATAGACCGCATGGAAGCGGATGATGTCCTTGCCGATGATGTGGATGTCCGCAGGCCAGAAAGCCGCTCTCTCACTGTTTTCATCGGGATAGCCCGTTGCGGTGATGTAGTTTGTGAGGGCGTCGACCCACACATACATCACGTGCCGCTCGTCGCCGGGAACCTTGATGCCCCAATCGAACGTCGTGCGCGACATGGACAGGTCCTTGAGCCCGCCCTTCACGAAGGAGATGACCTCGTTGCGTCGTTCGGCCGGGCCGATGAAGTCGGGGTTCTCCTCGTAGTGCTTCAGCAATGGTTCGGCGAAGGCCGAGAGCTTGAAGAAATAGCTCTCCTCTTCGACCCATTCGACGATCGTCCCCTGCGGCCCGTAGCGCTGGCCATCGGCGCGCAGTTCGGTCTCGCCTTCCTGGTAATAGGCCTCGTCACGGACCGAGTACCAGCCGGAGTAGACATCCTTGTAGAGGTGACCGGCGGCCTCCATCCGCTGCCAGATGTCCCGGCAGGCGGCATGGTGACGCTCTTCGCTCGTGCGGATGAAATCATCATTCGACGCGTTGAGAAGTTCGCCCATCTTCTTGAATTCGGACGAATTCCGGTCTGCAAGCTCTTGCACGTCCATCTCGAGCTTGCGCGCAGTCTGCAGCATCTTCTGGCCGTGCTCGTCCGTCCCGGTGAGGAACAGGACGTCCTTGCCGTCATGGCGCTGGAAGCGCGCCAAGGCATCGGTCGCGATCAACTCGTAGGCATGGCCGATATGCGGCTTCGCATTCGGATAGGAAATGGCGGTCGTGATGTAGAAGCGATTGTTCTTGTTCATGGCGTCGGGATCGAGCGGTTCCATTGCGTTTGTGGCGTCTTAGGACAAAAGCCCGGTCATGGCCATGGCTGAGCGGCCTCGATCAGCACGCCCAGCAGTGAAAGCATCGTTTGCTTCCGGTCGAGATTGTAGGCCTGAGCCGTCTGCAGGTCACGGGAGGCCCGCTCGGCGGCCTCTGCCTGCCGCGCGGCACGGGCAGTCATGCCCTGAACGCCGGAGTCGTGCGCCATGTCGCCAAGGCGTGCCAGCGCATAGTCGCTGAAGAAACCGTAGGCCTCCTCACGCTCTCGCGCGGCCAGCGTATCGGCCAGCGCGTGCATGTCGCGGCGCGAGGCGTCCTTGCCGGCCTGGAGGAGCTTTTCGAGGGCGTCGATGAGATCCAGCCCTCCATAGTTCAGCATCATGATCGCACGGCGCAGGCTGCCTTCCGAGCGCAGAGCAACTTTCTCGATCACCGCAGCGTCGAGACTGGCACCGACCGGCAGCCGACGCAGTCCCGCAGCCACCTCTTCGGGAAAGAGCTGTGTGAGGCGAAGCGTCAGGCATCGAGACCGGATGGTGGGCAGGAGCCTGCCGGGCGCATGGGAAACCACGAGGAACATCGCCCGCGCCGGCGGCTCCTCGAGCATCTTGAGGATCGCGTTCGCGGCGGACCGATGCAGATCGTCGGCCGGATCGACAATGACGATGCGCCATCCGCCGGTTCCGGATGTCTGCTGCAGGAAGCGCCCTGCCCGCCGAACTTCGTCCACGGTGATTGCGCTCTTCACGCGGCCGGTCTTCTCGTCGACCGGACGCGTAAGATGCAAAAGGTCGTGGGAAGCGCCGGAAGCGACCTGGCGAAAGACTGAAGATGCGGGGTCGGGAACGGCAAGCGTCTCGGGGGCCTTCGCCGGATCGGGATAAGTCAGGACGTGCTGCGCGAAATGGAACGCGAGCGTTGCCTTGCCGATGCCTTCCGGGCCCTCGATCAGCACCGCGTGGTGAATGCGTCCGCTGCGATAGGCCTGCGCAAGGAACGCGGCCGCGTCGTGATGCCCGACAAGACCGGGATTCTCACGAGGGCTGATCCCGCCATCAAGGCCGTCAGCGTCAGAGGTCAAGATCTGGCACTCCCTTGGCGGCGATCCATGCGATGCAGTTGAAGATCGACCAGGGCAAGAATGTCTGCCGTCACGTCGGAAAGCGGCTGCGTTCCGTCGACGATCTTGCAGCGGTCCGGTTCGGCCAGCGCGATATCGAGAAACGCCTGGCGCCGCATCTCATGCGTTGCCACAGCCTCCTTCTCGAACCGGTCGGGCGCCACCTGGTCGCCGGCTCTTTGCGCCGCACGCTGCAGGCCTGTCGCGGCGGGAACGTCTATGACGATGGTGAGATCCGGGATCAATCCGTTGACGGCGATCCGTTCGAGTGCCTTGACGAATTGCGGCTCGAGATTGCCCGTCACGCCCTGGTAAACACGCGTCGAATCCATGAACCGATCGCAAAGCACGATCGTCCCCCGCGCGACGGCCGGCCGGATGACCTCTTCGACGTGGTCGCTACGCGCCGCCGCAAAGAGCGTCGCTTCCATGCGAATGCCGAATTCCTCGGCGGCGCCCGACAGGAGCACGTGCCGCACGGCTTCGGCGCCGGGTGAACCGCCCGGTTCGCGCGTTGCGAGAACGTCGTATCCGCGTAGCGTCAACGTTTCCCTCAAAGCTCGAACCTGTGTGGACTTGCCGGTGCCCTCGCCGCCTTCGAACGTGATGAATATGCCGCGGCGTTCGGACAAGATGGGCGTTACCTGAAGAAGTTCATGTGGCAAGCCCGGAAGCTCGGGCCGATCCCGGGTGTCTTAACGGAATTCCACCCGGCGGTGAACCGCCTTTAGAACGGCCCTGTGCGTTGATGCGGCTACATCCAGCCGAGCAGCAATTCCTGCAGCGCGTCGAGAGCCTGCCGGTGGATGGGCCCCTCGCCGACCGCAGCCGCCGCATAGAGCGGGGTTTCCTGGCTGAGCGTCTCGCCGATCCAGACGCGAAGATGTCCGACCTGTGCGCCCTCTTCGAGCGGCGCTTCTAGCGGCCAGTCATAGACGATCCGCGCCGACAGCCGGTCGGCATTGGCTGCCGGCACGAAGATGTCGATCGGGCCCTTGGCCTTCAGCGGCACGGAGCCGCCTTCCCCACCATAGACGCTCGCCCAGCCGACGACTTCGTCGGCTGCAAAAACCGGACGACGCTCGAAGGCGCGCATGCCCCATTCCAGGATCTTGCGCGCTTCCTCGGCGCGCTCCCGCTCGGTCGCCATTCCGCTCATGGCGAGAAAAAGCCGTCGACCATCCCGGTCGATCGAGGAGACGATGGCGTAGCCAGATTCTTCCGTGTAGCCGGTCTTCAGGCCGTCGACGCCGATATTTGCGTTCAGCAGCGGGTTGCGGTTGGACTGACGGATATCGTTCCAGGTGAAATCGGGCTGCGAATAGAAGCGATAATATTCAGGATAAGCCGCTTGGATATGCCGTGCCAGCACGACGAGCTCGCGCATGGTTACGCGGGCATCCGGATGCGGCAGACCCGTCGCATTGCCGAAGACGGACGTTTCCATGCCCAATTGTCGGGCGCGCTCGGTCATCAGGCCCGCGAAGTTCGGCTCCGAACCTGCCATGCCTTCGGCAATCACGATGCATGCATCGTTGCCGGACTGGACGATGACGCCCTGGATAAGGTCTTCCAGACGAATGGAGGACCCGAGTTCCGCAAACATAGTCGATGTGCCGGAAATAGCGCCGCCCGTCCGCCAGGCGTTTTCAGAAACGACGAACTCGTCGTTCATCGAAAGGCGGCCCGACTTGATGGCGCTGAAAACGAGTTCCATCGTCATCAGCTTGGCGAGAGATGCCGGAGGAACGGCTTCGTTTTCGTTCTTGGCGTAGAGGACCGTGCCTGTTTCAGCCTCGACCAGATAGGCCTGCTTGGCGCGTGTCTCGAACAGCTGAGCATGCGCTAAACCCATGCATGCCACCCAGAGGATGACGCTGAAACCGATCACACGTGCGAAATCATTGGTCGAACGAGCCATGCCGCCACCCCAGTCCAAAGGCATCCCTACCGAGACTGAGCGTAGCAAGCGGAACGACCCCGATCAATAAATCCTCGGGGCACGTTTCCGATTTATGGGTAACGGGTAGGTCAGCAAGCCTTAACGGCTGGCAGCCGTCCGGTTTTTCCAGGCGCCGATGATCGTTTCCACCGACAAGACGGCATCATCGTCGACCAGAACCGTATCGAAGGCGCCGGAAGCCGCCTGCAGACGATTTTCCGCATAGGCCGACACCGAAACACGTTCCGTCTTCGCAGTCTCGAACGAAGGCCGCTCGGGCAGAACGGGACCGATATCGGGCAACGTCAGAACAACGGCAAGAGCCTCGCCACCGACGGGTGCTACGGCAGGCGCTGCAGTCGCGTCGAGCGTCTGCGCGGCGATGTTGGTCGACTCGATCTGCTGTGCGACAGGTGCTGCTGGCGCTTCCGTAGACGCTGTTGGTTCAGCTGCCGGCTGAAGCAACTGCTGCTGCGCCATCTGGGCGTCGCTCATGACACCCGGCACGCCGCTTGCTGCGCCGCTGTTCATCGCCAGCATCACGCCGGATGCGATCTGGCCTTCGGGGGCGACCGTGGGGCCATTCTCGCCAGGACGGCGATAGGACGCCATCAGAAACGGCATGTCGTGGCCGTCCAACTCGGCTGGACCGACATATTCGACGTTGACGCTGGCGACGCCGTCATTCTTGAAATCAAGCAGATCGGCTGCCTTGCTCGAAACGTCGATGATCCGTCCGCGGGTAAACGGTCCGCGGTCGTTCACTCTCACCATCACGGAATGGCCGTTCTCTTCGTTCGTCACGCGCGCATAGCTCGGCAATGGGAAGGTGGGATGCGCCGCGGAAAGATGGTGCTGATCGTAGACTTCACCATTGGCCGTGCGTCGACCGTGGAAATTAGGTCCGTACCAGGACGCCAATCCGGAGCGATTGTAGTCGGGATCCTCGGCCGGCGTGTACCATTTACCAGCTATTTGATAGGGTTTTCCCACCATCTGGCGTCCGCCGCCTTTAGGGACCGAAAGCGCTGTCGTAACGCGTGTGCTCGCTGGCACGCCATATTCTGCTTCGGTGAATGGCGGCGCCGTATCGATTTTAGCCTGCTGAACGATCGGCTCGGAAGTGGCGGTGCTGTCGCCGGTCGTCGTGCATGCCGCCGTCGAAAGGCCGAGGAAGCAGAGGGTCACGACGCGGCTTACGCCCAACGAACGAAACGATGCTGCTTGCGCGCTGTCGTTGCTGTGTCGATGCGCCCCCGCACCAGATGGTCTTTTTGAATTGGTCAAGCCGCCTCTCGTCCCGCAAAGTCTGCCACCAGAGCGCCGTAAAATACACCGGCGGCTCGGCGACACAACGTCCCCACGTTCTCGGTCGCCTAAATCCCGGTCAATCATGGCAGAAATGAGAAGGGCGCGGCCACATTTGCGACCGCGCCCCGCGACAAAATCTACGAAATCTAACTAGCTCTCGATGCGAGCGCTGCCGCTCTGACCATCATCTCTAACCCACGTAATGGTCGCATCGCCGGTCTTTTCGATGGTGAAACAGGACACTTCGCCCTTGTACCATGTGGGAAATTGCTGGCAGAGATTTGCGCCCTCCACCCACCATTTCCCGGTCTCGCGCGGGGCGAAGAAGCGGGCGAGGCCCAACTCGGATCCATCTCCGGTGACGGTGCCATCCACATTGTAAATCAAGGGAAATTCACCGCCATAAGGGGTCGAGAGATAGACCCGTTTCCCCGATATCAGCGTTTCCAGTCCATTGCCCTCGACGGGCTCTTGTGCCGAGGCGACGCTCAAGAGCAAGGCCGACGATAGGGTCGCAAAGGCGACCAGCTTGTTCAACGCGTTCATCATCGTCTCCAGATCAGGTAAAGCTGTCTGGTTCTGAAAACGCAGGGTCATGCCGAACGGTTCAACGTAAGGCAGGCTGTTGCGGGCAAGATCGGTCACTTTTTCTTGCCTTTTGATATAAAGGCATTTTCTTGGACGCGGCTGGATTGTGCGGCCGACGAGCGGTGCCATTGACGCCGCTGTTTCCCACGCGCTAGAAGCGCCGATGCTCGGAAAGCGCAGCGATCGCCCCATGATCCGAACCAGCGCAGATCGAACGATGCACCTATGGAGGGGTGGCCGAGCGGTTTAAGGCACCGGTCTTGAAAACCGGCGTGCGGGAGACCGTACCGTGGGTTCGAATCCCACCCCCTCCGCCACACGCCTATAGACTGGATCTATCGGACCTCGCTCGGGGCCACTGCCGAACCTCGTGACATTGCAGAACGAGCCTTAAGGCGCCGGTCTTGCAGGCATGAAAGTCGCTGCTCGAACGATCGGCGAATAACGATACTTCGGGACGAAATAATTGTCTGAAACCGAAGTTGGGTTTCCTCCCAAAGGAGACCGCCAGCTCAATCAAATCCAGAAAGATCCGATAGTCGCAACATCGTCGCGCAGACCGAAGATGACGGGTCCTTCAGCGGGATCGAAGCGATCTTCCAGCTGTTCGTAATAGGTCCGGATCCCGAGCGACGCATCGCCGGTTGCACTGTCCGTTTCCACAAAGCTTTGTTGCTGCGTCAGGACAGCCGCTCCGATCAAGCCGGCTGCTTGCAGTGTCGCGGCCCGCCGTGCTGGCGTAACCGTTGAAACAATCGCATTCTTGATCGTGGAGAGGTCATCGGCCGGAGCCGGAGGCGCCGCGGCAGCCGACCAGGCCATTGTGCTTTGAACAATCGGCGTATCCATGCCTGCCATCGCTCAACTCCTCGTGCGTTCCGATCAGCCAGGACAATCAAAAGGTCTGGCGGCGCGAATGAGATCCTTTCACGGAAAAGTTTCCGCCCACAGGGTTAAGGAACGATGAAGGTGAACGTTTTCGTCAGACCCCGAGTGATTTCAGCTTTCTGTGCAAGGCGGAACGCTCCATGCCGACAAATTCCGATGTCCGCGAAATATTGCCGCCGAACCTGTTGATCTGGGCGATCAGGTAATCGCGCTCGAACATTTCGCGGGCTTCGCGCAATGGCAGCGTCATGATGTGGCTGTCGCCGCGGCTCGCGGTCTTCGGCAGCATGTCGCCGATCTCGCCGGGCAGCATGTCGGCGGTGATCGGCTTGTCGGTGCCGTCGTTTCGCGCAAGGATCATCAGCCGCTCGATGTTGTTGCGCAGCTGCCGGATGTTTCCCGGCCAGTCATGCGCCTGCAGAACCGCCATGGCATCGTCGGCGATCGGGCGCGGCCGGATGCCGGCCTGCTCAGCGATCTGACGCATGAAGACGTCGACGAGGAACGGGATGTCTTCTCGTCGTTCCGCAAGTGACGGAACCTTGATCGGCACCACCGCCAGGCGATGAAAGAGATCCTGTCGGAAAAGCCCTTCCGCGATCATCTGCTCGAGATTGAATGCGGTGGAGGAAATGATGCGCACATCCACCTTGACGCGCTTGGAACCGCCTACCCGCTCGAACTGCTGGTCGACGAGCACCCGCAGGATCTTGTTCTGCGTCTCGCGAGGCATGTCCGCCACTTCGTCGAGATAGAGAATGCCGCCATGGGCCTCCTCCAGTGCGCCGACCTTGCGCTCATAGCCATTGTTGTTCTCGGTGCCGAACAGCGCCATTTCCATGCGCTCCGGCGTGATTGCCGCGGCATTCATGGCGACGAACGGGCCATTCGCCCGGCTTGAATAGCGGTGGATCAGCCTCGCGACCAGTTCCTTGCCGGATCCCGACGGACCGAGGATCATCACGCGGCTGTTGGTCGGTGCTACCTTGTCGATCGTGTTCTTCATCTGCGAAATGGCGATCGAGGTACCGATCAGTTCGACCGCATCCCCACTTCGCCGCTTCAACTCGCTGACTTCGCGTTTGAGCTTGGATGTCTCGAGCGCACGTTCCGCAATGAGGATCAGGCGGTCGCTCTTGAACGGCTTCTCGATGAAATCGTAGGCGCCCCGCTTGATGGCCGAAACGGCAGTCTCGATGTTGCCGTGACCCGAGATCATCACCACCGGAAGGTCGGGATAACGCGTCTTGATTTCGTCCAGCAAAGCCAGCCCGTCCAGCCGCGAGCCCTGCAGCCATATGTCGAGGAAGACCAGCCGCGGAACGCGGTCGGAAATCGCCTGGATTGCGCTGTCGCTGTCATAGGCGGTGCGCGTTTCGTGTCCTTCGTCGGAGAGGATACCTGCGACGAGTTCGCGAATGTCCTGCTCGTCGTCCACGACGAGAATGTCAGACGCCATGATTGGCCTCCTCAAGCATTGTGCTGTCCCTATCGGTTTCTTTCGCACCCGTCGAAAGGCGCACCCGAACCATCGCGCCACGGCCGGAATCGAAGTCCGGCGGCGCGTCGTGCAGTTCGAGAGAGCCGTCATGGTCCTCGACGATCTTCTTGACGATCGCCAGACCCAGTCCGGTGCCCTTCTCACGCATGGTGATGTAGGGCTCCAGGATGCGGTTCCTGTTTTCCATCGGCAATCCGCGACCGTTGTCGATCACATCGACGACGATCTGATCCTCTTCGGTGCGCGCACGAACTTCGATGCGCCTGCCGTCACGCTCGGAATCCGCGGGCACGGCATCGATCGCCTCGCTGGCGTTCTTGATCAGGTTGGAGAATGCCTGTCCCAGCATCCGAGCATCGAAAAGACCCTGGATCGGCCCGCTTGCGGCAACGAGCTTGAAGGAAATGTCGTTCCGGCTGACCTCGCGTAGAAAGATCGCATCGCGCAGGATGTTTTTGAGGTCCGCCGGCTCTTTGGTAGGCTTGGGCATGCGTGCAAATGCCGAGAACTCGTCGACCATGCGACCGATATCTTCGACCTGGCGCACGATCGTGTCCGTGCACTGGTCGAAAACGGCGCGGTCGTCCTGGTTGATCTGCTTCCCGTAACGCCGCCTGATACGTTCGGCGGAGAGCTGGATCGGGGTCAGCGGGTTCTTGATTTCGTGCGCGATGCGACGGGCAACGTCGGCCCAGGCGGTGGAGCGCTGGGCGATGACGAGATCTGTGATGTCGTCGAGCGTCACCACATAAGAATTTTCTTCGCTAAGCGATTCTTCGCGCGTCACCTGCACGTTCAAGGTTCGCTCCGTGCCGCTGCGGATGACGGTCACCTGTTCGCGGGCTTCCTGGCGCTTGCGTTGCACGGCCTGCGAAAGCACGGCGTCGATCTCGGGCGCGATATCCGCCAGGCGTCGCCCGACCAAGCCGCCGGACGGTGTGTTCATCATGATCTCGGCGGACGAGTTGGAGATGGCGACACCGCCGTCACGGTCGATGCCCATCACCCCTGCCGAAACGCCGGACAGCACTGCTTCGGTAAAGCGTCGGCGTTCATCCATCTCGTCTTTCGCGGACAGGATTTGGTCGCGCTGCGTCCCGATCTGAACGATCATATTGTTGAACGTGTCCGACAGATGCGCGACGTCGCCGTCCGATCCTCGCACAGGCACCTGAACGGAAAGATCACCCGCCGCCACCTGGTCTGCCGCGCCGATCAGCTGCCGGATTGGCCTTACGATGCGGTCGGCAACGGCGATCGCGGTCCAGATCGCGGCAAGAAGCACGATCAGGGCAAAGCCGATATAGAGAATTCCGAACGCGAGCTGCAGCGGTCCGCGATTGGACTCCAGCGCCTGGTATTCGGCGATGTTGTCTTCCATCAACCGCATGGACTGGATGACATCGGGATCGACGGCGCGGATCGTGTAGAGGAACGTATCCGGAATGTCCTGCAGGCGCATGATCGCACCCACGAGATTGGTGACACCCGGCGGAATCAGTGTCGGACGGCCCTCGCTCGCCGAGCGCAGCGCATCCGGCGGAATGGCCGGCAACGGCCGCTCCGTCTCGATATCTGCACGCAAAATGACGGTGCCGTCGTCGCGCACCAGGAAGGCACCCAGCAACCCGCGTCCCGTCGCCTGCCTGGTCAGCAGAACCTGGAAGCCCGTGCGGTCCAGCGAATAGAGCTGACGGGCATTGTCAAGATCGTTGGCCATCGAAACGGTCTGGCCCTGCAGGTACCGTGCATTCTCCGTGACATAGGCTTCGGCCACATCGAGCGACGAACTGACGATCGATTGGGTACGCATGGAGAACCAGCGGTCGAGCCCGATATCCAGCGTGATGGACGCAACGATCGCAACCAGGATGGCCGGTACGATGGCGACGATCGAGAAGAGGCCGATGATGCGAACGTGGAGACGTGCAGCCGCCTTTCCGCGCCGACGTGCCTGGAAAACGCGGCGGATTTCGTAGGCGATCAGACCGAGAAGTGCGACGACGAAGATGAGGTTGACGATGACGGCCGTCATCACGACTTCGTCGCGTGGCGCGATCGGCGTCAGTCCCATCAAGATCACAAAAGATCCGACAGCGCTGATCAGTGCCGTGACGACGACGATCAGACCTGGATTGGCAAGAATGCGGCGACCTTCGCCCTGTTCGAGCGCCCCCGGTGGGGCGGCGCCGTGACTTTGGCTATCGACTGAAAAAGTACTGATCGCCATGTCCGCCAGATGGTTGGAAGTTTCCCCCGCGGCGACTCGGCCGCCGTTGCCTTAGAGCAACGCTTTGTGGCGAAAATGCAACTATCTGGTCAGCCGGTCAAGCGCTGCGCTGGCTGCGATACACGCTGACGCCGAGCTCGCGGATTTTCTTGCGCAGCGTGTTTCGGTTGAGGCCGAGAAGCTCGGCAGCCCGGATCTGGTTGCCACGTGTGGCCGTCAGGGCAGCGAGAATCAGCGGGAATTCCATCTCGTGCAGGACGCGGTGGTAGAGCCCCGGCGGCGGCAAGTCCTCGCCATATTGGGCGAAATAGGTCCGCATATTCTCTTCGACGGCCTGGGATATCGTGACCGGTCCGGACAGCCCGTCATTGCTGATCGCGCTGCTGGGTGCATCCGTGCGCAGCTCGTTATCGATGATCTCTCGTGTGATGACCTCTTGCGGATAGAGCGCCGTAAGGCGGCGAACCACGTTCTCCAGTTCGCGGACGTTGCCCGGCCATGGATAGGATTTCATCAGTTCGAGCGCGTCGCCATCGAAGCGCTTGGCGTCCAAGCCCTCCTTTTGGCAAAGCTTCACGAAATGGCGCACGAGATCGGGCACGTCTTCCGCCCGGTCGCGCAGTGCCGGTAGACGCAGCGGCACGACATTGAGGCGGTAGTAGAGGTCTTCCCGGAAAAGACCCTGATTGATCGAGGTTTTCAGATCCTTGTTGGTCGCCGCCACGATCCGCACGTCGGTCTTGATCGGCGTACGCCCGCCGACGGTCGTGTACTCGCCTTGCTGCAGCACGCGCAGCAGACGCGTCTGCGCCTCCATGGGCATGTCGCCGATTTCATCGAGGAACAGCGTGCCGCCTTCGGCCTGCTCGAAGCGGCCGGTAGAGCGATTATGCGCACCGGTGAACGCACCCTTCTCGTGTCCGAAAAGCTCCGATTCGATGAGGTCTCGCGGGATGGCTGCCATGTTGATGGCGACGAAGGGTCCGTTGCGACGCTTGCCGTAATCGTGCAGCGCACGGGCAACGAGTTCCTTGCCGGTCCCGGACTCGCCGGTGATCATCAATGTCAGGTCAGTCTGCATCAACCGCGCCAGAACGCGATAGATCTCCTGCATGGCAGCAGAGCGGCCGACCAGCGGGATACCGTCGTTCTGGTCGGGATCGACCCGATCCACGCGTTTCTTCGGCTCCGACAGAGCCCGCCCGATGATCCCGATCATCTCTGTCAGGTCAAACGGCTTCGGCAGGTAGTCGTAGGCACCCTTTTCAGAGGCCTTGATCGCCGTCATGAAGGTGTTTTGCGCGCTCATGACGAGAACAGGGAGTTCCGGCCGCGCCTTCTTGATTCGCGGCAGGAGGTCGAACGCATTCTCGTCGGGCATCACCACGTCGGTGATGACGAGATCGCCCTCGCCCGCCGAAATCCACCGCCAGAGTGTCGAGGCATTCGACGTGATGCGGACATCGTACCCCGCCCGTGTCAAAGCCTGATTGAGCACTGTGCGGATGGCGGCGTCGTCGTCGGCTACCAGAATTGTCGCTGATTTCATGCCTTGGCCTCGGCTTCGTCGTCCGGCCAGAGTGCCGTGCCCTTGGACACCGGCATCAATATGCGGAACACGGTCTTCTTGTTCTGGCTGTCACACTCCACGATGCCGCCATGGGCACCCACGATCTTCGCAACCAGTGCGAGGCCGAGCCCCGATCCGTTGGTCTTCGTGGTGATGAACGGATCGAAAAGATGAGGCACCAGATCGTCCGGCACCCCCGGACCATTGTCGATGACGCAGAATTCGAGCGGCAACGACACCTTCTCCCGCGATCCGGGCACCGACAGGCGGATCCCCGGACGATAGGCAGTGGTCAGCATGATTTCCCCATCGGCCGCGTCGCCGATCGATTCGCTCGCGTTCTTCACCAGATTGAGAAAGACCTGGATCAGCTGATCGCGATTGGCGAAGACGTAGGGGAGCGACGGGTCGTATTGCTCGCTGATGCGGATGTCGCGGGCGAACCCAGCAAGTGCAACCGCCTTCACATGGTCGAGGACCGAGTGGATGTTGACGGGCTGGCGATCGACCGGGCGCTCATCGGAGAACACTTCCATCCGGTCCACGAGCGATACGATTCGGTCCGTCTCGTCGCGAATGAGCCGCGTCAGGGCGCGGTCTTCATCGTTGACCGAGCTTTCCAGGAGCTGTGCCGCGCCGCGAATTCCCGAAAGCGGATTCTTGATCTCATGCGCAAGCATGGAGGCAAGACCGGTCACGGAGCGGGCCGCGGCCCGGTGCGTCAGCTGGCGGTCGATCTTGTCCGCCATGGTGCGGACCTGCAGCACGATGACGACGGAATTGTCGTCGTCGGCTTCACCGGAAACCGGCGCGACATAAAGATCGACGAGCTTCTCGCCTCCGAGCTTTGGCGAACTCAAATCCACCCGGTACTCGTTGATAGGTCCCCGGCGCTCGCGCACGTGGTCGATCAGGGCAAGAAGAGGACTGCCGAACGGAATGTATTGGTCGATCGTGTGGCGCCGTAAAAGGTCGGCACTCACCCCGAAAAAGATCTCAGCTGCCCAGTTGGCGTAGGAGATGTTGCCTTCGCCGTTCACCATGATGACCGGATGCTGGATGGTGTTCAGGACATGGGCGGTTACGCCAACGTCGGAAGGAAGGTCGGTGGGACCGACCGAGCCTGCGCTCATTTTTGCGCTCTTCATCAGGCGGCCTCGCCGTATGCCGTAGGCTTCATCGAAATTTCCGAACCAAGAAACAGCTCTGACAAGGCAGCGATGACGGCCTGTGGGTCACGACTGCCCATGACGATGGACCGCATCGCGGCGGACACGTCCCCGCAATGCTGGCCGAGATACCAACCGAGGTGCTTGCGCGCACAGCGCAGGCCGAGTTCGGTTCCGTAATGGGCGAGCATCGCCTCGTAATGCTCGATCACCACGTCCAAAATCCCGGCGGCGCTGGATGGGGCAAGCCCGCTTCCCGCTAACGCACCCGGCAGCCATGGTTGCCCTTGAGCCGCACGCCCGACCATCACGGCGTTTGCGCCCGATGCGGCCATGATCGCCTCGCAATCGGCAGTGGTCGCCACATCGCCATTGGCAACGAGCGGGATCGAGATGGCGTCGCGCACAGCGCGTATCGCATTCCAGTCGGCGCGCCCCTCATAGAATTGTTCCCGGGTGCGGCCGTGAACCGTAATCATCGCCGCGCCGGCATTCTCCGCCCGCGCTGCGATCGCCGGCGCATTGATGGAGTTCTCGTCCCAGCCGAGGCGCATTTTGACGGTCACCGGCACGGAAACGGCAGCGATCGTTGCATCGACGAGCGACAGCGCGTGATCCGGATCGCGCATGAGCGCGGAGCCCGAATAGCCGCCGATCACCTTCTTGGCCGGGCAGCCCATGTTGATGTCGATGACGTCGGCGCCCTCTCCTTCCGCGATCCTCGCAGCTTCGGCCATCCAGGAAGCGTCGCGGCCGGCAAGCTGCACCACGTGGACGACGCCTTTTTCCTGCGCCATGCGCCGGCGAGAGTCACCGCTGTCGCCAACGAGTTCGCGGCTAGCGATCATTTCCGTCACGACGAGGCCTGCCCCGAACCGATGCGCCAGCCGCCGGAACGGCAGATCTGTCACGCCGGACATGGGCGCCAGCACGACACGGTTGCGAACCACGACGGTGCCGATCGCCCAGGGATCAGAAAGATGGGAGACGGGTTCAAGCTGCATGCGCAAAGGGCATCCTTTGTAATTGCCTTATTTTTAGACAGGTTTGTGGCCGCTGCCAAGGGGCATCGGAAGACTTCTTGGCTGACCGATGGCATTTCACATAGGCTGGGGATAGACCATTCGTATGACGCACACGGCTCGTGTGCATCGCGCGCAGAGGTGACTGAAGTGACGACTGAAATGGATGGCGTGGCAGCCGTGATCGTAGCGGCCGGCCGTGGCGAACGGGCTGGCGACCCCTCCGACGGGCCGAAGCAGTATCGGCGCATCGGTAATGCCCCAGTTCTGGCCCATGCCCTGTTGCCATTCATTGCCCATGAACGAATCGACGACATCGTCGTCGTCATCCATCCGGATGACGAAGATGTGTTCAACGAAGCCGTTCAGCCGCATCTCCAAGGCGCCGAAATCAAAATCGTTTTTGGCGACAGGACACGACAGATGTCCGTGCGCCGAGGGCTCGAATCGCTTTCAGATCGCCGTCCCAGCCATGTGCTGATCCATGATGGCGCCCGACCATTCATCGAGCGGCCCGTGATCGATCGCGTTCTTGCTGGGCTCAAGGACGTCGGTGACGCCATCCTGCCCGGCATCGCGGTAGCCGATACGTTGAAGTCGACGACGCTCAGTCAGCGCGTGCTCAAGACCGTCTCGCGTGAAGGCCTGTATGCTGCCCAGACCCCCCAGGGCTTTGCGTTTTCATCGATATTGGACGCGCATCGGCGCGCCGCGATCTCCGCCGACGATGGCTTTACCGACGACGCATCTATTGCCGAATGGGCCGACATTCCGGTGAGGGTCGTCGAAGGCTCGACGCAGAACATCAAACTGACCGTACGTGAGGACATCGCCATGGCTGACCAAAAGTTGCGCGCCAAGGCCGACGATCCCGACGTGCGCACCGGAAACGGCTACGATGTGCACCGGCTCGAAGCCGGTGATGGCGTCACGCTCTGCGGCGTGTTCATCGCCCACGACCAGCGCCTCAGCGGCCATTCCGATGCCGATGTCGGTTATCACGCATTGACCGATGCGCTCCTGGCCACCTGCGGTGCCGGAGACATCGGCGACCATTTCCCACCCTCCGATCCGCAGTGGAAAGGCGCGCGCTCGAGCATCTTCCTGCAGCATGCCGCCGAGATCGTGCGCGCACGCGGCGGAACAATCACCAATGCCGACGTTTCTCTCATCTGCGAGGCGCCGAGAATCGGACCGCATAGGGAAGCCATGCGCGCGGCCATGGCTCAGGATCTCGCCATCGCGATGGATCGCTGCTCGGTGAAAGCAACGACCAACGAGATGCTTGGCTTCGTCGGCCGCGGTGAAGGCATTGCAGCCATCGCCACGGCGACGGTCATTTATGGAGGATTGAGAGATGGACGCGACAATCGTTGAACTCGCCGCTTCGCTCGTCGAGAAGGCACGCAACGCCAAGGTGATGATCGCGACGGCTGAATCCTGCACGGGCGGGCTGATCGCCGGTGCGATCACTGAAGTGCCCGGTTCTTCCGACGTCTTCGACCGCGGCTTCGTCACCTATTCCAATGACGCCAAGATGAAAATGCTGGGCGTCAAGACGGAAACCTTGGCGACGTTCGGCGCCGTTTCGGCCGAAACCGCCCGCGAGATGGCGTTCGGCGCGCTCGCCAATTCGAATGCGGATTTCGCCGTCGCCGTCACGGGCATCGCCGGGCCTGCGGGCGGAACGCCTGAAAAGCCCGTCGGCCTCGTCTATATCGGCGTCGCCGAACTGGATGGAAAGACGCAGGTTGCCGAGCAGCGCCTTGGGGACATCGGCCGCAGCGCCGTGCGCCAGGCCACCCTGGAGGCGGCGTTGCGCGCTTTGATCGTCGAAATCCACTGAGCGATCAAATCGCGAGAAAGATACCGAGCAGCAAGAGCGCCTCGCCGACGAAGATACCGACCAGAATGCGGTGTCCCGAAAGCAAATAGGCCAGAAACCCGACTGCCGCAGCACCGATGCGCAGGACGACCGGGACGTCTGCAAGCGCGCCGGACGGCGAAACGATGAGGTTGGCGATCACGGCCGCCACCAATGATGTCGCAATGGCTCGGACCAGCACGAGGATTTCGGCATCGTCGGACAGTCGCCCCCCGAGATAGACACCGAGAAAGCGCCAGCTGTCGGTTGCAAGCCAACCGGCGACAAGTATGAAGAGATAAGGCCACCACCAGGCATCTAGGGCGTCGAAGCTCATGATGCCGCGCCCTTGTTCCGTCGGCTGAACCTATGAAACCCATAGGCCGCGAAGCCGCCAATCAGGCCGGTGGCGAGAAGCGCGAAATCAGGCGTGACGATCGCCATCAACGGCCCAAGCAGCAGGCCGAGTACCATGGCGACATGCCCTGCCCGCTCTCGCGCCGACCCCCAGAGCGAGGTGAGGAAATAAAGCGGCGTGAGAAAAAACAGGGCGGCCGAAACGCTGGACGGCAGCGCGTCCGCCACCATGTAGACGGCGGCCACCACCATCATGTTCAAAAGAATGAGCGAAGCACCGAGGCCGCCATACCAAGCGGTGCGGAAGTCGCGCGGAATGGAACGCACCTCCTGCATGGCCAGCACCCAGGACGTGACGGCGACAAAATGCGCGAGCAGGTACAGCACCCATCGGCGCGTGCGCGGTCCGCGGATTTCCGGCACCAGCGCCACGACCATCGGGCCCAGACGAATCGACGAGAGAGCCACTGCGAAGGTGGCGGCAGCAATCCCGTTGCCGGCCGCAATCGCTCCGACGAGCACCACCTTGGCGGGCAAGGCCCAGACGGCGGCGGTCATGAAAACAGCATGCGCCATCGACAGCCCCGCCTCGACACACAGCGCTGCGAACCCGACGAAACTGGACATCAGGATCAATGCTGGAATGGAAAACGCCGCCCCGATCCCACGCAGCAACCAGCGCAAATGGGTGTCATTGGGATTGGCAGCGGGATCCGCTGGGTCGGGAGGATCAGTCGAAAGCATCGATGCCGGCGATATCACAGCAATCCGCACGATGAAATGAAAAGATCAGGCTGCCTTAGCGTTTTGTCTCGCCTCCACGGAACAGCGAAGGGCCCGGCTGATATTCAGCCGGGCCCTTCGCTCGTGTCAGCTTAGATGCCGCTTACTTCCGGCGTGGCACCTTCGGCACGGAACTGCCGGATTTGCGGCTCGTCTGGTCGGACCGCTCGGCGACTGCAACACCCGCGCCGGCATCCGTTGCCGGATCGCCATCGGGCATGGAGCCATCATCCGGACGGTCCACGGACCGCTTCGAAGCCCTTGCCTTGGCTGCGGCAGGCTTCGGTTTTGCGGCCTTCTTCGCGGCTGGCTTGCGCGCGGGCTTGACCGGCACTTCGTCCGGGATCGCATCGAGCTTCAAGCCGGTCTTGCCGCCGTCTTTCGTCTCGACGGTCACCTTGACCGTACCGCCCTTCTTGAGCTTCCCGAAAAGAACCTCGTTGGCCAGTTCCTTCTTGATGTGCTCCTGAATCACGCGACCGAGCGGACGCGCGCCCATGTTCTCGTCATAGCCCTTCTCGGCGAGCCAGGCGATCGCATCCTTGGACAGATCGAAGGTCACGCCGCGCTCTGCCAGCTGCGCTTCGAGCTGCATGACGAACTTCTGCACCACCTGGTGGATCACCGGCGTAGGCAGCGAGCCGAACGGGATGATCGCATCAAGACGGTTGCGGAATTCCGGCGTGAAGAGCCGGTTGATCGCTTCCGTGTCCTCGCCGGTCCGCTTGGCGGAACCGAAGCCGATCGCGGCCTTCTGCATGTCAGATGCGCCCGCGTTGGTCGTCATGATCAGGATGACGTTGCGGAAATCGATCTGCTTGCCGTTGTGATCGGTCAGCTTGCCGTGATCCATGACCTGCAACAGGATGTTGAACAGATCCGGATGGGCCTTTTCGATCTCGTCGAGCAGCAGCACGCAATGCGGATGCTGGTCGATGCCATCGGTCAGAAGGCCGCCCTGGTCAAAGCCGACATAGCCGGGAGGCGCACCGAGCAGACGCGAAACCGTGTGCCGCTCCATGTATTCCGACATGTCGAAGCGCAGAAGCTCGACGCCGAGCGATTTCGCCAGCTGCTTGGCCACTTCCGTCTTGCCGACGCCTGTCGGGCCGGAGAACAGATAGCTGCCGATCGGCTTGTCCGGCTCCCGCAGGCCGGCACGTGCCAGCTTGATGGCGGAGGACAGCGCGTCGATTGCCGTGTCCTGGCCGTAGACGACCGTGCGAAGCTCCTTTTCGAGATTGGCGAGCACCTGCTCGTCGTCCCGTGAAACGTTCTTCGGAGGAATGCGGGCCATCGTCGCGATGGTCGCTTCGATTTCCTTTTCCGTCACGGTCTTACGGCGCTTGTTCGCAGGCAGCAGCATCTGCGACGCACCGGTCTCGTCGATCACGTCGATCGCCTTATCCGGGAGCTTGCGGTCGTTGATGTAGCGAGCCGACAGTTCGACGGCCGACTTGATCGCCTGATCGGTGAATTTGATCTTGTGATATTCCTCGTAGTAGGGCTTGAGGCCCTTGAGGATCTTCACCGCATCTTCGACGGACGGTTCCTTCACGTCGATCTTCTGGAAGCGCCGCACCAGAGCGCGGTCCTTTTCGAAGAACTGACGGTATTCCTTGTAGGTGGTCGAGCCGATGCACCGGATCAGGCCGGAAGACAGAGCCGGCTTTAGAAGGTTCGATGCATCCATCGCGCCGCCGGATGTCGCCCCGGCGCCGATCACCGTATGGATCTCGTCGATGAAGAGAACGGCGCCCGGGGTATCCTCGAGTTCCTTGACGACCTGCTTCAGCCGCTCTTCGAAATCGCCACGGTAACGCGTGCCGGCAAGCAGCGTGCCCATGTCGAGCGAGAAGATGGTGGCGTCCAGAAGCACTTCCGGAACGTCCTTCTCGACGATGCGCTTTGCAAGTCCTTCAGCGATGGCAGTCTTGCCGACGCCCGGATCGCCCACATACAGCGGATTGTTCTTTGAACGACGGCAAAGCACCTGGATGGTGCGATTGACCTCTTCCTGCCGGCCGATCAACGGATCGACGCGGCCCTTTTTGGCCTTCTCGTTCAGATTGACGCAGTAGGCGGTCAGCGCATCCTGCGCCTTCTTCTTGCCGCCCTCTTCCTGGTCGGAACCGGCACTCGGGCCGCCCTCTTCCTGCTCGTCCGAGCCGGAAGCCGGACGGGCCTCGGAAGCGCCTGGGCGCTTTGCGATGCCGTGGGAAATGAAGTTGACCGCATCGTAGCGAGTCATCTCCTGCTCCTGCAGGAAATAGGCGGCATGGCTCTCGCGTTCGGCGAAGATTGCGACGAGCACGTTCGCGCCGGTCACTTCTTCGCGACCGGACGACTGGACGTGGATGACCGCGCGTTGGATGACGCGCTGGAAGCCGGATGTGGGTTTGGAATCCTCATCATATCCGGTGACGAGGTTCTGCAGCTCGTTGTCGACATATTGAGTGACGATCGAGCGCAGCTGTTCGAGATTGACGTTGCAGGCGCCCATGACGGCGGCCGCATCGGCGTCGTCGATCAGGGCCAGCAGCAAATGTTCGAGCGTCGCGTATTCGTGGTGGCGCTCGTTTGCCAGTGTAAGTGCCTGGTGCAGTGCCTTTTCAAGGCTGGAAGAAAATGTCGGCACGCTATCGGTTCCTTATTTCTTTTCCATCACGCATTGCAGCGGGTGCTGGTTCTGACGTGCGAAATCCATGACCTGCGTCACCTTGGTCTCGGCCACCTCGTAGGTGAACACACCGCATTCGCCGACACCATGATTATGAACATGCAGCATGATGATCGTGGCGGCTTCGCGGTCCTTTTGAAAGAACCGCTCGAGCACGTGGATGACGAACTCCATGGGCGTATAGTCGTCGTTGATCAGGAGGACCCGGTAGAGGCTCGGTTTCTTGACCTTGGGTTTGGTGCGCGTGATGACAGAAGTCCCGCGCCCGGGTCCATCGCCGTTCTTGTCGTTTCCGCCTTGCGAGCGAACAGGCCACGCGTGCATCTTGAGAAGTCACCTCATTCATCGGATCGACACACCCGCCGTGCGTCGCCCTCGATCATCCTAAGCGTAATCTAAGTCTTCGCCACTGCATTTTAAGCCCCCCGCACTGCCGTTTCATCACATTCGTTCCGATCGGCACGGGATTGCAGGCACAAAAAAACCCGGCCGGGCCGCTGCGATCAGCGGTCTGGCCGGGTGCATTTCGTCAACCTCTGCCCGTGCGACCGGGCAGGACGGCTCACTAAGCTTTGTCGCTCAGTTGCCAGCCTTGCCCATGGAGCGTTCGAAGGGCTTGTAAACGTCCTTGGCGAGATCGGCATAGATTTCACCCATCTTCGTCGCCTGCTGGACGAAGGCTTCGTAAGACGACTTCGCGAAGTCGGTCTGGATCTCGAAGACCTTTTCCATCGACTTGGCGCCGGACAGCTTCTCGACCATTGCGGCGCTGTGCTCGAACGACTTCTTGGAGTAGTCGGCGGCTTCGGAAGCGATCGTCTGCATGCCCGTCGCCATGGTCGAGCAGCTCTTCAGCATCGTGTCCATGGTGTCTTTTCCTGCCTTGTTGGCATCATCGAAATTCAGCATATCGCACTCACCTTCTGGGTTGGGTTGCGCCGGTATGATCACATGTCATCTGCACTGGGCCGCATTCATAAGTGCAGTGCAGCACGAGGTCAAGTTTTCTGGTGCATTGCAGCATGACCGTCTCCAAATGGTCCGAATTTGTCCGTTTGGTTCAAATCCGAACCGGGGGATTCAGACTTTGTCCATCATAAACCAGTTGGTAACGATGCCGCGATTATGGTTTCGGCAACGGTGGCTGTTGTGGGGGCTCAGCCGTCGGAAGCAATTCAATACTGCGTCGCGTATCAAGAGTTAGCCCGTGATCAATGTTGCAGAAGGCATCGCCGGCCGTAAAACGAGCGAAATCCTCGCTATCACCACGAGACTCCTCTTCACCGCTTTGGTCGTCATGATCGTTGCCGCCGCTTCGCCGGCAGCGGCCAATCCCAAATACGCTGGCATCGTCATCGATGCACGCACGGGCAAGACGCTCTACGCGAACAATGCCGACGCGCCGCGGTATCCAGCGTCGCTCACCAAGATGATGACCATGTATCTCGCCTTCGAGGCGATCGATGCGCGCCGCATCACCAAGGAAAGCAAGATCCCGGTGTCGAGACAGGCTGCTGCTGAGCCGCCTTCTAAAATCGGCATCCGCTCCGGGACCACGATCACCGTCGAGCAAGCGATGCGCGCCCTGGTGACACGCTCCGCCAACGATGCCGCGACGGCGCTCGGCGAATTTCTCGGAGGTTCCGAATCGCGTTTCGCCGAACTGATGACGCAGAAGGCCCGTCAGCTTGGCATGTCCAAGACGACGTTCCGCAACGCCCACGGACTGCCGAACTCGCAGCAGGTCACGACGGCCCGCGACATGGCGCGCCTCGGCATCGCGCTGCGGGAGCACTTCCCGCACCACTACCACTATTTCTCCACCCGCTCGTTCCAGTTCGGTGGCGCCACATTCGGCAACCACAACCGCCTGCTCGGCAACGTGCGTGGCGTCGACGGCATCAAGACCGGCTTCATCAACGCTTCGGGCTTCAACCTCGTCTCTTCAGTCAACGACAATGACCGTCTCGTGGTGGCCGTCGTGATGGGTGGCCGCACCGGCGCAAGCCGCGATGCACAGATGCGCAAGCTGATAGCCGAGTATCTGCCGCAGGCGACCCGTGGTGGCGGCGGCAACCTGATCGCGCGCTCCGGCGCTTCGCCGGTTCTCGCAGCCAGTGCTTGGGCGCTGCCAGAGCGCGGCCCCGTACCGGTCTTCCGTGATCCGATCGACATGCGCGTAGCAACAGCCTATGCGGCTCCCGCTGCGGCTTCTGCACAGGCAGCGATTGCCGCCGCCTTCCCGGTACCGAACGAACGTCCGGTGGTTGGCCGCGAGGCACTCGCCCAGGTTCTTCGTGAACAGCAGGCATCCGTACCGACCCCGCCTGCCGCCATCGTCGGACCAGAAATGGGCTCCAGCGAGATTGACGCCGTCACGACGGCCAGCACCGCTGCCGAAGTTGCAACCGCCTCGGCCGCGATGCCTAGCGGTTGGGTCGTGCAAGTCGCCGCTATGCCAGACGCTTCCGAGGCCATGGCCTATCTACAGACGGCGCAGAGCAAGGCAGGCGGCCCCATCTCGTCGGCCACGCCGTTCACCGTTGCCTTCCAGGATGGCGGGTCCACGCTGCACCGCGCACGTTTCGGCGGCTTTGCCGGCAAGAACGATGCCTGGGCTGCCTGCGAGAGCCTGAAGCGCTCCGGCTACGGTTGCTGGGCCACGCAGCAATAGGCTGCAGACGATCAAGCCGCGCGGACGCGTTCCTTTGTGAAGTCCGCGCGGTCGAGTTTTCGAGATCCACCCCTGTTTGTATTGTGTTGATGGGGATCAGCGATGACGACGCAAGAGAATATCCTTGGCTTCATTGAGGCGCGCAGCAAGAAAGACCGAGCCGCCCGTGTCCGGGTGAACCCGCTTCATGAGGCTGCGATGCGCCTGGCGGATTTCGGTTTCACTCGCACCCGGACGAAGACCAAGGACCTGGTAGGCCTCCTTCTCTGTCATGGCGCCCGTGCTTGGCGCAGCTCCCAGCCCGCTGTCCGGGTCCGCCTCAGCGTCGCTTCGCCAACTGGGTATGCGGCGGTCAAGATACGCCTCTAGGAGCTGGCGGCTTTCCTCGTCGCTCGCGAGTGCGTCATGGAGGGTCATGAGTTGCACCTCATCAAGCGAAGAAAGCTCTGCACCTTCGAACGGACCGGCAAGCACCAGGCCGTTCATGTCTCCGGTATCGAGATCAAGTTCCATTTCAAGCGCCGCGCTGCGCACGGTTGAATAACGGCCAGGTTCCGATTGCACTGTGGACGATCGGCCAAGCCTGCCGAACATGGCGGCCGACAGACCGATCAGCGTCATCCCCACCCCTGCCCGGCCAACGAAGGTGAGTATCAGTCCGAAGATGGCGAGAAGGCTGGGGCCTGCATATTTCAGCCCAAAAGCCACATGTTTCGGATTGGCTTTTGTGAACGCATAACCGATCGCGAGCAGGGCCAGCAGCGCAAGCAGGATATAGAAAAGCACCGCCATCCTAAGTGCCCTGCCGCCCGCCGGGCAGTTGCGAAAGCAGAAGCTGCGATCCGCGGCTCTTCGAGGCCTTGAGCGCCTTCAGTCCGCCGGATGCATAGGTTGCGACGGCTTTCAGCAGCTCCGCCAGCTCGCCGGCAGCATTTTCGTCGAAACGGATATGCGCGCCGCCCGACAATCTTGCCATTTCTTTGAATGCGGTCTCAGCCGCGCTGTTGCGCCCTTCCTGAAACAGGAAGAGCGGCACTTTGCGAAGCCCCAGCTCTCCGGCCTTGTGGCAAAGCGCATCGATGTCCTCTTCCATTGCGTCGCCGATATAAACGGCAGCGCTGACCGGCTTTTTCACGGTCTCGTCCCGAATATGGCTGAGCACCTTGCCGATCTGCGTCTGGCCGCCCCGGCAATCGATCTTCGTCATGAGGTCGCGAAGGCTCCGCGTGTCCGACACCCAGCGCGAGGCACGGCATTCGTCATAGCCACGGAAATATACCAGTTGCACCGCCAGATTGCCTGCGGCCCCCACTGCACCGAACATTTCACCCTGCAGCCTGCAAGCGGCGTCCCAGGTCGGTTGCCGGCTCATCGTGGCGTCCAGGGCAAAGACCAGGCGTCCGCCGCCGGCCTGCGGCTTGATGGCGCGTGCCGCCGCCAGGAAGCCACTGATGGCGCCCTTGGCCGAAACGGCCACGTCGTCGCTGCCTTGGCGTGCCAGCGGCCGGTTCGCCGTGCGATCCTTATCCTTATCGGTCATGATGGGCGCATATCCTTCTCATGAACCGAATCTGGCGTCTCGGGCCGCAAACGCAAGAGCGCTGCCGGCACACCAGGTTAAAGGAGGCCGAGCGAAGCGAGTTCCTGTCGCATCTCCATAGGCATGTCGGCGATCTCGGCGCCTGAACTTCCAAGGTCGGCCGGCGCATCAGTGGAGACCAGATACCGCCATCCCTGAAACGGTCGGCGCGGCTGCCAGTTGGTCGCGATCAGCTCTGGATGCAGTACGAGATTGCAGCGCGAAATGCCCTCGCCGTCGACGAAAGGCCGAATGTCCTTCAGCCGTTGGCGCACCTGCACATTGCCTTTGATGACCCAATAGAGCGAACCGCCGTCCAGCAGTTCATCCATCCGCTTGGGCTGCATACGCGTCGTGTGAAACTGCTCGGGCTCAAGCCCCTGCGCACGCATGGCGGAGAATCGCCACTCGATATGGGCTGCCAGATCCTCGATGCTCTCGGCACCGACGCACAGTTTCAGAAGATTGAGGGCCATTGCCCCCGGTTAGATAAAAAGCGTGGCCGATGGAAGGCCCGCGCGGTTTTCCACAGACGCTCGGTGGGCTGCCGTCAGCACTCCACCACGTTGACCGCCAGACCGCCGGTACTCGTTTCCTTGTAGCGCTCGTTCATGTCGAGACCGGTCTGGCGCATCGTCTCCACGCACGCATCGAGCGAGACGAAATGCGTGCCGTCTCCCTTCATGGCGAGAGACGCGGCCGTCACGGCCTTCACGGCGCCGAGCGCATTGCGCTCGATGCAGGGTACCTGCACCAACCCGCCGACGGGATCGCATGTCATGCCGAGGTGATGTTCCAGCGCGATCTCGGCTGCGTTTTCCACCTGTGCGGGGGTTCCGCCCATGAGTGCGGCAAGGCCCGCAGCGGCCATCGCGGCGGCCGACCCGACTTCGCCCTGACAGCCCACCTCCGCCCCCGATATCGATGCATTGTGCTTGATGAGCCCGCCGATCGCCGAAGCCGTCAGAAGGTAGTCCCGGATGGATCGAGGGTCCGCGTCATTATGGAATTTCAGATAATAGCGAATGGTCGCTGGAATGACCCCGGCCGCACCGTTGGTTGGTGCCGTCACGACTCGGCCGCCCGACGCGTTCTCCTCGTTGACCGCCATGGCGAACACCGACAGCCAGTCGTTCGCCAGGAGCGGATTGACCGTGTTGCGCTGCCAGTCGTCCTCAAGCTTCTGGTGGATCGCACGCGCCCGTCTCCGCACCTTCAGCCCACCCGGCATGATGCCGTCTTGCCCAAGCCCGCGCTCGATGCAGTCATCCATCGCGGTCCAGAGCGCGTCGAGGCCCTGGTCCAGTTCGCCGCTCGCCATGAACGTCTCTTCATTGGCCCGCTTCATCTCGGCAATGCTCAGACCCGATCGGGACGCCATCTCCAGCATCTCGTTTGCCTTCGCGAATGGAAACGGGACGGGCCGTTGCGTTGATGATGGCCGCGCGCGGTCCTTTGCCGCCAATTCTTCCTCCGAGAGGACGAAGCCGCCGCCGATCGAATAGTACACGCGCCGCAACAGCACCCGTTCGTCGCGATCGAGTGCCGCGAACGCCATCCCGTTGGCATGGCCCGTCAATGGCTGCTTGCGATCGAAGATCAGGTCGTGGGCGGGATCGAACGCGTAGACGGGATGTCCGGGTGGCGCGATCCGCTTCTCCCGTTCGACGCCGTCGACGATGGCGTCCATATGGTCCGGATCGACCTGATCCGGCGTCTCACCCGTCAGGCCGAGGATGACCGCCCTGCCAGTTCCGTGTCCGATGCCCGTGAATGCCAGCGACCCGTGCAGGCTGACGCGAATGCGCGCCACCTGCGCAGAACTCGGCCGCGGCCAGTCGCCATGTAGGATTTCGTCGAGAAAGCGCACCGCCGCCGACATCGGCCCCATCGTGTGGGAGCTGGATGGGCCGACGCCGATCTTGAAGACGTCGAAAACGGAAAGAAACATGAGCGCGCGGTCCTTGATGAGACCGCCACCCTAATCCCATCGGCTCGCCGCGCAACCGCCAGGAACGGCATCTCGCATGTCGATACGCGGCATTTGCCAAGATCGCCCGACCCAAAACGCAAAAAAGCGCGGGAGGACCCGCGCTTTTTGGAGTTTTGCTCTTTCGTGGCGGCTCTTAGATGCCGCCGAACAGATAAGCCAAAACCAGAATTCCGGCAAAACCGATCACTGCACGTGCCGTAAAGGCCCAGCAGGACTTTTGAGCGGTCTCTTCCATCATGACTCCACTTGATGCCCCGATATCGTAGGGAACGGTTGTTGTTCTTGTCTCGCTCCTGAAGGCCGTCATGTACAGAACCCATTCCGACTTCGCAACTGCGAAATATGGCCACTTCAGGGCACAATTTCGCATGACACCTATGAACAATTCGCACCCTACGCTGCTATTCAAGGGGTCGCTTGGTTAATGAACGGTTAAATAGACCGTTAAACTTCGCCCCACTTTCACCGCATGCGTGAAGATTTGGTTGCCAGTTCAAACGCCGGATGCCGCAATTGGTTGCGTCATGCGTCGAGCTCAAGGCATGGTGCCTCGATTTCGCGAACCCATGGAATTCCGGCTGATGACCTATTTGGATGGCGCTGCCATCGTTCTGTTTCTGTTGTCCTGGGCCATGTTTGCATGGCTGACAGACGGAGCGCGGCGATTTCACCGGCAAAGCCTGACGAGGCTGATGAATCGGCACCGTGCGCTCTGGATTCGCAACAGTCTCAAGCGGGATCTGCGGATGATCGACACGCAGATCATTGCGGGCTTGCAAAATGGCACAGCTTTTTTCGCCTCAACGGCAATAATCGCCATCGGCGGCTGCTTCGCCCTGCTCGGAGCGACCGATCAGGTGCTGCGCGTCTATGCCGATCTGCCCGTATCGATTCCCGGCGGCAGAGCGGCGTTTGAGATGAAGGTCGTCGGCCTCATCATCATCTTCGGCCATGCCTTCTTCAAATTCGGCTGGTCCTACCGCCTCTTCAATTATTCCTCGATTCTCTACGGCGCCCTGCCGATGCGCGAAGAGCTCGAGCGGGCGCCTGGGCGTGCCGACCGGCTGGTCGAGAGTGCGATCATGATGAACGTACTGGCAGGCCGGCACTTCAATGCAGGCCTGCGCTCCATTTTCCTGTCGATCGGATATCTAGGCTGGTTCGTCGGACCCCTGGTTTTCATGGCGAGCACGCTGCTCGTCCTGTCGGTCCTGGTGCACCGCCAGTTCTTCTCGGCGGCGCGCCAGGTTCTTGCCGACAATCAGGCTGCGACGGAATCCCAGTCCGGCGAGAAATCGTAATCGCAAATCCGGTGGTTGGCTGATCGCAGAGCAGAGATCGAGGTCATTTCCGCCTCGCTCAGCTGGAAGTCGAAGATATCGGCATTCTGCGGCAGACGGTTTGGTTTGGATGTGCGCGGAATGGCCACGACGCCGTCCTGCTGGATATGCCACCGCAGCACGATCTGTGCGGGCGATTTTCCATGCGCCTCTGCCGCTGCCATCACAGGAGCGGCTTCGAACACGTCGCCGCCGCGCCCGAGTGGGCAGTACGACGTCATTGCCATGCCGCGCGCCCGGCATGCCGCATGCACCTTCGACTGGTCGAGCATCGGATGGTATTCGACCTGGTTGCAGACCAGCGGCTCATCTGTCAGCGCCCATGCTTCGTCGAGCAGCTTCGTGGTGAAGTTCGATACGCCGATATGAGCGGTCAGCCCCTGCTTCTTGACGCGGTTGAGTGCTGTGATCGAGTCGGCCAACGAGATTTGCGGGTTCGGCCAGTGAATGAGAAGCAGATCGAGACGGTCCACGTCCAGCCGCTTCAGGCTGGCTTCGGCAGCGCGCTCGAGTGCGCCGGCGCCGATGTCGGTGTACCAGACCTTGCTCGTCAGGAAGATGTCGCTCCTGGCCACACCACCGGCACGGATGCCCTCGCTGACGGCTTCCTCGTTGTCGTACATGATGGCGGTGTCGATATGGCGGTAGCCGGCATCGAGCGCGGCACGAACCATCTCGACGCAGTCCTCGCCCTTCAAGGTCCATGTGCCGAGGCCCAGCACGGGAATGTTCGCACCATGGGCGGATACGGTCTTCATCGGGAGTACTCCTTCGCTGTCATCGGTTTCATTCGCATCTGATGGTGAAACGATCTAGATCGGACCTAGTGCCTTCGCCGATTCGACGTAAGCGTCCGCTTCAGGGAGACAAGATGGTAGATCAGGCCGGGATGCCCCATCGGAGCCCCTCGACACGTCTGATGCGCCTGGATGTGGCGCGCGGCTTGGCGCTGGTGGCCATGGCCATCTACCATTTCACCTGGGATCTCGAATTCTTTCGCTACGTTCCGCTTGGGCTGACATCCGAGGGCGGCTGGAAGATCTTCGCCCGTGGCATCGCCAGCACGTTCCTTTTCCTGGCCGGCTTCAGCCTCGTGCTCGGACATTACCCGACGATCCGCTGGAGCCCGTTCCTGCGGCGGCTGGCGATGATCGTCGCGGCGGCATTGGCCATCACGGTCGCCACCTACATCGCCTTTCCGCAGGCATTCATTTTCTTCGGCATTCTTCACGCGATCGCAGCCGCAAGTCTGATTGGCTTGGCGTTTCTGAGACTGCCGCCGGCAATCACGGTGATCATCGCGGTCCTGATCATTATCACGCCCAATGTCTTCAGCTCGACAGCTTTCGATTGGCCGGGGCTATGGTGGATCGGCCTTTCCGCGAACCGGCCGATCTCAAACGATTACGTCCCGATCTTTCCTTGGCTTGGCGCGACGCTTCTCGGCATTGCCGCCGCACGCGTCATGAAGGCGAAGGACTGGCTCGGCCACCTCGCAACCCGCTCCGAACCGGGCCGCTTGACCCGCGGGCTGGCCTTCGCAGGTCGTCACAGCCTTGCCGTCTACCTGCTCCACCAGCCGATCCTGCTCGGCCTGGTCTATGTGGCAAGCCTTGTCGCGCCACCGCCGGCCGCCGATCCCGGCGTCGCCTATATGAACAGCTGCGTCCAAAGCTGCTTGGCCGCGCAAGGCGAGACATTCTGCCAGTCGTTCTGCGGTTGCACGCTGGATGCCTTGAATTCGGCCGACCTGTTCGACGATCTGATGGGCGGCACGCTCGATCCGGCGGGAGATCCGCGTGCGGTCGAGATCGCCAATCAATGCACGGCGGATATCCTCGGCGGCCAGCGCTGAGGCTGCGCGTCTCAGCTCAAGTGCTGACGCCGATTTCGGCAAGGCGCGTCAGACATGCCTCCTCGACATTGTCGAGTTCGTTCAACGTCTCTTCGATGTCTTTGCGCTTCTGCCGCAACTCGTTGCGCTTCTCGTCGACACGCTTCATCAAAAGCTTGAGTTGACCCTCTTCACCAGGCGGATCCTTGTAGACCTGGATGATCTCGCGGATTTCGGCGATCGTGAAGCCGATACGCCGGCCACGCAGAATTTCCTGGATCAAACGGCGGTCAGCCTGACGGAAAAGCCGCGTGCGCCCACGCCGCTCCGGCTGGACCAGCCCTTCATCTTCGTAGAAGCGAAGCGTTCTCGTCGAGACGCCGAACTCGCGCGTCAACTCAGTGATGGTGTAGTATTTGTTCAACGCATTCAAATCCCCGACTGACTGCGGAGGCTAAAGACTTTTACGTAAAAGTCAATTTTTTAGAGCTAAAGTAGCCACCACCCGGCGAGGCCAAGGAACGCGAAGAAGCCGACGATATCGGTTACCGTCGTGACGAAGACAGCCGATGAGATCGCCGGATCGGCCCCGAGCTTATCGAGCAGCAGCGGCAGCAGGATCCCCGAAAGCGCAGCGGCGACCATGTTGATTACCATTGCCGCAGCGATCACCAGACCGAGATCGACATTTCCGAACCAAAAATAGGCAACGAAGCCGATGATCAGCGCGAAGAGCGATCCGTTGATCACCCCGACCGTCGCTTCACGGCGAATGATGCGCGCAGCGTTGTAGATATCGAGGTCACGCGTCGCCAATGCGCGAACTGTCACTGTCATCGTCTGCGTGCCAGCGTTGCCGCCCATGGAGGCGACGATCGGCATCAGGATGGCTAGCGCCACCATTTGCTCGATCGTCGCATCGAAGAGCCCGATGATCAGCGAAGCGAGAACCGCCGTTCCCAGATTGATCAGCAACCATAGAAAGCGTGAGCGTACGGTCGCGCGAACACTATCGGACAGCTCTTCGTCGCCGACGCCACCCATGCGCATCAGATCTTCTTCAGCTTCCTCCTGGATGACGTCGACCACGTCATCGATCGTCAGTACGCCGACCAGACGTCCGTTGGTATCGACGACGGCTGCAGACAGAAGATCGTACTGCTCGAACAGTTGGGCAGCCTCTTCTTGGTCCATCTCGGCCGGCACGGGATAGTTGGTATCCCGCATGATGTCTTCGATCTTGACCTTGCGCTTGGTGCGGAGGATGCGGTCGAGATCGACGACACCCATCAGTCGGAACGTCGGATCGACGACGAATATCTGAGAAAAACTCTCCGGCAGGTCCTCGTCTTCGCGCATGTAGTCGATCGTCTGGCCAACCGTGCAAAACGGCGGCACTGCGACGAACTCCGTCTGCATGCGGCGGCCGGCTGTGTCTTCCGGGTAATCCAGCGCGCGACGAAGCTTGATCCGCTCCGTGAACGGCAGTTTCGCCAGAATGTCGTCCTGGTCTTCCTGGTCGAGGTCTTCGAGAATGTAGACCGCATCATCGGAATCGAGATCAGCGAGCCCCTCGGCGATGCGCTCGTTCGGCATCGCGTCGATGATCTCGAGACGCACGGCTTCGTCAACTTCGGTGAGCGCCGAAAAATCGAAATCCGAGCCGAGCAGCGTGACGAGTTGTCCGCGCTCGTCTGCATCGAGCGACTCGAGAAGGTCGCCGAGTTCCGACTCGTGCAGTTCGCTGACTTCGGCGACCAACGCCGTTCGGTCGCCCGCTTCGAGCGCCGCGACGACCCGATCCATGAAATCGGATCGCAGGGCCCCGTCATCCGCATAGACGTCGGCATCCGCGTCCTGACCGGCGGCGCCGGATCCGCCTTCTTCCGCCTGCTCGGGATCTACGCCAGACCGTGTTTCATGGTCTCGCTCGGCGTCGGCCATTCGCTGCTCCCTGATGGCTGTGATTCGCTCGCGGCTCCGCGATACGCTAAGAGCGTAGCATCACGGCTGCATTGCGGTCGTGGCGATCGGCATTTTTCTTTGAGTTGGAAACACATGCCGCACCATGGCCCATTTCCCGCTAGCGCGTGGCAATGGTCCAAATCAAACGGCTTTAGGCGACGGCTGAACGCAGCCGCCGCTCTTCATACCACTGCAGCCTGGACTTCAGGCGTCTTGCCCGAACTCCTCACAGCGAAATGTCTCGATATGCCAGCCGGGATGATCGCCGGCCCAGCGCGCCAGCGTCATGATAGACGACTGCATGCAGGCCCGTGTCGAACCTTCGGCGGTGATGATGTGCTGCCGGCAATGATCCGGCTGCGAAATGAGGCACGCGAGCACTACGAGATCGATCATACTTGGGTCTCCGAACGAGATGACGGACTATACCCAGCCAACATCGTTCCGGAAATGGGTCTGTCGACCTGCTCAGCCGGCGTCGTCCTCGGCGCAATCATCGGCTGTTGCCGCCGCGGTATCTTCGCCTTTCTGCTGCGCCTCGACATCATCGGAGGACATGGCCTGATCCGCGCTTTCCTCGAGAGGCATATCTGATCCGTCCTTGGAAAGTTCGCCATCCGAGGTGGACCCGCTCTCCGCTTCGGACTCGAGCGGCGCGATCGAACCGTCTTTGGAAATCGACCCGGCGGCCTGATCATCGGCACATTGTGCAAACGCCGATCCAGCCGACATGGCAAAAGCGGCGACGGCTACTGTCAGAATACGGGACATCGCTGGTCTCCTTCTCCCTGGAAAGAGACCAAATCGCCGGCGCGCGCCGAAGTTCCTGCAGCAGTACGAAGGTGCCGCATCGCGAGGTCGGCAGGACCAATGAAGGAGAGAATGGTGCGGTCGAGAAGACTCGAACTTCCACGGGTTGCCCCACAGCGACCTCAACGCTGCGCGTCTACCAATTCCGCCACGACCGCACGTGGTAGATGCCGTTCTTGCCGGCGCCGGTCATCTAGCAAATCGGTTTGGTGCACACAAGCGCGAACGGTGAGAAAAACGGCCTTCCAAGCAGGCAATCGCGAAAGCGTTGCGATCGAGCGCGTTCGAGCATAGATCAGGCGCCATGACCGTGCCTCCGCAAGCCCAGATACGAGTGAATGCCGATCGCTCGTCGATGGCCGATCGATTCCTGCCGCAGTCGGAAAGCCCTCCGGTGCGCTGGCGCGTCACCCAGGGCCTCACCGATTACGAATCGGCCGTCGAGGTGATGGAATCCGAAGCGGCCCGTATCCACGATGGTCTCGCAGACGAACTCGTTTGGCTCGTCGAACACCCACCGCTCTATACTGCCGGCACCTCGGCCAGGATGGACGACCTGATTGCGCCGGATCGCTTCCCCGTATTCCACACGGGCCGCGGCGGCGAATTCACCTATCACGGACCCGGTCAGCGCGTTGCCTATGTGATGCTCGACCTTAAGCGTCGCCGGCCGGATGTGCGCGCGTTTGTGGCCGCATTGGAAACCTGGGTCATCGCGACGCTGGCGGAGATGAATGTGCGCGGCGAGCGCCGCGAGGATCGTGTCGGCGTGTGGGTGGTGCGGCCGGAGCGCCCTCGCCCGGCCATCGATCGCGCGGCTGAAGACAAGATCGCCGCGATCGGCATTCGCTTGCGCAAATGGGTAAGCTTCCACGGCATCGCGCTGAACGTCGAACCGGATCTCGACCACTTCAGCGGCATCGTGCCTTGCGGCGTGAAGGACTATGGCGTGACGAGCCTCGTCGACCTCGGCCTGCCGATCACCATGGGCGATGCCGATCTGGCGCTGAGACAGGCTTTCGAGACGATCTTCGGCCCGACTGTCGACGGTTGAGCCGTCACTCGAATTCCATGATCACGGCATCGACCGCCAGGCTTTCGCCCGGTGCCGCATTGATCTTGGCGACGACGAGGTCGCGCTCGGCGCGCAGCACGTTTTCCATCTTCATCGCTTCGACGACGGCGAGCGTCTCGCCGGCCTTCACGTCCTGCCCTTCGGTAACGGCGATCGACACGACGAGGCCCGGCATCGGGCAGAGCAGCATCTTGGATGTGTCCGGCGGTTGCTTGACCGGCATCAGGCGGTCCAGTTCCGCAAGCCGCGGCGTCAGTACGCGGGCGGTGACCGAATAGCCCTGCCAGTCCACGCGGATGCCGTTCAGAACAGGCCGTGTCTGCGCCGTCACAGGACGGCCGTCGATCGTTCCGTTCCAGATGGCGTCCCCGGGCCGGAACTGCGTGGCCACGGTGACAGGATCTGCGCCGGCAATGCTGATGTCGAGTTCCAGCGGCATGGATGCCATGCCGTCGAGAACTGCGACATCGAGATAGACATCGCCTAGCCGCACGACCCACTCGCGCCTCAGCGCACCATTGTGGGGCGCCACGCGGTCGGCAAAACGGTCGAGCCTGTCCTTGCGCAACAATTCGGCCGACAGCGCCACGGCTGCCAGCACGGCAAGTTCGTCGTCACCGGGCTCTTCCGGCACGAAGCCATCCGGATATTCCTCTGCGATGAAGCCGGTCGACAGGCGGCCGTCACGCCAGCGCGGATGCCGCATCAGGGCCGAGAGAAACGGAATGTTGTGCGCGATGCCATCGACCACGAATCCATCGAGCGCCAGGCCCATCGCCTCGACGGCCTGAGCGCGCGTTGGCGCCCAGGTGCAGAGCTTGGCGAGCATCGGGTCGTAGAACATCGAAATTTCGGCGCCTTCGAAAACGCCGGTGTCGTTGCGGATCACCGCGTCCGAAACGCTGATTTCTGCCGGTGGCCGATAGCGCGTCAGCCGGCCGATCGACGGCAGGAAATTGCGGTACGGATCTTCGGCATACAGCCGGCTCTCGATCGCCCAACCTTTCAACTGCATGTCGTCCTGTTGGATCGCCAGGCGCTCACCTGCTGCGACCCGGATCATCTGCTCCACGAGATCGATGCCCGTGACGAGCTCCGTTACCGGATGCTCCACCTGCAGGCGCGTGTTCATCTCGAGGAAGTAGAAGTTTCGCTCCTTGTCGACGATGAATTCGACCGTTCCGGCGCTTTGATAGTCCACGGCTTGCGCAAGGGCCACGGCCTGCGCGCCCATGGCGGCCCGGGTCGCCTCGTCGAGGAATGGGGACGGCGCCTCCTCCACGACCTTTTGGTTGCGCCGTTGGATCGAGCATTCGCGTTCGCCGAGATGGATGCAGTGGCCGTGGGAATCGGCCAGCACCTGGATTTCGATATGCCGTGGCTCGACGATGAACTTCTCGATGAAGACACGATCGTCGCCAAACGAGTTCTTCGCTTCGGACCGCGCACGATCGAAGCCGTCGCGCACCTCGTCGCGCGAATGGGCGATCCGCATGCCCTTGCCGCCACCGCCGGCCGAGGCCTTGACCATCACCGGATAGCCGATCTCGTCGGAAATCCTCTCCGCCTCGTCGGCATCTTCGATCACCCCGATATGGCCGGGCACCGTTGATACGTTCGCGTCCTTGGCGAACTTCTTCGATTCGATCTTGTCGCCCATGGCGCGGATGGCCTTGGGCTTCGGGCCGATGAAGACGATACCTTCGGCTTCAAGCGCCTCGCAGAAAGAAGCGCGTTCCGACAGGAACCCGTAGCCGGGATGCACGGCCTCCGCACCGGTCTCCTTGCAGGCCGCAATGATCTTCTCGGCAACGAGATAGCTCTCGGGCGCTGCAGGAGGCCCGATATGAACCGCTTCGTCGGCCATCTCGACATGCAGGGCGTCACGGTCCGCATCGGAATAGACGGCGACGGTAGCGATGCCCATCCGCTTGGCCGTCTTGATCACGCGGCAGGCGATTTCGCCGCGATTGGCGATCAGGATCTTAGAGAACATGCGGTCAGTACCCCTCCGGCGCCGGCCTCAAGCTGGCAAATGTCCTTTTGCGCTTTTAGCCCAAGGCAAATCGAGTTCAAGCCTGCGGCGCGCCGGCAACGATACGTTCACGCCTAAAGATGAAGAGGCCGGACGCGACGATGATCGCAATTCCAACCCATTTCGACGCACTCGGCACATCGGAAAACACCAGGTAGCCAATAAGCACGGCCGAGATGATTTCGAGATATTGGAACGGCGCGAGCAGCGATGCCGGGGCCTTCTGGAAAGCGAGCACGACCAGCCCATGCCCAACGGCCGCCAAGGCTCCGAGCAGAAGAATGAGGCTGAAGCTCAGCGTGTTGGCCGGCCAGGATGGCGCGAGATCGGTAATGCCTGCCACGCTCCCGACGCCCATGGCGATCGCGATCAGGACGGTGCCGCCGATGCCTGCCAGATACTGCATCACCATCGGCCCGTCATGCACGCCGAGCGATCGATTCAGCAGCATATAGAAGGCAAAGAGGCTCGCGGTACCAAGCGGCAGAAACGCGATGAAGCCGAAGCGTGCGAAGCTTGGCTGGATGACGATCAGTGCGCCGACGAAGCCGAGACCGATGGCCGCCCAGCGCCTCCATCCCACCTTCTCACCGAGGATCAGCGCCGACAAGGCGGTCAGGATGAACGGCTCGACGAAGAAGATCGCGAGCGCATCTGCGATCGGCATGTATTTCACCGCAGCGAAGAAGCAGAGGCTGGCGCCACCGATCAGGAAGCCGCGCAGGATGTTCAGCCAGAATCGGTTGGACTTGAAACCCGAACGCCCGCTGATGAATGCAATGGCCGCAACCGTCAGGATCAACTGCACGATGAAGCGGTAGAACGACACCTGGCCCGGCGACATCGCCTGTTCCGTCGCGAGATACTTGCCTATGCCATCCATGACCGGCAGTATGAGCATGCCGACCGACATGATCATCATCCCCTGGGCATGGCTGCTGTTCGCAGCCTGAACGGCAGTCGCGGTCTCACTCATGAGACGTCGTTACGGCTTTTCAATCCGGGGAACAACGCCTTTACATCCGGCGATATGGAAGAGGAGCTCCGATGCAGCATCCGGCGACGATTCTCGACGACAAGCCCGAAGCGGACACGCTCGGCGGCCGCATATCCACCGCGCGAGACGCCCTGGACATGTCCATCCCCCAATTGGCGCGCCGCCTGGGCGTCAAGACCGAAACGATTTCTGCCTGGGAGGGCGACCGTTCCGAGCCGCGCGCAAACCGCCTGATCATGCTCGCCGGCATTCTCGGCGTCGCCCCAACCTGGCTCCTCAGCGGCTTCGGCTCGGCACCCGCCTCCCAATCGTTGAACTCGGCGCTCGGCGTCGTCACTCTGCAATTGGCGAAGCTCAAGGAGCAGCATCAGCGCACAGCCGCAGCGATCGATGCACTGGAGCGGGAAATCGGCTCTCTTGGCCGCAATTTGCAGGATGATGCCTAAACTGCTGCGCCAAGAGCGCGCAGGACGGTCATTGTTCGAAAGGCCCCTTGAGGCAGAAGCCCCGGTCTGACATTTTCGCCGGCAATTCAGACAGGAGCATCACCCCATGGACGTACGCGCCGCAGTCGCCTTTCAGGCGGGCAAGCCGCTTGAAGTTACCACCGTACAACTGGAAGGCCCACGCGACGGCGAAGTCCTCATCGAAGTGAAAGCGACTGGCCTCTGCCACACCGACGATTTCACCCTGTCGGGCGCCGATCCTGAAGGTTTGTTCCCGGCCATTCTCGGCCATGAAGGTGCTGGCATCGTCGTGGATGTCGGCAAGGGCGTGACGTCTGTGAAGAAGGGCGATCACGTCATCCCGCTTTATACGCCTGAATGCCGCACCTGCCCGTCCTGCCTGTCGCAAAAGACCAATCTCTGCACGGCGATCCGCTCCACCCAGGGCCAGGGCGTCATGCCTGATGGCAGCTCGCGCTTCTCCATCGGCAAAGACAAGATCCACCACTACATGGGCTGCTCGACCTTCGCGAACTACACGGTCCTGCCGGAAATCGCCGTCGCCAAGGTCAACCCGGACGCGCCCTTCGACAAGATTTGCTACATCGGCTGCGGTGTCACGACAGGTGTAGGCGCCGTCATCAACACGGCCAAGGTCGAGATCGGATCCACCGCGATCGTCTTCGGCCTCGGCGGCATAGGTCTCAACGTGATCCAGGGCCTGCGACTGGCGGGCGCCGACATGATCATCGGCGTCGATCTCAACAACGACAAGAAGGAATGGGGCGAGCGCTTCGGCATGACCCATTTCGTCAATCCGAAGGAAGTCGGCGACGATCTCGTGCCCTTCCTTGTCAACATGACGAAGCGCGGCGCGGACCAGATCGGCGGCGCGGATTACACCTTCGACTGCACGGGCAACGTCAAAGTCATGCGCCAGGCGCTGGAAGCGGCCCATCGCGGCTGGGGCGAATCGATTGTCATCGGCGTCGCCGGTGCCGGCCAGGAAATCTCCACCCGACCCTTCCAGCTCGTCACCGGCCGCACCTGGAAGGGCACGGCCTTCGGTGGCGCGCGCGGTCGCACCGACGTACCGAAGATCGTCGACTGGTACATGGAAGGCAAGATCGAGATCGATCCGATGATCACCCACACGCTGAAACTCGAAGAGATCAACAAGGGCTTCGAGATGATGCATGCGGGCGAATCGATCCGCTCCGTCGTGGTCTATTGATCCCGATGGCGACCGCTCCGCTCGTCATCTTCGATCTCGACGGGACGCTCGTGGATACGGGTCCGGATCTTGTCGACAGCCTCAACCACACGATCGGCACTGTTGGGCTCGCCCCCGTGGTGCTCGAGGACCTGAACCACCTCGTCGGCCAGGGTGCCCGCGTCATGATCGCGCGCGCCTTCGCCATGCAGAAGGTCGAGACCACGCCGGAACAGGGCGACCACCTGTTTGCGGTCTTTCTCGAGCATTATTCCGCGAACATGCCAGGGCACTCCCGTCCGTTTCCGGGCCTGGTGGAGGCCATGGACCGTCTGGAAGCCGAAGGGTTTGCGCTGGCGGTCTGCACCAACAAGAGCGAGACGATGTCTCTGCGGCTCCTGCAGACGCTGGGGCTGTCGGAACGCTTCAAGGCCATCGTCGGTGGCGACAGCCTTCCGCACCGCAAGCCTGATCCGCGCCACATCCTCGGCACGATCGAGCGTGCCGGCGGCGATCCCGCCACTTCGGTGATGATCGGCGATTCCATCAACGACATCGCCGCTGCCCGCGACGCCGGTGTGGCCTCGATCGGGGTTCCATTCGGTTACACGGATGTCCCGATCACCGAACTGAAGCCGGATCGCGTCATCGAGCATTTCGATGCCCTGACGCCTGCCCTCGTCCACGATCTCATCCGGGCGGCAAGAGCCGCCTGATCGTCGCGTCAATCCTGATACGAAAACGGCGGCCCGAAGGCCGCCGTTTTGCTTTGTATCGGTCTCGACTGCATCAGCTGTCGGCGTTGCGCGCCTGATCGGTGACGTCCATTGCCCGGTCGAGATAGACGTCGCGCTCATAGACGTCGTCGAAATATTCCACCGTGCCCTTGGCGTTCGGCCAGGCAGTGAAATAGGCGATGTAGACTGGGATATCGCCTTCGACCTTGATCGCCTTGTTGCGCCCATCGGCGATTTGGCTGCCGATATCGGTCTTGTCGGTACCGAGCACCGCCGCCGCCATGGCGCGGGGATCCTCGAGCCTGACGCAGCCATGGCTGTATGCGCGGGTATCGCGTCCGAACAGATCCTTGGCCGGTGTGTCGTGCATGTAGATTGCATGCTCGTTGGGGAACATGATCTTCAATTCGCCCAGCGCATTGGTCGAGCCGGGGGGCTGGCGGACATTGTAGGGCACGTTGGCGCCGACGCCGTACCAGTTGATCGAACTCGAGGCGACCTGCGTCCCGCCCTGCGTCGTCACCTCATAACCGATGCGATCGAGATAGCCGGGGTCCTGGCGCAGCTTCGGCAGCATCTCGTTGACGATGATCGACCGCGGAACGCCCCAATAGGGATTGAGTTCGACGGTCTGGATGACATCCTGGAAGAAATAGGTCTGGTTGGCCTTGGTGCCGACGACAGCGCGCATCTCCAGCGCTTCCTTGCCGTCTTCCACATAGCTGACCTTGAACGCCGGAGCGTTGATCAGAACATGGCGCTCGCCGAGATCGCGATTGAGCCACCGCAGCCGCTCCATCGAAAGCTGAACAGTCTCGATCTTGCGCGCATTGCTGATGCCGGTCAGTTTCACGATCGTGTTGCGGCCGATGATCCCATCGGCCATCAGGCCGGATTCTTCTTGGAAATCCTTGACGAGATCGACGAGCGCGGTGTCGTAGACGGGGCTGCCCTGGTAGTCGGCGAAGGAGAGCGAATGCGTGGTCTTCAACGCGTCAGAACCCTGCTCCCGGATGGCCGCGATGATCTTTGTCAGCTCAGGATTACTGCTGCCCGGCCGCACCAGTGTGCCTTCGGCAATCTCGACGCGGTCGACCTCGGCATCCTCGGCGATCAGCCGATCATATTCCGCCTGTAGGGCCTGGAATTTCGCATGTGTCGGGCTGCGACGCTCCAGATAGGTGGCGATATCGATGGTACGAGCAGCCACCGTAAGGGCCGCAACGAGATCGACCTCTTTCCGCTCGAAATCGTGGTAGCCCGAAATCCGGTTCGGCGCGATCCGCCCACGCGTTGCGTCGAGCATGTAGGATGCGACTGCGGCTGCCATGTCCATTTCGAACTGGAGCCGTGCCCTGTCGGGGTTCGGTACGGCGGCCTGATTTGTGGCAACCTGAGTTGGACCGACTTGAGTTGCAGCAGCGTTGCTTGGGGCGTCGGACGGCCATTCTACGAGATAGTCGGCCGGTGAAAGGCCGACACGGTCGGCCTTCGCAAAGACGGAGAGCGCCGCCTCGGCACGCGCATTCGGGCCATTCTCGTCTGTCCAGACGAAGCCGCCATTGTCGCCGTAAAACGCAGTCACAGCTTCGCCGACTTCGGCCAGCGCCCGCACCTGGATGTCGGACAAGTGGCGGCTCGCTTGAGCGAAGGCGTCGACGGTGTGCTGATCGCCGCTATCGGAGATCGAGCCGGTCACGACCGGATCGGCGAGCTTCGAAAAATCGATGCGAACCAGTTCGTCCGCCTTGTAGGTGTAATATTTGGGGCCGACCACGACGGGCTCGGGCTCGGCCTGGCGCTGGGATGCCTCCCATGCACGCAATTGATCGACGCTGGATGGCTGCGCGCCCTGCCCGGCATCAAGCGGCGAACCGCGACGTTCGGCGTTGCGCTGCACCGCGCCGGGGCCGCCCATGATGAAGTCGAGCAACGTCTGAGCGGACGCAGGGCCTTGAGGCACCGCAATCGTTCCGGCTGCGAGAAGCCACGCCATCGCCGCGACGGTCCCTGTCCTTTTGGAAAGCATACCAGCTCCGTTTTTTCGATGTCCTTTTGCCAACCCGAAACGGGACAGCATGAACTTGGGACCCTAAGCCCCTCATGGCAAACAAATGGTAACCAACGTGCACGATGACGGGTAGCAGCGATGCCTAATGTTCGCCGCCGCTAGGTTGATTTTTCCGGCGACAGTGACGGTTTTGCACAGTCTGCGGTGCACGATTTGCTGGCCCGGCGACTGATTGCATTGCGTATGGACGCGGGCTAAACGGGCTCCGGGCACTGCTAAGCCCATCCCTCCGTCAATTTCTCTGGATGACGAATCATGGCCGACGATCTCTTTCCGCTGGGCGCCGACGAAACGCCCTATCGCAAGCTCAGCGACCAGCACGTCTCCATAGAAACGTTCCGGGGCCAGGAAGTTTTGCTGGTCGAGCCGGAAGGATTGCGGCTCCTCTCGGAGCAAGCCTTCGCCGACATCAACCATCTGCTGCGGCCGAGCCATCTGGCACAGCTGGCCAAGATCCTCGACGACCCTGAAGCAACGGACAACGACCGCTTCGTTGCCTACGATCTCATGAAGAACGCCAACATCGCGGCCGGCGGCATTCTGCCGATGTGTCAGGACACGGGCACGGCGATCGTCATGGCCAAGAAGGGCCGTCGCGTCTGGACCGAAGGCGGCGATTATTCTGCCATCGCACGCGGCGTTCTCGATGCCTACGAGAAGAAGAACCTGCGGTACTCGCAGCTCGCTCCGCTGGGCATGTTCGAAGAAAAGAACACCAAGACCAACCTGCCCGCGCAAATCGATATCTACGAGGAAGGCGACGACGGCTACGAGTTCCTGTTCGTCGCAAAAGGTGGCGGCTCAGCCAACAAGACCTTTCTGTATCAGGGCACGCCCGCGCTTTTGACGCATGACCGGATGATCGAGTTCCTCAAGGAAAAGATCCTGACGCTCGGCACGGCCGCCTGCCCGCCCTACCACCTCGCGATCGTCATCGGCGGCACCTCGGCCGAAATGACGCTGAAGACGGTGAAGCTCGCCTCGACGCGCTATCTCGACGCACTCCCCACCTCGGGCTCGGAAAGCGGACATGCCTTCCGCGATATCGAAATGGAGCAGGAAATTCATAAGCTGACGCAAAGCCTCGGGGTCGGAGCGCAGTTCGGCGGAAAATATTTCTGCCACGATGTGCGCGTCATCCGCCTGCCCCGCCACGGCGCGTCCCTTCCGATCGGCCTCGGCGTCTCCTGCTCGGCAGACCGGCAGGCCAAGGGCAAGATCACGAAGGACGGCATCTTCATCGAAGCGCTCGAGGCCAATCCGGCACGCTTCATGCCCGATATCGACGAGGAGCGCCTGTCGGGCGATGTGGTCAGGATCGACCTGCATCAGCCGATGAGCGAGATTCTGGCCCAGCTCTCGGCCCATCCCGTCAAGACGCGGCTGTCGCTGAATGGCACGATTATCGTCGCACGCGATCTTGCCCATTCGAAGATCCGCGAGCGCCTGGAAGCCGGCGAACCCATGCCGGACTACATGAAGAACCACCCGATCTATTACGCCGGTCCGGCAAAGACCCCGGAAGGCTACGCCTCGGGATCGTTCGGTCCAACGACGGCCGGCCGCATGGATGCCTATGTCGACCAGTTCCAATCTTTTGGCGGATCCATGGTGATGCTGGCCAAGGGCAATCGCTCGCGCGCTGTCCGCGACGCCTGCGAGCGCCATGGCGGCTTCTATCTCGGCTCGATCGGCGGCCCGGCCGCCCGGCTGGCCCAGGACTGCATACGCAGCGTCGAGGTCGTGGAGTACGCCGAGCTCGGCATGGAAGCCGTGTGGAAAATCGAGGTCGAGGACTTCCCTGCCTTCATCGTCATCGACGACAAGGGCAACGACTTCTTCAAGGAGCTCAACCTCTCCTGATCCGCTTCGGTGCCCCGTCAGACGGAACGTTTTCCCACAAGTGTATGCTGCGCAGCTAAAGTGTTAATCAATCTCAAACCTTTCATACTTAGATTCTGCGGGATCGACACGGCATCTAAACTTGGGAAACGGGCATGAACCAGACAGCAAAGCGTCCCGCGCCCAGTGACATTGCGAGCCGCATCGCCGTATCGATGCGCCGGCTCAATATTCCCGGTCTGCCTCGCAATTACGAACTTGTCTACGAGGCTTTCTCCGGTGCGGACCCCGCGCTGACCCACGCCTTCGTCGCGCTAGGCACCAACCCGACCCAGGCCGATCTCGACGCACTCGGGCGGCAGTTCCTCGTGCACCACCACGGCCAGGGCATCGTCGCCGATGCGCAGGAGACGATCTCGCGCAACATCGAGGAATGCCTGCAGCTTCTGCGGCGCGAACAGTCCAAGCTCGAAAATTACGGTCGCACGCTTGGCCGCGCGAATGCCGAGATGGTCGACCCCGAATCCCTGCGTGTCGACATCATCCGCAACTTCATCACCATCCTGACGACGGCAACCGACAGCACGATCAGCGACTCGCGCACGGTCATCAACGGCATGGTCGGACATGCCAGCGAAATCACCCGTGTCCGTAGCGAGTTGGACGAATACAAGCGCATGGCCCACACGGACGTCATGACGCAGCTGTCCAATCGCCGGGCCTTCGACGACATGATGGCGCAGGTCTATAGCGACCAGAAGTCGGCGATGTATTTCGCCCTCGTGATTGCCGACATCGACAAGTTCAAGCGCATCAACGACACGTTCGGTCACCCCGTCGGCGACAAGGTCATCAAGCTGATTGGCAGCCTGTTCCGTGCCGCACTGCGCAAGGACGTCTTCATCGCCCGTACCGGCGGCGAGGAATTCGCCTTCATCCTCGCCGGCACGACGGCGGCCGAGACGATGAGCATCGCCAACCGCATCCGCATGACCGTGGAGCAGACCCCGTTCATTAACCAGCGCACCGGCACCGACTACGGCCCGGTCACCCTCTCGATGGGTGTCTGCATGGCTGCGGATGCCGAGAACGAGAGCGAACTCTATCGCAAGGCAGACGCCGCACTTTACGCGTCGAAGAACGCCGGTCGCAACCGCGTCACGATGCACGTTCCCGACGCCGAAGGCGAACTGTCCGACGCGCGCGCCATGTACCGAAAGATCTCCGCCTGATCCACGGCTCGAACCTGTCGGGCCTGCCTAATTGCGCCTGACCGGACGCACCGGATCGCGCGATAGCCCCTTGGTGTCGAGATCGGCCAGATAGTCGGCCCATCGTGTGTCCCGCTCGCGCCCCAATTCGCGCAGGAACGACCAGGAGAAAATGCCGGAATTGTGCATGTCGTCAAAGGTGATCCGGATCGCATAGTGACCGACCGGATCGATCGTCATGATGCCGACTTCGCGCTTTCCGTAGACCGTGATGGCCTGTCCGGGACCATGGCCCTGCACTTCCGCCGAAGGCGAGCAGACACGAAGCAATTCCGCCTCGAGCGTATAGGCCTCAGAATCACCGAAGCGCACGGTCAGCAACTTCCGATCCTTCGACACGCGCAATTCTTGCGGGGCGTCCTGGCCTTGCTCGGTGGCGCTCATCGTCTTCGTCCTTTCGTCCATATCGGCTTTCCCTTAGTGGGTTTCGCCGGCTAAAGCCAAGTTTCCATGAGCGGATAGGCAGAACCTTGGTCGCGCCTTGACGCGGCGCCTTATCGTCGCAACATAGGGCGCAGGGAGAAATGCATTGAACCACTTCGAAAATTCCACGGCAGGCACGCACCCGCTCACCGTAACTGAACCGCCGATGATCGATCCGTTCGGTCGCTCCATCACCTATCTCCGCGTTTCGGTGACGGATCGTTGCGACTTCCGCTGCACCTATTGCATGGCGGAGAACATGACGTTTCTCCCGAAGAAAGACCTGCTTTCGCTCGAGGAACTCGACCGCCTTTGCACGGTGTTCATCGAAAAGGGTGTGCGCAGGCTGCGGCTCACCGGCGGGGAGCCGCTGGTGCGCAAGAATATCATGCATCTCATCCGCGATCTCTCGAGACACCTGAAATCCGGCGCCCTTGAGGAACTGACCCTCACCACCAACGGCTCGCAGCTCTCGCGCTTTGCGGCAGAACTCGCTGAATGCGGTGTGCGCCGTATCAACGTGTCGCTCGACACGCTCGATCCCGACAAGTTTCGCCAGATCACCCGCTGGGGCGAGCTTTCGCGCGTTCTGGAGGGCATCGAAGCGGCCCAGGCCGCAGGCATTCACGTCAAGATCAACGCCGTTGCGCTCAAGGGCTTCAACGACGCCGAAATCCCCGAGATGATCCGCTGGTGCCACGCCAAGGGCATGGACATGACCGTCATCGAAACGATGCCCATGGGCGAGATCGACGAGGACCGGACCGACCACTATCTGCCGCTCTCGCTGCTTCGCGCCGACTTGGCTCGGCAGTTCACGATGATCGACATTTCCTACAAGACCGGCGGACCGGCCCGATACGTCGAAATCGCGGAAACAGGCGGACGCCTGGGCTTCATTACGCCGATGACCCACAATTTCTGCGAAAGCTGCAACCGCGTACGCTTGACCTGTACGGGAACGTTGTTCATGTGCCTCGGCCAGGAAGATGCCGCAGACCTTCGTGCCGCATTGCGGGCCTCCGAAGGCAATGCCCTCGTCTCCGATGCCATCGACGAAGCGATCGGCCGCAAGCCCAAGGGCCACGACTTCATCATCGACCGGCGCAACAATCGCCCGGCCGTTTCCCGCCATATGAGCGTCACGGGCGGCTAACGAAACCATCTCTGTTCTGGAGCGATCATGGCGCGAGTGGGAAAGGCGATGCGACGGCTGCTTCTCCTGCTTGCGGCGGTAATCTTCGTTCTATTCGTGCTATGGACGCTCGGGCCAAGGCCTGATGCCGACACCACCGTGAGCTTCGAGGGTGCGTCGCTCGACGCGGATCTGGACGCTTATCTGGAGCGCACGGAGGCCGTCTTCGGCGACATCCGGCCGAACCAGAGCAAGCAGATCGTTTGGGCCGATCCTATCGCGAAGCAACAGACATCGATTTCACTTGTCTACGTCCATGGCTTCTCGGCATCTCCGACGGAAGTGCGTCCGCTGCCGGATCTGGTGGCCCAGTCTCTCGGCGCCAACCTGTTCTTCACGCGATTGGCCGGCCATGGCCGAACCGGCGATGCCATGGCAGAGGCCACGGTGAATCAATGGGTGAACGATATCGCGGAAGCCATTGAGATTGGACGCCGTTTGGGCGACCGAGTCGTCCTGATGGGCACATCTACCGGCGCTACCCTTGTGACCTGGGCGATGACCCGGCGGGACCTATCCGACGACGTCTCGGCCGCCGTGATGATCTCGCCGAACTTTGGTCTCGCCGCATCCGGCTCCGGCATCCTGACGATGCCATGGGGTGGCTCGCTGGCGGAACTGCTGATCGGGAGCTCGCGCAGCTTCACGCCCAGAAATGCGGCGCATGAAGCGAACTGGACCACCACCTACCCGACGGCTGCACTCTTGCCGATGGCCGCGCTGGTGGATCTGGCGGCGCAAGCGCCCATCGAATCGATCGAGGTCCCCACGCTCTTCGTCTATTCCGAGGGAGATACCATCGTTCGTCCGGACAAGACGGCTGCGATCTCGGCCCGTTGGGGCGCCCCGACGCAGACCGTGCTGGTGACTGAGAGCGACGATCCGCAGGATCATCTCGTCGCCGGCGACATCATATCACCGTCGACTACCGAGCCGCTTGCGGCCTCGATCGTGGACTATCTGGCGACGCTGGAACTGACCCGCTCGCCGGGCCTTGCATCGCGCGAGAATATGTAGATCGACAGTCCGACGGCGAGCAGCAGCGCATAGAACCCGAAGAGCGTCGAATAGGCCGATGCCGGATCGCCGGCATCATAGGCGGATCCGAAAACCGGGCCTGTCGCAAACTGGATGAGCCCTGCGCCACCGATCGAGAAGAAGTTCATGAGCGTCACGCCACGGCCAGTCAGATGCGGCGGGAAGAACGCCCGCGCATGCGCCATCAACACGCCATAGCTCGTGCCGAACAGTCCGATAGCGACGAGCGCCGCAGCGGCGAACGCGAAGGGTGGCATGGGCACGAGGACTAGTGCGACGAGAATGGAGAAACTCGCCGCATTTCCGCCGAACGCGACCCATTTGCGCGTGCGCAGCAGCGTGTCGAGCGGACCGTAGGCGAAGCTGCCGATGACCATGGCGATCGCCATGGCAAGCGCCACATTGCCGATCAGCAGAGACCCGGCGCCATAGACCTGATCCAGATAGGGACCAGCCCACAAACCGCGGATCGTTGCAGCCGGCGCGTAGTTGACGGCGGTGAGCGGGATGATCGCCCACAACACCGGAATTTTCAGAAGGTCGATATAGCCCCTGAGACCGCTCGACTGGCCATCGGTTTCGATTTTGTCGGGATCGCGCACAAGCACGAAGATCGCGACCGCGACCATCAGGCTGATCGCTCCGAGCGCAGCCATCGATGTTCGCCAGCCGAAGAATTCTACCGCAGCAGCGAGTGGCGCCGCGCCCAGTACATTGCCGGCATTGCCGAACGCGATGAACCAGGAGGCGAAGACGGCGAAGCGCAGCGGTGAATAAAGACGCGCGAAGATGAACAGAGACGCCATGAGGAGCGGCGAACATCCGATTCCGATGAGCGCCATCGCCAGAATGATCATGCCCGGCGTCTGGGCCGTGGCGAAAATCATCGCGCCACCCGCGCCGCCAAGGGCCAGAAGCATCGACGCCGTCCGTCGCGGGCCATACCGGTCGAGCCATGTGCCGACCGCAAACTGCATGAGCGCGAAAGTGACGAACCAGATCCCCGAAGCCAGAGACAATTGTGCGTTGGTCATCCCGAGATCGGCCGAGAGCGTCGGTGTCAGTACTGCCAGGAACGACCGAAAGAACTGGGACAGGATGTAGGAGAGCGAAAGCGCAATCAGTCCGGCCATGGATCAGGCATCCGATGCAAGGGAAGGTGGCACGACGACCACGATTCACCAGTGCTCGCGGCTCCGGACTGTCTGTGTCACCAATTCGCCATCATGGCAACTTTTGGGCACTTGCCCAAAAGTTGATCAACCGATTTTCGGCCCCCCTGGTGCGGGCGGCGGGACTCGAACCCGCACGACCCAGGGTCTCGGGATTTTAAGTCCCGTGTGTCTACCATTCCACCACGCCCGCACGCGGGTCGATTCAATAGCTTGGCCGACTGCGCGACGAAAGTCCCCGACCGCGATTTCAGGCTGATCGCCGCGTTCTTCCCCTGTTTCGCTCGGATGACAGTGCCGAGTTGATGAAGATGCCCACGGTCTGGAAAACGCAATCTTAAGATGTGCCGATGCAATTGGCGGGTGAAATAGAAGGTACCCCGTCCATGAGCATGATGCTGAGACGGGTCGTGCGCATGATGCGCGACCGAAATGGCTCATTTGCCATCCAACTGGCGTTGTTCCTGCCGCTGCTTCTTGCGGTGGCATCGCTGGCTGTCGACTACACGCGGGCGCTGTCGTTCCGCAGCCATGCAGCGAACGCCGCCGATGCGGCGACGCTTGCGGCGGCTTCAAAGCTCGCACTCGGCGATTTCAGCGAAGACGACGCCCGCGAGCTCGCCGAAGTCTTCTTCTTGTCGCAGATAGGCCAGAGCGGTTCGGTGAAGGCAGCGGAGCTCGCCTCGCTTGATCCGCAGATCGTCGCTGAACTGGATGAAAGCCGCGGCGGACGAACGGCGGAGGTTCGCCTGTCTGTCGAAGGCTCGCTCGAAATGCTGTTTCCCATGTGGCTGATGCAGCGCGACAGCCTGACGTTCCAAACCGAAAGCATATCGGTGAGTTCCAGCGAGACCCATAGTGCCTTCTCGATGATGCTCGTACTCGACCAGTCGGGATCGATGATCGAATGCCGGATTGGCCAATTTTCGCTTCAGAATCAGTCATGGTGCGATGCCTTGGGCCAAACGACCCGCCTCACCTCGCTCCAACGCGCCGTCGCCAACCTCAGTCAGCAGCTGACGGTCGCCGATCCGGAGACGAACTACGTGCGCATGGGCGCCACCACATATGCGGAAAGCATGAAGGCTGAGCGCCTTCCGGTTTGGGGCACCGCCAGCACGTCACAGTTCGTCCAGACGATCAGGGCCGGCGGTAACACCGATTCCTCGGACGCGTTCGACGCTGCCTACAAGGCGGTTACGCGCGATCGGGAGCGCATCGAGCACAAGAACCGCAACGGTCAGGAGCAGCCGGCTCGGATCATCCTTTTCATGACCGACGGCGAAAACAACAGTTCGTCGGATACGCGCTACACCCTCAATCGCTGCGAAGATGCCAAGAAGGCGGACGTCATCATCTACTCCGTGGCGTTCGAAGCGACGCGTGGTGGCCAAAGCATGCTGAAGGACTGCGCTTCCAGTGCGGATCATTATTTCGAAGCTGCCAGTGCCGATCAGCTGATGGCGGCCTTTGAACGCATCGGCGCCGAAGCTGCCAATCTTTTGGTGCGGGTCGCTCGCTGACCTTCCCAGACGCAAATGGGGCCGCCCTACTCAGGACGACCCCATTGTCTTGCACGCTGAGATTGATCTCAGGCGAGCTTGGCCGCGATCTTGGCGACGTGTTCGCCCTGGTAGCGGGCACCCTCGAGTTCGATGGCCGAAGGCTGACGTGAACCGTCGCCCGCTGCGATCGTCGTGGCACCATAGGGCGAGCCGCCCTTGACTTCTTCCACGCCCATCTGGCCCTGGAACGCGTAGGGCAGGCCGACGATGACCATGCCGTGGTGCAACAGCACCGAGTGGAAGCTGGTCAGCGTCGTTTCCTGGCCGCCATGCTGGGTGGCCGACGAGGTGAAGGCCGAGCCAACCTTGCCGACGAGCTTGCCTTCAGCCCAGAGCGCACCGGTCTGGTCGATGAAGTTCTTCATCTGCGAGGCCATGTTGCCGTAACGCGTGGGCGTTCCGAAAATGATCGCGTCGTAATCAGCAAGCTCGTTTGGAGAAGCGATAGGCGCTTCCTGCTCCAGCTTGTAGTGCGAAGCCTTGGCGACATCTTCCGGCACAAGTTCCGGCACGCGCTTCACGGTCACTTCGGCGCCGCCCTTGCGTGCACCTTCCGCGACGGCATGCGCCATCTGCTCGATGTGTCCCCAGGTCGAGTAATAGAGTACGAGCACCTTGGCCATTGTGTCAGCTCCTTGTAGTGAGATTGAAAAGCCCGGCCACGGCCGGTTCGGATGGTCGGCGGCACGATAGTCAAACGATCGTTCAGCGGAAGCCATCAGGTCATCAACGGATTGTTCACAATTAGGTTCAATCGGCTGCGCGATCCAAAGCGTATCAAGCTATCCGTCCAGACAGCTTCACGAATACAAGCAGGGTAAACAGGCGACCATGAGCGAAAAGTCGAACGACGCCGCCGATAAGGACACGATCACCGCAGCCATGCTGGCCATCGGCGACGAACTCCTGTCCGGGCGCACGAAGGACCGCAACATCGGCCATCTCGCGGACATGATGACGGCTGCCGGGATCGACCTTGAGGAAGTGCGCATCGTCTCCGATGACCACGACGCGATCGTCGAGGCCGTGCAGGCTTTGTCGAAGCGCTATACCTATCTCTTCACCTCCGGCGGGATCGGCCCCACCCATGACGACATCACAGCCGATGCGATTGCCGATGCCGTCGGTCGCGAATGCACGCATGATCCTTCGGCAATGGCGCTTCTGGCCGACCATTATGCCGGCCGCGGTCTTGACTTCACCGAAGCCCGGCAGCGGATGGCGCGCATGCCCGTCGGCGCCACCCATATCGAAAACCCCGTTTCCAAGGCGCCGGGCTTCATCGTCGACAACATCCACGTCATGGCCGGCGTCCCATCGGTCTTCCAGGCGATGCTCGACAACGTCATGCCCAAATTGAAGACCGGCGCGAAGATCCACTCCTTGTCGGTCGCCTGCCCCTATGGCGAAGGCGATATCGGCGGCCCGCTCGCGGCGATCCAAAAGGCACACCCGGACGTGGTGATCGGCTCCTACCCCCGCTACGACGGCAAGCGCTTCTCGACCGAGATCGTCGCCCGCTCGCGCGATCTTCAAGCCGCGCAAGCCGCGCAGGATGCCATCGCTGCGATGATCGATGCCATAGCGCCGAACGACTGACCGCCCCCGCGCTTGCGCGAAACAGGCGTTCCCGCTATTGGCCTCGCTACCTCAAACGCCGGAGCCTTCCTTCATGTCGTTGCCAGACAAGGCCTTCCCCGTCTCCTGGGACCAGTTCCACCGCGATGCGCGTGCCCTCGCCTGGCGTCTGTCCGGCAACGGAACGCAGTGGAAAGCGATCGTCTGCATCACGCGCGGCGGCCTCGTGCCGGCTGCCATCATCGCACGCGAGCTCGGCATCCGCATGATCGAGACCGTCTGCGTCGCGTCTTATCACGACTATGCCAATCAGGGCGAAATGCAGGTTCTGAAGCGCATCAATGACGACATGTTGGAAAATGACGGCGAAGACATCCTCATCGTCGATGACCTGACGGATACGGGCAAGACCGCCGCCATCGTGCGCGCAATGCTGCCCAAGGCCCATTTCGCCACCGTCTATGCGAAGCCGAAAGGCCGCCCGCTGGTGGACAGCTTCGTCACCGAAGTAAGCCAGGACACCTGGATCTATTTCCCCTGGGATCTCGGCTTCTCCTATGTCGAGCCGATCGCCAAGGATCACAAGGGCTGACAAGGCGGCGGCCGATACTCGACCGCCAATACCTCAGGCAAAAGCCCGGTCGTCGCTGGGCGCCACGCCGAAATGGCGGCTGTATTCCCGGCTGAACTGCGACGCACTTTCGTAGCCGACCGCAAATGCGGCCCGGGTGACGGAATGCGATCCTCCGAACATCAGGCGCCTTGCCTCGATCAGTCTCAGCCGCTTTTGAAACTGCAGAGGCGTCGTGCGCGTCACCGCCTTGAAGTGCTCGTGAAAGGCCGACGTGCTCATGCCGGCCGTGCTCGCGAGTTCCTCCACCTTCAGCGGTTCGTCGTAGCGATCCTTGATCGTCGCAAGCACGTTCGCGATGCGGCTGACATGGCTGTCGGCACGGGCCAGCATACGAAGCACGCCCGCATGCCCGGCGCTCAGCACCCGGTAATGGATCTCCCGGATGACGAGCGGTGCCAAGATCAGCGCCTCGGGCTGGTCGACGAGTGCAAACAGCCGCGCCATGGCATCGACGAGCGCCGCATCCGGCACGCCCACCTGCAGCGTCTGGCAGTTTTCCGCCTCCTCCGATCCGTCGGACTTGGTCCTGAGCCCGGACTGGGCCGCGAGTTCGCGCATCATCGCCACGTCGAGCCCGACGGCGATCGCGAGATAGGGCCGATCCTCGCTGGCCAGAACCACCCGGCTCTCGGCCGGCAGGTCGAGACCAACGATGAGAGACTGACCTTCGGCGAAGCGCACACGCATGTCGCCGACGACCGACTCCTTCGCCCCCTGCAGCACGAAGCAGAGAAGCGGCTGGTAGACCATCGGCTCGATGTCGGTCGCCTGCCGGCTTCGCACGATGCTCAGACCCGGTATGGATGTCATGAGCGGCTGCTCGCCAGCGCCGTTTGAATCGGCATAGGCGATCACGGCCGGGCGGAGTTTCGCGATGTCGTTTTCTATCGTCATGCACGGAATATAAAGCTGCGGCGGGACGTTTGAAAATACGTGGCTTTGCGGTTCTGGAGGAATAGGCAAGAGGTTGCGACGATCGGTCAAGCCGGTCGACCGACCCGCGGTTAGAACGGGCTCTCACCAATTCGAAGGGAGTTCGTCATGACCAGCACGACCAAAATCGCCCTGATTACCGGCGGCAGCCGTGGCCTCGGCCGCAATACGGCGCTGCATCTCGCCAAGAAGGACGTCGACATCGTCGTCACCTACAATAACAGCCGCGAGGATGCCGATAGCGTCGTTGCCGAGGCGCAGCAGTCCGGTGTCCGCGCCGCAGCGCTCAAGCTCGATACGACGCGCACGGATACATTCGCCGCGTTCACCGATGAGCTGCGCTCGCTGCTGCGGCAGACATTCGATCGCGAAACGATCAGCTTTCTCGTCAACAATGCCGGCACCGGCATACACAAGCCGTTCGTCGAGACCACCGAAGAGGATTTCGATCACCTCGTCGCCATCCACCTCAAAGGCGTCTTCTTCCTGACCCAGCGTCTTCTTCCGATGATCGAGGATGGCGGTCGGATCGTGAACGTGTCGAGTGGATTGGCGCGGTTCACCCTGCCCGGCTATTCCGCCTACGCCACGATGAAGGGCGGCATCGAGGTGCTGACACGCTATCTCGCAAAGGAACTCGGCGAACGCAGGATTGTCGTCAACGCCATTGCGCCAGGCGCCATCGAGACCGACTTCAGCGGCGGTGTCGTGCGCGACAACGCCCATGTCAACGAGATGGTCGCGGCGACGACGGCCATGGGGCGGGTCGGCCTGCCCGACGATATCGGCGGCGCGCTGTCGAGCCTGCTCGTTGGAGAGTTCGGTTGGATGACCGGCCAGCGCATCGAGGTGTCGGGCGGTCAGAACATCTGAACGCGAACCGACGCGGTGACGACGAAAAGGCCGGGCAGAAGCCCGGCCTTTTCGCTTTTTTTTCAAGCGGATCGCTCACATGTCCGACAGGGCGCCAATCGACCAGAAGAAGGTCTCACCGGAAGAATCGTCCACGCCGTCATTGTCGGTGACGACGAAAGCTTCACCGTTTGCATCGACAGCAAAGCCTTCGACTTTGTCGACGATGTAGCCGTTATAGGCAGCAAGATCCGGGATGAAGTCGCGGACTTCTTCCTTGGTGACCACAGGCAGCTCGCCACCGAGTTCCGCGCCTTCGAGCTCGGCAACCGGCACGCGATAGAGTTTCTTCAGCGCAGCCGCGGCGCCGATCTGGTTGTCGCGCTCGATGATATACACATAGTCACCGTGAAGCGTGATTTCGGAAAGACCGACCCAGCCTTCGCCCTTTGCCTCGAGCGGATAATGAACGGCAGCCCATTCGCCGGACGCCGGGGTATAGGAAACGAGCTTCACCATGCCTTCCGGATCGTTGCCCCATTCGCGCTGGATGGCGATCCAGAGCGTCCCGTCGATCATCGTCACGCCTTCCGCGCCCGATGCCGTCGCGCCTTCGAGAAGCGCTTCAGGGAAGAGCACCTCTTCCTGGATCGCGCCTTCTGCATCGACGCGGTAGAGCGCATGCGGGATGCCGTCTTCGGCATCGCCTTCATTGGCCAGCCAGAACCCACCCTCGCCATCGGCAACGATGCCTTCGAGGTCCATGTTCTCGGCAGTCACGCCATCACGGGTTAAGGTGAACGCATTCGTGATCTGCGCCGGCTCAGCAGTGGCATCGATGACGAACATGCGCGGCTGGGCAGCGAAGACGGAATCGCTCACCGCATAAAGGCGCCCGGCTTCGGACGGATCGGCAGCGAGGCCCGAAAGCGCACCGAATGAAATCGGCAGGTCGTTCTCGTCGCGGGTGGAAACGATTGTCGGATACTGGGCAGGTCCCTCGCTACGCTCGAAGATCATGACATGGGCGCGCACGCCGCCGTCTTCGATGAGGTCGACTTCGTTGGCGACCGCGAAGAGGTTGCGCTCGGGGATCGCGATGATGCCTTCCGGCGAAATACCCGATGGCACGATCTGAAGAAGCTCGGGCTCCGCATCGGCGCCGTTGTCGCGATAGACGCCGACGACCGAACCGCGCTCCGACAGCGGCAGGATGAGCGTTTCGTCACCGAAGCGCGCGACTTCCATGCCTTCCGGCTCGATGCCCTTGGCGTCGGATCGGCCGTCGGGGTAATGGCCGATGAGAGCCACTTCATGCTCGAAGGCGCTGCCGCTCTCAAAAAGCACCTCACCCGCCTTGTTCATGATGGTGAAGCCGCGCGAACCGCCCTCGTAGTCGCCTTCATTGGCGATGGCGAGACGATCATTGTCCAGCCACTGGACGGCATCTGGCTCGCGCTTGACGGCTGTTGCCGAACCCGAGAAATCGAAGGCGCCGTCATCTTCCGTGTCGATGCCGGTCAGGTCCACAGAACCGGCGGAGAAATGCGCGGTCACGGTGCCGTCGGCAGCATTGATGATCGCAATGTGGTTGTTTTCCTGAAGCGTCACGGCCAGTTCGTTCGCTTCGTTGAAGTCGACGAATTCGGGCTCTGGATCCTCCGGTGCGATCTCGGCGATGCCGGTCAGGTCGACCGTGATCATCGCATCGCAATCCGGCACGCCATCGGTCAGCGGAAAAATCTTCACGTCGCCGGCGGGCATCTGCGGAATGACGCCGTCATTCAACTCCTCGTCGCGCTGGTTCTCGATGGCCACCGTAGCAAACGTGCCGTCGGGCGACACGGCCGTGGAATCGGGCTGACCGCCGAGGTCGCATTGCGCCTCGACTTCGCGGCTTTCGATATCGACTACGGCCAGGAAGCCCGAAGGCTGCGTCAGGTCTTCCGTCGTGTTGACGCCGACCAGGACCTTGGAGCCGGAAACGGAAACGGCCGTTGGCTCACCGCCGTCCATGGCGAGGAAACCGCCGGCAACCGGGGCTGCCGCGTCGGTGATGTCGATGAAGCCAATGCCGCCGGCCGGGCTATCGGAATAGATCAGCGTCATGCCGTCTCCGGTCGCCGTGATGATCTCGGCGGAAGACGGAGAGTTGACGTCGGCGCCTTCCGGCTTGTTGTCCACAACGGGGAAGGACGCGATGCGGTTGAAGTTGGCAGCGTCCTGCGCCCACGTGCCGGTCGTGGTCAACAGAGTGCCTGCAAGCAAGGTCATTGCAAAATGTCTGGTGGTCGTCATGAGCCCCTCCAATCGGACATCGCGCGTGTCTCGCGCAGAGCTTGCTCATGCAATGTGTCGATGACAGTGGAATGACAGTGCCGGCCATCGGCCAAAGCATGTCTCGGCGATTGTTCCCGTAGGAACGGCAGCGGCAAATAAAGTCGTTGATCCGGCCGCTAGGGGTGCCCGCCCCCGCATTCAGATGCTATGCGCCCCGCACTGTCATAAAACTGTCATGAACGGGCGAGCATGGCCAAGAGCGCACTCGACAAGGACCTGAACAAGGTCGTCAACCTGGAAACGGCAACCGGAAACCTCTCAAGGAGCCTGGCATTCCCCGGCATTGCCCTCGTCTTCCTGCTCGGCGCCACGGTCATCGCCGCGTTCTACGCCGTTGAAGGCCCGCTCAGTTATCTCGTCATCATCGGCTCGGTCATCGCCGGCTACATGGCGCTCAACATCGGCGCGAATGATGTCGCCAACAATATGGGTCCGGCGGTCGGTAGCCGAGCGCTGACCATGGCCGGTGCGATTGCCATCGCCGTCGTCTGCGAAAGCGCCGGCGCGCTGCTTGCGGGCGGTGATGTGGTTGAAACCATATCGAGCGAATTGCTGGTCCCGGGAGTCCATCTCGAAACCGTCGACTTCATCGTCGTGATGACGGCCGCCCTGCTCTCCTCCGCTCTCTGGATCAACCTCGCCACCTATCTCGGCGCCCCTGTCTCGACGACCCATTCCGTGGTCGGCGGCGTGATCGGCGCCGGCATTGCCGCTGCCGGCTTCGGCGTCGTCGCATGGCCGGTCTTGACCACGATCGTCGCGAGTTGGGTCATCTCTCCGGTGCTCGGCGGCGTCATGGCCGCCGGCGTGCTGGCTGTCGCCAACGCCACCATCCTGGAGCGGGAGGACAAAATCGCCGCGGTCCGCATCTGGGTCCCGGTCCTGATTTCCGGAATGGCTGGCGTTTTCGCCATGTACCTAACCATCAAGGGGCTGAGCCAGATCTGGGAGGCGAGCCCGCTGCAGGTACTGCTGCTTGGGGCCGTCTTCGGCGTCATCGGCTGGATGCTGGCACGCCCCTGGGTGATGCGCCGCTCGATCGGGCTCGAGAACCGATCCAAAAGCATCAACGGTCTCTTCCGTCTGCCATTGATCTTCGCTGCGGCACTTCTGTCCTTCGCCCATGGCGCCAACGATGTCGCCAACGCCGTCGGGCCATTGGCCGCGATCGTTGCGGCCGCAGGCAGCGGCTCGACAGATGTTGCCGCCGTCGCCCTGCCGCTCTGGGTGCTGGCGATCGGCGCAGTGGGCATCGCGCTCGGTCTTGCCCTGTTCGGCCCGCGGCTCATTCGCCTGGTCGGTGAAAAGATCACCAAGATGAACGAGATCCGCGCCTATTGCGTCGCCTTTGCCGCGGCGACGACTGTGCTGATCGCCTCCTGGCTCGGACTTCCCGTTTCATCGACGCATATCGCGATCGGCGCCGTCTTCGGAGTCGGCTTTCTGCGCGAGACCACGTCGAACCGCGGCGTGCGCAATCCGGGCGTCCAGCCCTATTCGCTGTTCCTAAACACCGATCGTCTCAACAAAACGCCGGAAGAAGCGCTCGCCAATTTTCAGAAGCGCGAACGCCGCCGCCTGGTGCGCCGACAGCATGGCCTGCAGATCGCCGCTGCCTGGGTCATCACCGTGCCGGCCGCAGGTCTTCTGTCCGCCCTGCTCTACTGGCTGATCGGCGCGCTCATCGGCGCTTGATCAGCGCGGCGAAGCGCGGCTGGCGACCAGCCTTTCGACCGCTTCGGCCATGGCGATGGCGCCGCGGTCGGAGAGCAGGCGCTTGGCTTCCTTCAGCATGACCCAGTGCCGGTAGCGCTGCCCGATCTCGGGCCACTCTTCGAGCTGCCGCTCCACCTTCAGCGGGAAAACCTCCACATTGAGGATCGTGCGACGCAGAAGTTGCTTCACCGTCCGGTAGCTGCCGACGGACTGCGGATGCACATAGCCTTCGACGCCTGCTTCTTCGAACGCCTCGCGCGCCGCCGTTTCCTGCGGCGTCAGCCCCTCGATCGGCGAGCCTTTCGGGAATATCCACCGGCCCGTGCGCCGCGAGGTGATGAGAAGGAAGGCGCAGCGTCCCTCGATCATCTGGTAGGGCACCGCCCCATACTGGATCTTCGACGCCCTGCGCGATGAGCCGACTGCAAGGCGATCGGCGAGCGTGAGTGAGGTCATGTGGGAAGATCCGTCATCAACAGGTTCAATTTGAACAGGGCATCATGCCGCGTGCGGCCTACCCCTAATTTTTTATGTCACTTTTAGCAATTGCAGCGTTTGGCAAGTCCAGAGTTTCAAGCGGTTCAGCTTTCCCCAGTTTCCACCCTTCCAGCGCACAACATCTGGTATTCACACCTCAGGGCCTACCCAGCTCTTGACCCATTCTGCGAGTCGCAGTCTATTGGTTATCACGCTGTGAACAACAGCCCGCCGGCATGAAGCAGCCGGCAACAAATCAAGACAGTAAGCGTTGGCGAGCCCAGTCGGACGATCCGTTGTGGATCCTTCCTCGGGTTGCTTTTCCATTGCGTATCGGGGGTTGCCGCAGGCGGCGGCAGGGGTAGCGGAAACGGTGGATTTACACTATATTTAGTGTTGCCAGCCACTATCAACACAACATACGGTCTGGGTCATTCGATTCCATCACAAGACCGGATTTCGAGGGCTGGCAGCGCCATGATGAGCGCAGCCGGATGATGACAAATTGCGCCCGCCACGAAGAATGTCGGCAGGCACACCACGACGAGGACGAGGGACTATGCGCATCGAGCGGCGGTTTACTGAAGCGGGACAATCGGCCTACGCGGCCATCGAGTTCCGCAAGGCCATCAGCGAGATCAAGAATCCGGACGGCTCCGTCGTCTTCCGGCTCGCTGACATCGACGTGCCTGCACAGTTCTCCCAGGTGGCATCGGACATCCTGGCGCAAAAATATTTCCGCAAGGCCGGTGTGCCCGCGCGCCTGAAGAAGGTCGAGGAGAACGACGTCCCGTCTTTCCTGTGGCGTTCGGTCGCCGACGAGGCTGCCCTGGCCGATCTGCCCGAGGACGAGCGCTACGGTTCCGAAACTGATGCGCGTCAGGTCTTCACGCGCCTTGCCGGCACCTGGACATACTGGGGCTGGAAAGGCGGCTATTTCAATTCCGAAGAAGACGCCTCCGCCTTCATGGACGAGCTTGCCTATATGCTCGCCACGCAGCGCGTCGCGCCGAACTCCCCGCAATGGTTCAACACAGGCCTTCACTGGGCCTACGGCATCGACGGTCCCGGCCAGGGCCATTACTATGTCGATCCCTTCACCAAGAAGCTCGTCCAGTCGCAGTCGGCCTATGAGCACCCGCAGCCGCATGCCTGCTTCATCCAGTCGGTCGAAGACGACCTCGTCAATGAAAGCGGCATCATGGACCTTTGGGTCCGCGAGGCGCGCCTCTTCAAGTACGGCTCGGGCACCGGCTCCAACTTCTCCTACCTGCGCGGCGAAGGCGAAAAGCTTTCCGGCGGCGGCAAGTCGTCGGGCCTGATGTCCTTCCTCAAGATCGGCGACCGGGCTGCGGGTGCCATCAAGTCGGGCGGCACCACGCGCCGCGCCGCCAAGATGGTCGTCGTCGACATCGATCACCCCGATATCGAAGCCTATATCGACTGGAAGGTGAAGGAAGAGCAGAAGGTCGCCGCTCTCGTCACCGGCTCCAAGATCGTCGCCAAGCACCTCAAGACCATCATGAAGGCCTGCCTCAACTGCGAGGCCGACAATGGCGAGTGCTTCGACCCCAAGCTGAACTCGGCGCTCAAGCGCGCCATCAAGGACGCCAAGCGTGACGCGGTTCCTGAAAACTACGTCAAGCGCGTCATCCAGTTCGCCAAGCAGGGCTACACCGATCTCGACTTCAAGACCTACGACACCGATTGGGATTCCGAGGCCTATCTGACGGTTTCGGGCCAGAACTCCAACAACTCCGTCTCCATCAAGGACGACTTCCTGCGCGCCGTCGAGAACGACGGCGACTGGAGCCTGACCGCCCGCAAGGACGGCCGCGTGATGAAGACGCTGAAGGCGCGCGATCTCTGGGAAAAGATCGGCGAAGCCGCCTGGGCGTCTGCCGATCCGGGCCTGCACTTCAACACGACCATGAACGATTGGCACACCTGCGTGGCGGCCGGCGCGATCCGCGCCTCCAACCCGTGCTCGGAATACATGTTCCTGGACGACACGGCCTGCAACCTCGCCTCGCTGAACCTGCTGCAGTTCAAGGACGCGAAGACCAAGAACATCGACATCGAAGCCTATGAGCACGCCGTGCGGCTCTGGACGATGGTGCTCGAAATCTCGGTCATGATGGCGCAGTTCCCGTCGCGCCAGATCGCCGAACTCTCCTACAAGTATCGCACGCTCGGCCTCGGCTACGCCAATATCGGCGGCCTGCTGATGACCTCGGGCATTCCTTACGACTCCAAGGAAGGCCGCGCGATCTGCGGTGCGCTGACCGCCATCATGACCGGCGTCGCCTATGCGACATCGGCCGAGATGGCCGGCGAGCTTGGCCCGTTCCCCGGCTACAAGCCCAACCGCGAGCACATGCTGCGCGTCATGCGCAACCATCGCCGTGCGGCCCGTGGCGAGAGCACCGGCTATGAGCAGCTGTCGGTCAACCCGGTCGCGCTCATCCACGACGATTGCCCGGACAAGACCCTGGTCGAACACGCCATCGCCGCCTGGGACAAGGCCGTCGCGCTCGGCGAGAAGAACGGCTACCGCAATGCCCAGTCGACCGTGATCGCGCCCACCGGCACGATCGGTCTCGTCATGGATTGCGACACCACCGGCATCGAGCCCGACTTTGCGCTGGTGAAGTTCAAGAAGCTCGCCGGCGGCGGCTACTTCAAGATCATCAACCGCGCCGTGCCGGAAGCGCTCCGCACGCTCGGCTACACCGAAAGCCAGATCGCCGAGATCGAGGCCTATGCGGTCGGCCACGGCAATCTCAACCAGGCGCCTGCCGTCAACCCCGGCTCGCTCAAAGCCAAGGGATTCTCCGACGAGCAGGTCGAAGCGCTGAACGTTGCGCTGAAGAGCGCCTTCGACATCAAGTTCGCCTTCAACCAGTGGACGCTTGGCGCTGATTTCCTGACGGAAACGCTCGGCGTGACGAGCGAGCAGATGAACGATTTCGAGTTCTCGCTGCTCGCCCATCTCGGTTACACCAAGAAGGAAATCGAAGCCGCGAACATCCATGTCTGCGGTGCCATGACGCTCGAAGGCGCGCCGTTCCTGAAAGACGAGCACCTGCCCGTCTTCGATTGCGCCAACCCCTGCGGCAAGATCGGCAAGCGCTATCTGTCGGTGGAAAGCCACATCCACATGATGGCAGCGGCCCAGCCCTTCATCTCGGGCGCCATCTCCAAGACGATCAACATGCCGAACGAGGCGACCGTCGAGGACTGCAAGAACGCCTACATGCTGTCCTGGAAGCTCGCGCTGAAGGCCAACGCGCTCTACCGCGACGGCTCGAAGCTCTCCCAGCCGCTCAACGCCTCGCTGATCGAGGACGATGCGGACGAGGACGCCGATGATGCCGTCGAGGCCCTGATCGCCCAGCCTGCCGCCGCGCAGGCCGTCACGATCACCGAAAAGGTCGTCGAGCGCGTCGTCGAGCGCCTCTACCGCGACCGCGACAAACTGCCGAACCGCCGCAAGGGCTACACCCAGAAAGCCGTCGTCGGCGGCCACAAGGTGTATCTGCGCACCGGCGAGTTCGACGATGGCCGCCTCGGCGAGATCTTCATCGACATGCACAAGGAAGGCGCCGCCTTCCGTGCGATGATGAACAACTTCGCCATCTCCATCTCGCTCGGCCTGCAGTATGGCGTGCCGCTCGAGGAATATGTGGAGGCCTTCACCTTCACCAAGTTCGAGCCGGCCGGCATGGTCCAGGGCAACGACGCGATCAAGAACGCGACGTCGATCCTCGACTACGTCTTCCGCGAACTCGCCGTCTCCTACCTGTCGCGCCACGATCTGGCCCATGTGGACACGTCCGATTTCGGCAACACCGCACTCGGCAGGGGCGTGAAGGAAGGCAAGGCACAGGCGATCTCGTCCGGCCTCACCCGCGGCCACAAGCTCACCATCGTGCAGCCGGAAACGCTGCGTCCAGCCGGTGAGCCGAAAGGCGAAGCCGCAGGCGCAGCCCCTGCCCGAGCGCTTGCACCGACGGCGTCGATCTCCAACGTCACGGCTTTCGCAGGCTCCAAGCAGCCGGCTCCGCTCGCCGTTGCCCGCTCGACCGTGACGATGGCCTCAGGCGGCAACGCAGCAACCGCCTTCAAGCGGGACTTCGAGGAAGCCCCGGACGATCTCAATGCCGGCGTCATCGACAACGATGCCGCAACCGAGCTCTTCTCCGACAAAGCCGCCGAAGAAGCCGCCCGCGCGAAGGCCGACGCCAAGAAGGTCGAAGCCGACCGCCGCGCTAAATCGCTGATGCAAGGCTACACGGGCAACTCCTGCCCCGAATGCCAGAACTTCACGATGGTGCGGAATGGCACCTGCGAGAAATGCGACACGTGTGGGGCCACGAGCGGCTGCAGCTGATTGGACACTGTGAGAAAGCCAGATCGGATACAAACGTTAGCCCGGCCGAAAGGTCGGGCTAACGTGCATCTGGGCGAGCCTCATCATAAAGATATGCGTATTTCTTTATTTGAAGATCAGAAACACCAAAGCCGACCCCTAGGGGCCGGCTCTGATTACCGCAATTCAACATGGTCGATTGCGGGGCGACGAGAATGGAAGCTCTCATCCTTTGGCGAGGTCACTCTGAGGGATTCTGTTTTCCGAGTCGAGATCGACATTGCGTCTATCCAAAGCGCCGAGCGCTGAAAGGAACAGCAATGCGAAAGAAACCCTTTATCTCCTGTCATAAGCTGGTTGAGTACTGTTATGCGTCCTCAACTAAGCGAAATACGATTATTGAGAACCTATTAAAACCCAAGGTTTATCTCTTCGACACGTGCTATCCGGCTATAGAAGCAGCGACGCTCGATATGCTCCAGAGCGACCCAAGAAGCGACCAGCGACTGCTTGAACTCGATGCGTCGCTGATGTTGCGTCGCCCGAGTACGGATCATGAAGAGGCCAGGATTTTAGGTGCGCATGATGCTATCGAGTTTGCGAGGTTAATGAAGTGGCCAGCGCTGTCCGATACTTCACTCGCTCGTTTGGATAGTACTATTCGTGAAGTAAGCATTGCCGGTCTTATGGTGAGAATGGGGGCTTACAGCGTCCTGACTCGTAGTCGGCACGGCCAAAGCGGTAATCAGATCGGTATCTTGAAGCCCTATATCGGCAAAACATTCAGCCTGTTTCACACAGGTGATACAAACCGAGCAGCACTCTACGCTGCTTTGCTACACCTGATTGCAGAACGGCATTTGAATCACTTAGGCACAGCAGCGCTGGATCTGTGCTGGGTCGGCGATATTTTTAGCCAACGCAGCCTTTCTGCGCCAAAAAGCTTCCTCCAAAGAAGAAAACTCTTGGAGGCGGCGGCTCTTGAAATAGTCGATAGATGGCCGTCCGTGGCCGCGCGCTTAAGCAAGAGTGCGAGAGAAGCTGCCTGAACTAAGTAGTAAAAAGTGGGTCTTGGGCTTTTGACCTAGGCCCACTTTGACCGGCTCATGCGGCAACTTATGTAAACATCTCGCAGGGGGAAGCCGTGGGTCGTCATGCCCATTCCCTTCCTCGCCGCCACCCCAACCTTGCCCTAAATCCCTGCCAAAGCGACATCCACCCCCCACCCAAAAAGGCCCCACATGAGCAAACGCATTGTCTTCACCGGCGGAAGCGGCAAGGCCGGGCGCCATGCGGTCGCCTATCTCAAGGCGCAGGGCCACGCGATCCTCAATCTCGATCTGAAGCCGATCGACATCGAGGGCGTCAACTCGCTGACAACCGATCTTACGGACAGCGGCCAGGTCTTCAATGCGCTTTCGATGCATTTCGGGTTTGAGGGCTTCGAGACCGGCAAGGGGCCGGCACCTGTCGATGCCGTCGTGCATTTCGCGGCCATTCCCCGGGTGCTGCTCCAGCCGGACAACGAGACGTTCAAGGCGAACGTCACCTCGACCTACAATGTCATCGAGGCGGCGACCAAGCTCGGCATTCGCAAGATCATTGTCGCGTCCAGCGAGACCACCTATGGCGTCTGCTTTGCAGAGGGCGACAAGGATTATAAGCGGTTTCCGCTCGAAGAAGACTACGACATCGACCCCATGGACAGCTACGGCCTATCCAAGCTGGTCAATGAAAAGACAGGAAAAGCCTTCGCCGAACGCACGGGCGCAGACATCTATGCCCTGCGCATCGGCAATGTGATCGAACCGGAAGACTACGCCCGCTTCCCGGCATTCCTCGCCAATCCGCCGTCGCGCAAGCGCAATGCCTGGAGCTACATCGACGCGCGCGATCTCGGCCAGATCGTCGATCTCTGTATCGGCAAGGATGGTCTCGGCTTCCAGGTGTTCAACGCCGTCAACGACGAGATCACAGCCAACGAACCGAGCGCGGAATTCCTCGCCAAATGGGCGCCGAACACGCCCATCACGCGGTCCATGGATGCATTCGAAGCGCCCATTTCAAACCGCAAAATCCGGGAGGTTCTCGGGTTCAAAGAACAGCACAACTGGCGTCAATATGTGCCTGGTGCCGAGCGCAAAACACAGTAAATCCGCTCCGAGATTACCGCAGATCGCAGATGGAAGCCGGGCTGCGGTTCCACCTGCGATCCATCGGGCCGAACGACGCGAAGGCCTGAACGGCCTTACGGCCGCATCACCACCTTCACGCAACCGTCCGTCTTGTCCCGGAACGCCTTGTACATGTCCGGGCCTTCTTCCAGCGATGCGTGGTGGGTGATGACGAAGCTCGGGTCGATCTCGCCGTCCACCACCTTCTGCAGGAGCGGCTCGAGATAGCGGTGCGTGTGGGTCTGGCCCATCTTGAAGGTCAACGCCTTGTTCATCGCCGCGCCGAAGGGCAGATGGTCGATCATTCCGACATACACACCGGGAACCGAGATCGTGCCGCCTTTGCGGCATGAATAGATCGCCTCACGCAGCACATGCGGCCGGTCAGTGCCGAGCATCAGCGCGGCCTTGGCCTTGTCCAGCATGGAATCGGCGCTGGCACCCGCGTCCGCTTCGGTCCCGACGCAATCGATGCATCGATCGGGTCCGCGCCCGCCGGTCATTTCCATCAGCGCGTCGTAGATATTCACATCCTTGAAGTCGAGCGTTTCGGCCCGTCCGTGGCTGCGCGCCATCTCCAGGCGTTCCGGCACCGTGTCGATCGCGATGACCCGCCCGGCGCCCAGCATCCACGCACTCTGGATGGCGAACTGGCCGACAGGGCCGCAGCCCCAGATGGCGACCGTGTCGCCCTCCTCGATCTCGGCATTCTCGGCGGCCATGTAGCCGGTCGGGAAAATGTCGGAGAGGAACAGCACCTGGTCGTCCGGCAGGCCGTCCGGCACCTTGATCGGTCCGACATCGGCATAGGGCACGCGCAGATATTCCGCCTGCCCGCCGGAGTAGCCGCCGAGCATGTGCGAGTAGCCGAAGAGACCTGAGGGCGAATGGCCCATGGCCTTGATCGCCATCTCTGCATTGCGGTTGGATCGATCACAGAGCGAGAACAGCTGCTTCTTGCAAAAATCACATTGCCCGCAGGCCATGTTGAAAGGCACGACGACCCGATCGCCCACCTGGAACTTCTTGACCGACCGGCCGACCTCGATCACCTCGCCCATGGTCTCGTGGCCCAGCACGTCGCCTGATTCCATGGTCGGCATGTAGCCGTCCATCAGGTGCAGGTCCGATCCACAGATCGCGCAGGACGTCACCTTGATGATGATGTCGCCATCGTCTTCGATCGTCGGATCGTCAACCGAATCGCAGCGAATGTCGCCCTTTCCGTGCCAGCACAGTGCCTTCATCTGAACGTCCCTTCCTATCCATTGCTGGGCTCCGAACAGGGCGATGCGGGCGATGTTCCATCCCCTCGACGGTCGGCGGGGATGCGGGATCGTCCATCCCCCGAAAGATCCCTGCGTTGCGGGGCTCTCCACGCATTTTCATTGAGCCGTTAATCCCCGGGCAAGCGCGGCGGGCGACACTCGCATCCTTCCATTGCTTGGCGAGGTGCGACATGGCGCGGCAAACATTCGGCAAAAGACGCAGGTCCGTGAAGCGATCGCTCGGAGGCCAGATTCTCGCCAGGCTCCGCCAGAGCATGCAGCTCGCCATTGTTGCGCTCGCCGTCGTCGGCGGCCATCATTTGCTGTCCAGCGAGACCGGCGAGCAGATCGTCGACACGGGCGAGCGTCTTGTCACCGAACTCGTGACGAAACCGGCCAGCGAGATCATCGAAGATGTCGCAGGCTTCAGTAGGTCTGGGCCAACGCCGCCGATGCCTATCCCTTCGGTCGACCGGCAGGCGACGACCGCGGCCATCGACAGGGACGGCGTTCGTCCCCCTGCCCCAATTGCAGCGCCGGTTCGCCTCGCCATGTGCGGTTCGGGCGCCCGCATCAATTGCGTGGTCGATGGCGACACGATCTGGCTTGCCGGCGAGAACATCCGCATCGCGGATATCGACACGCCGGAAATCTTCAGCCCGCAATGCGCCGCCGAGCGCGAACGTGGCGAGCGCGCCGCCCGGCGCCTGCACCAGCTCGTCAATGCCGGCCCGATCGAGTTGCGCAGAGGACTTCGCGACGAGGATCGCTACGGCCGCAAGCTGCGTACGCTGCATCGCGACGGCCGTTCGCTGGGCGATATCCTCGTCGCCGAAAGTCTAGCCCGCAAATGGGATGGCGCGCGGCGCGGCTGGTGCGCCTGACCAGCGCCTGAATCAAACCTGACTGCAGTTGCTCAAAGAAAAACCCCGCCCTTCGATGAAGGACGGGGTTCTTGATAGTCCGGATAACGGAAGCGGCGTGATTACGCGGCTTCTGCTTCCTTCTCTTCAGCTTCGACGCGGGCGCGGTCTGCTGCGCCCTTTGCGTTGACGTCGCGTTCTACGAACTCGATGACGGCGAGCGGTGCGTTGTCACCGGCGCGGAAGCCAGCCTTCATGATGCGCAGGTAGCCGCCGTGACGGTCTGCGTAACGCGAAGCGATCGCATCGAACAGCTTGCGCACCGCATCCTGGTCTCTGATCTGCGAGAGCGCCTGACGGCGCGCATGCAGGTCACCGCGCTTGCCGAGCGTAACGAGCTTCTCGACGATCGGGCGGATTTCCTTGGCCTTGGGCAGAGTGGTAACGATCTGCTCATGGACGATCAGGGACACGGCCATGTTGGCGAACATCGCCTTGCGGTGGCTTGCGGTCCGGTTGAGCTTGCGGCCTGCATTGCGATGGCGCATGAGCCTTCTCCTTCAGGGGCGGATGGCACATGGGCTCATCCGCAGTCTAGGGGTTAATACTGGTCTTCGTAGCGCTTGGCGAGATCGTCGATATTTTCCGGCGGCCAGGCGGGCACTTCCATGCCGAGATGCAAGCCCATGGAGGCCAGCACTTCCTTGATCTCGTTCAGCGACTTGCGGCCGAAGTTCGGCGTACGGAGCATCTCCGCCTCGGTCTTCTGGATGAGATCGCCGATATAGACGATGTTGTCGTTCTTCAGGCAGTTCGCCGAACGGACCGAAAGCTCCAATTCGTCGACCTTCTTGAGGAGCGCCGGGTTGAAGGCCAGTTCGGTGACTGCTTCTTCCTCGGTTTCCTTCTGCGGCTCGTCGAAATTGACGAAGACGCCAAGCTGGTCCTGAATGATGCGAGCGGCGAAAGCCACTGCGTCTTCACCCGTGACCGAACCGTCGGTTTCGATGGTCATGGTCAGCTTGTCGTAGTCGAGAACCTGGCCCTCACGGGTGTTTTCGACCTTGTACGAAACCTTCTTGACCGGCGAATAGAGGCTGTCGACCGGGATGAGGCCGATCGGCGCGTCTTCGGCGCGATTGCGGTCGGCAGGCACGTAGCCCTTGCCGTTCGCGACCGTGAACTCCATGCGGATCTCGGCGCCCTCGTCGAGGGTGCAGATGACATGCTCGGGGTTCAGGATTTCGACGTCGCCGACGGTCTGGATGTCACCAGCCTTTACGACACCTGGGCCCTGCTTGCGCACGACCATACGCTTGGTCTCGTCGCCATCCATCTTGATGGCGATTTCCTTGATGTTCAGGACGATGTCGGTGACATCTTCGCGAACGCCCGGGATCGAGGAGAATTCATGCAGCACGCCGTCGATCTGGACGGCCGTGACGGCAGCGCCGCGCAGCGACGACAGAAGCACGCGGCGAAGCGCGTTGCCGAGGGTGAGACCGAAGCCACGCTCGAGCGGCTCGGCGACCAGCGTCGCCTTGGTGCGGCCCGAGGAGGAGAACTCCACCTTGTTCGGCTTGATCAGTTCCTGCCAGTTTTTCTGGATCATGGTTTTTCCTTTCGCATCCCGCCACCATCCAATCGTGACGGGCAAGACGAAGAGCCGCAGAGGACCCGGGCCATCCCGGATCATGCGGCATCGAAGAAGAGATGCTTAGACGCGGCGCTTCTTGCGCGGGCGGCAGCCATTGTGCGGGATCGGCGTCACGTCGCGGATCGACGTGATCGTGAAACCGGCAGCCTGCAGCGCGCGCAGCGCCGACTCACGACCCGAACCAGGGCCGCAGACTTCGACTTCCAGCGAACGCATGCCGTGCTCCTGCGCCTTCTTGGCGCAATCTTCCGCAGCCATCTGGGCGGCGAACGGCGTCGACTTGCGCGAGCCCTTGAAGCCTTTCGCACCGGCGGACGACCAGGCAATCGCATTGCCCTGCGCGTCGGTGATGGTGATCATGGTGTTATTGAACGTCGAGTTCACGTGGGCGACGCCCGACGAGATATTCTTGCGTTCGCGACGGCGAACGCGTCCGGCTTCCTTGGCCATGGTATTCCTTTCAGTCGATCTCTACGCCGCCGTAATACCAGCGGCTCCACCTTGGGGACGGGTAACGATCCGGAAAGAGAGAGACGGCACGCCGCCTCCCCGACCCGGACGCAAAGCCCGAAACTTACTTCTTCTTGCCGGCAATCGCCTTAGCCGGACCCTTGCGGGTGCGGGCATTGGTGTGCGTGCGCTGGCCGCGGACCGGAAGGCCACGACGGTGACGCAGACCGCGGTAGCAACCGAGGTCCATGAGACGCTTGATGTTCATCGAGGTCTCGCGGCGCAGGTCACCTTCGACCTGGTAGTCGCGGTCGATCGCTTCGCGGATCGCGAGAACTTCAGCGTCAGAAAGCTGGTTCACGCGGCGCTCTGCCGGAATGTTGTTCTTGGACACGATCTCGGCAGCCAGCTTCGGGCCAATGCCGTGAATGTACTGAAGCGCGATGATCACGCGCTTGTTCGTCGGAATGTTTACGCCTGCAATGCGGGCCATACCCAATTCTCCATGTTGTCCGGAGTGCTCCGGTGCCGGGTAAACCAGCTGTAACGTTTATCCGCGTCCGGTGGAGGCCGGCCCATGCGGATCATGAACTTGTCTTCAAAAGGTCAAACGCTCGTCCATCCGGACGAGAGAATCCGACAATCGTGAAGGGATGCGGTGCCGTAGTCGAAAACCGCGCCGCCGTCAACAGCCCGGCCCGATTCTAGTTTGCAAGAACCGGACCGCGCGCAATGTGTTCTGGATCAGAGGTTAGCGATGATCGCGTCAATCTGCCCGGTCACGTCGTCCATCGGCGCCATGCCATCCAGGGACTTCAGCTTCCCCTTGCAATGGTAGTAGCCGATCAGCGGCGAAGTTTCCTTGTAGTAGGCTTGGAGGCGAGTCTGCACCGTTTCGGCCTTGTCGTCGGGTCGACGCTTGAACTCCGTCGAGCCACACTTGTCGCAGACGCCTTCAGCTTTCGGCTGATGGTTGGTGTCGTGGTAGCCCGCGCCGCATTTGGCGCAGGTGTAACGGCCCGCTATGCGGTCGACCAGCAGTTCGTCTTCGACCCGCATCTCGATCACGACCGAGAGTTCCAGCCCTTTTGCCGCCAGCATCTGCTCGACAGCGTCGGCTTGCACCAGGGTGCGCGGATAGCCGTCGAGGATGAAGCCCTTGCGGCAATCGTCCTGATCGATCCGGTCCGAGACGATCGCATTCACGATGTCGTCCGATACGAGCTTGCCCGCATCCATCACCGCTTTGGCACGCTTGCCGACGTCAGTCTGTGCGGTGACCGCTGCACGCAGCATGTCACCAGTGGAAAGTTGGGGAATGCCGTACTTCTCGACCAGCCGTTGAGCTTGTGTCCCCTTGCCCGCACCCGGCGGTCCTAGAAGTATTAATCTCATCTTTTGCGCTTGCCTCCCCGCAGCTTGGACTTCTTGATGAGCCCCTCATATTGCTGCGCGATGAGATGCCCCTGAACTTGCGCTACCGTGTCGAGCGTCACATTGACGACGATCAGCAGCGATGTACCCCCGAGATAGAACGGAACGCCCGTCCGCGCGATTAGAAATTCGGGTAAGAGACAGACGACCACAAGATAGATAGCACCGATGACCGTAATGCGCGTGAGCACGTAGTCGATGTAGTCGGCGGTGCGTTCACCGGGACGAATCCCCGGAATGAAGCCGCCGTGCTTCTTCAGGTTGTCGGCCGTGTCCTTCGGATTGAAGACGACAGCCGTGTAGAAGAAGGCGAAGAACACGATCATTGCGGCGTAGAGCAGCATGTAAAGCGGCTGGCCGTGGCCGAGCGTCGCCAAAATCGTCGTCGCCCAGGGCGGCATCGTCGTCGTGTCGGAGAAGCCCGCAACGGTCGCCGGCAGCAGAAGCAGCGACGATGCAAAGATCGGCGGGATGACGCCGGCCGTGTTGAGCTTCAGCGGCAGGTGCGACGTATCGCCCTGGAACATCCGGTTACCGACTTGGCGCTTCGGATACTGGATCAGAAGACGGCGCTGAGCACGCTCGACGAAGACGATGAGCGCGATGCAGGCGATGGCGATCAGGATGACTGCGATAATGATGCCCGTCGACAGGGCGCCCGTGCGGCCGAGTTCCAGCGTACCGGCGATCGCCGTCGGCATTGCGGCGACGATGCCCGCGAAAATGATCAGCGAAATGCCGTTGCCGATGCCACGTGCCGTGATCTGCTCACCGAGCCACATCAGGAACATCGTACCGCCGACCAGCGTGATGACGGTCGAAATGCGGAAGAACCAGCCCGGATCCACGACGATCCCGGCCCCGGATTCAAGGCCGACGGCGATGCCGTAGGCTTGCAGGGTGCCGAGCAACACGGTGCCGTAGCGCGTGTACTGGTTGATGACCTTGCGGCCCTGCTCGCCTTCCTTCTTCAGCTGTTCGAGCGACGGTACGACCGACGTCATGAGCTGCATGATGATGGAGGCGGAAATATACGGCATGATGCCGAGTGCGAAGATCGCCATGCGTTCGACAGCACCGCCGGCGAACATGTTGAACAGCCCGAGCACGCCGCCCGCCTGCTGCTGGAACGCCTGCGCAAAAGCGTCGGGATCCAGACCAGGCAGCGGAATGAACGTGCCGAGCCGATAGACGAGAAGCGCACCAAGCGTGAACCAGATGCGCTTCTTCAAATCCTCGGCCTTGGCAAAGGCTGCGAAATTGAGATTGGAGGCGAGTTGTTCGGCTGCAGATGCCATGCAAATCTCCGCATGGTCGGCTTCTTTGAAGACCGCGCCGTAGTGCCGGCTGCGGAAAGCACGACCGTTCCACTTGATCGAAAGACCCGTTCAAAGACGTTGCCGGTGCCTCGGGAAGGCTGGCGTTCAGAACCGTCAAGGTCTCCGAGCGTCCCATTTGCCGCATGGCGCGAGAGCGCTAGTGGCGGTCGTCATATGGGATGATGGCCGCCCGATTGTAAGAACCGGGCGGCCAATCAAATCACTTGGTGTCGGCGTCGTTTTCAGCAGCGGCGCTCAGGAGCTTCACCGAACCACCAGCCTTTTCGATCTTCTCGATCGCAGACTTGGAGGCACCGGCGACTTCGAGCGTCAGCTTGGCCTTGAGGTCGCCATCGGACAGGACGCGAACGCCGTCCTTGGAGCGACGGATGATGCCGGCAGCCTTCAGAGCGTCGACATCGACAGTCTTGCCGGCGTCGAGCTTCTTGGCATCGACTGCGGCCTGGATACGGCCGAGCGAGACGACATTAAAGTCTTTGGCGAAGATGTTCGTGAAGCCGCGCTTCGGCAGGCGACGATAGATCGGCATCTGGCCGCCTTCGAAGCCGTTGATGGCGACGCCCGAACGGGACTTCTGACCCTTGACACCACGGCCAGCGGTCTTGCCGCTGCCCGAGCCGATGCCGCGACCGACGCGCTTGCGCGGCTTGGTGGCGCCATCGACGTCATGCAATTCATTCAGTTTCATGATCTTCCTGCTCCCCGTCTCAGTTTTCTTCGACGACGCGAACGAGGTGAGAGACCGTCCGGATCATGCCACGTACCGACGGAGTGTCGACGAGCGTGCGGCGGCGGTGCATCTTGTTCAGGCCCAGGCCGATCAGCGTTGCACGCTGCTCTGCCGGACGGCGAATGGGGCTGCCGATCTGTTCGACGGTGATCGTCTTGCCCTGCTTGGTCTCAGCCATGATGATGGCTCCCTTCAAAGATGGCCGGACGCTTCCAGGAGCGTCGACGGCTCAACCCAACTTATTCCTCGACGGCAGCGGTGCTGCCCGAAGCTTCGGCGCGGCGCGCCTGAAGCGTCGCGAACTTGATGCCACGCTGTGCAGCGATGTCCTTGGGGTGCATCTGCTTCTTCAGCGCGTCGAAGGTGGCGCGAACCATGTTGTATGGGTTCGACGAACCGGTCGACTTGGCGACGACGTCGTGCATTCCGAGCGTTTCGAAAACGGCGCGCATCGGACCACCGGCGATGATGCCCGTACCCGGCTTTGCTGCACGCAGCAGAACCTTGCCGGCGCCGTGGCGACCATGAACGTCATGGTGCAGGGTACGGCCCGAACGCAGCGGTACGAAGATAAGATCGCGCTTGGCGCTTTCGGTTGCCTTGCGGATGGCTTCCGGCACTTCGCGCGCCTTGCCATGCCCGAAGCCTACACGGCCCTTCTGGTCGCCGACGACGACGAGGGCTGCGAAACCGAAGCGACGGCCGCCCTTGACGACCTTGGCGACGCGGTTGATGTGGACGAGCTTGTCGACGAATTCGCTATCGCGCTCTTCATCGCGACCGCGGTTTTCGCGGCGTGCTTCTCTTGCCATTGTCCTTGTCCTTATTTTTTTGCGGGTTCAATCGGCAGATTGAGTTAAGTTTAGAAGCTGAGACCGCCTTCGCGGGCAGCTTCGGCGAGAGCCTTGATGCGGCCGTGGTAAATGAACGAACCACGGTCGAACACGACTTCGGTGACGCCGGCCTTGGTGGCGCGCTCTGCGAGGAGCTTGCCCACAGCGGCAGCAGCCGCCGTATCCGCACCCGTTTTCAGCGAAGTACGCAAATCCGTGTCCAGCGTCGAAGCCGATGCGAGGGTGTGACCCTTCGAATCGTCGATCAGCTGGGCATAGATGTTCTTCGACGAACGGTGAACCGACAGCCGCGGGCGGCCGCTGGAAACCTTCTTCAGCTGACGGCGAACGCGTGAGGCACGACGCGTAAGGGTATCTTTCTTGGTAGCCATCTTGGCAGTTCCTTACTTCTTCTTGCCTTCCTTGCGGACGATGCGCTCTTCCGCGTACTTCACGCCCTTGCCCTTGTAGGGCTCCGGCGAGCGGAATTCACGGATCTCCGCGGCGACTTGACCGACGCGTTGCTTGTCGATGCCGCTGATGATGATTTCCGTCGGCTTCGGGCAGGCGATCGAGATGCCTTCGGGCGTCTGATAGATGACGTCATGGCTGTAGCCAAGCGCCAACTGCAGATTTTTGCCCTGCATGGTGGCGCGGTAACCGACGCCGTTGATCTCGAGCTTGCGCTCGTAGCCCTTGGAGACGCCCAGCATGATGTTTTCAACCATCGTGCGGGACATGCCCCACTTGGAACGGGCATTCTTGCTGTCGTCAGTCGGAGTGACGACGACGGCGCCGTCTTCCATCTTCACCAGCACTTCGTCGTTGGCAACGAAGCTCAGTTCGCCCTTGGGGCCTTTGGCCTTGACCGTCTGGCCATCCACCGAGGCAGTGACGCCCGAGGGAACCTGAACGGGTTTCTTACCGATACGAGACATTGTTCAACCTGTCTTTCTCGTGTGGGGAACCTGGCGGCGTCTTAGAAGACGCTGCACAGGACCTCGCCACCGACGTTCTGTTCGCGTGCCTGATGGTCCGCCATCACGCCCTTCGGGGTCGAAAGAATGGTGATGCCGAGGCCGTTGGCGACCTGCGGGATCGACTTGACCGACACGTAGACGCGACGGCCAGGCTTCGAGACGCGACCGATCTCGCGAATGACGGAACCGCCTTCGTGATACTTCAGCTCGATCGTGATTTCAGACTTGCCGTTGCCGAAGTCGGTCTCGGTATAGCCACGGATGTAGCCTTCCGACTCAAGGACGTCGAGCACGCGTGCGCGCAGCTTCGAAGCCGGCGTGGAAACGCTGGTCTTCTTGCGGCTAGCGCCGTTGCGGATACGGGTGAGCATATCGCCCAGGGGATCTGTCATGGCCATGTGCTCGTCTCCTTACCAGCTCGACTTCACAATGCCCGGCACCTTGCCGAGATTGCCGAGCTCGCGCAGCGCGATACGCGACATGCCGAGCTTGCGATAAAAGGCGCGCGGGCGACCCGAAACTTCGCACCGGTTACGAATGCGTGTCTTGGAACCGTTACGCGGCAGTTCGGCGAGCTTGAGGGTCGCACGGAAGCGGTCCTCGATCGGCAGTTCCTGGTTCTTCACGATCGCCTTGAGGGCCGCACGCTTCTTGGCGTCCCGGGCCACCAGCTGACGCCGGCGCTTGTTCTTTTCGACTGCGCTGACTTTCGCCATTTCGCTTATCCTTCTTTACGCTTGCCGTTACGGACTACTGGCGGAACGGGAAGTTGAACTCTTTGAGAAGAGCCCGTGCTTCGTCGTCGTTCTTTGCCGTCGTGCAAACGATGATATCCATGCCCCACATCTGATCGACCTTGTCGTAGTTGATCTCGGGGAACACGATGTGTTCCTTGATGCCCATGGCGAAGTTGCCACGGCCGTCAAAGCTCTTCGGGTTCAGGCCGCGAAAGTCGCGAACGCGCGGCAGGGCCACGGTCACGAGGCGGTCCAGAAACTCATACATGCGGGTACCGCGCAGCGTCACCTTGGCGCCGATCGGCATGCCTTCGCGGACCTTGAAGCCGGCGATGGACGTGCGGGCGCGGGTGATGACCGGCTTCTGGCCGGCAATCGCTGCGAGGTCGGCAGCGGCAACGGAAGGCTTCTTGGAATCGCCCGTCGCTTCGCCGACACCCATATTGATGACGATCTTGTCCATACGCGGGATCATCATGTCGTTCGCGTAGGAGAACTGCTCGCGCATCGCTTTGCGAATGCGCTCGTTGTAGTCGGTCTTGAGCCGCGGCTCGTACTTTGCCTCAGCCATTGATCGTATCTCCGGAACGCTTGGCGACACGAAGCTTCTTGTCGCCGTCAATCTTGAAACCAACACGGGTCGCCTTGCCGTCCTTCGGATCGGCAAGTGCCAGGTTCGACAGGTGGATGGAGGCTTCCTTGGTGATGATGCCTGCTTCCTGCGTCTGGGTCTGGCGCTGGTGGCGCTTCACCATGTTGATGCCGCGCACGATTGCGCGATCGTCTTTCGGCATCACCTGGAGGACTTCGCCGGTACGGCCCTTGTCCTTGCCGGTGATCACAACGACGCTGTCGCCTTTACGGATCTTTTGCATCGTGTCTCTCCTTACAGCACTTCTGGCGCCAGCGAGATGATCTTCATGTGGCTCTTCGCGCGCAGCTCGCGCGGTACGGGGCCGAAGATACGCGTGCCGATCGGCTCTTTCTTGTTGTCGATAAGAACTGCTGCGTTCTTGTCGAAGCGGATGACGGACCCGTCCGAACGACGGATATCCTTGGCCGTGCGAACCACGACCGCCTTCATGACATCGCCTTTCTTGACGCGCCCGCGCGGAATTGCTTCTTTTACCGAGACGACGATGATGTCGCCGATAGAAGCATACTTCCGCTTCGAGCCGCCCAGCACCTTGATGCACATGACACGACGAGCGCCGGAATTATCGGCGACGTCGAGGTTTGTTTGCATCTGAATCATGTCAGACCGCCTTTTCCTTCAATTGGCGAGGAGGCCACGCCACCCTCGCCTTCTGGCATTGTTATTATTCGTGCTGGCGCGCTTCTGACGCGCCGCGCGGCAATCGTCAAGCGGACGGTTTCTCGTCGCTGCTTGAAACGACCGTCCAGCGCTTGTCCTTGGAGATCGGCGCACACTCCTCGATGGAGACGAAATCGCCGGTCTTGAACTGGTTGGTCTCGTCATGCGCCTTGTACTTTTTGGACCGGCGAACGGTCTTCTGAAGCAAGGGATGCGCAAAACGACGCTCGACGAGGACCACGACGGTCTTCTCGTTCTTGTCGCTGACGACGGTGCCCTGCAGAATGCGTTTCGGCATTGTTCTTGGTCCTTTAGGCCTTGGCTTCTGCCGCCAGCTTCTGGCGGGCGATTGTCTTGATGCGTGCGATGTCGCGACGGATCTCGCGAACCCGCGAGGTCTTTTCAAGCTGGCCGGTAGCCCGCTGGAAGCGCAGGTTGAACTGCTCCTTTTTCAGCTTGGCAAGTTCGTCGTTCAACTGGTCGGCGCTCAGCGCACGGACGTCTGTCGATTTCATAGTCCGTCTCCTTAATCGGCGATGCGCTGTACGAAGCGCGTCTTGACCGACAGCTTGGCGGCGCCGAGACGCAGTGCCTCACGCGCGATTTCTTCCGAAACGCCGTCGATCTCGAACATGATACGGCCTGGCTTGACCTTGCAGGCCCAGTAGTCGACCGATCCCTTACCCTTACCCATGCGGACTTCCGTGGGCTTGGAGGTGACCGGAACGTCCGGGAATACCCGGATCCAGACGCGACCAGCACGCTTCATGTGACGGGTGATCGCGCGGCGGGCCGCTTCGATCTGACGCGCATTGACGCGGTCCGGCTCTTGCGCCTTCAGGCCGAAAGAACCGAAATTCAGGTCAGAGCCGCCCTTGGCCACGCCCTTGATGCGGCCCTTGAACTGCTTGCGGTACTTCGTACGCTTTGGCTGCAACATAGTCTTATTCTCCGAATTCTCGAACCGCGCTTATGATCACGCGTTCTCGCGGCGGCGCTGGCCACCCTGATTATCGCCTTCCAACGCGCGACGCTCCGAAGCCATCGGGTCATGCTCGAGGATCTCGCCCTTGAAGATCCAGACCTTGATGCCGCAGATGCCGTAAGCCGTGTGCGCCTCGGCCGTGCCGTAGTCGATGTCGGCACGCAGCGTGTGCAACGGCACGCGACCTTCGCGGTACCACTCGGTGCGCGCGATTTCCGCGCCGCCAAGACGACCGGCCGACGTGATGCGGATGCCTTCTGCGCCGAGACGCATGGCGGACTGAACGGCACGCTTCATGGCGCGACGGAATGCCACACGACGCTCGAGCTGCTGAGCGATCGACTGCGCAACCAGCGTGGCATCGGTCTCAGGCTTGCGCACTTCGACGATGTTGAGGTGCGTTTCCGAGTTGGTCATCAGCGACAGCCGCTTGCGCAGCTTCTCGATGTCCGCACCCTTCTTGCCGATGATCAGGCCAGGACGGGCAGCGTGGATCGTGACGCGGCACTTCTTGTGCGGACGCTCGATAACGACCTTGGAGATCGCAGCCTGCTTCAGCTCTTCCATGATGAACTTGCGGATGCGCAGGTCTTCATGAAGCAGCTTGGAATATTCGGCGTTGTCGGCGAACCAACGGCTGTCCCAGGTACGGTTGATGCCGAGGCGGAAGCCGATCGGATTGATTTTCTGACCCATGCTTAAGCAGCCTTCCCGGTTTCTTCGACTTCCCGCACCACGATGGTCAGGTGCGAGAACGGCTTCTCGATGCGGCTCGCGCGGCCACGGCCACGGGCATGGAAGCGCTTCATCGTGATCGACTTGCCAACATGCGCCTCTGCGACGATCAGCTGGTCGACGTCGAGGTCGTGGTTGTTTTCAGCGTTTGCAATTGCAGACTGAAGCGTCTTGCGGACGGTTTCAGCGATGCGCTTACGCGAAAACTCGAGATCGGCCAGAGCCCGCTCAACCTTCTTGCCGCGGATCATTGCCGCAACGAGATTGAGCTTCTGGGGACTGACGCGGATCGTGCGCGCAACTGCCTGCGCCTCGTTATCCTTGAGCCGGCGTTCGGCTTTGGCCTTGCCCATTGTTACTTCCTCTTCGCCTTCTTGTCCGCGCCGTGACCGTAATAGGTCCGCGTCGGAGCGAATTCGCCGAACTTGTGTCCGACCATGTCTTCCGAAACTGATACCGGAATGTGCTTTGCGCCATTATAGACGCCGAAGGTCAGACCGACGAACTGAGGCAGGATCGTAGAGCGACGGCTCCAGATCTTGACCACTTCATTGCGTCCGCCTTCGCGCACCTTCTCAGCCTTCTTGAGAAGATAGCCGTCAACAAACGGACCTTTCCAAACTGAACGAGCCAATTGAGACTTCCTCTCTTACTTCTTGCGCTGGTGACGCGAGCGCATGATGAACTTGTCGGTCGACTTGTTCGACCGCGTACGCTTGCCCTTGGTCGGCTTGCCCCAAGGCGAAACCGGGTGACGACCACCCGAGGTCCGGCCTTCACCACCACCATGCGGGTGGTCGACGGGATTCATGACGACGCCGCGGACATGCGGACGCTTGCCGCGCCAGCGGGTGCGACCAGCCTTGCCATCGTTGATGTTGCCGTGATCCGGGTTCGAAACCGCACCGACGGTGCCGAGGCACAGGCCCGACACGAGACGCTGCTCGCCAGAGTTCAGGCGAAGGATCGCCATGCCCTGGTCGCGGCCCACGAGCTGGACGTAGGTGCCTGCCGAACGGGCGATCTGGCCACCCTTCTCCGGCTTCATCTCCACGTTGTGGACGATGGTGCCGACCGGCATGTTCTGAAGCGGCATGGTGTTGCCGGGCTTCACATCGACAGCCTTGTTCGACGCGATGACCTTGTCGCCGACGGCCAGGCGCTGCGGAGCCAGGATGTAGCTCAGCTCGCCGTCATCGTACTTGATCAGCGCGATGAATGCCGTGCGGTTCGGATCGTATTCGAGACGCTCGACCGTTGCCGACACGTCGAACTTGCGACGCTTGAAATCGACCATGCGGTACGAACGCTTGTGACCACCACCCTGGTAGCGCGCAGTGATACGGCCGGCGTTGTTACGGCCGCCCTTCTGCGAAAGGCCTTCCGTCAGCGTCTTGACCGGCTTGCCCTTGTAGAGGGCGGAGCGATCCACGATGACGAGCTGGCGCGTGCTCGGCGTGATCGGATTGAAACTCTTCAATGCCATTTTCTTGTTCCCTTACGGTTCCGGTCGCCTAAGCGCCTCAGAGGCCCGTCGATACGTCGAGGGTCTGACCCTCGGCGAGCGTGACGATTGCCTTCTTGACGTCGCTCTGGCGTCCTTTGATTCCACGGAACCGCTTGACCTTGCCCTTGCGAAGCAGCGTGTTCACCGCCTTGACCTTGACGCCAAACAGCGCCTCGATCGCAGCCTTGATCTCCGGCTTGGTAGCCTTCTTTGCGACATTGAACACGACCTGGTTGTGATCCGAGGCCATCGTTGCCTTTTCGGTGATCGCCGGTGAAACGATCACGTCGTAGTGACGAAGATCAGTCATTTGAACCGCTCCTCAAGCGCTTCGACAGCCGACTTGGACAAGACGAGCTTGCCGCGACGAAGGATGTCGTAAACATTGATGCCCTGTACCGGCAGAATATCCACGTTCGGGATGTTCTTGGCCGCAAGGCGGAAATTGCTGTCCAGGTCGGCACCGCCGATCAGGAGTGCGTTCGTCAGGCCGAGCTTGCCGAAGGACTCCAGGAGACCCTTCGTCTTTGCTTCCTTCGCGACGAAATCGTCGATGACGATCAGGTCTTCCGAGCGAAGCTTGGCCGACAGCGCATGCTTCAGACCAAGAGCACGAACCTTCTTGGGCAGTTCATGGCCGTGGCTGCGCGTGACCGGACCGTGAGCCTTGCCGCCGCCGCGGAACTGCGGAGCGCGTGCCGAGTGGTGACGTGCGCGGCCGGTGCCCTTCTGGCGGTACATCTTGGCGCCGGTGCGGGAGACTTCCGAACGGCCGAGCGCCTTGTGGGTGCCGGACTGCTTCTTGGCGAGCTGCCAACGAACGACGCGCTGCAGGATGTCGGCGCGGGGCTCCAGGCCGAAAACGGCATCCGAGAGCGAAACCGTGCCGGCCGAGCTGCCGTCAAGAGTGGTGACGTTGAGATCCATTACTCGGCTCCCTCATTCGTAGCTTCGGCAGTCGCACCATTCGACGCCGAACGCAGTGCTGCCGGACGCGGAGCCGCTTCCGGGATCGGCGACTTGATGGCATCGCGAACGAGGATCCAGGCACCCTTGGAGCCGGGAACGGCGCCCTTGATGAGGATCAGGCCGCGGTCGACATCGGTCGAAACGACTTCGAGGTTCTGGGTCGTGACGCGCGTCTGGCCCATGTGACCAGCCATGCGCTTGCCCTTCCACACGCGGCCCGGATCCTGGTTGGAACCCGTGGAGCCGTGCGAACGGTGCGAGACCGAAACGCCGTGAGTTGCACGCAGACCGCCGAAGTTGTGGCGCTTCATGGCGCCGGCGAAGCCTTTACCGATCGTGGTACCGGTCACATCGACCAGCTGGCCGGCAACGAAGTGCTCGGCGGTCAACTCGGCGCCGATATCGATCAGATTGTCTTCACTGACGCGAAACTCGGCCAGCTTTGCCTTCGGCTCGACATTTGCAGCGGCGAAATGGCCGCGCAGTGCCTTCGTCGTGTTTTTGACCTTCTTGAGGCCGACGCCGAGCTGGACGGCTGCATAGCCGTTCTTCTCGACGGTCCGCTGAGCCACGACCTGACAATTGTCGAGCTTGAGGACTGTTACCGGGATGTGGTCGCCGGCGTCGTTGTAGACCCGGGTCATCCCTACCTTTTGTGCAATCACACCTGAACGCATCGGTTCATTCCTTTTAGAGGAGTCGTTCGTTCATCCGGCGCTCTAAGGCGCCTTGGATGGTCCAGACCGACTCTTAAAGCTTGATTTCGACGTCGACGCCGGCAGCCAGGTCGAGCTTCATCAGCGCATCGACCGTCTGGGGGGTCGGATCGACGATGTCGAGAAGACGCTTGTGGGTACGCATCTCGAATTGCTCGCGGCTCTTCTTGTCGATGTGCGGCGACCGGTTGACCGTGAACTTCTCGATCCGCGTCGGAAGCGGAACGGGACCACGGACATTGGCACCCGTGCGCTTGGCGGTCGAAACGATCTCACGCGTGGAGGCATCGAGAATCCGATGATCGAACGCCTTGAGGCGGATACGGATATTCTGGCCGTTCATTCGAATTCATCCTTGTTTGAAGTAGAGGCGCGCCGCCCGAAGCCGGCGCGCCAAAGGGTCAGACCAGTTCTTATTCCGTGATCGCGGCGACGATGCCGGCGCCGACGGTACGGCCGCCTTCGCGGATAGCGAAGCGCAGGCGCTCTTCCATCGCGATCGGCACGATCAGCTCGACGTCGACCGTCACGTTGTCGCCGGGCATCACCATTTCCGTGCCTTCCGGCAGCGTCACGATGCCCGTCACGTCCGTCGTGCGGAAGTAGAACTGCGGACGGTAGTTCGTGAAGAACGGCGTGTGGCGACCGCCCTCTTCCTTTGTCAGGATGTAGGCTTCGGCCTTGAACTTCTTGTGCGGCTTAACCGAACCCGGCTTGCACAGAACCTGACCACGCTCGACGCCTTCACGGTCGACACCGCGAAGCAGCGCGCCGATGTTGTCGCCGGCCTGGCCCTGATCGAGCAGCTTGCGGAACATTTCAACGCCCGTGCAGGTCGTCTTCTTGGTGTCGCGGATACCGACGATCTCGATTTCCTCGCCAACCTTGACGACGCCACGCTCGACGCGGCCGGTCACGACCGTGCCACGGCCCGAGATCGAGAACACGTCTTCGATCGGCATAAGGAACGGCATGTTGATCGGACGCTCAGGCGTCGGGATGTACTTGTCGACTTCGGCCAGCAGCGCGCGCACGGCATTCTCGCCGATTTCCTTGTTGCTGTCTTCGATGGCGGCAAGTGCCGAACCCTTGACGATCGGAATGTCGTCGCCCGGATAGTCGTACGAGGAGAGCAGCTCGCGCACTTCAAGCTCGACGAGCTCGAGAAGCTCTTCGTCATCGACCTGGTCGACCTTGTTCAGGAACACGACGATCGCCGGAACGCCGACCTGGCGGGCGAGCAGGATGTGCTCGCGCGTCTGCGGCATCGGGCCGTCGGCAGCCGAAACGACGAGGATCGCGCCGTCCATCTGGGCAGCACCGGTGATCATGTTCTTCACGTAGTCGGCGTGGCCGGGGCAATCGACGTGGGCGTAGTGACGGGCTTCCGTCTCGTATTCCACGTGTGCCGTCGAGATCGTGATCCCGCGAGCCTTTTCTTCCGGCGCGCCGTCGATCTGGTCATACGCCTTGTACTCGCCGAAGAACTTCGTGATCGCAGCCGTCAAAGACGTCTTGCCGTGGTCGACGTGACCGATCGTGCCGATGTTCACATGCGGCTTGTTACGTTCAAACTTGCCTTTAGCCATTGGAGGCTCTCCATTCTACTGTCGTCCCGCGGGACGGAATTAGTCTCTTGGGAAGTGCGCGACTTACGCGAACTTCGCCTGGATTTCCTGAGCGACGTTCGAAGGAACCGGCGCGTAGTGATCGAACAGCATCGTGTACTGTGCGCGGCCCTGGCTCATGGAGCGCAGGTTGTCGACGTACTTGAACATGTTCGCGAGCGGCACATGCGCGTTGATGACGATGGCAACGCCGCGCTGTTCCTGACCTTGGATCTGGCCACGACGCGAGTTCAGATCGCCGATCACGTCACCGACGTAATCTTCCGGCGTCACGACTTCGACCTTCATGATCGGCTCGAGCAGCTGGGCACCAGCCTTCTGCGCACCTTCGCGGAATGCACCGCGGGCTGCGATTTCGAAGGCGAGAACCGAGGAGTCGACGTCGTGGAAGGCGCCGTCGATGAGCGTTGCCTTTACCGAAAGCATCGGGAAACCGGCAAGCGGACCAGCCGACATGACGCTCTGGATGCCCTTCTGAACGCCCGGGATGTATTCCTTCGGAACGGCACCACCGACGATCTTGGATTCGAAGACGAAATCTTCCGAGTCCGGGTTCGGTTCGAACACCAGCTTGACGCGAGCAAACTGGCCCGTACCGCCCGACTGCTTCTTGTGCGTGTAATCGACTTCTGCGGTCTTCGTGATGGTTTCACGATAAGCGACCTGCGGAGCGCCGACGTTGGCTTCGACCTTGAACTCGCGCTTCATGCGGTCGACGATGATGTCGAGGTGAAGCTCGCCCATGCCGGCAATGATCGTCTGGCCGGACTCTTCGTCGGTCTTTACGCGGAAGGAAGGATCCTCGGCAGCCAGGCGGTTGAGCGCGAGGCCCATCTTTTCCTGGTCGGCCTTGGTCTTCGGCTCGATCGCGATCTGGATGACCGGATCCGGGAACTCCATGCGCTCCAGGACGACCGGAGCCAGCGGATCGCAAAGCGTGTCGCCGGTGGTCGTTTCCTTGAGGCCTGCGAGAGCGACGATGTCACCAGCATAGGCAACGTCGACGTCTTCACGCGAGTTGGAGTGCATCTGCAGCATGCGGCCGATGCGCTCGCGCTTTTCCTTGACCGTGTTCAAAAGCGACGTGCCCTTCTCGAGCTTGCCCGAGTAGAGACGGCAGAAGGTCAGCGAACCGACGAACGGATCGTTCATGATCTTGAAGGCGAGCAGAGCGACCGGCTCGTCGTCCGAGGCCTTGCGCTTCGTAGCTTCATCCGTCTTGACGTCGATGCCCTTGATGGCAGGAATGTCGATCGGGGACGGAAGGAAGTCGACGACGGCGTCGAGCAGCGGCTGAACACCCTTGTTCTTGAAGGCCGAGCCACAGAACATCGGGAAGAACTTCACGTCGATCGTGCCACGACGGATCAGCGCACGGATCTTATCGTTGTCGGGCATTTCGCCTTCGAGATAGGCTTCCATGGCAGCTTCGTCGATCTCGACGATCGTTTCGATCATCTTCTCGCGGAACTCTTCGGCACGCTCTTTGAGATCGTCCGGGATCTCGACGACGTCCCACTGGGCGCCGAGCGACTCGTCGCGCCATACCAGAGCGTTCATCTCGATCAGATCGACAACGCCCTTGAACTCGTTCTCGGCGCCGATAGGCAACTGAACGACGACCGGGATCGCGCCGAGACGCGACTTGACCATCTCAACCGAGCGGTAGAAGTCCGCGCCGATCTTGTCCATCTTGTTGCAGAAGATCATCCGCGGGACTTCGTACTTGTCGGCCTGGCGCCAGACAGTCTCGGTCTGCGGCTCTACACCGGCGTTGGCGTCGAGCAGAGCGATCGCACCGTCAAGAACGCGAAGCGAACGCTCGACTTCGATCGTGAAGTCGACGTGACCGGGGGTGTCGATGATGTTGAAGCGACGTGCCTTGCCGTCACGGCCTTTCCAGAACGTGGTGGTGGCAGCAGACGTGATCGTGATGCCACGCTCCTGCTCCTGCTCCATCCAGTCCATGGTTGCAGCACCGTCGTGGACTTCGCCGATCTTATGCGAACGACCCGTGTAGTACAGGACGCGCTCAGTCGTCGTCGTCTTACCGGCGTCGATGTGCGCCATGATGCCGAAATTGCGGTAGTCTTCGATTGCGTATTCGCGGGCCATTTGGGCAGCCTTTCAATGCGAAGGCACCGCTTTCGCGGCGCCACTTCCGATTTCAGTTACCAGCGATAGTGCGAGAACGCGCGGTTGGCGTCAGCCATCTTGTGCGTGTCTTCGCGCTTCTTGACAGCGCTGCCACGACCGTTCGCCGCGTCCATGAGTTCGCCCGAAAGGCGCTCGACCATGGTCGTTTCGTTACGGTTGCGGGCAGCTGCAATCAGCCAGCGGATAGCCAGGGCCTGACGACGCTCAGGACGAACATCGACCGGAACCTGGTAGGTAGCACCACCAACGCGGCGCGAACGGACTTCCACATGCGGCGCGACGTTGTCGAGTGCCTGATGGAAAATGCCGACTGGCTCCTGGCGGGTCTTCTGCTCGACCACGTCGAATGCGCCATAGACGATCGACTCGGCGGCAGACTTCTTGCCGTGGTACATGATGGCATTCATGAACTTCGTGATGACCAGATCGCCGAACTTCGGATCCGGGTTGATTTCACGCTTCTCTGCCTTATGACGTCGCGACATATTTCTCGTCTCTCACTGATTGCACGTGACCCTGGCGATGACTGCCTCGGGCCAGCGACAGAATGATCTTACTTCGGACGCTTCGCGCCATACTTCGAGCGGCGCTGCTTGCGGTTCTTGACGCCCTGCGTATCGAGAACGCCGCGAATGACGTGGTAGCGAACGCCTGGAAGGTCCTTCACGCGGCCGCCGCGGATCATGACCACGGAGTGCTCCTGAAGGTTGTGACCTTCGCCAGGAATGTAGCCGATGACTTCAAAGCCATTGGTCAGGCGGATCTTGGCGACCTTACGAAGGGCCGAGTTCGGCTTCTTCGGGGTCGTGGTGTAGACGCGGGTGCAAACGCCGCGCTTCTGCGGGTTCTGCTCCAGAGCCGGAACTTTGTTGCGCTTAACGGGCGCCTGACGCGGCTTGCGGATCAGCTGGTTTACGGTAGGCATTCAACCATCCCTTGAAAAATCTATCTCAAAGCCCGTTTCACGAGGCCCTCACGCCGCAGTATTCGAACATGCGCGAAACGAGCCGTCCCCGATTGCACGGTGGATGGCTCATCAAATGCAGAGGAAACGGTCGCCCGTCTCGTGCCAACAGCATTGTCGTCGTCTGCGGTATAAAGCCTTGTTTGAGGCGAATTCCAGGACGCGTCGTCCCGAAGATGCCAGCCTCACATCGGCTTTGGTGGCCGGGTGATACTGGCATAAGCCCATTCCGTCAAGGCCTGGCCTTAAGATTTGTCCCTGCCCGCCACCCACCTGACGGGATGCCGATCGACAGCGTAACAATCTTGCCGGAGCGCGCGTTTCGAGCGCGTATTCTTGCGTCGTTCCAAAACAACGGTCGAACGTCGAGCATGGAGCGCGTTGACCTTAGCGATTCCACGTCCCATGAAATCCGTCAACGACCGTCGCCAAGCAGGCGCTCTGACCAAAACGACTCGCATCAGGAATCACTTGGATGATCGACACCCCCGCCAATGAGAATGAACCGGAGACGCCGATGATCTTCATCATCGTCGGGCGCGCATGGCGTGACAAGGGTGGCGATCCCACCGAGCTGCATATCTTCCTGCAGGCTCCGGACGACGACAGTGCCGTGCGCGCGACACTCAACGCGCTGGCCGATGAAGGTTATGAAGAAGCCGATCTCGACCAGATCGGGATCTTGCACGAGGCGCCGGACGAAGAGCCACATGCCTCCGCCTATCAGGGCGCACTCGAAGGCGAAGTGGCGATCGTCACGCTGAAATAACGCTGCGCCTGGCCGCCGGCCGTCAACGACACGTCTTTCAAATGAAAAAGCCGCCCCGGTTTCCCGGGGCGGCTTTTGTCATTGATGTAAGCGCGGATTATTCCGCGGCGGTCGAAGCGGCCCGCTCGCGTGCCGTCATGTCGGCCAGCATCGGATCGGCCGTTTCGGCACCCGACGACTTGCGACGGGCATCGAGGATCAGGTCGTCGCGCGACGTAGCGATGCGACGGATCTGGCTCATCTGGCCGCCGGTACCGGCGGGGATGAGACGACCCACGATCACGTTCTCCTTCAGACCCTGCAGCGTGTCGGTCTTGCCGGCAACGGCTGCTTCGGTCAGCACCTTCGTCGTCTCCTGGAAGGAGGCGGCGGAGATGAAGGACGGCGTCTGGAGCGAGGCCTTGGTGATGCCGAGCAGAACGGCTTCGCCGCTGGCCGGCTTCTTGCCCTCTTCTTCCAGGCGCGCATTGACCTGATTGAGCTCGATCACGTCGACGATGTCGCCGGCGATGTAGCTCGAGTCACCCTGTTCGCTGATCTCGACCTTCTGCAGCATCTGGCGAACGATCACCTCGATGTGCTTGTCGTTGATCAAAACGCCCTGCAGTCGGTAAACTTCCTGGATCTCGTTGACGAGATAGGAAGCCAACGCCTCGACGCCCTTGATGGCAAGGATGTCGTGCGGAGCGGGATTGCCATCGAGAATGTAGTCGCCCTTCTCGATGAAATCTCCATCCTGCAAGTGGAAGGGCTTGCCCTTCGGGATCAGGTACTCGACCGGCTCGACACCGTCTTCCGCCGGCTCGATCTGGATGCGACGCTTGTTCTTGTAGTCGCGTCCAAAGCGGATCGTGCCGTCGATTTCGGCGATGATGGCGTGATCCTTCGGACGGCGTGCTTCGAAGAGTTCGGCCACACGCGGCAGACCGCCGGTAATGTCCTTCGTCTTCGCGCTTTCCATCGGAATACGCGCAAGCACGTCACCCTGGCTGACCTTGCGGCCCGGTTCGACCGAAAGGATCGCGTCCACCGAGAGCAGGAAGCGGGCATCGCCGCCACGCGAAAGCTTGGCGATCTCCCCGTTCTTGTCCTTGATGACGATCGAGGGCTTCAGATCCGAACCGCGAGGGGTCGAACGCCAGTCGATGACCATACGCTTGGTGATGCCTGTCGCTTCGTCGGTCGTTTCCGTGACGGATAGACCGTCGACCAGATCCTCGAACTGCACGGTACCGGCAACTTCCGTCATCATCGGACGGGTGTAAGGATCCCACTCGGCGAGACGCTGGCCACGACGAACGGCGTCGCCGTCGTCCACATGGAGCTTCGAGCCGTATGCGACGCGCTGCGAGGACCGCTCGTTGCCCTTTGGATCCAGGATCTGGATGGCCATGTTGCGGCCCATGGCGACGAGTTCGTTCTCCGAGTTGCGGAGCACGTTGCGGTTCTTGATCAGCACCTTGCCTTCGTAGGACGCTTCCAGGAACGACTGGTCCACCACAGTCGCCGTGCCACCCAAGTGGAACGTACGCATGGTGAGCTGAGTGCCCGGCTCGCCGATCGACTGTGCCGCGATGACGCCGACGGCCTCGCCCTGGTTGACGGGAGTACCGCGCGCCAGGTCACGTCCGTAGCAGACGCCGCAGATGCCGGTCTGAACTTCGCAGGTCAGAGCCGAACGAATGCGGATCGACTGGATGCTGGCCGCTTCGATTGCGATGACGTCGTTCTCATCGATCAACGTACCGGCCTTGACGATCAGATCGCCCGAAACCGGATGGTTGATGTCGTCGAGCGACGTACGACCGAGAACGCGCTGACCGAGCGATGCAACCACCTGGCCGGCATCGACGATCGCCGTCATGGTCAGGCCCTTGTCGGTGCCGCAATCCGTCTGGGTGACGATGCAGTCCTGTGCGACGTCCACGAGACGACGGGTCAGGTAACCCGAGTTCGCCGTCTTCAGAGCCGTATCAGCCAGACCCTTACGAGCGCCGTGCGTCGAGTTGAAGTACTCGTTCACGGTCAGGCCTTCTTTGAAGTTCGAGATGATCGGCGTTTCGATGATCTCGCCCGAAGGCTTGGCCATCAGGCCGCGCATGCCGCCCAGCTGACGCATCTGGTTCGGCGAACCACGCGCACCGGAGTGGCTCATCATGTAGATCGAGTTCATCGGCTTCTGCCGGCCCGTTGCCGGGTCGAACTCGACAGCCTTAATGCGGGCCATCATCTCGTCGGCGACCTTCTCGGTGGCCTTGCCCCAAGCGTCGACGACCTTGTTGTACTTCTCGCCCTGCGTGATCAGGCCATCATTGTACTGCTGCTCGTATTCCTTCACGAGCGTTTCAGTATCGCCGACGATCTTCGCCTTCGTGTCCGGAATGACCATGTCGTCCTTGCCGAACGAAATGCCGGCACGGCAGGCGTGGCCGAAGCCCAGCTGCATGATGCGGTCGCAGAAGATGACCGTCTCTTTCTGACCGCAGTGGCGGTAGACGGTGTCGATCATCTTGGAGATGTTCTTCTTGGTCATCTCCTGGTTGCAGGTGTCGAACGGCACGTTGACGTTCTTCGGCAGCAGTTCGCCGATGATCATGCGGCCAGGGGTCGTTTCATGGATCTGCGAGACCGGCTTGCCGTTCTCGTCGACCGTCTTGAAGCGGCCTTTGATCTTGGTGTGCAGCGTCACGACCTTGTTTTCAAGCGCGTGATGCAGCTCGCCCATGTCGGCGAACACCATGCCCTCGCCCGGCTCGTTCTCGTTCTTGATCGAGAGATAGTAGAGGCCGAGAACCATGTCCTGCGACGGCACGATGATCGGTGCGCCGGATGCAGGGTGCAGGATGTTGTTGGTCGACATCATCAGAACACGCGCTTCCAGCTGCGCTTCGAGCGACAGCGGAACGTGAACGGCCATCTGGTCGCCGTCGAAGTCGGCGTTGAACGCCGTGCAGACGAGCGGGTGAAGCTGGATGGCCTTGCCTTCGACGAGGATCGGCTCGAATGCCTGGATGCCGAGACGGTGCAGCGTCGGCGCACGGTTCAGGAGAACCGGGTGCTCGCGGATAACCTCGTCCAGGATATCCCAGACTTCCGGCTTTTCCTTTTCAACCAGCTTCTTGGCCTGCTTGACGGTCGAGGAGTAGCCCTTCGCGTCGAGGCGGGCATAGATGAACGGCTTGAACAGCTCGAGCGCCATTTTCTTCGGCAGGCCGCACTGGTGCAGCTTCAGCTCGGGACCCGTCACGATGACCGAACGGCCCGAATAGTCGACGCGCTTGCCGAGCAGGTTCTGGCGGAACCGGCCCTGCTTGCCCTTGAGCATGTCGCTGAGCGACTTCAGCGGGCGCTTGTTTGCACCCGTGATGACGCGGCCGCGACGGCCGTTGTCGAACAGCGCATCGACCGACTCCTGAAGCATGCGCTTCTCGTTGCGGATGATGATGCCCGGTGCGCGCAGCTCGATCAGACGCTTCAGACGGTTGTTACGGTTGATCACGCGACGGTAGAGATCGTTCAGGTCCGAAGTCGCGAAGCGGCCGCCATCCAGCGGAACCAACGGACGCAGGTCCGGCGGGATCACCGGGACCACCTTCATGATCATCCACTCCGGACGGTTGCCAGACTCCAGGAAGTTCTCGACGATCTTGAGGCGTTTCATCAGCTTCTTCGACTTCAGTTCCGAAGTCGTCGTTGCCAGTTCCTCGCGCAGGTCGCCGGCGATCTTCTCCAGCTCCATGCCGGCCAGAAGCTCATAGATGGCTTCGGCGCCGATCATGGCGGTGAAGGAATCCTCGCCGAATTCGTCGACCGCGATCATGTACTCTTCTTCGGAGAGCAGCTGGTGCTCCTGAAGCGAGGTCAGGCCCGGCTCGGTGACGATGTAGTTTTCGAAATAGAGGACGCGCTCGATATCCTTGAGTGTCATGTCGAGCAGCGTGCCGATGCGGCTCGGCAGCGACTTCAGGAACCAGATGTGGGCGACGGGCGCTGCGAGTTCGATGTGGCCCATGCGCTCGCGACGAACGCGCGAGAGCGTGACTTCCACGCCGCACTTTTCGCAGATGATGCCCTTGTACTTCATGCGCTTGTACTTTCCGCACAGGCACTCATAGTCCTTGATCGGACCGAAGATGCGCGCGCAGAAAAGACCGTCGCGCTCCGGCTTGAACGTGCGGTAGTTGATGGTTTCCGGCTTCTTGATCTCGCCGAACGACCAGGAGAGAATCTTCTCCGGGCTGGCGATGGAAATTCGAATGCTATCGAATACCTGCGCCGGGGCCTGGGGATTGAAAAGATTCATGACCTCATGGTTCATGCCTGTCTCCTTTGCGGGGCCCTGCCCCGTCATATGCGGTCCGTCGAGGCCGTCGCCCCTTCTCCGCTTAGAAAATCCTGGCCGGTAGAAGCTACCGGTTGAAACTGCGATGCACGCGCCGCGACCCTCAAAGGCGCTGCGCGTGCATGCTCCCCACTATGCGAGGAACGAATGCGCCACCTTGAAGGCAGCGCATTCCGTTTGTTCTTTACTCGGCCGCGTCAGGCAGCTGCTCCATGTCGGCGTTGTCGTCGATCTTGGTGTTCTCAAGTTCGACGTTCAGACCCAGCGAGCGCATTTCCTTCACGAGAACGTTGAAGCTCTCCGGAATGCCTGCCTCGAAGGTGTCGTCGCCACGCACGATCGCTTCGTAGACCTTGGTACGGCCAGCCACGTCATCCGACTTCACGGTCAGCATTTCCTGCAGCGTGTAGGCGGCACCATAGGCTTCGAGTGCCCAGACTTCCATCTCGCCGAAGCGCTGGCCACCGAACTGCGCCTTGCCGCCCAGCGGCTGCTGGGTAACGAGCGAGTACGGTCCGATCGAACGGGCGTGGATCTTGTCGTCCACCAGGTGGTTCAGCTTCAACATATAGATGTAGCCGACCGTGACCTGACGGTCGAACTGCTCGCCCGTACGTCCGTCGTAAAGCGTCGACTGGCCAGAGACGTTGAGCCCTGCCTTTTCGAGCATGATGTTGACGTCGGCTTCGTGCGCACCGTCGAACACCGGTGTGGCGATCGACACGCCGCGGCGGGTCTGCTCGGCCACCCGAACGATCGACTCGTCGTCGAAGTCCTTGATCGGCTCGCCCTTGACGCCGCCGCCGATGACATCGTCGACCGTCGCCCGGAGCTCGGCAATGTCGCCGGATTCCTTGTAGGCATCCAGCAGATTACCGATCTTCTTGCCGAGCGAGGCGCAAGCCCAGCCCAAATGGGTCTCGAGGATCTGACCGACGTTCATGCGCGAAGGCACGCCGAGCGGGTTCAGCACGATGTCGACATGCGTACCGTCTTCCAGGAACGGCATGTCCTCGACCGGCATGATGCGCGACACGACACCCTTGTTACCGTGACGGCCGGCCATCTTGTCGCCCGGCTGCATCTTGCTCTTCACGGCCACGAAGACCTTGACCATCTTCATGACGCCCGGAGGCATCTCGTCGCCGCGCTGGACCTTCTCGACCTTGTCCATGAAGCGCTGCTCAAGGCGCGACTTGGACTCGTCGTACTGGGCGCGAAGCTGCTCGATACCGCCCTGGACCTTTTCGTCCTCGACGGCGAACAGCCACCACTGCGAACGCGGATAGTCAGCCATGACAGCCGCGTCGAGCTTGGAGCCCTTCTTGAAGGTCTTCGGACCGGAAACAGCGACATGGCCCGAAAGCATGTCGGTCAGACGGCCGTAGACGTTCCGGTCGAGGATCGCCTGCTCGTCGTCGCGGTCCTTGGCCAGGCGTTCGATTTCCTCGCGCTCGATCGCCATGGCACGCTCGTCTTTTTCCACGCCGTGGCGGTTGAATACGCGAACTTCGACGACTGTGCCGTGCGCCCCCGGAGGCATGCGCATGGACGTGTCGCGGACGTCGGAAGCCTTTTCACCGAAGATGGCGCGCAGAAGCTTTTCTTCCGGCGTCATCGGGCTTTCGCCCTTCGGCGTGATCTTGCCGACGAGAATGTCGCCAGGATGCACTTCGGCGCCCACATAGACGATGCCGGCTTCGTCGAGGTTCTTCAGCGCTTCTTCCGAAACGTTCGGAATGTCACGCGTGATTTCTTCCGGTCCAAGCTTGGTGTCACGCGCCATCACTTCGAACTCGTCGATGTGGATGGAGGTGAACACATCTTCCGAAACGATGCGTTCGGAAAGCAGGATGGAGTCCTCGTAGTTGTAGCCGTTCCAAGGCATGAACGCGACGAGCACGTTGCGGCCGAGCGCGAGATCGCCGAGATCCGTCGAGGGACCGTCGGCGATGATGTCGCCCGATTCGATCCGGTCGCCCACGGTGACCAGCGGACGCTGGTTGACGCAGGTGTTCTGGTTCGAACGCTGGAACTTCTGCAGGCGGTAGATATCGACGCCGGACTTCGCGGCATCGGTCTCTTCCGTGGCGCGAATGACGATACGCGTCGCATCGACCTGATCCACGATGCCCGAACGGCGGGCAGCGATGGCGGCGCCGGAGTCACGGGCAACGACCGATTCCATGCCGGTGCCGACGAATGGAGCATCGGCCCGCAGGAGCGGTACGGCCTGACGCTGCATGTTCGAGCCCATGAGCGCGCGGTTCGCGTCGTCGTTCTCGAGGAACGGGATGAGCGCCGCCGCCACCGAAACAAGCTGCTTCGGCGAAACGTCCATGAGGTCGATGTTTTCGCGCGGCGCCATCATCACTTCGCCGGAGTGGCGGCAAATGACGAATTCGTCGACGAATTCACCGTCTTCGCTGAGCTCGGCGTTCGCCTGGGCCACGTAGTGCTTGGACTCTTCCATGGCCGACAGATAGACGACGTCGCGCGTCACCTTGCCATCCACGATCTTGCGGTACGGACTTTCGATGAAGCCGTACTTGTTGACGCGGGCAAACGAGGCGAGCGAGTTGATCAGACCGATGTTCGGGCCTTCCGGCGTTTCGATCGGGCAGATACGGCCGTAATGGGTCGGGTGAACGTCGCGGACTTCGAAGCCCGCACGCTCACGCGTCAGACCGCCCGGTCCAAGTGCCGAAAGACGGCGCTTGTGGGTGATTTCCGACAGCGGGTTCACCTGGTCCATGAACTGCGACAGCTGCGAGGATCCGAAGAACTCGCGAACCGCGGCAGCGGCAGGCTTGGCGTTGATCAGGTCCTGCGGCATGACGGTGTCGATCTCGATCGACGACATGCGCTCCTTGATCGCGCGCTCCATGCGCAGGAGGCCCAGACGATACTGGTTCTCCATGAGCTCCCCGACCGAACGAACACGGCGGTTGCCGAGGTTGTCGATGTCGTCGATCTCCCCTTTGCCGTCACGCAGCTCGACGAGCGTCTTCACGACGGCAAGGATATCGTCCTTGCGCAGCGTGCGAACGGTGTCGGCAGCATCGAGGTCGAGCCGCATGTTCATCTTGACGCGGCCAACGGCGGACAGGTCGTAGCGCTCGCTGTCGAAGAACAGCGAGTTGAACATGGCTTCCGCCGTTTCCATTGTGGGCGGCTCACCCGGACGCATGACGCGGTAGATGTCGAACAGCGAATCCTGGCGGTTCTCGTTCTTATCAGCCGAAAGCGTGTTGCGGATATAGGCACCGACATTGATGTGGTCGATGTCGAGGACCGGGATGGAGTCGAAGCCCGCTTCCAGGAGAACCGGCAGCGTCTTTTCGTCGATCTCGTCGCCGGCCTCGAGGAAGACCTCGCCCGTCGCCGGGTTGACCATGTCTTCGGCGAGATAGGCGCCATAGAGGTCGTCGTCGGTCGCCTTGATAGCCTTGACGCCCTTTTCCTGCATCTGCTTGAGCACACGCGGGGTGAGCTTGCGGCCGGCTTCGGCAACGACTTCGCCACTGTCGGCGTCGATCAGGTCCGTGATTGCCTTCGTGCCCTTGAGCGCGTTCGGCTGGAACGGGATGCGCCAGCCTTCGCCGTCACGGGCATAGTGCGACTTCGTGTAGAACGTCTCGAGGATTTCCTCGGAGTCCATGCCGAGCGCCATCAGGAGCGACGTCGCAGGGATCTTGCGGCGGCGGTCGATGCGCGCATGCACGATGTCCTTGGCATCGAACTCGATGTCGAGCCAGGAGCCGCGATACGGGATCACGCGGGCTGCAAAGAGCAGCTTGCCCGATGAGTGCGACTTGCCCTTGTCGTGATCGAAGAAGACGCCCGGCGAGCGGTGCATCTGCGAGACGATCACGCGCTCGGTGCCGTTGACGATGAACGTGCCGTTCATGGTCATCAGCGGCATGTCGCCCATGTAGACGGACTGTTCCTTGATGTCCTTGATGGACTTCGCGCCCGTATCCTCGTCGATATCGAACACGATGAGGCGCAGCGTCACCTTGAGCGGCGCTGCGTAGGTCAGATCGCGCTGACGGCACTCTTCGACGTCGAACTTCGGCGCTTCGAATTCGTACGATACGAATTCGAGCATCGAGGTGCCCGCAAAGTCCTGGATCGGGAAAACCGACTTGAAGACGGCCTGAAGGCCCTCTTCCGGGCGACCGCCTTCCGGCTCGTCGACCATGAGGAACTGATCGTAGGATGCCTTCTGAACCTCGATGAGGTTCGGCATCTCTGCGACTTCTGGAATCTTACCGAAGAACTTGCGTACGCGCCTACGACCGTTGAATGAAATGGTCTGAGCCATCGTCGCTCCTTGTCAAAAATCTTGCATCTGGGCCTGCATGTGACGGCATACCGCTGGCCAGTCGGCTCCGTCGGGCGCGCGCTCTCCATCCAGTCGAGAGCGAGGAACCCATTATCGAAAGACCGCTACGTCCGGTCTCCGGATAATCTGTTCCGAAAAACAGATGGACCCGCGCCGAATGGCGCGGATCCGTCAGACCACGAATGATCTTACTTGAGCTCGACTTTCGCGCCTGCGTCTTCGAGCTTCTTCTTGATGTCCTCGGCTTCGCCCTTGGAAATTGCTTCCTTGACGGCCTTCGGTGCAGCTTCGACGAGGTCCTTGGCTTCTTTGAGGCCAAGACCCGTGATTGCACGGACTTCCTTGATGACGTTGATCTTGTTTGCGCCGGCTTCGGCCAGGATCACGTCGAATTCAGTCTTCTCTTCAGCGGCTTCAGCCGGTGCACCGCCGCCAGCAGCAGCAACAGCAACAGGAGCAGCAGCCGAAACGCCCCACTTTTCCTCGAGCATCTTGGAAAGCTCAGCAGCTTCCAGGACGGTGAGGTTGGAGAGGTCGTCAACGATCTTGGAGAGATCAGCCATTGTCATAGTCCTTTTATTCGGTTCGAACTTTAAGAGTTAAACAGCGAAGTTCCGCCTTAAGCGGCTTCGTCCTTCTTGGCATAAGCGCCGAATACGCGTGCGAGCTGACCCGCAGGCGCGTTCACGACCTGAGCGATGCGCGTTGCCGGGGTCTGGATCATTCCAACCAGCTTTGCACGCAGCTCGTCGAGCGATGGGAGGGTCGCGAGCGACTTAACACCATCGGCATCGAGATTGGTCGAGCCCATCGCACCACCGAGAACAACGAGCTTGTCGTTACCCTTGGCGAAGTCGACGGCGACTTTCGGAGCGGCAATCGGATCATCGCTGTAGGCGATGAGCGTCTGGCCGGTGAAGAGATCTGCGATCCCTTCGGACTCCGTGCCCTGAAGAGCGATCTTGGCCAGGCGGTTCTTCGCGACCTTGACCGTTCCGCCGGCTGTGCGCATGCGCGACCGAAGGTCGTTCATTTGCGCAACCGTCAGACCGGAGTAGTGGGCCACAACAACCGAACCGGAAGCCTTGAAGACTTCGTTCAGCTCTGTGACGAATTCGCGTTTTTCCGCTCTATCCACTGTCTTTCTCCAGCAGACCGTATTGGCATTCGCGCCAACCACAGTCGGTTTGCCTTTGCCGCAAGGGGACCGTTCAAATGAAAGATCTCCAAGCGACGCTTGAGGATCCTGCCCCCTTCCACTCGCCGGGATCGGCGGGCGCAAGGCAATCGAGGTTCGAACCGCAAGAAACGGCATAAAGCCGCCAAATCCGGGTCTTACCCGTCTCATGCAGGCCGTGTGGGATTAAGGTTGCCCACCTGCAATCTCGGACAGGAATGCCGGGAACCGAAATCCCCGGCAACTTCCGGCCCGAAGGCCGAAAATCGTGTCATGCCGCCTGCCCCTTGAGGCAGGCCGCGAAAATCTGCGCGCTTTACGCGGCGGAAAGGGTCGACGGGTCGATCTTGACACCCGGGCCCATGGTCGAGGAAATCGCCACGCGCTTGACGTAGTTGCCCTTGGCGCCCGACGGCTTTGCCTTCATTACGGCATCGGCGAACGCGCGGATGTTCTCTTCGATTGCCTTGGCATCGAACGAGACCTTACCGACGCCAGCGTGAACGATGCCGGCCTTCTCGACGCGGAACTCGACGGCGCCGCCCTTGGAAGCCTTGACGGCTGCGGTGACGTCCGGCGTGACCGTGCCGACGCGCGGATTCGGCATCAGGCCGCGAGGGCCAAGCACCTTACCGAGACGGCCGACGAGACCCATCATGTCCGGCGTTGCGATGCAGCGGTCGAAGTCGATCTGACCGCCCTGCACTGCTTCGACGAGATCTTCCGCACCGACGATGTCTGCACCGGCTGCCTTGGCTTCGTCGGCCTTGTCGCCACGTGCGAACACGGCAACGCGAACCGTCCGGCCCGTGCCGTTCGGCAGGTTGACGACGCCACGGACCATCTGGTCGGCGTGGCGCGGGTCGACGCCGAGATTCATTGCGACTTCGATCGTCTCATCGAACTTCGTGGCGGAACGCTCGCGAACCATGCTGACGGCCTCGGAGAGGTCGTAGAGCTTGTTGCGATCGATGCCTTCACGGCTCTTTTCTACGCGCTTTGCAATCTTGGTCATGATCTTATTCCGTCACTTCCAGGCCCATGGAGCGGGCAGAGCCCTCGACCATGCGCATTGCGCCTTCGACGTCGGCAGCATTCAGGTCCTTCATCTTCGCTTCAGCGATGGTGCGGATCTGGTCGCGCGAAACCTTGCCGGCCGTTTCCTTGCCCGGAGTCTTCGAGCCGGACTTCAGCTTGGCTTCCTTCTTGAGGAAGTAGCTGACGGGCGGCTGCTTCATCTGGAAGTTGAACGACTTATCCTGGAAATAGGTGATGACGACCGGAATCGGCATACCCTTTTCCATTTCCTGCGTGGCGGCATTGAACGCCTTACAGAATTCCATGATGTTGATGCCACGCTGACCAAGTGCCGGACCGATCGGCGGCGACGGATTTGCCGACCCTGCGGATACCTGCAACTTGAGCTGGCCTGCAACTTTCTTAGCCATTACTCTCTGCCTTTTCCAATTATAGACCGGAAATCCGGCCTCAATGTGCCGGCGAACCGGCGGCTGCGGTTGCGTGGTGCGATCCGACCCCGGATTGGCTCATCCGGAAGATCTCCCACGCTGTTGACCAGCCCCCGAGGGACCGGCCCGACAATCAGGTCTTTTCGACCTGGCTGTATTCAAGCTCGACCGGCGTTGCGCGACCGAAGATCGATACTTCCACCTTCAGGCGCGAGCGCTCTTCGTCGACGTCCTGGACAATCCCGTTGAACGAGGCGAACGGCCCGTCCGATACGCGGATCTGCTCCCCGATCTCGAACGAAATGGACGGCTTCGGCCGCTCGACACCATCCTGAACCTGCGAAAGGATCCGCTCCGCTTCGGAGTCTGGGATCGGCACCGGCTTCGAATCGGAACCAAGGAACCCGGAGACCTTTGGCGTGTTCTTGATCAGGTGATAGGCTTCGTCGGTCAGATCAGCCCGGACGAGCACATAACCCGGAAAGAACTTGCGCTCGGCATCCACTTTGCGGCCGCGACGGACTTCGACGACCTTTTCGGTCGGAACGAGGATCTTTTCGAAGAGATGCGACAGGCCCTTCTGGCGCGCCTTCTCTTCGATCGACTCGGCGACCTTCTTCTCGAAATTCGAGTATGCGTGGACGATATACCAGCGCGCTGACATTCAAATTCTCCCGAAGGCAGCTACAGTTAGGCGCCGATGTTCAGAATAAGCCCGATGATCCAGCCCAGCGCCTGATCGGCGGCGAAAAAGAAGATCGAAGCCACAAACACCATGATGAGAACCATGATCGTCGAGATCAAAGTCTCGCGACGGCTCGGCCAGGTGACCTTGGCCGTCTCGGCGCGCACCTGCTGGATGAATGTGATCGGATTGGTTCTCGTAGCCATGAACTGCCCATACGATTACGGCACGCAAAGCGACAAGGCGGCTCCGCGCACCGTTGATCTAGAGGTTCTACATAAAGACCGATTCCCAAATTCACAAGAGGGAATCCGTCCGGCGCGTCAAAATAGCAAACCGGCCGGGCCGCCAGAGGCGCCGACCGACCAGCCAGAAATGGCAGGGGCAGCAGGGCTCGAACCTGCGACCTGCGGTTTTGGAGACCGCCGCTCTACCAACTGAGCTATACCCCTAAACGACCGCTCGTTCGAGCGCTTCGCCGTGCCGCTGATCTAACTTGGAGCGACCAGCACGGCAAGACGAAAATGCTTCGGCAGGTCGAATTGTCCCCGCCGAAGCTTGTTTTCACGCGTTATTCCGTGATCGCGGCGACGATGCCGGCGCCGACGGTACGGCCGCCTTCGCGGATAGCGAAGCGCAGGCGCTCTTCCATCGCGATCGGCACGATCAGCTCGACGTCGACCGTCACGTTGTCGCCGGGCATCACCATTTCCGTGCCTTCCGGCAGCGTCACGATGCCCGTCACGTCCGTCGTGCGGAAGTAGAACTGCGGACGGTAGTTCGTGAAGAACGGCGTGTGGCGACCGCCCTCTTCCTTTGTCAGGATGTAGGCTTCGGCCTTGAACTTCTTGTGCGGCTTAACCGAACCCGGCTTGCACAGAACCTGACCACGCTCGACGCCTTCACGGTCGACACCGCGAAGCAGCGCGCCGATGTTGTCGCCGGCCTGGCCCTGATCGAGCAGCTTGCGGAACATTTCAACGCCCGTGCAGGTCGTCTTCTTGGTGTCGCGGATACCGACGATCTCGATTTCCTCGCCAACCTTGACGACGCCACGCTCGACGCGGCCGGTCACGACCGTGCCACGGCCCGAGATCGAGAACACGTCTTCGATCGGCATAAGGAACGGCATGTTGATCGGACGCTCAGGCGTCGGGATGTACTTGTCGACTTCGGCCAGCAGCGCGCGCACGGCATTCTCGCCGATTTCCTTGTTGCTGTCTTCGATGGCGGCAAGTGCCGAACCCTTGACGATCGGAATGTCGTCGCCCGGATAGTCGTACGAGGAGAGCAGCTCGCGCACTTCAAGCTCGACGAGCTCGAGAAGCTCTTCGTCATCGACCTGGTCGACCTTGTTCAGGAACACGACGATCGCCGGAACGCCGACCTGGCGGGCGAGCAGGATGTGCTCGCGCGTCTGCGGCATCGGGCCGTCGGCAGCCGAAACGACGAGGATCGCGCCGTCCATCTGGGCAGCACCGGTGATCATGTTCTTCACGTAGTCGGCGTGGCCGGGGCAATCGACGTGGGCGTAGTGACGGGCTTCCGTCTCGTATTCCACGTGTGCAGTCGAGATCGTGATCCCGCGAGCCTTTTCTTCCGGCGCGCCGTCGATCTGGTCATACGCCTTGTACTCGCCGAAGAACTTCGTGATCGCAGCCGTCAAAGACGTCTTGCCGTGGTCGACGTGACCGATCGTGCCGATGTTCACATGCGGCTTGTTACGTTCAAACTTGCCTTTAGCCATGCGGCTTTCCTCAATTTATCGAGTTCGTTGGGATGGGCTGGTGCGCTATTAGGACGAAATTTCGCGAAGTTCAAGCGCGGAGGGATGACCCGACGAAAACNCATACGCCTTGTACTCGCCGAAGAACTTCGTGATCGCAGCCGTCAAAGACGTCTTGCCGTGGTCGACGTGACCGATCGTGCCGATGTTCACATGCGGCTTGTTACGTTCAAACTTGCCTTTAGCCATGCGGCTTTCCTCAATTTATCGAGTTCGTTGGGATGGGCTGGTGCGCTATTAGGACGAAATTTCGCGAAGTTCAAGCGCGGAGGGATGACCCGACGAAAACCGAGCGCGAAGCGCTCAGCCGCCTATCGCCAACAGGAGACGGCGCCGTGATGATGCTCGCCATGCGCCGCGGCAATCAACGCTTGGACCCTCAACGATCGCGCAGCCGAGCGCGCATCGCTGGCGTCGTCCACAAACCCCCATCGGGAGCAGTCCTGAGCATGGATGAGAAGCGCACGCACGGCACCGTCGGCGTCAATGCGAGCCGAATTCCAGACATGATCTAAGGAGGATGCAATGGTGTCGCGGGGGTGATCCATAGCCCGGACCATACCCCAAAATCAGCCCTCCGCAACCGCCGATTCGAGGCCAGGTGCGACTTCCGCTGCTTTACAACCATTCTCTAAAACATAGCCGAAATTGACCAAGAATAGATTGCACTCTGGAGCCGGTTAAACTCCAGAACCTCTTGATCAGCCACGTACACAATTAACCAATTGTTAAAGTTCGGATGGCGCGAAGTGAAAATCAATGCAATTTCATATGAAGCCATGAATTACGATGGCGCAAATGGAGAGGCACATGACTATCGACACTTATGCCAATGATGTTCCGCACATGGCTGCACTACTGCGTCATGTGCCAGATGTGACGGATGCCGACACTTCACCCGCCACCAAGAAGATCGACCCGGTTCATGTCGCCGGTCCGAGTATTGATCCGTCCGTTCGTCTGCCTGGCCGCATTGCCGGCGGCCTGAAGGGCGTCAGCGACGACCTGGAGCGGCATGCGCGCGAATGGCGCAATACCTACCGTCTCCTTGAGCAGCAGCGTCCGCAGTTGGAGGCCATCGAACTGGAGCGCGAACGCCTCCACGAGGCACTCGGCCGTCTCGCTCCCCGTGTCCATGACAACGGCCGCACACTGACCGGCGCGATGGATTCGGCCAAGCGCGGCGATTTCTCAGGCGATCTTGCGGGCCAGTTCACCCGAAGCCAGGTTGCGCTCGACGAACTCGAAGGCATCGCCGAAGCGTTGGCCGCCAATCTGCTTCAGATGCGTTCGACGTGGGAACAATACGCCCGCACGGTCATCCGCGCCCAGAAGCTCCGCGACGCGCTCAAGCACGATGCCCTCTAGGGCCGGTGAATGTTCTTGGCGGGCATCATACTGAAGCTATAGGCCGATGCATGGGATATGCGACGGCCAGAAATGGCATGCGCGGAGCAGAGTGCAGTAGGGGCAAATTGGAGCGGGTAGCGGGAATCGAACCCGCATATTCAGCTTGGAAGGCTGCTGCTCTACCATTGAGCTATACCCGCGGGCAGTCATCAGGCGAAGTGGTGGAGAGGGCTGGATTCGAACCAGCGTAGGCTAAGCCAACGGATTTACAGTCCGCCCCTTTTAACCGCTCAGGCACCTCTCCAAACTTCGCCGGCACCCCGCTTGGCAGGTGGCCGGTGGACCGACGATCGCCGCGCAAGGAAGCGCCGTCGAACCGGGGCGGGTTATGCCGGTCGGGCCGATAGCTGTCAACCGATCCCCGAGAAATTAATGCGACACGGGAAAGCGCGCTCGAACCTGCTTCGGGGAAAGGCTTTGCCACCACCGCGGCGCGGTCTATAAGCCGATCCATGACATCAAAGAAGACATCCGGCGCAGCCGGCGGAAGCGACGGCGGCCCCCGCGATGCGGGCTCGCCAAAAGACAGTCACTATGCGCGTCTGCGCCGAGCCTACCGCGATACGAAAGCGGATGATGGCAGCCAGAAGCGCGACGCGCCGCGCAAGCGCAAAGAAGGGTCGGGCCCGCCGCTCCCGCCCGACCGCGTCCATCTTTATGGCTTGCACACAGTTCGCGCGGCACTCGACAATCCTGCCCGCAAGATCCTGTCGATGCGGGTGACGCGCAACGCGCTCGCCCGGCTCGAAGTGGAAGACACCGCAGCTCTACCCTTCCCGGTCGAGATGGTCGCTCCCGGCGCCATCGACGATCTGCTGGGCGACGATGCGATCCACCAGGGCGTGGTCGTCGAAGCGAACGCGTTGCCTCTGAGACGCCTCGCCGATCTCAAGGACAGCCCGCTGTTGCTGGTTCTCGACCAGGTGACGGACCCGCACAATGTTGGAGCCATCATGCGCAGCGCCGTTGCCTTCGGGGCAGGCGCGGTCATCACCACCCAGCGTCACAGCCCGACCGAATCCGGCGTGATGGCCAAGTCTGCTTCCGGCGCGCTGGAACTGATCCCCTACATCCAGATCACCAATCTGGCTGAAGCGATCGGTGAACTGCAGGCGCTCGGCTTCCTGACACTCGGTCTCGATTCGGAAGCCGACGGTCCGCTGGAAGCCAAGCTCGCCGGCGAGCGGATCGCCCTCGTGCTCGGTGCGGAAGGCAAGGGATTGCGTCAGAAGACGCGCGATACGGTGGATGGACTGGTGCGTCTCGACATGCCGGGCGCCATCAAGTCTCTCAACGTTTCCAACGCTGCCGCTATCGCGCTCTATGCGGCGCACCGGCATCTGCAGGTATCCTGAAACGTTTCAACGTAAAGCGGACACCGGATCACCGATCAGAGCCACGGCGAACCGAAGCCGGAGCCTCAGAACTCGAAGATCTGCCGGAACACACCCGGCGCGATCGCCGAAATCGGGTTGACGGTCAGTTGCGGCGCGCTGACCTGCCCGTCCAAACGGAACGTGATCCCGATCAGGCCACGGTCGCGACCGTTGCCAAGCAGAGCGCCGAAGATGGGAATCTCGGCGAAAAGCCTATTAAGCCCGTAAGCCGGCATGAACGTGCCGGTGACGGCCATGTTGCCACCCGCATCCCTGACGATGCCCTGAAACGACAGACCGATCTCCTGGCCGCGCAGCACGCCGTTGCTGACGCCCACGGTGCCGTTACCGATCTCGATGTCGGTGTAGCCGCGCTCGAAGCGCATGGAATTGACGTCGACCGAGCTCTGGATCGCGTCACTGACATTGCCCGGTGCGCCGGAAGCCCGCGCAGTCACGAGTTCCTTCAGGTGATTCTCGTTGATCACGGCAAAATCGGCGATCCGCACATTGCCACGGAAGGGGCCGTCGCCGGACCGCTGCAGCGCGACCTCGATGCGGCCGGCGGATATGCGCCGGTAGAGATCGGCAAAGCGCGCAAGAGCGCCGGCATCGCCCGCCGTCAGATTGGCCTGCCCGATCCCGTCGGTCTCGGCAAAAGTTAGCACTGCCGCCTCGCCGCTTCCCGTCACGGCTTTCAGATCCACCCCGGTCGGGCGGCTGCCTCGGCCCGAATAGCGCACCGAAACGCCGGACAGCACTTCTCCGTCGAAACCGAGAACTTGAGCGACGTCGGCCGAGAAGGAGAACCGCTGCGCCGCGCCACCACCTGCCCCGCTTCCCCCTTCGGAGCCTGCCCGCAATTTGCGGATCAAAGGCCGTGCATCGAAGGAGCGCCCCCGGACATCGATGTCGAAGGCGCCGCCGCTGGCCCGAGCTATGGAGACATCGAAGTCGTCGCTCGTCGACAGACGCACATTGGAGAGGTCCAGCGTGGCCAACTGCCCTGCAGTCAGGCGTGCAGACCCCTTGGCCCCGATGCCGTCGCCCGTCAGCACGATGTCGTCGAGATCGAGCCCGTCTTCTCGGGCGCGCATCGTCATGCTCACCGACGCCTGAGTGCCTGGTTCCTTCTGCCATCCGATTGCGGGCGGGGTCAGTGTCGCGTTCGACAGGTCGATATCGACCTTGTCCTCGCCTGGTCCGGTCTGCTCCATGGTCAACGTGATCGGCCCAGCGAGAAGACCGGATAGGCCTGGCAAAAGCTCCGCCCGTTCACGGTCCCCGATCGTGCCGCTGATCCGTCGTGCCGCGGTGATGCCCGCCTCGGGATCGAGCGGACGCGTGACGGCGATGTCGAGCGGAGCCCCGTCGATCGTGGCCTTTCCCTCGAGCACTGCTTTTGCCGGGTCGACCGACAGGCTGCCGTTCACCGCCGACAGCATGCGCCCTTCCACGGGCTTCGCCACGGCCACGTCGGTCAGCGCCATCTGGACGTCATAGGTCGGCGCGGCCGGGTTCTGATCGCGGATCAGGCCGAAACGCGCTTGCACATGCGCCTCGATGGAACCGCTGAGATCCTCGGGCTGATAGCCGACCCGGTCGAGAACGGCGATCGGCCGGTAGGAGATCAACTCGGCCATGGCGTCCGCAGCACCGGCAAGTTGCAGGTCCATCTCGGCCATCAAGGGACGAAGATCGGTCCGCTCGATCCCGAATGTCCCGTTTTCGACTGCGACCGTCCTGCCCGACGGGAAATAGGCCGTTGCCGCCTCGATATCGACTTCGAGCGTTTTACCCCGAAACACCACGTTCGCCTTGGTATCGCGCAACGGGGGGATGTCGCCCGCAACATTCACGCGCGGCCCGTTGACCCGCATGGAGATCTGCAGCTGGTCCTCGTCGAGATCGAGTCTGCCCGGCTGCTCGGCCATGCGCCCTGCGGGAATATACAGCCGGATCTGGCCGTTGGAGCCGATGCCACCCACGACATTGTCGATCACCCACTGCCGCGGCCGGACCGCCACCCAGAAGGGCCAGAGCTGCTTCAGAGAAGCGGTATCCAGCCGATCGAACGCACCGGCGAGACTGATCGCCGGCGACGACGCGCCAAACTCGATGGCCGCAGACGCGACGACGGTCCCCGGCCCCGTATCGAGCGCGATTTCGTCGAAGACCAGCCGCCGGTCGGCGCCCAGAAACCGCGCGGAAATCTTGCCATCGACGGCAAGCGCGGCAAGCTCGGTATCCGTGGGGTCGAGCATGGCCTGGTCGACGACGATCTCCGCCGCAATCCCCGGAGCGGCGTTTTCGGCGAGACGAGACAGATCGATGAGCCCGCCACTGAACGGGATGACCGTGTCGGCGACCGTGAGGCGCGATGGCAGCACCTCGATCTTTCCCTGCTCGCGGAAATAACCGAGCCCAAGACGGCTGGTCTGCAGCGGCGAGACGATTCCGCCAAGCGTCAGGCTTCCCTCGCCCAGCGAGACCTGGGCCTTGAGCATCGGTTGATCGGGCCTCGGCGTGCGTCGTGCACTGAGCGAGATGTCGGTCTCGCTCTCGATGCCGAACCGCTGCCGCTGGCGCTCGACCGGTTCGTCTTCGCTACGGCTGGTGAACGCCGCGTTGCCCATTGTGTGCAAACCGGTCAGGCGAACGAGAAGCTGGTCGAGCGTATCCGTCCGCTCGTGGCGCAGCGCCTGTCCATCGATGGCGATGGTTTGCCCGCCGATCGTGAAGGCGCCATTCAGCGTCACGTTCTCCCGATCGGATAGCGCCAGTTGCAACTGTTCGATCCTCGGTGCATCGGCAGCACCGGTATTCGCAAGTTCGGCATTGGTGAGCAGGATCGATCGTGTGCGGCTACGCTGAAGCAGATGGAAGGCCCGGTCCAATGCGGCAAACGCACTTTCCGTCAGCGGCTCCAACGAATCGACCCGCAGCGCGCCCCAGTCGGTGGTCGGCCCGCCGGCGAGCATGGTCGCGTCGAGCACGACGCCGGAAATCTCCACCTCGACCACTTTGATTTCGCCGCGCAGAAGCGGCATCGGGTCAAGCAACAGCCGCACAGCCTCGACGGATGACAGCGCCTCGCCGAACGCGTCATTCTGCGTCCCGCTGGCTGCCGATTCACGAAGCGCCAAAGGGGATCGCTGCACTGACACCGAATCGGCCTCGATCGCGATACGCCCGTCTCGCCCGACACGCACAGAGGCGCGATCGACTTCCACGATGGTTTCGGGGCCTGCAATGGTGGCGAGCGCCGACTGAGCCCGGCCGGCAAACAGCGAATCGAAGGCGCCGAACTGTAGCCCGGCGAAAACAGCCATCAGAATGCCCGTCAGAACGCCGCTCACGAGCAGAGAAAGACGCATCACGCGTCTGGCCCGGCTGCGTTTCGCTTTTTTCTCCGCCTGATCCACGGGAACCGTGTTCGGTGATGGGTGCATGCGCTCTGTGTCGCCGATCCGCTCGTTCCTGTCAGCCCCGTTGAACCTAAACCATGCCAGTTCCCCACCGGCGCATTGCTGCAATGTGGCCGAAAACCCCGCGTCGGGGAAACGCTTTCGACGCCTGTCCCGGATCATCCGGGCCTAAGTGGCTGGACGACGGGCGCTTAGACCATATATCGCGTCCATCACGCCCCCTATCAGCATTGGAGAGCATCGATGAGCGAATTGTCCGAAGGCATGCAGGCCCCCGCATTCACATTACCGCGAGATGGCGGCGGCGACGTTTCGCTCTCTGAATTCGGCGGAAAAAAGGTCGTCCTGTATTTCTACCCGAAGGACGACACCAGCGGATGCACCACCGAGGCCATCGCCTTCACCGCCCTGAAGCAGGACTTTGCGGAAGCGGACACGGTCGTCATCGGCATGTCGCCCGACCCCGTGAAGAAGCATGACAAGTTTCGCGACAAGCACAGCCTCGACGTGATCCTTGCCGCCGACGAGGACAAGTCAACCCTCGAAGCCTACGGCGTCTGGCAGGAAAAGAGCATGTACGGCAAGAAATACATGGGCGTTGAGCGCACAACGCTTCTGATCGATCGCGACGGGAAGATCGTTAGAATCTGGCCGAAAGTGAAGGTACCTGGCCACGCCGAAGACGTTCTGGCTGCCGCCAAGGCCCTCTGAGAACGTGATTCAGAATGTCAGCCAAGCACCGCATGTTCCTGCGTCGGCAGGAGAATATGCGGCGAGATCGCTGCGGGATGGCACGGCACGTGCAATTGCGGCAGCCGACCTCGACGACAAGACGTGGCTGACGCAGGAGACGGCGCGACGCTGGCATGGGCGTCGCCTCTCGCTTCTGAGCCCGCTCGATCTCGGCGTACCCGTTCGACCGGGACGCCCGGATCGGCCGGAGCTGGTACCACCGACGAAGGTCAAGCGTCGCTCGCTGAACTCGGAGCGTGGTCGCATCGCGCTCCTGCATGCGATCGCCCACATCGAGCTCAACGCCATCGACCTCGCACTCGATATCGTGGCCCGCTTCGCCGGCGCCCGCATGCCCCGAAGCTTCTTCGACGGCTGGATGCGGGTCGCCTTCGAAGAAGCCAAGCATTTCAATCTAATACGTGATCGACTTCGTGCCCTCGGTGCGGATTATGGCGACCTGCCGGCTCATGATGGCCTTTGGCAGGCGGCGCATGACACCCGCAACGACCTGACTGCGAGGCTTGCCGTCGTTCCGCTCATCCTCGAAGCCCGGGGGCTCGACGTGACCCCGGCCCTTCAGGCCAAGATGCGCGAATCGGGCGATTTGGAAAGCGCTGCCATCCTCAACATCATCTACGAGGACGAGAAGACCCACGTCGCCGTCGGGGCCAAATGGTTCCGCTTCCTCTGCCAACGCCAGGGCCGTGACCCGACGGCGACCTTCCAGTCCCTGGTGCGCGCGAATTTTCGTGGACCGCTGAAACCGCCCTTCAACGATCTGGCACGGGCCGAAGCCGGGCTTTCGCCTTCGTTCTACCGGTCGCTTACCGCGACAAGCATGTCCTGAGACACCATCTGGCCAAACTGTGTGGCCGGAAAGGGGGTGTTAACCTTAACATTGTCTAATACCCGTCATTGGTCTGGCAGCGGCAAAGGCAGCACCGTGGCGCAATCGCATAAAGTTTCCGCGTTCGGTCGGCGCAAGATGGAGCACACGCTCATTCTCGCGAGCGGTGAACGCATTCGGCATATGACGATCCGTCCCTGGGTCGTGGGCCTTGCTGGCTGTGCGGCTGCGCTTCTGCTCGGCGGCTACTTCGTGGCGACCACCTACCTCATCCTGCGCGACGATCTCATCGGCGCCTCCGTCGCGCGGCAAGCCCGTATTCAGCACGTCTATGAAGACCGCATCGCTGCGCTCCGCGCGCAGGTCGATCGCGTAACCAGCCGTCAGATGCTGGATCAACGCATGATGGAAGACCAGGTCGAGAAGCTGATGGCACACCAGGCCGCGCTCTCATCACGCCACGGCCGGCTGGATGCCATCCTCGAACGCGCAGGCGATGCGGCTGCTCCTGAGATCGAAGCGCCGTTACCCATCCCGCGCCCGGATCGTCCCGCGCGCCGCGCGGACCTTCCTGCATCGGGCGACGCCCTCGACGCGATCGCCATGATCACCGACCGCACGACGACGGCAACCATCCCGCCGAGCAGCAAGGTAAGCGCCTACGCTCCGACCGGCCGCAATCAGGCAGATCGGTCTGATCAGCTTTTCCTCGAGCTGCGCTCCTCGCTCGACGACATCGAAACCGAGCAGATGCAGAAGGTGCGCGCTCTTGCGGCCAATGCCTCGGGCACCGCCGAAGCGATTGCAGGCATTCTGCGCGACACCGGGCTCGATGTTCCGCTGGACGATACCACGGCCATGGGTGGACCTTATCTGCCCCGGCGCGGCGGCGGCGCATTCGATGCGACGCTCGACGAACTGGACCTGGCCTTGAACCGTCTCGACACGATCCGGGACCACGCGGCACGCATGCCGCTTGGCAATCCGGCCGAAGGTCATGCGATCACCAGCCGTTACGGCACGCGGCGCGACCCCTTCTTCCGCCGGGCGGCGTTCCATGCCGGCATCGATTTCCGCGTCGCCAGCGGAGAATCCATCGAAGCGTCCGGCAGCGGTACGATCATCGGCGCAGGCCGGCGCGGCGGCTACGGCAAGATGGTGGAGATCGATCACGGCGAAGGCGTCGTGACGCGCTACGCTCACCTCTCCGAAATCCTCGTTTCGATCGGCCAGACCGTGGCGCGCGGGGAATTGATCGGGCGCGCGGGAAGCACTGGGCGTTCCACCGGCCCGCATCTCCACTATGAAGTCCGTTTCAAGGATGAGCCGGTCGATCCCGCGCGCTTCCTGCAGGCCGGAGCATCGCTGGAACCACTTCTCGCCGCCCGCTGACCATTCGTGCGCCCAAAGAGCGCACGAAGTGCCTGCAACGCCTGCCTTCCTTGACTTTCTGCCGTATAGGGCCTATGTGCCGGCTCATCCAGGCGTCATTGCCGCTTGAGCGCTTAGCGCTGCCAGGTGCGAACTCCATGTGTTTGCGCCACTGTCCGCACACATAGATGTCAGCCCCGATCCTAGAGATCAGAACGGAAACAAGTTCCCCCTTGACCACATTCTCCGAACTTGGCTTGAGCCAGAAAGTCCTCTCCGCGGTCACCGACGCGGGCTATAGCGAACCTACACCGATTCAGGAAGGGGCCATTCCACCGGCCCTGGAACGACGTGACGTGCTCGGCATCGCCCAGACAGGAACCGGCAAGACGGCCTCGTTCGTCCTGCCGATGCTGACGCTGCTGGAAAAGGGCCGCGCCCGCGCACGCATGCCGCGCACGCTCATTCTGGAACCGACGCGCGAACTGGCTGCGCAGGTTGCCGAGAATTTCGAGAAATACGGCAAGAACCACAAGCTCAACGTCGCGCTGCTGATCGGCGGCGTCTCCTTCGATGAGCAGGATCGTAAGCTGGAGCGTGGCGCAGACGTCCTCATCTGCACCCCCGGCCGCCTGCTCGACCATTGCGAACGCGGCAAGCTGCTCATGAGCGGAGTCGAAGTCCTCGTCATCGACGAAGCCGACCGCATGCTCGACATGGGCTTCATCCCGGACATCGAGCGCATTGTGAAGCTCATTCCCTTCACGCGCCAGACGCTGTTCTTCTCGGCAACCATGCCGCCTGAAATCCAGAAGCTCGCCGACAACTTCCTGCAGAACCCGGTCCGCGTCGAAGTCTCGACCCGTTCGTCCACGGCGACGACCGTCACGCAACGTCTCGTTGCCTGTGGCAGCAAGGATTTCGAAAAGCGGTCGGCATTGCGCGATCTGATCCGTGCCCAGGACGACCTCAAGAACGCGATCATCTTCTGCAACCGCAAGCGCGATGTGGCCGATCTCTTCCGCTCGCTCGCCCGCCACGAGTTCTCGGCCGGCGCTCTGCATGGCGACATGGATCAGCGGTCCCGCACGACGATGCTGCACAATTTCCGCGAAGGAAAGCTGCAGCTTCTGGTGGCTTCCGACGTCGCCGCGCGCGGTCTCGACATTCCGGATGTGAGCCACGTCTTCAATTTCGACGTGCCGATCCATGCCGAAGACTACGTCCACCGCATCGGTCGCACCGGTCGTGCCGGCAGGTCGGGCAAGGCCTTTACGCTCGTGACCAAGCGCGAGGCGAAGTACACGGACGCGATCGAAAAGCTGATCGATCAGAAGATCGAATGGCTCGATGGCGATATCTCCACCATCGTGCAGTCGCCTGACGAAGACGACCGCCGCGGTCGCGCCAAGCCGGCTGGCCGCAATGCAGCCCGCCAGGGCCGCAAATCGGATGGCCCACGCACCCGTCCCGCCCGCGAAGAAGCATTGATCGAGGCCGCAGCCGAACTGGCGGCAGCCGAGACACCCGCCGTCGAAGAAGCGACGGCCGCTCCGGTAGCCGAACGTCAACCGGCAGAACGCGCGCCTGTCGAACGCGCCGCCGCTGTCGACCGCACGCCTGTTGCTGAAGACACTGCACGTCCTCAGCGCCAGGACGCCGCCAACGACGATCGCCGCAATCGCGGTCGCGACAATGGTCGTGACGGCAATCGCGACAACGGCCGCGACAACAATCGGCGGCATCGTTCGCAGCGTGACGACGATTTCACGCCGGTCGGCTTCGGCGACGATATCCCCGCATTCATGACCATCGCCGCGCGCGCCTGATCGGCCGCGCTTCGATGCGGACGACCGCGATACTGGTCATCGCCGCCGGCTTGCTCGGCTCAGCCGGCGTAGCACTTGCTGCCGCGGCTTCGCACGGAGGCGACCCCCGCCTCCTTGCGAGCGCCGCCGCTCTTTCCCTTGCGCACGCCCCTGCTCTGTTGGGGCTCGCAGCACTTTCCGAAAAATCCCGGCTGTTCATACCCGCCGGCCTGCTGCTCGCCCTCGGCACGATGCTGTTTGCTGCCGACCTCACATTGCGCGCAACGGCAGGCAACGCACTCTTTCCGATGTCCGCGCCTATCGGCGGCTTCGCGATGATCGCCGGCTGGGTCGTCGTTGTGATCGCAGGCCTTGTCATGGCGACGCGCCGCGGCTGACAATCTGCCTTCAGCGGTTGCGTCTGCGCCCGTGTCGGTCTATCGACTGCCGTCAATTCGGGCATTCGTTGTCCGGATCGCCGGACCGGGCATCATGTTGCAGGCCGAGGAGGAGCGGCAGCGCATTGCCACCACCTTCCGTTGTCCTGCCATCACCCGGTCTCAAGCTCTCAACTTCTTGGTTCAGAGGCTGAACTATGTCGTTCCTAGCCGCGATCGTTAAGGCGATCGGCCGTTTCAACGGCCTTCTCGGTCAGATCCTTGCCTGGCTCTCGCTCGGCATCGTGCTTGTCTGCTTCACCGTCGTCGTCCAGCGCTATCTCTTTTCCACATCGCTGATCTGGATGCAGGATCTCTATATCTGGTTGAATGGCGCCATGTTCATGGGCATCGCCGGCTTCGCGCTGCTGCGTGACGACCACGTCCGCGTCGACATCTTCTATCGCCCGGCGACGATCGAACGGAAAGCGATGGTCGATCTCTTCGGTGTCGTCGTTTTCCTTCTGCCCTTCTGCTACATCGTCGTACTCTACAGCTGGTCCTACGTGATCCGATCGTGGAACCTCGGCGAAGGCTCCGCCAATTTCGGCGGAATGCCCGGGCTCTATGTACTCAAATCTTTCATCTTCGTCTTCGCCGGCGTCGTGGCGCTGCAGGGCCTTGCCATGGCCGGACGAAGCATCCTCGTTCTTGCCGGACAGGAAGAACTTTTGCCCGCAGATTTGCGGTATCGCCTTCCGGGCGAAGGGGAGTAATCGACAATGGATCCTGTACTGATCGGCGAGATCCTCGCCGGGCTGATGTTCTTCGGCATCATCGGCGTGTTAATGCTGGGCTTCCCGGTCGCCTTCACGCTGGCCGGCGTCTCGCTTCTCTTCGGCCTCGTCGGCATGTTCTTCGGCGTCTTCGATCCGTCCAATTTTGGCTCGCTCGCCAACCGCTATGTCGGCTTCATGACCAACGAGGTCCTCGTCGCCGTTCCGCTCTTCATCTTCATGGGCGTGATGCTCGAGCGATCGGGCATCGCCGAACAGCTGCTCCTCACCATGGGCAAGCTTTTCGGCAATCTGCGCGGCGGGCTCGGCATCTCGGTCATTCTCGTCGGCGCGCTGCTGGCGGCATCCACCGGCGTTGTCGGCGCAACGGTGGTCACCATGGGCCTCATTTCGCTGCCGGCCATGCTGCGCGCCGGCTATGACCCGAAACTCGCTTCCGGTGTCATCTGCGCGTCAGGCACGCTTGGTCAGATCATTCCGCCCTCGACCGTGCTGATCTTCATGGGCGACATGCTGTCCGGCATCAACGCCCAGGTTCAGATGGCAAAGGGCAACTTTGCCCCTGCGCCCGTTTCTGTCGGCGATCTCTTCGCCGGCGCCATCATCCCAGGCTTCCTGCTCGTCGGTCTCTATCTGCTGTGGATGGTCTTCAAGGCCATCACCGCGCCTGAAAGCTGCCCGGCGACGCCGGTGCCGGCCGACCAGAAGAAAGACCTCTGGAAGGAAGTCGTCACTGCGCTCGTGCCACCGCTCATGCTGATCATCGCCGTGCTCGGCTCGATCCTCGGCGGCATCGCTACGCCGACGGAAGCGGCCTCGGTTGGCGCCATCGGCGCAACGATCCTCGCCGCGCTGCGCTGGCGCCTGTCGTTCCAGGTGTTGCGCCAAGTCACGATCTCGACCGCCACCATCACCTCGATGGTGTTCATCATCCTGCTCGGCGCATCGGTATTCTCGATCGTCTTCCGCCTCATGGGCGGCGACAATCTGGTCCACGATATCCTGACCGCCCTGCCCGGTGGCGTCTATGGCGCGCTCATCGTCGTCATGCTGATGATGTTCGTCCTCGGCTTCATCCTGGACACGTTCGAGATCATCTTCATCATCGTGCCGATCACGGCGCCGGTGCTGCTCAATCTCGGTGTGGACCCCGTCTGGCTCGGCGTCCTGATCGGCGTCAACTTGCAGACCAGCTTCCTGACGCCACCCTTCGGCTTCGCGCTCTTCTATCTGCGCGGCGTGGCCCCCAACCGGGTCACCACGGGCATGATCTATCGCGGCGTCATCCCGTTCGTCGGGCTGCAGGTCGTGGCGATCGCGCTGCTGTTCATCTTCCCGGAACTGGCCACCTGGCTGCCGCGCTGGATCTACAGCTGATCCCGAAGCGGGCGTCTTTCGGTAGAACAAAAAAGCCCGGAGCAGAACGCTCCGGGCTTTTTTCGTTTTGATCAGATCAGCGAGAGAACGCTCAGATCTGGAAGTACTTCTCGCGTGCCTGAATGAAGAGCGAGTCGGTGCCCTGCGTCTTCTGGCGAACGATGTTCAGCGCCGAGATGAAGCTTTCGGCAGTCTTCTTCGTCAATTCGTCGCTCGAATCGCGCAGACCCGTAAGGATCTCGGTCGCCGCCTGTGCGCCGGCTTCCAGGATTTCATCCGGGAACTGACGGATCTGGACGCCGTGGTCGTTGACCAGCGTCTGAAGGGCGCGCGGGTCGTTGGCGGCGAAGTCGGCCGCAACCGCATCGTACTCGGCCTGGCAGCAATCACGGATGATCGCCTGCAGGTCTGCCGACAGTGCGGTGTACTTTGCCTTGTCGACGACGAGCTCGGTTGCCAGGCCCGGCTCGATGAAGCTCGGGAAGTAGTAGTTCTTGGCGATCTGGTAGAAGCCGAGCGCGAGGTCGTTGTAGGGACCGACGAATTCGGCCGCGTCGAGCGTGCCAGACTGCAGCGCCTGGAAAATCTCGCCCGCTGCCATATTGGTGACGGAAGCGCCGAGACGTTCCCAGACCTGGCCACCGAGGCCCGGCGTGCGGAAACGAAGGCCCTGCACGTCGGCGACGCCCGTCAGCTCGTTGCGGAACCAGCCGCCTGCCTGTGTACCAGTATCGCCCGACAGGAAGCCCTGAACGCCGTACTGGTCGTAGATTTCGTCCCAGATTTCCTGACCGCCGAGATAGCGAACCCAGCCGGTCAGTTCACGCGAGGTCATGCCGAAAGGCACGCCGGTAAAGAAGTTCAGAGCCTGGCTCTTGTTCTGCCAATAATAGGCGGCGCCGTGGCTCATCTCGGCCGAACCGTCGATGACAGCGTCGAGCGCCTGCAGCGGCGGTACAAGTTCGCCGGCGGAATAGAGCTGGATGGTCAGACGGCCGCCCGAGGCGGCAGTGATGCGGTCGGCCAGGCGCTGGGCACCAACGCCGAGACCGGGAAAGTTCTTCGGCCACGTCGTGACCATGCGCCAGGTCTGATTTTCCTGCGCGATAGCCGGCGCTGCAAGAACCGAGCTTGCAGCGACGCCGACGCCGGCAAATCCAGCTTTCGTGATGAATGAACGGCGATCCATTGGGTTTTCCTCCACTGTCTATACCCGAACAGGTCGTCGGGCGACGTGAAGTAAACCTTCTGGATTCCGCCCTACGCTGTCGGTCCACATCGCACAGCAGGGCGGGATAGTCTAGCAGAGCGACCACGAAGACCGTTCTCAATAGAGCTAGAGGTAAATGCTCTATGCCATTCAGGTAAGAAGAAGAATGATCAACACGACGACGATCACGAGGCCGAGACCGCCGGACGGGCCATAGCCCCAGTTGCGGCTATGCCCCCAGCGCGGCAATGCGCCGATGACAAGAAGCACCAGCACGATGAGAATGATGAGTTCCACGGCATTATCTCCTGTCGAGACGGCAACTTGCGGCTCCCAACGAACCGCAGGCCGAGGGTGTCCTAGACAAGCCCGAGAAGCGAAAGGATGAAGCCGATGACGACGATAAGGCCGACGATGTAAACGATGGTATGCATGAGCGTGCTGTCTCCGCTGTTCAGGTGTCGAACCAACGGAAACATGACGCTTTTGTTCCGGGAGCGCTCACAAATGCGTGAACGCGGGGGCGGTGCTACGCGTCGCCTCGAACGACGGCATCGCCGCGCTTGGCGAGCGCTTCGAGGTCGGCTGGCTTCAGCTCGACCGACTCACCGCAACCGCAGGCCGACGTCTGGTTGGGGTTGTTGAACACGAAGCCCGAACGCAGCTTGGTGGTTTCATAATCCATCTGGGTGCCGAGCAGGAACAGCACTGCCTCGGGCGCCACGTAGACGCGGGCACCGTCCGCTTCGATCAGATCGTCCTTGGCTGACGGCGCATCGACGAGCTCCACCGTGTATTCCATACCGGCGCAGCCACCCTTCTTGATCCCGACACGGATGCCTTCGACCGGTTGGTTGGCGTTGGCAACGATGGCCTTGACCCGCTCCGCAGCCGCATCGGTCATGGTCATGACAGCGAACTGACCCATTCGAAACTCCTGCCCTTCTGGGCGTTTGCGCATCAAAATCAGGTGCGCTTCGGTATCAACCTAATCACGGCCAGGGTCGGCCGCAAGACGGCAGGCGCCTACCGTCAGTACCAGCCGACGGCGACCTGAGCTTCTTCGCTCATGCGCGCAGGCGTCCAAGGTGGATCGAACGTCAGCTTCACGTCGACGCCCGACACACCTTCCACGGTTCCGACCGCATTCTCGACCCAGCCCGGCATTTCGCCGGCAACCGGACATCCAGGCGCGGTCAGCGTCATGTCGACCTTGACCATGCGGTCGTCCTCGATATCGATCTTGTAGATCAGGCCGAGCTCGTAGATGTCGGCCGGGATCTCCGGATCGTAGACGGTCTTCAGCGCCGCGATGATGTCGTCCGTCATGCGCGCGAGCTCTTCCTGCGGAATGGCCGAGGCCACTGGGGCGGCGCCGGTGACGGCTTCGGCGGCTCCAACCGTGGAAGTCTCGCTCGATTCGTCGGGCTTTGCGGTTGTCTCGGTCATCATGGCAGTTCCCATCATCGTTTCCGCGCTCAGGCGAAGAAGGCGCGCGCCTTTTCAAGCGCTTCCACAAGGACATCCACTTCCTTGCGCGTATTGTACATCCCAAAGGATGCCCTGCATGTGGAGGTCACGCCGAAACGCTTCAAGAGCGGCTGAGCGCAGTGGGTGCCGGCACGAACCGCTACACCCGAGCGATCGATCACCATCGACACGTCGTGGGCGTGGATGCCCTCGATCTCGAAGGAGAAGATTGCGCCTTTGCCCGGCGCATCGCCGATCACACGAAGCGCATTGACCGACTGGAGCTTCTCGCGGGCATAGGCCGTCAGATCCGCTTCATGGGCGGCGATGGCCTCGCGGCCGATGCTTTCCATGTAGTCGAGCGCGGCACCGAGGCCGATCGCCTGGACGATCGGCGGCGTTCCGGCCTCGAAACGATGCGGCGGATCGTTATAGGTCACGCCCTCTTCCGATACGTCGACGATCATCTCGCCGCCGCCCTGGAAGGGCCGCATCGTCTTCAGCATCTCGGTCTTGCCGTAGAGCACGCCGATGCCGGACGGACCGTACACCTTGTGCCCCGTGAAGACGTAGAAGTCGCAATCGATGTCGCGAACATCGACCGGCATGTGAACCGCCGCCTGGCTGCCGTCGACGAGCACGGGAATGCCGCGCTCGTGGGCGATCCGGCAGACGTCCTTGACCGGGATGACCGTGCCGAGCACGTTCGACATGTGGGTGATCGCCACGAGCTTCGTGCGATCCGTCAGGCTCGCCGCAAACGCATCGAGATCGAAAGACCCGTCGACACCGACCGGCACCCAGACCAGCTTTGCGCCCTGCCGCTCGCGGATGAAATGCCAAGGCACGATATTGGAGTGATGCTCCATGATCGTCAGGACGATCTCGTCGCCCTCGCCGATATGCGGCATGCCGTAACCGTAGGCGACGGTGTTGATCGCCTCCGTCGTCGACTTCGTGAAGACGATCTCGTCTTCGGATGCAGCATTGAGGAAGCGTTTCACCTTGCTGCGCGATGCCTCATAGGCATCGGTCGCCGCGTTCGACAGGAAATGCAGCCCGCGATGCACGTTCGCATACTCGTTCGAGTAAGCGTGCGTGATCGCATCGATCACCGCCTGCGGCTTCTGCGCCGATGCGCCATTGTCGAGATAGACCAGCGGCTTGCCATAGACTTCCCGCGAAAGGATAGGGAAGTCGCGGCGGATCGCTTCGACGTCATAGCCATTCCGTGCGGTGCGGGCGTCCATCAAACGTGCTTTTCCAACCAGGTTTCGATCACGCCATGCAGCGCGTCGGTCAGCGGCTCGTCGTCGAGCTCTTCGACGACCTCATTGACGAAGGCCTGCACCAGCATGCGCCGTGCAACGGCTTCCGGAATGCCACGCGACTTCAGATAGAAGAGATGAACCGCATCGATGTCGGCAACCGTGGCACCGTGGGCGCACTGAACGTCGTCGGCAAAGATCTCGAGTTCCGGCTTGGTGGAGAACTCGCCTTCGTCGGAAAGAAGCAGCGTATTGGAGGCCATCCGCGCATCGGTCTTCTGCGCATGCGGCGCCACGCGGATCTGCCCCTGGAACACGCCACGCGCGCGATCGAAGACGACGCTGCGGATGATTTCCGTCGACGTCGTGTTTGGCACGTCGTGGCCGAGCGTCATCGTCACGTCGGTGTGGCTGTCGCCGCCGAGCAGATTGACGCCGCGCAGCTTGAAGTCGGCGCCTTCGCCGGCCGTCACGACATGCACTTCCTGACGAATGAGCTTGCCACCTGCATTGACGATGCACAGCGTGAGCCGCGCATCCTCGCCGAGCGACACGTTGATCTGCCCGAGATGGCTGTCGGCGCGGCCCTGCCCCTGCACGATCACCCAGGTGACGATGGCCTCCCGATCGAGCGTGAGGTGCGTAACAGCGGAGACGAGCGCCGGAGCGTCGCCGGAATTCAGGTGGCGTTCGAACAGCGTCACGCTGGCATGGGCACCGACACGGACGTCGTGTCGCAGATGCGCCTGGCCACCATCATGGACCGCCTGCAGCTCGATCGGCGCCTCGATCTTCGCACCGTCCGCGACCGTGATCGCAAAGCCGGTGTCGGCGAAAGCAGCATTGAGACGCCCGACGGCATCGTCGTCGCCCCGTGCCGCAAGCGTCAGCGATCCGTCGGCAAGACGCGTCTGAAAATCGACCACGGCCACACCGGCGGGCAATACGGCACCTTGGCTGTTCGACGCCAGAACCGTGGCCCCTGCGATCATAGGGTCAACGGCATGCTGCGACAGCCCCGCACCTTGTGGCACGTCGCGCAGCAACGACCGGAAGTCCGTATAGTGCCAGCTTTCGACGCGACGCGTCGGCAGTCCACGGCTTAGCAATGCACCGAACAGCGCGCTGCGCTGCGAAAGAGCAACCTCGCCACCCGGCAGAGATTGCTTCACCGCATCGAAATGCGTCGACAGGGCCTGTTCGCCGGCCGTCAGCGGCGGCTTCGTTTGAATGTTCATCGGCTTGCGCTCCTTTGTTCCAGGTGCATCAAGCGGCCGCGCCGATGATGTCCGCGTAGCCGTTTTCTTCGAGTTCGAGCGCAATATCCTTGCCGCCCGACTTCACCACCTGCCCCTTGTAGAGGACGTGGACCGTATCCGGCACGATGTGCTCGAGAAGGCGCTGATAATGCGTGATGACGACAATGGCGCGATCCGGCGAGCGGAGCGCGTTCACGCCGTCGGCGACGATCTTGAGCGCATCGATGTCGAGACCGGAATCGGTCTCGTCCAGCACGCAGAGCTTCGGCTGAAGCAGCGCCATCTGCAGGATTTCGGCCCGCTTCTTCTCGCCACCCGAAAAACCGACATTGACCGGACGCTTGAGCATGCCGATGTCGATCTGAAGATCGGCGGCAGATGCCTTGACGAGGCGCAGAAAGTCCGGCGTCGACAGTTCGCCCTCGCCCCGAGCCTTGCGCTGCTCGTTGAGCGCCACCTTCAGGAACTGCATCGTCGCCACACCCGGAATTTCGACCGGATACTGGAAAGCAAGGAAAATGCCCGAAGCGGCACGCTCCGACACGTCCATTTCCAGAATGCTCTCGCCGTTGAAGAGAATGTCGCCCTCGGTGACTTCGTAGTCCGAGCGTCCTGCGAGGATGTAGGAAAGCGTCGACTTGCCCGACCCGTTCGGCCCCATGATCGCCGCCACTTCACCCGCCTTGACGGTCAGATTCAGCCCCCGGATGATTTCGGTTTCGGTATCCGCGATGCGGGCGTGGAGGTTCCTGATTTCAAGCATGGTCTTTGGACGTCCCTTGGTCTGTATTTCGGCTCGAAGAGGTGGCTGCGATCAGCCAACGCTTCCTTCGAGTGAGATGTTGATGAGCTTCTGGGCCTCGACGGCGAATTCCATCGGCAGTTCCTGGATGACTTCACGCACGAAGCCATTGACGATGAGCGCGACGGCTTCTTCTTCCGGGATGCCGCGCTGCATGCAGTAGAACAGCTGGTCCTCGGAGATCTTCGACGTCGTCGCCTCGTGCTCGAACTGCGCGGTGGCGTTCTTCGCCTCGATGTAAGGCACCGTATGCGCGCCGCACTTCTCGCCGATCAGCAGGGAGTCGCACTGCGTGAAATTGCGCGCGTTGGACGCCTTGCTGTGAGCCGAGACCTGGCCGCGGTAAGTGTTCGACGAATTGCCGGCCGAAATGCCCTTGGAGATGATGCGGCTCGACGTGTTCTTGCCGAGATGGATCATCTTGGTGCCGCTATCGACCTGCTGATAGCCGTTCGAAACGGCGATCGAATAGAACTCGCCGCGCGAATTGTCGCCCCGCAGGATGCAGGACGGATATTTCCAGGTGATCGCCGATCCGGTTTCGACCTGCGTCCACGAGATCTTAGAGTTCTTGCCGCGGCAATCGCCGCGCTTGGTCACGAAGTTGTAGATACCGCCCTTGCCGTTCTTGTCGCCCGGATACCAGTTCTGCACGGTCGAGTACTTGATCTCGGCATCGTCGAGAGCCACCAGTTCGACGACGGCAGCGTGGAGCTGGTTCTCGTCGCGCTGCGGCGCGGTGCAACCTTCCAGATAGGAAACGTAGGCACCTTCTTCGCAGATGATCAGCGTGCGTTCGAACTGACCGGTGTTCTTCTCGTTGATGCGGAAATAGGTCGAAAGCTCCATCGGGCAACGCACGCCCTTGGGCACGAACACGAACGATCCGTCGGTGAAGACCGCCGAGTTGAGCGTGGCGTAATAATTGTCCGTCGTCGGAACGACCGTGCCGAGATATTTACGCACCAGTTCCGGATGCTCGCGGACGGCCTCGGAGAACGACATGAAGAGCACGCCGGCCTTCTTCAGCTCTTCCTTGAAGGTCGTGACGACCGACACCGAATCGAACACGGCGTCCACGGCCACGCGGCGGTTCTCGACGCCGGCCAGGATTTCCTGTTCGCCGAGCGGGATGCCGAGCTTCTCGTAGGTGCGCAGAAGTTCCGGATCGACGTCGTCCAGGCTCTTCGGACCGGGCGTCTTCTTCGGCGCCGAGTAATAATAGATGTCGTTGAAGTCGATCTTCGGATAATCGACGCGAGCCCAGTTCGGCTCTTCGAGCGTCAGCCAGCGCTTGTAGGCGTCGAGGCGCCATTCAAGCATCCACTCCGGCTCTTCCTTCTTGGCGGAGATGAAGCGAATGATGTCTTCGCTCAGGCCCTTGGGAGCCTTGTCGCTTTCGATGATCGTCTCGAAACCGTATTTATATTGATCGACATCAATCTTTCGAACGCGTTCGATGGTTTCCTGCACTGCAGGCATCGCCATACTCCGTCTTTTTATCACCACCGCCGAAAGCGGCGGGTGGTTTCCCTGTCAGTTTGCGACGCTGGCTAACAGAAAGCCGGCGTCAGCGAAATCAGTTCTGGTGCAAGGCAGCCATGCTAGGCCGCAACCCTGCGCCGTCGTGCCGCAAGCCGCGAAAACGCGTCGATGCAGCGATCCACTTCGGCTTCCGTCGTTTGCCAGCCGGGGCTGATGCGGATCGCACCGGCCTCCGCGTCCAGCCCGAGCCCTTCGAGCACATGGCTTCGTCCGACCTTGCCCGACGAGCAGGCCGAACCGGCCGAAACCGAAAGCCCTTCCAAATCGAGCGCAATCTGCATTGTCTCGGCCTTCATGCCAGGCAGCGCCACATAGGTGGTGTTGCACAGCCGGTCGGCTCCTGCCGAAACGATCTCGGCGTCCGGAGCGACCTTCAGAAGAGCCGTCTCCAGCCGATCGCGCAAGCGACGCAGCCGATCGGCTTCCGATGTCAAAGCGTCCCCTGCTATATGGGCTGCGACACCAAAACCGACAATAGCACTCAGGTTTTCGGTGCCCGATCGATGACCCGATTCTTGACCGCCGCCGGCAACGAGTGGGACAGGCATCAATTGCTGGCCGACCGAGACCAGCGCACCGATCCCCTTGGGGCCACCCATCTTGTGCGCCGACAGCATGAGAAAATCCGCGCCAATCGCTGCAATGTCGATCGCCAGCCGCCCTGGCGCCTGCGCGGCATCGACGACGAGGATACCGCCCGCTGCGCGTGTGAGGGCCGAAATCTCGGCGATCGGCTGGATAACGCCCGTCTCGTTGTTGGCAAGCGCCACGGCCACCATCGGAAGCCCGAGAGATGTGTCGTGCGCCTCCAGAACCGCCTGAAGCGTCGCTAGATCTAGAACGCCATTTCTATCGACCGGCAGGCGCTCGACGGCTTCGACCGGAAAACGCCCGCCCGACAGCACGCAGAGATGCTCGATCGCGCAGACATAAAGCCGCCCGACCGCCAACCGCGACCGCCCCATGCGGAAATCCGGTGTCAGCACGTGGCTCGCCGCTTCGCTGGCGCCACTCGTGAAGATCACATTGGCCGGATCGGCGCCGACGAGCTTTGCAACCTTCGACCGCGCGTCTTCGATACGCTGGCGCGCCTTTCGCCCCTCGGCATGCACGGAAGACGGATTGCCGACGACCGAAAAGGCGTCGATCATCTCTTCGCGCACGCCATCGAGCAATGGCGCCGTCGCGTTGTAATCGAGATATGAGCGTTCGCCCGGCATATCGGTCCAGATCGATTTGTGCTGCGCAAGTTCAGTCGGTTCGGATCACATCTGAAACTGCTTCTTGAGAACCGCCGCCGCGTGAAAGCGGACCGGCCTCGCAGTTTCGAACCATTCTAAAGTGTTGTAGGCCGCAGGCCCTCGGGCGTCAAGGTTTGAGGTGTCAGACCACGCACCCAAACCGCATAACGCACGCGTTATGCCCGGCCATCGAGGCTTTGCGCATTTTTGTTGAAACGCGAAGGCCGCTTGCCTTAAGAGAGGCGACCGATCATTCGCGGTCCGACGACGGATCGCAAGGCGAGCGTCTGCGTTCACCATTGCCCTGCATCTGGATGCGCCAAACTTCCCGGCGCTGGTGGATGTGCTGATCCATCAAGGACAGTCGAGGGCACGCGCCGTATCGCGATGGAGTTACGATGCCTGAAGTCATCTTCAACGGCCCAGCCGGCCGTCTCGAAGGCCGCTATCAGCCGGCCAAGCAGAAGAACGCGCCGATCGCGATCGTGCTGCACCCCCACCCGCAGTTCGGCGGGACGATGAACAACCAGATCGTCTACCAGCTCTTCTATATGTTTCAGCAGCGCGGCTTCACGACTCTGCGCTTCAATTTTCGCGGCATCGGTCGCAGCCAGGGCGCTTTCGATCATGGCGCGGGCGAATTGTCGGATGCAGCCGGCGCGCTCGACTGGGTGCAGTCGCTCCATCCCGACTCAAAGAGCTGCTGGGTGGCCGGCTATTCCTTCGGTTCGTGGATCGGCATGCAGCTCCTGATGCGCCGCCCCGAAATAGAGGGCTTCATTTCGGTCGCCCCGCAGCCCAACACCTACGACTTCTCCTTCCTGGCGCCCTGCCCGTCGTCCGGCCTCATCATCCATGGCGACGCCGACCGCGTCGCGCCGGAAAAGGACGTTCAGGGACTCGTCGAGAAGCTGAAGACGCAGAAGGGTATTCTCATCACGCAGAAGACCATGCCCGGCGCCAACCATTTCTTCTCCGGCCAGGTCGATACGCTGATGGGCGAATGCTCCGATTATCTTGACGCCCGGCTTCGTGGCGAGCTGGTGCCTGAGCCCGCCGCCAAGCGCATCCGCTGATCGACGGGCGGGAACGGACGATGACCATCGATCTGAACGCCCGCCCCTTCGAAGCTGCAGACCTTCCAATCTACGCCGGCTGGTTCGACGACGAAGAACTGCGCCGCCGCATCGATCCGCCGGACGGATTCTGGCTCGAGCACGTCTCGCGCACCGACCGGGGCAATCGCTGTTATTGCCTGACGCTCGTTCAGGACGTCGACCTCATCGCCGTCGTGCAATACGATTTCGAGGATTACGACCGGGTTTCGCTCTTGATCAGCGTCCGTCCCGACAGCCGCGGCCGCGGCGTAGGGCGCGCGGCGCTGTTGCGCACCATTCCGGAATTGGCACCAGAGGTTCGCTACATCGACAGCTATATCGAGCCCGACAATCTGGCGTCGCTGGCGCTCATCCGGCGCCTTGGTTTCGAACCGATCGAAGCGGATATCATCGATGAAGGCTTCATGGGCTTTCGGCTGTGTGTGGATAGGCCGTAACGCCACCGGTCACCGGTGATCTGACCCGGGTCGTGCCGGGAAATGTGAGCGCGAGCCCCTTCAGCGAGCGCACGGCGAGATAGGCCCAAGCCTCCGCTTCCATGCCGTCCCCATCGAAGCCGACCTCTTCGGCGACCGAGACCTGCGCGCCGGATGCCCCCGCCATTCTGCGCAGGTCTTCAATGATCACCCGGTTCTTCCGTCCACCTCCGCAGATGATCCAGCGCTTGGGCGGCTTCGGAAAATGATCGGCCGCCTTGATGATCGCGGCAGCGCTCACATGGGCGAGCGTACGTGCACCGTCGGCCAGTTCCACTTCGTGATCGCCCGGCGGCGGAAAGTCGTTGCGGTCGAGCGACCGGCGGATATCCGCCGTGAAGAAGTCCGAGGCGAGATACCGCTCGGCAAGCGCCGCGACCACGCCGCCTTCGCTGGCGATCGCACCGCCCTGATCGAACGGTACGCCTGCATGGCGCTCCACCCATTGGTCGATCAACGTATTGCCGGGGCCGCTGTCGAACGCGACCAGTTCGTCGTTTTCGCCAACATAGGTGACGTTCGAGATGCCGCCAATATTGACGAAGACGACCGGTCGTTCATCCAGCGATGCCGCCAATGCCCGGTGATAGACGGGCACCAGCGGCGCACCTTCTCCCCCGTGCGCCATGTCGTTGGCGCGCATGTCGTAGACCACGTGCACACCGAGTTCGTCCGCCAGAAGCTGGCCGAGGCCGAGTTGTACCGTCAGCGCCTGCCCCGGGCGGTGCAGCACCGTTTGCCCGTGAAACCCGACCACGTCGATATCGGAAAGCCGCAGACCATTGTCCGTCACAAACCGCCGAACGGCCTCCGCATGGCGCATCGTCAGCTCGCGTTCGAGTTCACTGAGATCGCCCGGCCGGTCCTCGCGTTTGACGATGGACTTGGCGGTTTCCAGCGCGTCCGCCAGGCGCCGCCGAAATGCTGGCTCGTAGGAATAGCCTGCCGCCGGCCCACGCTCCACGAAGGTCGCGCCATCCGTCGAGAGGAGCGCGACGTCGATGCCATCGAGCGAAGTGCCGCTCATCAGGCCGATGGCAGTCAGCCGGCTCGCCGCCTCAAGCTTCGTCATCGAATAGGTTTTCCTGGCGATAGAGAGTTTCGAGGTGACGTGGCCACCGGTTCACCATATCGAAACGCGACAAAGCCAAAACTTAGAGTAATTGAGCGATTCACGGAAAGCGAAATGACTCGAAGGGGTGAACTCGACGCGAAAGCGTGCTAATCGCCCGCGCCATCGGCCCGCACGACAAGTCGGCCGTCCCTCCCAGTCCCGTGGAACAGCCTGTCATGTCGAAATTCAAATCCGATTTCCTCCGCACGCTCGACGAGCGCGGCTTCATTCACCAGATCTCGGATGAGACCGGCCTCGACCAGCTTTTCCAGACCGAAACCGTGTCTGCCTATATCGGCTTCGACCCGACGGCCTCCAGCCTGCATGTCGGCTCGCTCATCCAGATCATGATGCTGCACTGGATGCAGCAGACCGGCCACAAGCCGATCGCGCTGATGGGCGGCGGCACCGGGATGATCGGAGACCCCTCGTTCAAGGACGAGGCGCGCAAGCTCCAGACCGTCGAAGGCATCAAAGAGAACCTCGCCGGCATCCGCCGCGCCTTTGCGCCCTACCTGCAGTTCGGCGATGGCGCGACCGATGCGATGATGGTCAACAACGCCGACTGGCTGCTCGGCATCAACTATGTGGAATTCCTGCGCGATGTCGGCCGCCACTTCTCGGTCAACCGCATGCTGTCCTTCGACAGCGTGAAACTGCGCCTCGATCGCGAGCAGTCGCTGTCCTTCCTGGAATTCAACTACATGATCCTCCAGGCCTACGATTTCGTGGAGCTCAACAAGCGCCACGGCGTGCGCATGCAGATGGGCGGCTCCGACCAGTGGGGCAACATCGTCAACGGCATCGATCTCGGCCACCGCATGGGCACGCCGCAGCTTTACGCGCTGACCTCGCCGCTGCTCACGACCGCATCCGGTGCCAAGATGGGCAAGTCGCTCGGCGGCGCCATTTGGCTTAACGCCGACATGCTGAGCCCCTATGACTTCTGGCAGTACTGGCGCAACACGGAAGACGCCGACGTCGCCCGCTTCCTCAAGCTCTACACGACGATGTCGATGGACGAGATCGCGCGTCTCGCGAGCCTCGGCGGATCGGAGATCAACGAGGTCAAGAAGATCCTCGCGACTGAAGTGACGGCGATGCTGCACGGACGGGCGGCCGCCGACGAAGCGGCCGAAACCGCGCGCAAGACCTTCGAGGAAGGTGCGCTCGCCGACAATCTGCCTTCGATCGACATTCCGCTTCCCGAGCTGGAGAGCGGCATCGGCGTTCTGGCGCTCTACGTCCGCGCCGGCCTTGCCGCATCGAACGGAGAGGCTCGCCGCCACGTCCAGGGTGGCGCGGTGAAGATCAACGACGTGCCGGTCGCCGACGACAAGCACGTCATCGGTGCATCCGACCTCAACGACGATGGCGTGATCAAGCTTTCGCTCGGCCGCAAGAAACACATGCTCGTCCGCGCCGCCTGAGCGCTACGCAGAATGCAGAACGTCGCAGCCCACAGCCTCGTGCCGAGGGCTGCCACAGACACTGAAACGGCCATCCTCGGGACAAGCCCCGGATGGCCGTTTGATTCTGAAGATCAGCTACTTGCGAGCTTCAGCCCGGCGATGCCAAGTACGATGAGGCCGATGCTGGCGATCCGTGCCGGCGATGCTAATTCCCCGAAAAAGAGAATGCCGAACGTCGCCGTGCCGACGGCACCGAGCCCGGTCCAAACGGCATAGGCCGTCCCGAGCGGAAGATCGCGCATGGCGATGGACAACAGCCAGATGCTGATTGCCATCGCGCCGATCGTCATGACGACAGGCAGGGGCCGCGAAAAGCCATCAAGGCTCTTCAGCCCAACCGCCCAACCAATTTCGAAAAGTGCTGCAACAACAAGAGTAAGCCAGGCCATGCCCGCCTCCATCAAGGAAGGGGCCGTCCCCGTTTGTCTACATTGTGAGAGCTGGCGAAGCCGTCTTCGCACTCCCTATATCTGCCACTCAGTCCCTCAAATCAAGAGCGTTCGCCGAAAACTGCGCGGAATTGCTGGTCTTTGCGCCAACGCTGCCTGGGTATGCTGGAACCTCCCCGGCCCTGCCGTGTTCGACTGGCATCACTTCAGGAGTTCACAATGTCAAAAGACAGCAACCCTTTGAAGCATGACCGCGGAACGGCGCAACCGATCGGTACAGAACAACCGACGAATGCCGATCAGAACATGGCGACCGAGGCTGCAGAACACGAGGCCGAGATGCGCAAGGCGAAGAAGAGCGCCGACGCGGACGACGACAACCCAACCCCGTCGACGACACGAACACCGCCCGACTGAACGCGCCGTAAGCGCCACGACGACCACGTGAACCGAACTTTTCCGGATTTTGGAAAATGGTGAGCCCGCAGGGGGTCGAACCCTGGACCTACTGATTAAAAGTCAGTTGCTCTACCAGCTGAGCTACAGGCTCCCGCCGGGGCGCGGTGGCCCGGGGAATTGGCGCGGAACATAGGCAGGCGCCTGCCGGGGGTCAACCGCAAAAATGCAGTTCGCCGCGTCCAAAACGAAGACTTTTCGTCTCGCTCGGGACGCGGCGGAATTTGGTGCCGAACCTTAGAGGTTACGACCGACTGCACCGCCTGCGACGGCACCGCCAACACCGCCGACGATCGCGCCGCCGGTACCGGCAATCGCGTCACCGACCACGGCTCCGCCAACACCGCCGACGACGGCGCCGCCTACGGTCTTCTGGCCAGTCGTGCATCCGGCGGCGCCGAGAGTGGCGACGGCAACGACCGAAAGCGTGGCAATTTTCTTCAACATGGGGAAACTCTCCTATTCAAGCGATCGATAACGTAACCCGCTTCGCCGCATAGGGTTCCCGCCGTTCAACAACCATCGCGATCAACGTGCGTTGGCGAGCACGAAATTCAGCGTTTCGCGCCAGTCGATCATGCGGATCGGGATGCCGTGGCTGCCGGTGGCGAAGAGATGGAACCGCGTCGGGTAATCGCCGCTCGCGCGTAGCGAATCGAAGACGGCGCGCTGGTTGCGCCAATCGTAGACGCGATCGTTTTCACCATGTGCGAAGACGATCGGCAGACCCGCGCGCGCAGCAGCACTATCGGCCAGGGACCCATCCGGCATGCCACCCAACAGAACCAGCCCGCCAAGCTGCGAGGCGAGCGCGCCATCGCGCGCTGCTGCTACGCAAAGCGCGCTCCCCATCGAGCCGCATGCGAGCACGATCGGCGCTTGCGGCGAAACCTGCATCGCGTGCCCGAACAGCGCCCGGATAACACCCTGCCCGCCGGCCTCGAAATCGGGGAGGCTCGGCACGTAATAGGTGCCGCCATTGCGGGTTGCGAGGTTCTTCAGCCGGTTGAAATTGCCGCCGAAGCGCCAGTCGTCCGACCCGAGCCTGCGGTCGCCGTCGCGTCCGTGCACGAAGATGACGACAAAGCGTGCGCTTGCTTCCGCACCGAACTCGTTGACGGTGAGCGAACCCGCGCCTGTGGAGATGCTGCGCTCGCGCCCGGCGCGGTTGGCGCCGAGATCGACATAAGCGCGCTTGGCACGTCGCTCCGGAATGTCGTCACGGCCATTGATGTCGCGCATCTCGCGGTAGTCGTAACGCCGGAAAGCGCCGTCCGCACTCTCCTCGATCACGGCCGGGTAGGCGAACCGATCATCCTTGAACGGCGCTATCTCGGCCGCCGCGACAGGGATCGTCGAGAACAGCGCCACCAGACCGATGATCGCTCCCCGCCCCATGATCATCCACCACGCATTTGTCATGACCGGGCTCCTACCCTTCCTCATTCTGTCGATATCCACTATTCGTGGCGCCGCTGGCCAGCCTTTCATGTGGGCAACCGCGCGCGGCACCGTGAACACAAGTAGAACACGGCTCGCGTGCCAGAACGCCATCTGTCACACTGCGCAGGTGATTCGGCCACAATTCACGCCTTGGGACTGAAGCATAGCCATGGACGACAGCAACGATCTTTTCGCGACCATTCCGAGCGCCGGCCCCACGGCCGGTCCGGCAAAACGGCCGGCTGCCGCCGATCCGGTGCGCCGGGCGCCGAAAGCGGAAAAGCCCAGCGACAGCGACGGCGATTATTCGGCTGCCGACATCGAAGTGCTGGAAGGACTGGAGCCGGTGCGTCGCCGGCCCGGCATGTATATCGGCGGCACCGACGAAAAGGCGCTGCACCATCTCTTTGCCGAAGTCATCGACAACTCAATGGACGAGGCCGTGGCCGGCCACGCCAATTTCATCGATGTCGAGCTGTCGGCCGATGGCGTGCTGTCCGTCACCGACAACGGCCGCGGCATCCCGGTCGATCCCCATCCCAAGTTCAAGGATCGCTCGGCGCTCGAAGTGATCATGACGACGCTGCATGCGGGCGGCAAGTTCGACAGCAAGGTCTACGAGACCTCCGGCGGTCTGCACGGCGTCGGCATTTCCGTCGTCAACGCGCTGTCCGAGGAATTGACGGTCGAAGTCGCGCGCAATCGCAAGCTCTATCGTCAGCGCTTCTCGCGCGGCATGGCACTTGGGCCACTTGAGGAAGTCGGCGAAGTCCAGAACCGTCGCGGCACGCGGGTTTCGTTTCGACCCGACCATCAGATCTTCGGCCAGAACACGCGGTTCGATCCGGCCCGTCTCATGCGCATGGCGCGCTCCAAGGCCTATCTCTTCGGCGGCGTCGAAATCCGCTGGTCCTGCGCGCCCGAACTCGTTGCCGAAAAGCCCGACGTCCCGGAAAAGGCGGTCTTCCATTTCCCGGGCGGCTTGAAAGATTATCTGCAAGCTTCGCTCGGCCAGGATTTCAGCGTCACCAACGAGATTTTTGCCGGCAAGACGACCAAGACCGGCGGCCACGGCACCGTGGAATGGGCCGTCACCTGGTTCGGCGGCGATCCCTTCGTGCAATCCTATTGCAACACCATCCCGACGCCTGAAGGCGGCACCCACGAGGCCGGCCTGCGCATTGCGCTGACGCGCGGCCTCAAGGCCTATGCTGAGCTCACCGGCAACAAGCGCGCCTCGATCATCTCGACGGAAGACGTGATGATCTCTGGCGCGGCGATGCTGTCGGTCTTCGTGCGCGAACCCGAATTCGTCGGACAGACCAAGGACAAGCTCGCGACCGTCGAGGCGCAGCGCCTCGTCGAAAACGCCCTGCGCGATCCCTTCGACCACTACCTCGCCGATCAGCCAGCCGAAGCGGCGAAGCTGCTCGACTGGGTGCTCGACCGCGCCGATGAGCGCGTGCGCCGGCGCAAGGAAAAGGAAATCAACCGCAAGAGTGCGGTCAAGAAGCTGCGGCTGCCCGGCAAGCTCGCCGATTGCACGCAGACGGCGGCGCAAGGCGCCGAGCTCTTCATCGTCGAGGGCGATTCGGCCGGCGGTTCGGCAAAGCAGGCACGCAACCGGCAAACGCAGGCGATCCTTCCCTTGCGCGGCAAGATCCTAAACGTCGCCAGCGCCGGACGCGACAAGCTCACCGCAAACCAACAGATCGGCGACCTGATCCAGGCGCTCGGCTGCGGCACGCGAGCCAAGTATCGTGACGACGATCTGCGCTACGACCGCGTGATCATCATGACCGACGCCGATGTCGACGGCGCGCACATCGCGTCGCTGCTCATCACATTCTTCTATCAGGAGATGCGCGGCCTGGTGGACAACGGTCACCTCTATCTGGCCATCCCGCCGCTCTATCGCATGACGCAGGGATCGCGCACGCTTTATGCCCGCGACGACGCGCATCGGGTGGAACTGCTGGAAACGGAGTTCAAGGGCCGCGGCAAGGTCGAAATCGGCCGCTTCAAGGGCCTCGGCGAAATGCTGCCGGCGCAGTTGAAGGAAACCACCATGGATCCCGCGAAGCGGACGCTGCTGCGCGTCTCCATCGATGCCGAGGATCTGGAAGGCACCGCGATCGCGATCGACGACCTGATGGGAACCAAGCCGGAGGCACGCTTCCGCTTCATCCAGGAACGCGCGGCCTTCGCCGAAAATCTCGATATCTGATCAATCGCAGCAGATCGCTGCGTGATCTTTAGCTGATGCGTCTCAGGCGGCGCGAACGCTCGCCAGAGCTCGGGCATCGGCGCGAGCGCACTGGCGGCGATGCGCGAGATTGAGCTTCTCGACGAGCGTCAGAAGCTCCGCTACTTCAGGGTATTCGGCCGCATCGCGTTGGTGCAGTTCGATCAGTGTGCGGGCGAGATGCGATGGCGTCGCGATCCTGCCCTTGCTCGAAGCGTCGCGCCAGACGAGCGTCGCGGAGATGAAGACCGTCAGAAGACGCGCCGGCAAGCCGATGGCGCCATAGAGCGCCCGGATTGCCGGCACGCGCCCATCGATCACGATGGCGCGCACGCGGGCTTCGGGCTGTTCGGAAATCGCGACCACGGCTGCCACGAAAAAATCGAGCTTGCCGCTGGCAAGCGCGTGCATCAGCAAGGCGGGCGTCAGGCGACCCTCGCAGCGCAGATGCTCGGCGAGACCAGGCAAGGCAGCGGAATTCCCGTCACCGGCCAGCATCAGCGTCGCCTGCATCTGGGTTTCCGACACGACGCGCTCGGCCCGCCGTTCGCCGATCACGTTGCGGACGAGATCGAATTGCGAAAGCGCGGTCGCGACGGCCCCCATCAGCCGATGGCGGACATCGGCTGGAAGATCGTTACGCTCTACGAGCAAGGCTCGAATGGCCGTATCATCCGCAAACCGCTCGGCGATGCGGCGAAGCGAAAACGGCGCGATGGCGGCTGACCGGTTCTGGAGCAGATCGCAGATGGGCTCGACGCCGGCGACCTCTGCGATCGCGGCGGAGACGGAGCGCGACAGGCCAGTGCGCAGTGCCACGAGACGCTGAAGATCCTCGACGTCCTCACCGACCAGATCGACGAGATCGGCATCGCTGAGCAGCGGCGAAAAGGCGACGATGCGGCCCGCGACCTCAATCTGGTCCCGCGACAGCGCGTGGATGATCGCCCGCGGCGCCTCGGTCGAATGCGACATGATATCGGCGATCGCCAGCCGCACTTTCGGTGAAGGATCGTCGAGCAGATATGTCAGCGCCACTTCCGCTGCCTGGCGATCGTCGGCGGCAAGAGTGCGCTCCACGAAAGCCCGCGCCAGCGAACCCGCCGCCTTCGCCCGATCGGCAGCCGGCGCCGTTTCGGTCCAGCGGAGAAATGCGGCGATGATCATGTATGGCCCCAACCCAAAGACGATGCGATTCCCAGTGCCGACAAGGCTAGGCGTCAAAGGTTTACGTTTGGTTCACCATGTTTTTGCCTCACGCCCGGGCGGACATCGCTTTTCCCTCGCCGCCAAAGCGGTTAGGACGAGCGCGGTGCCTAAGCGCAGCACCTCGATCGACGCTGGGAGGAGAATATTAGATGCGGTCCTATCTTTTCGTGCCGGGTGATTCCGATCGAAAGCTGGAAAAAGCGCCCTACTCCGGCGCAGATTGCCTCCTGATCGATTTGGAAGACAGCGTGTCGCCCCGCCGCAAGATCGAGGCCCGCGCGATGACTGCCGCCTTTCTCGAAGGTGCCGATCGCCGCGAAGGCAAGCCCAAGCTGATCGTGCGCATCAACGCACTCGACAGCGGCTATGCCGAAGCGGACCTCGATGCCGTCGTCGGCGCCAAGCCCGACGGCATTCTCCTGCCCAAGGCCGAAGGCCCTGCGGCCATCCAGCATCTTTCAGCGCTCATCGCTGTTCGTGAAGCCGAGAACGACATTCCGGAAGGCCGGCTGCGCATCCATGCGCTGGCCGCGGAAACGGCGGCCGGCGTGCTCAATCTCAACGGCTACCGCGGCGCATCTGCGCGGCTCGAAGCTCTGTCCTGGGGCGGCGAGGATCTGGCGGCTGATCTCGGGGCCGCACGCAACCGCGGCGATGATGGCCACTATACCGACGTTTTCCGTCTCGCCCGCTCCATGACATTGCTTGCAGCCGCGGCTGCGCAGATCATGGCGATCGACACGGTCTTCACCGATTTTCGCGACATGGAGGGCCTGGAGCGCGAGTGCTTCGCCGCCGAGCGCGACGGTTTCGCAGGCAAGCTCGCCATCCATCCAGCTCAGGTCGACGTGATCAACCGCGTCTTCACGCCGAGCGAAGAGGCGGTTCATCTTGCAAGGCGCATCGTGGAGTTGTTCGAGGGCGCCGGCGAGGATGCGGGCGTCATGAGCCTCGAAGGTCAGATGATCGACCGGCCGCATCTGCGGCAGGCCGAACGCATTTTGAAGCGGGCCGCGGCGGCCGGTTTGAGGACGTGAAGCCTCTGCAAGATCAGGCGCGCTTGACTGCTTCCCATTGCGGGCGGAAAAGTTCGAACGTGTCCCCGCCGTCACAATAGTCCATGTAGCCGAGCCGTGCGAGCGGCGCGACGAGCGCCATGTCGAGACGGCCGTCCTTGATCGCCTCGTCGCGGATGCGGATGCCGACCACCTGCCCTAGCACCATCCAGTTTTCGGATGGCTCCCCGTCCAGGCCTTTCGGACGAAAAACGTCGGTCGTGCGGCATTCGAGAACCGCATAGGCCTCGTCCACATAGGGCGCGTCGACCAGCTCGCCGGTCTTCGACGTCAGCCCCGACAGCTCGAATTCGTTCACGCCATCCGGCGCATCCACCGAACTCATGTTCATCTGCTCGGTGAGCGCGCGGCCGACAAGGTTGGTCGTGAAGACGCCGGTGTCTTCCGCGTTGCGGGCGCTGTGCTTGTAGCCGGCAGAAGAGAACATCAGGAGCTTGGGGCGATCAGAGACCGCATTGAAGAAGGAGTAAGGCGCAAGGTTGAGAGCGCCATCCTTCGACTTCGTCCCGATCCAGCCGATCGGCCGGGGCGAGATGATGGCTTTGTACGGGTCATGGGCAAGCCCATGGCGATTGGTGTCGGTTGTGTAGAACATGAATCAATCCAGGAAAGTGGTCAGCGCATCCACGTCGGGACGCGGACGGTCGGGCGGCGTCATTTCGCTGCTGCCGATATGGAGGAAGCCGGCGATCTGCTCACCATCCTTGAGGCCGAAGAGCGGCCGGGTAGCCGCATCATAGGCATACCATTCGGTCAGCCAGTTTGCGGCAAAACCGAGTGCGTTGGCCGCCATGAAGAGGTTGAGGCAGACTGCGCCGGCCGAAAGCTGCTGCTCCCAAAGCGGGATCTTCGGATGATCACCGGCCGTGCTGATGACGGCGATGACGACCGGCGCGCGGGCAAGCCGTTCGCGCTCGATCTCGACTTCCTTCTCCGAAAGGTTGCCCCGTCGCTCGTTCGCAATGCGGGCGAGTTCGGCACCGATCCTGGTCCGCGATTCGCCCGCAACCACCAGAAACCGCCATGGCGCCAGCTTCCCGTGGTCGGGCACCCGTGTCGCGAGCCTCAGCATTTCGCCGATCTGGGAGGTGTCGGGACCAGGCTCGTTCATCTGCATTGCAGGCACCGAACGCCTTGTATTGAGATAGGATTTCAGATCCGGGCGCGCGTTGAGTGCATGCTCGTGCATTGAGTGAAACCTCTCGCAAAGTGGGGAAATATGAGCAGGCCTTGAAATTGCCTAAGCTTTTCGGTTCAAGTGGCGCCTGTCTAGAAGCTTGTCAACAGTGACGATGCCATTGATGCCGTATCACGCATGCTACCGCCGGGCCGTCATTCTGGCGTGCGCCGCTCTCGCCACGACCTCCTCCGCATCCGCGCAAAGCGCCTTTGGCGAGATTGATCCGGACATGCCGGCGATCGAACTTCCCGGCCTCAATCAATACGCCCCGACGGTGCCGGATGGCGTGATGGCGACCGATTTTCGTTCCGTGTCACTGGATGCGAGGCTCGTCGAAGGCGGTGAGACAATCAGCGATGGTCTCGTCTGGCGCGTGTTCGATTCGGTGCCGGGCCGTGACGGCAAGCTGCCGCTGATCGCCAGCTCCGAAGGCGGCAATGCCGAATTCGCGTTCCCGCCCGGCGACTATTTTCTGCACGTTGCGTTCGGCCGCGCTGCCGTCTCCAAACGCCTTACGGTGCCGGCAAGCGGTCCGGTGCCCCCACAGTCGCTGACGCTGAATGCCGGCGGTCTCGTGCTCAGCGCGCTTTCAGGCGAGGACATGCGCATTCCGCCCGAAGACCTGACCTTTTCGATCTATACCGCAACGCCTGATCTGGAGGGTGAGCGCGGGCTGATCGTCGCCGACGTACGGCCCGATACCGTGATCCGGTTGAATGCCGGCACCTATCACGTCGTGTCCGACTACGGCGCGCACAACGCCAGCATCCGCTCCGACATCCATATCGAAGCCGGCAAGCTCACCGAAGCCACCATCGAGCACCGTGCCGCCGAACTGACGCTGAAGCTTGTCTCCGAACCCGGCGGCGAAGCGATCGCCGATACCGCCTGGTCGATTCTCACCGCATCGGGCGATCCGATCGGCGAAAGCGTCGGTGCATTCTCCACGATCATTCTCGCAGAAGGCGACTACACCGCCATTGCCCGCAACAAGGAACGCGTCTTCCAGCGCGAGTTCAAGGTCGAAGCCGGCCGCAACACCGACGTCGAAGTGCTGATGGCAGAATAAAGGGGCCTCAAAGGGCCCCTCTATCATTTCCGGTATGTGATCTCACTCGCGTCAGACGGCGGACTGCTCGCGCTCCGCACGTCGCTTCAGGTCGGGCGGCGTTGCCTCGTCCTTCAGCACCGCAATCGCATCGGCAAGCGACATCGCCGTCTGATCCCGGCTTCCAAGCCGGCGGATGTTGACCGACCGATCTTCCGCTTCACGATTGCCGCACACCACGATCACCGGCACCTTGGTGACCGAATGCTCGCGGACCTTGTAGTTGATCTTCTCGTTGCGCGTATCGGTTTTGACGACGAGACCGGCCGCTTTCAACTCGCGGGCAACCTCTTCGGCATAGTCGTTCGCATCCGACGTGATGCTCGCCACAACCACCTGCATCGGCGCGATCCAGAGCGGCATGTGCCCTGCAAAGTTCTCGATGAGAATGCCGAGAAACCGCTCCATCGAGCCGCAGATCGCGCGGTGGATCATCACCGGCTGGCGCTTCTCGCTGTCGCGATCGATGTAGAACGCACCGAACCGCTCCGGCAGGTTGAAGTCGACCTGCGTCGTGCCGCACTGCCATTCCCGGCCGATCGCGTCTTTCAGCGTGTACTCGAACTTCGGTCCGTAGAACGCTCCCTCGCCCGGCAGGATATCCGTTTTGATCCGGCCGCCGGACTGCGCTTCGATCGTTTTCAGCACCTCGGCCATGACGCTTTCGGCACGGTCCCACAGCGCATCGTCGCCGACACGCTTTTCGGGACGGGTTGAAAGCTTCACCGTGATTTCGTCGAAGCCGAAATCGGCATAGGTCGAGAGAATGAGCGCGTTGATGCGCAGGCATTCGGATGCCAGCTGCTCGTCGGTGCAGAAGACATGCGCGTCATCCTGCGTGAAGCCGCGAACACGCATCAAGCCGTGCAGCGAGCCCGACGGCTCGTAGCGATGCACATTGCCGAATTCGGCAAGCTTCACCGGCAGTTCGCGGTAGGACTTTAGGCCGTGCTTGAATATCTGCACGTGGCCTGGGCAGTTCATCGGCTTCAATGCGAAGACGCGCTCGTCCTCGGTCTCGTCGCCGGCGACCGTCACCTTGAACATGTTGTCGCGGTACCAGCCCCAGTGGCCGGATGTTTCCCAGAGCGACTTGTCGAGCACCTGCGGGGCGTTGACCTCTTCATACCCTTCGAGGTCGAGGCGGCGGCGCATGTAGGAAACGAGCGACTGGAACATGCGCCAGCCCTTTGCGTGCCAGAACACGACGCCCGGACCCTCTTCCTGGAAATGGAAGAGATCCATTTCGCGTCCGAGCCGGCGGTGATCGCGCTTCTCGGCCTCTGCCAGCATGTGCAGATAAGCGTCGAGATCCTTCTGCTCCGCCCAGGCCGTGCCGTAGATGCGCGTCAGCATGGGGTTGTTGCTGTCGCCGCGCCAATAGGCGCCGGCCACCTTCATCAGCTTGAAGGCGCCGCCGATCTGCCCGGTCGACGCCATATGCGGGCCGCGGCAGAGATCGAACCACTCGCCCTGGGCGTAGATCTTGAGGTCCTGACCTTCGGGGATCGCGTCGACCAGCTCGACCTTGTAGGCCTCGCCCTTGTCGGTAAAGACCTGCTTGGCCTTTTCGCGCGACCAGATTTCCTTGGTGAACGCGTTGTTGCGCCCGATGATCTCGCGCATCTTCTTTTCGATGACGGGCAGATCGTCCGGCGTGAACGGCTCGGAGCGCGCAAAGTCGTAATAGAAGCCGTTCTCGATGACCGGGCCGATCGTCACTTGCGTGCCGGGCCAGAGCTCCTGCACCGCCTCGGCCATCACATGGGCCGCGTCATGGCGGATGAGTTCCAGAGCGCGCGGGTGCTCGCGCGTCACGATCTCGATGGCGCCGGTCTCCACCGGGTCGGACAGATCGCGCAAATCACCGTCGATGGTGATCGCCACAGCCTTCTTGGCCAGCGACTTGGAGATGGATTCAGCCACCTCGCGGCCGGTGGTGCCGGCATCGAAATTGCGGATCGAATTGTCGGGGAACGTCAGTGCAATGGCTTCGGCCATGTCGTCATCCTCTCATCCAGTCCCGCCAACGGTCGCGGGTGGTTGCCTGTCAAGCGCCGCTTTGGCGTTTCCAGGTGAAGCGGATACCGGTTCACCGTTCAGAAACGCCAACCAAATCAAGCGGCGCGCGGCCTCTTTAACGACTGGCATGAAGGACGTAAAGCCAGCAAACGCCAGCGCAGGCAGCGCTCGCCGCGAGAAATGGCTTTTAGGGGATGATGCAAACGAGGGCGTCAGCTCTTGTCGTCGGTCTCGGCGCCTGGACCGTTCTTCTTGATCGACTCGATTGCGTTCTTGGCGCTTGCCTTGGAGCTGTAACCTTCCGTCGAGAAGATCGTCTCGCCATTGTATTGGAACCGCGCACGGAACTCGCCTGCCTTGTCCTTGTAGATCTCGAACTTATGCGCCATGCCCACCCTCCCTTGGAGACCAGAAACTCAAGCGGTGAACATGATGCCAGCCAATTTAGAAGCTGGCAATTCAGCACTTGCTCAATCAGCCTTTGGCGGTGGCACGGGGTCGAAGCCCCTGCTCCCAAAAGGTCCGCAGCTTGCAAGACGCTTCAACGCAAGCCAGCTGCCCTTAAACAGGCCATGGCGCGCCACTGCCTCGTAGGCATATTCCGAGCAGGTCGGTAGATGGCGACACGAATTTCCGACGAAGCCGGAAAGGGTCAGTTGATAAAGCCGGATCAGGCCGGTTCCAAGAAGGCGCGCCGGTGTGCGCGGCCAAGGGCCTTCATAATTGCGCGAGCGCCCCTGAGGGACCGCCTTATGCTCCTCGCTCTGACACATCAGGCTGCAGCTTCGTCTGCCCGCTTCGCCTCGATCTGGCCAAGGGCGTCAACGACCGCGTCGAACGTCAAAAGCGTCGATGCGTGACGCGCCTTGTAGTCGCGGACAGGCTCCAGATACTTAAGATCCGCAAAACGCCCGGAAGGTGCAGGACCATTGTCCTTCAGCATCGCGCGCAACTCCGTCTGGCCGGCTCGCAATTCGTCTGCGGTGGCGCCGATGACATTGCGCGCCATGACGGACGACGATGCCTGTCCGAGCGCGCACGCCTTCACGTCATGGGCGAAATCGGTCACGATTCCGTCATCCATTTTCAGCCATACGGTGACCTTGGACCCGCAAAGCTTCGAATGCGCCATCGCGGTGGCGTCCGCGTCTTCGAGACGACCGAGGCGGGGAATGTTTCCAGCAAGTTCCAGGATCTTGCTGTTATAGACGTCGTCGATCATCGCTCTACCTATTACGCGTGCCCCGGTTGTGGCAGGCCCCATATTTCGGGGCATCGCCACTTTCTCTCACCGGGTTCGAACCTATATCGTATTTTGTGGCGCTTTTGACGGCTTTCAACGGCAAGAGGCGGCACAATTTGGAAAACCGTGCTGAAGGATTATTCCGAAAGCCCCGGAACCTGCCTGCAGGACCCCGTGTTCGGTACTCGGACATTTCGGGCGCCGGCGATGGTCCGATAATAAAAAGGCACCGTAGAAGGTGAAAAAGCGGGAGTTCAAAATGGACGCAGTTGTAAAATCCTTCCCCGGAAAAGATCAGGATGTAAAAGACGCCCGTCCCTCTCAGGCTGAAGTCGAGGCGGCAGTCCGCACTTTGCTTCTTTGGGTAGGAGACGATCCGGAACGGGAAGGACTTGTCGATACGCCGAAGCGTGTCGCCAAGGCCTACAAGGATTTGTTCGGCGGCTATGACGAAGACCCTGAAGATGTTCTTGGCCGTACCTTCGAGGAGGTCGCCGGCTACGACGATATGGTCCTCATCCGCGACATTCCGTTCTTCTCGCATTGCGAGCACCACATGGTGCCAATCATCGGCAAGGCGCATGTCGCCTATCTGCCCGATGGCAAGGTGCTCGGCCTGTCGAAGATCGCCCGCGTGATCGACATTTTCGCACGTCGCCTGCAGACCCAGGAAGCCATGACTGCACAGGTATCGACCGCGATCGACGAAACGCTGCGCCCCCTCGGCGTCGCCGTCATGATCGAGGCCGAGCACATGTGCATGGCCATGCGCGGCATTCGCAAGCAGGGCTCGACAACCCTGACGACCACCTTTACCGGTCAGTTCAAGACCGACCCGCACCAGCAGGCCCGGTTTATGACCATGCTGCGGAGCAACGAGGGTCGCTGACCTCCGGGGCTCCGGCTTCCGGAGCTTTCCAATGACGACTGCATTTGCAGCACCCGCCGGCAAGGCCGAGCTCGAAGAAGGCTCGGCTTTGACACCCCGTTTCTCAGCGGATGGACTTGTGACCGCCGTCGTGACCGACAGTCGCGACGGCGTTTTGCTGATGGTCGCGCACATGAACGCTGAAACTTTGGCGCTTACCCTCGAGACGGGCATAGCGCACTATTACAGCCGCTCCCGCCGCGCGATCTGGAAGAAGGGCGAAAGCTCGGGCAATCTTCAGCGCGTCACCGAGATCCGCGTCGACTGCGACCAGGACGCCATCTGGCTCATGGTCGATGTCGATGGCCACGGTGCTACCTGCCACACGGGGCGTCGCTCATGCTTCTATCGAAAGGTGGAAACGGACGCCGACGGCAACCAGCGCTTGGTCACCGATGCCGCAGCGCCACTTTTTGATCCGACGATGGTCTATGAGAAATAGACGGCATTCGCGCTATTTTCACCAAACCGAAACCATGTTCGCGGGATGATGTAACCGGGACGGAGCGTGTCGGGGAGTGAGACGCATGATGAACTGGTCGGGCAGACGAAGTGGTGGCGAAATCGTCCATGATGCGCCTGACCGGGATTTCTCAGATCCTCAACTGACGACAGCACCCCCATTGATCCCACCCCAGATACCCGCACCCGATCAGAAACGCGCGCCGATCGCCCTTGCGCTGGGCGGTGGTGCGGCGCGCGGCTGGGCCCATATCGGCGTGCTTCGGGCGCTCGACGAGGCCGGCATCGAGATCGGCATGATCGCGGGCACCTCGATCGGCGCGCTGGTCGGTGGCTGCTATCTCGCCGGCAAGCTCGATGAGCTCGAAGCCTTTGCACGCAGCCTGACCATGCGGCGCATTGCGGGGCTGCTGGATTTCACGATACGCGGCGGCGGCCTCTTCGGCGGCATGCGGCTCAACAACCGCATGAACGAGCATCTCGAAGGCATCAACATCCAGGATCTCGACCGGCCTTTCGTTGCCATCGCCACCGAGGTAACGACAGGCCACGAAGTCTGGATCACGCGCGGCTCGCTCGTCACGGCCATCCGTGCGTCTTACGCGCTGCCCGGGATCTTCGAGCCGGTGAAATGCAATGGCCGCACGCTGGTCGATGGCGCGCTCGTCAATCCGGTGCCGGTGTCTATCTGCCGCGCCTACGAGGAGCCCTTGGTCGTCGCGGTCAACCTGCACTACGATCTTTACGGTCGCTCCGCAGTCATCAAGCACAGCGCCTCGGCGCCCTCGCCCGACGAAGTGACCCTCAGCCGCCGCCAGACCGAAAGCCGCACGACGTTCACGGACCGCGCCGAGCGCCGTTTCGGCATGACCGGCGTCATGGTGGAAGCCTACAACATCATCCAGGATCGCATCTCGCGCGCGCGCCTTGCCGGCGATCCGCCGGACCTCTCCATCCTGCCGAAGCTGTCAGATATCGGCCTGTCGGAATTCCATCGCGCCGACGAGGCGATCGCGCGCGGCTACGAGGATGCCCGGGCGCATATTCGCGAGATCGATCGACTCCAGCGCGTGCTCGTGCGCTAGCGAGACGCTTCGACGACAGCTTTCGTAGGCGCCAGCGGCGCTTCAAGCCCGAGCTCGCGCGCCACCATTTGCACCATCCGGAGCAACAACCGCCGGCTATCTTCCACCGAGAAGGCGTCGACCTCGAACAGTTGCAGACATCGCAGACCCTCGATCGTGAGATAGGCGAGATGGGCAAGGTCCGGATCGTCCGACTCCGCCTTAAGGCGCGCCACGAGTTCCCGTTGATAAAGCCGCATCGGCTCGATGAAGCTCGGGTCTTCGGCGATTGCCGCCAGAACGCCGCTCGCCGGCTTTTGCTTGGTGCCACATTCCTCGAGAAAGGTGTCGACGACGGCAAGAGAGAGCGCGTTCGGTTTGCCGCGGTGACGCATCTGGGCAGTTTCGAGCGCTTGGCGATGCTGGGAGATGTGCATCTCGACCAGCGCCTCCATCAACTTCGCCTTCGTCGGGAAGTTGTAGAGAAGCCCCCCTTTCGATAGCCCTGCCCGATGGGCTACGGCGTCCAGCGAAAGATTGCCGGGACCGACGTCGCGGGCAAGTTCGTTGGCGGCTTCCAAAATGCGTTGTCTTGAATTCCGGGTGATGATGCGCATCTCCAAAAGATATCGTGCAGAGGCTGCCTATCACGGCTTGACAATACCGTCCAGCCGGTACAGTTAAGCACAACATAAGACATAGTGCGGTGCAGCATTCATTTTGCGCGCCGCTTTTTCCGTGAATTTCAGCGACCCCGCCCCGGAGCATTTCGAGCCATGATAAAAAGATTCCTGATCGCCTTCGTCTTGCTCGCGGTGGTCTGCGGCGGCTTGGTCTATTTCAACATCTTCCGCAATCAGGCGATCGAAGACTTCTTCGCCACGATGCAGCAGCCTGCTTTGCCTGTGCAGACTGTCACGGCTGAGCCGGCCATCTGGCAGCCCGGCATCGAGGCGATCGGCACGGTCAGCGCGGTTCGCGGCGTCGACCTTGCCGTCGAAGCCGGCGGTGTGGTGCGCGAAGTGAACTTCACGTCCAACGATGCGATCGAGGAAGGCGCTCTGCTCGTGCAGATCGACGATCAGATCGAACAGTCGAACCTGATCGCTGCACGCGCAAACCTGACCTTGGCCGAGCAGACACTCGCCCGCGCCCAGCAGCTGCGCACGCGTGGCGTCAGCGCCGAGTCGAGCCTTGAGGAAGCGGAAGCGAACTCCCAGGCCGCACAGTCCGAGATCGCCTCGCTGAACGCGACCCTCAGCCAGAAAGCGCTGGAAGCACCCTTCTCGGGCACGATCGGCATTCCGCAGGTGGAAGCTGGGCAATACGTCACGACCGGCACCGTCGTTGCTACTTTGCAGGACCTGTCGCGCATGCGGGTGGACTTCTCGGTTCCCGAGCAGCAACGCAGTCAGCTGGAGATCGGCCAGACCATTCGCGTCGGCACCGAGAACGGAACGTTCGACTATAACGGCACGATCGTCGGCATCGAGCCGCGCATCAATCCGGCTACACGCCTGGTCTCGATACGCGCCGAAGTCGACAACGCCGAAGAAGCCCTCAATCCCGGCCAGTTCGCGCGCGTCCGTGTCGAACTTCCCGAAGAGCCCGATGTCATTGCCTTGCCACAGACCGCGATCATCTCCAGTCTCTATGGCGACTACGTTTATGTCGTCCGCCCTGCCTCTGAAGAGCAGCAGGCGGCAGCTGAACAAGCCGCAGAGCAGGCGGAAGAAATGCCGGAAGCCGCACCTGCCGCTGCGCCGGCCGAAGATGCTGGCGAGGCCATGGAGGCGCGCCAGATCTTCGTGACCACCGGCCGCCGCAACGGCAATCTCGTCGAGGTGGCCGAAGGACTGTCGGCCGGCGACATCGTCGTTTCTGCCGGTCAGAACCGCCTCTCCAACGGCGCCCTCGTCACGATCGACGAGAGCGAAAGCCCCTTGAACAGCAGCAACCCGCAGACAGCCGAGCAGGTGGCGCAATGAATATCTCCAACACCTTCATTCAGCGCCCGGTTCTTTCCACAGTCCTCGGCGCGCTGATCCTCCTGCTCGGATTTCAGGGGCTCTTCAGCCTTTCGGTGCGCCAGTACCCGGAAGTCGAGGAAACCGTAGTTACCATCAACACGGTCTATCCCGGCGCCAATGCCGACCTGATCCAGGGCTTCATCACCGCCCCGATCGCGGCTGCCGTGTCGACAACGGAAAACATCGATTACGTCACCTCCCAGAGCCGCCCCTCCAGCAGCACCGTCACCGTGCAGATGGAACTCGGCGCCGATCCAGACATCGCGCTCACCGAAGTCATGTCGAAGGTCCAGCAGGTGCGCGGCCAGCTGCCGTCGCAATCCGAAGACCCGATCATCACCAAGGGCACCGGCCAGCAATTCGCGATCATGTATCTGGCGGTTCAAAACCCCAACATGAGCGCCGAACAGCTCACCGAATATCTGGAGCGCGTGGTCCGCCCCCGGATGTCGACCATCGAGGGCGTAGCCGAAATCCAGATTCTCGGAGCGGCCAACTACGCCATGCGCGTCTGGATCGATCCGATCCGGCTCGCGGCGCGCGGGGTGACTGCATCGGAAGTCACGCAGGCCATCAATGCCTCCAACTTCCTGTCGGCGCCCGGCCGTACCGAAAACGAATACGTCGCCCAGGCGATCACGCTGCAGTCGACCCTCCAGACGCCGGAAGCCTTCGGGCAACTGCCGATCACCTCCGACGGTGACAATGTCGTGCGCCTTGCCGACGTCGCGGAGGTGGAGCTTGCTGCCGAAAGCGACGACACCATCGTCAACTTCAATGGTGAGCCCGGCATCTTTATCGGCGTCTTCCCGACGCCGTCGGCAAACCCGCTCGATACGGCCGATGCCGTCATCGGCGAGCTTCCGGCCATCGCCGACACCCTGCCTGACGGCATGACCGTGGAGATGGTCTACAACGCCACCGAAACCATCAGTGCCTCGATTGAGGAAGTGTTCGTCACCATCGCGGAAGCCGTGGTGATCGTTATCGTCGTCATCTTGCTCTTCCTCGGGTCGTTCCGCTCGACGCTCATGCCGATCGTCACCATCCCGCTGTCCCTCATCGGGGTTTGCTTCTTCCTGATGGCACTCGGCTACTCGATCAACCTTCTGTCGCTGCTCGCCATGGTGCTCGCCATCGGCCTCGTGGTCGACGACGCCATCATCGTTGTCGAGAACATCCATCGCCACATCGAAGAAGGCATGGATCCGATGGAGGCCTCCAAGAAGAGCATGGAGGAGATCTCGCTCGCCATCGTTGCCATGACGATCACGCTTGCGGCGGTGTTCGCACCGATCGGCTTCACCGGCGGCCTCACCGGTTCTCTTTTCCGAGAATTTGCGTTCACGCTTGCCGGCGCGGTCATCATCTCGGGCCTCGTGGCGTTGACCATTACGCCGATGATGAGCGCCCGCGTTCTCAAGGCCGGCAATCACAGCCGTTTCCAGAAAGCCGTCGACCGCACATTCGAGCGGCTCGCGAACTGGTATGAGCGCATGGTGTCGGGCTCGCTCAACTACCGTCCCGTGACGATGATGATCGCGCTCAGCCTCATGGCGCTGACCGGCTATCTCTTCTTGCAGACGTCGAGCGAACTGGCTCCGGAAGAAGACGAAGGTGCACTCTTCTCGCTGGTTACGGCGCCACGCTACGCCACGAGCGAGTACACCAGCGCTTTTGTCGATCAGCTCGCCGACAATACGAGCGACATCGAGGAAGTGCGCGCGCAGTTCTCGATCGTCGGCATGGGTGGCCAGACCAATTCGGCCTTCGCCGTTTGGGCGTTGGACGACTGGGGCGATCGCGAACGCTCCCAGGCGGAGATCCAGCAGGATATCCAGGGCCGCATCGCGCCCGTCAACGGCGTCGAAGCCCTCGTCTTCGCACCGCCGTCCCTCCCCGGTGCGGGCGGTGGCCTTCCGATCTCCATGGTCATCCAGTCGACCGGCGAATCGAGTCAGGTCTTCGAGGTCGCCGAACAAATCCGCCAGGAGGCCCAGGCCTCCGGTCAGTTCATCGTGGTGCAGAACTCGCTGTCCTATGACAGCCCGCAGATCACCATGACGATCGACCGCGATCGTGCGGCAGCGCTCAACGTGCCCATCAGCGACATCGGCAACACATTGAATGTCCTTGTCGGCGGTGGCGCGGTCGCGCAGTTCGACCGTGATTCCAACAGCTACGACATCATCACCCAGGTGCCGGAGGAGTATCGCAACAATCCTCAGGCGCTGACGGATTTCTTCATCCGCTCGACGACGGGTACGATGATCCCGCTATCGTCGGTCGTCAGCGTCGAGACCGGCGCCGCGCCTGCATCGATCGAACAGTTCAATCAGTTGAACGCCGCGACGATATCGGCCCTGCCCCTCCCTGGCGTGACGACCGGCGACGGACTGCAGACGATCGTCGACATCGCGCAGCCCATCTTGCCGGACAGTTTCTTCCTGGAATATTCCGGCCAGTCGCGCCTCGAAATCGAGCAAGGCAACACGATCCTGATCGCCTTCGCGCTCGCAATCGTGGTGATCTACCTCGTGCTCGCGGCGCAGTTCGAAAGCTTCCGAGATCCGTTCATCATCATGATGTCGGTGCCGCTCTCGATCTTCGGCGCGATCCTGCCGCTCAATCTCGGACTTGGGACGATCAACATCTACACCCAGGTCGGGTTGATCACGCTGATCGGCATCATCACCAAGCATGGCATTTTGTTGGTGGAGTTCGCCAATCAGCGCCGTGAGGAAGGCTTCACCATCCGCGAGGCGATCGTGGAGTCGGCCAAGGTCCGCCTGCGCCCGATCCTGATGACGACGGCCGCGCTCGCGCTCGCCGTGGTTCCGTTGATCATTGCAGCCGGTGCAGGCGCCGCAGCGCGCCAGGCCATGGGCATCGTGATCTTCTCGGGCCTATGCATCGGAACGCTGTTCACGCTCTTCGTCGTGCCGATGTTCTACACGTACATCGCGAAGCCGGAATCGGCCATGAAGCGCCACGCCGATAAGGACGTGCCTTCCGGCCACTCCCCTTCACCGGCCCCGGCCGAGTGAAGAACGGGCGCTGAAGCGTTTCCAGGTGAAGTGGATACCGTTTCGCCGTTCGGAAACGCGACAGGATATTCGAGCCCGTTCGGTCTGACCTCCCGAGCAAGACCAAAAAGAAACCCGCCGGATCGCTCCGGCGGGTTTCTTGCATTTCAGAGCAGTGAGAAAAACGCTTACTGCGGCAGCTGGTCGTCGATGCCTTCGACGTAGAAGTTCATGCTGGACAATGCGCCATCATCGGCGACAGCGCCTTCAGCGAGCCACTCGGTGCCGTCCTGCTTGTTGATCGGGCCTGTGAACGGGTGGAACTCGCCCGAGCTGATGGACTCTTCGGTGGCTTCCGCCTGCGCCTTCACGTCGTCCGGCATGTTGGCATAGTCAGCCATCACGACGTGACCTTCGGCGAGACCATCCCAGGTCGCCTGCTGCTCCCAGGTGCCGTCGAGAACGGCTTCGATCCGCTCGACATAGTACGGGCCCCAATCGTCGATGATCGAGGTCAGCTGCGTCTCGGGGCCGAATTCGATCATGTCCGAAGCCTGGCCGAACGCGAAGATGCCGCGCTCCGCTGCAACCTGCATCGGGCCGGTGGAGTCAGTGTGCTGCGTCAGGATGTCGACGCCCTGGTCGATCAGAGCGCGGGCCGCGTCGGCTTCACGGCCTGGATCGAACCAGGTGTTGACCCAGACGACCTTCAGCTCGAAATCGGGATTGACCGACTGCGCGCCGAGCATGAACGAGTTGATGCCCTGCACGACTTCCGGGATCGGGAACGAGCCGATGTAGCCGGCCGAACCGGTTTCCGACATCTCGGCCGCGATCTGACCGATGATGTAGCGCCCCTGGTAGAAGCGCGAATCGTACGTCGCGACATTCGGATGGTCGCGCTTGTAGCCGGTCGCATGCTCGAACTTGATGTCCGGGTAGCGCTCGGCGACGGCGTTGGTGGCGTCCATGTAACCGAAGGACGTCGTGAAGATGATGTTGCAGCCCGACCGTGCAAAGCGCTCGATGGCGCGCTCGGCATCGGCACCTTCCGGCACGCTTTCGAGGAACGCCGTTTCCAGGCGGTCGCCGAAATGCTCTTCCGCAAAGAGACGGCCCTGGTCGTGCTGGTAGGACCAGCCGAAGTCACCGACGGGGCCGACATAGATGAAGCAGGCCTTGACCTGGTCCATCTGCGCGGCGGCAGGGCCGGCGAGCATGATCGCGCTGGCCGAAGCGGCGAGAGCGAGAAGAGTACGTTTCATGGTTTTTGCCCTTGTTTGTTTGGAGGTTGAACTGAAATCCCGATCCGTCCTTCTTTCTGGCATCGCTCGGTCCTCCCTACCGTTCTGGAACGAAGGGCTGGGCAAGCGAGGCGGGACGGTTGATGAGCGTCAGGCGGCGATCCATCGAAATCAAAACGAGAACGACGATCGTCGCGAGATAGGGAAGCATCGACACGAACTGCGAGGGAATGCCGACGCCGAGCGCCTGGGCATGCAGTCCGCCGATGGAAACGGCGCCGAAGAGATAGGCACCGGCAAGAAGTCGAAGCGGCCGCCAGGAAGCGAAGACAACGAGCGCCAGCGCGATCCAGCCGCGCCCGGCCGACATGTTCTCCACCCATTGCGGCGTATAGACGAGCGACAGATGCGCCCCGGCAAGACCGGAGCAGACACCCCCGAACAGCACCGCTAGATAGCGCACGCGGATGACCGATACGCCGAGCGCATGGGCCGAGCCGTGGTTGTCGCCGATCGCGCGCAGCCGCAAGCCGGCGCGCGTCCTGAACAGGAACCAGGCGACACCGATGACCAAGCCGATCGAGGCGTAGAAAAGCAGATCCTGCCCGAACAGGATCCGGCCGATCACGGGAATGTCGGTCAGAACCGGAATATCGAGAACCGGAAGGCGAACGCCCGGAAGTCCTATGAAGCTTTCGCCGATCATCCCGGACAGCCCAAGTCCGAGGATCGTCAACGCCAGGCCGGTGGCCACCTGATTGGCGACGAGGGTCAGCGTCAGGAAACCGAAGAGCAGCGAGAACGCCCCGCCGGCGATCATGCCGCAGACGACGCCGACCAGCGCGGACCCGGAGATCTGCGCGCCGGCAAAGGCGCAGACCGCGCCCATGATCATCATGCCTTCGACACCGAGATTGAGGACGCCGGAGCGCTCGACGACCAGCTCGCCGATGGCAGCGAGCACCAGCGGCGTTGCGGCCGTCATCACCGAAATCAGAACGGCTTCGAAGAAACCCATCAGCGTGCCTCCACCGGTGCCGGTGTCTGGTGCGGTGCCGCCACGCTCGTCACCTTGGCGGTAGAGCGCAGGCGGATGCGGTAGTGGATCAGCGTGTCGCAAGCGAGCACAAAGAACAGAAGTGCGCCCTGGAAGAGCCGCGCGACCTTGTCCGAGACCCCGATCGAGATCTGCGCCGCCTCGCCACCGAGATAGGTGAGCGCGAGAACGAGACCCGCGGCAACGATGCCGAGCGGGTTCAAGCGACCGAGAAAGGCGACGATGATCGCCGTGAAGCCGTAGCCCGGCGAAATCACCGGCCGCAGCTGCCCTATAGCGCCAGAGACTTCCGCAATGCCCGCAAGCCCTGCCATGGCACCGGAAAAGAGGAAGGCGAAGAACACCATCTTGGTCGCCGAAAAGCCGGCAAATCGCCCTGCCCGAGCCGACTGGCCCAGCACCGAAATCTCGAAGCCCTTGAGCGTGCTGCGCATCATGAACCAGGTCGCAAGTGCCGCGACGATGGCGAAGATGAGGCCCCAATGCGCACGCCCGCCATCGAGGATTTCCGGCAGGATCGCTGAGGCATTGAAATTCCGCGTCTCGGGAAAGTTGAAGCCTTCAGGGTTGCGCCACGGCCCGCGCACCAGCCAGTCGAGAAAGAGCTGCGCCACGTAGACCAGCATCAGACTCGTCAGGATTTCATTGGTGTTGAACTTGGCTTTGAGAAGCGCCGGGATCGCAGCGTAGAGCGCACCGCCGATCGCACCCGAGATCATCATCAGCGGCAGCACGAGCGGGGATTCCCAGCCATGGAACATCACCGGAATGACTGAGCCGGCGATGGCGCCCATCACGAACTGGCCTTCGGCGCCGATATTCCAGTTGTTGGAGCGAAAACAGACCGAAAGCCCGACCGCGATCAGAATGAGCGGCGTCGCCTTGATGGCCAGCTCATGCAGCGACCAGCCGACAAGCAGCGGATCGATGAAGAAATAGAACATCGCCTCGGCCGGGTTCTTGCCGAGCGCCAGAAACAGGATCGCCCCGACGATCAGCGTCAGGACGAGCGCGATGAAAGGCGAGAGGATCGAAAAGAGCTTGGATCGCTCTGGACGCTTTTCCAGTTCAATGCGCATGGGCAGCCTCCGGCACCGTATTGCCCTCGGGGTCGGCCTCAGGCGCCGCTCCTCCCATCAGCAACCCGATCCGCTCGCGCGTCAATGTCCGGGCCGGCTCGGACGCGCTCAGCCGTCCGTGATGGATGACGGCGATCGAATGCGCGATCTCGAAAACCTCGTCGAGGTCCTGGCTGATGACCACCACCGCGGCACCGGATTTGGCCAGATCGACGATCGCCTGGCGGATGCGGCTTGCGGCGCCGGCATCCACGCCCCAGGTCGGCTGATTGACGACCAGCACCGAGAGATCGCGGTCGAGCTCCCGCCCCATGATGAATTTCTGCAGATTGCCGCCCGAAAGCGCGGAAGCATGCGGATCGACGCCGGATTTGCGCACATCCATCGCCTTGATCACCCGCTCGGTCGCGGCCCAGACGGCATCCCGCTTCAACAGGCCGAGTCCGCCGCCGAGAAAGGTCTTCGCATCCGAGGCATGGCGCGCCAGCACCATGTTGTCCGAAAGCTTCATCTGCGAGACGGCGCCGTGTCCATGGCGCTCTTCCGGCACGAAGCCGCAACCAAGCAGGCGCCGCTCCGTGATGCCCTTGCGGCCGACATCCTGACCGACGAGCCGCACGGAATCGGCGCGGTTGGTCGTCACCTCGCCCGACAGCGCATCGAACAGCTCGCTTTGGCCGTTACCCGCAACGCCTGCGATGGCAACAACTTCGCCGCTTTTCACGGTGAGATCGATGTCCCTCAGTGACACCGCGAACGGCGTGCGCGCCGGAAGGCTGAGCTGCCTCGTTTCGACCAGAACCCGGCCATCGCCCGCATTCGATCCGATCGTGACATCGGCCACATCGCCGCCGACCATCATCCGTGCAAGCGAGGCGACCGTCTCCTGGCGGGGATCGCAGGCGCCGACGACCTTGCCGTGGCGCAGAACGGTCGCGCGGTCGCAGATGCGCCGCACCTCTTCCAGCCGGTGGCTGATATAGAGGATCGAGCGGCCTTCGCTGCGCAGCTGCTCCAGCGTCTCGAAGAGCCGGTCGGCCTCCTGCGGCGTCAGCACCGATGTCGGCTCGTCCAAGATGATCAGCTGCGGGTCCTGCAGAAGGGTGCGCACGATCTCGATACGTTGCCGCTCGCCCACCGAAAGATCGGCGACCAGCGCGTTGGGATCGAGCGGCAGGCCGTAGCCCTCCGACAACGCCCGTGCCTGCTCGGCGATCTCGCCGATCGGCACGCTGTCATCCAGAGATAGCGCGATGTTTTCGGCGACCGTAAGGGCCTCGAACAGCGAGAAGTGCTGGAACACCATGCCGATGCCGAGATGGCGCGCCTGGAAGGGGCTGCCGATCGACACAGGCTCGCCCTTCCAGACGATCTGGCCTGCATCCGGCGCAAGCACGCCGAACAGCATCTTGACGAGCGTCGACTTGCCCGCGCCGTTCTCGCCGAGAAGCGCATGGATTTCGCCGGGCGCGATCTCGAGACTGATGGCGTCGCAGGCCTTGAGCGTGCCGAAAATCTTCGTCAGGCCGGCAAGCGCCAGCAATGGCGCTGAAGATCGATTATCGCTTGCCTGCACGCTTATGATCCTGACAGCACCACGATGGCCTCACTAGGCCACCGATTGTGCAATGAACGCAACTGCACAATGCTTCACCATTCCACCGGCGATTTCAAGGGATCAGCAGCGTCGTACCCGTTGTTTTCCGTGCTTCGAGATCACGATGTGCCTGCGCGGCATCGGCCAGCTTGTAGCGCTGGTTCACGTCGATCTTCACCTTGCCGCTGGCAACCATGTCGAACAATGCCTTTGCAGATGCCTCGAGGTCGGGGCGCATTGCGTTGTAAGTGAACAGCGTCGGTCGCGTCATGTAGAGCGAACCCTTTCGCGACAGGAGCCCGACGTCGAACCCTTCGATCGGCCCGGACGACTGGCCGAAGCTGACGAAGAGGCCACGCGGTCTCAGGCAGTCCAGCGAATTCGGGAACGTGTCCTTGCCGACGGAATCATAGACGACGTCGCAGCCGCGTCCACCGGTGATCTCCTTCACACGGGCGACGAAATCCTCGCTCGAATAGTCGATCACGTGGTCGTAACCGGCAGCGCGCGCGAGCTCGGCTTTCGCCGGCGAACTGACGGTGCCGATGATGGTGGCACCGATCGACCGTGCCCATTGGCCGGCAATAAGGCCGACGCCGCCGGCTGCCGCGTGGAAGAGGATCGTTTCGCCGGCCTTCAGTTCGTGCGTCCGGCAGAACAGATATTCGACCGTCATGCCCTTCAGCATCATGGCGGCGGCCGTCTCCAGATCGATCGTGTCCGGCACCTTCACCAATTTGTCGGCCGCAATGAGCCTCTCCTCGGCATAAGCGCCAACGGTGCTGACATAGGCGACGCGATCGCCGGCCTTCAAGTGGTCCACGCCTTCACCCAGCGCCAAGACTTCACCGGCGCCCTCGCCGCCGGGAATCACGGGCAGGCCGTTCGGAGCCGGATACAGGCCGGTGCGGAAATAGACGTCGATGAAATTAAGCCCGATGGCGGTTTGGCGGATCAGCGCCTCGCCCTTGCCGGGCGTGCCGACCGTCACGTCGTCATAAACCAGGGCATCCGGCCCGCCATGCGCATGAACCACAATCGCCTTGGTCATTCTATTCTCCTCGTAAGCTGTCGGGATTGCTCAGGCAGTGCGTGCGCCGAGCTTGGGAAACCATTGCATGATCCCGCCAATCACCGAGAGGTAGAGCGCGCTGAGGCTCACCGCCCATTGCAGCCAAAGCGGGCTGTCGAAATGCAGGAGCAGGGCCCAACCGGACAGGACGCACCAAATCAGGAAGATCGGAAGGTTGAGCGCCCGCAATCGGATGACGCGCACGGGATGCAGGAAATAGATCGGCAAAAAGGTCAGGATCACCGCAACGAAGACGACGATCATCGCCGTCCATTCGCTCGCCTCGATGGCGAAAAGCGTGAACACCAGCATGTTCCAGACGACCGGAAAGCCGGAGAAGAAGTTCTCGGACGTCTTCATGCCCATATTGGCGTAGTAGATCGCGCTCGAAATCACGATCAGCGCGGCGCAGACGAAGGACATGATCTCGCCGATCATCCCGCTCTGATAGAGCGCAAAAGCCGGTATCAGCACATAGGTGACGTAATCGATCACGTTGTCGAGCTGTTCGCCAGACCAGCCCGGCAACACTTCCTTGACGTTCAGCCGGCGCGCGATCGGTCCATCGATCCCATCGACGAGCAAGGCGAAGCCGAGCCACCAGAACATGTCGACGAAGCGCAGTTCCGCCGCTGCAACGACTGCAAGGAATGCCAGATAGGCACCGGATGCCGTGAGGATATGCACCGAAAAGGCGCGAATCTCGGCATAAGGCAGCCGTCGATAGCTATAGAGTTTGGTGCCGATGCGGCGCAGAAGTGTCATGCGATGAGGCTATCCAAGCAAGAGCGGACAGGCAACGCCGACGATCACCGACGCGTGAAGACAATTGCGGCAAGCGTGCGTTTATGGCTAGAACCCGTTGACAACATACACAATTATGTTGCCGCTGCGGCTTTTGATCCTTGCCCATTGCGGCCGGGACCAACGACCCCATTTCAACGGGAAAGCTGATGCATCGGGAAGCTGGAGCGTGATGCCATGACGAAGACATTCGATGCGGTCGTGATCGGTGGAGGCCTCGCCGGCTGCGCCGCGGCTCTTTTGCTTGCCCATGGCGGCCGCTCGGTCGGCTTCGTCGCACCGAAATCACCCGTCAAGGATGGGCGCACCACCGCTCTGCTCATGCCGTCGATCGCGCTTCTGGAAGAGCTCGGCGTCTGGCCGCGCCTCGATGGCAAAACCGCGCCGCTGCGCACCATGAGGATCGCCGATGCGAGCCGCAGGCTGCTGCGCGCGCCGACCGTCTCCTTCAATTCCTCAGAGATCGACGAGGACTCCTTCGGTCATAACGTCGCGAATGCCGATCTTCTCGCCGCGCTTGACGAACGGATCGCCGAAACGCCGGCCATCACCCGCTTCGACCAGCCGGCACGATCCGTCGCGCCGGAAGCCGCAGCACCCGTGGTCACGCTTGCCGATGGCACGGAGGTCGAGGGCCGGCTGATCATCGCCGCCGATGGCCGCAATTCCGTGGCGCGCGAAGCTGCCGGCATCAAGACCCGCATCTGGTCCTATCCCCAGTCGGCGATCGTGCTCACCTTTGCCCATCGCCTGCCCCACCGCGATGTCTCGACCGAGTTTCACACCGAGGAAGGTCCGTTCACGCAGGTGCCGCTCCCCGGCGACCGCTCGAGTCTCGTCTGGGTCGTCAAACCCGACCACGCCGAGCGTATCCTCGCCCTCTCGCCGGATGCGCTGAACCGCGAGATCGAGGATCGGCTGCAGTCGATCCTGGGGGCCGTCACGGTCGAGAGCCAGCTTCAGCGTTTCCCGCTTTCCGGCATGGTCGCGGAAAGCTTCGGCCGCGGCGCCATCGCACTCGTCGGCGAAGCCGCCCACCTCTTCCCGCCGATCGGCGCGCAGGGCCTCAATCTCGGAATGCGTGACGTGTCGGAACTTCGCAATCTTCCGGCCTATCTGGAGGATCGGGCGAGCGTCGAGGCCGCGATTACAAAGTTCGACCGCGCTCGCCGGCCCGATATCGTCAGCCGCACCCAGGCGGTCGATCTTCTCAACCGATCGCTGCTCAATGGTTTCCTGCCCGTGCAGTTCGCTCGCGCGGCGGGCCTCACGCTGCTTGCCGGCACCGGTCCCGTAAGGCAGTTGGCGCTGAAGGAAGGCATGAAGCCCGGCAGCGCGCTCACCGGTTTTGGTGGTCGCTTAAGGGAACAGATCCGGCGGAAGCGCGCCGGAAGTGATCGCGAGCAGCAGCGCTGACACGGTCACGACCGACCCGGCCGTGGTGATCAGCACGGTCGCCGACGCCCGTTCGATCCACACCCCGTATTGCTGCGCCAGCACGAAGACATTCGTCGCCGTCGGCAACGCCGCCATCAGCACGGCCGTGAACACCCAGATCGCAGGAAAATCGCCAGCTACCGATAGCGCGACATACATGGCGATCGGATGCACGATCAGTTTCACCGGCACGATGTAGCCCAGCTCCACCGGCCGTTGCTTCAGCGGCCGCAGCGCCAGCGTCACGCCCATGACGAACAGCGCCGAGGGCGCCGCTGCCTGCGAGAGATACTCGACGAGGCGCGAGACTGAGCCCGGCAGCGCCAAGCCTGAAGCGGCGACTGCAATTCCAAGGACCATGGATATTATGAACGGGTGGAAGGCGATCCGCTTCGCGATCGTGAGAACCAGCTGCACCGGCCGCCGGTCCCGGCCTCGTCCTGCAGCCATCAGCATCGGCGTGACCGAAAAGTGAAGGATGTTCTCGAAGCAGACGATGAGCGCCACAGGCACCGCGGCGCGTTCGCCGAAGGCGAGGATCGCCAGCGCCGGCCCCATATAGCCAATATTGCCATAGGCGCCCGCCAGACCCTGGATGGTCGCATCCTCGATCGGTGCCCCACGCAGCCGCCGGCTCACGAAGAACACGGCCAAAAAGATCGTGAAGGTGACGGCTATGTTGACTGCGATGAAATCGAACCGGGCAAGGTCCTCGATCGGCGTGTCGGCCAGAAGCCGAAAGAAGAGCGCCGGCAACGCGACATAGATGATGAAGACGTTGAACCAGCCAAGCGCCTCCTCCGGCAGGCGCACGATGCGCGCCGCGATATAGCCGATCAGGATCATGCCAAAGAAGGGCAGGACGAGTGCGAAGACTTCGGCCATGGAGGGGGATCGCCACGTGACAGGAAATATCTGACTAGGCGGCGGTGCACGCGTGCGTCAAGTCGCACCACTTGCCATCGCCCTGCCTGCCGCCCATTTAAGCTGTCAGAAATGGACGTGAAAACGATGCAGGAACGACAGGCGAAATTTCATATCGGCCAGATCGTGCGACACCGGGTCTACCCGTTTCGCGGCGTGATCTTCGATGTGGACCCGACATTTTCCAATACCGAGGAGTGGTGGAACGCCATTCCGGCAGAAGTGCGTCCCCGAAAGGACCAGCCCTTCTACCACCTCTTCGCCGAGAACGCCGAAACATCATATATCGCTTATGTTTCGGAACAAAACCTCGTGCCAGATGACAGCGCCCAGCCAGTGCGCCACCCGCAGGTCCAGGAAGTGTTCGAAGGCCCCAAGGACGGCACCTATCGTCCACGCGGCCCGATCGGGCACTGAAATTCATCATTGCCGAATCGAAAGGCCCGGGTCGCAGATGCGGCCCGGGCCTTTCGTATTTGAATCGCTGAAAACCGCGCCGATCAGTTCGACTTGGCGGCTTCCTGGGCTTCCTCGAGGCGCTGGCGTGCTTCGGCTGCCTTGCGCTGCATTTCTTCCTGGAGGACGCGCTGGCGCTCTTCCAGTTCCGACTGCGCCATGGCTTCGCCATCGAACGCCTGGGTAAAGCCCGACAGCGAGATGCTGATCGGGTTCGGCGCGCGCTGGAAGTTGACGGACGTGAAGACGACTTCACCGCCACGCTTGAACTCGGCGACCATGGCTTCGCTCAGCGGCACTTCGGCCACGCACTTGTCGGGCATGCAAACGGCGAAATCGAGCTTCGTGGCCTGGCCACCATCGATCTGCATGTTGATACCCGGCTGGACGAGGCGTGCCGAAGGCACCGAAACCTGCATCACGCGCTGGTTGACCTGGCCCTCGACCGAGATCAGGCCGACTGCCGTCAAAAGCTGGCCGTTGCCGGCAGCGACGATGTGCTGGACGACGCAGACGTCGTTCTCAGCCTGCTGCGTGCAGGCCTTGTACCAGCCCTGCGGCGCCTGCCCGGCTGCCTGTTCCTGTGCCATGGCCGGCGAAGCCATCACGGCGAAACCCATGGCCGCAGCAAAGACGGCGCTGCCGGCGGCGGCCGACTTGGTGCTGATCGCGTTAATGACGCTCATTGGCTTCATCGTCTCCTCAATCGTCTCTTCAAGAGTGTGTTCGATCTGGCCCCGCGACGACGAATCCCGTCTCGCACGCCCCCCGGATATTGCCCGTCCTGTTGGCCAAATACGGCATTACAATGGCTTGCAGGCCTACCCCAACGACGCGGCAACGCCTCGATACACCCGATCGCCGAGAATATCCACTAGAACCCGTTTGGGGAATTCGAATGGACGAACTTCGAGCCGGCGAATGTAATCGTTCCCATACGCGCCGAGCCAGCCCGCCATGCGACAGCCACCACGTTCGTGTTAGGCTTTCGCGAATCATCTCAGTCTCGATACGCCGCCGGAGTTTCATTCATGGGTCGCTTTTCTCCGACCGTGGCGCTCGCCATTGCCGCCGCCTTCCTGCCGGCACTTCTGTCGCCCGCCTTCGCCGAGCCGGTCCACGCCATCGCCATGCATGGCGAACCGGCCCTCGGCCCGGATTTCGAGCACCTGCCCTATGTCGATCCCGATGCCCCCAAGGGCGGACGCATCGCCTACGGCGTGGTCGGCACGTTCGACAGCCTCAATCCCTTCATCCTGCAATCCATGCGCACCACCGCTCGTGGCGTCATCGACCAGGAATACGGCAACCTCGTCTACGAATCGCTGATGTTTCGAAGCCGCGACGAGCCGTTCACGCTCTACGGCCTGATCGCCGAGACCGCCGAATGGGATGAAGAACGCAGCTTCATCGAGTTCCAGATCCATCCGGAGGCGCGCTTTTCCGATGGCGAGCCGGTCAAGCCGGAAGACGTGATATTCTCCTTCGAACTGCTGACCGAGAAGGGCCGGCCGCCCTATTCCACCCGGCTGAACTTCGTCGAAAAGCTCGAGAAGGTCGGAGAGCGCGGTGTGCGCTTCACCTTTGGGGAGGATGCGAGCCGCGAATTGCCACTGCTGATCGCGATGAGCCCGATCCTGCCGAAGCATGCGATCGATCCCGAAACATTCGATCGATCCTCCCTGAAGCCCCCAATCGGCTCCGGACCTTACCTCATCTCCGAGGTCGAACCGGGCCAGAGCATCACCTTCGAACGCGACCCGGAATACTGGGCCCGTGACCTGCCGGTCAAACGCGGCCAGGACAATTTCGACACCGTGACGGTGGAGTATTTCCTTTCGGCAAGCTCCCAGTTCGAGGCGTTCAAGCGCGGCCTCTTCGACGTGTTTCCCGAGGGCAGCCCCACCGCCTGGGCACGGTCCTACAACATTCCCGCCGTCGAGGACGGCCGCATCGTCAAGGATGAGTTCCGCCCGCAACTTCCGTCCGGCATGCTGGGCTTCGTCTTCAACACGCGTCGCGACATCTTCGCCGACCGGCAGGTGCGCCAGGCGCTGGCCATGCTGTTCGATTTCGAATGGGCGAACCGCACGCTCTTCGACGGTGCCTACACGCGCACGCAAAGCTACTGGCAGGGTTCTGACTTCTCGAGCCTCGAAACGCCTGCCAATGCGATCGAGAAAGAGTTGCTCGCACCGTTCCCCGATGCGGTGATGCCGGAGATCATGGATGGCAGCTTCCGCATGCCGCAGACCAGCGGCGCCGGCCGCGACCGCGAAAGCCAGCGCGCCGCCTACGATCTGCTGCGCGAGGCCGGCTACCGCATCGAAGGCGGACGCATGGTCGACGAAAACGGACGTCAGCTTGCCTTCGAAGTGATGACGCAGAACGAAGGCCAGGAAAAACTCGCACTCGCCTATCAGCGCACCCTCACCTCGCTCGGCATCGCCATGCGCATCCGCACCGTCGACGACGCGCAGTACCAGCAGCGAAGCCTCGCCTACGACTACGACATGATCGTCAAGTCCTACCCCTCGACCCTGTCTCCAGGCGCCGAGCAGAACTGGCGCTGGCACTCGAGCTCGCGCGATCCGCAAGGCACCTTCAACTTCGCAGGTGCCGCCGATCCCGCGATCGACGCGATGATCGACGCCATGCTCAACGCCCGCAGCGACGACGAATTCACCGCCGCGGTCCGCGCCTTCGATCGCGTGCTGCTGTCGGGCTGGTACATGGTGCCGCTCTACCATGTCGAAGAACAATGGGTTGCGCGCTGGGCCCATATCGAACGGCCAGAAACGACACCCATATATGGCTATACGCTTCCCACCTGGTGGGATGGCCGCGTGGCCGGCGAATAGGCGCCACACGCAACAAGTGCTTTGAAAGAGAGGATCACACCATGAAAACAATCCGCATCGATGTGATCTCCGACGTCATGTGTCCCTGGTGCTATATCGGCAAGCGCCGTCTGGAAGGCGCAGTCGAGGCGCTCGATGGCGATGTCGCCGTCGAGATCAACTGGCGCCCCTACCAGCTCGATCCGACATTGCCCAAGGAAGGCAAGGACCGGGCGCGCTATCTCGAAGAGAAGTTCGGCGGCCCCGAGCGCGCCGCGGCCATTTACGAGCGCGTGCGCGAAGCAGGCCGCGAGGAAGCGATTCCCTTCGACTTCGAGGCAATTCCGGTGTCGGCCAACACGCTCGATGCGCATCGCCTGATCCGCTGGGCCGGCGAACACGGTCGCGTCGCGCAGGATCGCGTCGTCGAAAGCCTGTTCCGGAAGTATTTCACCGAAGGAGCAGACATCGGCGACGATCAAACCTTGCTCGATTGCGCCGAGGAAGCAGGCCTCGATCGCGCCGTCGTTGCAACCAAGCTCGCCGGCGATCTCGATCGCGCCACCGTTTCCGCCGAGATCGAAAACGCCGGCCGCATGGGCGTCCAAGGCGTACCCTGCTTCATCCTGAACAACAAATACGCCGTCAGCGGCGCCCAGCCCGCCGCGACGCTTGCCGACGCCATCCGCCAGGTCGCCGCCGAGGCCGCTGCAGCCTAGCGCTTTTTACCGACGACACGACGAATACAGAAAAGGCCGCTCGACGGTAGGTCGGAGCGGCCTTTTCGTATGACGGTAGATCGACGGCCCGTATCTGGACCATAACGCTCAGGCGTTGACGGCGACTTTGCGTGCCTGGTCGTCGCGGCCGCCCTTGAGCAGTTCGGCAACGAGGAAGGCGAGTTCCAGCGCCTGGTCGGCGTTGAGCCGCGGATCACAGTGCGTGTGGTAGCGGTCCGAGAGATCGTCGGCCGAAACCGCACGCGCGCCTCCGGTGCACTCGGTCACGTTCTTGCCGGTCATCTCGATGTGGATGCCGCCTGGATGCGAGCCTTCGGCCCGGTGGATCTGGAAGAAGCTCTCGACCTCCGACAGGATCCGCTCGAACGGCCGCGTCTTGTAGCTGTTCAGCGTGATCGTGTTGCCGTGCATCGGATCGCAGGACCAGACGACCTTCTTGCCTTCGCGCTCGACGGCGCGGATCAGCTTCGGCAGGTGCTCGGCGACCTTGTCGTGACCGAAGCGTGCGATCAGCGTCAGCCGCCCGGCTTCGTTGCCCGGATTGAGGATGTCGATCAGCTTGAGCAGGTCATCCGGCTGCAGGCTCGGACCGCATTTCAGGCCGATCGGGTTCTTGATGCCGCGGCAGAACTCGATATGGGCGTGGTCCGCCTGGCGCGTGCGGTCGCCGATCCAGATCATGTGACCGGAGGTGGCATACCAGTCGCCCGAGGTGGAATCGACGCGCGTCATCGCCTCTTCATAGCCAAGCAGCAGCGCTTCGTGGCTCGTGAAGAAATCGGTTTCGTTGAGCGACCGGTTGCTCTCGGAATCGATTCCGATCGCCTTCATGAAATCCATCGTCTCGGAAATGCGGTCGGCGAGCTTGCGGTAGCGCTCCGCCTGCGGGCTGTCCTTGACGAAGCCGAGCATCCACTGGTGGACGTTGTCGAGATTGGCATAGCCGCCCTGTGCGAAGGCGCGCAGCAGGTTCAGCGTGGCCGCCGACTGCCGGTACGCCATGATCTGGCGCTCCGGGCTCGGAATGCGCGACGCTTCGTCGAACTCGATGCCGTTGATGATGTCACCGCGGTAGGAAGGCAGGGTTACGCCGTCCTTGGTCTCGTTGTCGGACGAGCGCGGCTTGGCGAACTGGCCGGCAATGCGACCGACCTTGACCACCGGCTGCTGCGCTCCGAACGTCAGGACGACGGCCATCTGCAGGAACACGCGGAAGAAGTCGCGGATGTTGTCCGCGCCATGCTCGGCGAAGCTTTCGGCGCAATCGCCGCCCTGGAGCAAGAAGCCCTCGCCCTCGGCCACTCGGGCAAGCGACGTTTTCAGCTTGCGGGCCTCACCGGCAAAAACGAGCGGCGGAAAGCTGGCCAGACGCGCTTCTGCGGTCTTCAGCGCCTCCATATCCGGATAGGAGGGGACCTGCTGGATCGGCTTGTCGCGCCAGCTTGTGGGGTTCCATGTCTGTGCCATAACGCTCACCTGTAGGCTCTTCCCTGACGACGGACATGCCCTGCCCGCCGTTCGAAGCCGGGCTTATAAACCCAAAGCGTCCCGCAAGCAAAGACCGCGCAACGAATAGACGTCAAGCGACGTAGCGGGCGCCATTTTCTTGCAAGAGACGATCGAAGAGCGTTCGGTCTTCGGCCGAAAGACTGACGGCACGGGGATAGATCGGCCAATCCCGGTCGGCGAGGATCGGCGTGTCGAAATGCGCCGTTCCGAGAATGAAATGTTGCAGCCCTTCGAGCCCGTGCTCGCGCAGGAAGCCCTTCAGCACCGCATCCAGGTAAGATTGCAGGATCGGACATTCGTCCGCGCTCTCCTCCGGCGGATCGGCTTCGTAGATGTAGACCGGGCACCCGTCAGGTACCCTCTCCCCGAGAACACTCAACGCTCCGAGCGGCACGTGCCGGCGCTGATAGTCGTTCTCGCGCAGATCGACCGCCGCGAGATTGTCCACATGGTCGAACACCAGGAGCCCGTCGATCTCGTTGCCTCGCGCGGGCCGCACTGTCAGCAGCGACGCATGCACGGCGCGATCGGCCGCAAGCCCGGCGTCGGGCCGGGGCTGCCATTCCCGCCGCCAGCCCGAAACGCGCGCGGGCAGCGCGCCGACGATATGCGTGCGCAGCGTCTCGCGATTGACGAGAGACCCGTAGCCGAAATAGGCGACCAGCGCGCCCTCCGCGGCCAGACGCGAAAGCGTCCCGTCGTCGGCCGGACAATCCTGCATGTTGCCCCGCTCCTGTTCGAAGTTTGCGGGGCGCTCATGCCATGCCAAGGACTGCAGCTCAACCCGAGCCGCCGGATCCGAGGCCTCTATCGGACGAGCCGCACCGTCTCTGGCCCGACCAGTTCCTCGACGGGACATTCGATGATCACGCGGATATCGTCATAGTCGCGGTCGCTGCCGCCATTTTCGGGGGGCCGGTCCTCGAAACCGTAATAGCGGAACTTGCCGGGCGCGCAGGCCTTGGTGGAAACCTGCGGATTGCGGTTCTTACCCTCGGGTATGATCCCACCCTTGCTGCGCGGCGTGCATTCCGCCAGCGTGTTGCACAACACCGTCTCGACCAGGCGCAGACCATCCAGGTCGTAGCTCTCGACGCCGCCGTCGATGACGGTGTCGGTGTAATAGGTGTATTTCGCGCGACGCGATTTTTCGGGATTTTCCTTGTAGTATTTCGCTTCGCGCACATTCCAGAGCTTCAGACTCAGCGCTTCGCCCGCCGCACATTTCGGCATCGTATAAGTATATTTGCCGCCATTGTTGTCGGCGATCTGCGTCATCTGCGATCGGCCCGGCGCGGTATCGCCGCTCCCTCCAGAGGACGAACCGCCCGTTCCGCCATTGCCGCCGCCGGCGTTGCTGTTCACGGCTGCCGCCTTGCGCGCATCGAAGCAGTAGACCGAAATTCGGTTGTAGTCCCAGGCTTCCGGATCAAGCTGTGTCACCTTGGATGCCTGGTAGCGGTAGGCCGCGCCCTTGTAGCGCGCGGTACTCGTGACGCCGATGTTGAGCGGCCCGTTGTTCAGCACGCTCCCGATCGATGTCCGCATGTCGAGCGTCGCCGTGACCTGAAAATCGCTGAGCGAGACCCACTCACCGGAAAGGTTGATATTTGCAAGATCGCCATTGAAGGAAAAGGCGTTCGTCAGGTTCGCCTTGAAGCCATTGAGCAAAGCCGTGTCAGCGGTGTTGACGCCGCCGGCGGCGATGGCGAGCGCGATCTTGTCGACCTCGTTCTTCATCTGAACGTGCACGTTCGATGCTTTGGTGTAGTCCACCGCAAGGCCCGCCGCGCCGGCCATCGGCACAAGCAGAAGGCCGAAGAGAATGCCGAACTGACCAGATTTGTCTTTGACGAAATCCCGCGCTGCCATCACGCACCCCCAGCTTCATGCCGAAGCGGCGAGCATAACGACCCGGATTTTACGATGATCTTGACGCAATCGGACGTATTTTAGATTGTCCAAAAATAGGACATTAAAATATTCAGAACTGACGAAGCGAGATCTAGACCCGCTCGCCGCCCTTGATCCGATAGGTCGGGTTGTACATCGTGACCAGTTCCTCCGCTGCCGTCGGGTGCACGGCCATGGTGCGATCGAAATCGTCCTTGGTCGCACCGGTCTTCAGCGCGATACCGAGAAGCTGGGCCATTTCACCCGCTTCCGGCCCGAGAATGTGGACGCCCAGCACCTTCCGGTCGAGCGCATTGACCACGATTTTCATGATCGTCCGCTCATCCCGCCCGGCGAGCACGTGCTTCATCGGCCTGAATTCAGCGCGATAGATTTCCAGTTCTTCGAAATCCTTGCTCGCATCCTCTTCCGACAGCCCGATCGTGCCGATCTCGGGTTGGGAGAAAACCGCCGTTGCGATCAGTTGATGATCCGGCTTCGTCGGATTGTTCTTAAAGGCGGTTTCCACGAAGCACATGGCCTCATGAATGGCGACCGGCGTCAGCTGCACGCGGTCGGTCACATCGCCGACGGCGTAGATATTCTCGACATTGGTGCGGGAATAGTCGTCGACGGTGACCGCACCCTTGTGATCGACTGCGACGCCAGCCGCCTCGAGCCCGAGATGCTCGGTATTCGGGTCGCGCCCGAGCGCCAGCATCACCTGGTCGGCCTTGAGCACTTCGCCGTTTTTCGTGTGTGCCAGAAGGCGGCCGTCATCGCTCTTTTCGATCTTCGCGAAAACGTCCTGGCAAAGGATGCGAATGCCCTTCTTTTCCATGGCCTCGTGAAGACCCCGGCGCATGTCGCCATCGAAGCGGCCGAGGATTTCCTTGCCGCGGTAGATAACCGTCGTTTCGACGCCGAGCCCGTGGAAGATGTTGGCGAACTCCACAGCGATATAGCCGCCCCCGGCGATCACGATCGCTTTCGGCAGCGTCTCCAGGTGGAACGCCTCGTTCGAGGTGATGCAGAGTTCGTACCCCGGCAGGGACGCGTGCGGATTGGCAAATCCACCGACGGCGATCAGGATCTTGTCCGCCGTGACGCGCTCGCCCGTCGCCTTGAGCTCGATCGTATGGGCATCCACGAGCACGGCGCGGCTATCGAAGAGCGTCACATTCGCATTGGTCAGACCCTTGCGGTAAAGTCCTTCCAGGCGTTCGATTTCGCGGTCCTTGTTGGCGATCAGCGTCGGCCAGTCGAACGACGATTCCCCGACGGTCCAGCCGTATCCCGCGGCATCTTCGAACGCTTCGGAGAAGTGAGACGCGTAGACGAACAGCTTCTTCGGCACGCAGCCGCGGATCACGCAGGTGCCGCCATAGCGGTATTCCTCCGCGATGGCGACCTTGCGACCGAGCGCGCCTGTCACCCGCGCTGCCCGAACACCACCCGAGCCACCACCGATGACGAAAAGGTCGTAGTCGTACTCAGCCATGGGATCGATCCTGCGCGTGGTCTTGACGACGCCGCGTGTCCGACGCCGAGACGGTTCTGGTGAAATGAAAGCCCGGCGCTTGGCCGGGCTTCGAACGTCTTATCTAGGGCTGCTTGTGACTATTGTGCAGGGGGGGCAGCCGGATCGGCCACCGTGCCCGTTTCGGGATCGATGCCGGCATCTTCCGCCGTCGGTGCCTGGTCGCCGAGACGCTGCTCGAGCGCGGCGTCGGCCTCCACGGCGAGATCGCGCGAGATGCCGGTCGCCCAGATTTCAGCGGAACGCATCAGTTCCTGCGTGACGGTGATGCCGTTTTCCAGAAGTTTGAGGCCGGCCGACGACGTGTAGAACTCCGTGATCGCGTTCAGCTCTTCTTCCGTGAAGTTGCGCGCATAGATCTCGGCAGCCTCGCGCTCCAGGTCGCCGCGGCGCGATGCGAGGGAGACAGCCACGTCGTCGATCGTGGAGGAGATTTCCGATTCGAAGTTCGGCGTGCTCTGGATGAGCGCCGACTTCAGCTGTTCGGCCGTACCCGGCAGGATCTGGTCGAACTGGTCGGTGGCGCCGAGCGCGGCGATGGCAGCACGTGCGGCGGCCCTGTGGCTGTCGCTCAACTGTTCCTGGGAAAGCGCCGGACCGCCCGCCAGGGTCAAGGCGATGAGAGCGGCGGCACCTGCACCGCGAAAGAGACCGTTCGAGATTGCCATGTGAGGATCAGCTCCTGTGTTCCTGCTCAGCCGTCAGCGTTTCAACGCCGTTTTCGCCGGCGATAATCGCCACCGAGGCCAGATTTATGAAAAGACCGTGCTCGACAACCCCGGGGATGGCATGCAGCGCGGCGGACAGCGCTTCTGGATCGGGAATACGGCCAAATGATGCGTCGAGAATGTGGTGGCCGCCGTCGGTTTCATAGGCGCCGTCATTGCCGGGACGGATCGTGAGGCCTCCGGACAGGTCGAGCTTGGCAGCCGCCTTTTCCACCGCGATCTGGGTCGAAGCCATGCCGAACGGGTTGATCTCGATCGGCAGCGCATAGGCGCCGAGCGCGTCGACCAGTTTCGATGCGTCGGCGATGACGATCATGCGCTTCGATGCAGCCGCGACGATCTTCTCGCGCAGCAACGCCCCGCCGCCACCCTTAATCAGGCGCAGCGCATGGTCGACTTCGTCGGCGCCGTCGATCGTCAGGTCGAGCTCCGGTTCCTCATCGAGCGAGAAGAGCGGCACGCCGAGATCCATGCAAATCCGTGCCGTGCGCTCCGATGTCGGCACGCCTTTTATTGAAAGCCCGGCATCGACCTTCTCGGCCAGAAGCCGCACGAATTCCTCCGCCGTCGATCCGGTGCCGATGCCGAGACGCATGCCGTCTTCCACATAGCCGAGCGCCGCGCGTGCGGCTTCGATCTTTCTGTCGCGGGGATCCATGCGCGTCTTTCGCCTCTGCCTCTTTGAACGGACCGACTACGGCCACTGAGATGCGTGGCGCCGCTGTTACCATGATGAGCCGGATCAAGCCAAGGCTTGAACCGAGCACCAACGCCGGATACCCAAGGCGCCGAACCGAGATCGCCGACGGCGATCCAAGCACCGAAGGACTTGCTGGCGCAAATGGGCGATCAGAACCCGATCATCTATGTGGACGCCGATGCGTGCCCGGTGAAGCCCGAGATCCTCAAGGTCGCCGAGCGCCACGGGGTCAAGACGGTGTTCGTCGCCAATTCCGGCTTGCGGCCTTCGCGCGACCCGATGATCGTCAACGTCATAGTTTCGGCAAGCTTCGATGCGGCCGACGACTGGATCGCGGAGACCGTCAGGCCCGGAGATATCGTGGTGACCGCGGACGTGCCGCTTGCCGGGCGCTGCGTGGAAGCCGGCGCCCATGTCACGGGCCCGACGGGACGCATCTTCGACCATACGACGATCGGCATGGCCACGGCGATGCGCGATCTCGGCCAGCACCTGCGCGAATCGGGTGCGATCAAGGGCTACAATCCGTCATTCTCCCAGCGCGACCGTTCCGCCTTTCTGGAAACGCTCGACCGGCTCCTTCGTCGGGCTATGTCCGATCGGTCGAGATGATATGGTCGCGCCAGCCGCCAACAGCATTCGAGGTAACAGCCCATGAAAACCGTTTCGCAGACCAAGGCCCATGGCGGCATCCAGGGCGTCTATTCCCACGCCTCCACTGCGACCAAGTGCGAAATGACCTTTGCCGTCTTCGTGCCGCCGCTGGCTGATGGCGCAAAGGCTCCGGTGCTCTGGTACCTGTCCGGCCTCACCTGCACCCACCAAAACGTCATGGACAAGGGCGAGTATCGCCGGCTTGCCGCCGAACTCGGCCTCATCATCGTGTGCCCGGACACGAGCCCGCGCGGCGACGATGTGGCCGACGAGCCCGACAACTGGCAGTTCGGCAAGGGTGCAGGCTTTTACGTCGATGCGACCGAGGCGCCCTATTCCGCGCATTACCGGATGTACAGCTACATACTGGACGAGTTGACGGCCCTCATCGCCGCCGAATTCCCCGCAGCCGACATGGACCGTCAGGGAGTCTTCGGCCACTCCATGGGCGGACACGGCGCGCTGGTCATGGCGCTGCGCAATGCAGACCGCTTCAAATCATGCTCGGCCTTCGCGCCGATCGTGCAGCCGAGCACGGCCGACTGGTCGAAAGGCGCGTTGGAGAAATATCTCGGCGCCGATCAGGCTGCCTGGCGCAGCTACGATGCCACGGCCCTCATCGAAGACGGCCAGCGCTTCGGCGAGTTTCTGGTCGACCAGGGCGATGCGGATGGATTTCTGCAAGATGGCCTCCGCCCCTGGCTCCTGGAAGCCGCCTGCAAGGCCGCGAACATCCCACTGCAGCTTCGCATGCAGCCGGGCTACGACCACTCTTATGCCTTCATCTCCACCTTCATGGACGATCATCTGCGCTGGCATCGTGCACGGCTCTAGTCTGTCGGCCCAAAGCATATGCTTGAACAAGGCCTGCTAAACTCTTCGCGCTGAACACAATTGCGTACAGCGCCGCAAATAGGCCGCACACGTAATAATTAGCATCACGCGATATATTCAAATAATCGGCAATAATCGGTAGCGATTTCCACCGTCGTCAACCGAATTAGACAGGCATAGCATCCCACTGTCACACCTTCGGGAGGATGTGACATACCAAGGGGTAGCATATGTCGGAGGGGCATAGCCGCCGTGGATCTGTCGCCCAGGAGGCTGGCTCCACAACGGATGCAATTGTAGGACATGTCGATTGCGGATCGGAGCAGACAACTGCCGACCGGACATTCCTCAGATCAGTGATCGAAAATCAGGTCGTACCGCGCCTTCTCATTGCCGAAAGCGCAGCCCTGCGTCAGCCGCATGAGACCGCGACCGACATGTCGAGGCCCTCGGCCCGCGACGTCAACGAATTGCTGCATATCGTGGTCGAGGCCGACACGGCCGCCTGCGTCGAGTATCTGCAAAGCCGCCGCATCAAGGGCATGCAGCTCGAAACGGTCTATCTCGGCCTGCTCGCGCCGGTGGCACACCGTCTCGGCCTCATGTGGGAGCGCGATGAACTGAGCTTCATCGATGTGACGGTGGGGCTGGCCCGTCTGCAGTCGCTTGTCCATGAGCTGACGAGCGAGAGTTGCTACGGCGCCCTCAACCAGGATGCCTCCCGCCGCATCGTGCTCGCCGCCGCGCGCAACGAACAGCACGCTTTCGGGCTGCTGATCGTCGCCGAATTCCTGCGCCTTGCGGGCTGGGAGGTCGATGGCGGTCCGGATGTCGAAAGCGGCGCGCCGCTCGTACGCATGGTCGGCCAGGAATGGTACGCGGTCGTCGGCCTGTCCGTCGGTTTCGAGGAGCATGTGGACGCGACCCGCGCCGATATCGGCAAGGTTCGTGCGCGCTCGCGCAACGGCCGGGTGGGCATTCTCGCCGGCGGCGCCGCCTTCTCGCGAGATCCGGCCCAGGCCGAACGCATGGGTGCCGATGCACTCGCCCGCGACGGCCGTGAAGCCGTCGTGAAGGCAGAGGCGCTACGCGCCGCTTACGCCTGACCGTTTCGCTGAATCTGGCGTCTAAAAGCCGCGCCGGCTGACCTGGGCGAGGCTGCTCAGCATGTCCGCACCGAGCGCCGAGCCTGCATCACCCGAAAAGAGCGTCAGCGCCGGATCGGCGAAATTCGAATTCTCCATGTCGTAGAGCGCGCTGAACTGCGTGATGAACTTGTCCAGTTCACGCGGATCCGACAGCGTCGCGATATCCAGACGGTCCTCGATCATGCGCGCCTGCGCGTCGATGTCTGACTGCGCGATCTCCTCGGGCAGACCAAGCGCTATGCGCACCACCTGCTGCAGCGCCGGATCGGCCAAGATGTCGAAGGCATTGTTGATCTCGCCCGCCATGCGCTTGAAGTAGAGCGCGAGCCGCACGCCCTCGTTCTCCAGCCCCGCCTCTTCTTCCAGCGTCTGGCGCAGGTAGAACTCCTCGGTCTGGATGATATCCGCCACGGACTGCACGTTGCCCGCCACTTCGCGCGCGATCGTCCCGTCCGGATTGAAGTTGAAGCTCGCCGCAAGCAACCGCAGGCTCCGGTCCGGTTGCGTGTTGACGAAGCTTTCCGGGTCCTCGACATCGCTGAGCAGCACGTCGCGCAGCGTGCGCGCGTCGATCAACTCCGGATCGTAGCCCTGGCTCTGCAGCAGAATCGAAACCACGCGCTCGTCGGCCAAAAGCTCGTCGATCGATCCGACCTGCGCGATCTGCTCGCGATAATACCGGATCTCCTCCGCCGCCTCGTCGCTGGTAAGCCCCAGCGTTTCGGCGCGCTCCATATAGTCGGTGGTGAAAGCATTGAACTGCGATTCCGATTGCGCGCGACGCGCCGTCGTCGGCAGCCCGTCAGCGCCGAAGTTGAAGGCCGAGGCTATTTCGCGGAAACGCGCATTGCGGGGCTGGTTGGCGAAGCTGTTCGGATCGGTCAGATCGCTGGTCAGCGCGCGCTTAACCGCGTCCCTGGATTCCGTCACCGGATCAAGGCCATAGGCCTGCATCATGTAATTGTAGAGTGAAGGGTCGCGCATCAGCGCATCGAGCGTTCCCACTGTCTCCATGGCCGCGCGGAACACGCTTTCGCGGGTATCGTCGCGCCGCTCGCCGGCATTGTCGTAATTGGCTAGAAAGGTCCGGTTGAGCGACGTCGTCTGCTCGGCCGTCTGCGCCGGCCCGGTCGCCTGGCCGTCTGTACCGAAGTTAAAGAGCCCGGCCATCGCGCGCAGCGCACCGTTCTGCGTCGTGTTGGCGAAACTCGTCGGATCGGAGAGATCGCTCGTCAGCGCCGCACGGATATCGGCGCGCCGCGTCAGCGAAGCCGGCTGGTCGTAAGACGTCCAGAGATAATCGACGAGACGCGGATCGGCGAGCAGATCGTCCACGCTGGCAACGGTCGCGATCTTCTCGTTGAAATAGTCGGTCATCAGTTCCGCCGCGAGCGGCACGATCCGGTCGGGCACGTCGAACAGATAGTCCTCGGTGATCTTGCGCACCTGCTCGGCATCCTGCGCCGGAACGCCTGCCGCAAGCGACCCGTCCGCCTGGAAATTGAACGCCTGTGCCAGCGACAGATAATCCGAATTCTCAGGCCGGTTCACAAAACTTGTCGGATCATCCAGATCGCTCGTCAGCACGTCGCGCAAAAACGACGCCGAATAGTACTGCGTGTCGATCACATTGGCCTGAAGCGCCACCTCGACCAGCCGCTGGTCTGCGAGGAACTCGTCGACATTGGTGATCTGGCCGATGCGCGCCTTGTAGTTCTCGAACTCCGCCGCATAGACACGCCCGGCATTTTGCACGCTCACATCGTAGAGCCCGATCAGATCCTCGGTCTGCTGGTCGGACTGGATGTCCGGCTTGACCTGCGCCGCCGCATTGCCGGCAAAGGAAAACGCCTGGGCAAAGGTGCGATAGCGCTCGTCCTCCAGCTTGTTGGCAAAGCTATCCTCATCGGAGAGATCGCTTTCCAGTACCTGCTGCATGAAGGCGCGCGCATAGGTCATCTCCTCCAGCCCGTAGGCCTTCATCGCGTAAGAGTAGACCCGGTAATCGTCGAGAAACTCCTCAACCGAGGAAATCTTGCCGATCGTCTCGCGATAATACTGCGCCTCGCGCGCCACCACCGCATCATCCGAAACCCGCCCGATGCTGCGCGACATGTCACGGTCGATGAGGTTGTAACTGAGATAGGTCGACAGCATGGAGCGACTCCGCCATGAAAATTGGCCGAAGTGTCAGGGACTGGGCTTGCGTGGGGCTGGTGGAGGTGGCCGGATGAACGCCGTTCTTGTTGGCATCTTGCATGACACCGCAGCGGCAGGTTTCGACCCCAGGTCAGTCATTCAAGCCGGACTGCGGAGCGCCCAAAACCTGCCATTCGTTGGGGTTTGCAGACCGGCTGAGCGCGACTGAACGCCATAGCTCTGCATTGGCATAAGCCATCTAGAGGCTGACTATAGGAAGCGTGCGTGCGACCTCTGAACGACGCCGGCGCTACTGCGGAAATCCGTAAGATCGGTCGCAGTGTGGCCGGGGCAGGATGACAGCCGCTTCAGGACACTGGCGCTTACCGTCCTCGAAGGTCCGCGAACAGTTTTATGGTTTCACGGTTGAAAGCGGTCATGTCGTCGGGGCTACGGCTCGTGACGAGGCCTTGGTCAACGACGACCTCTTCGTCGACCCAATTGGCGCCGGCGTTCTTGAGATCGGTCGCGAGCGACGGCCATGAGGTCATGCGGCGGCCGCTCGCTGCGCCGGTTTCGATGATTGTCCACGGCCCATGGCAGATCGAGGCAACAGGCTTTTTGGCGTCGAAGAACGCTTTGGCGAACGCCACGGCTTTGGCGTCCGCACGCAGCGTGTCCGGGTTGATGACGCCGCCGGGCAGGAGTAGCGCGTCGTAGTCCTGGGGATTGGCGGAAGCGAGTGGTACATCAACCGGGTAGCTGTTGCTCCAGTCAGTGAAGTCCCAGGCACGGACATTTTGCGGCTTGGGCGAGATGAGGCTGGTCTTGGCGCCTGCCTCGTCGAGTGCCTTGCGAGGCTCGGTCATTTCGACTTCCTCGAAACCGTCGGTGACGAGTATCGCCACGTTCAAACCCTTTAGCGTGTCGCTTGCCATAGGTAGGCTCCTTCGAATCTGAGCTTGGCCCGGTCGGGCCTTCCGCGGCCCGGACGCTCGCGCCGCGGAAGGCGCGGCGCCGGGTCTGCCGTGTGGCGGAACGGAGCGCCTGGGGGGCCAGGCGCCGGTGCCTCAGGCGGCGAGTTTCGTCGCGTTGTGCGGATCGATCACGAACTTCTTGGACGAGCCCTGGTCGAAAATCCGGTACGCATCAGCAGCCCCTTCGAGGGGGATGACCTCGACGTTGACGAGCTTTCCGAGGTACGGCATCCGATCCCAAAGAATGGCCATCATCAAATCACGGTTGTAGTGCATGATCGGTGCTTGTCCGGCGGAGATGTGAGGCGATTTGATCCAAGCCTTGCCGAAGTCGATGCGATACCTCCCGGCCTTGGCATCCGCGTCGATAGCTTCGGAGTCTCCCGCCGTATAAATGCCGGGCGCGCCGACGGCGCCGTTGGCGCGAACGATTTCGATCATCGAGTTGAGCACGGCGGCTGGATCCTCTCCGGCGCCGGGTCCGTTCCCATGCGCTTCGAAGCCGACGGCATCGACGCCGCAATCCACCTCCCGGTGGCCGAGGATGGCCTCGATCTGGTCGGCGAGTGGCGTGTCAGAAGACACATCAACCGTCTCGTATCCGGCGCTCTTGACCAGAGCGAGCCGCTCGCTGTTGGTATCGCCCACGATGATGCAGGAGGCGCCGAGGAGATGGGCGGAGGCGGCGGCGCACCGACCGACCGGCCCTGCACCTGCGATATAGACGGTCGCACCGGGTTTGACGCCTGCCTGGATGCAGCCGTGGAAGCCGGTCGGCAGAATGTCGGAGAGCAAGGTCAGATCCTTGATCTTGGCCATCGCCTGATCCTTGTCGGGGAAGCGAAGCAGGTTCCAGTCGGCGAAAGGAACCATGAGATAGTCGGACTGTCCGCCTTGCCAGCCGCCGAGATTGAACCCGTAAGCGCCGCAATCGAGCTCATCGTTGACGTTCATGCAGGTGTCGGTATGGCCCTCCTTGCAATTGCGGCACCGCCCGCACGAGACGTTGAACGGGACCGAGCAGAGGTCGCCTTTTTTGATGAAATGCACGTCGGGGCCCGTCTCGATCACTTCCCCGGTCATCTCATGGCCGAGCACCATGCCCGACGGAGCGGGAAACCGGCCGCGGTAGATATGCTGGTCGCTGCCGCAGATGTTGGTGGTGACGATCTGTAGAATCGCCCCATGAGGCGTCTTGTTGCCTTTGGGATCGACGAGTTTGGGATAGTCGTAGGTTCGCAACTCAACTTTTTTCGGTCCCACATAGGTGATGACCCGATTGCCTGATGTCACGGCTCTAGCTCCCATCGTTGGTTTCTGGTTGCACGGCGATAAGTTCATCGATCCCCTTGGCGAGGTGCCTCAAGGCAGCTTCGCCGCAAGCATTTCGAGTTCTTCGATTATGAGGGACGAAGCGAAAGCTCGGGCGCCTTCTCCATCAGGGCCGCCGCCAGGAGACCGGAGAGGTACACTTGCCGTCCTGCTTCGTCGGAAAAACGCGTCGAAGATCCCGAATGTCGAAGGGCCGATGCGGACACTGAACCATGCGACCGTTCCCGGCTCGTTTTGAAAGATTGGCAGGCCGTTCCGCAGAAACGCCTCGACCTCCGCTTTCTTTCCAGGCTTGGCTTCCACGGTGACGAGAGTGCAAACTTGACCATATGCTCGCTCCTTCCGGACGGTCCCGGCGAAGCGGTCTTGTTGCCAAATCCGCCATTATGGTCGGCTTATTCAGCCGCGAGCCTGGGCTCGATGACATATCGACAGGGGATCGAAGTCCCAGGGTGTCGCTTCACGCGCATCAAGCCTCACGCGAGAGTGTGCCGAACTGACGATCGTCAATTTGCATACTCCCTTCGACATTCTTCGATGCGGCGAGGAGCGCCGGCTCGGGCCTCTCGCCGCCGGAAAGCGGGCGATCTGTCAGACAACGGTCGTATCGGGTCGCAACCCGTCGCCAGTCCTTCCATCATCCGGACGAAGGCGCCCATCTCCACCCCAACGCTTCCAACGGTTGTAGAGCGTCTTCGCAGGCCCACAGTCTTGGGGGGCGTCCCGCCATCGAAGGTTGTTGCGGTTGACGAAGAAGATCCCGCTTAAAACTCTGCGATCATCGACCCGTGGACTGCCGTGGCTCTCGGGTAAAAACGGACGAAGCCGCTCCATCTACTCGTCCATCAGCCAGTACAGATCGCTCATACCCAGCTCCCCCAGGGGAGCGTGAACTAAAACGTTCATGGACCCACCGCCTCCTCGCCTTCTCCTGCCGCCAGACGCCGGATCCCAAACCGACCGACGTGAGCCGCCTCGTCGCCGGGATGGAGGACCTGATCCGAAGGACGGTCGGCCCGGCGATCACCGTCGAGACCGTGGCGACCGGCGGCCTGTGGTCGACGTTTGTCGACCCGCCGCAGCTCGAGAACGCGCTCCTGAACCTTAGCTACCGACTGGACTCAAGGTTGCGCACGGCGTTTCTCGTATAAACCTCGTTCGTGGGAAAGCTCTCAAATTCCAACGAACGGCAGCTTCCTACCGTTCCGCCGGATAAGCGGACCGGAGGCATTCCACCCCAAAGCAGCCAGTCACAATCTTAGCGCCCCTCATAACGGAATATTGTCGTGCTTCTTCCACGGATTGCTCAAACTCTTGTTCCTGAGCATCCTCAGCCCCCGCGCGATCCGCTTGCGGGTTGAGTGCGGCATGATCACCTCGTCGATATAGCCGCGCTCGGCGGCGACGAAGGGTGAGAGGAAGCGGTCTTCGTACATCTTCGTATGAGCGGCGATCTTGTCAGGGTCGGCCATGTCCTTGCGGAAGATGATCTCGACGGCGCCCTTGGCGCCCATCACGGCGATCTGGGCGGTCGGCCAGGCATAGTTGATGTCGCCGCGCAGGTGCTTGGAGGCCATCACGTCGTAGGCGCCGCCATAGGCCTTGCGGGTGATGACGGTCACCTTCGGTACCGTCGCCTCGCCATAGGCGAAGAGCAGCTTGGCGCCGTGCTTGATCAGCCCGCCATATTCCTGCGCCGTACCCGGCAAGAAGCCCGGCACGTCGACGAAGGTGACGATCGGGATGTTGAAGCAGTCGCAAAAGCGCACGAACCGCGCGGCCTTCCGGGAGGCGTCGCTGTCGAGCACGCCGGCCAGCACCATCGGCTGGTTGGCGACGAAGCCGACGGTCCGGCCTTCCACGCGGCCGAACCCGCAGACGATGTTCTTGGCAAACGCCGCCTGGATCTCGAAAAAATCGCCTTCGTCGATCACTTTGACGATCAATTCTTTGATGTCGTAGGGCTTGTTGGCATTGTCCGGGATCAGCGTGTCGAGCGACGCGTCCATCTCGTCGACGCTCTGGTAATTGTCGATCTCCGGCACGTCGGATGTGTTGGATTGCGGCAGGAGGTCGATCAGCCGGCGCATCTGCAGCAGCGCTTCGACATCGTTGTCGAAGGCGCCGTCGGCGATGGAGGATTTCGTCGTGTGGATCGAGGCGCCGCCGAGCTGTTCGGCGCTCACCGTCTCGTTCGTCACGGTCTTCACCACGTCCGGCCCGGTCACGAACATGTAGGACGTGTCGCGCACCATGAAGATGAAGTCGGTCATCGCCGGCGAATAGACGTCGCCGCCCGCGCATGGCCCCATGATCACCGAAATCTGCGGGATGACGCCCGAGGCGAGCACGTTGCGCTGGAAGATTTCCGCATAGCCGCCAAGTGCCGCCACGCCTTCCTGAATGCGCGCGCCGCCGGCATCGTAAAGCCCGATGATCGGCGCCCGGTTCTTCAGCGCCATGTCCTGAAGCTTGATCACCTTTTCCGCATGCGCCTCGGAAAGAGACCCGCCGAACACCGTGAAATCCTTGGCGAAAATGAAGACCGTACGGCCGTTCACCGTGCCCCAGCCGGTGACGACGCCGTCGCCGGAGATCTTGCTGTCCTGCATGCCGAAATCGGTGGAGCGATGTTCGACGAACATGTCGAACTCCTCGAACGAGCCTTCGTCGAGGAAGCATTCGATGCGCTCGCGCGCCGTCAGCTTGCCCTTGGCGTGCTGGGCCGCGATCCGCGCCTCGCCGCCGCCGAGCTTGGCTTTCGCCCGCCGCTCCTCAAGCTCCACCAGCACGTGTTTCAAGCCCGTTCCTCCCGCAGATCTTCAGTGTCGGTCTTCAAAGTCGTGGTCTTCGATGGTCGGGCGGCAGAATGCCTCAACCGTCCCGTCTGGCAAGCAGGACGAAAGCAGCGGCATCGAAATCGCGCCGACGGCTTTCCCTGCGCTTGGCCGCTTCGTAATCCTCGCCCCACAGCTCGGCATTCCAGTTCTCGTCGAGATGCGCCTTTTCCCACGCCTCGTCGGGCGCAAGCGCGCCTTTGGCCAGCGCCATGGCGATCAGCGCCGAGCCCGTTAGGCTCGTCGCCAGATGCAGTGCCGCAAGATCGAGCGGCACGGTAAAGCCCTTGAGCGCCGCGCCGAAGGCGGCCAGCGTCTCGCGCGGCTGCGCCACATGCATCACGCCTTCGGCAAGCACGAAGCGCGCCGCAAGCTCCGCCTGCGCCCAGTCCAGCACCGGGTCCCATTCCTCGCTCTGGCGTTCCACCAGCCGCTCCGGCCCGCCCGCGCGATAGCAGATGAGGTCGGTGCCGGCGAAACGCAGCACATCCTCGGCCACGGCCTGCGTGTCCTGCGCAATTCCGTCGATTGCGGTATTGGCAAGCCGCGTCAGCGGCATCGTCGCGGGGTCGATCGTCTCTGCCTGCGCGTCCCATTCGGCCGCCGTCTTCTCGGCGGTCACGGCGCTCGGCAGCGTCAGCAACAGCCGTGCCGGCGTGCGCACCGGTCGCCCGTCGAGCGTCACGAGGAAGCCGCCCTCGTCATGCTCGGCGAACCCGGCCTGCTTGTAGAAGCGCTTCGGCAGCGGCTTCAGCATCTGCTTCTGCGCGCGCCGCACCGGATCCGGGTCGCTCAACTGCCCGTCGGCAAGCTCCGCGAAGATGTCGCGTATCGACGGATCGTTCGTGTGGTCGTCGTCTCCAGCCATCGTCGTCAGTCCGTTGCGCCTTCTGCCTCGTCGAAGCCGATGAGGTTGAAGCTCTGCACCATGTGCGGCGGCAGTTCCGCCGTCACGTCGATCGATCCACCCGCGGGGTTTGGAATGATGATCCGCCGCGCGTGCAGATGCAGCCGGTTCTGCATGCCGCCCGGCAGCGTCCAGTTGTCATCCGCATCGAAATATTTCGGATCGCCGAGGATCGGGTGGCCGATGTGGTTGGCGTGGACGCGCAGCTGGTGCGTGCGGCCCGTATAGGGCTCCATCTCCAGCCAGGCGAGGTTCTGCGCCGCCTGCTCGATGATCCGGTAATAGGTCACCGCATGGTCGGCATCGGGCTCGCCGTGCTTAGCCACGCGCATCCGGTCGCCGTCCGCCGTCGCTTCCTTCACCAGCCAGGTCGAAATCTTGTCTTCGCGCTTCTTCGGCACGCCGCGCACCAGCGCCCAATAGGTCTTCTTGGTCGTGCGCTCCCGAAACGCCGCCGTCAGCGCCTGCGCCGCGCCGCGCGTGCGGGCGACGACCAGCACGCCGGAGGTCTCGCGGTCGAGCCGGTGGACGAGGCGCGGCTTCTCGCCTTTCTTGTTGCGCCACACTTCCAGCATGCCGTCCACATGGCGCGACAGGCCGGAACCGCCCTGCACCGCAAGCCCGGCCGGTTTGTTGAACACGTAGACCTTGGGGTCCTCGTAGATCAGCATCTGGCTCAAAAGCTCGTGGTCGGGCGCCGAACGCACGGCGCGCGGCGAAATCGGCCCGGTCTTCTTCTCGTCCACGCCGAGCGGCGGCACGCGCACCATCTGGCCAGGCTGCACCCGCGTGTCGGATTTCACCCGGCCACCATCGACGCGGATCTGGCCGGAGCGCAGAAGCTTTTGCAGTTGCCCGAAGCCGAGGCCAGGATAATGCTGCTTGAACCAGCGGTCGAGCCGCATGCCCGCTTCGTCGCCGTCCACCTTGCGTTGCTCGACGCTTGCCATATCGTTCACAATCCCGTTCAGAAAACCGTCCGCGCCAGCCAGAGCCCGCCGATGATCGCGGCAAGCGAGAGCAAGACACTCAATCCCACATAGGCGACGGCAACACCCGGGGCGCCACGCTCCCAGAGAACGATCGTGTCCAGCGAGAAGGCGGAAAAGGTCGTGTAGCCGCCGAGCACGCCCGTGGCAAGGAAGAGCCGCAATTCCGCCGATGCGCCGAAGCGCCGCGCCACCACCTCCACCAGCACGCCCATCAGGAACGAGCCGATGACGTTGACCGCCAGCGTGCCGAAAGGAAAGTTCGGACCGAGCAGCCTGAGCGCGGCAAGATTGGTAAGATGGCGAAGCGCGGCGCCAAGCCCTCCACCGAGCGCAACGAGAAGCGTGTGAACCATCAAGCCGTCCAGCTTTCGACACTGTCTGCGCGCAAGACGCGCGTCGCGGCGACACTAAAGCGATTTGTCGGCCGTTGGAAACCACTCGTAACGCTCGACCGCACCGATCTTGCGATGAGCCTTCGCGATGATCGGTCGAAGGCTCGGCGTCCTGTCTGTCTCGTTTCGGAAAGGCCCTTCATGCGTCTCTTCTTCCCGACCGCACTCATTGCCGGCGCCCTCGCCTTCAGCCCCGCTTTGGCCGAAGACCTCACAGCCATCAGCACGACCGCCATGTCGATCACCGGCGACATCACCCTCGACGACAGCGAGATCGTGTTCTCCGACGGCCAGTCGCTTGCATTCGACGAATTGGTCCAGGACGTCTTCGTCGTCGATGGCGAGGAAGTGTCTGCCTCGGTCTACAGCGTCGCCGAGCCTCAGACGCTCGAACTTCTGAACGGCAATACGCTTTGCGGCGACGGGTTCGTCACCTATGTCGCGACATGGGCGGGCATGGATGACCTGACGATCGTCGCCATGTTCGACACGCAGGACGTGCCGGGCTCCGATGCCGAGATGTGCGCGTCTTTCACCTACGAATAGAATGCGGGCATAGCCGCAGCCTCTCAGAGGCTGCGGCTATGCCCGTTCTCGTCCACGACGAAACTCAGCTTGAACTGCACCCCGTCCGGCGGAAATGTCAGCGCCGCCTGCCCGCCGAGTTCCGGCCCTGCGCTGCGGCGAATGAGCGTCGTACCGAAACCCGCCGCTTCCGGCTCAACCACCGGCGGCCCGCCGCTTTCCTTCCACGTCATCTCGACCCGGCGTTCGCCATGGCGGTCGAGCGGGGCGGTCCAGGTCACGTCGACTCGGCCACTCGGCGTGGACAGCGCGCCGTATTTCGCGGCGTTCGTTCCGAGTTCGTGGATGATCAGGCCAAGCACCAGCGCCGAATTCGGCTGCAGATCCACCCTGCCTCCATCCATGACGATCTGGCGTGCATGCTTGCGCTGATAAGGCGCCAGAATGCGCTCGAGGACGTCGCGAAGCCCCGTGCTCGTCCAGTTCGCCTCGAAAAGAAGCGCATGGGCATCCGACATGGCGTGGATCCGGCCGAGCAACCGCTCTTCCAGGTCCTGCTTGGACACGCTGTGGCGCGCCGTGTTGCGGATAATGGAGGCGACGACGGCCAGCGTGTTCTTGACGCGGTGGCTGAGTTCGTGAACCAGAAGGTCCTGCTGCTGGCGGGCGCGGCGCTGCTCTTCGCGCAGCCGCGCTTCGGCCAATGCGCGCTTCACGGCGGGTGCCAGCCGGATCAGGCGCTGTTTCAGCACGTAGTCGGTCGCGCCCTTGCGGAAGGATTCGATCGCGATCTCTTCACCAAGCACGCCAGATACGAAGATGAACGGCGTCGCGGGCGCCATCTCCATCGCCATCTCGAGCGCCGCAAGGCCGTCGAAACCGGGCAGTGAATAGTCGCAGAGGATCACGTCGACAGCGTTGGACCGCAGCGCTTCCTCGAAGTCGCTGCGCCCGACGGTCCGGAGGATTTCCACCGAGTCGCCGAGATCGTCCAGATGCTCCTGGATCAGGTCCGCATCGAAATCGCTATCTTCGAGCAGAACGATCCGGGTGACGCGCGGATCGGCGCGTATGGGCTGCACGCTCATTTCCATTCGAGATCACGCAGCGGAGCAGGTTCGTTGAGCAGCGCCCAGAACACGCCGAGATTGCTGATGGCTTCCATGAAAAGGCCGAATTCCACCGGCTTGACCACGAAGGCATTCACGCCGAGCTCGTAGCTCGCGATCAGGTCCTGTTCTTCACGCGACGAGGTAAGCATGACCACCGGCACGCGCTGCAGAAGCTGATGCGACTTGATCTTTTCCAGCACTTCGAGCCCATCGATCTTCGGCAATTTGAGATCGAGCAGAACGACGGTGGGCTCGCCTTCGTTCCGGCCTTCGAACCGGCCCCGCCGAAAGAGATAGTCGAGCGCTTCTTCGCCATCACGGGCGACGACGATTTCGTTGACGATGTTGCATCGTTTCAGTGCTTCAAGCGTCAGTTCAAGGTCTTTGGGATTGTCTTCGACGAGCAGAATGGGACGATAATCAGTCATCAGTCCTTACCTTAAGAGGGAGGCTGAAACCGAACGTGGCACCCTCGCCCACGCTCCCTTCCGCCCAGACACGACCATTGTGGCGATCGATGATGCGTCGAACCAATGCAAGGCCAATTCCCGTCCCTTGGAAGTCCTCGGATCGCTGCAGGCGCTGGAACACGCCGAACAGCTTGCCAAGGTAAGCCATGTCAAAGCCGACACCATTGTCGGAAATCTGATAGCAAATCTCGTCGCCATCGCGCCACCCACGAATTGCAACCCGTGACACTTCTTCGCGCGCAGTATATTTGACAGCATTGTCGATGAGGTTTTGCCAAACCTGACGGATCAGCGTCGGGTCACCCTCGGCGGTAGGCAATGGTTCCACGTTCCATTCGATGGATCGGCGTTCCAACAGGCGCGTGGTCGACAGGCGCGCCTCCGCCACGATCTTGTCCATGTCGACGCTCTTCAGTGTCAGCTGCGTTCGCCCGAGATGCGAGAAGTTCAAAAGGTCGTCGACGAGACGCCCTGCGGCAACCGCTGATTCGGCGATGCTGTCGAGGTAATGGCGAGACTTGTCGTCAAGATCGTTGGACCGACCTTTCAGCAGTTCGGAATAGCCGACGATATGGCGAAACGGCGCGCGCAGATCGTGGGAGACAGAATAGGAAAATGCCTCCAGCTCCTTGTTCGAGCGCTGGAGACTTTCCGAAAGATCGGCAAGCGCCTCCGCCTTGCGCAAAACGATGCCGACGATGGCAGAGCGCAGATCGCGGGCGGCATCGAGTTCGGCTTCACGCCACGGTTCCGACTTCAGCCGCACCTGGTTCCGCCACGCCTGGAACGATTGGCGCGGGTGAATCCGCCCGGCCTCACGCACCACATCGTGGGGATCGCCGCCCCATGTCACCGTTTTCACGACTTCCGGGCGAAACCAGATCAGCCAGTGCGGATAGAGTTCGGAAATGCGCACGGCCAACAATCCACTGGCCCGTTCGGCGAAACGGTCGGCTCCCGGAATATGCGAGGCGAGCGAATCCGTATGGAATTCGCTGACTTCCTTCGCTTCGAGAAATGCGATGATCGCGTCGATCGCTTCCCGGTCGGGCGCTGCGCCGAACGATGCGACCTCGTCTTCCATGGCGAACGCCGCACCGGTCGCACCGCCATGGGCAAGCAACTGGTCTTCCGCCTCGGCAAACGCTGTGCGCAGATCGGTTTCGCGCGCCATGATTGCCAGCATCTGGCGCTGCAGGCCGCCGAGCGTCACGCGGAGACTGGCATCATCGAGACGAGCCTGCGCAGAAATGCGCGCCGAGAACGACTGCACGGCGAAATCGGCCGCTGCACGCACATTGGCATAGACGTCATGCGCGTCGCGGCTGTGGCAAGCCACCAATCCCCACAACTCCCCGTCCACGAGGATCGATACCGACATCGATGCGCCGGTGCCCATGTTGCGCATGTATTCCAGATGGATCGGCGACACGCTTCGCAGCGTGGCAAGGCTGAGATCGAGCGGTTCGCGGCGAATCGGATCGAACGCCGGTTCAAGGGGCACCGGCGCATAGATCGCAGTGGGTATGAGCCGCAGACGGTTCGCCCGATAGAGGTCGCGCGCTTGCGGCGGAATGTCCTTGCTCGGAAAGCGCAGGCCCAGATAATTCGGCAAGGCACCATTGTTGGCCTCGCCGATCACATGGCCGTTCCACTCCGGGTCGAACCGGTAGACCAGCGCCCGGTCGAACCCCGTGATGTCCTGTACGAACGCCGCCGTCTGGCGCGCCGACGCCTGCAGATCGTCCATCGCGCTGTCGAGCAGCGTCTGCGAGAAGGCCTGCAGCCGCACGAACAGCGCCTCGATGGCCAGTTCTTCATTCTCGCCACGCGCTTCGAACTCGACGATCAGGCGGCCCTGCGCATTGCTGTGCATCATCACGGTCAGTGTCCGGCCGCCGATTTCAAAGGGCTGCTGGAACCGATCGTCTTCCGAACGCGCCGACCAGTCGGCGATCGCCTCGCGCAGACGCTGAAGCGTGTCGGGCAATTCGCGCTGCACCACGATATCGTCGCCGAGAAATGCACTCGCATTAACACTTGCCTGAGTCACGACAAGCGTTTCCGCATCCATCACGATCATGGCGCCGTGAGGCTGGATGCTTCCCGGAATGCGGATGGGTTCGCTCGCGCAGATTTCGAGATCGCCATCATCGCTCATGGCTTCTGCCTCGCGAACCAGCCTTCGAGACGTTGGAAGGTCGCATCTGCAGAGGCCAGAACTTTCGGCTTCATCCGCTGCGGCAGCGCATCGAGCGCTGCTTGCGTCTCGCGCCAGAGCGCCTCGCCATCCTCGCTTTGCAGAGAACTCAGCCCTTCAGGCGGATACCAGTCGTTGCCGCACGCCCATTGATCGATGTAGCGCCCGCCCGCCCGAGATCCCTCCAGCACATAGAGTATGCCGTAGCCCTCTTCGGTCGATGGGGTTGGCATGACGATATCGTAGGCAACCGGCTCCTCATCGCCGCCAAGGCGCATCAGATCGGTCCGCATGAGATCGGCTCTCTGCCGCGCCGCCAGAAAGGCTTGATCGATCCCACAGGCAAGCAGCCAGCGCTCATGCGCGGACTGGAAGCCATGCATCTTCTCGAAAAACCTCACGAGGCTTCGGCGATCGATGGACCGGGCGTTTAGGCCGGCGGCACGTTCTGTCTGCTTGTGCGCGCGGGCCGTATGGTGCCGAAGCTGTCGCGAAAGGCTTTCCGGCGCCACCTCACCGGCCGAAGAAGTGGCAGTGGCTGAAAGAGTTGCCAGCAGCGTCATCTGAGCAGTCACCGCCGTGTTTTGAGAGCATTGCGACCAGACCGGCATCAATGCACGGCGGAACTTTCAGGTGACATGATGGAGCACCTGACGGCTATCGATACAGGGTTTCATCCGACCGACGCAACCCGACCGCATTACATTCGAGACAGCTTAATTGAAGCGCCGACCCTGCCGAAATTGCCGTCTTAAATATCATCGAGCCTGACGTTCCCGCCGTTTCGAAGCCCAGAAATCCAGCCGCTTGCGGATCTCGCGTTCGAACCCGCGCTCCGGCGGATCGTAGAAGCGCGTTCCGCTCAATGCGTCCGGCAGATAGGTTTGTCCGGAAAAGGCGTCCGGCGCATCGTGGTCGTATTCATAGCCGCTGCCGTAGCCTTCTTCCTTCATGAGCTTCGTCGGCGCGTTCAGAATGTGCTTTGGCGGCAGCAGCGACCCGTGTTCCTTGGCAGCCCGCATCGCCGCCTTGAACGCCACATAGACGCCGTTGGATTTCGGCGCCGTGGCGATGTAGACGCAGGCTTCCGCCAGCGCCAGCTCGCCTTCCGGCGACCCCAGATAATCGTAGGCGTCCTTCGCCGCATTGGCGACGACCAGCGCCTGCGGGTCGGCAAGCCCCACATCCTCCGATGCCATGCGCAGGAGCCGTCGACCGATATAGAGCGGGTCTTCGCCCGCATCGAACATCCGCGCCAGATAGTAGAGCGCTGCATCCGGGTCCGATCCCCGCACCGATTTGTGCAGGGCGGAGATCAGATTGTAGTGCCCGTCCTGACCCTTGTCGTAGACCGGCGCCCGCCGCTGCACGATCTGCTGCAGCGTCTCCGCGTCGACTTCCTCGCCGGGGCTCGCTGCGCGCCACACCTCTTCTGCAAGCGTCAGGATCGCGCGTCCGTCGCCGTCCGCCATGCGCAGCATGATCGCGCGCGCCTCCGCCGTCACCGGCAAGGCGCGGCCCTCCGCCTCCTCTGCACGCGTCAGAAGCTGGGAAAGGCTGTCGGCATCATGGGAGCGAAAGGAAAGAACCCGGGCACGCGACAAAAGAGCGGCGTTGAGTTCGAAAGACGGGTTCTCCGTCGTCGCCCCGATCAGCACCACCGTTCCGTCTTCCATGACCGGCAGAAAGCTGTCCTGCTGCGCCCTGTTGAAGCGGTGGATTTCGTCGACGAAGAGCAGCGTCTGCCGGCCAGACATGCGCCGGGCACGGGCCGTCTCGAACACCTTTTTCAGGTCCGCGACGCCCGAGAAGATCGCCGAGATCTGCTCGAAGGCGAGTTCCGTCTCGCCGGCAAGCAGACGAGCGACGGTGGTCTTGCCGGTGCCGGGCGGCCCCCAGAAGATCATGGACCCCAGCGAACCGGAGCGGATCATGCGGGTGAGCGCGCCATCGGGCCCTGTGAGATGCGACTGGCCGGTCACCTCGCCCAGCGATTTCGGCCGCAACCGATCCGCCAGCGGCCTCGGCGTGCCGCCGGTCGGATCGAGGCCATGGGTGAAGAGGTCGGACATGCGGATGTCTCTACAGCGTTTCCAGGTGAAGTGGGTACCGGTTCACCTGGAAACGCGACAAATCAAAAACTAGCGGATGAACTGGCGCATCAGATTGCCGCCGCGGTCGATATCGAAGCGCCAGAGCCCCGCTCCGGCCTCCAGGATCTGCGCCAGCTGGTCGGGGCTGGTGATGTCGTTGCCGTTGACGGCGACCACGATGTCGCCGGGCCGCAGACCGTAGCGGGCGGCCGGCGAGCTGCCGTCCACATCGAGCACGACGACGCCGCCTTCAGGGCGCGAACGCAACCGCAGCCGCTGCGACACAGCGGGCGTGATGACAGCCACCACGGCGCCTGCCAGCGGGTTGCTGCCGGAGATCAGCAATTCGCTGGTTTCCGGCGGCGCCTCCAGCGCAACCTCGATCGTCTTCGTCTCGCCGCGCGACAGCACTTCCATCTGGGCCGTGCCGCCGATGCCGGCCGTCGCCAGCCGGTAACCCACCGCGTCCGGGTGCTCCACCGCCCGGCCATTGACGGCCGTCACGATGTCGCCGGGCAGAAGCCCCGCTGCAGCCGCAGGGCTGTCGTCCTGCACGTCGTTGACCAGCGCGCCGGAGATGCGGGGCGCACCGAGCGCTTCGGCGATATCGGCCGTCACCGGTTCGAAGGTCGCTCCGATGAAGGGCCGGACGAACGTGTCGTTGCCGGTCTCGGCCGCAGCCGCGACCGCGCGCACCATGTTCGCGGGGATGGCGAAGCCGATGCCGTTCGACCCGCCCGAGCGCGAGAAGATCGCCGTATTGATGCCGATGAGATTGCCTTCCATGTCGATCAGCGCGCCGCCGGAATTGCCCGGATTGATCGCCGCATCCGTCTGGATGAAGAAGCCGAAATCGGAAATGCCGACCTGGTTGCGCGCCAGCGCCGAGACGATGCCGCTCGTCACCGTCTGTCCGACGCCGAACGGGTTGCCGATGGCGAGCACCAGATCGCCGACCTCGACCGCATCGGAATCGCCGAGCGGCAACGTCTCGAACTCGACTTCCGCATCGATCTTCAGAATGGCCAGGTCGATCGTCTCGTCCCTCAGGATGATCTCGCTCGCATATTCACGCCCGTCGGAAAACGCGATGCGGACCTGGTCCGCGCCATCGATCACATGGTTGTTGGTGATCACGACGCCGGATGGATCGATGATCACGCCGGAGCCGAGCGACGACTGTCGCTGCGAGCGATGCGGCATCTGCTGGCCGAAGAAGCGCTCGAAGAACGGATCGCCTTCAAACGGCGAACGCTGCCGCACTTCCCGCTCCGCATAGACGTTGACGACGGCCGGTGCCGTCTGGCGCACGAGCGGAGCAAAGGAAAGCTGCATCTCTTCGCGGCTTTCCGGCAGGCGCGTCGTCTCCTGTTCCGGCGCATTCTCACGAGCCGCGTCGCCGCGTGGCGCACCGCCGAGCAGATTGTCCAGCAGCCCCTCGAGAGGGCGCCCGGTACCGCTATCACTTTGCCCCTCCTGGGCGTTCTGGGCCATGACCGGGCTCAAGCCGACCATCACGGCCAAGCTCAGAACGGAGAACAGTCGGACCAGCTTCTGCATCGTTGCAAATCTCCAGGAGGAATCGTTCGATTGATAGGTGGCATGGATGGCTGAAACAAGGAAAGCAGTCTCTCCGCGCATCAGATCGTCGCGAGCCACGTGCCACTAAAGGCGCGCGTGAAAATGTGATCGACCCGGAATGGCTTCCGTATGCCCCGCCGCCGAGTTCGGTGATATGATCGTGGCCGTGAATTAGCGTCTTCTTCGATGGAGGATCCTATGAAGCATGAAAACCCCGATATCATGGAACTGGAAGCCAGGCCGCTTGCGCACAAAGCGCCGAGCATGAATCGGCGTGCGCGCGTCGCCCGCTGGGCAGCCTGCCTCGAAGCCCATGAAGGTCCGCTCGCAGCACTCCGGCAAATCGAGTTCATGGCACCCGAACTGCGCCGGGCCTACCGCGACCCGGTCTCGCCGCTCACCGTTGCCTTCAAAGACCCGGTGCTGCGGCAGGAGGGACTGGCCGGCGATACGCTCGGCGACGTCATGGACTTCTTCGACATGACGCACGAGGACACGCACCGCCTGCTCTGCGACTGCCACTATCACGGTACGATGACGGGCCCCGGCCTCGCCGGCAGGCTGCGCCAATATGCCGGCAAACGCGAGGCGGGCTCGCTTTGGCAACGCGCGCAAAGCGTGCTGTCCGGTCGGGCCTGACGCGAAGCGTCACGAACGTTGCAGCGGAGATTGCGGCGGCAGCGCGATAGCTGCCTCCGCACCTGAAGCGTTTCCAGGTCAAGTGGATACCGGTTGACCGTTCCGAAACGCGCCAAATCAAAATCTGAGTGCAATTGAGCGATTCAAAGAAAAGCGAAATTGCTCTCTGGCTGCGCTCAGACCAGTTCGACGTCGATGACGCCCGGTGCGGCCTTCATCGCGGAGGCGATCTGCGGCGACAACCGGTAGCGATCCGGCAGCTCGACCTCGATCTGCCGCTTGCCACCGTCCTTGATGACAACGAAGGAGACGAGGCCTTCGCCCTTGGCATTGAGATGCGCGGCGATGGATTTCATCGGGCCGCTGTCGCGCACATAGACGCGCAGCGCCTTCTGCATCTGAACCGAACGTTCCTCCAGTGACTGCACGGTCTGGATCCGCAGGCCGATGCCCTCCGGCCGCTCGTCCGCGCCCACCGTAATCACCAGCGACTGCCCGGGCTCGAGCAGATCTCGATAGAGCGCAAGCGCCTCTGAGAAGAGAACCGCTTCGAACTGACCGGACGAGTCCGAAAACGTCACGATGCCCATGCGATTGCCGGTGCGCGTCTTGCGCTCCTGCCTGCCCGTCACCGTGCCGGCCAGCCGTCCCGCCGTCGCTCCGCTTTTCACCGCGATGGCGAAATCCTGGTAGGTCTGGACACGCAGGCGCTTGAGGATGTCGTTGTAATTGTCGAGCGGATGCGCCGACAGATAGAAGCCGAGCGCCACATACTCCCGGTGCAGTTTGTCTGACGCGAGCCAGGCATCCACTTCCGGAAAATGAATGCGCTCCGGACCCGTGGCGGCGCCAGCGCCGAACATGTCGTGCTGGCCCGACGTCCGCTCTTCCGCCGCGCGCTGGGCAAATCCAACCATGCGATCGATCCCCGCCACCAGCCGCGCCCGGTCGGTGCCGAAACAATCGAGCGCGCCCGCCGCGATCAGTTGCTCCAGCGTGCGCCGGTTCACAACCTTCGGATCGATGCGCAGGCAGAAATCCTCGATAGAGGCGAAGGGCCGGTCGCCACGGACGGTAACGATGTGCTCGACCGCCCCCTCGCCCACGCCCTTGATGGCTGCGAGCGAATAATAGATGCGGTTTTCGCCCGTCTCGAACAGCCGGTAAGAGGTCTGCACGGATGGCGGCACGATCTCGATGCCGAGCCGGCGCGCATCCTGGCGGAAGTCGTTGATCTTGTCGGTGTTGGCCATGTCGTAGGTCATCGACGCGGCCAGGAACTCGACCGGGTAATGCGCCTTCAAATAGGCCGTCTGGTAGGACACGATGCCATAGGCGGCAGCGTGCGATTTGTTGAAGCCGTAATTGGCAAACTTGGCGAGCAGGTCGAAGATCATGTTCGACTGCGGCTTGGACACGCCGCGCTCGACCGCACCGGAGACGAAACGCTCGCGCTGCTGGTCCATCTCCTCCTTGATCTTCTTGCCCATGGCACGGCGCAGAAGGTCGGCTTCGCCAAGCGAATAACCGGCCAGAACCTGGGCGATCTGCATCACCTGCTCCTGGTAGACGATGACGCCCTGCGTCTCTTCCAGGATGTAGTCGATCTTTGGATGGATTGACGCGAGTTCCTCTTCCCCGTGCTTGCGGGCGTTATAGACCGGGATGTTCTCCATCGGACCCGGCCGATAGAGCGCAACGAGCGCGATGATGTCCTCGATGCGGTCCGGCCGCATGCCGATCAGCGCCTTGCGCATGCCGGCCGATTCCACCTGGAAAACGCCGACGGTCTCGCCACGCGACATCATCTCGTAGGTCGGCTTGTCGTCGAGCGGCAGCGCGGCGAGATCGAGCTGTATGCCACGTTTGGCGACGAAATCCACCGCCGTCTTCAAAACCGTCAGCGTCTTCAGGCCCAGGAAGTCGAACTTCACGAGGCCCGCCTGCTCCACCCATTTCATGTTGAACTGGGTGACACCCATGTCGGAGCGCGGATCGCGATACATCGGCACGAGCTTCGACAGCGGCCGATCGCCGATCACGATGCCGGCGGCATGCGTGGAGGCGTGGCGGTAGAGCCCCTCGAGCTTCTGCGCGATGGCGAGCAGCTTGGCGACCACGGGTTCGGCATCGGCCGCTTCCTGCAGGCGCGGCTCCTCCTCGATGGCCTTGCCGAGCGGTGTCGGATTGGCCGGGTTGTTCGGCACGAGCTTGCAGATCTTGTCGACCTGGCCATAGGGCATTTCGAGCACGCGACCGACGTCGCGCAGTGCCGCACGCGCCTGCAGAGAACCGAAGGTGATGATCTGTCCCACCTGCTCGCGGCCGTATTTCTCCTGAACGTAGCGGATCACCTCCTCGCGTCGCTCCTGGCAGAAGTCGATGTCGAAGTCGGGCATCGAAACACGGGCCGGATTGAGGAAGCGCTCGAACAGCAGCGAGAAGCGCAGCGGATCGACGTCCGTGATCGTCAGCGCATAGGCGACGAGCGAACCGGCGCCCGAACCGCGGCCCGGCCCGACGGGGATCCCGTGCGCCTTCGCCCATTTGATGAAGTCGGCAACAATGAGGAAGTAGCCCGGGAACTTCATGTTCTCGATGATGTCGAGTTCGACCTTCAGCCGGTCGTGGTAGTCCGCCTCGCTGTAACCCGCACTGATGCCGAGCTTGGCGATCCGCTCGGCAAGCCCGAGCTCCGCCTGGCGCCGCAATTCCGAACTCTCGGCCAGATTGTCGGCCTCGGGATTGTCCGTCGCCCCGGTAAAGCGCGGCAGGATCGGCTTGACGGTGCCGAGCAGGAAGGAGCACCGGACCGCGATCTCGATCGTGTTGTCCAGCGCTTCCGGCAGGTCCGAGAAAAGCGCCGCCATCTCGGCCTGGCTTTTAAGGCAGTGATCCTCCGTCAGCCGGAACCGGTTGTCGTCCGAAACCATGGCGTTGTGCGCCACCGCCATCAGGGCATCATGCGCCTCGTAATCCGCCGGCTTCAGGAAGAACGCCTCGTTCGTCGCAACCAGCGGAAGATCGTGCTCATAGGCGAGCCCGATCATCCGGGCTTCGCGGGCGCGATCGTAATTGCGTGGCCGCTGCAGCTCCACATAGAGCCGGTCGCCGAAAATCTCCTTCAGCGCCCCAAGCCGCGCCACGGTCCTCGGGCCATCGCCTTCACTGAGCGCCCGCTCCACCGGACCGCCGGGACCGCCGGTCAGCGCAATCAGGCCATCGGCATCGTCCTGCAGCCAGGAAAGCTTCAGATGCGGCCGCTCCGAACCCGTCCCGTCGAGATAGGCGCGGCTGACGAGATCGACGAGACGCGCATAGCCACCCTCGCTCGATGCCAGAAGCACGATGGCCGGACGCCGGGCGAGCTGTTCGCGCGGATTTCGCCGCTCGACGGTCGCCTCGTCCTCCATCTCGAGGTCCATCTGGCAACCGATGATCGGCTGAACACCCGATTCCTGCGCCTTCACCGAGAATTCAAGCGCGCCGAAGAGATTGTTCGTGTCGGTGACCGCGATGGCAGGCTGGTTGTCGGATACGGCCTGGCCGATGATCTTCTTGAGCGGCAACGCGCCCTCAAGCAGAGAGTAGGACGAATGCACCCTGAGATGGATGAACTTCAGCTCGCCCGAAGGCCCGTGCTCCGCCATACCGCCACACCCGCTCGATCAGAAAATTTCGAGGCGCGTTCGTGCACATGGGTCAGCCATGCGTCTGAACAGAATCGCCTTCCCGATAGTCGGCATGCGGTCGAGGCCTGTCCACCCACGGAGGGCGGAAACCGCCATCCGAGAAACTTGTCCCCACCATCCACAGGCATCAGCGGCCTAGAGAGGGTCGGCAGCGGGGTTCGCTGATCACATCGCCATGAGGACGACGGAGAAACCGGCAATGAAGACAGACATGGAGGCTAGCGCGGCAACATCACGAAGCATGATCATCTGGATATCTCCTTTTCCTTATCTGATCTCACTATGTTCTGTTTTTGTTCTCTTGTAAACCGCGTTCCTTCAAACCGCTCGGCCGATGCCGCCGATAGTGAACAAAAAGTGAATATCGGTGTTTTGGAAACTATCGCCGCGGTGGGCGCCGCCGCTTCGCGCGTTCCGAGCGCTCAGCCGCCTCGATCGCAAGGCCGAGCCATTCAACCCGGGCATCGAGGTCGTCGAGCGCATCTTCCGGCACCGACCAATAGGGCATGGCGACGGATTTTCGGCCCGGACGTCCCGCATAGACCCATTGCGTGGCGCCCGCTTCCGCAAACCGAGGCGCGCTGTCGGCATCGGCTTTCAGCAACAGGTCGCCGTTCACCTCAAGCGCGATAATGCGGCCATCGGCATAGATGCCCTTGCCGCCGAACATCGATCGAACCCGCACCGGGCCGATCGGCGCGAAGAATTCCTCGATATCGACCTGATCCATGATCGTGCCTCGCTTGAAGTGTCGCATGCGGCTTTTATCTTCCACGCGATGGCGAAGATGCGCAAGAAATCCGACCTGCCGGAAAAGCCCTGCCAGGCCTGCGGCCGGCCCATGGTCTGGCGCAAGAGCTGGGCAAAGACCTGGGACGAGGTTCGCTACTGTTCCGAACGCTGCCGGCGCAACCGGCCAACGGACGCCAAGCTGGCCCTCAGGCCTTGAGCATGCCACCGGCGGCGGCGACCGCTTCCGGCGTATCGACATCAAGCTGCGCCGCCTGCCCGATATCGACATCGATGATCTGAAGTCCGCTCGTCTCCACGATCTGGCGCGCACCCACATCGCCTTCGAGCGCCAGAACGGCATCGAAGGTCGAGCGTGGAAGTATGACGGGGTTTCCCCGCTTTTCGCCGCTCGCCGCCCGCACGATCGCTTCGCCGCCGGCGTGCTGAAAAGCATCGACGAGCGTGCCGATTTCGCCGGGGCCTATCCCCGGCATGTCTGCCAAAAGGATGACGGCGCCATCTACCTCGCCGCCGAGCGCAGCGATCCCGGCCTTCAGCGAGGACGCCATGCCGCTCGCGAATGCCGTGTTGTTGAGCGTTGTCAGATCGAGGCCGGCGAGTGCCGCCTCCACCTCGCCGGCGCGGTGGCCGGTCACGGCGATCAGCGGCGTCAGGCCGGCATCGAGTCCCGCCCGCGCCGTGCGCCGCACGAGCGCTTCGCCGTCGAATTCCGCCAGAAGCTTGTGCGCCCCGTCGATGCCCATGCGGCTTGCCTTGCCGGCCGCAAGCAGAACGCCACCGACCGTCGGCAGCGACGCCTCGGGCCGTGGGATCCGCGGCTGCGGCCTGCTCGCGATCTCCGTCAGCAGACCCCCGACGCCCATCCCGGCGATATTCGCACGCGTCACGGTCTCGCCCGCGAGAATGCGCGCCAGAACCCAGTCGAAACCGTTTTCCTTGGGGCTGCGCGCGCAGCCCGGCGCACCGATCACCGGCTTGCCCGCAATCTCACCCAGGACCAACAGATTGCCGGGATCGACCGGCATGCCGACAGCCTCGACGACACCTCCGGCCTGCCGGATCGCCTCGGGGATCACATCGTGAGGATCCGCGACGGCCGAAGCACCGAACACGATGAGAATATCGGCAGCGTCCACCGTCTCGCGGAGAGCAGCGGCGACTGCGCCGATTTCATGCGGTACGCGTTTTTCACCAAGAAGCGTGCTGCCGGATGGCCTCAGTCGCGCTTCGAGCAAGCCCCGCGTCTTGTCCATCACGCTTGGCTTCACGCTCGGCAGCGTGGTTGCGATGAGACTCACCTTGGCAGCGCGGAACGGCGTCACCCCGATCAATCCGGCATGGGCGATCGCCATCGTCGCTTCGGCGAGCGCCGGCCCGGCAACGGCAAGCGGAATGATCTTGATCGTCGCGACCATGTCGCCGGCATTCACCGGGCTGCGGTCCTTCAGACAAGCGAAGGTGATGGCCGGATCGACCCGGTTCAGCGCATCGACGGCCGGCGCCTCGACCCGGAAGAGCCCGGCAGCCGCGGCAAAGATGTTGACGCGTCCCGTCGTCGCCTCGCCGATGGTCACATTGTCGGCGTGAAGCGCTGCTCCGAGCCGTGCCGCAGCCGCGTCCTCCGGTTCGTCGCCGGCATCGAGCGTCACCGCAAAGACCGTTGAAACGCCGGCTGCTTCGAGGTCTGCAATATCCTGCGCCGTCAGCCGGTGGCCCTTGCGCAGCCGCACCTCACCCTGCTTCACCGAATGGGCGAGAAGCGCATCTTCGGCCTCGTCGATGGGCAGTTCAGCAAAACGCATGGCTCATCCGCCCGTTGATCCGGAAGGCCCCACGATTGGCCGCCGGCGCAGGCTTTCGATAATCTCGCCGAGGATTGCCACGGCGATCTCGCCGGGGCTCGCCGCACCGATGTCGAGCCCGATCGGCGCCTTGATGCGGGCAGCCACATCCTCGCTCACACCCGCCTCGTCCAGACGCTCCAGACGTTTGCCGTGCGTTTTCCGGCTCCCGAGCGCACCCACATAGAAGCAGCCGGCTTCGAGCGCCGCCTGGATCGGATAATCGTCGATCTTCGGATCGTGCGTGACGGCGACGAGCGCCGTATACCGATCGAGCGGCGCATCCTTCAGCGCGTCCTCAGGCCAATCGGCAAAGAGCGCTGTGCCTCCGAAACGCTCCGGCGTCGCGAAGGCCGTGCGCGGATCGATGATCGTCAGATCGTAGCCGGCGATCGCAGCCATGGGCGCCAGCGCCTGGCTGATGTGGACTGCGCCGATCACCACGATGCGCGGCGGCGGTACATGCACGTTGAGGAAGTAGCTCGTGCCGTCCACCTCCTCGATGCGCGACGTTCCGCGCCGGAATGCGGCTTCCACGATCGATTCCAGTGGCCCTTCGATCGTCTCGCCTTCGCGAACGAGCCGGTCGTCGGAACCGTCCAGTGCCGTCAGACGGATCACGGCGCGGCGCGCCTGCCGTTCCGCGTTCAAATCCTGCAGAAGTGTCTGTTCCACAGCCGTTCAGCCCAATTTCTCGACATAAACGCGAATGCGTCCGCCGCAGGAAAGACCGACGCGCCATGCGGTCTCGTCGGCAACGCCGAATTCCAGCATGCGCGGCGCGCCCGCGGAAATCACGTCCAGAGCTTCGGAGACGACCGCACCCTCGACGCAACCGCCGGACACCGATCCTTCGAAGTTGCCTTCGCCATCGATCACCAGATGGCTTCCCACCGGGCGTGGCGCGGAGCCCCATGTTTCGACAACCGTCGCTACGGCAACCGAACGCCCCTCTTTCGCCCAGCCCTCGGCGATCACCAGCGGATCGTCGGCGAGCACGGCGGACGGCACTGCAGCTAGTTCTATGGATTGCGTCGTCATCGTCACATCTCCTCGTTCAGGCCGCGGCGGATCGCCTTGCGGTCATGAAGCGCCTCGGGTCGGCATCGCGGCTTTTTCCGGCACCAAGCGCTGCCACCAGCCCGGTGATCGCATCCAGATTATGCACCGCGCGGAATTCGTCCACATGCGGCAGCATCGCCTGCACGCCGCGGGCGCGCGGTTCGAACCCGTCGAAGCGCAGAAGCGGATTAAGCCAGATCAACCGCCGGCAGGATCGGTGAAGCCTGTCCATCTCGCGGGAAAGATCTTCGGTGCCGTCGCGCTCCAGCCCGTCGGTGATGATCAGCACCACCGCACCCTGGCCGAGCACGCGCCGGCCCCACAGCCGGTTGAATTCGGCAAGCGTCGTCGCGATCCGCGTCCCGCCCTGCCAGTCCTTCACGGCGTCCGCGCATTCCGCCAGCGCCTCGTCGGGGTCCTTGTGGCGCATCTGCCGCGTCACATTCGTCAGCCGCGTGCCGAAGAGAAAGGTGTGGACCCGCCGGCGGCGCTCCGTCAGCACGTGAAGGAAATGCAGGAATATCCTTGTGTACTGGCTCATCGATCCAGAAATATCGGCGAGAACCACGAGCGGCGGATGCACCTCGCGCCGCGCCCGGTAGGCCGGCAGGATCAGTTCGCCGCCGCTGCGCAACGCGCCCCGCATGGTGGCGCGCGGATCGATCCGCCCCGGCCGGTGCGTCGGCCGGAACCGCCGCGTCACCACCCGGTCGTCGGGCAGCACGAGGTCGCCGAGCGCCTTCTTGGCGCGCGCGATTTCCGGCGCTGTCATCTGCGCGAAATCGGTCTTGCGCAACACCTCGTTGCCGGACGAGGAGAAGCGCGCATCCACCTCGATTTCGGGTTTTTCTTCCGGTGGGCGGGCCTTCTCGTGCCCCTCGAACAATGCCTGCGAAACGCGGGTTTCGCCGGCCTTGAGTTTCTGGCGCTCGCGCGTGTCGGGGGCGACCGGGGAGAACATCGCGATCATCTTCTCGACGAGGTCGCGCGACCGCCAATAGAGCCGGAAGGCCTCGTCGAAGATCACATGATCCTCGTGCCGGTTGACCAGCACCGAATGCAGCACCCAGTAGAAATCGTCGCGATCGCCGACGCCGGCCGTCTTCACCGCCTCGATCGCATCGGTCACCGCCGCCGGCCCGACGCGCATGCCGGCCTTGCGCAACGTGCGCGCGAAGAAGACGATATTGTCCGCAAGCCGACCGTCGAAGGCGCCCGTCGTGTCCGGCTTCATGGTCTCGTTGTCGGTGACCATCGCGCTCACTCCGCTGCGGCCAGGCCCGCCTTTACCTCGTCGAGGATCTTGCGGCCTTCGCCCGTTCCGATCCGCGCGATGTCTTCCTGGTATTTCAAAAGCGTGCCGAGCGTATCGGACACGGTCTGCGGGTCGAGTGCCATGCGGTCGAGCTCGGTCAGCGCGCTCGCCCAATCGATCGTCTCGGCCACACCCGGGTTCTTGAAGAGATCGATAGTGCGCAGCTTCTGCACATAGGCCACCACCTGACGCGACAGATCCGCATTGCAGTTCGGCACCTTCCGCCGCACGATCTCGAGCTCGCGCTCGGCATTGGGGTAATCGACCCAATGATAGAGACACCGGCGTTTCAGTGCGTCGTGGATTTCGCGCGTCCGGTTCGTCGTGATGATCACGATCGGCGGCTCATCCGCCTTGATCGTGCCGATCTCCGGGATCGTCACCTGATAGTCGGAAAGCACTTCGAGCAGAAACGCCTCGAACGCCTCGTCGGTCCGGTCGAGCTCGTCGATGAGGAACACCGGCGCGCGGCCATCCTTGGCTTCCAGCGCTTGCAGCACGGGACGCCGGATCAGGAACTTGTCGGAGAAGATGCCCTTCTCGATCGCACTGCGGTCGGTGCCGCCCGTCGCTTCCGCCATGCGGATCTCGAGCATTTGCGCCGGATAGTTCCACTCGTAGACCGCCGACGCGACATCGAGGCCTTCGTAGCACTGCAGCCGGATCAACGGCCGATCGAGGCCCTTGGCCAGCACCTTGGCGATTTCCGTCTTGCCGACGCCCGCCTCGCCTTCCAGGAACAGCGGTCGCTTCATCTTCAGCGCCAGGAACACCACCGTCGCCAGATCGCGCCCGGCCACGTAGTCGTTGGCGTTGAGAAGCGTCAGCGTGTCGTCGATTGATGCGGGAATGGCGATTGCGTCAGACATGGCGTCTCCAAGGGTCCTCAGAGGTCCCGGTAGTTCCGGTCGAGATAGATGAGAGCCGGTCGGTGTTCGCCGAGCCTCAAGCCGACAACCTGCCCGAACACCACCATATGCGTCGACATGGGCTTTAGTTCGAGCACGCGACAGTCGAAAACCGCGCGCGCATCGGCAAGCGTCGGCGCACCGGTCGTGATCGTGTCCCACGCGCCAACCGAAAACCGTTCCTCGTCCGTCATATCCGCGAAGCCGGAAAAGGCATTGGCGACCGGCACATGATCGATCGCCAGCGTGTTGATCGCGAAAGAGCCGGCATTGAAAAACGTCTCGTTGCGCGGGTTCGTGCGGTTGATGCAGACCAGCACCGTGGGCGGCGCATCGGAAACCGAGCAGCACGCCGTTGCCGTCATGCCCCGTCTGATGCCGTCGAGTTCCGCCGTCACCACATGCACATGCCCGGCGAACCGGCTCATGGCTTCGCGATAGTCTTCGGGCGTGATCGACTGCTTGTGAAGCACCAGGAACCTCAAGAAACGTTTATGGCAGGCGCGCAAGGACCCGTCGGGCGCCCGCTCTTTTTACATAGGCGGTGAATGACGCAATTACAGGACCGCTCTTGCGCATTTGACCGCGCCGACGTCAATCCGCGCATCGAACACTCAAGCTCAGGCCAAAGCGTCCCCGTTCGGCTTTTGATGTTGGAACGACGGCCCCTTGCGTCTACACATCAGGCTGGAATCTTGAAGGGACGAACCTCGTGGTGAAAGCCGAGTTCAGCAGTTTTGGTCCGGCACTGGCGCTTGCCGCCGCCGCCTGGTCTCTGCCTGCCACCGCAAGCGCCCAGGAACTGCGTCTCGGGCTGATCGCGCCGACGGATGGCACGCTCGCGATCATCGGCGAACAGGCAGGCATCGCGCTCGATGCCTTTGCCACGTCCCACACCGATCTGTCGGTCACCATCATCGATGCGGTCGAGCCGTGCAGCGACGCGAATGCGGCAGGCGCGGCCGAGCTCATGGTCGATTCCGATGTCGATGCCGTCATCGGCCTCTTCTGTGCCGAGACGGTCAACCAGGTCATGCCTATCCTCGCCGATGCCGACATTCCGGCGATCAGTGTCAGCCTGCGTGCCGGCATCGTCATGGAAGATGCGCTCGCCGGCCGGTGGCCGCTCTTCCGCATCGCGCCTTCCGCCGAAGCAGAAGCGACGGCGATCGCGCAGACCATTGCCGCGCGCTGGTCCGACGAGCCTTTCGCCCTCATCGAGGACGGCACGATCTACGGCCGCGATCTTGCGGAAACCGTGCGGCTCGAACTGGAGCAAGGAGGAATCACGCCGAGCTTCATCGACAATTTTCGCCCTGCCGAGGAGCTGCAGTTCGGCCTCGTCCGGCGGCTCGCCGCTGCCGGCGTCAGCCATGTCTTCGTCGGTGGCGATCGTGCCGACGTCGCCATCATGGCGCGCGATGCCGCTCAGGCTGGCTTGAACCTCACCTTCATGGGCGGCGATGCGCTGCAGGCTGCCGATGGCGAAGCCCCGCTCCCCGACGGCGTGCTGGCGATGGTCGCCGAACGCCCGGCAACCGACGAAGAAGCGGCCGGCGCGATCGCGGCGATCGAAACCCTGCTGCGCGAACGCGACGATCTCGACCGCCGCGCCGACGACGCCTACCTGCTGCCCATCTATGCCGCCGCCGAAATCGCTGCCTCCGCCAAGGCTTTGGCATCGAGCGCGGGATCGGACCTGGCTGAGACACTGCGCACGGAAACCTTCTCGACAGCGATCGGACCGGTCGAGTTCGGCTCCGACCAGTCCGACGAGGCTCCCTACGTGCTGCGCATCTCGCAAGACGGCCGCCTCGTCCCTGCCGAAGACGCGGCACCCATTCGATGAGGGGGACGGTGATGCGGCCCGGCCCGAGCAATCTCATCACGGATGTCGGCGGCCTTGTCGTTGGTAACGCCGAAGACGACCACCTTAAATCGGGCGTGACGGCGCTTTTGTGCGACGAGCCGACGGTCGCAGCCGTTCAGGTGCTCGGCGGAGCGCCGGGCACGCGCGAGACCGACCTGCTTGAGCCGCACAATACGGTCGAGACGGTGGACGCGCTCGTTCTTTCAGGCGGGTCCGGTTTCGGCCTGGATGCAGCGTCGGGTGTTCAGGCTTGGCTGCGTGAACGCGGGCGCGGCTTTCCCGTCGGTCAGCACCGCATCCCGATCGTCCCTTCCGCCATACTGTTCGACCTCATGAACGGCGGCGACAAGAGCTGGGGGCGATACCCGCCCTATCGCGAACTGGGCTACGCAGCCGCCCAAACCGCAGCCGCCGAATTCCGTCTCGGTGCGTCGGGTGCGGGAACGGGCGCCCTCACTGCTGGATTGAAGGGGGGTGTTGGCTCGGCATCGACCGTCCTCGCCACTGGCCACACCGTCGGCGCGCTGGTCGCCGTTAATGCGATCGGCTCCGTGACCTTCGGCGAGGAAGGTCATTTCTGGGCTGCCCCCTTCGAAAAGAACGGAGAGTTCGGCGGTCGGGGCTATCCGGGCGTCATGCCGATTGAACCAGACCGGATCGCGCTCAAGATGCGCGACCGGGCACGCCCAGGTGGCAACACGACGATTGCCGTCATCGCCACGAACGCGACGCTCACGAAAGCACAAGCCAAGCGCCTGGCGATTTCCGCCCATGACGGCTTCGCCCGTGCCATCTGGCCAGCTCATACGGCCATGGACGGCGACCTGGTGTTTGCGCTCGCAACCGGCCAAATGGGTGCGCCGGCTGTGGACGACTTCATCGACCTTTGCGCCGCCGCATCATCCACCATGGCCCGCGCCATCGCGCGCGGCGTCTACGCCGCTTCGCCTGCTGAAGGCGACGTCTTGCCCACATGGCGCCAGAAATTCGGGGATGCGCCGCGTTGAGCGCGCCCGCGCGCGTTGTGCCGTCCGGCCACAGGTGTTAACGCCAGCGCGCGCCGCCAAAATCCCGGAGACCTCACAAATGTCCGCCCAGCGCCCGATCCGCATCGCTCCCTCGATCCTCGCGTCCGACTATGCCCGCCTCGGCGAAGAAGTCCGCGATGTGGTCCAGGCCGGCGCCGACTGGATCCATCTGGACGTGATGGATGGCCATTTCGTCCCGAACATTTCTTATGGCCCCGATGTCATCAAGGCGCTGCGGCCCCACACCGATGCGGTCTTCGACTGCCATCTGATGATCGCGCCGACCGACCCCTATCTCGAAGCCTTCGCGAAAGCCGGCTGCGACATCATCACCGTCCATGCCGAGGCCGGTCCGCATCTGCACCGCTCGCTGCAGGCGATCCGCGCGCTCGGCAAGAAGGCCGGCGTCGCGCTCAACCCCGGAACGCCAGAGCATGTCGTCGAATACGTGCTCGACATGGTCGATCTCATACTGGTCATGAGCGTCAATCCGGGCTTCGGCGGCCAGAAATTCATTCCGGGCGTCGTCGAGAAGTGCCGCAAGCTCAATGCCATGATCGGCGACCGACCGATCGATCTCGAGATCGATGGCGGCATCACGCCCGAGACCGCACCGCTCGCCGCGAGCGCCGGCGTCAACGCGCTCGTCGCCGGTTCGGCCGTCTTCAAGGGTGATGGCGTCGAGGGCTACCGCGCCAATATCGACGCCATCCGCCAAGCCGCCGAAGGCGCGCGTTGACGACCTCACAGCCGTTTGAGCTTGCCGGCCGCCTCTGCTAGAGGCCCATCAGCTTTTTCTTTCACACCGTTTTCTTCTTTGTCCAAAGACAGGCCCGCCAATGATCCCGCGCTACTCCCGCCCCGACATGGTCGCCATCTGGTCGCCGGAACAGAAGTTCCGCATCTGGTTCGAGATCGAGGCCCATGCCTGTGACGCGCTCGCCGAACTGGGCGTCATCCCGAAGGAAGCCGCCGCAACGATCTGGGACAAAGGTGGCAAGGCCGAGTTCGACGTCGCCCGCATCGATGAAATCGAGGCCGTCACGAAGCACGACGTCATCGCCTTTCTGACGCATCTTGCGGAATTCATCGGGCCGGATTCGCGTTTCGTGCACCAGGGCATGACGTCGTCGGACGTTCTGGACACCACGCTCAACATCCAGCTCGTGCGTGCTGCCGACCTGCTTCTGGCGGACATGGACCGCGTTCTGGCAGCGCTGAAGAAGCGTGCCTTCGAGCACAAGGACACCGTCCGCATCGGCCGCAGCCATGGCATCCATGCCGAGCCGACCACCATGGGCCTGACCTTCGCGCGCTTTTATGCCGAGATGGCGCGCGGCCGCGACCGGCTCGTCGCTGCCCGTGCAGAGATCGCCACCGGCGCAATTTCGGGCGCCGTCGGCACTTTCGCCAATATTGACCCATCGGTCGAAGAACATGTCTGCGCCAAGCTCGGCCTGAAACCCGAACCGATTTCGACGCAGATCATCCCGCGCGACCGCCACGCTATGTTCTTCGCGACGCTCGGCGTCATCGCCTCGTCGATCGAAAACGTCGCCATCGAGATCCGGCACATGCAGCGCACCGAAGTGCTGGAAGCGGAAGAATTCTTCTCGCCCGGCCAGAAGGGCTCGTCGGCCATGCCGCACAAGCGTAATCCTGTGCTTACGGAGAATCTCACCGGTCTCGCCCGTCTCGTACGCATGTCGGTCACGCCTGCGCTCGAAAACGTGGCGCTCTGGCACGAGCGTGACATCAGCCATTCGAGCGTCGAGCGTGCCATTGGGCCGGACACCACGATCACGCTGGACTTCGCACTGAACCGCCTCGCCGGCGTCGTCGAGAAGCTGGTGATCTATCCGGACAACATGTTGAAGAACATGAACAAGTTCCGAGGACTGATCCACTCGCAGCGCGTTCTGCTGGCGCTGACGCAGGCCGGCGTCAGCCGCGAGGATTCCTACCGCCTCGTCCAGCGCAATGCGATGAAGGTCTGGGAGGAAGGCAAGGACTTCCTGACGGAACTCCTCGCCGATGGCGAAGTGACGGCTGCCCTTTCGGAAGACCAGATCCGCGAGAAGTTCGATCTCGGCTATCACACCAAGCATGTGGACACGATCTTCGCCCGTGTCTTCGGCGAGGCCTGAGCGGCCCCGCCATCCGGCCTGCGCTTAATCGATGATCTGGAACACGACGAGGGCTGCGATGAAGAGCCCCGTCATGAACAGAAACGGCCGGCGGTCGAACCAGTCGCGTACCGTTGCGTCCGCGCCTGCCATGGAGCCGGAAACGCCGTCGGTTACGCGCTTGGCCGTCGATTCGCGGTGAAGCGTTTCGGCTTTCGCCCGCCCGCCAAGCTCGACACCGTCGACCGGTTCGGCAGTGCGCCCGGCAGCGGCTTGAGCGTCAGCCCGCTGCGCCGTCGACGTTTCGAGCGCGAGGGAAAGCCGCTCCAGTTGCGACTCGATCCGGTCCATGCGCTGTGCCAGCGCCTCTCTGCCATCGGCGGCATTCGGAGGCGTGACGGTTGCGGGCGACTGACCGGCAGTCTCGGAAAATTCGTTCGTCATGGTCTGATCCTTTCGTATCTCAACTGAAACGAGGGATTAGGTCAAACCGGCCAAACTGCCCTTGAATGGGCTCATTCAATTCCCATTCAAGGAACTGCAGAAGTCGAGCAACGCAGTTGACATGGCTTCGCCGCAAACGCACATGAGCCCACCATGAAAGCAGCAGAAACCGACATCCTCATCGTCCCTGGCTACACCAATTCCGGCCCGGACCACTGGCAGACCCGCTGGCAGACGAAGCTCTCCACCGCACGTCGTGTCGAACAGGAATCCTGGTCGAAGCCCGACCGAGCCGAATGGACTACGAGCATGGCGGAGGCCGTGAACGCCGCGACCCGCCCCGTCATCATCGTCGCCCATTCATTGGGCGTGGCAACAGCCGTCCAAGCCATCGCGGACTATCGGCGACCGGTCGCCGGCGCGTTTCTCGTCGCACCGCCCGACGTGGCGAACGAGGCAATCCGCCCCAAACACCTGATGACCTTCGGCCCCTACTCGCGCGACCCCCTGCCGTTCCCGTCGATCGTGGTGGCCAGCCGGAACGATCCGTTCTGCAGCTATGACGTCGCCGAGGATATCGCAGGCGCATGGGGATCGCTGCTCGTCGATGGCGGCGAGATCGGCCACATCAATGCCGAATCAGGCCACGGGCCCTGGCCCGAGGGGCTTCTGGTCTTTGCGAAATTCCTGCAAAAGCTGAGCCCGCCGGCCAACTAGAGCGTTTCAAGGTGAAGCGGGCACCGGTTCACCGTCTGGAAACGCGACAAAGCAAAAACTTAGAGTCATTGAGCTATTCGAAGAAAAGCGAAATTACTCTGACCGACAAGTTCGCCAGGATCGCCTTTTCTCAGCCGTTTCGTGCCTGGTCGAGCATCGTGCTCATGCCAAGCGAGAGATACGCCCCGTCGTGAATGACGGAGAGCAGATTGAAGCCCATCTTGACGTAGGATTGGGTGCGCGGCGCATCGAAGACGAAGACGCCTGCGTGCTTGCCGGCAGCCTTCGCCCGGCGCGCCACATCGGCGATCGCCTTGGTCATTTCTTCATGGTGCGGATCGACCGCTGCGCCGCTCGTCCATGAGATGGAGAAATCCGAAGGCCCGACGAATACCCCGTCGATCCCCGGGCAAGCGAGAATGTCGTCGAGCGCCGCAAGCGCCGCCCGCGTCTCGATCATGGCAAAGGCAACCGTCTTTTCGTTCGCCGAGCTGAGATAATCCTGGCCCTTCTGAATGCCGCGCATCGACAGCGCGCGTGCCGGCCCCCAGGAGCGCTGCCCGACCGGCGGATATTTGGCATGCGCGGCAAACCTCCGTGCGTCCTCCACCGAATTGATCATCGGCGCGATGATCGCCTCCGCGCCGAAATCGAGCGCCCGGCTGACCATGTCGTTGCGCCCGACCGGAATGCGCACGATCGCACCCTTGTCGGAGGCTGCGATCGCCAATAGCCCGTCGTGCACGCTTTCTTCGGTGTGCGCGCCATGCTGCATGTCGAGCGTCACCGCGTCGAAGTCGGCTCGGGCCAGAAGCTCCACCACCCCGGTCGAGGCCAGTGTCGACCACGCCGTCAGAATGGTTTCTCCGGCATTCAATTTATCTGCAAGCTTCACGATAGCCCTCCTCTAGGCGGAGACGTCAGTTGCTTTGAACCTGCTGGATGGCCTCGGCCATCAGCTCGATCATCTTGCTGCGCAGTAGCTCGTCGGAGACTTTCGCACCCGCCGCATCGAGATCGCCACGCACCTTGCGGAAGACATCCTCGTCGCCGGCTTCCTGGAAATCCGATTTGACGACGTCCTTTGCATACTCGGCAGCGTCATCGCCCGTCTTGCCGATCAGGTCGGCTGCCCAAAGTCCCAGCAGCTTGTTGCGCCGCGCTTCGGCTTTGAAGCGCAGGTCGGCGTCATGGGCGAATTTGTTTTCGAATCCCTTTTGGCGGTCGTCCATGCTGGCAGCCATGCGTCGTCTCCGTTTTCAGTTCGTCATTAAGTGCCAGTCCGGCACCGCTCGGGGCGGACTATGGTCGGATTCCATGTCGTTGAAAAGGCAGCCCACGACGAAGTCGCAGGCAGGCGGTGCCACGTCTGGGACGAAAAGGTCGGGCATGGCTGGAACGGAACAATTGTGTCCGCACGCCATATCGGATAAGCACTCGCACGACATAACGACCATCATCCGGGCAGGACCTGGCTGCGCTGACCGAGCCGCTTGAACCCCCTCGCCCGCCACTCAAGAGTAAAAGATCATCATGAACCGTCGCCGCCGCATCTACGAAGGCAAGGCCAAGATCCTTTATGAAGGACCGGAGCCTGGCACTCTGATCCAGTTCTTCAAGGACGACGCGACCGCGTTCAACAAGAAGAAACACGATGTCATCGACGGCAAGGGCGTCCTCAACAACAGGATTTCCGAGTACGTCTTCACGCATCTGAACCGGATCGGCATCCCGACGCACTTCATCAAGCGGCTCAATATGCGCGAGCAGCTGATCAAGGAAGTCGAGATCATTCCGCTGGAGATCGTGGTGCGCAACGTCGCGGCCGGTTCGCTGGCCAAGCGCCTCGGCATCGAGGAAGGCACCGTCCTGCCGCGCTCGATCATCGAGTTCTACTACAAGGCCGATGCGCTCGACGACCCGATGGTCTCCGAAGAGCACATCACCGCCTTCGGCTGGGCAAGCCCGCAGGAGATCGACGACATCATGGCGCTCGCCATCCGCGTCAACGATTTCCTCACCGGCCTCTTCCTCGGCGTCGGCATCCAGCTTGTCGATTTCAAGATCGAATGCGGCCGCCTGTTCGAAGGCGACATGATGCGCATCATCGTCGCCGACGAGATCTCGCCCGACAGCTGCCGTCTGTGGGATATCCAGACCAACGAGAAGATGGACAAGGACCGTTTCCGCCGTGATCTCGGCGGTCTCGTCGAAGCCTACCAGGAAGTCGCTCGCCGCCTCGGCATCATGAACGAAAACGAACCGGTCCGCGGCACTGGCCCCGTCCTGGTCAAGTAGCATCTGAGGAAAGACGAGTGATCAAGGCACGTGTAACCGTGACGCTGAAGAACGGCGTTCTCGACCCGCAGGGAAAAGCGATCGAGGGCGCTCTCGGCGCACTCGGCTTCTCCGGCGTCGGCCATGTCCGCCAGGGCAAGGTTTTCGACCTGGAATTGCAGACGGACGACCGCGCAAAAGCCGAAGCCGACCTCAGGGCCATGTGCGACAAGCTTCTGGCCAACACGGTGATCGAGGATTATTCTATCCACATCGCCTGATGGTTGTGCCCTATCCGGTATGTCAGAGCCGTGTCGGCGGCAGCCGTTTGGTGTTCTACAGCCAGTCGTGCTGTGTGGCGACAATGAGGTGCGCACCTATTCCGATAGAGTCGCCACGACCCAAGCGATCCTCAAAGACCAGATCGCCGAATTTACTTGAAGAGTAAAAGCCTATGTCCGATGCTGTGTCACAGGAAGAGATCGTGAGACCTGCGGTCGGATACCGCGCGATCATCGCTGGACACTCCCATGTCAACGCAATGGTTGGCTGGCGGCACGAACTGGCACCGACCCTGAGAATCGTCGATGCAACGAGCCACCTGGAAGCCTTGGATGGTCCTTGGCCGAGGCTCGAAGACTACTGGAGTGCGCTCGTTCAGCATGCCGGAAACGCGCGTATCGCCATCGTCTGGGGCGGTAATGAACATAATGCGCGCTACTTTTTTCGCGACGCATATGATTTCGATTTTTCATCGAAACACGTCACCAAGATTCTGAACAACATTCAGATCATCGCGCGAAGCACAATCCGGAAACGCTTTTATGAAGGTGGCTTGTCGGATCTTGCAGAACTGCTCGATCAATTGAACAGAGCGCGGCCGCAACGCGTGATCATCGTCGGAACACCACCGCCGAAAAAGGACAATGACCGGCTGCGCACGATGTTCGAAGCCGAGCCGCATTTTCTTGCCTATGCTGAAGCAAAAAAGATCGACCCGGCCGATATCCGCATCACCGAGCCACATATCCGTCTCAAGCTATGGTATCTGCTGCAGGACATATTGGCCGACGAAGCCAAAAGGATCGGCGGCCATTTCCTCCCGGTCCTCAAGGAAACACAGGACGAGGACGGCTATCTGCGGGATGAGTTCTGGGCAAGTGATGTTACCCACGCGAACCCTGCCTACGGCAAGCTGATGCTGGACTATGTCGTTAAGGAGTTGGAGAAGCCATGACCCGCAATCATCCTTACCAACAGCTTCCGCCAACGTCCTTTTGGTCACGATCAGTGGCAAGGAACTATGCGCCCGCCGATCTTTATCGCGGCAAAACCCCTCTCTTGAAGCCGGATGACCGTATCATCTCGGCGGGAAGCTGCTTTGCGGCAAACATCGTTCCGTTTCTCGAGCGCGCCGGCTTCCAGTATCTGCGCACCGAATCGATGGACACCGATGGCGACCGCTTCGGCTATAGCCGCTATTCGGCCTCTTACGGAAATATCTATACCAGCCGCCAATTGCTGCAGCTTCTTCAACGAGCAACCGGCGAATTTGCACCGAGGGAAGATCGGTGGATCGAAGATGATGGCGTCTACGACCCGTTCAGGCCTGGACTTCCAAACTGCGCCGAAGATGAAGACGAGTTCGAGATCCTAACGCGGGCTCATTTGGACAGGGTGCGGGAGACATTCAGCCAATCAAGCGTCCTACTCTTCACGCTCGGCCTCACGGAGGCCTGGGCATCGGAAGATGATGGCGCCGTTTTTCCTGCCTGCCCCGGCACGATTGCTGGGACTTTCAGCGCCGAGAGACATCGTTTCGCGAATTTCAATGCACACGAGGTCGCGACCGATCTCAAAGCCGCGATTGCCACTGCCCGACAGATCAATCCGGACCTTCGCGTGATCCTGACAGTGTCACCAGTTCCTCTGGTAGCGACTGCGACGGACAGCCACGTCTTCACGGCAACGACCTACTCGAAGTCGGTCTTGCGTGTTGCCGCGGATGACGTTGAATCGACGGTGCCAGGCGTAAGCTATTTCCCAGCCTACGAAATCGTTATGGGTCCGGAATCGAACCAGCATTTCGAAAACGACTTGCGGAACGTGAATGCGAAAGGCGTCGCTGCTGTCGTGGGGGCTCTTTTCGCCCACTGCGAGCTTCCCGAGGCATCAGAACGCCTGGAGGAAGTGTCCTGGCAAAAGCTGTTGTCAGAAGAACTGACGCGCCGGGAGTGCGAAGAGACGATGTCGGACAAGTGATCAGCCGCTTCCACCGCCAAGCGGAAGCGTTCGACCCGCGAGCGGTTCACACAGCCCTTCTAAGGCTGTGTATGGATACGTGTCGGCAGGCCTGACAGATCGTGGTAGCTCAGCACGCCCTCAGCGAAATTGTGACACACGAGCGCCTTGCGTGACCTGTTCGGATTGGCGCGCGCGGAGCCGCCGTGGATCAGATTGGCATGCCAGAAGAGCGTGTCGCCTTTCTTGGGCAGGAACTGCCTTCGTTCAAAACCATGCGTCGCGCATAGTTCGGCGATCGCTGGCTCATAGAGTTTGCTGTAAACCGCGTAGCCTTCTGTCCGAAACTGAGCAGGCTCAATGCCCGCTTCCCGGCTGAGCAGATACGGCAGGCGGTGGCTCTTCGGATAATATTCCAAAGGCCCGCTATCGTCCTCTATGTCTTCGAAAGCTGTCCAGCTCGCCACCATGAAACCCACTGGGTACGTGGTCATGTGGATCGAGTCGGAATGTGCTCGCTGGCCGCTGCCGGCGTGCCCCATGATTGTCTGGAATGGCACGGTCTTCCGCCCAAGAAGAAGGTCAGTCCAGCGCATCAGCTTCGGGTGATGCTGCAGGACTTTCAGTGCCGATACCTGCAAGGCCGGATCGAGCTTTCGGTCGTAAAGCTGTCCATCGGGGCTCACAACGTCGATTGGACCCAATTCGCCCGCAAGAAGTGCCCTCTCATAAGCTTCGAAGGCCGTATCCAGTTCTTCCGCAGCGAATAACTTCTCAACGATCAGATATCCGTTTTCGACCCAGTAGAGGCACGCCTCCGCTTCTTCTTCGGTGATCCGGTCGGCGGCTCTGCGGCGCTCGATCTCTTCGACGGCATCGGGCGCATCCAGCCAATTCATCGTGTTCGATTGGGGAAGTGCATCGCCCCGAAATTCCTTGAGCGTGCGGAAATCCAGATCCTTGGCCAGTTCCGGAACTGGCGTCGGATATTTCCAGTCACGCCGACGGGAGAAGAGATTCGACAAGCGTGCAAACATGAGGTGCCTTTCGACGTGACAGCAAAGGACGATGAAGCGGTCTTTTCAATGGCGCAGAATAGCGGCAAAGCCTGGAACAGTGTGATGCTGGAAATACACGATCGGTATGCAACCTGAAAGCGTTCTTTCATTTTGAACACACTGGCTAAAAGCCTTCGGCGGGCGCTGATCGAAGTGTGAACTTCAGTGCAATCGATGAATCGCTTCTTCGAACGGGCAGACCATGAAACCGGCCTCAAAGCGCCGTGCGCACATCCCACAGTTCCGGGAAAAACGAGCGATCGAGCGCTGTCTTGAGGTAGCCGACGCCGGATGAGCCGCCGGTGCCCGACTTGAAGCCGATGATGCGTTGAACGGTCTTCATATGGCGAAAGCGCCATTGCTGGAACTTGTCCTCTACGTCGACCAGCTTCTCCGCCAGTTCGTAGAGCTCGAAATGGCGCTCCGTGTTTCGATAGACCGTCAGCCAGGTTTCACGCAGCGCTTCGCTATAGGCGTGGTTGCGCGAAAAGTCGCGGGTGAGAAGTGCGTCCGGCACCGGCAGACCCTGTCGCGCCAGCAGCGCGATCGCCTCGTCGTAAAGGCTTGGCGCCTGAAAAGCCGCCTGCAGGCGGGCATAGTGCTCGGCGTGGTGGCGGTGCGGCACCAGCATCTTCTCGTCCTTGACGCCGAGCTTCATCTCCATCATCCGGTACTGGTGAGACTGGAAGCCGGAGGACTGTCCGAGTGCTGCGCGAAACGTCAGGTAGTCGGATGGCGTCATGGTCGAAAGCACGTCCCAGGCCGAAACCAGCTGCTCCTGAATGCGCGCCACGCGGGCGAGCGCTTTGAAGGCGACGCCCGGCCGGTCCTGCCGGATCGCGGCCATCGCGAAATCCAGTTCGTGCAGGATCAGCGATATCCACAATTCCTGCACGTGATGGATGACGATGAACAGCGGCTCGTCGGGCTCGCTGGTCAGCGGTTTTTGCGCCGAAAGCAGCGTATCGAGCTGCAGATAGTCGCCATAGGACATGCGATCGGTGAAATCGAGGTCGATGCCCGCTTCGACGCGGCTGTCCTGGTCGTTCGTCATGCCATGCTCCGAAATGCCGCATTCAGGCATATTCGCCACAAGAAACCGCCGCAATACCCTCGCCTTCACGGCTCCCATGTTCTAGAAGCGGTGCGAAGTCCTTCCACCGATCCGGACGCTCCCATGAAGTCAGCCGTCATCATCCTGCCGGGCCTCAACCGCGACCGCGACATGATCGCGGCGCTGACCAAGATATCGGGCACGCCGCCCGTCACGGTCTGGCAGACTGAAACCACCATTCCCGCCGATGTCGATCTGATCGTCATTCCAGGCGGCTTCTCCTATGGCGATTACCTGCGCTGTGGAGCGATCGCCGCGCGCATGCCCGTCATGCAGGCCATTCGCGATGCGGCAGCCCGCGGCACGCGCGTCATCGGCGTGTGCAACGGGTTCCAGATCCTGCTGGAAGCGGGCCTTCTGCCTGGCGCTCTGATGCGCAACGCCTCGCTCAAATTCGTCTGCCGCGAAGTGAAGCTCGAGGTCGTGAACACGAAGACGGCGTTCACCAGCCTTTACACCAAGGGCCAGATCATCCGTTGCCCGGTCGCCCATCACGACGGCAACTTCTTTGCCGACCCGGACACTTTGGCGCGCATCGAGGGTCAAGGCCAGGTTGTCTTCCGTTATGCCGAAGGCACCAACCCGAACGGCTCGCTGAACGACATCGCCGGCCTCATCAACGAACAGGGCAACGTTCTGGGATTGATGCCGCACCCGGAAAATCTGATCGAGGCCGCCCATGGCGGCGCCGATGGTCGCCCGCTTTTCGAAGCCGCCCTGGGTGCCGTCGCGGCATGATGTCCGCCTCGCGCCTCGCCCTGATCGCAGCGCTCGCCCTGCTCGCCGGCTGCCAGTCGGAACCTTCCGCCGAGGTGCCGGCGCAAGCCGCTGCGTCGGAGAAAAGCGCTGCGCTGCGCAACATGGAGCAGGTGGCGATCGCCGCGCACCGATGCTGGTTCGCCAGCAGCGATCCGGTCTTTGCCGGCTACAGCTTTGCCAACGAACTGAACTCGTTCTCCGGCCAGCCCCGCTTCCTCTTGGTTCCCAGCGGCGATTTCGGCGGAAGGCCACTTCTGGTCGTACAAGCCTCCGGCGCCGCTGGAACCGTGACGAGTTTCGGCCCGCTGCTGGATGGCACTGCCGGTCCCCGCATCCGTGGCGACATCGCGCGCTTCACCAGCGGCGACGCCTCCTGCGGGACATCCGCCTGATCGCCGCCCCGATCACCTCGCTTAACCGACGCCGACAGATCCGAGATGCCCATGCTGCCTGAAAAGATCGCCATCACCCCGGAATTGATCGAAGCCCACGGGCTCAAGCCGGACGAGTATCAGCGCATTCTCGACCTGATAGGGCGCGAGCCGACCTTCACAGAGCTGGGCATCTTCTCGGCCATGTGGAACGAGCACTGTTCCTACAAATCCTCCAAGCGCTGGCTGCGAACGCTTCCGACCACGGGCCCGCAGGTCATACAGGGTCCGGGCGAAAACGCCGGCGTCGTCGACATCGGCGATGGCGACTGCGTGGTCTTCAAGATGGAGAGCCACAACCACCCCTCCTACATCGAACCCTACCAGGGCGCAGCAACGGGCGTCGGCGGCATCCTGCGTGACGTCTTCACCATGGGCGCGCGGCCGATCGCGGCGATGAACGCGCTGCGCTTCGGCGCACCGGATCATCCGAAGACCCGCCACCTCGTCTCCGGCGTCGTCGCCGGCGTCGGCGGCTACGGCAATTCCTTCGGCGTGCCGACCGTCGGCGGCGAAGTCGAATTCGATGCCCGCTACAACGGCAACTGCCTCGTCAACGCCTTTGCCGCCGGCCTCGCAAAGACCGATGCGATCTTCTATTCCAAGGCCGAAGGCGTCGGCCTGCCCGTCGTCTATCTCGGTGCCAAGACAGGCCGCGACGGCGTCGGCGGCGCCACCATGGCCTCTGCCGAATTCGACGAGAAGATCGAGGAGAAGCGCCCGACCGTGCAGGTCGGCGATCCCTTTACCGAGAAGTGCCTGCTCGAAGCCTGCATGGAATTGATGGCATCGGGTGCCGTCATCGCCATCCAGGACATGGGCGCGGCGGGCCTCACCTGCTCGGCCGTCGAGATGGGCGCCAAGGGCGACCTCGGCATCGAACTCGATCTCGACAAGGTTCCCGTGCGCGAAGAGGCGATGAGCGCCTATGAGATGATGCTCTCGGAAAGCCAGGAGCGCATGCTCATGGTGCTGCGACCGGAAAAGGAAGCGGAAGCCGAGGCGATCTTCACCAAATGGGGTCTGGATTTCGCCATCGTCGGCAAAACGACGGACGATCTGCGGTTCCGCATCCTGCACCAGGGCGTCGAAGTCGCGAACCTGCCGATCAAGGAGCTGGGCGACGAGGCGCCGGAATATGATCGCCCGTGGCGCGAACCCGGCGTCTATTCGCCGCTGCCGGCAAGCCAGATCGAAGAGCCAGCCGATTACGGCCAGGCGATCCTCGATCTCGTCGGTTCGCCCAACAATGCTTCGCGCCGCTGGGTCTACGAGCAATATGACACGCTGATCCAGGGCAATTCGCTGCAGCTTCCCGGTGGCGATGCCGGCGTGGTCCGCGTCGAGGGTCATGCGACCAAGGCGCTCGCCTTTTCGTCAGACGTGACGCCGCGCTATTGCGAGGCGGATGCCTTCGAAGGCGGCAAGCAGGCCGTGGCGGAATGCTGGCGCAATCTCACCGCTGTCGGCGCCGAGCCGCTTGCTGCCACCGACAACCTCAATTTCGGCAATCCCGAGCGCCCGGAAATCATGGGCCAGCTCGTCAAGGCCATCGAGGGCATCGGCGAAGCCTGCCGCGTGCTCGGCTTCCCGATCGTCTCGGGCAACGTCTCACTCTACAACGAGACCAATGGCGAGGCGATCCTGCCCACGCCCACGATCGCCGGCGTCGGCATCCTGCCCGATTGGCAGCAGATGGCTCGCATTGGTGGAGCGAAAGCAGGTGACGCGGTGATCCTGCTTGGCGGCGATGGCACCCATCTCGGCCAGTCGGTCTATCTGCGCGACGTCCTAGGCCAGGCCGATGGTCCGCCGCCGCCGGTCGATCTGTCGCTCGAAAAGCGCAACGGCGATTTCGTGCGCTCGGCGATCCGCAATGGCCAGGTGACCAGCTGCCACGACATTTCGAGCGGCGGCCTGGCAATGACGCTGGCGGAAATGGCGTTGGCGTCGGGCCACGGCATGGATTTGTCGCTGGAAAGTGCGGCGCAATCTTCCGGCCAGCCGCTTCATGCGCTGCTGTTCGGTGAGGATCAGGCCCGCTACGTCGTGACCATTGCGTCCGATCTCGCCAATTTCGTCTGCATGAATGCCGAAGGCGCCGGCATCCCGTTCCGCCGCCTGGGCACGGTCGCCGGCAATGCGCTGAAAGTGGATGACCGCTTCGCCATTCCGCTTGCGCAATTGCGCGACGCCCATGAAACGTGGTTCCCTCACTATATGGAGAACCAGATGGCGGCCGCAGTGGCCTGACCCGCGACCTATCCTGGCTGACGTCCAACAAGGAGACCCTCACCCATGCCGATGAGTGCCGGTGACATCGAAAAAATGATCAAGGAAGGCATTCCGGACGCGCGCGTGACGATTCGCGATCTCGCCGGCGACGGCGATCACTATGCCGCTGAGGTCGTCTCGGAGAGCTTTCGCGGCAAGAACCGCGTGCAGCAGCATCAGATGGTCTACAATGCCCTGAAGGGCAATATGGGCGGCGTCCTTCACGCGCTCGCGCTGCAGACAAGCGCCCCGGACTGACGGGGTGTCCGCCCGGCTGTGCCGACCGGCCGCCTGAGCGCAAACTCGACAAGCCCCGCCCGATCTCCTATCTAGAAACAACCGACACCAATCCGTTGCCGGCACCTCGACCGGCAGACGAAGGACATTCTCATGAGCGCGATCAACGATTTCATCGACAATGAAGTGAAGAACAACGACGTCGTCCTCTTCATGAAGGGCACGCCCCAGTTCCCGCAATGCGGTTTCTCAGGCCAGGTCGTGCAGATTCTCGACTATGTCGGCGTCGACTACAAAGGCATCAATGTGCTGGCCGATGCCGATCTGCGCCAGGGCATCAAGGATTACTCCAACTGGCCGACGATCCCGCAGCTCTACGTGAAGGGCGAATTCGTCGGCGGCTGCGACATCATCCGCGAAATGTTCCAGAACCAGGAATTGCAGTCGCACCTCGCCGATCTGGGCATCGCGGTTCGCAGCAACGCCTGAGCCTGCCTCAGACCTGAAAACATGCCGAGAGCCGCGCCCGTCGCGGCTCTCCCATCACCAGGATTGAACCTTCCATCGCGATCGTTCATCCATTCCCGGAACATTTCCGGTTGCGTTGACGCCGATCCCGGCTAGTCTCTTCGCGCTCGCAGCATTTTTCTGCACCTTTTGCCCGTCCGTGCCGCTTTGCGTACGCCTCGGGCCTTCTGCCAGTCGGCATCCGAGGGTTCCATGGACGACCAACCGCTTCGATCGGCAGCCGATGCCGCATCGCAAGATGCCGTCGCTTCGACACCGGCTCCCGCTGGACCACCGCCGCCCCTGTCGCGGATGGAATTCATCGCGATGGTCGCATCGCTAATGGCGCTCAATGCGCTGTCGATCGACATCATGCTGCCGAGCCTCCAGCAGATCGGCGAATCGCTTGGCGTCGCCGATGCCAATCAGCGCCAGCTCGTGCTCTCCGCCTATGTTGTCGGTTTCGGCGGCGCTCAGCTCTTCTTCGGGCCGATTGCCGACCGGTTCGGGCGCCGCAAGCCGCTTATGATCGGCATCGTCATCTACGCCATCTGCGCGGGTCTCGCGGCCCTTTCGACGAGCTTCGGAATGCTGCTCCTGTTGCGCATGGCCCAGGGTATCGGCGCCGCAGCCACCCGTGTGATCGCCGTGACGCTGGTCCGAGACGTCTTCGGCGGCCGTCAGATGGCCGAGATCATGTCGATCGTCATGATGGTGTTCATGGTCGTGCCGGTGTTGGCGCCGGGCTTCGGCCAATTGATCATGCTCTTCGGCGAGTGGCACCTGATCTTCGTCTTCATCGCGCTCGTCGCGCTTGCAGTCCTCGCCTGGGTCGCCATCCGGCTGCCCGAAACGCTGAAGCCGGCCGATCGCCGCGAATTGCGCTTCGGCAAGCTCGTCGAAGCGTTCCGCATCGTGCTCTCCAACCGCATGTCGGTCTGCTATGCCTTCGCAACGGCGGCGGTCTTCGGCGCGATGTTCGGTTTCCTCAATTCCGCGCAGCAGATCTTCGTCGAAATCTACGGGCTTGGCGTGTGGTTCCCGGCCGTCTTCGCGCTTGTCGCGGCCTTCATGGCGCTGTCCTCCTTCATCAACTCCCGCCTCGTCGGTCGCTTCGGCATGCGTACCTTGTCCCATGGCGCGCTCGTCGGCTTCATCGCGGTCTGCTTCGTCTGGCTGCTCGCCTCGCTCGTCGGCACCTTGCCGCTCTGGCTCTTCCTCGTCTTCTTCATCGCGGCCATGTTCCAGTTCGGCTGGATCGGCGCGAACTTCAACGCGCTCGCCATGGAGCCGCTCGGCCACGTGGCCGGCACCGCGTCCTCGGTTCTCGGTTTTCTCCAGACCGCAGGCGGCGGCCTCATCGGCGCGCTCATCGGCCAGCTCTATAACGGCACCGCGCTGCCGCTGGTCGCCGGCTTCTGTGCGGTGTCCTTCATTGCATTCATCCTCGTGCTGGTCGCCGAACGCGGCCGCCTTTTCTCAAGATTATGATCCGGATCGTCCCATGAACGAGAATTCCCCCATCGGCCGCACGGCCGCGAGCCCGGCCCCCGCTCCGCTCAACGGATCGGACCGGGCCGGCGTCGGCTTTTACGAATTCATCGGGCTCGCCGCCGCCCTCACCTCCATCATCGCGCTGTCGATCGACATCATGCTGCCGGCACTTCCCGCGATCGGCGAGGCGCTGGGCGTCGCCGATGAAAACGATCGCCAGGCGGTCATTACCGTCTTCGCGCTCGGCTTCGGTCTCGCACAGATCCTCTTCGGCCCGCTGTCGGATCGCTTCGGCCGCAGGCCCGTCCTGCTGCCCGGCATCGCGGTCTACGCGGCTGCCTCGCTCGCCGTCCTCTTTGTCGATGATTTCAACACGCTGCTGGTGCTCCGCCTTATTCAAGGCATCGGGGCCGCGTCGGTGCGCATCATCGTCACGGCCATCGTGCGCGACTGCTATGGCGGCCGCGACATGGCGCGCGTCATGTCCTACGTCTTCACGGTCTTCATGATCGTGCCGATCCTGGCACCCGCGGTCGGACAGGCGATCCTGCTCGTTGCCGAGTGGCAGGCGATCTTCGCCTTCCTCGGCGCGGCCGCCTTCCTCTTTGCCGGGTGGACGAGCTTCCGCCTCAAGGAGACGCTTCCGGTCACCGAGCGCATCGAGCTGTCGTTCTCAGGCCTCGTCTATGCCTTCGGCGAGGTGTTCCGCTCGCGTCTCGCCGTCGGCTACACGCTCGGCTCGCTGCTGCTCTTCGGCGCGCTCTTCTCGTTCATCGTCTCGATCCAGCAGGTCTATGATTCGATCTACGGCATGGGCGAATGGTTCGCCCTCGGCTTCGCGCTCAGCGCCGTCGGCATGGCGATCACGTCGATCCTCAACGGCCGCTACGTCCAGCGCTTCGGCATGCGGCTCATCTCGCACGGCGCCCTGATCGCCATGATGAGCTTCGGCGCGATCCTGCTCGTGCTCAGCCTGTTCGGCACGCCGAACTTCTACGTGGCGAACATCCTGCTCGCTTGCTGCATGTTGTCCTTCGGGTTGGTGGCGAACAATTTCAATTCCATCGCCATGGAGCCGCTCGGCCACATCGCCGGCACCGCGTCCTCGGTCATCGGCGTCATCTCGTTCACCGGCGGCGCTGTGCTGGGCGGCATGATCGGTCAGGCGTTCAACGGCACGCTCATCCCGCTCTCGCTAGCCTTTGCCGGCTTCGGCGGCATCGCACTGGTGATCGTGCTCATCACCGAGCGTGGAAAGCTCTTCGTCAGGCCGGTGGATTGATCGCGCCGAAATCGAAGAGCTTCGGGTCGAGCAGATGCGAAGGCCGGGCATTGGCCAGCGCCTTCAGCATCGTGTCCTTGCGGCCCGGCATGCGCCGCTCGATGTCGCTCAGCATCGCCTTCATCGCGTTGCGCTGAAGCCCGTCCTGCGATCCGCAGAGGTCGCAGGGAATGATCGGGAATTCCATGGCGCTGGCGAATTTCGCCAGCTCGTCCTCGGCGCAATAGGCGAGCGGGCGCAACACCAGAAGGTCGCCCTCGTCGTTCAGGAGCTTGGGCGGCATCGCGGCCAGCTTGCCGCCATGGAAGAGGTTGAGGAAGAACGTCTCGAGGATGTCGTCACGGTGATGCCCGAGCACCAGCGCCTCGCACCCCTCCTCACGCGCGATCCGGTAGAGGTTGCCGCGCCTCAGGCGAGAGCAGAGCGCGCAATAGGTGGCGCCTTCCGGCACCTTTTCCTTCACCACCGAATAGGTGTCCCGGTATTCGATCCGGTGCGCGATGCCGTTCCGGGTGAGAAACTCCGGCAGCACATGCTTGGGAAAGTTCGGCTGCCCCTGGTCGAGATTGCACGCAAGCAGTTCGACAGGCAAAAGCCCGCGCCACTGCAGCTCGCTCAAGACGGCGAGCAGCGCATAGGAATCCTTGCCGCCCGAAAGTGCGATCAGCCAGCGCGGACGGGTCGCCCCCGTTTCCGGGCGCAGCATCTGAAAATCCTCGATCGCCTGGCGCGCCTGCCGCAACAGCCGCTTGCGCAGCTTGTTGAACGTCACCGAGGAAGGCGCATTCGCCATGATCGGCGGATAGTCGCCGGCAATGGACTCGACCGCACTCACCGCTTGGCGCCGCGTTCGGCGGTCTGGCTACGGCGCGGAAAGAAGGCAAAGACGGCACACATCAGAAACAGCGGTATGCCGAGTTCGATCACTTCCTCGATGCCTGTGGAAACGAGCGCGGAGTTCGCGCCCATCTCGATCCCAGCCGTTTCGAGCTTGCGCGGCAAGCCATCGAGCGTCTTCGACGCGACGATCGAGAGCCCGGCAGCCATCACCGCGATTGCAGTCGGGTTGAGCGCGCGAACACCCGCCACGAACTGTCGCCAGTGGCGCAAGCCCATCACCACGCCCGCACCGATGACCGTTGCGATGGCCGCGATCGCCGCGATCTTTTCGATCAGCGGCACGTCGGCCGAAACATAGAAACTGGTTTTTGTGATGCTCATCGTCGTCATCATGTTGTGGAAGTCGAGTTCGCGCATGCATAGCGCCAACAGGATCACGACGAAATAGAAATGCGCTTTGACGAAGCGTTTGCTTCCTTCGCGCATGAGACAGATGGCGGCGACGAGGTAGCCCGCCGCCGAAAGGGTTTCAACGACGCCGCCCTCGCCCGTCAGCGATGTGATGAAGCCGGCCGAGCCGATGAGCACGGCAGCAACCAATGCGGCGATGGCGAGCGTTGTGGCAATCAGATGCCGGAATGCGATCTCGTTCGAACCGGAGATCAGTGAAGCGTTTGGCAATGCGCCCACAATCTTCCCCGATCGTTCAAAGCCGCGGGCTTCGACGACCGTCTTAGAAGTGTCATTTTGCCGACCGCCCCTGACGAATCGACGTCGAGCGTCGACATTAGCACGGCGTGCGCCTTTGGCGCCTTAGCCAAAGACATACTCTTGAAAAGCAAAAAGGCCGCGTGCAAGCACGCGGCCTTTTGAAGAAACGTAAGCGGAACGCTTAGCGCGAATAGAACTCGACGACGAGGTTCGGTTCCATCTGCACGGCGTAAGGAACGTCGGCGAGAACCGGAACGCGTACCAGAGTCGCGACCATCTTGTTGTGATCGGCTTCGATGTAGTCCGGAACGTCACGCTCGGCGAGTTGCGTCGCTTCGAGAACGATGACGAGCTGCTTGGACTTCTCGCGTACTTCGATCACGTCGCCCGGCTTGCAGCGGTAGGACGGGATGTTGGTGCGAACGCCGTTGACCGAAACGTGGCCGTGGTTGACGAACTGGCGTGCCGCGAAAACCGTCGGCACGAACTTCGCGCGGTAGACGATGGCGTCGAGACGCGATTCCAGAAGACCGATCAGGTTCTCCGGGGTATCGCCCTTGCGGCGGTTGGCCTCTTCGTAAATCTTGCGGAACTGCTTCTCGCGGATGTCGCCGTAGTAGCCCTTGAGCTTCTGCTTGGCGCGCAACTGGACGCCGAAATCCGAAAGCTTGCCCTTGCGGCGCTGGCCGTGCTGGCCGGGGCCGTATTCGCGGCGGTTCACCGGGGACTTCGGACGACCCCAGATGTTTTCGCCCATGCGGCGATCGATCTTGTACTTGGACGATTCGCGCTTGCTCATCGCATTTCCTTTCAAAACAAAACGATGACGTCGCATCTTCATGCAACGCCAGAAGGAAACGCGCCCTCCTCTGCCATCGGGCAAAGCCCTTCGGCTGACAGGACCGACACCTCGAAAGGCGTGATCCACGGGACACGTCAAATGAAACGCCCGACGTGGCCGCCGGGCGTTGTGGGGGTGATTATGGGAAGAGACCGCGTTTGTCAACGCGGCCGAGGCATCACTTCACGCGAGCGATGATCCAGATGGCATGCACGATGCCCGGAATGTAGCCAAGCAGCGTCAGGATGATGTTGATCCAGAAATGCTTGCCGAGACCGACCTGCATGAACACGCCGAGCGGCGGCAGGATGATGGCGATGATGATGCGGATCAGGTCCATAAGAAACTCCTTATTCATTTTTCCGATAACGGCACCGGACGCCCCAGGTTCCGGATCAGACGGAAAAATTGTGCGCTGCAAAATCATCGGGAACGCGCAGACCGAAGCCATGCATCAGCCGCCTTATCGCCGGATCGGGCTTCGCCGAGGTGAAAAGAGCAATATCCGGGCTGGCCTCCTCGCGTGATTCGTCCTCGAATGCGCGTGCCCCATCCGCGCTTGTGCGGTCCCCGTTCAGCACGCTCACGGCCCGCCGCGCGATCGCCTCCGACGGATCGAGCCAGTCGACCGGCCAGGGCGCGGTCTTGCGCATGCGGTTGACGAGGAACGGATAGTGCGTGCAGGCAAGCACCACGATGTCGGTGCGCTTTCCGTCGCGCTCCACGAAGCACGGCGCGATCTCCGCGCGCACCGCCTCCTCGTCCACGAAACCCTCGCGCATGTAGGTTTCGGCAAGCCCGGCCAGTTCCGTGCTGCCGACGAGGCGCACATGGCATTTCGTCGCCCAGTCGCTGATCAGGTCGCGCGTATATTGCCGCTTCACGGTCCCCGGCGTCGCCAGTACGGATACGAGGCCTGACCGGGTACGCTCCGCCGCAGGCTTGATGGCCGGCACCGTGCCCACGAAAGCGAGGTCCGGATAAGCCGCCCGCAGATCTCCGAGCGCCAGCGTCGAAGCCGTGTTGCAGGCGATCACCGCGATCGACGGCCGGTGCGCCGCGATCAGCCGTTCAAACAGCGCCACCATACGCGTCCGCAGGGCATCCTCTTCCCATGCCCCATAGGGAAACGCCGCATCGTCCGCCACATAGACAAGCCGTCGGCCGGGCAGCAGCACCCGCAATTCGCGCAGCACGGTCAGCCCGCCGATGCCCGAATCGAAAACGAGGACAGGCCCGCCATCACTCATGCTGGCCTCACCCATGGTCCGGGCTTTCATCAGGCCGATCGGCAGGCTGCGACACGAGATCGTCCGGCGCGCCGCTGCCACGCGGGCGCTTGCGCGAATAGCGGTCGAGCGAATTGATCACCCCGCGCAGCACATGGATCTCCTGCGAAAAGAGGCCCCGGCGCGCCAGAAGCGTGCGCAGATTGTCGACCATCTTCGGCTTCTTGTCCTCGGGCCTGAAATAGCCGCGCGCATCCAGCGCCTCTTCCAGATGATCGAACAGGCCGAAGGTCTCTTCCTTTGTCGCCGGCGTCATGTCGTTGTGGGTGAACGCGGTCTCCGTGACGTCCGAAAGGCCCGAATTCATCCATTCATAGGACATGAGCAACACGGCTTGCGCGATGTTCAGCGAAGCGAAAGCGGGATTGACCGGAAACGTGACGATCTCGTCGGCCAGCGCCACCTCGTGGTTCTTGAGGCCCCAGCGCTCGCGTCCGAACAGGATGCCGGTCGCCTGTCCTTCGCGAAACTTCGACCGGAGCGTGGCCCCGGCTTCGACCGGTCCTCGTACCGGCTTGAAGCCGTCGCGCTCGCGCGCCGTCGTCGCATAGACGAAATTGAGGTCGGTGATCGCTTCCGCGAGCGTGTCGAACACCTGCGTCGCATCGATCACGTGGTCGGCCTTGGACGCTGCCTGGCGCGCCTTCTCGCTCGGCCAACCGTCGCGCGGATTGACGAGCCTCAGGTCCGACAGGCCGAAATTCGCCATGGCGCGCGCCACCATGCCGATGTTCTCGCCAAGCTGCGGCTCCACCAGCACGATCGCCGGGCCTTCCGCGATCAGCGCGCGCTTTCTATCGGTTCCGGCCATTTGGGCTCCCTCGCGGCATTCAGCGCTGCGCCCAAGAGCCACAGCGTTTGTCCGCTGCGCTCATACACCGTGTGCTGCGTGCCGGCCAAGCCTTGGCGCTCAAAGGCTTCGCTTCTCCTTTGCCATCGGCAATCGCGATGCTATAGGACGCGCCAGTTGTTCTGGATGCGGCGGCATGCCGTCCGTCCATGGCTTTTTTGGAGAGAGAGAGGCTTTTCCTGCATGAGTAAGATCAAGGTCGCAAACCCGGTCGTTGAACTCGACGGCGACGAGATGACCCGCATCATCTGGCAGTTCATCAAGGACAAGCTGATCCATCCATATCTGGACATCGATCTGGAATATTACGATCTCAGCATGGAAAACCGCGACGCCACCGACGACCAGGTGACGATCGACGCGGCCCACGCGATCAAGAAGCACGGCGTCGGCGTCAAGTGCGCCACGATCACGGCCGATGAAGGCCGCGTCGAAGAGTTCGGCCTGAAGAAGATGTGGCGCTCGCCCAACGGCACGATCCGCAACATCCTCGGCGGCGTCATTTTCCGCGAGCCGATCATCTGCAAGAACGTCCCGCGCCTCGTTCCGGGCTGGACCAAGCCGGTCATCGTCGGCCGCCACGCTTATGGCGACCAGTACCGCGCGACCGACTTCAAGTTCCCCGGCAAGGGCAAGCTCTACATGAAGTTCGTCGGCGAAGACGGCAAGGAGCAGGAATACGAGATCTTCGACGCGCCGAGCGCAGGCATCGCCATGGGCATGTACAACCTCGACGATTCGATCCGCGATTTCGCCCGCGCTTCGCTGAACTACGGCCTGCAGCGCAAGGTGCCGGTCTACCTGTCGACCAAGAACACCATCCTCAAGGTCTATGACGGCCGCTTCAAGGACATCTTCCAGGAAGTCTACGAGGCCGAGTTCGAGGCGAAGTTCAAGGAAGCAAAGATCTGGTACGAACACCGCCTGATCGACGACATGGTCGCTGCCAACCTGAAGTGGTCGGGCGGTTATGTGTGGGCCTGCAAGAACTATGACGGCGACGTCCAGTCGGACACGGTCGCGCAGGGCTTCGGCTCGCTCGGCCTGATGACCTCGGTTCTGCTCACCCCGGATGGCAACACGGTCGAAGCCGAAGCCGCACACGGCACGGTCACGCGCCACTACCGCCAGCACCAGAAGGGCGAGGAGACCTCCACCAACTCCATCGCCTCCATCTTCGCCTGGACCCGTGGTCTCGCGCACCGCGCCAAGCTCGACGACAATGCCGATCTCGCCCGCTTTGCCGACACGCTGGAAAAGGTCTGCATCGAGACCGTCGAAAGCGGCCACATGACCAAGGACCTCGCACTCCTGATCGGTCCCGATCAGCCTTGGCTCTCCACGACCGGCTTCCTCGACAAGATCGACGAGAACCTCCAGAAGGCCATGGCCGCCTGAGGCTTCGTCTTCTTGGGTTAAGTCTTCCAAACCCCGCGGTTCGCGCCGCGGGGTTTTTCTTTGGTGGGCATCCAATCCCGCTCAATATTTGGAACGAAGAGAGCGCGGCGCCTTTATTGCGACATACACGGGCCCGCGCGAGCGCTCGACAGTCAACAGGGGGAACGCCACCGCATGACCGACCACTCCACCGATCCGCTGAACGACCCGTCCCGGCTGCGCACCATTCTCGGCAATGTGGTAGAACGTGTGCGCGAGGCCGCGCCCTCCATGCACGAAAAGGCCGTCGAGACGGCCCGTGAGAGGGACAAGGCGCCGCCCCGCAAGGGCGATTTCGACAAGTTCGGCATCGCCGTCTTCACCCGCCATGGAGAGCTTGTCTCGGCCGGCAATGCAGGCACCGGTTTTCCCATCCAGTCCATCTCCAAGGTCTTTGCGTTGGAAGTGGCTCTGGAGGCGCTGGGCGAGAAGCTATGGAAGCGGATCGGCCGAGAACCCTCCGGCGATCCTTTCAATTCCATCATCGATCTGGAGCGCGACAAGGGTAAGCCGCGCAATCCCTTCATCAATGCCGGCGCGCTGGTCGTTTGCGACGCCCTCGTCGGCATCGGCGGCAAGTCGGGCCCGAACCGTCACGTGGTCGATTTCATCAAAGGCATGATCGACGACGAATCGCTGTCGCTCGACCCGGACGTGATGGCGAGCGACCGCACAGGCGGCGATCTGAACCGCTCGCTCATGTACATGGCCAAGCACCATGAAAACCTCGATCACGAGGTGGCGGACGTGATGGACGCCTATGTCCACCAATGCGCGATCACGCTCGATTGCCGCGGCCTGGCGAAAGCCGGTCGATTCCTGATGCATGATGATCCGGACGACGGCGACGACAGCATCCAGCAAGCACGCCGCGCCCGTCGCATTCTCGCAATCATGATGCTGTGCGGCCAATATGATGGCTCCGGCGATTTCGCGTTTCGCGTCGGCCTGCCGGCCAAGTCCGGCGTCGGCGGCGGCATTCTCGCAATTGCCCCTCATCGCGCGTCGATCGCGGTCTGGTCGCCCGCCCTCGACCCCATGGGCAACAGCTGGCTCGGCACGCTCGGCCTGGAGCTTCTGATCGAGCGCACCGATTGGTCCATCTTCGGCGCCGTCCGCAGTTCCGACTAACGGTCGGAACGATTGTCATTAAAGCCTGTTAAATCAAAGTCAGCAGCGTTGGGGACCTAAATCATGCCGAGATGGAAGATCTCGATTGCGGTTGCGGCCGTGGTCGTCCTTCTCCTGTTCATACTGGTGCCGAGCGTCGCGCTGGTTCTCTTTTCTGGTCTTCTCATGGCCGCCTTCCTGAATGGCGGCGGCGGGCTCGTGGAACGCGTCACCAACGTTCCGCGAACCTGGTCGATCGGCATTTTTACGCTCTTGCTGCTGCTCGCCATCGTGGGGGTCTTCACGGTGGCGGCCACATCGATCGCCGCTCAGTTCAACGAGCTCGCCAGCCAGATCCCAGGCGCAATCGAAAATCTGCGCGGTCGGCTCGAAGAATATGAATGGGCGAGCAGCGCACTCGACCGCGCCAATCCGGCCGGGCTGATCTCGGGTGAAGGGGGCCGCGCGGCATCGAGCGCCGTGACATCGACCTTCGGTGCGCTCGGGAACTTCGTCATCATCGTCTTCATCGGCATCTATGTGGCCATCGCGCCACGGCTCTATCGCGACGGCGTCCTGCAACTCTTCGCGCCTTCGCTGCGGCCCCGCGCCTCCCACCTACTGGGAAAGAGCGCCTCGACGCTGAAGAACTGGCTTGCCGCACAACTGATTTCCATGACCGTGGTTGGTGTTCTCACCGGTATCGGGCTTCTGCTGATCGGCATGCCGCTCGCCTTCATTCTCGGCATCATCGCCGGTCTGCTCGCCTTCATCCCCAACATCGGTCCGGTCTTGGCAGTCGCGCCCGCGCTGTTGCTCGCCTTCGGCGAAGGCCCGTCCATGCTGCTCTGGGTCGCAGCCGTCTATCTCGCGGTACAGACGCTGGAAAGTTACGTGATCACGCCGCTCGTGCAGCAGGAGCGCGTTGATCTGGCACCCGCGCTGGTCATCGCCGCGCAGTTGCTGTTCGGTGTGCTTTTCGGCCTTCTCGGCCTGGCGCTCGCCATGCCGCTGGTCGCCGTCGGGCGCATGCTCACCAAGGAGCTCTACGTTCACGATTTCCTGGAGCGCGAAGCACCGCGCGAGACGCAGTTGCAATCGGCGGAAGACGAGCGGCGCAACTAGGCTGTTGCGGGGCAATCTCGCCCCCAACAGACCGACCTCGATATCGAATGACAGTCATTCTTGACCGACGGGAGAACTCAGCCGGTCAAGGCAGCTGAGCTGGCCGTCAGGCCGCCAGCGCTTCTGCAACGGCCTCGATGGCCGCTTCCGCGCGCGTGCCGTCAGGTCCGCCCGCCTGCGCCATGTCAGGCCGGCCGCCACCGCCCTGACCGCCAAGCGATGCAGAAGCGACGCGTACGAGATCGACGGCACTGCGCGTGCCGGTCAGATCGTCGGTCACAGCCACGACGACGCTCGCCTTTCCGTCATCGCTGACGCCGACGAAACAGACGACGCCCGAGCCGAGCGCCTTCTTGCCGTCATCCGCCAGGCCCTTCAGTGCCTTCGGCTCGACACCCGTGACCACGCGGCCGAGATATTTGACGCCGGCGATGTCGCGCGCCTCGCCACCGCTCGAACCGCCGCCCGGACCGGCCAGCGCCAGCTTGCGCTTGGCGTCCGCTAATTCGCGCTCGAGCCGCCTGCGCTCGTCCATCAGCGCTTCGACCCGCTCGACGACATCTGCCGGCTGAACCTTGAGGCTCGCCGCGATACGACGCACGCGCTCGTCCTGCTCGGCGAGATAGGCCCGTGCCGCCTCGCCGGTCAGCGCCTCGAGCCGCCGCACGCCGGCACTCACGCCCGCCTCACCCACAACCCGTACAAGGCCGATGTCGCCGGTTGCAGTCACATGGGTGCCGCCGCACAGCTCCACCGAATACGGCTTGCCGGCCTTGGCGCCCTCGATGCCGGTGCCCATCGACACGACACGCACCTCGTCACCGTATTTCTCACCGAAAAGCGCCATCGCGCCTTCCGCGATGGCATCCTCGACGCCCATCAGCCGCGTCGAGACAGGCGCGTTCTGCACGATGATGGCGTTCGCCATCTCTTCCACGCGCGCGATCTCCTCGACGCTCATGGGCTTCGGATGCGAAATGTCGAAGCGCAGCCGTTCCGGCGCCACGAGCGAGCCCTTCTGCGCGACGTGGGTACCCAGCACTTCGCGCAGCGCTTCGTGCAGCAGGTGTGTCGCCGAGTGGTTCTGCCGGAGCCGCGAGCGGCGCTTGTGGTCGACCGTCAGGACGATGTCCTGGCCACGCGAAACGCTGCCTTCGCGAACCGTCCCGATATGAACGAACAGGCCCTCGCCCTTCTTCTGCGTGTCAGTCACGTCGATGGTGAAACCTTCACCCGCGATCTTTCCCGTGTCGCCCATCTGGCCGCCGGACTCGCCGTAGAACGGCGTCTGGTTCGCCACGAGTTCGACGCTCTCGCCAGCGGATGCCGTTTCGATTTCCTGGCCGTCGCGCACAAGGGCAGCCACGATCCCTTCGGCCTGCTCGGTGTCGTAACCGAGAAAATCGGTGGCGCCGAAACGGTCACGCAGTTCGAACCAGACGCGTTCCGTCGCCGCATCGCCCGACCCGGACCACGCCGCGCGGGCTTCCGCCTTCTGGCGCGCCATCGCCGCGGTGAAGCCGTCGGTATCGACGCCGACGCCACGCAGCCGAAGCGCATCTTCCGTCAAATCCAGCGGGAAGCCGTAGGTGTCGTAAAGCTTGAACGCCGTCTCGCCATCCAGCCGGTCGCCCGAATTCAGCTCTGACGTCGCATCGTCCAGCAGCGTCAGGCCGCGGTCGAGCGTGCGGCGGAAGCGCGTTTCTTCGAGCTTCAGCGTCTCGGAAATCAGACCCTCCGCCCGTGCCAGTTCCGGATAGGCCCGGCCCATCTCGGAGACAAGCGTCGGCAGAAGCTTGTACATCAACGGATCTTGCGCGCCGAGAAGCCGCGCATGGCGCATTGCGCGGCGCATGATCCGGCGCAGCACGTAGCCGCGGCCTTCGTTCGACGGCAGCACGCCATCGGCGATCAGGAATGCGGACGAGCGCAGGTGATCGGCGATGACGCGATGGCTGGCGCGCTTGTCGCCCTCCGCCTTCACGCCCGTCGCCTCGACAGAAGCGGCGATCAGCGCACGGAAAAGATCGATGTCGTAATTGTCGTGCTTGCCCTGCAGCAGCGCGGCGACGCGCTCCAAGCCCATGCCCGTGTCGATCGAAGGCCGGGGCAATTCGATACGCTCGCCGCCGGCGAGCTGCTCGAACTGCATGAAGACGAGATTCCAGATCTCGATGAAGCGGTCGCCATCCTCGTTCGGCGATCCCGGTGGCCCGCCGGGGATGTGATCGCCATGATCGTAGAAGATTTCCGAGCACGGCCCGCAGGGACCGGTATCGCCCATCGCCCAGAAGTTGTCGCTCGTCGCAATGCGGATGATGCGGCTGTCCGGCAGGCCGGCGATCTTCTTCCACAGCGCGAAAGCGTCGTCATCCGTGTGGTAGACCGTCACCAGGAGCCGGTTCGCATCAATCCCGAAATCCTTGGTGATCAGGTTCCAGGCAAGCGTGATCGCCTGCTCCTTGAAATAGTCGCCGAAGGAAAAATTGCCGAGCATCTCGAAGAAGGTGTGATGGCGCGCCGTATAGCCGACATTGTCGAGGTCGTTGTGCTTGCCGCCGGCGCGCACGCATTTCTGCGCAGACGCTGCCGTCGAATACGGCCGCTGTTCCAGACCCGTGAAGACGTTCTTGAACTGGACCATCCCGGCATTGGTGAACATCAACGTCGGGTCGTTGCGCGGCACAAGCGGAGACGAGCTGACGACCTCGTGGCCATTGGCCTTGAAGAAGTCCAGAAATGCGCTGCGGATGTCGTTTACGCCGCTCATGAAACGCCCTTTTTCTTCTGTTCGACCAGCCCCCGATAGGGCCGCCAGCCTTTGTGTGTCCGGCTTTTATCGTTCGTCACAAACCCTGTCCAGCATCGCAAACGCCGCGCTTTGCGACTGCCTGAAACGAAGACGGCGGACCCGGATGGGGCCCGCCGCAATCGATCGATGCGAAACTGTTGAGGGAATGGCGGCCTCGTCAGCCGGCCGCGGCGTCGTCCGCGTCGTTGTCCGGCAGACCGTCATCGAAGAAATTCTCGGCGATCAGGCCGGCATTCTGGCGAATCGCCGTCTCGATCTCGCGGGCCGTATCCGGGTTGTCCTTGAGGAACTGGCGGGCATTGTCGCGCCCCTGCCCCAGACGCTGGCTGTTGTAGGAGAACCAGGAGCCCGACTTGTCGACGATGCCGGCCTTGACGCCGAGATCGACCAGTTCGCCGGTCTTGGAGATGCCTTCGCCATACATGATGTCGAATTCGATCACCTTCAGCGGCGGCGCCATCTTGTTCTTCACGACCTTGACGCGGGTCTGGTTGCCGACAGTCTCTTCGCGGTCCTTGACCGAGCCGATACGGCGGATGTCGAGGCGCACCGACGCATAGAACTTCAGCGCGTTGCCGCCCGTCGTCGTTTCCGGCGAGCCGAACATGACGCCGATCTTCATGCGGATCTGGTTGATGAAGATGACCATGCAGTTCGACCGCGAGATCGAAGCCGTCAGCTTGCGCAGCGCCTGGCTCATCAGACGCGCCTGAAGACCCGGCAGGCTGTCGCCCATCTCGCCTTCGATTTCAGCGCGCGGCGTCAGCGCCGCGACCGAATCGATGATCAGCACGTCGATGGCACCGGAGCGCACCAGCGTGTCGGTGATTTCGAGGGCCTGCTCGCCATTGTCGGGCTGCGAGATCAGGAGATTCTCAAGATCAACGCCAAGTTTGCGGGCATAGACCGGATCGAGCGCGTGCTCGGCATCGATGAAGCCGCAGATGCCACCGCGCTTCTGCGCTTCTGCAACGCAGTGCAGCGCCAACGTCGTCTTGCCCGAGCTTTCCGGTCCGTAAATCTCGATAATACGGCCCTTCGGCAGTCCGCCGACGCCGAGTGCGATATCGAGACCGAGCGAGCCGGTCGGAATGGTTTCGATCTCGACCACCTGCTCGTTCGAACCGAGCTTCATGATCGAGCCCTTGCCGAACGCGCGCTCGATCTGCGAGAGCGCCGCGTCGAGAGCCTTGCTTTTGTCCACCGAATTGTCCTCTACGAGCCGCAGCGAGTTCTGTGCCATATGATCCACCTTTAGGTTATTCGAGCCGGACAGGCAAACATGCCATCTGTTCTCGTTTGTACCTATTTTGTTCTCATTTGGCAAGTGCCTTCTAAATCTCTGGCCCGCCGTTGTTTTTCCACGTTTATTCCCGGATTGTTCCGCGCATGATCAGCATTACCCGCAAATCGGGAAAGAAGCCAGGATCACCTATCCTGTGGAAGGTTTGCCGTTGAGGCGATTCCTTGTCATCGGTGGGGCGCATCTCGATCGGCGCGGGCAGGTGAAGGGCCCGCTGCATCTCCACGCCAGCAATCCCGGGCAATGGGCGGAGATGGCCGGCGGCGGCGCGTTCAACGCCGCCCGCAATCTCGCGCGGCTTGGTCATGCGGTCCGTCTGGTGGCGCCGCGCGGCGGCGATCCAGCCGGCGAAACGGTGGCACGGGCGGCGGCCGATGCTGGCGTCGAGGATACGCCGATCACGTTCCTCGATCGGGCGACGCCCACCTATTCGGCCATTCTCGATTCGCACGGCGATCTCGTCGTCGCGCTTGCCGACATGGCGCTTTACGATGCCTTTTCGCCCCGCCAATGCGATCGCCGCACCCTGCGCGATGCCATAGCAGATGCCGATGCGGTGTTGGTCGACGCCAACCTCCCGGAAGCGACCATCGCGCGCCTGGCGCGGCGGTGCGACGAGGCAGGCCGGCCCTTGTCCGCCATCGCCATTTCGCCGGCCAAGATCGTGCGGCTGGAACCCGTGCTAGCCTCCCTCTCCAGCCTGTTCATGAACCGGCGCGAGGCCGAAGCGCTCGTCGGTCCGCTGGCAGACGACTGGCGGGCGCAGGCAGAGCAGCTGCGCGCCGCAGGCATCGAACGCGGCATTGTCACGGCCGGCGCCGGCGCGGCCCTCGCCTTCGATCGACATGAGACGTTCCTGCTGCCCGCGATCGAGGGCTGCAGCATCGTCGATGTCACCGGCGCCGGAGACGCGCTCGCTGCCGCCACCCTTGCCTTCCTGCAGAACGGACTGCCCTTCACCGATGCCTGCAGGCACGGCGTCGCCGCCGCCTCACTTGCCGTCGAAAGCGCCGAGCCGGCACCGCCCGGGCTGACGCTGAATGCCGTGCGGGCGCGCCTTGCCCTTGTGCCCCCGATCGATCCATTGCATCTGAAGCGCTAGCCGGGCGCGAGCCGCCACGACGTTATCCCGATGCAGACACAAGCCGTGAGAAGACGAAGATGAGCCTGAAAGACGAAACCGGTCTTATCGCCTATGCCCCGGATGTTGCCGAGGCGCGGGCGTCCGGCAAGCCCATCGTGGCACTGGAATCGACCATCATCACCCACGGCATGCCCTTTCCGGGCAACCTCGACATGGCCCGGGCGGTCGAGGCCATCGTGCGCGAGGAAGGCGCAACGCCCGCCACGATCGCCGTCATCGATGGTGTCCTGAATGTCGGCCTGTCGGACGAAACGCTCGCCGCCCTCGCCTTGCGCAAGGATGCGATGAAGCTGTCGCGCGCCGATCTCGCCTTCGCCCTGGCTGAAGGCCGCACAGGCGCCACGACGGTTGCCGCCACCATGATCGCCGCCGCCCATGCCGGCATCGGCGTCTTTGCCACAGGCGGCATTGGCGGCGTCCATCGCGGCGCCGAAACGAGCTTCGATATCTCCGCCGATCTCGACGAGCTTGCCCGCACCGGCGTCATCGTCGTCTCCGCCGGCGCCAAGGCCATCCTCGATGTGCCGAAAACGCTCGAAGTGCTGGAAACCCGCGGCGTGCCCGTGGTCACCTTCGGATCGGATGAGTTTCCCGCATTCTGGTCGCGCCAATCCGGCCTGACATCGCCGCTGCGCCTCGACACTCCGGATGCGATCGCCCGTTTTCAGAAGGTCCGCACCGCCATGGGCATCACCGGTGGCATGCTGATCGCCAATCCCGTGCCGGCCGAGGACGAAATCGCCCGCGAAATCATGGAAGCCCACATCCGCGAAGCCATGGCCCGCGCCGAAAAAGCCGGCGTCAGCGGCAAGGCCGTGACGCCGTACCTGCTGTCCGAACTCGTCGACATCACCGGCGGAAAGAGCCTTGAAACCAACATCGCGCTGGTCAAGGCGAATGTCCGTCTCGCCACGCGCATCGCCGTCGCCCTGGCGGCCTGATCGGACCCGTCGAGCGGCCATGCGGAAACAGGCGACCCGCGCGCGGATCGCCTGCCAAACGCGGGGCTGAACGGCCGGGTCAGCGGTCGAAGGTTTCCATCGACAGCATCGCGTCGCAGACCGCGCCGTCATGGGTTCCGACCCAAACGTCGAGCCAGCCGTCCGACGGACGCGTCAGGCTGACCTTCGCATCCAGATTGCCGTTGTCGTCGTCGTCATAGTACCAACCCGCAGACGCGGTGTTTACCAGCAGCACGCTGTCGCAATCGCTCTCCACCGATACGGTCAGGATATATTTCCCCATTCCGCTCAGGTTGAAGGTGAAGTCCGGCGCTTCCGTCACATAGCCGCGGCCGCGATCGGTCTGCGGCGTGACGTTGCCGCACTTCTCGATGTTGATGTTTCCGCCTGCGCGCACATTGTACTGGTGCACGGTGTAAAGATCGGCCCCGGAAAGCTCGTACGTATCGCCGGACTTTGCAAAGTCCGGACACGCCAAAGCGCTCCCGCCGGAAAGAACGAGAAACGCGAAAACCCAATAGATCCTGTTCATGATGAAAGTCCCCCAGAAGACTTTTCAAGATACCGCCGAACTGGCCGAAAAACCATAGATTTCAGGTGGCTGGGGGCCACTCATCCACGTCTATGGTGAACGCCGGCCCGGCATGTAGACCGGGCCGGGAATCATGATGTGGGTGTTCAACCCTGGATCGGGACGATGCGGATCTCGACGCGGCGGTTCGCGGCGCGACCTGCTTCGGTCGAATTGTCGGCAACCGGCTGGTTGAAGCCGAATCCCTGCGCCTGGAAGCGGCGCGGATCGAGGCCCTGGGACGTCAGATAGCCGAGAACCGACTGGGCGCGCCGCTGCGACAGATCGAGGTTGTAGCTCGCCGAACCGACATTGTCCGTGTGGCCGAGCACGTCGACGAGTGTCCGGTCGAATTCGCGCAGAACCAGCACGACCGAATTCAGCGTGTTGTAGAAGTCCGGACGGACGCTCGCTTCGTTGGTGCCGAAGGTGATGTTGGACGGCATGTTCAAGATGATGTTGTCGCCATTGCGGGTCACCGAAACGCCGGTGCCCTGCAGCTGTGCGCGCAGGCGCGCTTCCTGATTGTCCATGTAGCCGCCGATCGCCCCACCGGCCAATGCCCCGATGCCGGCGCCGAGAAGAGCGTTGCGGCGGTCGTCGCCACCAGCCAGAAGGCCGAGACCGGCACCGGCAGCAGCACCAAGCATGGCGCCGCCGGCCGTGTTGGACAGCTGCTGCTGGCCGGTAAATGGGTCGCTCGTGCAACCGGCAAGCAGCGCAGTTGCCAGGCCGGCGGAAACAATCCGCAGCCTGAATGCTGATCTGGTCATGATGGGTCCTCTCCAGGAATGTCTCGAATGGTGATCGTTAGAACCGAACGGGGGATTCGCGTCAACACGAAGGCCGTTTGCCTTGGAAGCCTGCAAACATGGCGCCATTCAGGCTGCACGGATGAAGCACCGATCTGAATCGGAAATGCCGACGCTGCCGTAGATTTCATCCAGGCCATGCTCGTTCACATGGAAGCGCGCCTCGGTTCGAATGAAGATCCAGCCGTCGTCATCGCCGGCCGCATGTCCCGGCTTGATCCTGAGGTTGGAAGAGAAGCCGTGGCGGTCGCGGGTCGCGCGGTCGATCATGTCGAACAGCGGCTCGCGGTCCTCGAGATGGTAGCTGTTCATGCCGCGGGCGAAATTGACCGGCCCTGCGGCTATCTCGAAACCGTAGATGTCGAAGACCGTTGGCGACCAGTAGAGCAGACCGGATGTCAGCTCCGCTTTCCAGACCCCCGACACGGGTAGGCTGCACAGGACCTCGACCACCGCAGAGCCGGGCGAACAATCGTTGCGACCGACAAACGCGGTCAACAGCGCCAGCGCGTCATCCGGTGCCGTCACCGCACGGCCGGAAAACTCCGGATCATGCATGATATGCTCGTTCATGGTTCTGCTGCCCCTACCATACCGCAGGCGCAGTATTGCGCGCTCCGCGGCAGGAATTGCATCAAACGCTACTTGGCAAACGGACGATCGGGCAAGAATTCCAGTATCGATATGCACACGCAAATGTCGAAAGATGCACTAAAGTAGAAACTGCTAACCGACAAGCCTTGGCGGCCTTCAGGCCAAGCGCGTTATGGGACCTATGGTCCTAGGAATTCAGCGTTTCGCTGACTGTGATCGCCAGCTGCTTCAGCGAAAACGGCTTCGGCAGGAAGCCGAATTTCGCGTCGGCAGGCAGGTTTTTCGCAAAGGCCTCCTCCGCATAACCGGAAACGAACACGAATTTCAGGTCCGGGTAGTCCTTGCGCAATTCGCGCAGCAGCGTCGGCCCGTCCATTTCCGGCATCACCACGTCCGACACCACGATGTCGACCGCCCCGTCGAGTTCCTCCATGATTTCCAGCGCCTCGACGCCGGATGCAGCCTCGTGCACCGTGTAGCCTCGCGTTTCCAGCATGCGCTTGCCGCCGCGGCGCACGGCTTCCTCGTCTTCGACGAGCAGCACGACGGCGCTGCCGGTCAGGTCCACCCGATCGGCATTCGGTGCCTGCGGCGCGGCTACTGGAACCACTGCTAGAGCAGCCTCGCCTTCTGCCGCTGCCTCGACCGGCACCTCGATGTGGCGCGGCAGGAAGATCTGGAACGTGGTGCCCTTGCCCACTTCCGAAATGGGATAGATGTAGCCGCCCGATTGCTTGACGATGCCGTAGACCATCGACAGGCCGAGACCGGTGCCCTTGCCCACGTCCTTGGTGGTGAAGAACGGCTCGAAGATCTTGTCGATGATCTCGGGCGAAATGCCTGTGCCCTCGTCTGCCACTTCGATCAGCACGCAATCCTGCGCTTCCAGCCCGCGATAGTTGAGCTTGCCCACCTCGCTTGCCGAGATGTTGCGCGTGCGGATCGTCACGGTGCCGCCCTTCGGCATGGCGTCTCGCGCATTGACCGCCAGGTTGATCAGCACCTGCTCGAACTGCCCGAGATCGGTCAGCACCGGCCAGAGATCGCGGCCATACTCGATGGCGAGCTTCACATTGGTTCCGGTGAGCCGGTCGATCAGCATGCGCAGATCCCCGATCACGTCGGTCATCGACAGCACGCTTGGCCGCATCGTCTGCTTGCGCGAGAAGGCAAGCAGCTGGCGCACGAGTACAGCTGCGCGATTGGCGTTGCGCTTGATTTCCATCAAATCGGCGAAACTTGCGTCCGATGGCCGAAGCGACAGCAGCAGATGGTCGGCCGAAAGCAGGATGGCGGTCAGCACATTGTTGAAATCGTGCGCGATGCCGCCGGCGAGCGTGCCGACCGCATTCATCTTCTGCGTCTGCGCCATCTGCTCTTCGAGCGCTTTCTGCTCGGTCGTTTCCACCACGTAGATGATCGCCGCTTCCTCGCGCGATTCCGCATGATCGATGACGGCATTCACATAGAGCCGGAAATGGCGCGCCACATCGTTCGGATGGCGCGTGTCGACGGCGGCGATGTCGCTCTGGCCGTCGCGGGCCTGCTCCAGCCCCGCCTTGAAAGATGTGACGTCGTTGTCGTGGATCACCGTCTCGAAGCGCGCGCCGTTTTCGAGATCGTCGCGGGTGACGAGGCCGGAGAACATCTTGAGGAACGGCGCATTGGTGCGCAGGATCCGCCCGTCGCCGTCGACGGAGGCGATCGCCATCGGCGTGTTGTTGAAGAACCGCGTGAAGCGCATCTCCGCCGTCGCGGCGGAATGATCGCTGCCTTCGGTGCCGCTGCGCGCGAGAACGATCGTCCGGCTTTCACCGGGCGCGCCGTCACGGGTAGCCGATACCCGGTGTACGAGACGCACCGGAACGCTCTGGCCGTTGGTCTTGCGCAGATCGAGGTCGAGCGTCGCTGTCTTGTTGCGGCCAGGCTCCGCCTGCACCGAATCGATCAGCGCCATACCCTCGCCGGCGATCATCTCGGCGATCGTCAGCGACCCCGGCCGGAACTTCGTCAGGTCGATCGACAGCCAGTCGGCAAGCGTCGCGTTGATGTAGACGATGTCGCCCTTCCGCCCTGCCGAGAAGAAGCCGGCCGGCGCATGGTCGAGATAGTCGATCGCGTGTTGCAGGTCCTTGAAGAAGCGCTCCTGCTCTTCCCGCTCCGCAGTGATGTCGCAAAGCTGCCAGGCAAAGAGCTTCTCGCTTTGATTTTCCTCGAGCAGAAGCGGCCTGCCGCTCAGCCGATACCAGCGCGCGCCGACGACGCCGGATGCCGGGTTCAGCGCCCGCGTCAGGCGAAATTCTTCCTGTCCGTGGCGGCCCTCGCGCAGCACGTTGGTCAGCCGGTAGACCGCTTCGGACGATTCCTTGCTGCGCGACAGGAGGGCTTCGACCGACTGGACGTCGGCTGCCTTCTTGGCACCCGTCAACTGGCCATAGGCCGCGTTGGCATAGACCGCCCGGCCCTTGCGGTCGGTGATCAGCGTGCCTTCCGCCTGCCCGTCGACGAAGCTGCGTGCCAGCGGATCGGAGCTTCGGTGCGGCATCACCTGGATGAAGCCGATCATCGAGGACACGATGAAGAATATCCCCAGCAGCGAGAGGAAGCCGAGCAGCCCCAGCACAATCGAAGGGCTCAGCGCATCGCGCAGGAACACGAAGGCGATGGCCGCCGCGATCAGGACACCCGCCAGCAGGAACAGCCGCATCAGCGTTCTGGGACTGGCGGCCCGGTCCACGATCGGGCTCGGATAGGGTTCGCCCCCACTCTTATTGGCCATTCCAGTCCTCATGATCGGGCAGTGTCAGATTTGGCCGCAAGGCCTCGGTCGTCTCGGTCGAAGCGTGCGGTGCGTCAGCCAATCGACGTGTATCGGATCGGACCATATCCATCCCCCTGTCGAAAGTCATGAAACCCCGCATGATTCGCGCGCGATTGTCGGGGGAATATCGCGAAATATCCATGATCGAGGCTTACGGCCGTCGATGACCAACTGCTAAAGATAAATGGCGACACGGTTCAGGGACAGGGCATCGCGGCTTCGACCGATGCCATGGGAGCCACAGGCGCCGTCGGTAAACGGAGTGCTGAGACTATGGATGGACTGTTTTCCGGAATGCTCGACGAGCGCGGCAGCGCGCTGGTGACGGCGATATTGGCCGTTTCGATCGCACTCCTCGCCCTCGTCGTCGTCTTCTGGATCTACCGCATGCGCAGCGGCCGACCGGTCACGGGACTTGGTGGCCGGACCCGCCGGGAAAACCGTCTCTCGGTCGTCGAGAGCGCCATGGTCGACACCAAGCGGCGCATCGTCCTCATCCGGCGTGACGATGTCGAGCACCTGATCCTGATCGGCGGCCCGGCCGACGTGGTCGTCGAAAGCGGTATCGGCGGTAAAACTCGAGCACCTTCGATCGAAACCGATTGGGGACCGTCCGAAACTGCCGATGTGCAGAAGGCTGGGCGCACGGCCGAACAACCGGCACGCTCTGCGCCAGAAATAGCCGCCGCCGCGACCGCACCGGTCGCGCCCGTCGCAGCAGAAGCTCCCCGACAATTCCCTGCGGACCGCTTCGCTACGCAACCCGCACCCGTAGCGGCAGAGCCGCAGGTCGATGGCGTCAAGGCCGGCAATCCCTTCGATGAGGCCGAGTTCTCCGCCGTGCTCGCCGCCGAGATGGAACGCAACCGCCCCGTCAAGGTCACGCCCTTCGTGACGCTCGACCGGGATGCGGCCGAGCGTGCCAAGGCGTCGATCCCGTCCATCGAGCCACCTCAGGAGATGACCCCACAACAGAAAAAGGCCACCTCCCTGCAAGAGGAGATGGCCCGTCTTCTCGGTGAGATGAAGCCCCAGCGGCGCTGAGGTTCAAACCGTCTCGCGCAAGACTCAGCTTTTCAGGAACGCGATCAGGTCTTCGGTCAGTTCATCGCCATGGGTGGCGAACAGGCCGTGCGGCGCATCTTCATATTCCTTCAGCTCCGCATTGCGGATGCCTTTGACGGCCTCGCGGGCCGATGCATCGATCGGCACCGTTTCGTCGGCCGTGCCGTGGATGATCAGCGTCGGCACCTCGAATGCCTGCAGGTCTGGCCGGAAATCGGTCGTCGCGAATGCTTCCGCGCAGGCAAGCGTCGGGCGAAGTCCGGATTGCATGCACAGACCCCAAGCCCAATGCAGGCGTTCATCGCTGACATCGTTTTCCTCGGCACCGAAGAAGTCTTCGAGGAAATCCGCGAAGAACTCCGCACGGTCCGCCTTCATGCCGGCCGTCATTTCGTCGAAGACCGATTGCGGCACACCGTTCGGATTGTCGTCGGTCTGGAGCATGTAGGGAACCACGGAGGCGATCAGCCCCGCCTGCTTCACGCCCTTGCCGCCATGACGCGACATGTAGCGGGCCACCTCGCCGCCGCCCATCGAAAAGCCGATGATCGCCGCGTCGTCCGCACCGGTGGCCGCCATGACGTCGGCAAGATCGTCCGAAAGCGTGTCGTAGTCATAGCCCGTCCAGGGCTGCTCGGAACGCCCGAAGCCGCGGCGGTCGTAGGATATCGCGCGGAACCCCGCCTCAGCGAGCGCGAAAGCCTGATCGTCCCAGCTGTCAGCCGAGAGCGGCCAGCCATGCATCAGGATGACCGGACGGCCTTCGCCCCAGTCCTTGACGTAGAGTTGCGTATTGTCGCGGGTTTTGATCATCGGCATAAGCGCCTCCTTTGTTCAGGAGACGAATGCGCAGCTGTGCGTCACAGTTCCACGAACCGTGGAGCACTAAAGTGTGAGAGACGAGTCCAAGTCTCGCCTCAAAGCCGCAGGCGCAACAAGCGCCGGTCGGCCCCTACCTATTCGTCGCGATAGACCTTCTCGCGCCGCTCGTGGCGCTCCTGGGCCTCGATCGACAGTGTCGCGATCGGCCGTGCGTCCAGCCGCTTCAAGCTGATCGGCTCGCCAGTCTCTTCACAATATCCGTAGGTGCCTTCGTCGATGCGCTGCATCGCCGCGTCGATCTTCGAGATCAGCTTGCGCTGGCGATCGCGTGCACGCAGCTCTATCGCCCGATCCGTTTCCGAAGAGGCGCGATCGGCAATGTCGGCGTGGTTGGCATTTTCCTCGGCAAGATTGTCGAGTGTCTCTCGCGCTTCGCGGAGAATGTCGTTTCGCCAGGCAACGAGTTTGGCCCGAAAATAGGCCCGCTGCTTGACGTTCATGAATTCCTCGTCCTCGGAGGGAACATAGGAAGAAAGGTCGATCTTCTCACCCACCACGAATCTCCCCGAACCGTTGGCTGGGCCGCTGTATAGCCACTGCGAAATCTGCTCGCAAGCGCAAAAGATTTGCCGTTTTTCACATTAGCGTGCGATTCGCCTTCACTTAAATGCCTCAATTCACATCGTTATTTTCGCTTTCGCTCATAAAGCTCAACGCATTTACCCCGCATCCCGGCCACACGGCGGCCGATCCTCGCTTGCGTCTTTGCCCGAGTTCCCCCTATTTCAGCAGGATGATCGCGACCCCCATGCTTCGAATTTATCTGCTGCGCCACGCGCGCGCCGTTTGGGCCGAGCCTGGCACGCGGGATTTCGATCGCGCGCTGGATGCCCGCGGCCGAGAGGATGCGCGCGCGCTCGGCATCGAAATGGCGGCCAAGGATCTCCGCCCCGACCGCGTCATCTGCTCGTCGGCCAAGCGCTGCCGCGAGACCTGGGACCTCGTCGCCGAGGCGCTGCCCATCTCCGATGTCACCTTCACCGAGGCGCTCTATGTCGAGGATCAGGCTGCCTATCTCGACATCATCCGGGATATCGAAGGCACCGGTTCGGTCATGCTCGTGGGCCACAACCCAATGATGGAAGACACGGCCACCGCACTTCTCGAAGATGATGGCCGGAAGGCCAGCGCCGAACTCCGGCGTGGCTTTCCCACCTGCGGCCTTGCCATCATCGATCTGACCGAAGTGTCACCGGACCTGCCCGCCCGCAAGGCAAGCCTGCATGCCTTTCTAAAGCCCGTCGAGGCCTGACATCAGTCGATCGCCACAACGCTGCCTTTTATCGACGGGTCGCCACGCCTATATCGCGCAGGTTCCTATGTGATGTGAGAGGCCTTGCCTGTGGCGCGTTCGCTGACGACTTTTTCCGATGAGGCGCGCATTGCCTTCGACAACATCGCCGACCGTGCCGCAGGCCTGATCCATCCGTCGATCCGTTTCGGCGTCACGGGCCTTTCGCGGGCCGGCAAGACGGTGTTCATCACCGCACTGGTTCACAATCTCCTGCATGGCGGTCGCCTGCCGCTCTTCAACGCCCACCACACCGGCCGCATCGCGCGCACCTATCTCGAGCCGCAGCCCGACGACGACGTGCCGCGCTTCCAGTACGAGGATCACGTCCGCGCGCTCATCGAGGACCGGCTCTGGCCGGATTCGACGCGCGCCATCTCCCAGCTTCGCCTGACGGTCGAATACGAGTCCGCAAGCGGCTGGAATCGCATGCTGTCTGCCGGAAAGCTGTCGATCGACATCGTCGACTATCCCGGCGAATGGCTGCTCGATCTGCCTTTGCTGGCCCAGGACTTCCGCGAATTCAGCGCCAATGCCGTCGAGCTCGCCCGCTCGCGCGCCCGCGCCGACCTCGCCGAACAATGGCTTGCCCGCGCCACGGCCATCGACCCGAAAGCGACCGCCGACGAAACCACCGCCCGCGAGCTTGCGCAGCTCTTCGCCACTTACCTGAAGGCCTGCAAGTCCGACGCCCGAGCGCTGTCCACCCTGCCGCCCGGCCGTTTCATCATGCCGGGCGACCTCGAAGGTTCGCCGGCGCTCACCTTCTCGCCCTTGCCAGATCTGCCACCCACCGGCAGCGCGCCGAAAGGCTCGGTCTGGGCAATGATGGAGCGCCGCTTCGAGAGCTACAAGCAGGTCGTGGTGAAGCCGTTCTTCCGCGAGCACTTCGCCCGCCTCGACAAGCAGATCGTGCTCGTCGACGCATTGCAGGCGATGAATGCCGGCCCTGACGCGGTGCGCGATCTCGAACGCGCGCTCGGCGATATCCTGTCGTGCTTCCGGACCGGTCGCAATTCGCTGCTGACCTCTCTCTTCACGCGCCGCATCGGCCGCGTGCTGATCGGCGCGACCAAGGCAGACCATCTCCACCACGAAAGCCACGACCGGCTGGAGGCCGTCGTCCGCCGGCTCGTCGATCGCGCCGCCGAGCGGATCCACTATTCCGGTGCCGGAATCGACGTAATGGCGCTCGCCGCCGTTCGCGCAACCCGAGAAGCCAGCATCGACGAGGGCGGCGAAACGCTGCCCGTCATCGTCGGAACGCCGATCCGGGGCGAAAAGATCGCCGGCCAGACCTTCGACGGCGAAACGAAAACCGCTGTGTTTCCGGGGGACTTGCCGGAGAAACCGGATTCGATCTTTGAAGCGCTTGACCAAAAACCGCATGGCGAGCCGGTGACCGACATCAATTTCGTCCGCTTCCGCCCGCCGCAGCTGGAAAGAACCGCGGAAGGCATCACCTTGTCCCTGCCCCACATCCGGCTCGACCGTGCCCTTGAGTTCCTGTTCGGGGATGACCTCGCATGAGCGACGACGACCGCCGCATGCCACCGCGCCGCCCCGCGGTCTTCACCGTCGGCAACGAACCCGCTGCCGCGCCACCCAAGGCTGAAATCCGCGCCAAGCCGGCGCCGGAGCGTCCCCGCGCGCCCGTTGCGCGCCCCGCCGAGAAGATCGTGATCGACGAAATCGATCCGTTCATCGCACCGGACCCTATCGATCCGGAAAGCATTGCCGAGGCCAACGCGCTCACGCCGCCTCCGGCTATTTCCCGCAAACCCGGCTTCTCGTTCGGCAAGCTCGCGGCGGGAGCCTTCGGTATCCTCATCTCGCTGGCCGTCGGCATCTGGACAGACAGCCTCATCCGCGATCTCTTCGCCCGTTCCGACTGGCTCGGCTGGGCGGCGATGGGAACGGTTGCTGTCTTCGTCTTCGCCATGCTGGTCGTCGTCGGCCGCGAAGTTCTGGCCCTCATGCGTCTGTCCGCCGTTCAATCTCTCAAGCAGTCGGCAGTCGAAGCGCTGACCGAACGAAAGCCCGCCAAGGCCCGCTCCGTCGTCACGCAACTGGTCACCCTCACAGTCGACAAGCCCGAGACGGCACGCGGCCGTGCCGCCATCGCCGATATGGAAGGCGAGATCGTCGATGGTCCGCAGCTTCTCGCTTTTGCGGAAGCCGAGCTCCTGGCGCCGCTCGACGTCCAGGCCCGCCGCCTCATCCTCAATGCCTCCAAGCGCGTCTCCATCGTCACGGCCGTTTCGCCGCGCGCCATCGTCGACCTCGCCTATGTGCTCTATGAAAGCTCCCGCCTCGTGCGGGCCATGGCGACGCTCTATGGCGGCCGCCCCGGCGCGCTCGGCCTGATGCGGCTCTTCCGTGATGTGATCGCCCATCTCGCGGTCACGAGCTCGATCGCGGTCGGCGACAGCCTCGTGCAGCAGCTCGTGGGCCACGGCGTCGCCTCGCGGCTCTCCAGCCGGCTCGGCGAAGGCGTGATCAACGGACTGATGACGGCCCGCATCGGAATTGCCGCCATGGATCTCTGCCGCCCGCTGCCGTTTCGGGCGGTCAAGCGGCCCGGCATCGGCGATTTCGTGCAGGACCTGACCCGCATCGCATCCCGCGAAGAATCGCGCGTCGCCAGTGCCGCGGAAACCACCCGTTAACCATTCTCGGCGATCTTCAACGCAAGCTGATTTCGCGTCACGAGTAAGGGTCGTCCCATGGGCATGAAGCACCGTATCGCAGCCGCCATCGTCTCGGCTGCAGCATTTGTCGCTCCCGCCCAGGCGGCCGATCAGGCGTTCTTTAGCAATGTCGCCGGCGTGTGGAACGGTCCCGGCGAGATCGTTGCCGGCAAGTACCAGGGCACCAAGTTCAACTGCAGCCTGATGGGCAATCCCGTCGCCGATGCCGAAGCCGGCATCGCGCTCGATGGATCATGCCGCGTCGGTGTGTTCAGCCAGAAAATGTCGGCCGTGATCCGCAAGGTTTCAGGCGACTATGAAGGCAGCTTCCTCGATGGCGCAGCAGGCGAAGGCCTCGACATCACGGCAGGTCGCATCGATGGCGACCGCGTGCTCATGGCGATCGAGCGCAAGCAGCTCGAAGGCGCGATGGTCGCCCGCATGATGGATGCGAACACCATGAACGTCACCGTCTCCGTCAAGGTCGGCGACAGCATGGTCCCCGTCATCGGCATGACGCTCGCACGCGACCTCGACAACATGGCCGTCGGATCCGTTCAGTAGGGTCAGAGCGTTTCCAGGTGAAGTGGATACCGGTTCACCGTCCGGAAGCGCAACAAATCAAGAACCTGGAGTAGTTGAGCGATTCGAAGAAGAGCGAAACTGCTCTAGCTCCGCCACCAATCGGGCTCGCCGATCCGCTCGATCCCCGTCGCATCGATCGCCGCTGCCCAATCCTCGATCGTCTTGCCGTCGACCACGATATGCGGCGCGATTTCGCCGAGCGGAAGTAGCACGAAACCGCGATCCGTCATCCTTGGATGCGGGACGACCAGTGCGTCGGTCCGGATGGTCTGGTCGCCATAGGTCAGAACGTCGATGTCGATCGGCCGCGGCCCCCACCGCGTCGCGCCGGACCGGTCGCGCTTCAGCGCCTTTTCGACATCGAGACACGCAGCGAGCAGTTCGTCTGCCGGCAACTGCGTCTTCACGAGAGCGGCGCAATTCAGAAAATCCGGCTGGTCCGTCAGCCCCCAGGGCGGGGTTCGGTAGAGCGAGGAGACCGCGGCCACATCCGTGTCGTTCCGCGCGTCGAGCATGGCGAGAACCGCCCGCATCGCCGCAGCAACATCGCCGATATTGCCGCCGAGACCGAGCGCCGCCGTAACCGGCCCCTCAAGCACGCGCGACATGCTCGACCGTCACCTCGACATGATCCAGCACGCCGGGCACCGGCGCGTTCGGCTTGCGAACCGTGATCCGCGCAACCGTGATCTGCTCGAACCGCTCGCACAGCGCCCGCGCGACATCCATCGCCAGCGCCTCGATCAGGAAACGCCGCTTGCCGGTGATGATCGCTTCGATGACCTGGAATGCGACGCCGTAATCCACCGTGTCGGCAATGGCGTCGTCGCTCAGAGCGCTTGGCGAATCGACGATCAGTTCGGCATCCACGAAGAAGCGCTGTCCGAGAAACTCTTCTGCATCGTGCACGCCGTGGCGCGCGAAAAAGGCGCAGTTCTTCAGGTGAATTCGGTAGGTCATGAAACGTCGCTTCCGGTTTCCTGAGCCAGCCTGTCGCACATCGCTTCGGTGACCGAAAGAGCATCCCGACTTTTCGCGACGTCGTGGACGCGGAAGATGCGTGCGCCGGCCGCCCGCAGCAGCGCCGTAGTCGCCGCCGTCGCCACGTCCCGCTCGCCGGCTTCCCTGCCCGTCGCAGCACCGAGAAAGCGCTTGCGTGATGTCCCGACGAGAAACGGACGCCCGAACGCATGCAGCGCGCCAAACCGCGCCATCAGCGCAAAATTGTCGTCATTGTCCTTGGCAAAGCCGAAGCCCGGGTCGAGCACGATCTGACGCGCGTCGACACCCGCCGCCTCGGCCAATTCGAGCGAGCGACCGAGAAAGACCATCTGGTCCTCGATCACGTCCGGCAGCTTTTCACGCCCACGCCCCGTGTGCATGACGACGAGTCCCGCGCCGGTCTCGCGCGCCAGCTCCGCCATCCCCGGTTCGCCCTGCAGCCCGGAAATGTCGTTGATGATGTGCGCCCCGGCTTCAAGCGCCAGCCGTGCGGTCTCCACCCGGTAGCTGTCGACGGAGATCAGCATCGCCTCATTGTCGGCGAACCGCTCCGCAAGCGCGGTGATCACCGGCAACACGCGGGCCTGCTCGGTCTCAGCATCGACGGGTTCGGCGCCGGGGCGGGTGGATTCCCCGCCGACATCGATGATCGTCGCGCCCGCATCCGCCATCGCCTGCGCTTCGGCAAGTGCAGCGGCGACGTCGGAAAATCGGCCGCCGTCGGAAAAGGAGTCCGACGTCACGTTGAGCACGCCCATCAGCACGCCGCGCCGGCTGAGATCGATCTCACGGCCATGACCGACGCGCCAGGTCCAGCGATCGGGGCGTTCAGCGGGCTGGTCTTGCATAGATGCATCTCTCCGGCAAATTCAAGCGGTTGTGACCGTGTGCCTGTTGCATCGCCCGGACGCATGACGCAAGCTGTTTGGATGCGCTTGTCGGACCGGGGCTCGTCCCTCGCCTCAGGCTGATGGAATGATCTGGATCAGCACGCCGTCCGCTAGAAACGGCAAGATGATCCCGCGCAATCGAGGCTGGCAATTCTTGTATCATCGTTTTGCACGTTCCGCGGCAATCGCGGGTATTGTCGTCGTTGCTGCCGTGTCGGCGCCATTTCTCATGGGCCCCGCCGAGGCCGAGACCGTGATTACGAAGTCGTTCTCCTATTTCCCCGTTCGCGGTCGCACCGCGGCTGATCTCGACGAAGCGCTGTCGCAAAGCGGCCCACTGCTACAGGGAACCGGCATCCGCCATCCCGGCGCGACCGAAATGCGCTTCGGAGGGACTGTGACCTATGCCGATCAGGGCACGCGCTGCACTGTCGATTCCGCCCGCATCACGCTCGATACCAAGATCATCCTGCCGCGCTGGACCCAGCGCCGCCGCGCCGAAGCAGACCTCGCGCTCATCTGGGATACGCTTTCCGGCGACATCAAGCGCCACGAAGAGCGCCATGCCGAGATCGCGCGGCAATACGCCCGCAGGCTGGAAGGCGAGGTGAAGGACCTGCGCGCGCAGCCGAACTGCGAAGCCATGGAAACCGAAGTCGCTCGCATCACCGAAAGCGTGCTTGCCGAGCATGATGCCGATCAAGCCCGCTTCGACCGCATCGAGGCGATCAACTTCGAGCGCCGCATGGTGCGCCTCCTGCAATACCGGCTCGAGCAGATCAAGGCGCAGGAATAGCGCCTCCAGCACTTCCCATCATCTGACAAAGTGGAATCGGCAAGTGTCGCAAAAGACGCACACTGTGCGTGTTGTCGCGATCAGAGCGGTGTCGCAGCGTCTGAGAATTCGATTGAAGAAATTCTTTGAAAGCGTTGATCATCCGCAGGTAATTCAGATGATCTTGTGACCGGTGTTGCAATTTTTCCCCAGAATTCGCTGAAATTCACACATACGAATTCTTGCAGTGGCGACTCAGTCGCGTATCGCTTACCATCTCATTACTGGTTCCGATAGCACGACATGTACTTTCCGGTTTGAAGTCCTTCTGTGGCCTCCCTGGCGCATTCGGTTTGACGGGCGTTCCTTCCACCCGGTTTACGATGCGCACAACTGCACCCCGCTGCGGCACGCACATGCATGGCAGCGGGGTCTTTTTTGTGCGCGAATAGAGCGTTTTCACGTAAAGTGGTCACCGGTCCACCGTCCGGAAACGCGACAAACCACTTAACTGAGAGCGACTGAGCGTGCTCGGCGTTACTTGACGCCGAGCTTCTTCTGCAGGCTCGTCGAGGACGTGGTGTACTGGAACACCACCTTCGCATCCGGATGGGCGATCTTCTTCGCCGCATGCGCCATCAGCGCCGCTTCGTGGAAGCCGGAGAGGATCAGCTTCAGCTTGCCGGGATACCAGTTGATGTCGCCGATGGCGAAGATGCCGGGCTCAGACGTCTCGAACTTCTCCGTATCGACCTTGATCAGGTTCTCATGCAGGTTGAGGCCCCAGTTGGCGATCGGGCCGAGCTTCATCGTCAAGCCGAAGAATGGCAACAGCCGGCTCGCAGTCACCTCGACGTCGCCGTTCGGCCCCTTGATCGTCGCGGACTGGATCTGGCCGCCCTCGCCGGTCAGGCCGGTCACCTGACCGATCTCGAAGGCAAGCTCGCCGCGTTCCTGCAGCGCGAACATCTTGTTGACGCTGTCGGGCGCCGCGCGGAACTCGGGACGGCGGTGCACCAGCGTTACGGATTTGGCGATCGGCTTCAGGTTCAGCGTCCAGTCCAGAGCGGAATCGCCGCCGCCGACGATCAGGATGTCGTGGTCGCGGAATTCCTCCATGCGGCGCACGGAATAGAAGACACTCTTGTCCTCGAAGGCTTCGATGCCGGGGATCGGCGGACGCTTGGGCTGGAACGAGCCACCGCCGGCCGCGATGACCACGATTTTGGCATGGAAGATCTCGTTCTCGTCGGTCTCCACTTCAAAGCGTCCGTCATCGAGCTTTTTCAGCGCCGTGACCATGCGGTTGAAATGGAATTCGGGATGGAACGGGGCGATCTGCTCCATCAACCGTTCGGTCAGGCCTGCGCCCGAAATTTCAGGCCATGCCGGAATGTCGTAGATCGGCTTTTCCGGGTAAAGCTCTGCGCACTGGCCGCCGGGACGATCCAGGATGTCGATCAAATGGCATCGAAGATCATAAAGTCCGAGTTCGAACACGGCGAAGAGCCCGACCGGCCCTGCCCCGACGATGACGACATCCGTCTCGATCACATTCCGCATCGATCGTGCTTTCCTGCTGGCCGGTCCCGGCAGACGTCAATGCCGCCGCTCCGCGCCGATTGTTGCTGGTTTTGGGTTGCGCCCACGGGCGAGCGCTGCCTTTCCAAGGGAATTATGGCTGTCGTTTATCCGCATCGCCGGCCCGGATCAAAGGTGATCCGTCCTAGTCTTCGGCCCAAAAGCGGAAAATCTGTGCGCAGGCTTCAGCGTTGAGCCTGCCTTCAGATCCGGTCAGGCCTGTCGCTCGGGCACGTGAACGACCAGTCCGTCGAGTTTGTCGGACACCCGGATCTGGCAGGACAGGCGCGAGTTCGGCCGTACATCATAGGCGAAATCGAGCATGTCTTCTTCCATTGCTTCCGGTTCGCCCACGGCAGCCTTCCAGGCGTCGTCCACATAGACGTGACAGGTCGCGCAGGCGCAGGCGCCGCCGCACTCCGCCTCGATGCCGGGCACCGAGTTGCGGATGGCGTTTTCCATGACGGTGGAGCCGTTTTCGGCTTCCAGTTCATGGCGCGTGCCGTCGAAGGCGACGAAAGTGATGGTGGTCATTCAATGGATCTCCGCTGGCAGGTCCGGCGCTCTCAAGGTCCTCGGGAAAAGACCGGCGATCCGATCTCCACGCGCAAAACCCCGACGGCTGGCAATATGCTCAAGCCGCCGAGTTAAAGAGTGGAACGGGAAAGTCAAGGAATGCCAGGTCGCCTGCGCATATATGGCGCGCGGGAAACCAGTTCCGGGAACGTCCTAGCGCGAAAGACGCAGCAGGAAATTCTCGACCGCGACGACGGCCTCGCAAAGCGCTTCCACGCGCTCGGCATCGTCCGGCATCTCTTCCAGCCGTGCGGCATGGTCGGCGACGGCAAACGCGCCGATCCCGCGCGCAGATCCCTTCAGCGTGTGCGCGATGCCGATGCGAACCTGCCCCTTGCTGGCATGGATGCTGCGGACGCAATCGCGTGCCTGGCGCATGAACAGACGAAGCACTTCCGCCTCGAGGTCCTTCTGCCCCATCGTCTGCCGGGCGAGATGATCGAAGTCGATGGGACGCTCGGCGGAGGTCATTCGGCATTCCGTTTCGGGACGATTGAAGGCGATTGCGTAAGCGGGCATGGGACAACTGTCTCTGAGGTCTGTTTCGATGATGAGCATAAACCCGGGCAACACGCCGGCAATTTAACGCAAGCGGGGCAATACCGAGAAAACTTCACGGCATGGTTAACGCCCGGTAAATAAGAAAAATTTGCGGCATTCCGCGGCCGAAATGTTAAAAAACTCCGTCTTACTTCATGACGCTCGTGTGGACGGAAATGCGACACGAATTGTTAATGTATCGGCTTTGTGCCACTACGATACGGATGGACTGCCCATGCGCAGGCCGCTTTTTACACCTTGGCGACGTGACGTCGCCTGTTTCACCGTGGGGGCTGGGACATAAGGTGTAGGCGGGCGAGTAGATGTGCATGACGCGCAATTCGCTACGGGCGATGATCGCCGGTGGTTGTGAGTAACGAGGCGTGACGGACATGGCGAAGAAGACGGCAGCCAACGAATCGATCGATGACAAGGCGTTCCAGGCCCTCGAGGACGCGCTGACCATCGATTTCAACGATGACGACGAGCGCGCGCTCTTGGACGAAATGTCTTTCGAAGAGCTGGAGACACAGGTCTCGCAGGCCGCGCGCGAGCTTGCCGAAGCCGACCGGGAAGCCGAACGCACCGCCGCCCAGCGCCCTGCCCGTGCCACATCCAATCCTGTCGGCGACGCCAAGATTTCGGCCGCTGCCGGAATCACTGCCGCCAACGCGCCGGCCACCATGCGGCGCGCCGCAGCGCCCCAGCCCCAGCCGCAACGCCCGGCAGACGATCGCGCGGCCCAAACTCAGGCTCAACCTGCCGCTCACGCACCTGCCAATGACGACGGCCGCCGTCCAACCGCCTTCATTCTGCGCAATCTCGACAGCCAGAAGTCGCGCGCCTATCTGCGCACCGCATTGATCATGTCGGCCCTGTGGCTCGTCGGCGCCATTGCCGTCGCCCACCTCCTCTTCTCGCCGGACATCTGGCAGATCCGCTCCGTCGCCGACCTGATGGCGATGCCGCCGGCGGTCATCCTTCTGATCGCGACATTCCTGCCGATCATGATGTTCTTCGCCTTCGCGGCGATGATGGCGCGCGCCCAGGAACTGCGTAGCGCCGCCCGCTCCATGGCCGAGATCGCGCTGCGTCTCTCCGAGCCGGAGACCGTCGCGTCCGATCGCATCATTTCCGTCGGCCAGGCGGTCCGCCGCGAAGTGTCCGCCATGAACGAAGGCATCGAGCGGACGATCGCCCGTGCCTCCGAGCTCGAAACGCTGGTGCATTCCGAAGTGAACGCGCTCGAGCGCAGCTATACCGACAACGAGATGCGCATCCGCTCGCTGGTGCATGAACTCGGCACCGAGCGCGACGCCATCGTGAGCCATGCCGAGCGCGTCCGCGCCTCCATCTCCGGCGCCCACGAGCAATTGAAGGACGAACTGTCGACCGCCGGCGACGAAATCTCCGCGCGCATCGCCACCTCCGGCGAAGGCGTTGCCCGCCTTCTCGAAACCCGCGTCACGGCCATCACGACCGGTGCGGACGAGGCCTCTCGCGCCCTCGACACGATGCTGACCGGCCGCACCGAGAAGATGCTGGAGACGCTCACGCGCTCCACCGATACGCTCGGCAAGGAATTCGACAGCCGCATGGACATGCTCGACCACCAGCTGGTCGTGCGTGGCGAAGCGCTGCTCTCGCAGTTCGAAACCCGCGCCTCGTCGCTCGACACCAACACCGAGCGTCTCAACCAGGCCCTCAACGAGCGCGCCAAGCAGCTCAACGACACGCTGATCGCCCGCACTCGCGACATTTCCGAAAGCCTCCGCGTCGGCGAAGCTGCGGTCAATCGCGGCCTGGACGACGTCATCGCCGCTCTCAATGCGACGCTGGACGAAAAGGGCGCGAATTTCCGCCAGTCGCTGAAGTCGAGTGTCGAGGACGCCATCGTCGATCTCGACCTGCGTTCCGGCTTCTTCGAGGACAAGCTGCAGGCGACCGTCGGCTTCCTCAACACCGCCTTCGACGACCGCGTCTCGGAATTCACCAACGCCTTCGATCAGCGGTCCGGCACCCTCGATGCCAAGCTCTCCGAGGGCCTTGCCCGCATCAACCAGACCGTCAGCGGCAGCAGCGAAGCGATCGACGGCATCCTGTCCTCGTCGCTGGAGCGCATCGGTGCATCTCTCGGCGAACGCTCCGAGCAGTTGTCCGGCATGCTGTCGGGCGCCCATGAGCGCATGACCGGCGCCCTTGCCTCGCAAAGCGCCGGCATCGCCAGTGCGCTGTCCGAGCAGAACGACCGCCTCTCCACCAATCTGTCGGAAGGAAACGCGCGCCTTGCTGCCACCCTTTCCGAAGCCGCTTCGTCCATCGACGCCACCTTCGGCCAGCGCAGCGAAGCCCTCACCGGCACCGTCAACGCGCTGCACGATCGTCTCGCCGGCACGCTCGAAGTCCAGGGCGCAGCTCTGGAGCGCACGCTCAGCGAACGCGGCGAAGGCCTAGCCGCCCGCATCGAAGCCATCGATGCCCGCGTTGCCGAAACGCTCGACGGCCGCGGCGAAGCGCTCGAGCGCACCCTGGCCGAACGCACCGACACGCTCGCCATCCGCCTCGGAGGCTTCAACGATCGCATCGGTGAAACGCTGGAGCAGAACGCCGCCCTCATGGAGCGCACGCTCGGCGAACGCGGCGACCAGCTCGCCTCGCGCATCGAAGGCGTCAACGACCGCCTGGGCGACACGCTGCGCCATGAAGGCGATGCCATCGAGCGCACGTTGTCCGAGCGCGCCGATACGCTCGCCTCGCGTATCGAAGGCGCCAACGAGCGTTTGGCCGGCACCTTCGAATTGCACGGCCCGGCGATCGAGCGCACCTTCAGCGAACAGAGCGAAGCCCTTGCCGCGTCGCTCGCCGCACAAAGCGCCGCCATCCACTTCACCATGAGCGAGCGCCAGGAGGCCATGGAGCGCCTTCTGGACGAGCGCAGCGAAGCACTCGACCGTTCGCTCGCCTCGCGCGCCGAAGCCATCACCGGCCGCGTCTCGGAAGGCTCCATGCGCATCGAACTCGCGCTTGAGGAAGGCGCAAGCCTCATCGACCGTGCGCTCACCCAGAGCAACGACCGCTTCGCTGACACGCTCGAAAGACGCGCCGGCGGCCTGTCGACCATCGTCGACGGCGGTGCAGAGCGCATCGAAGCCAGCCTCTCCGGTACGGAAGAGCGCCTGTCCGCCCGTCTTGCCGAAAGCGAAACCCGCATCGGCGGTGCGCTCGAAGGCCGTGTCGGCGCCATCGAGGACACGATCATCGCCGGTGCCGACCGCATCGATCTCGCCATGCGCTCCGCCGGCGACAATTTCGACCTGCGCCTCGACGAGACGGCAAGCCACATCGCCCAGACCCTGCATCGGGGTACGTCGGCCATCGACACCGCGCTGACAGGCGGTGCCGAGCGCATCGAAGCGGCCTTCGGCGATCGCGCCGCTGAGATCGGCTCCGTCATCGAAACCGGCGCGGAACGCGTCGAGGTCAGCCTGCGCGACGCCACGAGCGGCTTCAACGAGCGCCTGGAGCGCACCGAGACCGGCATCCGCACCGTGCTCGACAGCCGCGCCGAGCGCATGGAAGCAGCCTTCGGAGACCGCGCTTCCGAAATCGGCGCCACTATCGAATCCGGCGCAGAACGCGTCGAGACCAGTCTGCGCGACGCCACGAGCGGCTTCAACGAACGCCTCGATCGCACCGAGACCGGCATCCGCACCGTACTCGACAGCCGCGCCGAGCGCATCGAAACCGCATTCGGCGACCGCGCATCCGAGATCGGCGCGACCATCGAAAGCGGTGCGACTCGCGTTGAGACCAGCCTGCGCGATGCGACGACCGGCTTCAACGACCGCCTGGAGCGCACCGAAAACGACATCCGCACCGTGCTCGACAGCCGTGCCGAGCGCATCGAAACCGCATTCGGCGACCGCGCATCGGAAATCGGCGCGACCATCGAAAGCGGCGCCACACGCGTCGAAACGAGCCTGCTCGATGCCACGACGGGCTTCAACGAGCGCCTCGACCGCACGTCCGACGACATCCGCACCGCGCTTGCCGCGCGCGCCGATGCGATCGACACGGCGCTTGCCGGCGGTCTCGGCACCATCGACGCCGCCCTCGGCGCCCGCGCCGGCGAACTCGAAGCCACCATCACCTCGGGCGCAGATCGCCTGCGCTCCGCCATCGAAGAGGCCAGCACGCCGATTTCCAGCGGCTTCGCAGACAGCGCCCGCCACTTGGAAGAAACCCTGTCGCGCCATTCCGAAGCCTTCGAGATCAAGGCCGGCGGAGCAGCCGAGCGTCTTGCCGAAACCCTGGACAGCCGCGGCGCCCATATCGAGGAACGGTTCTCGACCATGGACGCGGCGCTCGGCATGGGCCTCGACAACGTCGCCCGCACCATCGAAGCGAAGGCCGGCAGCCTGGCAAGCCGCCTGCGCGATGCCGTTGCCCAGGCGACCGGCGACCTCGATGCGGAAGCCAACCGCGCCGGCGAGACCCTGTCGGGCGTCTCCGGCGCCTTCGCAGAGCGTCTCGGCCGCGAGAGCGAGGAATTCGCCCGCCAGCTCGACGAGCGCCTCAATGTCCGCACCACGGAGATCGCCGACCGCGTCGAGGAGATGACGACGCTCATCGACCGCTCGCGCGCGCTCTTCGGCGAAAAGGCCGATGCGATCTCCGACACGATGCGCACCACCGGCTCGCTGCTCACCCGGCAGTCGGAAGACCTGACCGCCCGCCTCACCACACAGGCGGAAGCGCTGACGGCGAAGCTTTCCGAGCAGAGCGATCTGATCGGGGGCAAGCTCGACGAGACCGAAAAGGCACTCACCGCCCGCAACGAAACGATCCGCCAGACACTCGACGAGCGCACCCGCGAGCTCAATTCCATGCTGGCGAGCCGTTCGGCGGAACTTTCGCGCCTCATCGACGAGCAGGCCCGGCCGCTGTTCGACCGTCTTGCAAGCTCCACCAGCGGTGCGGCAGATGAGATCGCCCGCTCCGGCGCCGAATTCGCAGCCCGTGTCGACGAAGCGACCCGCGAGGGCCGCGATCGCCTACGCACCGAAAACGACGCGCTCATTCAGGCGCTGTCGGCCCGCACCACCGAAACGCTCGCCGCCGTCGCCTCCGCCGAAGACAGCCTGCGCGGCAACGTCCTGTCGCTGGTCGACCGTCTCTCCGAAAGCAACGCCGCCATCGCCGATGTCGTGGCGCGCGCCGCCGACAATCTCGGTTCGGTCGATATCCGCCTGACCCAGACGACCGAAAGCTTCGTCGGCTCTGCCGACAAGGCCGCATCGCTCGTCGCCAGCTCCACGCGCCTGCTCGAAAACAATGTCGAGAAGCTCGACGGCATCTCGTCGCGCACACTCTCGCAGGTTGGTCAGATCGCGCATCGCTTCGACGAGCATTCCCGCGTGCTCTCCTCTGCCTCCGATCTTTTGGGCGCCGCCCAGTCGAACCTCGCCAGCACGCTCGAAGAGCGCCGCGAAGCGCTGGAGCGCCTGTCGGTCGGCCTCGTGTCCCGCTCCGAGCAGATCGAAGGCACGATGCGCTCGCTCGAAGCCATCGTCGAAAAGGCCTTCTCCCGCGCCGACAGCCTCGCAACCGGCACGGCTGCCAAGCTGAAGTCCGGTCTCGGCGGCTCCATCGAAGAAGTCGCGCGCCTGCTGCAGGAAACGGAAGGCCGTTCCGCCACGACCGCAGAGCTCGTCCGCAAGGCGACGCGCGAAGCCGTCGAGGAAGCCGTCGCCCGCTTTGCCGGTGCCACCGACGAAATCCGCCGCGCCTCGTCCGAGATCCGCAAGGAGCTCGGCGCCACTCGCGAGGAACTGAAGCGCGGCGCCTTCGACCTGCCGGAGGAGACCCGCAGCAACGCCGCCGCCATGCGCCGCGCCGTCGCCGAGCAGATCCAGGCATTGAAGGACCTCTCGCACATCGTCGAGCGGTCGGATCGTGCGCTCGACGTATCGAGCCGCAACGACACGACCCAGACGCTCGCTCAGCCCCGCGCGCAAGCCGCCGCTCAGCCTGCACCGCAGCCCGCGGCTCAGCGTCCCGCCGCACCGGCCGCCACGCCTGCACCGACCCCGGCGCCCGCGCCGTCGGCGTTCCAGGCCGCGCCGCGTCCGCAGATTCCAGGTGCCGCAACACCGCTGCGCCCGAGCCTTGCCGGTGATGCCGGTGCGACGAGCTCGACCAGCCGTCAGGGCGGATGGGTGAGCGATCTCCTGCGTGGCGCTTCGCTCGACGAGACCGATGCACCCGCACCGCAGCAGACCGCCCGCCCGCAGGCAGCGGCGCCCGCACCGCAGGCCCCAGCTCGGGATGGCCGCAACCCGCGCCATGTGGTGGAATCGCTGAACTCGCTCTCCGTCGACATCGCCCGCGCGATCGACCACGAAGCCTCGGTTGAACTGTGGCGCCGCTACCAGCGCGGCGAACGCGACGTTTTCACCCGCAAGCTCTACACGCTGAAGGGCCAGCAGACCTTCGACAACATCCGCGACAAATATGCCCGCGAGCCGGAATTCCGCACGGCCGTCGATCGCTACGTCACCGATTTCGAAAAGCTGCTCGCCGACGTCTCGCGCAACGACCGCGACAACATGATGACTCAGACCTATCTGACCTCCGACACCGGCAAGGTCTACACCATGCTCGCCCACGCCGCCGGCCGCTTCAAGTAAGCGCTGGTAGCCGAGAGGCCAAAACGAACAAAACCGCCGCGACCCGAAAGGCTCGCGGCGGTTTCTTCATGTCAGTTGTTCAGTCGGTATGCTGCCGGCCGCGATGTGCCGACGGGTGCCATCGCTGCGCTGGGCGCATCCTATGGCGACAGACCGCACTGGTTCAGCCCGGCGGCAGCTTCGCTCTGGTCACGCCGAGAGAGACTGGCAGCGCTCAAGCATCCACGAACAGTAATTGCCGCTCCTCGCGGTCATGCTCACGCCGTGCATCGGCGACACCAGCAATATCCTGAATGCCGCATCGACCCCGATCACCCACAACAAAAAACCCCGCCGGCATCACCAGCGGGGTTCTCGAACTTCGTCTGATCGTGGGTTCGATCAGATCCGCTGCATCGTCCAGGAGATGATCTCGGGCACGATGGAGTTGAACGCCGCGTCGAGCGAGCGGACATAGGTCTCGTTGCCCGTTCCGGCGACCGGCGCGGTGCCGGTGAAGACGCGCTGGGCGACGACCGTGCCGTCCCGGTCGTTGATGAGCCGTATCGAGAGCTCCACGGCCGCACGCGGCGAGCCATAGGCCAGCACCTCGAAGCTGCGGATGTTGGTCAAAAGCTGGAAGTCGATCGCAAGCCCGTCACCCGAGCGGCCAACGCCGCCGAGCTGACCGGTGTTCTCGAAGGCTTCGACGAGCTTCGACTCGACGATACGCGGCAGGCGATCGTTCCACTGCGAGTTGGTGAGGTACTGCACCTCCGAATCCGAAACGCGCACCACGATCTGCTCGCTGTCGAGCAGCTTCAGCGCGCTCGGCTCCTGGATAAGCAGCTGGCGCCGCGCGGCCGCCGGCACGGATGGCGCGGCAGGTGGCGAGGTCAGTGCGAACGTGTCGTTCGGGGTCGAAAAACCGGGAAGGCCGGCGCAGCCCGAAAGCGCTGCTGCAACGGCGACGATCGATAGAAAACGCTTCAGCAAACGAAAAATCCTTTCATCAAAAGGCAGTCGGCGCCGCACTCGGCGGCTGCCGGAAAAAGGGAGTGGCCCTCGGTAACGCACCGCGTTCAAAGGGCCTGTCTTGCTGTCCGTTTCGCATCAGCGGCGCACCCGGCCGTCGAACTGCTGCACGTCTTCGCCGCCAAAGATCAGGCGCTGAGGATTGCGCTCGATGGAGGAGATGCTGCGCTCGATCCGGTTGATAGAACGGCGCGTCTCGACGATGAGCGATTCGACATCGCGCAGGCCGCTGTTGGAGAAGCGCTCCAGGTTCTCCGCGATCGGCCCCACGCGTCCGTTGATGTTGTCGGCGACCTGGCGGAACGACGTGATCGCAGCCTCCGCTTCGGCCAGCAGGTTGGAGGCATCGCCCTCGCCCAGGAACCCATCGACCTTGGCAAGCACACCGTCGACGCGCACCGAAGCCGCGTTCAGGCGGTCCGCCATCTGCGTGACGTCGGAGATGAAAGCGTCGATGTCGTCCTCGCGCTCGGCGAAGTTGCCCGTCAGGCGGCGCGTGTCGTCGGCTGCCTGGCGCACGCTGTCGCTCGCGGACGCAATGTCGGTCAGCGCCTGGTTCACCTGCGTGGAATCGATCGCCGAAGCGAGTTCCGAGAACGACTGGACGGCCTGCTGCACGTCGGCGAGCAGATTGGCGACGTCGCCTTCCCCAAGCGCCGTGTCCACTTTGGCCACCACGCTGTCGACTCGGGTCGAGGCGGCGTTCAGGCGGTCGGCCATTTCCGTCACGTCGCTGATGAAGCGGTCGACATCTTCGCCGCGGGCGTTGAAGCGCTCGGTGATCTGCGCCGTGTTCTCGATCGCCGCACGTGCGTCGGCACTCGCAGCCGAGATGTTCTCGACAAGCGTGCCAACCTGCTCTGCATCGACGCTGGCGATGATCTGATCGACATTTCCGATGATCTGGTCCACCCGTGCGATCGAGGCGCCGGCGGTCGTGGCGAAAGTCTCGAATGTCGCGGCCGTATCGCGGAAGCTTGCGACCACTTCCGTTACGTCGCCTGAAGCGACGGAGAGATTGGCGGTGACGGTGTCGACATTGGTGAGGATCGAATCGATCTTCTGCCCGTCGATCGAGGTCATCAACTGCTCGGCCGCCGCCATGGTCGTGTCGAGCCGGCCGGAAAGACCGTCGAATGTCTGTGACAGCGCACCGACGCTCTGCAGGAACTGGTCGATATTGTCGGCATTGTCCGTCAGCGCACGCGAGAAGGTTTCGGTGTTGCGCAGCGTGTTGGTCAGCGGCCCCCGTGCATCCACGACGAAGCCCTCGATTTCTTCCACAACGTCATTGGCGCGCGTCAGAATCTGATCGGCCGTCGACAGAAGGTTCGTCACGCTCGACGGATCTGCCGTCAGCTGTGCCGGCACGCCGCTGTCGATGGCTTCGAGCAGGATGCTCTGCTGGCCAGGCGTCTGACCGGCGCTGAGCTCGATATAGGCCGCACCCGTCAGGCCCTGGATTTCCAGAATGGCTTCCGTGGCCTCGGTCACCGGCGCATCGGCGCGCACGTCGGTCCGCGCCACGACGAAGCTTGCATCGTTCTCGTCGATCGTCAGTCCGCGCACGGAACCGACAGAAATGCCGTTGAACCGCACCGGCGATCCTACGCTCAGGCCGTTGGCCGAGCCTGGGATGCGCACGTTCAGCGGCGCCGTTTCGCTCTGGTTGCCGTAATTCGTCATCCAATAGACGAATCCGAAGGAGGCGACGAGCACGAGGACCGTGAACAGGCCGACAATGGCGTAGTTGGCTCTTGTTTCCATACTGCTTCTATCCGTTCATCGTTCCGGCTTCAGCGCCGGCTCGGTTCGGCTGTCCGTCGTCGCGGACGATCGAACGCGCCCGCTTGCCGTGGAAATAGGACTGGATCCATTCGTCGTCGAAGGCCAGCATCTCTTCGATCGTGCCTTGCGCCTTGACCTTCTTGTCCCCCAGCACCGCGATACGGTCGCAGACGGAAAACAGGCTGTCGAGGTCGTGGGTCACCATATAAACGGTCAGACCCAGTGTATCGCGCAGGCGCGCGATCAGTTCGTCGAATTCCGCCGCGCCGATCGGGTCCAGGCCCGAGGTCGGCTCGTCGAGAAAGACCAGGTCGGGATCAAGGGCCAAAGCCCGCGCCAACGCCGCGCGCTTGATCATGCCGCCCGAAAGCTCCGAGGGGTATCTGTCCGCCGCCTGCGGCGCGAGGCCCACCATCTCGATCTTGAGCATGGTGAGTTCGTCCATCAGCGATTGCGGCAGATCGAGATATTCCCGCATCGGCACCTGGATGTTCTCCCGCACCGTAAGCGACGAGAACAGCGCACCCTGCTGGAAGAGGACGCCGAGCCGCATGTCGAGCGCCATGCGCTCCGCATCGGAAACGGTCTCGTAGTCGTGCCCGAGGATCCAGATCTTGCCACTCTGGCGCGGCAGGAGCCGCAGCACGGCGCGCATGAGCACCGACTTGCCCGTGCCCGAAGGCCCGATGAAACCGAGGATCTCACCGCGATAGATGTCGAGGTCGAGATCCTGCAGCACGGTGTTGCTGCCGAAGGAGACATTGACCCCGCGCACGGAAAGAACCGTGTTGCGGTCGGCCCCGCTGGCACCCGTCGCCTTCATGTCTGTCTGGTCGGACATCGGCGCTCCTCAGAAATCGATCGCGGCGTAGAAGATGGCGAACAGGCCGTCGACCAGGATGACGACGAAGATCGCCTTTACCACCGCCGCCGTTACGTGGCGGCCGAGCGATTCGGCGCTGCCGCCGACCTTCATGCCTTCCACCGAGGCGACGATGCCGATGATCAGCGCCATGAAGGGCGCCTTGATCATGCCGGCAATCAGCGTCGAGACGTCGGCCGCTTCCTGCAGGCGGGCCAGGAACGTGTCGGGCGTGATCCCCGAGTAGCTCCAGGCAACGACGCCAGCGCCGAAAAGGGCCGAGAAATTGGCGATGACCGTCAGAAGCGGCAGCGCGATCGTCAGCGCCACGAGGCGCGGGAAAATCAGCACGCCGATCGGGTTGAGGCCCATCACCTTCAGCGCGTCGACCTCTTCGCGCATCTTCATCGAGCCGATCTCGGCCGTGATGGCGCTGCCCGAACGGCCGGCGATCATGATCGCAGTCAAAAGCACGCCGATCTCGCGAAGCTGCAGGATGCCGACAAGGTCGACGACGAAGAGTTCGGCGCCGAAATAGCGCAGCTGGAACGCACCCTGCTGCGCGATGATCGCGCCGATCAGAAACGACATCAGCGCGATGATCGGAACGGCGCGCACGCCCATATGGTCGATCTGCGAGACGATCGCGGCCGGTGATACGGGGGCGTTCTTCTCCAGCTTCTCCTGCGCACCGCGCACGGCCGAGCCGAGAATGAACAGAGCCGCGACGATGTCGTCGAACACGGCATAGACGATCTTGCCGGTCGGCGTGAACAGACGCTCGAAAAGCGGCACCGCCTCTTTCGGCGTGCGCCCGTCATGCAATTCTTCCGGCACGGCGACGAGAAGCGCCTTTTCCGTCTCGTCTGCGCCTTCCACCGAAAACCCGATACGCTTGGCACGCATCTGAGCCTGCAGGCGGCGCACGAGCCAGGCACCAGCCGTGTCGATCTGCGTGACGGCGCTCATGTCGACGATGACGGCGCGCGCGTCGGTCTTCTCGTGAAACTCGGTTAAGGCAGCGTTTACCTCTTTCACCCCATGGTGGCGCCAGTCGTCGGACATCGCCAGCCGCACGGTACCGTCTGCCTCGTCACGAATGTCGAGGCGCGCCCTGCCCATGATGCTGGTATCCGCGCCGCGCACAGAATTGCGCGCAGCTGCGTGATCCGCATGTTCGGGACTGACGACTGCATCTACCATTCGCGAAGCCTTATCCGCTCAGTTCTTCACTGTCACGCGCACATGACACCGGGTCACAAGCGTTTGAACAGTCGTTGTGTCTTTTTTGAAACCGGCGTTGCCCGCCTGCATCTGCAAGAGCTTATGGACGCTGCATTGACCGGCCCGCGAGGTGGCACGCAATGCCCATTAGCGCAAGAAACGCCATTGCCACGAATGCGGTTCCACCGAATCGGTCGAACAGATAGCCGGACACCACCATCGACGTTGCCATGGTGGAGCCGCTGACCATAAAAAACAGGCCTTGCGCGCCCGCTTCCTTCTCTTCGCCCACATACATCACGATCAGCCGCTGCATGCCGAGAAACACCACCGAAAAGCTGCCGGCGTGCAGCAGCTGCATGGCGAAATACCAGCCTGCACCGAGATCGATGGGAAAAACCGCCCAGCGCAGAGCGGCGACCAGCCCGCCCGCGACGATGAGACGGGTCACGTCGATATGGCCGATCAGGCGACGCGACATCTGGAAGAGCGCGACTTCGGCAATCACGCCCGTTGCCCAGAGCGCGCCGATCACCGTGCCCGAATAGCCGAGCTGGCCCCAGTAGATGGCCGAAAAGCCGTAGAGCATCGCGTGGCTGGCATGGATCGTCGCCCCGCCGATCAGCATCACCACGAAGGGCCGGTTGGCAAGCAATCCCGCCTGCCCGCCGCCCGCAAGCGCCGAAGGCCGGCGCGGACGCCCGACCCGCGGCACCAGCAGGCTCGCGCCGAACGTCGTGATCTGGCCGAGAATCAGCAACGGCAACACCGCGCCCGCCCCTTGCCGCGCGATCACGTAGCCGCCGATGACATTGGCGACAACGAAGGCGAGCGAGCCCCAGAGGCGGACCCGCGCGTAGTCCGTCCGGTAGCGTCGCACACCCGTGATGGTGATGGAATCGATGATCACCACATGCGGCGCAACCACGATCGCCTGCGCCAGCACCACCACGAGCAGCATCCAGAACCCGTCGACGACGAACAGCAGCGCCGTCACAACGATCGACAGGAATGCGGTGAGGATCAGCACATGCGCCCGGTCGGCTGCGCGGTCTGCGTAAGCGGCGATCAGCGGCGTCGTGAGAATGCGCACGAACATCGGCAGCGACAGCAAAAGCCCGATCTGCCAATCCTCGAGCGACAGCGATTTCAGCCAGACGGGGAAATACGGCAACATGATCCCGAAGGCGAGAAAGGTGCCGAAGAACCCCGCTCCGGCGCGCAGGGCAAAAGCAGGCGGCGCTGTCTCGATCGCCCCGGAACTGCCCCTATCGTCGCCTTGCATCGCCCGCCCTTCGCCCGCAAGCGCCGGCGAAATGCCCAGCCACCGCATGAGATGGCGCGACCGTTACACGAGTCCAGCGGGCTGAGCCAAGCGCCAAACATCGCCAAGCACCTTCGTCGTTTCCTTCGATCCGGCGATCTGCTTCATTGCCTGCGACAGGCGGGGGACGATGTCTTGCTGAGCGACGACGACAAGGTTCAGATCATGAAGTTCCGCGCCATGCTGAAGGTGGCGATCCGCGATCAATCCGACCCGGCCATCCTCGCGAAGCTGCGCCTCGCTTTGTCGAGCATAGAGAAGGCCAGCCGCAATGAAGCTGCCTTTGAGGACGAAACCGAAGCCTTCATGCTCTTCTTCAGCGGCAAGCTGCGCTAAGCCTTCGCTCAGGCCGCCTCCACCTCCCGCAATTTGACCTGGGCAACCGGCGGCGCGAGCAAGGGCGGCGTGGTCGTCGGCGTGGTTTCGGCGCGCAGCACCCGCCACGTCAGAAGCGTCATCTCGCCGTCGAGCGTCTCGCCGATCGCAGTACAGCTCTCCACCCAGTCGCCGCTGTTGATATAGGTGATCCCGTCCATGTCCTCGATCGCAGCATGGTGGATGTGACCGCAGATCACCCCGTCGACCTCGTGCCGGCGCGCTTCTTCTGCCACCACCTTCTGAAATTCGCCGATGAAGTTCACCGCCTGCTTCACCCGGTGCTTCGCCCAGGCAGAAAACGACCAGTAGGGCATGCCGATCCGGCGCCGCAGCATATTCAGGACGATGTTGATGCCAAGCGCGGCGTCATAGGCCCAGTCGCCAAGATAGGCGAGGAAGCGCGCATGGCGCACCACCACGTCGAACTCGTCCCCATGCAGCACGAGATAGCGCTTGCCGTCGGCCGCCTCGTGGATCGTGTTGGTCTTCACCTCGATCCCGCCGAAATGGATGCCAGGAAAATCGCGCAGGAACTCGTCGTGATTGCCGGGAATGTAGATGATGCGGGTGCCCTTGCGCGCCTTGCGCAGAAGCTTCTGCACCACGTCGTTGGCATCCTGCGGCCAGTACCAGCTGCGCTTCAGCCGCCAGCCATCGACGATATCGCCGATGAGCACGATCGTCTCGGCCTCGTGATGCCTGAGGAAATCGAGCAGATGGTCCGCCTTGGCCGACTTCGAACCAAGATGCACATCGGAGATGAAGAGCGTTCGAAAGCGGCGCACGGCGGCTTCATTCGTGTCCTGTGACATGTCGCATCCTCTGGCTTCATGCGCCCGGATAATCAGAGTCCTGTTTCAGTTGGATGACATCGGCCCGAAATCGCGGAAACATCATCGTGTGACTGGACAGCGGGGACACGAATCCGCAAGACACTCCGGACCATCGCGCGGGCGGGCGAAGCGGCGCGCCCCGCGCCATCTTATTCGGCAGGCAGGACGACAGGGCGCTATGACTTCGAAGGATCTGAACGGACCCAAGACGGAACGCAACACGCCGGCTTCCGGCGATCTCGACGAAAACGCGCTGTTCTATCACCGCTATCCGCGCCCCGGTAAGCTCGAGATCCAGGCGACCAAGCCGCTTGGCAACCAGCGCGACCTGGCGCTTGCCTATTCGCCGGGCGTGGCCGCACCCTGCCTCGCCATCCGCGACAATCCTGATCGCGCCGCCGACTATACGAGCCGCGCGAACCTCGTCGCGGTTGTCTCTAACGGCTCCGCCGTGCTCGGCCTCGGCGCCATCGGCCCGCTCGCTTCCAAGCCGGTCATGGAAGGCAAGGCCGTCCTCTTCAAGAAATTCGCCGGCATCGACGTCTTCGACATCGAGATCGACGCCCAGGAAGTCGACCGCATGGTCACGGTCATTTCCGCGCTCGAGCCCACCTTCGGCGGCATCAATCTGGAAGACATCAAGGCGCCGGAGTGCTTCGAGGTCGAGCGCCAGCTGCGCGACAAGATGGACATTCCGGTCTTCCACGACGACCAGCACGGCACGGCGATCATCGTCGCAGCCGCGATCCTCAACGGCCTGGAACTCGCCGGCAAGTCGATCGAGAACGTCAAGATCGTCACCGCGGGTGCCGGTGCCGCCGCACTGGCCTGTCTCAACCTTCTAGTCGCGCTCGGCGCCAGGCGCGAGAACATCTGGGTCCACGATCTCGAAGGCCTCGTCTATGAGGGCCGCACCGCGCTCATGGATGAATGGAAGGCCGTCTACGCCCAGCCCTCCGACAAGCGCAAGCTCGTCGAATCCATCAGCGGCGCCGATGTCTTCCTCGGTCTGTCCGCAGCCGGCGTCCTGAATGCCGAGATGCTGGCCGACATGGCCGAGAAGCCGCTCATCCTGGCTCTGGCCAATCCCACGCCGGAAATCATGCCCGACCAGGCGCGCGCCGCCCAGCCAGATGCGATGATCTGCACGGGCCGGTCGGATTTTCCCAACCAGGTCAACAACGTCCTCTGCTTTCCCTACATCTTCCGCGGCGCACTCGATTGCGGCGCCCGCACGATCAACGAGGAAATGAAGCTCGCCGCCGTGCGCGCCATCGCCGGCCTGGCCCGCGAGGAGCCGTCCGACGTCGCAGCCCGCGCCTATTCGGGCGACACGCCGGTCTTCGGGCCGGACTATCTCATCCCCTCGCCCTTCGATCCGCGCCTTATCCTTCGCATCGCGCCGGCCGTCGCCAAGGCCGCCGCCGAAACCGGTGTCGCCCGCCGGCCCATCGCCGATTTCGAAGCCTATATGGATGAGCTGAACCGCTTCGTCTTCCGCTCCGGCCTCATCATGAAGCCGGTCTTCTCGGCGGCCAAGGTCGCGGAAAAGAAGCGCGTTATCTTTGCCGAAGGCGAAGATGAACGCGTGCTGCGCGCCATCCAGGTGCTTGTCGAAGACGGTCTCGCCAAGCCGATCCTCATCGGCCGCCCGGCGATCATCGACGTCCGCCTGCGCCGCTACGGCCTGCGCGTGCGCGCCGGCATCGATTTCGAGCTGATCAACCCGGAAGACGATCCGCGCTACCGCGACTATGTGGACGAGTATTTCGCGCTTGTCGGCCGCAAGGGTGTCACGCCCGAAGCCGCCCGCACCACGGTGCGCACCAACGCCACCGTGATTGCGGCGCTCGCACTTCGCCGTGGCGAGGCCGATGCACTCATCTGCGGTCTCGAAGGCCGCTATGCCCGCCATCTGCGCGATATCAGCCAGATCATCGGCAAGCGTGAAGGCGTCATCGACTATTCCGCGCTCAGCCTGCTGATCTCGCAGCGCGGCGCCACCTTCTTCACCGATACCTACGTCTCCTACGATCCGAGCGCGGAGGAGCTGGCCGAAACGACCATCATGGCGGCCAACGAAATCCGCCGTTTCGGCATCGAGCCGCGCGCCGCTCTCGTGTCGCATTCCAATTTCGGTTCGCGCGATTCAGCCAGTGCCGAGAAGATGCGCCGCGCCACCGAGCTGGTTCGCAAGCTCGATCCCGAACTTGAGGCCGATGGCGAGATGCATGGTGATTCGGCGATTTCCGCCATCCTGCGTCAGCGCGTCATGCCGAGCAGCAGCCTCACCGGCGAAGCCAACCTCCTGGTCTTCCCGAACCTCGATGCCGCCAACATCACGCTCGGCGTCGTCAAGACGATGACCGACGCGCTGCATGTCGGCCCGATCCTGCTCGGCACTGCCCAGCCGGCCCACATTCTCACGCCGTCCGTCACCTCGCGCGGCGTGGTCAACATGGCCACGCTCGCTGTCGTGGAAGCATCGCAGCCGCAATAGGCCCGTCGCTGATCCAGCCGGCGTCTTGCGCCGGCTGGATTGTGATCTTTATGCGACGAAACAAAATCCGCCCTGCCGCATTAAGGCTAAAACGCGATGTCGCTTGGCGTCCATCGCAGCAGCCGCTAAATTCGGCGGATCAAAACAGGCGGATAGACAATGAGACCGATCGCAACGGGCGTTGCGGCGCTGCTGGCCGGTGCCACCCTGACCTTCTCCACGACAGCGTTCGCTGAAGGGTCGGATATCTGTGCGGCTCTGCACCACGATCTGGCGCTCTCGACCGGCCAGGTGACCAACCCGGCCGTGGACGTGTATCTGGCACAGGCCAAGCAAGCGCTCGGCGAGATCGCAGTCGATCTGCATCACGCCGGCTGCGGCAATTCGGTGATCGTCTATCGCGGTGGCGAAGGCAACGTATGCGGTCCGCTTGAAGCAGAAGCGGCATCGATGGAAGCGGAAATCGCCTTCCTGCAGGAAGAGCGCGATGCGATGCGCCAGTCCGTCATCTATTCCGATCCGGCCTCCATCCGCGCCGAGCTCGCCGCCTATGGCTGCCCAGTCGAGCCGGTTCGCGAGGCCGCGCGTTACAGCCAGTTCCGAACCGCCTCAGCCGATCAGTCGAGCATCACGGAAATCGTGCCTGCAGCGCCGCCTGCACCGTCATCGAACCAGCTGCAGTCGACATTGACGATCCCGGCGCCAGAAGCCCCCGCGCCGATCGTGGCCGAACCGATCATCCCGGCGGAAGACCGTGAACTGGTCGATTTGGACGAGCGGCTGCAGGAGCGCAATGTCAGGGTCGTCGGGCCGCAATTCCTTCCGGACCAATCAAAGGCAATAGATCTGACATCTCCGGTCCCGACGTTCTTCCCGTGATCGCGATGCGCAGCGGCATGAAGAGCTGCCGCCCCTTGCGCCCGGTCGCCGCCTTGAGCTGATCGGTCCACAGCTTCCAGGTCGTCCCGTCCCACGGGCCGGCCGGCGCGCTGTCGAAAGCCTGCCGCGCGAAATCCAGATCCTCGCCGGCGAGTTCCGCATCCCCGTCCCTAGTCGGCCCTTCGGTCACGATGGTCCACCATGCGCCGGCGTCCGACACGAAGTCGAGATTGCCGCGGATCACCTGCCAGAACGCCTCCGCCTTGTCGCCGACGACACCGAGCTCGGCCAATCGCTCCTGCACATCGGCAAATTCCAGCTGATGCACCAGCGTTCGGTTCAGCGCCGTCAATTCTTCAGGATCGAACTTCGCCGCCGACTTCGATGCATTGGCCGGGTCGAACTGCTCCTGCAGCGCATCCATCGAGGGCACGGCTGAAACGCTTTCCGATGATCCGATCAGGATCGCCAGCGAAGCGGCCGACATCGGCTCGAAGCCGCGTTCTCTGAGCGAGCCGAGCGACAGCGCGCCGGTGCGCTTCGACAGCCCCTCGCCGGAGACCGTCGTCAGGAGATTGTGGTGGCCGAATTCCGGCGCCTCTTCGCCCAGCGCATGGAAGAGCGCGATCTGCGCGCCCGTATTCGTCACATGATCGTCGCCGCGGATCACATGGCTGATCCCCATCTCGATGTCGTCTACGACCGACGGTAGCGTATAGAGATAGGTGCCGTCTTCGCGCACCAGCACAGGGTCCGACATGGACGCGAGGTCGACCGTCTGGTGGCCGCGCACCACGTCTTCCCAGTGGATCTCGGTGCGGCGCGTCTCGAACGGGTCGCTCTCGAAATTCGGCAGCAGGAAGCGCCAGTGCGGCGTGCGTCCTTCAGCCTCGAGCGCCGCACGCTCCTCGTCGGAAAGCTTCAGCGCGTCGCGGCCGTAGACCGGCGGCAACCGCCGCGTCAGGCGCAGCTTGCGCTTGCGCTCCAGCTCGTCCGCCGTCTCGTAGCAGGCATAGAGCAGGCCCGCCTCTTTCAGCTTGGCCACCGCCGCGTCGTAGATCGGAAAGCGCTTCGATTGATAGTCGATCCGGTCCGGCGTGATCCCCAGCCACTCCAGATCGCGCACGATCGCCTCGGCATATTCCGGCTTGGAACGTGCCTGGTCCGTATCGTCGAAGCGAAGGATGAACTCGCCGCCATGCTGCTTGGCATAAAGCCAGTTATAAAGCGCGGTCCGCGCATTGCCGATATGGATATATCCGGTCGGCGAAGGCGCGAAACGAACGGCGACGGGCATGCGTTCGAATGTCTTCATGGGAAGTTCGGTTAAAGCGTTTCCCGGTGAAGTGGAAGCCGGTTCACCGTTTGGAAACGCGACAATCAAGAAAAATAGAGCGGTGGAGGGTCTCGAAGAATGCGAAACGGCTCTATTCGAGATCGCCCTACTCCGCAAGGCTGGCCGCCCCGGCGCGATGCTGTGCTTCGGCACTGAACGCACGAAAAAAGCGGGGTCGCCCCCGCTTGCGTCATTCCCGTCTATGAACGCATGCCGCCCAGAGCAAAAAAGCCAGCGCGGCAGGTCGAGATCACGCACCGTGCTGCCAGTACATCCGTGGTCAGCAACGGCGCGTCAATCTCAGTCATCCGCTGTAGGCCACGAAGGCCAAATCAGCGGACATGTCAGGCTAAGGTGCAAATGGTTAACGAAACGTTAACACTGAGCCCTACCCGAGAATTCCTTAGCGTCGAGCGCCTGTCGTGCGCGGCAGCAGGCCTTCGCGCTGTGCCTGCTTGCGGGCCGCCTTGCGAACACGACGGATCGCCTGTGCCTTTTCGCGGGCGCGGCGCTCGGATGGCTTCTCGTAAGCCTGGCGCTGCTTCATCTCGCGGAAAAGTCCTTCACGCTGCAGCTTTTTCTTCAGCGCACGCATGGCCTGTTCGACGTTGTTGTCTCTGACGAGTACTTGCAATGGTGCTCCAATCCCGATCCCGCCGTCGCGGAAACCGGCTATCTTGGAAGTCCTGGAGAGCCCAGGGCATTCCCGTTGAGTTCTTGGCCCGACGAGGCGTTGCTTAACGCCGACCTGCCGCTTTGACAGGGCCCGGAGTGTCCGGGCGGCGCCGACGAGGGAAACGAGTGTCGCTTCGAGGGTCGGACGTCCGTAGGAGGCCAGATGAGGTTGACCGAACAATAATCGGCCATCGTCCCGCAAAAATCGGGCGCGTCATTGGTCTCCATATACGGTCGCCGGCTCAGCAATTCAATGGCGCAGGGGCACTCGACATCATCCGACGCGTGCCCTCCACCGGCGACGCTACCTTCGAACCGACAATCCTATGCTTTTCGTTGGGAGGCACATTGCATTCGTGTCTTTTGAGCATAGATTGCGCCGCATGCAGCCCATCATCGCCGTTTCACGCCTTTCAAAACGATACGATTCCGGTTTCCAAGCCCTGAAGGGCATCGATCTCGAGATTGATCGAGGCGAGATTTTCGCGCTTCTCGGCCCGAACGGCGCCGGCAAGACGACCCTGATTTCCATCATCTGCGGCATCGTGAATGCCAGCGACGGCTCAGTCACCGTCGGCGGCCACGACATCGTGCGCGACTATCGCGCCGCCCGCAGCATGATCGGTCTCGTACCCCAGGAACTGACGACTGATCAGTTCGAGTCCGTTTTCGACACGGTCTCGTTCACGCGCGGCCTCTTCGGCAAAACGCCGAACCCGACCTACATCGACAAGATCCTCAAGGACCTGTCGCTGTTCGACAAGCGCGACAACAAGCTGCGCGAACTCTCGGGCGGAATGAAGCGCCGCGTGCTGATCGCCAAGGCCCTGTCGCACGAGCCCGACATCCTGTTCCTCGATGAACCGACAGCAGGCGTCGACGTCTCGTTGCGCAAGGACATGTGGGAGGTGATCCGCAAACTGCGCGAATCCGGCGTCACGATCATCCTCACCACCCACTACATCGAGGAAGCCGAGGAGATGGCCGACCGCATCGGCATCATCTCGCAAGGGCGGCTTCTTCTCGTCGAGCGCAAGGCCGAACTGATGCGCAAGCTCGGCGTCAAGCAGCTGAAGCTCGAGGTGCGCGAGCCGCTTGCCTCGGTTCCGGAAAGTCTCGCCACCTATAATCTGGAGCTGAACGACGAGGGCCGCACCCTCGTCTACACCTTCGACCGCCAGGGCGAACGCACCCGCATCACCGCCCTGCTCGCCGATCTTCAGCAGGCCGGCATTCGCGTCCGCGATCTGGATACCCATCAGAGCTCGCTCGAAGACATCTTCGTCAGCCTTGTGAAGGAACAGCAGTGAATTTCCAGGCCGTCAAATCCATCTACATGTTCGAGATGAACCGCTGGAAGCGCACGGTGCTGCAGAGCATCATCTCGCCGGTCATCTCTACGTCGCTCTATTTCGTCGTCTTCGGTGCCGCGATCGGCTCGCGCATCGAAACCGTCGGCGGCGTTTCCTATGGCGCCTTCATCGTGCCGGGCCTCATCATGCTGACGCTCCTCCAACAGAGCGTCTCGGCGGCGGCCTTCGGCATCTATTTCCCCAAATTCACCGGCACGATCTACGAACTCTTGTCGGCACCGGTCTCGTTCTTCGAGATCGTGCTCGGCTATGTCGGTGCCGGCGCGACGAAGTCTATCATCCTCGGCGTCATCATCCTCGCCACCGCCGCGCTCTTCGTCGATCTGCGCATCGCGCACCCGTTCTGGATGATCGCGTTCCTGCTGCTCACCGCCTTCACCTTCTCGCTGATCGGCTTCATCATCGGCATCTGGGCAGACAATTTCGAGAAGTTGCAGCTCGTACCGCTGCTCGTGATCACGCCGCTCGTCTTCCTCGGCGGATCGTTCTACTCGATCGATATGCTGCCGCCCTTCTGGCAGAACGTGACGCTGTTCAACCCGGTTCTCTACCTGATCTCGGGCTTCCGCTGGTCCTTCTTCGAAGTATCCGACGTCAGCCTCGTCTGGTCGGTCGCTGCCATCTTCTTCTTCCTGGTGGCCGCCCTTGCCGTCGTCTGGTGGATCTTCAAGACCGGCTACCAACTCAAGAGCTGATACGTCAGTTTCCGGCGCGCTGAAGCGGACCTCTCCGATGAACGCACTTTGGCGATCCGTCTTCGGCCTCCTCGTCGTCACCGGGCTCCTGCTCGGTGCGACACCGCCGCTCGGCAAGGTCGCGACGCTTGCAGGTGCCCCGCCGCTTCTCTGGTCATTCGTCATTTCCTTCGGCGCCGGGGCACTGCTCCTCGCCGGTCTCCTCGCCCGTGGCGGGCGCGTCGGTCTGGGCGCCGCGAAACTGCGCTACTTCTTCCTCGCCGCCATCATCTCCTACGCAATCCCCAACCTCCTGATGTTCTCCGCAGTCCCCCATCTCGGCGCGGGCTACACGGGCATCATGTTCACGCTCTCGCCGGTGCTGACGCTCCTGCTCTCCATCCTGCTCCGCGTACGCAAGCCGAACGGCCTCGGCATGGCGGGCATCGCCGTCGGCTTCGTCGGCGCACTCCTCGTCGCCATCACGCGCGGCGAAGCGAATGAGCCCGCAAGCCTGTTCTGGGTCGCGATCGGCCTCCTGATCCCCGTCAGCCTCGCCGCCGGAAATATCTATCGCACCATCGACTGGCCGAAGGATGCCGGCCCGATCGAGCTCGCAGCCGGCAGCCACCTTGCCGCCGCGCTCGTGCTTCTTGTCGGGCTTCTCATCACCGGTGACATCGCCGCCCTGCCGGTTCTTGGCACGATCCCGCTTGTCGTCGCGGCGCAGGTTGCCAGCGCATCGGCGATGTTCATCTTCTTCTTCCGCCTGCAATCGGTCGGCGGCCCGGTCTATCTCAGCCAGATCGGCTATGTCGCCGCCGCTGTCGGCCTCTTCGCCGGCGTCGTTTTCCTGGGCGAGCGCTATTCGTTGCTCACCTGGATCGGCGCGCTGATCATCGCCGCCGGTGTCGCCATGACGACCCGAGCGCAGAAGGCCGAAGCCTGAAGCCTGAAGCGACCTATCGGTCGCGGAAGCGGTTGGTGATTGGGTAGCGCCGGTCGCGTCCGAAATTCTTGCGCGTGATCTTCACGCCGGGCGCCGACTGCCGGCGCTTGTATTCGGCGATGTAGAGCAGATGCTCGATACGGTGGACGAGTGCCTCGTCATGGCCGCGCGCCACGATCGTTTCCGTCGCCATCTCGCCTTCCACCAGGCACTCCAGAATGTCGTCGAGCATGGCGTAGTCCGGCAGCGAATCCTGGTCCGTCTGGTTTTCGCGCAATTCCGCCGATGGCGCCTTGTCGATGATCGAAACCGGGATCACCTCGCCCGAGGGTCCGCGCGCGCCCTTCGGCTTGTGCGAATTGCGCCAGCGCGAAAGCTGGTAGACCTCTGTCTTGTAGAGGTCCTTGATCGGGTTGAACCCGCCATTCATGTCGCCGTAAAGCGTGGCGTAGCCGACCGACATCTCCGACTTGTTGCCCGTCGTCACCACCATGGAGCCGAACTTGTTGGAAAGCGCCATCAGGATCACGCCGCGGGTCCGGCTCTGCAGATTCTCTTCGGTGATGCCCTCTTCGGTGCCTTCGAACACCGCTTCGAGCGCCGCGGTGAACCCTTCCACCGGCTCGGCGATCGGCACCACGTCGTAGCGCGTGTTCAGCGCCTTGGCGCAGGCCTCGGCATCGGTCAGCGAGCTTTCCGCCGTGTAGCGATAGGGCAGCATCACGGTGCGCACCCGCTCATGGCCGAGCGCATCGACGGCCAGTGCCGTGCAGATCGCCGAATCGATCCCGCCGGACAAGCCCAACACCACCTGCTTGAAACCGTTCTTCTCCACATAGTCGCGCAGGCCGACCATACATGCGGTATAGTCCGCCTCCAGCCTTTCCGGCAGCGGCGCGACCGGTCCCTCCGCGCACCGCCATTCGTCGCCGTCGCGAACCCATTCGGTCAGCGCAACCGTCTCCTCGAACTGGCCGAGCTGAAACGCCAGCCGCTTGTCGGCATTGATCGCGAATGAGCCGCCGTCGAAGACGAGTTCGTCCTGCCCGCCCACCTGGTTGGCATAGAGCACCGGCAGCCCGCTCTCGATGACCTGCCGGATCACGACCTGCTGGCGCACATCCATCTTGCCGCGATAATAGGGCGAGCCGTTCGGAACGAGGATCATCTCCGCGCCGCTCTCCGCCAGCGTCTCGCAGACGGAGAGGTCACCCCAGATGTCCTCGCAGATCGGAATGCCGATCCGCACGCCGCGAAAACCCACCGGTCCCGGCATCGGCCCCGCCTGGAACACCCGCTTCTCGTCGAACTCGCCGTAGTTCGGCAAATCCACCTTGTCGCGCGTCGCCGTTACACGGCCACCGTCCAGCACCGCGATGGAATTGTAGCGGCCATGGTCGTCGCCGCGCGGATAGCCGATGACCACCCCCGGCCCGCCATCCGCGGTATCTTCCGCAAGCGCCTCGACAGCCTGTGCGCACGCCGCGATGAACGCCGGTTTCAACACCAGATCTTCCGGCGGATAGCCGGCGATGAACAGCTCGGTAAAGAAAACGAGATCGGCGCCTTGGGCTCCCGCCTCACGCCGCGCACCCCGCGCCTTTTCCAGATTGCCGGCCACATCACCGACGATCGGATTGAGCTGGACGACGGCAATCTTCAGTCGGTCGGGACGGGACGTCATACGGAACCTGTGCGATTTGGCCTGAACCGGCAGTGTCTTGCGCTGCCCCTTCATAACGGACAGAATGACCTATGGCCAAACCGAAAGAACTGCCGAAACACAGCGATCTTGCCGCAGCCGGCGCGGAAAGCATCAGCGATCGCAAAAGCTTGGATGCTGCGCTCGAAGCAGGCATTGCAAGCGGCGTTTCGTCCAAATCGATCCTTGAGATCGTGGCAGAGCTTAAAGCGTTTCGCAGCACCTGATTGTAGCACCGCACTATCGTCTAACGCGGCGCGCAGAAACGGATTTCTACGCGATTTATATGTTCACTGCCCGGGAGTTCGGAGAGAGGCAGGCTGACCGCTACGCCGACAAGTTGCAACGGGTGATGACGAATCTGCTGCGACATCCTGAAATGGGGAGTGTCTATCGCACGGCCAACGGACAAGACTTTCATCGTCTGCGCTGTGAAAGCCACTGGGTTTTCTATCAAAAAGCTGAAGACGGCGTCTTGGTCGTGCGCATCTTGCATGTCGCGATGAATCTTGAAGATCATCTCACCTGATCACGAGACCCCGAGCGCGTCTTCCCCACGATCCAGCATCAGCGGAATGATCAGGTCTTCCTCGTCTTCCAGGTGCCTGAGCAGGCCTTTGAGCAATTGCTCCGCGTTCTTGGCGTAGTCCTCGCTGCCGTGCTTCAGCGCATCGCCGCCCGATTGAAGCCCACCCAGAAAGCCGCGGGCTGACTGCGCATTGGCGGCAAGCAGATCGTGTATGACGTGATGGTCTTCGTCGAGCAGGTCGAAGCCGTGCTTCAGCCGGGCCTCCGCCGCAGCGAAGACCGGGAAATAATGCTGATCCTCGATCTGGTGATGCCCTTCGAGCTGCGACAGGAAGAAATTGATGCGCGGCACGAACCAGCCGGCAAACGCACCGGCTTCCATGCGGCCTTCGCGCAGATCATGCGTCGCGGTCACGAGGCCGGAACCGAGCTCGCGAAACATGTCGTGGCGCTGCAGCCAGAACGATCCCATCTGGCCGATCGTATGATCCCTTCCCCAGCTTTCCCGCGGATATTTCGAGAGAAGCAGCTTCAGATCGTCGGGCAGGCCGGAACGTGAAAAAAGTGCCAGATCGGGTGTCATCGGGTCTTCAAGCCAAAAATCGGAGATACAGGGCGCTCAGCCAGACGGTGCCGGCAGCGAGTACGGAGAACAGCACCGCCGCGGATCCGCAATCCTTGGCGATCTTGATCTCCTCCATGTAGTCGCGCGACAGCCCGTTACAAACCGCCTCCACACCTGTGTTGAGCAGTTCGACGATCATCATGAACACGATCGCCCCCATCAGCGCCAGAAACATGCCGAGACTGTTGCTGACGAGAACCGCGACCGGCAGCGCCAGGAAGAACAGGATCAGCTCCTGCCTGAACGAGGCTTCATGCGCCGCCGCATAGCGAATGCCCGCCAGAGAGTGGCGAAAGGCATGGAACAGCCGCTTCATCGAAATCCTCGCACGCCAATCATCGATCCGGCCACTTCCGCACCGTGGATCGAGCGGCATCCGACCTTTGCCGGAGACTTTAGAGTGCGAGGATCAATCTTCAATGAAATGCGTAGGCATCCATCGAAAGCACGCCGAATTCCTGGCTGGAGTGCAGCGCTTCCGCCTCGAACCGGCTCGTTTCCTTGCCGATCGCCGCACCGATCGCGACGAAGAGCGGCATCAGATGCTCGTCCGTCGGGTGATTCTCGACGGCAAACGGAGCCTCTTGGCGCCAGCGCCGCAGCTTCTCGATGTCGCCGGCACGGATCCGGTCGTCCATCCAAGCCACGAAATCCTCGACCCAGTCCGGCACCGGCGCCTGCCGCTGACCGGTCCGCAGCATCTTGAACGCTTCACCGAGATTGTGAGTGAACGAGCCGGAGCCGATCACGAGAATGTCCTTCTCGCGCAAGCCCGCCAACGCCTGGCCGAGTGCCATGTGGTAGGCCGCGTCCTTGGTCGGATCGACCGAGACCTGCACGACCGGAATGTCGGCATCTGGATAGATCAGGCTGAGCGGCACCCATGTGCCGTGGTCGAAGCCGCGGCCGTGAATGGCCTGCGCGCGAAAGCCGGCGGCCGTCAGTTCGGCCGCAATGTCTTCGGCGAGCGCCGGCGCGCCCGGTGCATCGTAGTGGATTTCATAGAGAGCACGGTCGAAGCCGCCGAAATCGTGGATCGTCTCGGGCTTCGCGTCGGCCGAAACGGCAACGCCGCCGCCCACTTCGAAATGCGCGCTCGCTACCACGATCGCCTTCGGCTTCGGCATCGTCTCTGCGAACCGGCGCATGAAGGCGGCAGCCGCAGTATCTGCAATCGCCGTGTCGGGCGATCCATGCGAGATGAAGAGACTTGGAAAAACGGTCATATGACCCTCCTTTTGTAAGGAAGATAATCGACGCTCATTGTTCACATAAGATGCGGAAACAGCCACGCACTGTTCGCTATTTCAGGACGGCCCCGCATCCTCATAGACCGGCCGGCCATCGTCGATCGTGTAATAATCGCCTTTTTCAGCCGCAAAGATATGACGATCGATCATAAGCCCGGTGGCCCCGTCCAGACTACCCGCCATGATCGAGGTCGAGGAACGCGCGTCCGCTTTCCAGAACAGAAGCGACCCACAAATCCTGCAAAACCCGCGCTTGGCCTCCGGTGACGCCGCAAACCACGTCAGATTGTCGCCGCCCGTCACCGTCAAGGCGTCATCGCTCGCCGCAGTGGCCGCGACATAATGCCCGGACTGCCGGCGGCATTCGACGCAATGACAGGCAAAGATCCCCCGCATCGGACGCGCCTCGTCGCTCACGACACAGTACCGCACCGCCCCACAAAGGCATCCGCCTGCCCTGGTCGTCACCATCGCATCCCCCCACGCGTCATATAGCCTGAAACGAGACCTACGCTCCTGAAGCCACTAGCGAAGTTCCATCACCGACAACCGCTCCATCATAGGCGTCGATCCTACGATCGCGCTGCCCCGCGGCTCACTCCTTGCCGCTGACCCCCGCCTGGGAAAACGTCGCCATGCCCGAATGGCAGAGCGCGGCTGCCTTGACGATGCCGGCCGCGAGTGCCGCGCCGGTGCCTTCGCCGAGCCGCATGCCCATGGCGAGCAGCGGGGTCTTGTCGAGTTTCTCGATCGCGCGTGCATGGCCGGGCTCGGCCGATACGTGGCCGATCAGGCAGTGATCGAGTGCCGCGGGGTTTGCCTTGTGCAGCACCGCTGCGGCCGCCGTCGCCACGTAGCCATCGATGATGACGGGGATGCGTTCCACGCGCGCCGCCAGAATGGCGCCTGCCATCGCCGCGATTTCGCGACCGCCGAGCCGGCGCAGCAGCTCCAGCGGATCGGACAGATGCGGCTTGTGCAGCGCCACGGCGGCCTTCACCGCAGCCACCTTGCGGGCAAGCACGTCGCCTTCGGCGCCTGTCCCCGGCCCCACCCAATCCTCCGCCTCGCCGCCATAGAGCCCGTGGAACATGGCGGCCGCCACGGTGGTGTTGCCGATGCCCATTTCGCCGATGCAGAGCAGGTCCGTGCCCCCTGCGATCGCCTCCATGCCGAACGCCATGGTGGCCGCGCAAGTACGCTCGTCCATCGCGGCTTCCTTGGCGATGTTGCCGGTCGGCACTTCGAGTGCGAGATCGAACACCTTGAGGCCGAGATCATAGGCCACGCAAATCTGGTTGATGGCCGCCCCGCCGGCCGCGAAATTCGAGACCATCTGCGCCGTCACGTCTGCCGGAAAGGGCGACACGCCCTCCTCCGTCACGCCGTGATTGCCCGCAAAGACGGCGACGAGCGGCCGGTTCACGGCCGGCGCGCGCCCGGTCCAGGCCGCCAGCCATTCCGCCAGCGCTTCCATCCGTCCGAGCGATCCGCGCGGCTTCGTCAGGTCGCTGTCGCGCGCACGCACCGCCTCCACGGCGGCCCGGTCGGCACCGGGCAGATTGGCGAGAAGCGTGCGAAAATCGTCGAAGGGCAGTCCGGTGGCATTGGCGGGCATGGCGCGTCCTGTCTTGCCCCGGCTTTGAGCGACAGGGCCTTGAAAGAATGTTCGGCGCCACTGGTAAAAGCATCCGGCCTTCGCCACAACTGCGTAACGCGTTTCCAGGTGAAGTGGATACCGGTTCACCGTCCGGAAACGCGAAACGGCTCGGTAGGCCACAGCCGCTTTGCGCCTGTGCCATTGCTAGTAGTCAGCCACGGTCGGGACATTCATGCGCGCCTTCATCGACGATATCGCCCGGTCGATCGCCTTCCTGAGCCGTCTGCCGGTTCCGGCGCGCCATTTCCACGGCGATGACCACGGCCTCTCGCGCACCGTGCGGGCCTTCCCGATCGCCGGCGCCGTCATCGCGCTGCCGGCTGCCCTCCTCGCCGCGGTGCTCGCGGTCATCGTCGCGCCGCCCTTCGTCGCCGCATCGCTGATCGTCGCACTTCAACTCATGATCACCGGCGCGCTGCATGAGGATGGCCTTGCCGATACCGCCGACGGCCTCGGTGCCGGCCGCGACCGGGAACGCGCGCTCGCCATCATGAAGGACAGCCGCACCGGCGTCTTCGGCGTCGTCGCCCTCGTCATGACGCTCCTGATCCGCGTCGCGGCGCTCGCGACCCTCGTCGTCATCCTCCCACCCGAAGCTCTCCTCCTGGCGCTCATCGCCATTGCCGCCTTCAGCCGCGCCGCCATGGTCTGGCACTGGCACATGCTGCCGCCGGCCCGCGTCGATGGTCTTGCAGTGTCGATGGGCCGCCCGGCTCCCGCATCCGCGCGCCTGGCGCTCTTCCTCGGCTTTCTCGTCGCGCTGCCGCTGCTGCCTTTTGCCGCCGGGCCCGTCGCCGCCCTCATCGCGGTGGCTGCCGCCATCCTCGCGTTCTTCGTCTTCACGAGCCGGACTCGCAAGCGCCTTAACGGTGCCACGGGCGACACGATCGGCGCCACGCAACAACTCGTCGAAGTCGCGCTTCTCGCCGGCCTTGCCCTTTGCCTCTAGGCAAACGATATGAACATCAACGACATGAAGAGAGAGATCCGCCCGCCCCGTGAGCGTCGCCCCGTGACCATCGAAAGCCCCTGTATCCTCGTCTGTTCGATCGACCGGCGCACCGGCCACTGCTTCGGTTGTGGGCGCACCAGTGCCGAGATCACGAACTGGCTCGCCTATTCCGCCGCCGAGCGCCGCGCGATCATGGACGAGCTGCCGGCTCGCATGGGCGAGATCGAGCGCAAGCCGCGTCGCATCACCAAACGTCAGCGGCTCGCCCTCGAACGTGACGAGGGCTGAGCGCATGCGTCGCAACCCCGTCATTTTCTATGTGGCAATGGCAATCCTCGCGACCGGCCTCGGCCTCCTGCTGTGGAACCACAATTCCGGCCAGACCCTCGGTCTCGACAACGACCAGTTCGGCAATCTCGTCACCGGCGTCGCCCTGCTCACGGTCCTGTCGTCCGCATTCCTGATCCGCGGCCGCTTCGGCCAGATGCTCAAGGCTGCCCTCATCTGGGCGGTCATTATCCTGGCCTTCAGCGCGCTTTACGTCTTCCGCTACGACATCCAGTCGCTCGGCACGCGGCTTCAGGCCGGCCTCATGCCGGGCACCGCTGTCATGCGCCAGCTCGATGACGGCACCAGAGAAATCGTCATCCAGAAAGGCATCGGCGGCCAGTTTGCCACCGAGATCAGCATCAATGGCGAGCCCGTCAGCGTCATGGTCGACACCGGCGCCTCGTTGATCGCGCTCTCCTACCAGGATGCCGAACGATTGGGCCTTGACCCGCAAAACTTGAGCTTCAGCCAGCCGGTCTCGACCGCCAACGGCCAGGCGCTTGCCGCCATCGTCACCCTGGACGCCGTCGCCATCGGCTCGATCGAACGCAACCGCGTCCGCGCCCTTGTTTCGGAGGACGGCGCGTTGTCGCAAAGCCTGCTCGGCATGAACTTCATCGGCGAGCTCTCGTCCTTCGAGATGCGCCGCGACGAGCTTATTCTGCGAGACTGATCGCGAAGCGCACGGCAACGATCAGCAGGAATATCCCGAAGCCGATCTCCAACTGCCGCTTGCTCGCCCGGTGCGCCAGCGCCACGCCGACAGGCGCAACGAGCAGCGTGATCGGGATGATCAGCGCCACAGCCACCCAGTTGATGTAGCCGGTCGAAAACGGCGGCAGGCCGGACGCACCCCAGCCCGCGATCACGTAGCCGATGAGCCCCGGTATCGAGATCAGCACGCCGACGCCGGACGATGTCGCCACCGCCTGGTGCATCGGGCGCCCGTAAAGGCTCATGAAGGTGTTGTTGAGAACCCCGCCGCCAATGCCCATCAGGCCTGACAGCAGCCCGATCACGACGCCTGCGATATACTTGAACGGATTGCGCGGTAGGTCGTCGCCAAGCCGCCAGGAAGCCCGGTTGAACAGCATGCGGAAAGCGACGAGCACAGCGATCACCGCAAAGATCCCGCGAAGCGCCTCGCTCGAGGAATAGGCCGCGACGACGGCTGCAAGCAGTGCCCCGAGCGGCACGGCCGTTATCCAGGATTTCAGGAGGACATCGTCGACCGCGCCGCGTTTGCGGTGCGAGAAGTAGGATCGCAGCGATGTCGGCACGATGATCGCGAGAGACGTGCCGACCGAAAGGTGCATCCGCACCGCCTCGTCGACGCCCACCATCGCGAACACCTGGTAGAACACCGGCACCAGGATCGCCCCGCCTCCGATGCCGAACAAGCCTGCCAGGATACCGGCAACGACACCGGCGCCGGCGAGCGCCAGCGCAAATAGGATCAGATCTTCGATGGGGGGCATGGGACCGGCATTCGCGAGAGTTGAAAATTGTATGCAATCGCCATAGCGCGAAAGCGGCAAAATGCAAAACCCGTCTTTGGGACCCTGGGGACATCACTTCGCCCGTGCGTGGCCCGGACATCACCACCCGCATCACCAAAGGTTTCAGACGGAAAAATTTTGGGGTAGTTTGGAACACGAGGCGGACGCAGATGTTCCGCCGATGTCCGATGCGCGCGTCGAGCCGCCGGAATGATGAGGAAATCCGCGGCCAGCCAGCCGCTCGCCGGTAAGTCGTCCTGCCTTGCCCTATCGGATTTCGATCCGCTCTTTCGGTCGCCCACGGCGTTTGTCGGACGCCTTTGAACGAACCGAACGACAATGAGGAGATGGACGATGGCAGAGATCCACGACCTGTACCCGACCCGAAAAGGCACGGAACCTGACGTCCGAGACCGTCAGGACCCGGTGATCTATTCCAAGTGGAGCAAGGACTCGCCGCTCAGCCGGGACGAATATCGATCCTACGAGGACAAAGGCTTCCTCTTCCTGCCGGGCCTTTTCAAGGCGAACGAACTGCAGATCCTTCTTGATGAGTCCACGCGGCTTCGCACCTCCAAGGATGCGCTCGAAGACGAGACCCTGATCGCCGAACCGAATTCCGGAGATGTCCGCTCGATCTTCGCCTTGCACCGGCAGAGCGCCATCATGCACCGGCTTGCCAGCGACGAGCGTCTTGCCGGCATCGCGCGCTTCCTGCTCGGCGACGAGATCTACATCCACCAGTCGCGGCTGAACTTCAAACCCGGCTTCCGCGGCAAGGAATTCTACTGGCACTCCGATTTCGAGACCTGGCACGCCGAAGACGGCATGCCCCGCATGCGCGCGCTGTCCATGTCGTTGCTTCTCACCGACAACGAGCCGCACAATGGCCCGCTGATGCTGATGCCCGGCTCGCACAAGCGCTTCATCGGAACGGTCGGCAAAACGCCGAAGGACAATTACAAATCCTCTCTCAAGGCCCAGGAGACCGGTACGCCCGACGATCGGAACCTGACGCGGCTTTACGATGAGTTGGGGCTGGAAACGCCAACGGGCCCAGCCGGTTCGCTGCTCATCTTCGACTGCAACACGATGCATGGCTCGGCGTCGAACATCTCGCCTATGGCGCGATCGAACGCCTTCTTCGTGTTCAATGCCGTGTCGAACAAGCTCGTCGCCCCGTTCTCCGCAGGAACGCCGCGCCCGGAATTCGTGGGCGCACGCGACAATGTGGAGCCCGTAAAGGTGATCGAACGAAACGCAAAACTACTCGCCGCCTGACGGCGAGGCATTCGGACGCCCCGGCGAAGGGCGTCCGACAGAAGGATCGGGTCCACGGACCTGATGAAAGCCGTCTCGTCGAGACGGTGATTGGAAGAGGGAGGCATTGTCCCATGGACAAGAAAACCGGATCGTTCCGGGTGCGCGACGGCAAGGCCGCCGAGCGCCGCGTGGACGAATACCACGACCTCATGGCGAGCGGCGCGCTCGGCATGAAGCACTACATTCTCGACGACGGCCGTAAGGTTACCCATGTCGAGGAAGGACGCTACGTCATCGATATCACCCGCGAGGAACTCATCCTCATCGACGAGCCCGAACCGGCCTGACTTAGGCCTCTTAGCACCGATAAGGCCGGGGCCTTCGTCCCGGTCGAAGACGCGGCATCGAGCCCGCGCCGTCCATTCCTCCCGATCTCATCGACATTGTTTGCCGGCCCGCTGTCGGGTACCGCTTGTTCCGTTCGTCCTGTGAGCAAGCGAGGCCAAACCCATGCTGTATGCGATCCTGTGTTATCACCATGAAGACATCGTCGGTGCCTGGAGCAAGGAAGAAGACGATGCCGTCATGGCGCGTCTCCTGAAGATAACCGGTAAGCTGCAGGACGAAGGCCGGCTTGGCCCCGTCGCCCGCCTCATGCCGACCAGCGCCGCCACCACGCTGCGCAAAGGCGCAGACGACCCGCTCGTCATCGACGGTCCCTTCGCCGAGACCAAAGAGCAGTTTCTGGGCTTCTACCTCGTCGATTGCGCCACGCTCGACGATGCGCTGGCGATCGCGCGCGATCTTGCCGAAGCAAATCCCGGCGGCGGTTCCTACGAGATCCGGCCGGTCGGCTTTTATCAACCCGCAACACCGAAGGCCGAGACGAGATGAGCGACCCCGCCTGGATCGAGACAGCACTGACCGCCGCCCGTCCGCAGGCGGTCGCAGCGCTTCTTCGCTATTTTCGCGATCTCGACCGGGCCGAAGAGGCTTTCCAGGAAGCCTGCCTCAGGGCGCTGAAATCCTGGCCGAAGAACGGACCGCCGCGTGATCCCGCCGCCTGGCTGATCTTCGTCGGTCGCAATGCCGGCGTCGATGGCGTGCGGCGCGACAGTCGCCTGCGGCCGCTCCCGGAAGAGGACCAGATCTCCGACCTGTCCGACGCCGAAACCGATATCGCCGAACGGTTGGACGAAAGCGCCTACCGCGACGACGTGCTGCGGCTTCTTTTCGTCTGCTGCCATCCCGATCTGCCGACGACGCAGCAGATCGCTCTCGCCTTGCGGATCGTTTCGGGGCTCACCGTGCTTCAGATCGCACGCGCCTTTCTCGTCTCCGAAGCGGCGATGGAACAGCGCATCACCAGGGCCAAATCCAAGGTTGCTCGTGCCGGCGTTCCCTTCGAGGCACCGGACCGTGAGGCGCGCGCCGAGCGACTGCTGACCGTCGGCGCCATGCTCTATCTCGTCTTCAACGAAGGCTATTCCGCCCGCGCAAGCGATGTCGCGAAAACCCGCGAGGCCGAACGGTCGGCCTCGGTGTTTGCGCAGGAGGCGATCCGCCTCGCCCGCCTGATGGTCAAGCTCTTCCCCGCCGAGCCGGAGATCGCGGGCCTGCTCGCGCTTATGCTTCTGCAGCATGCCCGCAGCCCTGCCCGCTTCGATGCCGCTGGCCAGATCGTGCTGCTCGAAGATCAGGACCGCACGCTCTGGAACGGCGCGATGATCGGCGAAGGCCTCGCGATGCTCGACAAGGCGCTGCGTCACGCGCGCCCCGGCCCCTACCAGCTCCAGGCCGCGATTGCCGCCACCCATGCCCGCGCGAAGACCGCCGGCGAGACTGACTGGGCGGCGATCGACCTGCTCTACCGCACGCTGGAAGTCGTGCAGCCATCCCCCGTCGTGACGCTCAACCGAGCGGTCGCGATCAACAAGCTCGCCGGCCCTGAGGCAGCGCTGGCGCTGATCGATCCGCTGGCCGATCGGCTCTCCGGCTACTTCTATTTCCACGGCTTGCGCGGCGGCCTTCTGAACGAGCTTGGCCGGCGCCCAGAGGCGATTGAGTCCTTCAACCGTGCCATCGCGCTCGCCAACAGCCCCGCCGAAGCGGCGCATATCCGGCGTCACCTCGACGGCTTAGGCAAAGCCCCCGAAACGGCGCCTGAAACAGCAGACCTGTCGCAAACGACGAATGTCTGATATAAGGACTTCAGAGAACGCAGACTGCGTTCATTGTGTTCAGACATAGTCAGGAAAACGATTGGCCCAGCCCTTCAAAACGCCGTCCACGGAAAAGCGCTCCTCCTCCGAAGCCAAGTGGTCATCGACCAACAATGAAGCCCGCACCATCATGGAGAAGGAAGCTGTTGCCCGTGAGCGCAAGACAGAGCGGCTGAAGGCACAGCGCCTGGCGATGGAAGCCGAAACTCCCGAGGTCGAAGTCGCCAAGGCGACCGTCCGTAAACCGCGTGCGAAAGCCGCTAAAAAGGGCGTCGGCAGCAGATAAATCGGCCGCGCCCGGCCTTCAGCATTGACATTTCGTCGGCAAGGGCGCACCTATGTCAAATCGATCTGAGTAACCGAACTTGTTTAGGCGCCACGGCGCATGCGACGACTTTCCCTTACCTATCGATCCACCGCCCTTTGACTTCTGGTCGATTGGCAAATTCTCTATGCGATTGAAAGGTAATCGTCATGGCTACTGGTACTGTAAAATGGTTCAACGCCACCAAGGGTTACGGCTTTATTGAGCCGAACGATGGCAGCGCAGACGTATTCGTCCACGTTTCGGCCGTTGAGCGCGCCGGCATGTCGTCCATCGCCGAAGGCCAGAAAGTGCACTTCGACGTTGTTCGCGACAGCAAGAGCGGCAAGATGAGTGCAGGCAACCTCGCCGCCGCTTAATCAAGCTCTTCTAGAGCGTTTCCAGCGAAAGCTGGTTTGCTCTGAAAAGTTTGTCATCGCCTTCCCTGTGACCACGGATGTACTGGCTCAGGATGCGGCAATGGCAATGAAAGGCCGGTTCATACCGGCCTTTTTTGCGTTCTAGGGCCACCGAAACGCAGCTGCGCCAAGCAAAGACTCCAGATTTTTTGCGTCCCCCTGTCGGGACGTGGCATTCTCCATCGTCCTTTGATCGAAATGGACACGGATTGGAGATGCCAGATGGCACAGACACACGAACTTACCCTCACCCGCCTGATCGACGTCCCGCGCGAGAAGCTTTATCGCTGCTGGACAGAGGCCGACCTCCTGAAGCAGTGGTTCGTGCCGGCCCCCTGGACGATCGCATCGGCCGAAATCGACGTGCGCCCGGGCGGCATCAGCCACGTCGTCATGGCCGACCCCGACGGCAATCAGTATCCGAACCGCGGCGTCTATCTCGAAGTCGTCCCGAACGAGAAGATCGTCTTCACCGACGCTTATGTCGACGCGTGGACGCCCTCGGAAAAGCCCTTCTTCACGGGCATCATCACCTTCGCAGATGAAGCCGGCGGCACGCGTTACACCGCGGTCGGGCGCCATTGGACCGAGGCCGACATGAAGTCCCACGAAGAGATGGGCTTCCACGACGGCTGGGGGAAAGCCGCCGACCAGATGGCCGCGCTCGCCGCCACGCTCTGAAAATAATTCGGCCGGACTGTCGGGTGAAGGCCGCCCCGATCGTCCTTCGTTTATCGCAAGACACCAAAGAGGAGTATCGCAATGCCTTACGTCGATGGATTTCTGCTCGCAGTCCCCAAGGACAAGCTCGAGGACTACAAGGCGATCGCCGCAAACGCCGGCCGCATCTGGATGGAGCACGGCGCCCTGTCCTACGTCGAATGCAAGGCCGACGACGTGCCCTATGGCGAGCTCACGTCCTTCCCACGCGCGGTGCAGGCAAAGGACGACGAAACCGTCATCTTCGCCTGGATCACCTATCCCTCCCGCGAGAAGCGCGACGAGATCAACAAGAAGGTCTTCGAGGACGAGCGCCTGCAGATGGACATGGCAAAGATGCCCTTCGACACCAAACGCATGATCTTCGGCGGCTTTGAAAGCTTCGTCGAATTCTGACCGGCCCAGTTTAAGCATTGGTTGAACCCGGAGGAACATCCCCATGTCTGAACAGACCAATCCGCAGGAATGGACCGCGTCCATCCCCGGCGTCATTCCCTATCTCGCCTCCAAGGATGCGAGCGCGGCCATCGATTTCTACAAGAAGGCCTTCGCCGCAACCGAGGACAGCCGCATGCTGATGGATGACGGCAAGCGGATCATGCACTGCCAGCTCACCATCAACGACGGCAAGTTCATGCTGGGCGATGCCATGCCCGAATACGGCTATCCCTGGGTCGAGCCGCAGGGCACGACGCTGACGCTCGCCGTCATGAATGCACGCGAATGGTGGGACCGCGCCACGGCGGCCGGCTGCACCGTCGTCATGCCCTTCGAGGTCGCCTTCTGGGGCGATCTCTACGGCCAGTTGAAGGATCCCTTCGGCCACATGTGGGCCATCGTCGGCCCGCCGGACGGCCGTTGAGCCTGCCAAAACACAAGCCGGCGAGACGGCCAGCGACAAAATCAGCGACACGATCAGCGACGGAGGCGCTCACCATGCCCACCATCACACCCTGCCTCTGGTTCGATGACCAGCTGGAAGAAGCGATCGAGTTCTACAGCGGCATCTTCCCCGATGCCGCCATCCTCGAAGCGACCCGCCATGCCGACGGCAAGCTCTTCGTCGCAACCTTCCGCCTCGCCGGCCGCGACTTCATGGGTCTCAATGGCGGGCCCATGTTTCCCTTCACCGAGGCGATCTCGCTCTCCGTCGCCTGCCTCGACCAGGCGGAGATCGACCGGTACTGGAATGCGCTCGGTGAAGGCGGCACCATCCAGCAATGCGGCTGGCTGAAGGACCGATACGGCCTCTCCTGGCAGATCGTGCCCGCCATCCTGCCCAAACTGATGAACGATCCAGACCGCGCAAAAGCCGCCCGCGTCCAAGCCGCCCTCATGGGCATGGTCAAGCTCGACATCGCCGCCCTGGAAAACGCCTGAGCCGAATAAGAGACTTCTAACAGAATTGACGGATAGCGGCAGCGACGACCCGTTTGTTCATGGCGCGTAAACGCATTTGCGCAAGAAGATAACCCATGAAAATCCACGGGGAATTGCCGCGCCAAGGCGGCATCTCTCCTCTCATGAAGAGATCGAAATGCTGCAGTTTCTTGCGCGCGACGCGAATGCCGTTCTTGACGCACTGAACGCATCCCAGGCCATCATCGAGTTCAGCCTCGACGGCACGATCCTGAAAGCCAACGACAATTTCTGCCGCACGATGGGCTATCGCGCCGAGGAGATCGTCGGCCGCCATCACCGCATCTTCGTCGATCCGGCCGAAGCAGGAAGCCCGGACTACACCGCCTTCTGGACGAAGCTCGCCGCTGGCCAGCACGATCAGCAGCAATATCGCCGCCTGCGCAAGGATGGTTCGGAGGTCTGGATTGCGGCCTCCTACAATCCGGTCATGCGCGGCGCCAAACCCTACAAGATCGTGAAATTCGCGACCGACATCACGGCGCAGACGCTGCAGGCGGCGGAAGACCGCGGCAAGCTGGAGGCCCTGTCGCGCGCCCAGGCCGTCATCGAATTCACCCCGACCGGCAAGATCCTCACGGCGAACGCGAATTTCCTGAAGGCGATGGGCTACGAGCTCGACGATATCGTCGGCCGCCATCATGCGATCTTCTGCGAGCCCGCCTATGTCGCCTCCAACGCCTACCGGCGGTTCTGGCCGGAGCTCGCCGCAGGACGCTTCCTCTCCGACGAATTCACCCGGATCGGCAAGAACGGCCGCCCCGTCTTCATCCAGGCGTCCTACAACCCGATCCTCGATGCCGACTGCAAGGTCTTCAAGATCGTCAAGCTCGCGACCGACGTCACCGATCGCGTCGCCAATGTGGAGAGCCTCGCCGCTGCCTTGAAGAAGCTCTCGGCCGGCGATCTCACCACCACGCTGGAGCAGCCATTCCAGCCGGCGCTCGAACGCCTGCGCGTCGATTTCAACGAAACATCCTCGACGCTGAGAACGGCGCTGCACACGATCTTCGGCGCCGCCGAGGCGATCACGTCCGCCTCGCGCTCCATCGACGCCACGTCGCAGCACCTTGCACGCCAGACAGATGCGCAGGCCGCCTCGGTGGAGGAAACCGCTTCCGCGCTGGAAGAGATCACCGTCACGGTTACCGATACCGCCGAGCGCGCGCGCGATGCCGGCGGCAAGGCCCGCGAAACCCGGGAGCGCGCCGAGCAGTCCGTCACCGTGATGACGCAGGCGATCGACGCCATGGGCAAAATCCGGACATCCGCGAGCGAGATTTCCGGCATCAGCGGCGTCATCGACGAGATCGCGTTCCAGACGAACCTGCTTGCCCTCAATGCCGGCGTCGAGGCAGCGCGCGCTGGCGATGCGGGGCGCGGCTTCGCCGTCGTCGCCCAGGAAGTGCGCGCGCTCGCCCAGCGGTCCGCCACCGCCGCCAAGGAGATCAAGGTCCTCATCCACGGCTCCAACGATCTGATCGGGCGCGGCGTCACGCTCGTCGAGAACACCGGCGAGGAACTCGGCGCCATCGTCGATCGCGTCGTCGACGTCGACCGCGACCTGCAGGCCATCGCCGAAGCCTCAAGGCAGCAGGCGATCGGCCTCAAGCAGATCAACAGCGCCGTCAACATGATGGACCAGACGACGCAGCAGAACGCCCAGATGGTCGTCGAGACATCCAGCGCGACGGCCAGGCTCTCGGAAGAGGCCGGCACCCTCTTCGATCTCGTCGCCGATTTCGAGATCAGCGGCACGCCACGCTCCGCGTCCGGCTTCCGCCCCGCCGCCACCGCACATACCGGCAGCGGCTTGCAAAGGAACTCCGGCACCGCCTCCGGCGCCGACATCCACACCCACCAAGTCTCGCTGCGAAATTGCGCCTGAAGCGATCATCGTCTCCTGCGACCCAGGCGCCAGCACGCCCAGAGCCTGCAAAGGTTCCGCGGCCAATGTCACCATTGCGGCCATGCCGAACCGCCCGTCACTGACCCTGACGTGCGTTCTACAACTGTGGCTATCGGCAAGCCGCCGCCACAGACACTTAAAGACCACGCCGAAGCGCATCCTCACCGCGCTCCACAGATCGGAGACGTGCCGTCGCGCCCGTGTATCGAGCAAGCAGGCCGCGGCGCGCTACACGCGTTTCCCGCCGTCGGCAGCACTTTTCGATGTAGAACCTGACGCGGCGGGTCTCCGCTGATCGAGACCTTTTAACCGGGGACCATCCATTGCCGACGCTCGCCGCCTATGTCGCCGCCGCCATGGCCGAAATAGCCGGCTGCTTCGCCTTCTGGGCGTGGCTGCGCCTCGACAAATCGGTGCTCTGGCTCATCCCCGGCATGATCTCGCTCACATTGTTCGCGTGGTTCCTTACCTTCGTCGACAGCGACGCCGCCGGCCGAGCCTAAGCCGCCTATGGCGGCGTCTACATCGTAGCCTCGCTCGCCTGGCTCTGGCTCATCGAAGACATCCGCCCCGACCGCTTCGACCTCACCGGCGCCACCCTCTGCCTGATCGGCGCGGCCATCATGATTGCGGCACCGCGGTAAGCACCCGTCGCATCGATCATCTGAACTGCCGCCCCACCGCTACTTTGGCAGCACCCGTCACCTTTTTACGCGTTTTCCACCCAAACACGGTCTAACTTAGCGTGGGGGGACTGCGCTTCGAGATCGAGTCGCTGAAGCTCCCGCGTGAGAGGGAGGTTGATCGCTGTTTATGCATGCTCCGGTAAAATCGCCGCGCCTTCGCGATCCGCACGCTCAACCCGAGAAGGCGCGCTTTTCTGAGCTGTTCAAGCCGAAGCTTGTGACGGTGCTGGAGGAAGGCTACCGGCTATCCCATTTCAGGGCCGATGCCGTTGCGGGCCTGACCGTCGCCATCGTCGCCCTCCCGCTCTCCATGGCGATCGCCATCGCGTCGGGCGCGACGCCGGCGCAGGGGCTGATCACGGCCATCGTCGGCGGCTTTCTCGTCTCGCTGCTCGGCGGCAGCCGCCACCAGATCGGCGGTCCGGCCGGCGCCTTCATCGTGCTCGTCGCCGCCACCATCCAGGCCCATGGCATGGGCGGCCTCGTCCTCGCGACCTTCTTGTCCGGCCTCATGCTCGCCGCCATCGGCTTCCTGCGGCTCGGTACCTACATCAAGTTCATTCCCTACCCCGTCACGGTCGGGTTCACGGCCGGCATCGCCGTCATCATCTTCGCCAGCCAGTTGACCCCGCTTTTCGGGCTGACCCTCGGTTCGCCCGAGCCCGGGCCCCTGCTCGAGAAGCTGCCGGTGATCTTCGCGGCCCTGCCAACGATCAGCCCCGTCACGGCCGCTCTCGCCTTGGCCGCCATCGGCATCGTCGTCGCCGTCCGCAAGCTGAAACCGCACTGGCCGGGATTGCTGATCGCGGTCGTCGTCACCACGCTGGTCTCGGCGTTGGCCGGCCTGCCGGTGGCAACGATCGGCACGGCTTTCGGCGGCATTCCGTCGGGCCTGCCGGCGCCGTCCCTGCCGTCATTCGATCTCGATCTCGTCATCGCCGTCCTGCCGAGCGCGCTCGCCTTCACGCTGCTCGGCGCGATCGAGTCGCTGCTCTCGGCGGTCGTCGCCGATGGCATGACCGGCCGCCGCCACCGCTCCAACTGCGAACTGGTGGCGCAAGGGGTCGCCAATGTCGGCGCCTCGCTCTTCGGCGGGTTCTGCGTCACCGGCACCATCGCGCGCACCGCCACCAACGTACGCGCCGGCGCGGTCGGGCCCGTCTCGGGCATGCTGCACGCCGTGTTCCTGCTCGGCTTCATGATGCTTGCTGCGCCGCTCGCGAGCTACATCCCGCTCGGCTGTCTCGCCGGCGTGCTCGCCGTCGTCGCCTGGTCGATGGTGGAAAAGCACGCCTTCGCCACCCTGCTGCGCGCATCCTGGGGCGATGCGGCGGTGCTTCTCGTCACCTTCCTGCTGACCATCTTCCGCGATCTGACCGAGGCGATCGTCGTCGGCTTCGCGCTCGGCGCGCTCATCTTCATCCACCGCATGTCGACGGCAACGCTGGCCGAGCCGCTCGTCGCCGAGGATGAAGCCGATGGGTCTGCGAGCGCGGACGAAGAGCGCCTCACCCAGCAGGGCGACGTCATCGTCTACCGCGTCTCTGGCGCGCTTTTCTTCGGTGCGGCCGCATCGATCGGCAGCCTGCTCGATCGCGTCGCGACGTCGGCGCATGTCCTCGTGCTGGATCTGTCCGCCGTCCCGATGATCGATTCCACCGCCGGGGAGATGATCGCCTCCATCGCGCGCAGCAAGAAGCGCCGCGGCGGCCGTGTCATCATCACCGGCACGACCGGAACGCTGCGGCGCGATCTCTTCGCCCATGGCGTGGCGCCACCCGTCGTGCGTTTCGACCGCACCGTGGAAAGCGCACTCCGCCGCCTCAAATCCACCGACCCGACGGACGACGGCGCGACAGCCGCGCAGTGATCAGCGCGTCGGCATCGCCTGGACTTCCACCGTCACATGCGACAGCTGCCTGATTCCGGACAACAGTGCCTTATAGTGCCCCGGCGCCTGCGGTCGCGGACAGGCAAGCGCGATGATCGCCGCGTGGTGCCCCGGCCCCACCTGCCACACATGCAGGTCGGTGATCGTTCCACCTTCCGCAGAAAGCGCAGAGCGGATCGCACCCGCGAGTTGCCCATCCTCCGGCACGGTGTCGAGCAGCACGCCGCCCGACTGCCGCATGAGACCGACCGACCAGCGCGCGATGACAAGCGCGCCGACGAGGCCCATTAGCGGATCGGCCCAGATCCAGCCATTGAGACTGCCGACGACGAGTGCCGCGATCGCCAGAACCGAAGTCAGCGCATCGGCCAGCACATGCAGATAGGCCGCGCGCAGATTGTTGTCCTGCACGCCGGCACCCGACTGACCCTGCGGGGCATGATCGTGCGCCGCATGGTCATGCCCATGATGATCGTGGTCGTGGCCGGAAGCATGCCCATGGGCATGGGAATGACCGTGATGGTGCCCGTGATCTTCCCGCAGTAGCCAGGCGCTGATCAGATTGACCGCAAGCCCGATCACCGCGACGAAGATCGCCTGACTGAAACTGATCGGCACCGGATTTGCGAGCCGCAGCAGGCTTTCCCAGCCGATCAGCAGCGCGACGATGCCGAGCACGACGGCACTGGCAAATCCCGCCAGGTCGCCGAACTTTCCCGTCCCGAAGGTGAAGCGGTGGTCGCGTGCATGGCGACGCGCATAGAGATAGGCAAACGCCGAGATCATCAGCGCCGCCGCATGGGTCGCCATGTGCCAGCCATCGGCCAACAGCGCCATCGAGCCGTAGATCGCACCGCCGACGATCTCGATCACCATCATCGACGCCGTCAGCGCGATGACCAGCCACACGCGCTTTTCGTTGCGGTCGTGATTGTCGCCCAGGAACACGTGGTCGTGGTCCCCATCCAGTCGCAATTGCCCGGCCATCATGGCCTCCTTGATTGCGCGCCACCCCGTTCGAGGCGGCCGCTCTTATTTCAGATATGTCCTCAGAACGCCCATCAGCTCTTCGCCGCCCTGGCGCCGGTCCGCTTCGGTCTCGGCCTCCAGCACATGCTCGCGCAGATGGTGCTCCATCACCTCGGCCGTCAGGCCGGAAATCGCGCCGCGGATAGAGGCGAGCTGTCTCAGGATTTCGCCGCAGGGCGCCTCGCCGTTTAGCGCACGCTCCACGCCTTCGAGCTGGCCCTTCAGCCGCCTCACCCGTCCGATCAGCCTGTCCTTGTGCTTCTGCGTGTGCATCCGCATCCTTCCGAAATATAACCTAGGGGACTATACTATATGCAGCACTGTGACGGAAGAGGCCGGGTCGCGAATTCGGTTTTCTAGGCGACTGCGGCCCGTTTCGGGCGTTGCTCGCGGCCGTCATGCACCCGGTTGCGGCCGGCGCGCTTGGCGTCGTAGAGCCGCTCGTCCGCTTCGCTGATCAGCTGGGTGATGGTCTTGTCCTCGGCGGCACCCCGCAGCGCCACACCGACGCTGATCGTCACCACCCGACGAAGCGCGCTTCCGCCCTCGTCATGCAGTGCCTCGACGGTTTTGCGCATGGCTTCCGCCACCGCCCGCACATGGTGATGGTCGCGGGCATCGACGACGATCGCAAATTCCTCGCCGCCATAACGCGCGACGAGCGTCACGCCGGCGATCGTCGTGCGGCTGAGCGCATCGGCGATGCGCCGCAGGCACGTGTCGCCCTCCGCATGGCCGAAGGTGTCGTTGTAGCTCTTGAAGTGGTCGACATCGATCAAAAGCACGCCGAGCGCACCGGAGGATGCCCGCAGCACACGCATCAGCCGCCGCCGGTTGCCGAGCCCCGTTAGCGGGTCCGTCTCCGTCTGAATCTCGAGGTCACGATTGGCCGCTTCGAGCGCTGCCTTGCGCTCCTGAAGATCGGAGACCAGCCGTAAATTTTCGCGCGAAAGCTTGAGCGCCAGCGTCAATTGCGTGCCGAGCCCGCGCGCCATCATCGCGAGCGTCCCGCAGAGAAGCACGCCGGCGATCGCCAGCGCATTGCTATAGGCGATCCCGCTCGCGAGAAGGCCGCCGCAGGTCAGAAGAAGCGCCGGGAACTGGAAGAGATTGTAAGCCCGCTGGTAGACCGCGGCAGGAAAGCTCACCGTCACCGACCCGGTGATCAGGCTGCACACCACCAGCGCCTGCTCCACGCTGCCATGGACGATCATGAACGCCGCACCCGCGCCCCATGCCACGCCGGACGTCCCATAAATGCCGCAGACGAGCCGCGCCCAGTGCCGTGACGTGAAAGCGGCCGGCCGGCCGAAATGGCGCATGACCGCACTTCCGAGATGCACCACCGCCGTCGCGGTCACCACCACGAACCAGACCATTAGCTCGGCCGGAATGCCCTCGCTCCAGAAGATCGAAAGCGCGATTACTGCGCCCACGATCGACATCACCGAAGCCGGTGCGGCCTTGTAGAGCGCGTCGATCTGCAATTTGAGATCCGCGTCCATGCCTGACTTTTCCGCCAAATCCTGCCCCCACTTTCAGCGGCGCCAGCATGACATCAGAGCGCTAACAAGCACTTACCGAAACATGCACCTCGTGCGTCGGCCCACGCCGCGCTCAGTCGCAATGCCGATAGCCGTTGCGACGCGCCCGCAGATCGAAATGAAAATGGTCGGCGTGGTTGGCGTCCGATCCGGGACCCAGGATCGTGTTGAAGTATTTGCAGCCATCGTCGCGCACCGAGTTCAGCAGCCCGCGCTCGCGAAACGCGAACAACCCCTTGGCGCTGACATCGATCACCCGGCCCGAATTCAGCTTGATCGAGCCGACGTCGATCGCGTTGCCCTTGGAGTGTTCCGACATCGGCGCGCCCCGGCGCGAATTCATCGTCCGGCACGAATAGCCGCCCATGGAGCCGACCGTTTCGATTCCCGAGAGGTAACGCTTGCGCGTCGAAGGCGCGAGTTCGTTCTTCACCCAGGTCGCAAAGGCCTCCGCCATCTGGCAGTTGAGCAGCGTCGCGGGCCGCACGTTCACCCCGCCCGAAAGCCCCGAAACCTCGACCGGATGCGCGATCCCGCAGGAATTGCCGTTGCCGACGGCCGGCTTGTCGGTGAACTGCACGCCGAGCCGCTGCAGTCGCTGCCGGCAGGCCGCTTCCGCCGCAGGCAGGCTGCTCTGCGGTTCGCGCGCTCGGGCAAACGGGTTGAGCGCCCGCGGAAAGATCCCGGCGACCCGCTGCGGCTCTGGCGCCTGCTGCACGACCGGCGCTGCCGCAACCGGCGGCGCGGCAACGGGAGGCGCAACGGCCGCGACCGGCGCCGAAACGGGAGGAGCCGCGGCGATCGGCGCCGATGGCGGCGCATAGACCGGTGCCGCTGCAGGCGGAATCATAGAAGGCTGGGCGGTGACGGGCGCCACCGGGCTTTGCATCGGGCTCGGCTGGCCTGCAAGCCGGGCCTCGCCGTTCGGGCCCAGCGTGCCGAGGATCTGCGGCTGGTCGGATGGAACATAGCCGGGCTGCCACCCGTCCGGCACGGGCCGCCCCTGCATCTGGGCAAGTGCCGCATCGTCGACCGGCAGCGGTTGCCCGCGCTGCAGCACCGCAAGGCCGGAGCCATAGCCAAGGTCACCGGCAGGCGCGGTCACGCCAGCCCCGGACGAGACACCTACTCCCGCCCCTGTCCCTTGTGCCAGGCTCTCATAGGCCGGCAGCCCCTGCGCGGGCGGCGCGCCATAGGTCGCGGATTGCCAGCCAAGTCCGGCAGGCGGCTGAGGCGTGATCGAACTCGTGGAAATCGCTTCAGGCGGCGCCAGCACGCTCGAGGCCGAGCAGGACACCAACAGCATCGCCGCAAACCCGCCGGCCAGAAGCCGGCTCAGTCCGAGTGCCGTGCACCGCCTCGCGGCAAGGCCGCTTTTGCGGCCGACTGCGCCGTCCAATCCATCGATGGCCATGAACATGCGTCTCCAGACCGGTCCCTTGGAGAAACACCCTAGGCCAACATGGTAAATGAGGACTGAACGCTTGCGGGATCCCGCCCGCGCTCGCTAAACGGGAAGGCGCATCGAGCGCGACATCGCCTTGAAAGCCGCGAAGGATCCCCCGCATGGACGAAGCCCCGAGACCGACCGGCGAACTGACGCTCAGAACGCTCGCCATGCCCGCCGATCTCAATGCCGCCGGCGATATCTTCGGCGGCTGGGTCATGGCGCAGATGGACCTTGCCTCCGGTATCCGTGCCGCCGAGCGCGCCAGGGGCCGCGTCGTCACCGCCGCCGTCAACGAAATGGCCTTCGCCATGCCGGTCAAGATCGGCGACACGCTCTGCATCTACACCGAAGTCGCAAAAGTCGGCCGCACCTCCATCACCCTCACCGTCGAAGCCTGGGCCCAGCGCTACCTTTCCGACCGCATGGACAAGGTCACCGACGCCACCTTCGTCATGGTCGCACTCGACGAAACCGGCAAACCGACGCCCGTCCCGGCGTGATCGTGCGCCGCCATCGCCTGCCTCAGGCGCGTGCGGCCAACCTCACCTGCGCCAATGCCCCCGCCGGCCCGTCGAGCGAGGCGATGGCCGCCGGCCAGGCTTCGGCGTCAACGCCGAGAACGGTGCGCAGCCATGCAAGCGTCAGCCGCCGCGTCACCTCCAGGCTGTCGGGCGCCTCCACCTCCGTTTCCTTCGCATCCAGCCCCGCGATGCCACCGAGCCCGTGACCGACGCCCTGCACGGTGACGAGAGCCTCCGCCCCTGCTCCATCGTGAAAGGCGTCGGCGTGCCAGTCCGGCCCGCGCGGCGTGAAATGCGGATCGTCCTCTGCGCCGCAGACCACGAGACTGCGCGTCGTCATCGTCGCGAAATCCACGTCGAAGAACGGAAAGCGCGCCGCACTGTCGGCCGTCAGATCCTTGCCGCCGCGCCCCGGCGCAGCCAGGAGCACCCCGGCCGCGATGCGCGGATCGGCAAAGCTCTCGCCTTGCAATCGCGCGCCGAGCAGCAGGCCGACCGTGTGACCGCCGAAGGAATGGCCGGCGACTGCGATGCGCCGGTGGTCGAGGCGCCCCGCCACGGCCTTCGCCTGCCCTTCCACCTCGGCCAGCCGGTCGAGGATCGTCGTCATCTCCGCTATGCGCTCGCGCCAGAAGAACGGTGCGCCGGGCGCATCGCGCGGCAGGCCGGCCACCTTGGAGTTCCCATGCGTCGGCTGAATCACCGCCAACCCCCGCTCGGCCCAGAATTGCGCAAGCGGCGCATAGCCATCCTTGGAGGGAATGTAGTGCGAAGGCCCGCCCCCGTGCGACAGAAGCACGATCGGCAGATCCTCGCCTTCCGCCGGCGCCGTCACGCGCAGTTCGAGCGGTGTGCGCCCCGCCATGGGCAGGGTCACGGGCGTGTAAGCCACACTCATCCGTGGCTCAGGCGTCGGAATGGTCCGCGCGCGGCCGATCAAGGCGTTCATAAACCCGTCTCCCCGCTCAAGCCGCATCGGCCGTCGTTTCGCGGAAGAGCCGCTCCGCATCGGCGCCCGCCGGCAACCGCATCGGGGCATCCGGCTCCGTCACCGCCCGCCAAACCGCCTGCGCCACGTCGTCGGCATACGTCTTCTCGGGCGCACTGCGCAGCGCCGCGAAGTTTTCCTCGACGAATGCCTTGTAGGGCGCAGGCACCTCCATCCCCATCCGCGCCATGGCATTTTTGCCGAAAGCGGTCGTCGGCGCCGATCCGGGCAGTATGAGCCGCGTGCGGATACCGAACTGCGCCGTCTCCAGCGCAAGGCTTTCCGTGAACGCGTTGAGGGCGGCCTTGCTCGCGCTATAGACCGAGAGCGCCGGAAGCGGCCGCAGCGTCACGCTCGAACTGATGTTGACAATCACGCCCGATCCCCGTGCGCGCATTCCGGGCAGCACCGCCTGGGTCACCGCCATCGCGCCGATCACATTGGTCTCGAAAAGCTCGCGCGCCTTGGCCATGTCGACGCCCTCCAGCACGTTGAGCATGCCCACCCCGGCATTGTTGACCAGCGCATCGAGCACACCCGCCTCCTTGACCGCCCGCGCGATGCTCGCTTCATCCGTCACGTCGAGCGGCAGCACGTGCAGCCGACCGGGCAGCCCCTCCTGCTCGGCCATCGCGTCGGCCTCCCCACCCGGCGTCGGGTTACGCATGGTCGCGAACACCTCATAGCCTCGGGCGAGAAACAGCTCAGCCGTCGCGCGACCGAAGCCGGACGAAGCACCGGTGATGAGAATTCTGGGCATGGAAAATCTCCTGTTGTTGCTGAAACAGGAAATGGACAGAAAGAGCCGGACTTTCTATATTCGAAAGTCCGCTTCTATTCAGCGAAAGTCCGAAATCGTGACCATCCCGACGACAGACCCCCTCGCCAGCGTCGTCACGCTCCTGAGGCCCCAGCCCTCGATCTCCAAGCGCGTCACCGGCGGCGGCCGTTGGCACGTGGAGCGCACGAACATGGCAAGCCCGTTCTACTGCGCCATCGTCGAAGGCACCTGCCGGCTCACCATCGAAGACCGCGCACCGCTCCTTCTCGAGGCCGGCGATTTCGTCCTCGTGCCGGAAGTCTTCGATTTCACACTGTCGAGCATCGATCCACCGCCGAAGGATGCCCCGCGCACGCCGCTCGAAACCGGCCCCGGAACGTTCCGTCTCGGCGACCCTGAAGCTCCGACCGAGCTCAAATGTCTAGTCGGCCACTGCCGCTTCGCCTCGCCCGACAAGGCCCTCATCGTCTCGCTCCTGCCGGCCGTCATCCATGTGCGCGCGCAAGCCCGCCTGATCGCGCTCGTCCAGATGATCAACGAGGAAACGCGCAGCGACCGGCCCGCGCGCGACATGGTGCTCGAGCGCCTCCTGGAACTGCTGCTGGTCGAAGCCCTGCGCTCCGTCACCAGCACCATGGCAGATCCCGGCCTGCTCCGCGGCCTCGCCGATCCCCGCCTTGCACTCGCGCTGCGCCGGATTCACGCCGATCCCGCCGCCCGCCTCTCCGTCCAGGGCCTCGCAACCGCAGCAGGCATGTCCCGCACCACCTTCTTCGATCGCTTCCGAAACGAAGTCGGATCAGCCCCAATGGAATACGTCGCCGCCTGGCGCATGGCGCTCGCCAAGAACATGCTCCTCACCGGAAACATCGCCCTCACTGACCTCGCCCGCCACGTCGGCTACGGCTCCGTCAGCGCCTTCTCCACAGCCTTCTCCCGCCACGTCGGAACCCCACCCGGAGCGTTTGCCGCGCAGGGGTAGAGATGACGGGGTGATGGGCTGAGCGGTGTGTAGAGGTTTGGATGATGGTCGAAATGGGTGAATTGCGGACAGGCCGCTTTTGGCGGTCGTGGCACCGAGGCAGCCATAGCTCTGCTTGCGCGAGCACATTCAATGGTCGATGATCCAGCATGACCGAGTTACTTGACCATGATGCATACATAGCTGCGGCGCCTGAAGCCCTTCGGCCACAACTTGCCGTCGTTCGTTACCGCCTGAAGCAAGCTCTTCCTGACGCGGAAGAGGTCATGCAGTACGGTATGCCGGGTTTCAGTTCCGGAGGCATGATGATCGCGGGCTACGGAGCGTTCAGCAAACAGTGCGGTCTCTATGTTAGCAAAGGCGCGATCAACGCGCATGCCGACGATATCGCTGCAGCCGAGCTTAAAGCATCCAAGACTGGTGTCACTTTCTCACCAACAAAGCCGATACCTGACGAACTCATCACTGCGCTTGCCTTGGCGTCCCGCAAAGACGCGGCGGGCTGAGCGGCAAATGTCCGAGATGGGGTGGGTTCCGGTCCGTCCGCTTCGCGTATCATGACCCGCCGGAGCCGCCATAGGTCGGCTCGCTATGCGCTTCTCCGGCCCTCCCTATCGGCTCGCCGCCGGTCATGCCGTATAACTTTCTTGGCACTCACCTACTTGCGACTCCGACTGAAGCGTTCGATGGGCTTTCCAGTTAGCAAACCAACATCGTACTCGTCCCCTTTCCAGCGCTCCAAATAAGGCTCGCCGAATTGTTCCGCGTAATCAATCCAGGCGTTGCCGAAGGAATTGACAAAGTCAGCAAGCGACTCTTTGCCTTCCGAATAAAGCGGAACCCATACAGACCGGGCGATATCGTCTCCCGTGTGATGATAGACGTTGGGCGTCATATAAACGAAGCCATCGACATGGCAATTTGACAGCCCCAAAGCGGCATTTCCGAGGATGGAAAGCGCGTTTGCCGGCGTGAGGCCAAAATTATTGTCGTTTGCGAACACCGCCAGACCAAAAGCGTCTGGAATGTTCAGATGATGTTTCGTGGCCGCGATCTGCCTATTTGCCTTGCGAAGAGCCTGTCGCAGAGGATTAGCAATCTGCTGCCGGATACGGCCTGCTACTCGCTCGGGCATGGGCTCGCCGCGAAACAGAAAGCCCATTAATTCACTACCCGTGTGCCCGAAATGCGCAAACGCCCGCGCGACGCGCTCGGGGTAAGCATCGCGAGAGTCCGTTTCCATGCACTTCAGCTCTACGACGACGCGGTCTTCAGGAAAATAGAAGTCTGCGTTCAGGGTCATTGCAGGCTGATCAGGCATCAGGTCGCGCACGATCTGTCCGTTGCGAAACGTCGGTACGAAGTTCGCGAATTCGGGTTCGATGTTGATGAGTGTCGGTTGCCAGTCGAGATTGCCCTTCATTTGCTAATCCCTTCTTGTCCGTTCTCTTTTAGCAATTGGAGCACGAGCGCAGACATATACGTGAACAGATAATCGATGTGTTCGGTTTCGGTAAGAGCATCTTGATTGATCTCCGAATTCCACATGCGAATGCCTTTGCCGAGATGGTCGGCGTCTTCTTTCCTCACTCAACAAATCGCAGAAAGTCGATGAAATGGTACGATCCGACATCCAAAAGATGCTGGGGTGGAAGGAACGGCGCGGTGAGCTCCGCCTGACTTCCATGCTGTCAGACGACCTCCGCCAGCTCGGACAACTTTGGGACGAGAAAGCAGGCGAGGCTGAGGAGTTTGCTGATTTCATACCGATGAGGATTGTCACCATGATTGAAGTCGGCGTGCGGGAGGCAATCCGCGAACTGGTCGACTCCGGTCCACCGTATCTCGAGCGTGCCGAAACGTTGTCCAAGGGAGCAAAGCTGGATTTTGCACTGTTATCCGGTCTGCAAGACCGGAAGCTGTCGGTCGGGGATTTGGTCGCCCACACCGTCTCAATCAACGACCCGGGACGCGTAGTGGCTCATATGGATGCGCTAATTCATGGCTTCGTGAACAAACTTAAAGCGTCACACGAAAGATGGATCGAGGAAAAGGCCGATTGGCCTTTAGCGCCGATCATCAGCGACTACGATGAAATGTTCAGGCAGTTGTCGCGAGTGTTCACCGTGCGGCACATTCTGACCCACGAGCTACCGCGCGACCCCGCGTTCGACCCGGCAGAGATTCCTAGATTTGTGGCCGCCGGTGTCGAGTTTCTATCAGCGATCGACTGGGTGCTGGTGCAGGAACTGAAAGGCGCGTTGGCGCGAACCCAAACCACGATGAACATCCAGGCTGGCGACGCCATGCGCGAACTTGAAGCACAGATGGCGGACATGATCGCTGCGATCGAGAAGCGCGGCGATACTGACGGCGCACTGCTCCGGCGGAGCCAGTTCGCATGGCAAGCATACGCTAGGGCAGAGGCTGATTTTCGCGCTTCGCTCGTTGAGGGGGGGTCGATGTATCCGCTGGTGTGGGCTACTGCGCAATCGGAGAATATTCAGCACCGCATCGAAACCTTGCGCTGGTGGGTAGAGCGTGACGAAGGCGATCTTTAGAGTTGGGCACGTATTTCGTTCCCGGCCTTTCAGACATGGCCACCTCATGTGTCAGCTGACCTACGGCAGGTTCTGGGATTTCGCTCTTATGGTGCAAACGGCCGCATTGGGGCCCTGACCCACCCGTCTCGCTTCCCAGCCGTAGTTCAACCCCCAACCACCCCCCAACTATAACCTATCTTAAAGACACCCCCGCTCATTGGCCTACACAGCGGCACCCTTCACAATTTCAGGAGTCGTCCATGGACAACCAGACCGCTATGGACGACGCCGCACCCATCGACTCCGGCGTGCCGGGCCTCAATCATCTCATGCGCGGCGGCTTTGCCAGGGGTCGCGCCCATCTGGTCGAAGGGCGGCCGGGCAGCGGCAAGACCACGGTCGGGATGCAGTTCCTGCTCGATGGCGTGCGCCGCGGCGAGTCCTGCCTCTACATCACCCTGTCGGAGAGCAAGCGCGAGCTCATCTCCGTCGCCCACCGCCATGGCTGGTCGCTCGACGGTCTGGAGATCTACGAACTCGTCCCGCCCGAACTCAGCCTGGACAAGTCCAAATACCAGTCGATGATCCACTCCTCCGAGCTCGAGCTCGGCGAGACGCTGGAGATGGCGCTCGCTGCCATCGAGAAGCACCGCCCGACACGGCTCGTCTTCGACAGCCTGTCGGAAATCCGGCTCCTGTCGCAGGGCTCGCTGCGCTATCGCCGCCAGGTGCTCGCGCTGAAGAGCTTCGTGCTCCTCAAGGACATCACCACCCTCTTCCTCGACGATCTGACCGGCGAGCAGGACGATCTCAATCTCCATTCCGTCTGCCACGGCGTCCTGCGCCTGGAGCATTACGTGCCGGCCTATGGCGGCGAGCGGCGGCGCGCGCGGCTGATCAAGATGCGCGGCGTGCAGATCCGCGGCGGCTTCCACGACATGGTCATCCAGCCGGGCGGCGTCACCGTCTTCCCGCGCCTCGTCGCCTCCGATCACGTCGAGAAGGATTTCGGCGATGACGCCAAGAGCGGCACGGCGCTCGACGATCTGTTCAAGGGCGGCCTGACGCGCGGCACCAGCACGCTGCTCATGGGCCCGTCCGGCGCCGGCAAGTCCTCGATCTCCGCGTGCTATGCCTTTGCGGCGCTCTCGCGCGGCGAGCCCGTCTACCTCGTCACCTTCGAGGAGACCAAACGCATCGTGCTTGCCCGCGCCAAGGGCCTGGGCATGGACCTCGCGCCCTTCCTCGAAAGCGGGCTGTTGACGCTCGATCAGGTCGATCCGGCCGAGCTTTCGCCGGGCGAGATCACCGGCCGCCTGCAGCACGCCGTCGAGCATGCGGGCGTCAAGATGGTGATCATCGACAGCCTCACCGGCTACCTCAATTCCCTGCCCGAGGAGCAGCAGCTGCTCCTGCAGATGCACGAGATCCTCACCTATCTCAATCAGCAGGGCATCGTGACCCTTCTTCTGCTCGCCAATCACGGGCTGATCGGCCATATGAGTACGCCGGTCGATCTCACCTATCTGTCCGATTCGGTGATGTTGCTGCGCTACTTCGAAGCCGGAGGCCGGATCCGCCGCGCCGTCTCGGTGGTGAAGAAGCGCACCGGGCCCCATGAGGATGCGATCCGTGAATTCACGCTGTCGTCGGATGGAATATCGGTGGGCGAGCCGCTTGCGGGTTTCACCGGCGTGCTCTCCGGCACCCCGCGCTTTGCCGGCGATCGGGGCTCGCTGATGCGGCAGGCGGGGCATGGACCGGTCAGCGGAAACGAGCAGAGTGTCGGCTGAACCTGCCCGCATCATCGTCTGCACGCCCTTCGGCCGCGATGCGGAGATCGCCTGCGGCCTGATCCGCGACGCCGGCTTCGATCCCGTCGCCTGCACCGACCTGCCCGAGATCCTGCGGCTCCTGCCCCCCGTCCAGCACGATGCGCTCTGCCTCGTCATCACCGAGGAAGCCCTGCTCGACGGCGAGCGCAGCGCCCTAGCCGCCTGGATCGAGCAGCAGCCGCCCTGGTCCGATTTCCCCGTCATCATCCTCGGCTCGCGCGGCCAGGAGCTCGACGGGCGCCTCTCCTTCCTCAACCACGGCCACATCGTGCTGGAGCGCCCCTTCAGCGCCGCCTCGCTGACCAGCGCCGTCGCCTCCGCCGCGCGCGCCCGCACCCGCCAGCTCCAGGTCAAGGCCTATATCGAGGAGCGCGAAAAGTCCGACGAGCGCCAGAAGCTCCTGATCCGCGAGCTCCACCACCGGGTCAAGAACACGCTCGCCAACGTCCAGGCGATGCTCGGCGCCACCGCCCGCTCCCACACCGATATCGACAGCTTCACCCGCGCCTTCTCCAGCCGCATCGTGTCTCTGTCGCGCACCCATGAGAAGCTGACCGAGGATTACTGGCAGACCGCATCGCTGCGCCGCATCCTCACCCAGGAACTCGACATCTACGACACCGAATCCGGCCGCTTCGGCATCGAAGGTCCCGATATCCACCTCGTCTCCGATATCGCCGTGCCGCTCGGCATGGCCTTCCACGAACTCGCCACCAACGCCGTCAAATACGGCGCGCTCTCCGTCGACCGGGGCCGCATCGACGTCCACTGGTCGATCATGGAAACCGAGGGCGACCGCCGCTTGAGCCTCGACTGGCGCGAAGCGAACGGCCCCATCGTCACGCAACCCACCCGCAAGGGCTTCGGCTCCGTCCTGCTGGAGCGCGTCCTCACCGTCCAGTGCCAGGCCGATATCCGCACCGATTTCGCCGAAAACGGCTTCTCGCTGCACCTCGCCATGCCCCTGCCGAAGTCCCGCCTCGTCCCCCAATACTGAAGCTTCCGCGCCCGCCTTCGCCCACGCCTTTGCCCACACCTTCCCATGAGTTTTGTTGGCCAAAAGCGCCCAACTCTCATTGGACGCCCGCAAACAGGCCGACTTAAGGTTGCGTGCTGGGGCAAAGGAGAGCGGTATGAAATATGCAAGTCCCTTGGTATTCGGCATAGGCTTGGCGGTGGCCGGCTGTGTCGCCCCGTCCCAGACGAGCGTCCCCGGCCCCACCGGCGAACGCATCGTCCAGGCCAAATGCGGCGGCTCGCCCGATGCGTGCTTCGAAGAAGCCGCAGCCACCTGCGGCGGCCAGTATCGGGTCGTCGACAGCCACAGCAATGCCGGCGGCGCGCTCGGCGATTCCGTCCCGGGTCCCGTCACCTGGTACAATCTCAGCTACATTTGCGGTCCGTCCGATGGGCGCATGCCGGACTTCGCCTTCCGTGGCCAGTCCTACCGCCCCGCCACGGTCACCACCTGCAGCCCGTTTGGAAATTCGATCAGGTGCATCCAGAGCTGATAGCAGCATAAGGGACGAACACAATGAACCGCATATCGATGGTATCGCTGCTCCTCTTGGCAGGCCTGGCTTCCGGCTGTTCGGAAACCATGGACTCGTCGGAAACGACCAGCCTCAACCCCACCTTCATGTCGCCCACCCAGATGACCGACTATTGCCGCGGCGAAGCGGCGGGCCGCTACATGACACGGCCTGATAGCGTCAGCGTCGGCGTGCCGCAGCCCGGCGTCGGCGGCGGCTACATCGTCACCGGCAGCGTCGACCAGGGCACGATGGGCAGCGCCCCGTTCGAATGCCGCTTCGGCAATGGCGGCGATTACGTCTCTCTGACGGAACTCTGAGATCGACGGACCAGACCGCAACGACCTGTCGCCGCATCGACGGCGGCACGTCATCGGCGGAAAAAGTCACCGCAACCCGTCGCTGTCGCGGCAGCAACGCCGTTCGGCCACGCCGTCGCGGCCACACGCCCACACAGCCACGCCATGCGGCAACGCCGTCGCAGAAGCACTGACACCGCATGCGGTACCGCCGAAGATCACCGCCGATCACCGGAGACCGGGTCCGGCATGATCCACCCGTCGCGCCGCAGGTCCGATGCATCCAGTGAAGTCCGGCGCGCGGCGCAAACCCGCCGCTGACCGGCAAGGCGAAAAACGGAAACAGGCGTTCGCGAAAGGTTCGCATCATGACGCGTGGCGGTGACTATCCCTATTACGACGGCCACCCGGTGCCCATCGAAGGCCGGGGCTGGGCGCTCCTCCTCGCCTCCCTCGCCGTCGGCTTGCTGGCGCTCTCCTTCTTCCCGCCCGTCGGCTTTCCGGCCACCTTCATCCCCGCTCTGCTCTTCCTCAGCATCCCGCTGCTGACCCTGTTCCTCCTGGTCGGCCCCGCCACGCGCGCCCTCTTCCGCCCCGTCGGCTTGAAAGAGCTGGCGCTCATGGTCGCGTTCGGCGCCCTCACGCTCGCAGGCTCCGTGTTCCTGGCCTTCCTGCTGACCTATCTCGGAGCGCTCGCGCCCAATCCCGTCGTGGAAACCATGGCGACCATGACCAACCTCGATCTGGCGAAAAGGCTCGCGCCGACCGTCCCGCAACTGCTGGGCGAAGAACTCTTCGGCATCCTGCCGTTCCTCGCAACGCTCTGGCTCTGCACCGCAAAACTGCATCTCGGGCGCAAAACCGCGATCGCCATCGCCCTCCTCGTCTCCGCCCTGATCTTCGGAGCAGCCCACCTGCCCACCTATGACTGGCACTGGGCCCAGTCCCTCATCGGCATCGGCGGCGCACGGATCTTCCTCACCCTCGCCTACATCGCCACCCGCAACCTCTGGGTCTCCACCGGCGCCCACATCCTCAACGACTGGACCGGCTTCATCCTGACATTCGAAAGCAGTCATATGCCGATGGGGAGTGAGGGGTGACGTGTTTGGGGGGTGCGGAAAGGCAACGAGAGGTCGAAGCCAGCGCAACGCCACCTCTCCGACCGACGGAGGTTCGGTAGCTAAGATTTGACGTCGGCTTGGCTGCTTTGGGGTGGGAAGCGGAAGGGCAGCTTCGAAGCCCGATGGAGCGTTAAGCAGACAAAATTGCTGAAATCAAAACATTGTATTCTGCGCTGAAGAGCGAACGGCTTTGGTCAAGAGATCGAGAGACGCTACCGGAAGGCCAGACACGATCCAGTTCAACTCAACATCGATACGTATTGCCGGATCGAGTTCCACCAGCCGCCCGGCAGTAATGTGAGGTTCGGCCATTTTGATTGGTTGCATGCCCCAAGCCAATCCTGCGATGGCCAGATCGATAAAGGCATGTGTCGATGCGACGGAGTATGTTGGGGCGTCTAGCTCGATACCGAACGCGTCTCGTGCCCATCTCGCCTGAAGTTGGTCTCGCCGATCAAAGCGCAGGCAAGGCGCATGCGCCAGCTCGGCAGCGGTTATGTACTTTGGAAAGTAACGAGCGACGAAATCGGGGCTCGCGCAGGCGGCATAGCGTAGCGAGCCAAGCGGAATTGTACGGCATCCCTGCACAGAGGTGGCGTCCGCTGTGACGGCGGCCATGACTTCACCGGAGCGAAGGCGATCGGCGGTGTGTGCCTCATCGTCCAGAGTCAGGTCGAGCGGAACGCCGGACGTTTGCCCGAATATCCGTGCAGCCTCAGGAAACCATGTGGCGAGACTATCTGCATTAACGGCCACCTTCAGCGGGACCCGTGAGCGTTCTGGTCCTGCATGGTCCGCCAAATCGGGTGTGAGCTCGGTTTCTAGTAATCGCACACGGTCGAAGTGGGCACAAAGCTTTCGGCCAAGCTCCGTAAGCTGGCAGGGCTGCCCGCGGATGATGAGGATGGCTCCAAGCCGTTCTTCCAGACCACGGACGCGTTGCGAAACGGCGGAAGGCGTAATGCCTAGAGCCAGGGCGGCACGTTCAAATGTGCCTTCACGGATGACAGCCGAAACGGCGGCAAGGGCGGGATAATCCAGCATGGATGAAGCATTGCTTCATCGGCTAAAGAAAAACAAGTTTTACTTCAGAGCAGCGTGGCGGCATTAGTCGCCACATGATCAGCTCCGTGACACCGTTCATTTCAGGGTTCGCCCTGTCCGCCGCACTCATCATGGCGATCGGTGCACAGAACCTCTTTGTGTTGCGTCAAGGGCTCAAACGAGAGCATGTTGGGGCGATTGTCGTATTTTTCGGACTATCAGACGCTCTGCTGATCGTAGCCGGCGTCAGCGGCGTGGGCGCATTCCTGTCGGCTGTACCGGGTTTGGCGACGGTTCTCACGATCGGCGGTGCGATCTTCCTGGCGTGGTATGGCATCACTGCGCTTCGGCGGATGACCTCATTGAACGCACTGCCAGTGACGGCTAGCGGGCAACTCTCGCTTGGCCGTGTCATGATCACAGGTGCAGCGTTCACCTTTCTCAATCCCCATGTCTATCTTGATACGGTCCTCTTGATGGGGACAGCAGCCTCTGCGCAGCCGGAAGCTTCGCGGCCGTTGTTTGCGTTCGGGGCTGCAACAGCAAGTTTCGTATGGTTCGCTATTCTTGGCTTTGGTGCCCGACTGTTCCAATCGGTGTTCACTCGCCCACTGGCCTGGCGATTTCTGGATGCCGTTGTCGGCATCGTCATGTTAGGCATTTCTGCATCGCTTCTGATGGGTGCACTCAATCAACCGGGCTGAACCGACTATGACCGTTCAAGACTTGCTGCTGGTCTATGCTGCCTACGTCATCGCAGTGGCTAGCCCTGGCCCGAGCAACATGGCCATCATGAACGCAGCGATGCGTCACGGCCGTCGTTCCGGTCTCGCCATGGCCGCTGGCGTTATTACGATGTCGGCGATCTGGGGCACGATTGCCGCAACAGGTGTTTCGGCTCTTCTGACCACCTATGCCAATGCCGTGACGATCCTAAAGGTTGGAGGTGCGCTCTACCTGCTGTGGCTCGCCTGGAAGGCGGCACGATCGGCAGCCACCCCGGACAAGGAAATGGATCAGAGGGTATGGGCCGCGCCGAATGCTTGGAGCTCCTATCGGCGCGGTGTGCTCATGCATATCGGCAACCCAAAAGCTGTTCTCGCCTGGCTCGCGATCATGTCCCTTGGGGTTGACCAGGCGGCCAGGCCTGCCGCCGTCGCGGTTGCGCTAATCGGCTGCATCATCCTCGGCGTCATTGTCTTTTCCGGCTACGCGCTTTTGTTCTCAACGGCTCCGATGGTGAAGGCCTATGCAAGGGCGAGGCGCTGGTTTGAAGGTGTGCTTGCCGTTTTCTTTGCCGCAGCCGGCCTCCGGCTGCTCTTTTCAAGATGATCGCCAAGGCTCAGAAATGCTCAAGTCTTCACCGTTTCACGGACTATCCGCCTTTCCAATCACCCCGGCTGATAAGGATGGGCGCGTCGATACCGATGTCTTGTCGCGGCTGCTGGAACGGCTCTGCGAAGCAAGAGTGGATTCCATTGGTCTTCTCGGCTCGACCGGCATCTATGCGTATCTGACCCGCGAGGAGCGGCGGCGCGCGATCGAGGCGGCCGTCGAGTGTGTGCGAGGTCGAGTGCCGATTGTTGTCGGGGTGGGCGCGCTCCGCACAGATGAAGCGCAACGTCTCGCCCGGGATGCAGAGGCAGCAGGCGCCGACGCTCTGCTGATGGCGCCGATGTCTTACACTCCGCTCACGCAGAATGAGGCCTATGAGCACTACCGGGCTGTCACGGAGGCGTCCGGTTTGCCACTTTGCATCTACAACAATCCCGGCACGACCCATTTCAACTTCAGCCTGGACCTCCTGGCCAGCCTCTCCAGCCTGCCATCGATCAAGGCCGTAAAAATGCCGCTGCCGTCTGATGGCGACTTCGCCTCCGAAATCGCGACGCTACGCGAACGAATGGATCTTGCGATCGGCTACAGCGGAGACTGGGGAATGGCAGATGCAATGTTGGCAGGTGCAGACGCCTTCTACAGCGTCCTTGGCGGCACGCTGCCTCGTCCAGTCTTGTCGATGGTGAGAGCCGCGCAGGCTGGCAATGCCGATGAAGCGCGGAAGATTGACGCATTGCTCGCGCCTTTGTGGGACACCTTCAAGGCCTATGGCAGCCTTCGGGTCATGTACGTGCTGGCCGAACTGATGGGACGAGGGAGACTGGTTCCACCTCGGCCCGTTCTCCCACTTGAGGGAGAGTCCCGGAAAGAAGTTATAGCGGCTATCGATCCCTTGCTGGCGATTGGATGACGTCCGCACATTTATTTGGCGCGTTCAGCCTATGGCAACTTTCAGGGCGAGTAGCCGAGAGGTTCAACGGCCGAAACGGGGTCGAAAGCGGTCACAACAGCCTCGGCGCCAGTAAACAGGCGCCCACCCCATTCAGCCCCCATTCACGTCCATTCCGTTAACAATTCCTCAAGGTCTCAACGGTCACGCCCGCGTGATCGGAGGCGTTTTCGGGAACTATCTGTCGCTTGCGACCGTTTCAGTCTCGAAATCAACGATAACTGCACGTCAAGAATCGCAGTGAGGTACGTCATGAAAACCTTTTTGAAAGCCGCCGCCTTCGTCGTGGGCATGCTGGGCGCCGGTAGCGCGCTGGCCCAGTCGGCGCTGGTCATCACCGATCTTAATTTGCGCGCCGGTCCGGGCACCGGCTACCAGTCCGTCGGCGTCCTGCCGAACGGATCGGTCGTCAACATTGCCGGCTGCACCTCGGGCTATTCCTGGTGCCGCGTGAACTATCAGGGCTATGACGGCTGGGCCTCGTCCCGTTATCTCGCCCAGCAGGAAGGCCGTTATGCCGGCGGCGGCAATTTCTCGTCGTCCGCTGCGTCCATCGGCATCCCGCTGATCGCCGGCGTTGTCATCGGCAGCGCGCTCAGCAACAACGACCGCGACTACCGCCGTCCGGACCGCTACGACCGCCGCGACTGGCGTGCCGATCGTCGTGACTGGCGCCGCGAAGCCCGCCGTGACTGGCGTGACGATCGCCGCGATGACCGTCGCGACTGGCGCAACGACCGTCGTGGGAACGATACGATCCGCCGTCTGCGCAGCAACGAGCCGTTCCGCTTCCAGACCGACTGATCGAGCAGACCCTGATCGGGCCGACGCCTGATCTTTGAGTGCACGCAAGAGCGCGTCGTCCCCTTGGGGCGGCGCGTTTTCTCGTTTCAGGGTTCCGGCATCGCACCACCCGCAATGCCGGGAGCACGCACACCGATCGCGAGAAGCGAAGCTTCCGAAAAGCCGTCATTCGGCCGGCCAAACCGGTGCGCTCCCCTTCCAATCGCCACAGACTCCGCCCATATTCCCCCCATGGCTTCCCGACCCAACAAGACCTCGCCCCGCCCCGAAAAGACCGGCGCGGAGGATTTCGACCCGACGCGCACGCGCGGCTTCGCCGAGGCGCCCCAGCGCGACCTGGAAGGCGCCCCCTTCTCGTCCGGCTCGGTCTCCGACTGGGCCCGCGAGATGGAGCGCATGGCCGAGGCCGAAACCATCGAAACCCGCCACGACGTCGCCTCCAAGGCCGGCAAGCACCGCCGCAAGGTCGAACGCGCCGCCCAGGCGGAACGCGAAGCTGGCGATGATCAAGAAAGAGCGAAGCGCAGCGCCCGACCGGGCGCCGGCGCCGATGCGCCGCCCCGTCCGGAGGCCAGCGCGAAGCGCGAAACGGCCGCGAGGACAGGACAAACCAGCGCATCCAAATCCCGGGCCCCCGCCAGCGCCGAGCGCAGCGACAAGCTTAAGGGCGGGGCATCAAGAACGTCCCGCGGAACCTCCATGGGCGGCACCACCGATCCGCGCGCCCGCGCCGCCGCCGGTCTCAATCCGGTCGCCGGTATGGATACGAGCCTGGAGGAGGCCTCAGCGCTCGCCACCGGCGCGGTCACGGCCACCGTCGAGGCGCTGTCGGCGCTGATCGAAAGCGGCAATCCGCTGTTCAAGGACGGCAAGCTGTGGACGCCGCACCGTCCCGCCCGGCCAGAGAAATCCGAAGGCGGCATCGCCTTCACCATGCAGACCGAGTACCAGCCCGCCGGCGACCAGCCGACCGCGATTGCCGATCTCGTCGCCGGCGTGAAGGAGAACGAGCGCTCCCAGGTGCTGCTCGGCGTCACCGGTTCGGGCAAGACCTTCACCATGGCCAAGGTGATCGAGGAAACGCAGCGCCCCGCCGTCATCCTCGCGCCCAACAAGACGCTCGCCGCCCAGCTCTATTCGGAGTTCAAGAACTTCTTCCCGGACAACGCGGTGGAGTATTTCGTCTCCTATTACGACTACTACCAGCCGGAAGCCTACGTGCCGCGCTCCGACACCTATATCGAGAAGGAATCCTCCATCAACGAGCAGATCGACCGCATGCGCCACTCGGCGACGCGCGCCCTGCTCGAACGCGACGACGTCATCATCGTCGCCTCCGTCTCCTGCATCTACGGTATCGGCTCGGTCGAGACCTATACGGCGATGACGTTCCAGATGGCCGTTGGCGACCGGCTCGACCAGCGCCAGCTCCTGGCCGACCTCGTCGCCCAGCAATACAAGCGCCGCGACATGGATTTCCAGCGCGGCTCCTTCCGTGTCAGGGGCGATACGATCGAAATCTTCCCGGCCCACCTGGAGGATGCAGCCTGGCGCATCTCGCTCTTCGGCGACGAGATCGAAACCATCACCGAGTTCGATCCGTTGACCGGCCACAAGACCGCCGAGCTGAAATCCGTCAAGATCTACGCCAACTCGCACTATGTGACGCCCAAGCCCACGCTCAACCAGGCGATCAAGTCGATCAAGGAAGAGCTCAAGCATCGCCTCGCCGAGCTCGAAAAGGCCGGCCGCCTGCTCGAAGCCCAGCGGCTCGAGCAGCGCACCCGCTACGACATCGAGATGCTGGAAGCCACCGGCTCCTGCCAGGGCATCGAGAACTATTCGCGCTATCTCACCGGCCGCTCGCCCGGCGAGCCGCCGCCGACGCTGTTCGAATACATCCCCGACAACGCGCTGCTCTTCGTCGATGAGAGCCACGTCACCATCCCGCAGATCGGCGGCATGTATCGCGGCGACTTCCGCCGCAAGGCGACGCTGGCCGAATACGGCTTCCGCCTGCCGTCCTGCATGGACAACCGCCCGTTGCGCTTCGAGGAGTGGGATGCCATGCGCCCGCCCACCGTCGCCGTGTCCGCCACCCCGTCCGCCTGGGAGATGGAGGCCGCCGGCGGCGTGTTCGCCGAACAGGTCATCCGCCCCACGGGCCTCATCGATCCGCCGGTGGAAATCCGCCCGGCCAAATCCCAGGTCGACGACGTTCTCGGCGAAATCCGCGAGACGGCCGCCGCCGGCTACCGCACCCTCGTCACCGTGCTCACCAAGCGCATGGCCGAGGACCTCACCGAATATCTGCACGAGCAGGGCGTGCGTGTCCGCTACATGCACTCCGACATCGACACGCTGGAGCGCATCGAGATCATCCGCGACCTGCGCCTCGGCGCCTTCGACGTGCTGGTCGGCATCAACCTGCTCCGCGAAGGCCTCGACATCCCGGAATGTGGCTTCGTCGCCATCCTCGATGCCGACAAGGAAGGCTTCCTGCGCTCCGAAACCTCGCTGATCCAGACCATCGGCCGCGCCGCACGCAACGTCGACGGCAAGGTCATCCTCTATGCCGACCAGATCACCGGCTCCATGACCCGCGCCATGGAAGAAACCGGCCGCCGCCGCGAAAAGCAGCTCGAATACAACGAGAAGAACGGCATCACGCCCGAAAGCGTCAAGGCCCGCATCTCCGACATCCTTGATAGCGTCTACGAGCGCGACCACGTCCGCGCCGATATCGGCGTGCGCGGCAAGGGCAAGCGCGGGGAAGATCCCAACAACCTCATCGGCAACAACCTCGCCGCCCACCTCGAGGACCTCGAACGCCGCATGCGCGCCGCCGCCACCGACCTCGACTTCGAAACCGCCGCGCGCCTGCGCGACGAAATCAAGCGCCTCAAGGCCCGAGAACTGGAAACCATGGACGACCCGCTGGCCCGGGTCCAGGGCAATGCCGGCGAGTCAGGCGATGGATCGCGCAAGGGAAAAGGATCTCCGAGCAAAGCTCGGCAAGGCCGAACGGCCGTCGCGCCCGATGGCGCGCCCCCCCGCGACGCCGCAGGCGCGCAAAACGAAAATGGGCCGGAGGCCAGCCCGCAGGGCGGTACGGCCGTGAGGACAGAACAAACTCCCGGAGAGACATCCCGCTCCCTCTTCCACAAGCCCGACCTCGACGAAATGACCGTCGGCCGCACCGAAAAACCCGTACAAGGCAAGATCCCGCCAAAGCCGCCAACCGGCTCCGGGGCCCCCGCCAGCGCCGAGCCCAAAGGCGCTACAAGCGAGAAGCTTAAGGGCGGGGCAAACGGGGCCCCCGCCAGCGCCGAGCGTAGCGAGAAGCTTAAGGGCGGGGCAAACGGGGCCCCCGCCAGCGCCGAGCGTAGCGAGAAGCTTAAGGGCGGGGCAGAAGACCCACGTCCCCTCGCCCGCGGCAAGGTCGGCGCCGGCTCCTACGAAGACGAATCCGAAGCCCGCCGCCAAAAACGCCGCCCAGGCAAAACGGGCCGACCGGGACGGTAGAACCAGCCGCGTTGCGCTACTCTCCCCCTTGCGGGGGAGATGTCGGTCCTGAGCTTGTCGAAGGGCCAACAGAGGGGGGGGCCTGTCCACTTGTCGGTTTCCTTGTGTGCCCCAAGCAACCAACCGAGGTGCCTGTCAGACGCCACCAGCAAGGCCCACCGCCCCCTCTTTCACCTGCGGTGACTCTAAGCGGAGAGTTGACCTGCCGCTTGGCCTGGTTCGGAAAACGAGCATCGGCACCAATCTGCCGTCTCTTTAGATATGTAGGTTAACCGGATCCGATCTACGATAGCACCCGATCAAATCCGGAATTCGTCCAAATAGCGGACGGTGCAACGACAAAAACAGGCGCAATCTCGGCAATTGCATAACTCGCCCTTACGCGCCATAATTGCGACGCGCCGAGCTCCGACACCTTAGACTACAGTTTTGAGATCGATATGCATAATACTCGGAGATAAAATGCACATCAAACAAATATACGTTAGGGATCTTCACGGTATTTTTTCGAAAAGAATTCATTTTCACAAAGATTATACATTTATTCATGGCATTAATGGCAGCGGAAAAACCAGCATACTTCGAGCTATGCAAGCGTCGTTGGCTCCAGATCTCGAATGGATCGCGTTAAATAAATTTTCTGTGATAGAAATACACGTTGAGAACGGGCCTAGCAAATTTCAGTTTAGATATGAGAAAGCCGATGGCGCAATTGTTTTAAAGATGCGCGTTGGAAACGACAGGTCGCGGGAAGACTACAGCACGGAAAAACTAGATTTCATAATAAATAATACGTCTCGAAGAGACGTCGATATGAAAAATGAACGCGATCTCGTTAAGCGTTATGTTTTTGGGCTCTTCGAAAACAGTAAGATATTAAAAATAATCCAAAGCATCCCTACCCCGACATTTCTCGGCCTGAACAGAACGTCAGAATCCTACACCGAAAATGACCAGAGCTTTTACGAGCGTCGAGTACGTGCGCATCCGAACCCTATTCTTGCTCCAACCTCCGAGGCCATGACCCAAGGACTTGGTCAAGCTCTCGATCTGATCTTCAGGAGATCCCGGATCATAATTCATCAACGGCGACAACTTGAGGACCAGCTTCGAAACAATATTTCGCTACTGCTTTTCTCGAGCAGTTCTACACAACGAGAAAAAAATTCAGATTGGCCGGAACAGAAAGACATTCTGAAGTATAGGAGGATGAAGAGAGAGATATCTTCCACCCTGACAAAGATTGGATTCGATAGCGAAAAGTCCAGATTTCAAATTGGAACTTTCTTTGATCGCATTATCGATCTCACGCGCAAACTCAATAGATACGATAACTTTCAAACAGCCGCCCAAGAACTCTCTAAAACACCCAAGGGCATAGACTTTTTATATGAATGGTTTGAGCATCAGCCGTTGATTGGCCTGATAGAAAATTACTTTAATCTTATTGACAATTTCAACAAGAAAGAAAGATCTCTACGTAGAGATTTGACAAAATTTGAGGTCATCGTAAATGAGTTTTTCAGCGATTCTCGAAAGAATGTGAAAATCGGCGAGTCGGGGGGAAGCAAAGATTTCAATTGGATCAAAGTATATAGATGTTCATAATCTCAGCTCTGGCGAAAAGCAAATATTTGTCCTGATAAGTCACTTAATATTCAACCCCCTGATAAAAAAAGCCAATGTTTTGATAATAGATGAGCCGGAGATTTCATTGCACGTTCGGTGGCAGGAAATATTTGTTGAAAGCGTTTTGAATGCGAACGATCAAACTCAACTTATACTCGCTACCCACAGCCCTTCGATCGTATTGGACCGCACTGATAATATGGTCGATCTAAATGTCGCTTAAGTACTCAGAAAGAGCTTCAGTGGGTTACGCCGCCCTTTACGCTTCACTGAACGAAAAAACAATATTTGTAGAAGACGCGAAGGGCCGCATAATCCATGAGAGAATAGTCGAATCGATCATCGGACCAGGTCGCGTGAGACGAATAATCCCGTTGAACGGGCGATTGCCGCTTCTCAAAGAGTGGGAGAAAAATAAGCTTAACGACAATAATCTATACATACTGGATGGAGACCTAAATCTTCTTTGGGGTGAAGAGGTGGATGGCACCAATATTGTCCAGATAGACGCTTATTGCGTTGAGAATATAATCATTAACGAGTTAAATTTTCGAAAGTTACTCGAAGACTATGACTTAACTGAAACACAAACTGAGGAAATTATTACCAGCATCAAGGTCTCAATTAGTGAGATTTCAGATAAATGCTTGGGACTGTTTATACTGTACGCAATTGCCTTTCGTATAAGAAAAATAAAGACAGTGAGCGACGGCATCCTACGATTTTGTAGTCAAATAAAAATTGAAAAAAATAGAGTCGATAAGCGAAAGAGAGAGCTTATAAGCGCGATAATAAAAGAAATTGGGTTTGAAAATTTCAAAAATCAAAAAGAGTTGATAAAAAATAACATCCTATCAAGCAGCATATCACGTGAGCGATTTATATCCGGTAAGGATTTTATTCTTCCGATGGTTCACAAGATTGTTGAGAGTAAAGCTGCTTACAAAGGGCCGTCAACGATATTGGCGCGGCAATTATCCCGACATGTCAGACCAAATGATGCGGGTAATTATCGGGATTTCATCCGCCGTCACTTTCCTTAATCCCCCCAAAATTTTCCCCGTCCCTCGCGCCCATGCCATACTCCTCGCATCCTTCACCACGACGGGATGGGACAGGTCGACGGTCCGGTTTCAGCGGTGAGGGACGGCGCTTCCGCCGGTGGCCAACGTAGCGGCCGGCTGGAGAGGTCCCAAAACGGCTCCCCCTGCCACTACGAGCAGGTTCGGCTGCGTGCCCGTGCAAGCGGGCCGACCGCATGCCCCCAGACAGGCGATGCGCCCGGGGGCGGTCGGATCCCGCGCAGAGAGCTGGAACCGGGATCTGACGGAGGATGCTCCCGAGAACGCCGCCGGGGCGCGATGACCGTGCCACTCGAACTACATCTACCCAGGCGGCTCGATCCTTGCGCCCCGGACCCGTCATCTCTGCCCTCTCCCCGCCGCGGCAAACCGCCCCGTCGGACGCCTTTCTGCGTCCGACAACGCCCATAAATCCCGGACGCATTTCTGCGTCCGACAATGCCCAGAAGCCGGGTGCTGTTGCGCGTCCTGAAACATCAACGGAGATCCGCCATGCCGCGCAGCCACCATCCCGACAGGGACCGGTTCAAGTTCCGCCTCGCCTGCGCCACGGTCGACGAGCAATTGAACGCCATCGGCGCCACCATCGAGGCGATGGCGCGACGCCGGTGGCGTCCGCCCCCGGCCGAGGAGGCAAGGCGCTGCGACCTCGCCGCCTGCCGGCGTCACCGCGCCTGCCAGAGCGACGCCGTCCGCCGCGCCTGCGAGCGGATTCCGTTCGAACGGGCCGAAGCGGCGCGGGTCGCAGCAATCCCCGGCGAATTCCCCTGGAACGTGATCTACCCGACCGAACCTAACGACGACGACGACGCCTGAGGGCGACACCTAAGAACGAAGACCGGGGACGCGGGGGCGAGACCGCCGCCCCCTCTCCGGTCATACACCGGTCGCATTTGACGCCGCTCTTTATCGCACCACCGATCTCGCTTAAGCAGGGGCCATGACCCTGATCAAGCGATCCCCCGCCCCTTCCCGACCCAAAGCCCTTCTCGTCGTCCTCCTCGCCGCCCTCGCCGGGCTGGCGCTCCTGCCGGCGCCCGCGCTTTCGCGGGACTGGCAGCCCTCCGAGCGCATCGAGACCTATGCGGTCACGGGCACGACGGGCATCGATCTCTACCGCTCCATCGGCGAGCGCGCGCCGTCGGCCGGCGTCGGCCAGGCCATCGCCTTCACCGATTTCGAGCTTCTGTGGTCGCGCGATTACCGGCCGCAGCCGGATGGCTCCTGTATCCTCGCTTCCGCCCGGCCGAGCCTCACCATCATCTACCGCTGGCCGACAGCGCCTTCGGGCCTTGCGCCGGAAGTGGCGGCCAGTTGGGCCCGCTTCATCGAAGGCGTCGAAAAACACGAGCGCGTCCATGGCGACCACGTGATCGAGATGACCGAGAAGATCCAGGCCTTCTCCACCGGCCTGTCGGCGCCGGCCGATGCCGATTGCAACAAGGTCCGCGCCAAGCTCCAGGAATTCCTGGCCGGCATGGCGGCCGAGCGGCTGAACCGCGCCCGCACCTTCGACCGCGCCGAGATGGGCAATGGCGGCAACGTCCACCAGCTCATCCTCGCCCTCGTCAACGGTCCATGAGAGGCGCCCGATGCCCTACCGCCTGACGCCCAAGGACAAGAGCTTCCAGGCGACCGTGCGCCGCATCGCCGGCGAACAGCTCGCCCGCGCCATCGAAGAAGCCCGTGCCGTCCCGCCGAACCCAGACGCCGGCCCGCACCCGGACCAGCAAGCCGGCGGCGCGGCCGCCACCGCCACGGAAGGCCTCACCGAACGCCAGCGCGTCCACCAGCTGCGCAAGCGCATCAAGAAGGTGCGCGGCCTCATCCGCATGGTCCGCCCCGCCTTTTCAGATTATGCCAAGGAGAATGCGGCGCTGCGCGATGTCGGCCGGTCGCTCGCGCCCCACCGCGAAGCCCAGTCGCTGATCGCCGCCTTCGATGCGCTCGTCGCCGCCTACCGGTCCGATCGCGCGCTTCCGCCGCTGCGCAGCCAGTCCGTCACCGCCCTTCGCCGCCGCCTCGTCGTTCCGCTTGTCGAAGAAACCGGCGCCGCCGCCCCGGTCATCGAAGCCGCCGCCACCGAACTCGCCGCCATCGCCGAACGCGCCCGCTCGTGGAAGATCCGGCCGAAGGGCTCAAAAGCCTTCGCCCGCGGCCTCGCCGACACCCACAACGCCGCCCGCAAAGCCCGCGTCGATGCCCTGAAGGCGCTCGCCGCGATCGAGGCCGGCCCGCCGTCGCCCGAAACCCAGGCGATCGAGAACCGGCAGCAATCCCGGTGGGACGGCGCCGAGACGCTGCACGAATGGCGCAAGCGCGTGAAGGCCCACGCCCAGCATCTGCGCATCCTCGCTCCCGTCTGGCCGGAAGCCGTCGGCCCCCAGGTCGATGCCGCCCGTGCGCTCGCCGAGGATCTCGGCCGCCACCACGATCTCGCTGAACTCGTCCGCGCGCTCGGCGACGACGCTCTCGGCCATCACCCGACCCGCGTCGCCCTCATCGATCTCGCTTATGCCCGCCAGGCCGCCATCGAGGCGACAGCCCTTGCCGCCGGCGCGCGGATCCTCGCCGAGAAATCGAAGCCCATGGCCGCCCGCCACCGCGCGCTCTACAAGCTCTGGAAGGCGGAAGACCGCAAAGCGGCACCCGGCAAGGCCGGCGAAACGCTTCCGGCCAGCCCCCCGCCCGTCAAGGGATGGTTCGCCGCCAAACCCAATGGCGGCAATAGCGGGAACGGCGACGCCGAGAGCTGACCGGTCAGCGCAAACGCCCGATCCATCACCAGAATTGATTTGTCGACAAAAGGGTGCAGGTCTAGCCAGAGCGCAACCCTCACTCGCTCCCGGTCCCGGTCCCGCAGATGCCCTTTTCAGCCAATGTCCGCGGCGCGATCTTCATGTCGCTGGCCATGGCCGGTTTCCTGTTCAACGACACCGTCGTCAAGGTTCTCGCCGCCGACATGAATGTCGGCCAGGTCATGGCGCTGCGCGGCATCTTCGCCACCATCGCCATCACCGCGCTCGCCTGGTGGCGCCATGCGCTGCGGCCGATCCGAGTCGCCTTCCAGCCGATGATCCTGCTGCGCATCATCGGCGAGGTCGGCGGCACCGTCACCTTCCTCATCGCGCTCACGCACATCCCCATCGCCAACGCCTCTGCCATACTTCAGGCTCTGCCGCTCGCCGTCACCATGGGCGCGGCCCTGTTCCTGTCCGAGCCCGTCGGCTGGCGCCGCTGGAGCGCCATCGCCATCGGCTTTTGCGGCGTCATGCTGATCGTGCGGCCGGGCGTCGAAGGCTTCAGCTTCTATTCCATGCTGGTGCTCGGCACCGTCTTCTTCGCCGCCATGCGCGATCTGGCCACCCGCATGGTGCAGGCCGAGGTGCCGTCGCTCTTCCTGTCGGTGGTCACCTCCCCCATCGTCGGCCTAACCGGCGTTATCATGGCCCCGATGATGGGCGGCTGGACCCCGGTCGATGCCGGCCATATCGGCCTCCTGGTTCTCTGCGCCGTCCTGCTCCTCATCGGCTACCAGTTCATCATCATGGCCATGCGCAGCGGCGACATCTCCTTCGTCGCTCCCTTTCGCTACACAAACCTGCTCTGGGCGATCCCCACCGGCTACCTCGTCTTCGGCGACGTTCCCGATGCCTATATGATCATCGGCGCAACGATCATCGTCGTCTCGGGCATCTACACCCTCTACCGGGAACGCAAGCGCCCCGAAGTCGACCCAGTGGCCGCGGAAACGGCAAAACAACCCTCGCCGTGAGGCCAGGGAGACGACAAACAAAAAGCTAAGGCCACCTTTCCTTTTTGGTATCGATGCGCCAATTGGTCGGCGAAGGATATGTCCGCATGCCACCTGCTCGCTTTCTCGATCCCCGCACCCCGCCGCACATCTTGACGCTGGTCCTCATGGCGGCGCTCGGTGCGTTGAACATGAACGTCTTCCTGCCCTCGCTTCCGGGCATGGCGCGCTATTTCAACGCCGACTACGCGCTCGTTCAGCTGACCGTGTCCGCCTACCTCGCCGGCACCGCGTTTCTGCAGATCTTCATCGGCCCCTTGTCGGACAGGTTCGGCCGCCGCCCGGTCATGCTGGTCAGCATCTGGCTCTTTCTCGGCGCCACACTGATCTGCGTCTTCGCGCCGACGATCGAAATCCTGCTGATCGGCCGCGTGCTGCAGGCGGTCGTCGTCGCCGGCCTGGTGCTCTCGCGCGCGATCGTGCGCGACATCGTCGGCCCTTCGCAGGCTGCCTCCATGATCGGCTATGTGACGATGGGCATGACGCTGGTGCCGATGGTCGGCCCGGCACTTGGCGGCTTTCTCGACCAGATGTTCGGCTGGCAGGCCAATTTCATCCTCACTTTCGTCTTCGGCGTCATGGTGCTGATCGTGTGCTGGCGCGACCTCGGCGAAACCAACCAGGCGATGTCCGCCAATTTCGCCCAGCAGTTCCGCGCCTATCCGGAGCTTTTGAAGGCTCGCCGGTTCTGGGGATACACGCTCACGGCAACGTTCGCTTCCGGCGCATTCTTCTCGTTCCTGGGTGGCGGTCCCTACGTGGCGAACGTCATTCTCGGCATGACCCCGGCCGAACTCGGCTACCACTTCTTCTTCATCGCCTTCGGCTACATGATCGGCAACTTTCTGACAGCGCGGTTCTCCGTCAATGTCGGGCTGAATGCCATGATGGTGATCGGCAATTTGATCTCCGCCCTCGGCATGGCGCTGTCGATCGCACTTTTCTGGTCGGGCTTCTTCCATCCGATGGCATTCTTCGGGCCGATCTTCTTCGTCGGCTTCGGCAACGGCATGGCGCTGCCCAATGCCAATGCCGGCATCGTCTCGGTCAAGCCACGCCTTGCCGGGTCGGCCTCCGGGCTCGGCGGCGCACTGATGATCGGCGGCGGCGCTTTGTTGTCTGTGCTGGCCGGTTCGCTTCTGTCCGAAGAGTCCGGCCCATATCCGCTGCTTTACGTCATGTTCTCTTCGTCTCTGGCAGGGGTCGCGGCGGCGCTTTACGTCCTCTATGTTGTGCGTCAGGACCGGTTGGCCGGCATCGTGATGGACGACGAGTAAGGTCCGACGGAGAGTATTTTGACGGAACGTGAATTCATCGTGCGGCCCGATCCGACCGATCAGCGGCTCTCGACGATCGTCGAGGGCATCGATCAGAACGGCGATGCCGTCGATACGCGGGTGGTGACCGAAAAGGCGCTGACGCTCTATCTCAACGCAAGGGAGATCGTCACCATGATGACGATCGGCGATCATCCGGACCTTTTGGCGCTCGGATATTTGCTCAATCAGAACATGTTGAAGCCGACCGACCACGTCACCGGCATCGACTACGATGAAGAACTCGAAGTCGTCGTCGTGCGCACCGAGGAAGAGACCAACTACGAGGACAAGCTGAAGAAGAAGGTCCGCACCTCGGGCTGCGCCCAAGGCACGGTCTTTGGCGACATCATGGACAATCTGGACAGCATTTCATTGTCCAAGGATGCCCGGCTTCGCACATCGTGGCTCTATGCGCTGACGCACAAGATCAACACCGCTCCATCGCTCTACCTCGAGGCAGGCGCGATTCATGGCTGCGTGCTGTGTGCGGAAGACCGGCCGCTCGTTTACATGGAGGACGTCGGTCGTCACAACGCCGTCGACAAGATCGCCGGCTGGATGTTCCAGACGAACGAGGACCCGTCCGACAAGATCTTTTACACGACCGGTCGCCTTACGTCCGAGATGGTCATCAAGACCGCCATGATGGGCATCCCCATCCTGGTATCGCGTTCGGGCTTTACCGCCTGGGGTGTCGAACTCGCCCGCAAGATCGGCCTGACGCTCATCGGCCGTGCGCGCGGAAAGCGCTTCGTCGCACTGGCCGGTACCGAGCGCATCATCTTCGATCTCGATCCCGACAAGGTGCCGGATGAAGAGGGCCGATCCGGGCGCAAGGGCAGCCGACGCGAGATCGAGGCCGAAGCATGACCGGACCTTCCAGGAAGGACATCCTCGGCTGCGTTCTGGCAGGCGGTCTCTCACGGCGCATGGGTGGCGGCGACAAGGCGCTTTTGGAAATCCGTGGCGTCCCGATGCTGACCCGCGTAATCGACCGGCTCAAACCCCAAGTGTCTTCGCTCGTTCTCAACGCCAATGGCGATGCAGGCCGCTTTGCGGAGTACGACCTTCCCGTCATCGCCGACACTGTCGGCGATTTCGCCGGCCCGCTCGCCGGGGTTCTTGCCGGCATGCGCCACGCGCAAACTGCGGACCAGTCGATCAGCCATGTCGCAACCGCGGCCAGCGACACGCCGTTCTTTCCCGTCGATCTGGTGGAGCGCTTCGCCGAAGTAACGACGACCGCCGACACGATCGCACTGGCAACGTCGGACGGCAATCGTCATCCCGTCTTCGGCCTGTGGCCCGTCGCACTCGCCGACGATCTCGAGACCTGGTTAAAAGAAAGCGACACCTTCAAGGTGCTCGCTTGGGTCCACCGCCACAGGCTGGCAACAGTGGACTTCGATTTGGTAAGACACGGCGAACACAGCTTCGATCCGTTCTTCAACGCCAACACGCCGGAAGATATGATTGCGGCGGAGACTTTCCTTCGGGAGCAGCAGATTTCATGACGAGACAGTCCCAACGCGTCTTTGGCGTCACCGGATGGAAGAATTCCGGCAAGACGGGCCTGACCGTGCGCATCGTCGAGGAACTGACCCGCAGAGGCTGGCGCATTTCCACCGTGAAACATGCCCATCACGAGTTCGATATCGACAAGGAAAACACGGACAGTTGGCGTCATCGCCAAGCCGGAGCCGGCGAAGTGGCCATCGTTTCCGGCAAGCGCTGGGCCCTTATGCATGAGTTGCGTCACGAATCCGAACCTGCGCTTGAAGACATTCTCGAGCGCCTGGCTCCTTGCGATCTCGTTGTGATCGAAGGCTACAAGCGCGAGAACCATCCGAAAATCGAAGCCCGGCGGCTGGATGCCGCCAACCGCGCGCCACTGGCTGCTGCAGATCCCAACATCATCGCGATCGCTGCCGATCATCCGGTGTCCGAAGAACATCTGCCGGTCTTCGACCTGGACGACACCATCGGTATTTCCGATTTCATCGAGCGCGTCACGGGCCTGGCCGAGCGTCGGAGCGCTGCGTCATGACCACGGGACGTCGGCTCCTCGACGATTGTTTTCTGCACGACCGAGACCGCATGCGGCATTCGGAGGTGCTCGCTTTGATCTCCGAGCGGCTCGCGCCCATCGTGCCGATGGAAATGGTGCCTCTGCGGGAGGCAGCCGGACGCATTCTGGCCGAGCCGATCGCTGCCCCGCGCGATGTCCCCTTCTCCGACAATTCCGCAGTCGATGGCTATGCCTTCGCCTATGCCGACTACTTCAAGCGCAATACGCTCGGTATCCGCACGCGCATCGCTGCCGGGGACCTTGCACCCGCCGAGATCGGCAGATCCGAAGCGGCACGCATCTTCACCGGGGCAGCGATGCCAGCCGGCGCGGACACCGTCGCCATGCAGGAAGATTGCGAGCTCTCGGAGGACGGTTCGACGGTCACCGTGCCGAAAGGTCTGAAGCCTGGTGCCAACCGACGACGTGCCGGCGAGGACGTCGCGCAAGGATCAATCGCGATCGAGCCCGGCGTTCGGCTTCGCGCGCAGGATCTTGCCGCAATCGCGTCGTTCGGATTTGACGAAGTGCCGGTCTGCCGTCGCCTGCGCATCGCCGTTTTGTCCACAGGCAACGAACTCGTGGAACCGGGCAGCGCCGATCCGTTTCAGCCTGGTCAGGTTTTCGACAGTAACCGGACGATGCTGGCCGCATTGGCGCAGACGATGCCGGTCGAGATCACCGATCTGGGCATCCTCAAGGACGACGCAGCTCTCATTGCCAGCACGATCGAAGATGCAGCCGGCACCCATGACGTGATCCTGAGCACAGGCGGCGCATCGCGTGGCGAGGAAGATCATGTGGTGACGACGCTCGATGCGCTCGGCAAGAGGCACCTGTGGCAGATCGCCGTCAAGCCCGGACGCCCCATGGTGGTGGGTCAAATCCAGACGGACCAGAGGGATTGCGTGTTCTTCGGCCTGCCTGGAAACCCTGTCGCGGTTCTCGTCTGCTTCCTGCTCTATGTCCGCCCCGCGCTGACGATTCTCGGTGGCGGCCAAGCGCTAGAGCCCGCCCGGTATCATCTGCCCGCAGGTTTCCACATCGCGCGCAAAAAAACGGATCGCCGGGAATTCCTCCGCGGCTGGCTTGCCACCGGTGCCGACGGCATCTCCCGCGTCGAAAAATTTCCGCGCGACGGTTCGGGTCTCATCACGGGACTGCGGCAGGCGACCGGGCTGATCGAGTTGGATGAAGAGGTGAACGAGGTGCGCGTAGGCGATCGCGTCGCATTTATTCCGTTCAACGAGTTCGGGCTTTGAAAACTTACGCGAAGGCCGCTAACGTCAATTTGGATTTTTATTGCAATTGCGAATGGCGTCCGCATTAATCCATTCAAAGCGCTTCAATCAGACCCCGACGCCATAATGGACAAAGGGGCACCAGACTAACCACAGAGAGGAATATAATGCGCATTCAAAAGCTCATGCTCGCAGCATCGGCAGCAACCCTCGCCTTGACGATGGGGGCAGCCAGCGCCCAGGAAGTCGTTCGCATCGGCACCGAAGGCGCCTACCCGCCATTCAACGTGCTCGAAGCAGACGGCACCCTGACCGGCTTCGACATCGATATCGCAAACGCGCTTTGCGAAGAGATGGAAGTCCAGTGCGAGTTCGTGACCTCCGACTGGGATGGCATCATCCCAGGTCTGCTCGCCGGACGTTTCGACGCGATCATCGCGTCCATGTCGATCACCGAAGAGCGCAAGCAGCAGGTCGACTTCACCGAAAAGTACTACAACACGCCGCCCGCCATTGCCGTGCCGACCGACAGTGAACTCACCGAAGCAACAGACGAAGCCTTTGCAGGCCTGGCGCTTGGCGCGCAGTCTTCCACGACGCATTCGAACTATGCCGAGGAAAAGCTGCCTTCGGCCGATCTGCGTCTCTATCCGACGCCCGATGAATACAAGCTCGACGTCGCTGCCGGCCGCATCGATGGCGTAATCGACGACGTGATCGTTCTGAGCGAGTGGCTCGAATCCGAAGATGGTGCTTGTTGCAAGCTGCTCGACACGCTGGAAACGGATCCGGTCATCAATGGCGAAGGCGCCGGCATTGCCATCCGTCCGGGTGAAGACGAGCTTCGCGAGAAGTTCAACGCCGCTATCCTGGCCATTCGCGAGAACGGCACCTACCAGGAAATCAACGACAAGTATTTCGACGTCGACGTCTACGGCAGCTAAGCTTAAACGTCATTCGAACTCCATCATGGCCGGCTTATCCAAAACCGGCCATGATGTCTTTTTGCATCCGTCCCGAAATGGATGGCGAAGAAACGGGATAGCGGCAAATGCTTCAAGCCCTGATGACTTGGCTCGATCCGCTATGCGGCACCCTTGGCATCTTCCGTCTCCTTCCTGATGAAAGTCTGCTTGCCTGCGGCGATACCGGCTGGGGCGACGAGATCGCATCCGGCGTATTCGTCACCGTGTCCCTTGCGTTGGCGACGCTTCCCCTCGGCCTTTTCGCCGGCTTCATGCTGGCGCTCGCCAAGCAGAGCAAGGAAAAGTCCCTGCGGCTTGCGGCCGATATCTACACCACCATATTTCGCGGCCTGCCCGAGCTGCTGACGCTGTTTCTCGTCTATTACGGCGCGCAGATCGGCCTTCAGAACCTGCTGGCCGCGACTGGATCCACGACGACGATCGAGATCAACGCGTTTCTGGCAGGCATGGTCGCGCTTGGTCTCGTCTTTTCGGCCTATTCGAGCGAAGTTCTCGTATCGGCGTTCCACGCCATTCCCAGCGGGCAATATGAGGCCGGCTCGGCACTGGGGCTCAGACGAAGCACCACCATGCGGCGCATCATCATCCCGCAATTGGTGCGCATCGCCCTGCCTGGACTCGGCAATCTCTGGATGATCCTGTTGAAGGAGACGGCGCTCGTTTCGGTCATTGGTCTCGCCGACATCCTGCGCCAGACCGGCATCGCTGCGCGCGTGACCCGCGAGGCCTTCATGTTCTTCGGGCTCGCCTGCCTGATCTACCTAGTCCTCGCCATGCTATCCTCGATCGTCATCCACTACATCGAGCGCTGGGCCGGCCGTGACGAGGCACGCACATGAGCGTGATCCAGCGGATGCTGCCGCCCGAGCCGCCTCCGCCGGCATTAGCCGCAGGATGGTCGCCGTCCCGCATCGCCGGCCACTTCTTCCTGGCGATCTGGATCGCCGGAAGCGTGGGACTGTTCCTGTTTCTTGTCGGCAGCTACGACAGCCAGAAGATGATCCAGTACGGGCCTGGCTATCTGAGCGGCCTGTGGATCACGCTGCAATTGGTGATCATCTCCGTCGTGCTCGGCGCCGTTCTCTCGGTGCCGGTTGCCCTTGGGCGCATGTCGAAGAACAAGGTGCTCGGCGCCCTCGCCTATATCTACGTCTATTTCTTTCGCGGCACGCCGCTGATCGCGCAGCTCTTCCTGATCTATTACGGCCTTGGTCAGTTTCGCGGTGCGCTTGAGACAGTCGGACTCTGGACGTTCTTTCGCGAGCCCTGGTATTGCGCTCTCTTTGCGTTCACGCTCAACACTGCGGCGTATCAGGCGGAAATCCTGCGCGGGGCGATCGCCAGCGTTCCGAAAGGCCAGCATGAAGGTGCCGCAGCGCTCGGCCTGCCGCGCAACGTCACCTTTCGCAAGATCATCCTGCCCCAGGCGATGATGGTGGCCCTCCGTCCCTACGGCAACGAAATCATCCTGATGATCAAGGGGTCGGCGATCGTGTCCATCATCACGGTCTTCGACCTGATGGGCGAAACGCGACGGGCGTTCTCCCGCACCTTCGACTTCCAGACCTATCTCTGGACAGCCGTATTTTATCTCCTCATCGTCGAAGCACTACGCAATCTATGGGCCGTTTTCGAGCGTCGTCTCACCCGGCATCTAAAGCGTTAACCGCCTGAATTTGCGGTATAAAAGAATTTTCTCAAATTGCGGATAATCGCGAAAATGCTTGTAATGGCATTTCTTCTGGGTGAAGGATGAACTTCGGGATATTCATGTGATTTGGAAGAACGAGGGACGCGCTTTTACGGACACAATTTCCCGCTCGTAGGCCAATCGGTTTGACCGTCGAGATCGTTTCCGACTTTTGCTTCGCAACCAGACGGTGCTGGCACTTGATATCGAAAGAAAGCGCGCACGTGGCTTCTGCGGAATTCGAGAGATTTGGGGGCCTGTTTGAGGCGATCCCGAGCCCCTACATGGTGCTCGACCCTCAATTGCGATACGTCGCGGCAAATCCCGCCTATTGCAAAGCCACGGGCAAGAGCCTGGATGCATTGCTTGGCAGGGACATCTTCGAAGTCTTCCCCAATGACGGTCCGGCTGGCCGCGATCTTCGCGATTCATTGAACCGCGTTCTTCAGACGGGCAAGTCCGATACGCTCGCCCACATCCACTATGCCATACCCAATGCCGACGGCGACGGGTTTGAGGATCGCTATTGGACTGCCATCCACTTCGCGGTCATGGATGAAGACGGCGTCGCAACGCATGTGGTGCAGAATACTGTCGACGTGACGGAACTGCATCGCCTGCGACGCTCGACATTCGTGCCGTTCCGCACCGTGGGTCTCGAAACGGCTCTCATCCGCCGTGCCCAGGAAGCCGAAGAAGCGCAAAAGGCGCTTCTGGAGGAGAACAACGATTTCCGCCGCCTGTTCAATCAGGCGCCTGGCATGATTGCGGTACTATCCGGTCCCGAGCATGTGTTCACCTTCGTGAATCAGGCTTACATCCGCTTCGTCGGCCGTAAGAACCTTGTCGGCAAACCCGTTCGCAAAGCACTGCCGGAATTGGCCGGACAGGGTTTCTACGAGATGCTCGACAGCGTCTATCAAACGCGGGAGCCGATCAGCCGCGAGGCTGCGCGCATCGTGCTGCAACACGAAAAAGGAGGGCCAGAGAGCGAGGCTTTTCTCGATTTCACCTACCATCCCATCTTTGACGGCGCGAACCAGGTGACCGGCGTCTTCGTCCAGGGGCTCGACCGGACCGAAAGCGTGAAGTCGGCGCGGGGCCGCGAGCTGCTGCTTCGCGAACTCAACCATCGCGTCAAGAACCTCTTCTCGGTCGCCATCTCGATGGTGACAATGACGGCACGCAACGCGTCGACCCCGAAGGAGATGGCAGGAATCCTGACCGGACGCCTCAGCGCCTTATCCCATGCTCACGGCATGGTCATGAACGAAGCCGGATCCGATGCCGATGGTGGGCGGATCGCGTTTCACGATCTGGTCGAGCGCATCATGGCGCCGCATGTCGACGACGAAGGCTCTCGCATGAAGATCGGCGGACCGTCCATCGTCCTCGGATCAAAAGCCGCGACGAGCATGGCACTTGTCATCCACGAGATGGCCACCAATGCCGCGAAATACGGTGCCCTGTCGACCGCTGAAGGCCGGGTTAGCGTCCTGTGGGAAACTGACAACGATGCCTTCCGCTTGAACTGGACGGAGACCGGCGGCCCGCAGATCCGATCCGCACCGGAACCCAGCGGGTTCGGCAGCAGGTTGGCCAAGATCAGCGTCGAGGGACAATTGGGAGGCAAGCTGGATTTCGCCTGGCCGCCGGAAGGTGCACAGGTCGCGATCGCTTTCCCTTTAAAGAACGCATCGCTCTAGGTCTGAAGCAGGAACTTCTCCAGCCATCAGCGCGCAGTCGCGCGCAACTCCACGGGCGTCACGGCATCAGCGTCGTTATTCTCGTTGATGACTCCGAGCAGATGGCGCAGCGCATCCTTGACGCCCGAGACGGTGTAGGGTTTCGAGATGATGCCGTAAGCCCCGACAAGATCTTCAGGCAGTGCGGCGCGGTTTGCGGTGACAAATACGACCAGCGCATCGGTGCTCTCGACCGCGAAACGCGCGACGTCGACACCGGTCGGTCCATCCAGGAGATGGACATCGACCAGGCAGAGATCGGGCCTCGAACTCTTGATCACATCGATTGCTTCGTTCTTCCGACCGGCCTGTCCGGCGACGGTAAAACCGACATCCTCGGCAATCATCTCCAGATCGAGTGCCAACAGAACTTCGTCTTCGACGATGACGATCTTGCGTGGCTTGCGGTGGTCAGTCGCCATGGGAACCCCCGTTCAGCGGCATTGCGAGCTTGACCCCACAGCGCCCATCCATATCCGTAAATTCGACGCGCGCTTCGAGTTGCCGTTCGATCAGGCGCATCGTCCAACCTTCGATACCGTCGAACGCGCGACGGCAATTGACTTCCGTGAGGTCGGCAGAAGACACGTCAAGAACGAGCTTGCCGTTCTTAGTTTGGGCACTGATTTCCAGCTTTGCTCCATCCGCGATGTTCTCGGTGTTTGAAACTAGGCTGCGGACGAATTCGTTAAGCGCCAAAGCCAGCGGAGCAGCTTTGCCGATCGGCAGCAGCACTTCTTCCATCTGGTAAGCCGGCTCTGAGTGCCAGCGCGGATGATTGGTGAGCACCTTGCTTACCAGGATGCGAACAAAGGTATCGACGCGGAAATAACCGATCGCTTCTTTATTGTGCTGGTCCTGGTGGGCGAGGCCCAAGGCATCGATGCGCTGGTGGAGCCGGTTGACGACTTCGCGGGCTTCCGGGCCGAGATCGCGACGCAATTCGAACCCCAGCAATGAATTGATCAGCTGCAGATTGTTTTTGACCCGATGGTCCAGCTCGTTGATCAGCCGTGATCGTTGAGACAGAAGCCGCATCAACTCGCCGGTGCGATCATCGATCTGCTGCTCAAGCAACGTCTTGGTTTCGCGCAATTCATCGTTGACGGAGTGAAGATCGAATTCGGTCTGCTTCTTGTCGCTGACATCGAGCTGCGAGCCGAAGAAGAACTTCACTTCGCCTTTGCTGTTTCGAACGGGTGACAGGAAAAGCGAATTCCAGAACGGGGTACCGTCCTTGCGATAGTTCACCAGTTCCACATGGACATCTTCTTCGCGAGCAATCGCATGCGTGATCCGCTCGACCGCCCGTCGGCTCGTGTCGGGCCCCTGGATGAACCGACAGTTCTGGCCGATTACCTCGTCGTGCTCGTAGCCCGTTAACCGACAGAAGGCCTTGTTGGCAAATATGATAGGATTATCCTGATCGGACGGCCCCGTGATGATCATAGCCATACGGGTGCCGTTGATCGCCGCAGCAAAGGGATCGCCGATCTCATGCTGGCTGTACAGCAGACGTTCGGCGACTTTTGCGTCAGATATCTGGCGTCCAGTCGGTGGTTTACGCACGTCGGTCAAGCCACAGTGCCTCGGTTATGGAAGCACCAAGGCCGGGCCCTCGGCGTCATCCCGAATGATTGCTGGATCAACTACTGATCCGTCAAAAGAGTTCCACGCATTCGTCGAGATCGGGACACCTGCCTCGTCCGTAACGAAAGTCTATGAAAGCGTTAAGGAATTATTTGCCATGCGCCCTCGACAGACGGCTCGTATTGAGCGGGGTCCGTTTCAATCCTGAGCGCTTCGACATTGCTCCAAGTCTCGGCCAGATCACTGTAGTGGCGCGAGAAGATGTTGCCGGACTGGCCGGTGGTGATCATGAACGTGGATGCGTCCAGATCGGCCAGGTCGTAGATCGCCCGGTAGCTCGATGCGTGGCGGTTCGCGTACGGATCGTCCTCATTCGAAAAGACCGTTCTGCCGCGATCGAGCGTGAATGGGCCGCCGCCGCTTTCGACCTCGACATTGAAGATGCGATCAAGCGGCGCGACCTGACCAAAAGGCTGATGCACGCTCAATGCACGGTGCGCCGCGCCCCAATTCCAGGCACTCCTATCGTTTCCATAACGCCGTTCGATGTCGCCCAGGGCGCGCTCGAGCGCTTGATGCACGATGGCAGCGCAACTTTCCCTGGCTTCGGTGCCGATATCATCGCACCAGTCGCGGTTCGTTTCTCCGCCGAGCACGCTGGCCATCACCAGACCCTGGGCCTGGAACCATCCATCGAAAGCCGGGCCGAGATCGTCGGCAAAGATCGCCCGGGTCGCCTCGCGAAGCCAAGCCATCGCGATGAGCGGTTCGGGACGATCACGCCCCATCTGAAAATCCCAGCCGGACAGAAGCGCGGCCACAAAGGGATCGCCCTCTCCTTCGTTTTGCGCCATCGACAGCATTACCGGCATCAGTTCGGCGAAAACCGGCGAATAGACGTCTGCCTGCGCTGCGCGCGACAATTCCACCGTATGCTGGTCGTCCGCGTCGACGATGAGCGCGTCGACACGCTCCTGGCGATAAGGCTCGTCCCAGTCCAGTGTCAGCATCTCGGCATAGTCATCGCCGACGATCCGGGTATTGGCTGTTCCGATGGCGCCCACTTGCGGATCGGTCTCGCGCGGCAGTGCGTCAAAATCAACAAAGCCCTGCCAGTCATAGATCGCATTCCATCCCGGCACAGGCGCACGACCCATCACAAGGTTGTCTGGATGACGGACAGGCACGCGGCCGGGCGCGATCAATCCGATAGCGCCTTGCCGATCCGCAACGACGATCGACTGCATCGGCGTCACGAAGCCTTCCATGCCGGCCTGGAAGTCAGCGACGGTTTGGAAGTCCCACAGCGCCAAGCCGACCGATATGGTTGTGTCGTCGCGGGCAAGTGCCGTCCATTGAAGCGCCGCCACATGGTCTTCGGGTAGCAGGCGATCGAGGTTGCGGTAACTTCGCGGCAGAACCGGACCGTGCCTAGTGCTGAGACGCGTGAAGCGGTGCGACTCACCACCGGAAATGGCGATCGTCTCTTCGCTTCTGCCGAACAGCGCCCATCCGTCCGGGGTACGATAGCGATCCGGATCGCCCAGCCGGACCTGCTCGATGAACAGGTCCTGGACATCGGTCCCGGTGTTGGTGAAGCCCCAGGCGACATCGTCGTTGCGGCCAAGCAGCACGAGTGGAGCTCCGGCAAGCGTGGCTCCGACGAGGTTCTGCGCGGCCGCATCATCATCTCCGTCGACGCGCAAATGCGCGAGGTACCAGACCGAAGGTGCGCTCAAGCCCAGATGCGGATCATTGGCGAGGATCGGCAAGCCGGTATCGGTGCGCTGACCGGAAACGACCCAATTGTTCGAAGCACCCTCGCCCGTCATGCCGCCATGCTCAATCAGGCCAAAGGGTTGCGGGCGAAGGCCCGCTTGTTGCAACGGCGCGGCGTTGCGAAGTTCCAGCAAATCGATGAGAACCGGAAGTGCCGGTGCATCCTGCCCTGGAACTAGAGGCAAAAGTTCGGCGATCTCTTCGGAGTTCAGGCCTTGGCGTGCGAAGGCGAGACGGTTGACCTCGTCGCCGATATTGGCGGCCAGGCCGACAGACATCATCTTGACGACGGCGACGCTGTCGGCTGGCGTCCATGGCTCGGGTTGATGGCCGAGCGCCACGAATTCGACCGGCAGGCGCGAAGCAAAGAAGCGGTTGTCGCGCTGAAGCCAGGCGTTGACGCCATCCGCATAGCGCTGCAGCGCTTGGCGGTCGGCCTCCGGCAGAATTGCGAGCGAGGCGACGGACGCCTCGTAAATGGCTACGCTGCGCAGGAAGATATCCGTGTCGAGCGTAGTCGACCCGAACATCTCCGACAGACGGCCCTGCGCCGCCATGCGCGCCACTTCCATCTGCCAAAGCCGATCCTGTGCGTGGGCGACGCCGAGCGCAACGAACACGTCGTTTCGCGATGTTCCCCGGATGTGTGGCACGCCGTTGGCATCCCTCGCGATCGTGACCGGCCCGCTCATTCCTTCCAATTGGATCGTGCCGGCGGCGGGAGGCAGCGAACGGGCCAGCCAGACCACGCCGAGACCGGCGGCCAGAAGCGCAAGTGGCAGCACAGCAAATGTCAGTGCAAAGAGGACTTTGAGCACACGCTTCATTGATCTATTTCCGGTTGGCACCTAAGCAGGTCGACAGGTCTCGTCTGCCGGCATGGCTCGAAATTGAATGAGGAGAGAACGCAATGGCGAAAGTCGCTTTCATCGGTCTTGGCGTCATGGGGTATCCCATGGCTGGTCACCTGAAGAATCGTGGTGGCCACGACGTCACGGTATATAACCGTAGCGCAGCCAAGGCGGAAAGATGGGCCTCCGAGTTCAACGGCGCCTCGCGTCCCACGCCCGCCGAATGCGCAAAGGATGCAGACTTCGTCTTCACCTGTGTCGGCAATGACGAGGACCTGCGCGCGGTTACGACGGGACCGGACGGCGCTTTCCACGCAATAAGATCCGGCGCGATCTTCATCGACAACACCACCGCTTCTGCAGAAGTCGCGCGCGAGCTTGCAGCCGTGGCTACCGACAAGGGTTTCGGCTTCCTCGATGCTCCTGTTTCGGGCGGCCAGGCCGGTGCCGAGAACGGCGCGCTGACCGTGATGGTCGGCGGCGATCAGGCAACGTTCGACAAGGCAAAGTCGGTCATCGAAGCCTACGCAAAGATGGTCGGCCGCATGGGCGACGTCGGCGCCGGCCAGTTGACCAAGATGGTCAACCAGATCTGCATCGCCGGCCTCGTCCAGGGCCTGTCGGAAGGCCTGCACTTCGGCATGAAGGCTGGGCTCGACATCGCGGCTGTCGTCGATGTCATCTCGAAGGGAGCAGCAGGCTCCTGGCAGATGGAAAACCGGTACAAGACGATGCTGCAGGGTCATTACGAGCACGGTTTTGCAGTCGACTGGATGCGCAAAGATCTTTCGATCGTCCTCGACGAGTCACGGCGTAACGGCGCGTCACTTCCGGTCGCCGCCCTCGTCGATCAGTTCTATGCAGAGGTTCAGAAGATGGGCGGAAACCGCTGGGATACGTCCTCCCTGTTGGCTCGCCTTGAAAAGTAGACTTACTGCGTCAGCCTGACACGAAATCTGACAAAACGTATTTACAGGCTGTTAGCAGGGGTAGCATACACCTGAAGCAAGCCGGGCGCAGAAGCCACGGCCAACCTGACCACGGATGCTTCTGGTGCTTATCCGCTATGATCTCGACACCCTCGCCGGTGCGCGCCCACAGTTCGAGCAGATCGGGCTGACGGCAGACGATGTCTGCGACCTGTCTTCGTATTTCCGCCGGATCGGGTTCTGGCGCATGGATATCGAGCAAGGCCTGACCTACTGGACGCGCGGCGTCTTCGACATCTTCGGAATGGAGTTTCGTGACGGGCCCGTCTCCCTGACGGAAGCCAATGCGGTCATTCATCCGAACGATCTCGGCCCGATGCTCGAAATCGTCGAGCAGGCCGCCGTCAACCGCTTGCCGTTTCACGCGATCGTTCGGTTGCGCTCTCGCGGGAGCGAATTCCGCTTCATTCGCTCGGTCGGCAAGTATCGCAAGAGCGACGACGGCAAACCAGAATTCGTGGGCATGATCTACGAGTTTTTCGAGCCGATCCGGACGCTCGGCATGGCTGCACACGCGGACGAATAGTTCTCAGGATTCGCTCGAACGGCCGCCATCCACGACGAGATAGTCGAGCGGAAGCTCTGTCGTGTACTTGATCTGCTGCATCGCAAAGCTCGACGACACGTCTCGAATTTCGATGCGCTGGATCAGGCGCTTGTAGAAATTGTCGTAGGCAGCGATATCGGGCACGACGACACGCAGCAAATAGTCGACGTCGCCGCTCATTCGGTAGAACTCGACCACTTCCGGGAAATCGACCACCACTTCCGAAAAACGCTTCAGCCATTCGTGACTGTGCGCGCTTGTGCGGATGGACACGAAGACTGTCACCTGGGCGTTCACCTTGGCGGGGTCCAGCAGAGCCACCCGCTTTCGGATGACGCCTTCTTCTTCGAGCTTCTGGATGCGCCGCCAGCAGGGCGTCGTCGAGAGGCCCACCTTTTTCGCGAGGTCGGCCACAGCGAGCGTCGAGTCTTCCTGAAGAAGACGGAGAATTTTGCGATCAAGCCGGTCCATGATGGGTCTTCTCTAGAATGGTTTTGCGTCGATGCCCTGGCGCGACCGACAAGATGGAATGCAGTTCCAGGGCGTCTGCAATGCTCGCTCTATCACAGGGCCACGGGAGCCTCAATGCTCACGCTGTTCAACGGCGGGAATGAGGCGTGCGGCAACCTCTTTCTGCAAGAAAGGAACCAGTACTTCGTCGAACCAGACATTGCGCGACAACCACGCATTGTTGCGCCAGGAGGGATGCGGCAGAGGGATGATGAGTCGCCCTGCCGGCGCTGTCTCATCCTCGATCTGCTCCCACGATTCCACGACCTCGTGGAGCGACCGACCGCGCCACTGCGGCAGATGGTAATCCTGAGCGTAACGCCCGACCGCCAGAACGAGATCGATCTGGGGCATCGCGGCGAAGACCGTGTCGTGCCAGTTGGCGCGACACTCGCGCCGGGGCGGACGGTCGCCGCCCTTGGCATCGAGCCCTGGAAAACAGAACCCCATCGGCACGATTGCGAACTGGGCCGGATCATAGAATTCCGACTTATCCACACCCAGCCAGGTTCGCAACCGATCTCCGGACGGGTCCGTGAAAGGACGGCCAGACGCGTGGACGCGGGTACCCGGCGCCTGGCCGCAGATGACGATCCGCGCAATGGAGGACAGAATGCAAACCGGCCGTGGCTCATGGGCCAGAGGCCTTGAGCGCGGATCGGGACGATCCCGGCAGATGCGGCACGAAGCGATGCTCTCGCCGAGTGCAGCCAGGCCGTCAAAGTCGCAAGCCAAGCGCGAAGCCGTCAGGCGCTGGCGCTCGGTCGAGCGCTGACGCGTTCATGCCAGGCGCGCAAGTGAGCAAGATGCTCAGGCATCTCGATCTTCGCTGGTTTCATGAAGCCTACGGAGACCATGGCCGAGATGTCGGCGATGGTGAACCGGTCGCCGGCAATGAAATCGCGATGAGCAAGCTCGCCATCCAGGAACGAAAGAAACTCGATGACGCGCGGCCGGTTGGCCTCGCCCCATTCCTTCACCTGCGGAACTTCCCATTCCTTCATCGCGGGATGGAGGTGCCTGAAAACGGCCGCGACAGAGTTTAGAAAGTTGAGTTCGACGCGGCGGTTCCACATCTCGACCTGCGCCTCTTCCAAACCGCGGTGGCCGAAAAGGTTGGGCTCAGGGTGAAGCGTTTCGATGTATCGGCATATCGCAACGGACTCGGTCAGCACCGTTCCGTCATCAAGTTCCAAGACAGGCAAACGCTGCAACGGGTTGAGTTTGCTGAGAGCATCGCTCTTGTGGCCAAGCGCTCCCATGTCGACCGGCACACGCTCGATCTCGATGCCTTTCTCGGCCAAGAAGATCGACACACGCCTGGGGTTTGGCGCCTTGCCCCCATCATGAAGCTTCATGAACCGAACGTCCTCCCAATGCCGCAGGCGAGCTATTTCCCATGCTTCGTGCCTCGTTTTAGGGGCTCGCCGCGATGGCCGCAATCGCATGGAGCATGGGCGCGGTACCTCCTTCGAAGGGTCTTCTTAATAAATTCTCGTTAACCTTCCGGCAAATAACCGCATGACCCAAGACGGACGATGACGATCGCACTCGAGAGCACCGGCGACAAGAATATCGTCGACCGATCACGCCCGCAGCGCAATGCAGGTGTGTCTCAAGCCGTGCGCGCAACCCGTGAAAGGCTTCAGTTCCGGCAACCGCTGAGCCACCATTTCGCGCGTGAGATGATGCTTCTGCATATCAATTCGCTGCTTCAGGGCGCGGCGGCGATGCCTTTGCTCGTTCTGGCGGCGACGGGCATCAGCATTTATTTCGGCGAATCTTTCGAATTGATCCCCTGGTCGGCCGTAACGCTGGCCGCCTACGCCATTCTGGTCTTCCTGGCGCGCCGTGCATCGGTCCAAAACTTCGATCCGCCGACAACGAGAAAATGGACCATCCGCTTTCTCGGCGCACATCTGGTTATCGGCCTGTGCTGGGCGATCTTCGCCTATCAGGACTGTGCGACCTGCTCCGGTCCATCCTTCTCTTTCTACAAGGGCGTCATCCTGCTGGTTGCCCTCGCCGCTTCGGCGATGGCGACATTCACTCTGAAGCGGGCGATCATCGCTTCGTTCGGACCGCCTGTGATCGCACTGGGCCTCAGCGCCTATTTTCACGGGAGCCCCTACGACATCGGCATGGCGGCCGTTCTAGGCGCGGCCTTCTGCTACTTCGTGTTCGTTTCGAACCGGCTCTACGTGTCCAATTTGACGCTTCTCTCCTTTCAATCGGAAAAAGTGGCGCTGATCGCGGAGTTGGAAGTGGCGAACGCCGTATCCGACGAAGCGCGAAGGCGGGCAGAGGAGGCAAACCTCGCAAAGTCGCGGTTCCTGGCTTCCATGAGCCATGAACTCAGAACCCCTCTCAATGCCATTCTTGGGTTCTCGGAGGTCATGAGCCAAGAAGTCCTCGGGCCGATGCCAAACCCAACCTACAAGGACTACGCCGCCGACATTCACCGCTCCGGCGAGCACCTGCTCAATCTCATCAACGAGATCCTCGACCTGTCGAGGATCGAGGCCGGTCGCTACGACCTGAGCGAGGAAGCCTTGTCACTCGTCGAGATCGCCGAGGATTGCATCGGCATGGTGCAGCTGAAGGCACGCAGCAAGCACATCGATATTCGGGCCCAGGTCGAACCGTCTCTGCCGCTGGTGTGGGTCGATGAGCGTGCTATGCGGCAGGTTGTGCTCAACCTTCTGTCCAACGCCGTGAAGTTTACGCCGCAAAACGGCATCGTTACCGTGAAGGTGGGTTGGACCGCCGGCGGTGGCCAGTATCTGTCAGTGGTCGATGACGGTCCGGGAATACCCGAAGAAGAAATCCCGATTGTGCTGTCCGCGTTCGGGCAAGGCTCAGTCGCAATCAAGAGCGCCGAACAGGGAACGGGACTTGGTCTGCCGATCGTCCAGGCCATCCTCGCCAAGCACGGTGGCCAGTTCGTGCTGCGCTCGAAGTTGCGCGAGGGTACGGAAGCGATCGCAATCCTGCCACCGCGGCGCGTTCTGCAGAGCATTCCGCCAATCGACGACGACAGCATCTATACGACGAAGCAGAAGAAGCCGGTTTTTGCTTGAATACGCCGGCGATCAAACGCTGACGGCGCTCTTTTTCTTTACACGACTGCTAAAGCACGGACATCATCAACTTCAATCATCCAATTGATTCGCTTGGATTCCATGAATTCGACGCCCGCGACCATCGACCAGACGCGCGAAGGGAGCCTCATTCAGTATGGGGCTCTACCCTATCGCCTGCGTGAAACTGGCGACGTCGACTATCTCGTGGTGACGTCACGGGGAACCGGACGCTGGATTCTTCCCAAAGGCGGATTGGTAAAGGGAAAGACGGCCGGTCAATCGGCCATGCAAGAAGCGCTCGAAGAAGCAGGCGTGCGCGGCAGGCTTCATGGCGAGCCGATCGGCATCTATCGTACGACCAAGCAACGTCCCCGCCCCCTCTCTGTGACCGTGCTGCTCTTTGCGCTGCGGGTCGAGGAGATGCTGGACCATTGGCCTGAGAAAGGTCAGCGCATCCGCAAATGGGCAAACCTGGCCGAGCTGGACGAACTCCTGACAGACGACGGCGCGGCCCAGCTCATCGCTAAGTTCGACCGCATCATGCGCGTCGACATTTCCGGCCGATCCTCGCGGAACTGACCTTTACGATCCGCTGCCATCAGTGCCGTTCGTAGAACGCGTTCCCGCCCGCCTCGAGCTGGTAGTGCATGTTCTTGTACGGGAAGCTCAGGCCCGCCATGTGAAAAAACTTCGCTTCATCCAAGCTTGGATGACGGTGGCCATCGAGAACCTTGTCGGCGGCAGCGACGACGTCCGGCACCTTTTCACGCGGCATTTCCCGTGAAAGCACGCCTGGGGCGAACTGGTTCTTCTGGCCGACCACTTCGCAGATCGTATCGGGAAACTCTTCCGCCTCGACACGATTCATGACGACGGTCCCGACGGCAACGAGACCTTCTTCACTGGAACGGTTGGATTCGAAATAGATCGCGCGCTCGAGGCACTCCCGATCCTTTTCGCTATCGGCCACAGGTGTTGGAGCAATGGAACCGGTGGCCATCTCGTCGATGGCGTTATTCGCCATACAGCCGCTGAGTGACGCGACAATTGCCATCCCGACAATGGCCCGTACGCCGAAAGACCGGCCTGAAGCCAGCTGATCGCCCATGGAAAACCCTCTTTACGCAAAACAAGGCTTCTGCTGACGACGCAATGAGGCAATAGAGTGACAGCAGCCTCAGAAAGGCTCTTCGCAAATTTACTTGCGTTTGTTTTCAAGTCATGCATACGCTCAAGCTGTTCGGGATGTGCTGACCCGGAGACTGGACTGACGTTCTTTCCCCGTACGTGACTGCTCGACACCGCCGCGGATCGCGGCCTGGCCATCCGCGCGATAGGCGTGCGGCGGTCGGAAACAACCGGGAAAAGGACCCAGTACCATGGCTCAGACGGGCACCGTAAAGTTCTTCAACACCGACAAAGGCTACGGCTTTATCACTCCTGATGGCGGTGCAAAGGACGTTTTCGTCCACATCTCCGCTCTCCAGGCCTCCGGCATTGCGCATCTGAACGAAGGCGACAAGGTCTCCTTCGACACGGAAGCCGACCGTCGCGGCAAGGGTGACAAAGCAGTCAACCTGCAGCAGCTCTAAGCGCTGATACTTTCGGCCGGTCTTCGGACCGGTCCGGCACACATGAAAGGGCGACCCTCGGGTCGCCCCTTTTTGTTTGAAGCAACTCTACTGGGATGAGTGAACAAGAAAGGGCGGCCCGAGAGCCGCCCTTTGGATAGAATGCGTGGTGATGTGACGAAGCTTTAGCAGGGGCCCTGAGCGACAACGCGGAAGCCGGAGTTGTCCGCTTCGCACGAATTGCCGAAGGTCTGGAACTGCGGACCGCGACGGCCGCAAACGGGCGCATATTCGCGGGTGCAGATGCCGGGACCGCCTGGGCGACCCGGTCCGGGACCACCACCCCAACCTGGGCCAGGTCCACCAGGACCACCCCAACCTGGACCAGGCCCGGGTCCGGGTCCGCCGGGGAAACCGGGACGCGGCGGTGGGCCAGGCCGGCGGCATTCGCCATCGGCGACAACGCGGAAGCCTTGCGCACGCGCCACGCACTGGTTGGGTAGTGTCTCGAGACGACCGTTTCGATCGCCGCACACAGGAGCGTAGATCTGAGGACAGGCTTGCGGCCCGGGCGGCGGTCCAGGAGGACCGGGCGGAAACGGACGCGGACCGTCGTCTACGACAACGCAGCCCGACAGGATCGACAAGAGGACAAGCGAAACACCAACCGATTTTGCGGAAAGAAACGACATACAGAGCCTCCTCGCTCGGCGAAGGCGAAGAGACATCTTCGCTCGTGGCGGATGCTACCGCTGTCCGGTTGTAGGCGCAACCGATCTCACGCGGCGAGACGGCCGTCGAGCCCTTCCATCGCGACGAACGCTTCGGCGATGACGTCCGGACCGGCTCCACGCTGACTGGAGCGCTCCGACAGGATTTGTCGGAAGCGCCGGGCACCCGGAACGCCCTGGAAAAGACCAATCATGTGCCGCGTAACGTGGACCAACCTGCCGCCAGCCGCCATATGCCGGGCGGTATGTTCCATCATTGCGTCTCGCACGTCGGCCCATTCCACCGGTGCGGGATCCTCACCGTAGATCAACCGGTCCACATCGGCCAGTTGAGCCGCGTTGTGATAGGCGGCCCTCCCCATCATGACGCCATCGATGTGGCGCAGATGATCAGCAGCCTGATTCAAATCCTGAACGCCGCCATTGATCCCGATGAAAACATGCGGAAACTTCTGCTTGAGCCGATAGACGCGATCGTAGTCGAGCGGCGGGATGTCCCGGTTTTCTTTCGGACTGAGCCCCTGCAGCCAGGCCTTGCGGGCGTGCACCCAAAGCGCATCTGCGCCGGCATCCAGAACGGCCATCGCGAGCGCATCCAGCGCCTGTTCCGGGTCTTGGTCATCCACGCCGATCCGGCATTTCACCGTGACGGGTATCGAGACGGCACTTCGCATGGCCGCCACGCCTTGAGCGACGAGCCCGGGCGTTTGCATGAGGCATGCACCGAAGGTGCCGGACTGCACCCTGTCCGACGGACAGCCGCAATTCAGGTTGATCTCGTCATAGCCGAAATCGGCGCCGATCCGAGCGGCTTCGGCAAGCTTCCCAGGATCCGATCCCCCTATCTGGAGGGAGACGGGATGTTCGACCGGATCAAAACCGAGAAGCCGGTTTCGATCGCCATGGATCACCGCGTCGGCGACGACCATCTCGGTATAGAGCAGGCTGCGCTTCGTCAGCAGGCGATGGAGAAAGCGACAGTGCCTGTCCGTCCAGTCCATCATCGGCGCGATCGCGAATCTATGCTGGGCGTAGGTCATGGCCTGCCTGATCGGGCATTGATAATGCGGCGTTCCATCCAGGAAGCCAGTTGCAACGGACATATCGGTGATAATTGTTCCATCAGCAACCCCGACGCTCGATCACTCGGGATGGCGACCGCGCGTTCTCAGTGGGTGGAGCAGGTCGCGCAGAGACCGCGCAGTTCCACCGTCGTCTTGCGCGGCTTGAAGGCGCGTTCGCGCATCCATGTGCCGAGGCGCGTTTCGATCTCGGCGTCGGAGAACTCTTCGACCTGGCCGCAATTCTCGCAGATCGCAAAGCCGATCATGCCGTGGCTTGCGCAATGGGGGTGGGCGCAGGCGATGAAGGAATTGAGGCTTTCGAGCCGGTGGACGAGCCCGAGTTCCTGCAGCTTGTCGAGTGCGCGATAGACCTGCAGCGGCGCCCGAAACCCCTCGTCGCGAAGCTGGTCGAGGATCGTATAGGCGCTCAAGGGCCCCTCCGCGCTGCTCAGCGCATCGAAGACGAGTTTCTGGTTCTTGGTCAGGTCGCTCATTTTACGTTCGTGAACATGGGTGGTCATCGGCGACCTCCTTCCTGCGGCTGTGGCCCGGATCTGCGAGCCACCGGCGCGATCTGGCTGACGAGGAACAGGGCAAGCGCGGCAACCACGATCGACGGTCCCGAAGGCGTATCGAACTGCAACGAACCGAACAAGCCTGAAACGACGGCGACGACGCCGATGAGCGATGCCATGACGGCCATCATTTCCGGCGTGCCTGAGAAGCGGCGGGCTGTGGCCGCGGGAATGATCAGGAGCGAGGTGATGAGCAGGATGCCGACGATCTTCATGGCAATCGCGATCAGGAGCGCCATCAGCAGCATGAAGGCGACGCGCGCGCGTTCCGGATGCATGCCTTCCGCTTCGGCAAGCTCGGCATTGACGGTCGCGGCCAACAGAGGGCGCCAGAGCCAGGCGATGCCCGCCAGCACCAGCGCGCCGCCACCCCAGATGAAGGCGATGTCCGTGTGCGACACGGCGAGGATATCGCCGAAGAGGAAGCCCATCAGGTCGATCCGCACCCAGGTCATGAAGGCGACCATGACGAGGCCAAGCGCCAGTGTCGAATGCGACAGGATGCCGAGCAGCGCGTCTGTCGACAGCGACTGGCGCCGATGCAGCAGAAGCAGCGCCGCCGACACGAGTGCAGCGACGACGAAGACCCCGACCATCAGGTTGATATCGAGGAGAAACGCGATGGCGACGCCCAGCAGAGCCGAATGCGCCATGGTATCCCCGAAATAGGCCATACGCCGCCACACGATGAAGCAGCCGAGCGGGCCGACCGTGATGGCGACGCCGATGCCGGCGACCAGCGCGCGGATGAAGAAGTCATCCAGCATGGTGATGCCCCCTGTGCCCCTGCTCGTGCTCATGACCATGCTCATGGCTCGGAGCCGGGGCGCTCTCGGCGTGATCATGCGGCTGGTGGCTATGATCATGATCGTGGTGATGGCCGTCATCGGGATGACAATGGTCCGTCACCGAACCATCGGCATGCTTGACCCGGCCGTCGGGCAGATGGGTGTGGTCGTGACGATGGCTGTAGACCGCCAGCGTCGAAGCTGCGCGCGCGCCGAACAACTGCAGATATTCCGGGCTCTGAGCCACGATCTCCGGCGCGCCGCGGCAGCAGACATGGCCATTGAGGCAGATGACCGTATCTGTTTCTGCCATCACCACATGCAGATCGTGGGAGATCAGCAGAATGCCGCAGCCCGTACGGTCGCGAATCTGCTTGATGAGATCGTAAAGCTCAATCTCGCCGGAGAAATCGACACCTTGAACCGGCTCGTCGAGAATGAGGAGATCCGGCCGGCGCACCATGGCCCGCGCCATCAGGGCGCGCTGGAATTCGCCGCCCGAAAGGTGCTGGACCTCCGCATCGGCCAGATGGGCGATGCCCACCGCCTCGAGCACTTCATCGATTTCGGCGCGCGGACGGCTTCCGGTCAGCGTCATCAGCCGCCGCACGGACAGCGGCAGCGTCCAGTCTATGGCGAGCTTCTGCGGAACGTAGCCGATCGTAAGATCCGGCTTGCGCGTGACAGTGCCCTCGTCTGCCTTCATCAACCCGATGGCGGCCTTGGCGGTGGTCGACTTGCCGGAGCCATTCGGACCGATCAGCGTCACGATCTCGCCCGGCGAAATGGTGAGATCGACGCCACGCACCAGCCAGCGCCCGCTGCGCCGAACTCCGACGCCGCTCATCTCCACAAGGTTTGTCCGCTGCACCATCAACCCTTTCGATGCGCCATTTCGGCGCTTGTCACCGCATATGGCACACGTTATAGGGTTACACAAGAAACGTTATAAGATTACGATTTCAACTGAACTGAGGGACTAGCATGAAATCTTCCGCTCTCGTCGCATCGTCGGCCGCCGCGTTCATGGCGGCGACCGCTCTGACAGCCTCGCCCGCTTTGGCGCTCGACGGCGTGGTTACGTCGATCAAGCCGATCCACTCGCTGGTCGCGGGCGTGATGGAAGGCGTGGGCGAACCGGAACTTCTCGTCAAGGGCGCCGCCTCCCCGCATACCTACACGCTGCGCCCCTCGGATGCAGCAATGCTGCAGGACGCGCCGCTCGTGTTCTGGGTCGGTCCGGGGCTGGAGCCCTTCCTCGACCAGCCGCTCGACACGTTGAGCGCCAATGCCCGCGTGGTGACGCTGGAACAGACCGAAGGCTTGACGCGGCTCGAATTCCGCGAAGGCGGCGCCTTCGAGGCACACGATCATGGAGACCATGGCGACGACCATGCTCATGACGAGCACGCTGAAGCCGGCCATGACGCCGATGAGCATGCACACGATGACGAAGAGCACGACCACGGCCATGACGAACATAGCCACGACGACCACGGTCACGACCATGCCGACGAAGAAGACGCCGCGCATGACCATGGTGACGATGACAATGCCGGGCATGATCACTCCGGGACTGACCCGCATTATTGGCTGGATCCCGAAAATGCGAAGTTGATGGTGGGCGCGATCGTGACGGCTCTGTCTGATGCCGATCCGGACAACGCCGAGGTCTATCGCAGCAATGCGGATGACCTGACGTCGCGGATCGACGAATTGTCGACCGACATCGCCACGACCGTCGAACCGGTTGCCGACCGGCCCTTCATCGTCTTTCATGATGCCTATCGCTATTTCGAGGAGCGGTTCGGCCTTCAAGCCGCCGGCGCGATTACGATCAGCCCGGAAGTGGCGCCGGGGGCGGAACGCATCTCCGAACTGCGCCAGCGCGTGAGCGAGCTCGATGCTGCCTGCGTCTTCGCCGAGCCGCAATTCGAGCCTCGGATCGTCAATGTCGTGATCGAAGGCACAGATGCGAAGGCGGGCGTGCTGGATCCGGAAGGCGCGGAGATCGCCGACGGGCCTGATCTCTACTTCGAGCTTCTGCGCAACATGGCGACGTCGTTCGCGACATGTCTCGGCGAAGAAAGCTGATTACTACGTTTGATTGAAACCCCGACGAAAAAAGGCCCCGACAGCGCTGCCGGGGCCTTTTCTCTGATCGCGTTGATCGCAGTCCGGCGAAATATCAGATGATGCCGGCCACGATGGCGACACCGGCAAGCGCCATCACGCCGCCACCGGCGCGCGCTGCAAGCACGCCCTGCGAGCGCGACAGCTTGCCGATGCCGAGGCCTGCTGCGATGCCCGCAGCATGAAGAAGGGCCGTTGCCGCCATGAAGCCGAGGCCATAGGCGAGCCCCGCGCTGTCCTGAGGCATTTCGGTGCCGTGCGCATGACCATGGAAGATTGCGAAGAAGCCGACGAGAGCCATGGCCGCAGCGACCGGCATCTGGCGGCCGAAAGCGGCGGCTGCGCCGATGGCGACGATCGACAGGCCGATGCCGAGTTCGACGAGCGGCAGGTCGAATGCAAAAGCGCCAAGGATCCCGCCGATCGCCATGGCGCCGACAAAGGCTGCCGGGACGAGCCAGAGCGGCCGGTTCGAGCTGGTTCGGTCAGAGACGAGATACGCCAGAAAGCCGACGGCGATCATCGCAAGAAGATGGTCCAGGCCGCCCAACGGATGCATGAAACCGTAGGTGAAACTTGCATTGTCATGGCTGCCATGACCGGTATGGGCGAATGCCACCCCAGTCGAAAGCGCGAAGGCTGCAAGTGTGGTCAAGATACGCATGTGTTGTCCTTTCGGGGCCCTCCGCCCCACCTTTGGGTCGTATATGCGGCTTTGCCGCGTGGCTGACGGCCGGTCTCCTGGCTCGGGACCAATCCCCTCCGCCTTCCCGATGCAAGAAGCACACCAGTGGCATGATGAAGGGGCGTCGTCCCTGACAGTCGCGGGGGCGGCGCCGGCTTTTCACCGGCTTCCCGTTTCACCTTGAAACTCAAGGCACCGTCGCAACGATTGGTGACAGCGGCTGCGATAAAACACAACCGGTGCCGATGCTCATTTCTTGAGCAAAAGCTGACGCTTCACTTCTTTCTGCGGGCAGGCCCTTTGCGCTCCGCCGATGCCGCCCACAGATTGATATCGGCGTCGCGGGCATGGCTGTCGATTTCGGCAAGCTCGGCATCGGTGAAATCGAGATTGGCGAGTGCACCCACGCAATCCTCCACCTGCGACACACGGCTCGCGCCGATCAGCGCCGAGGTGACGCGGCCACCGCGCAGGACCCAAGCGATTGCCATCTGCGCCAGCGTCTGGCCGCGCTTCTCGGCGATCTCGTTCAGCGCACGGATATTGGCGAGGTTCTTGTCGTTCAGGAACTCCGGCATCAGGGACTTGCCCTGGCTGGCACGGCTGTCGTCAGGTACGCCCTTCAGATACTTGGTCGTGAGCATGCCCTGCGCGAGTGGCGAGAACACGATCGAGCCGATGCCGAGATCATCGAGCGCATCGAGAAGCCCATCCTCCTCGACCCAGCGGTTGAGCATGGAATAGCTCGGCTGGTGGATGATGCACGGCGTGCCGAGGTCCTTGAGGATCGCTGCGGCTTCCCGCGTCCGCTGGGCGTTGTAGGACGAGATACCGGCATAGAGCGCCTTGCCGGAGCGCACGATCTGATCGAGCGCCATCATCGTCTCTTCAAGCGGCGTTTCCGGATCGAACCGGTGCGAATAGAAGATGTCGACATAGTCGAGACCCATCCGCTTCAGGCTCTGGTCGCAGGAGGCGATCACGTATTTGCGGCTGCCCCACTCGCCATAGGGCCCCGGCCACATGTCGTAGCCGGCCTTGGAAGAGATGATCAGCTGATCGCGGTAGCCGGAAAAATCGGTCCGCAGGATTTCGCCGAAAGCCGTTTCCGCCGATCCGGGCGGCGGGCCGTAATTGTTGGCGAGGTCGAAATGAGTGATGCCGAGATCGAAGGCGCGGCGGCAGATGTCGCGCTTGGTCTGATGGGGCGTGTCGTCGCCGAAATTGTGCCAGAGACCGAGGGAAATCGCGGGAAGCTTCAACCCGCTGCGGCCGCAACGGTTGTAGCGCATCGTTTCGTAACGGTTTTCAGCCGGCTGCCATGCCATGGCGCAATCTCCCTTCATGCTTTGAAGCGCGAGGGATAGGCGCTCCGCCGCCAAAACGGAAGAGGCTTCACGCCTTGCGTCGCGCGGCCTCGCGGATCAGCGCAGCGAGCGTCTCGCCATCGCCGATGGCGTTCGCCATCAGGAGAATGAGCCGTGCGTTGAAGCGCTGTGCCTCTTCGGTCGAGAGCGTCCGTTGCGCCGCCATTAGCTCGGCATAGAAGCGATCGCCGGCAGGTCCGAGCCGGTCTTGCAGAAGATCGGTCATTGGCCGGCTCCAAGCGTGCGTTTGTGGGCGACGGCAATGTCGTCGGCGCTGGGCGCGACAAACGCTGCCGCGACGTGCTGGTCCGGCCGAACGAGATAGGTGAAACCCTGTCCAAGCCGTTTGAGGGCGTGCCCCTCCAGATCGATCAGGCAGTCTTCGCCGGCCGAGGCATCGGCCACGACCTGGATGACCGGCAAGCCGTTTGCAATCGGCCGGTCCCGCTCCGTGGTCAGCACGCAGAAATCGCCGCCGATTTCGTTGAGCAGCCAAGTCGATCGGTTGCCTTTGAGCACCGGCGCATCGGGCAGAACACTGCCCGGTTTGACGGGAGCGTCTACCCCGGATGCCGTCTGCATCGACATTCCTTCCAGCGAACAGGGCAGCGACAGCCGTCCGGAATTGACGAGGCGCCGGGCAAAGGGCGCGTCAGCCGCAAGCCGAAGGACCTCATCGCGGAAGATGCGCTCCATCTCCGTCTTCGGAGTCATGAAATTGGTCGCGTTGGCGGACTGCGCAATGTTCTCGTCGGCGCCGTGGACACGTTCTTCATTGTAGCTCTCGATCAACGTCTCCGGTGCCTTGCCCTGGATGACCGCCGCGAGTTTCCAGCCGAGATTGTCGACGTCGTGCATGCCGCCATTGCCGCCGCGCGCGCCGAAGGGCGACACCACATGGGCGCTGTCGCCGACGAAGACGACGCGGTCATGGACGAACCGATCGAGCCGGCGGCACTGAAACGTGTAGACCGACACCCAGTCCAGTCCGAACGGCCTGTCGCCGACGATGGCCCGGATGCGCGGGAGAACCTTTTCCGGGCGTTTCTCTTCGAGGGGATCTGCATCCCAGCCGAGTTGCAGGTCGATGCGGTAGATGTTGTCCGGCTGCTTGTGGAGAAGCGCCGATTGCCCTTCGTGAAACGGCGGCTCGAACCAGAAATGCCGCTCGGCCTCGCCGGAGGCGAAGAGATCGTCGTCCATGCGAATGTCGGCGATGAGGAAGCGCTCCTCGAACAGCCGGCCGCTGAACTCCAGACCCATCATGTCGCGCAGCGCAGACCTGGAGCCATCGCAAGCCATCAGCCAGTCGGCGGTTAGATCGTAGGCGCCGAAGGGCGTCTCCACCGAAAGACGCGCGCCATCTCCCTGCTGGCGCAACGCCACGACCTTGTTGCGAAAGCGCAGTTCGATCAGATCTGGGAAGTCCCGGCACCGATCGACCAGATAATGCTCCACGTAATATTGCTGGAGGTTGATGAAGGCCGGCATCTTATGCCCGGCTTCAGGCAGCAGGTCGAAATTGTACACCTCGCGGTCGCGGTGGAAGAGCCGGCCGACCTTCCAAGTGACGCCCTTCGCGAGCATGCGATCGGCGACACCGAGACGATCGAAGATTTCCAACGACCGCTTCGCCCAGCAAATGGCCCGCGAACCGACGGACACAACGTCGTTGTCGTCAAGCACGACGGAAGCCACGCCTTTCAGCGCGAGATCGATCGCCAGAGCCAGACCGATCGGCCCTGCCCCGACGATGACGACCTGATACTGCTCGGGCACCTCACCGCCCGCAAGCTCCGGCGGACAGATCACTTCGAAGGGCGTGTGGGTAAAGGTCGGCATCAGGCAACCTTGCGGGGATGGCAACTACGACCTAAATTATGGCCATAATAATCGGAGCTCGCCATGAACGTGACCGTTGCGGAAATGAAGGCGAACCTGTCGGAAATCCTGCGCAAAGCAGCCGCCGGTGAGGACATTGTCGTGACGCGGCATGGCAAGCCATATGTGAAGCTAAGCGCCGAAAAGTCTGCTCGCACGCTCCCAAGGATTGGCGCGTTCAAGGGGCAGTTCAAGATCGCAGACGATTTCGATGTGCTCGGTCCTGAATGGGACGAGTACGTCAAGTGACCGCCTATCTCGCGGATACCCATGTTCTGATCTGGGCACTCGATGGATCGAAGGAGCTCGCCGCAGAGCACGTGGCGATCCTCAATTCCGATGCGGTGGTCTTCGTCAGCATTGCTTCGCTTTGGGAAATCGCCATCAAGACCGCGCTGGGAAAGCTGGAGGCACCGCCAAAGCTGAACGAACAGATCGAGAGCGCCGGCTTCTCTATTCTTCCGATCGAATTGGCGCACATCGACGCCTTGAAAGATTTGCCGCATTATCATCGCGATCCCTTTGATCGTCTCCTCATCGCTCAAGCGAAAATGGTTGGCTTGACCATTCTGACTTCGGACAGTCAGTTTGCCCGATATGCGGTTGATATCGCCTAAGCCTGAAGCCTCTCCAACCTCAGGCTTGCAGCGCGCTCCACATCGCCTTGTCGCGTTCGGCCGTCCAAATGCGCGGCGTGTCGATGCCGCGGGCCTCGTCATAGGCGCGGGCGACGTTGAACGGGAGGCAGTGCTCGTAGATGGCGTAGCTGGCGAATTTCGGATCGCAGTCGGCGCGCACCGCATCCCACGTCTCTTTCAGCGAGCCACCACGTGCGGCGATGCGCTTTGCCGGACGGTAAGTGCTTTCGACGAAATCGCGTGTGTTCTCGATCGCCTCGCCCACGAGCGCCTTTCCAACGAGCGCGTCGCCGCGGCCAGGCGCGATCGCGTCGACATCGAAGGCCTTGATGGCGTCGAGCGTGCCGCCCCAGTCACCGAAATGGCCATCTCCGCAGTAGCAGGCCGAGTGATATTCGACGATGTCGCCGGTAAACATCACATTGGCGTCCGGCACATGGGCGACGATGTCGCCGGCGGTGTGCGCACGGCCGAGATGCATGAGATCGACGCGGCGCGTGCCGAGATAGACCGTCATACGGCCCGCCAAAGTCTGCGTCGGCCAGGTGAGGCCCGGGATGCTCTCATGGCCCTGGAATAACCGGGGAAAGCGTTCGAATTCCGAATCCCAGTCTTCCTGGCCGCGCTCGACCACCATCGCGCGCGCCTTGTCCGACATGATGATCTCCGAGGCCGCGTACGCCGAGGCACCAAGCACCCGCACGGCGTGGTAATGCGTCAGCACCACGTGCTTGATCGGCTTGTCGGTGACGGAGCGAACCTTTTCGACGACCATGTTGGCCAGCCGCGGCGTCGCCTGCGCATCAACGATCATGACGCTGTCGTCACCGATGATCACGCCCGTATTGGGATCGCCTTCCGCGGTGAATGCCCAGAGATCCCGGCCCACCTCGGTGAACGAGATCTTCTTGTCAGGCATGTCGCCCTGCGACGCGAACGCTTTTGCCATCGGGATCTATTCCTTCTCGTATTTTTCGACGGTCTGCTCGATCGCTCCGAAGATTGAGTGGCCCGTCTTGTCTTTCATTTCGATGCGAACTTTGTCGCCGAACTTCATGAACGGCGTCAGCGGCTTGCCGCCGGCAATCGTTTCGATCATGCGGATCTCCGCGATGCAGGAATATCCCACCCCGCCCTCGCTAACCGGCTTGCCGGGCGCACCGTCGAGCTTGTTGGAAACGGTACCGGAGCCGATGATCGTGCCGGCCGACAATGCACGGGTCTTCGCAGCATGGGCGATCAACTGCGGGAAATCGAAGGTCATGTCCTTGCCGGCATCGGCCCGGCCGAAGGGCTTGCCGTTGAGATCGACCAAGAGCGGCAGATGAAGCTTGCCGCCGTCCCAGGCGTCGCCCAACTCGTCCGGCGTTACCGTCACGGGGGAAAATGCGGATGACGGTTTGGACTGGTAGAAGCCAAAACCCTTGGCCAGTTCGCCGGGGATAAGGCCGCGCAACGAGACGTCGTTGACGAGCATCACGAGCCTTATCGCCGCGCGGGCTTCATGGATCGATGCCCCCATCGGCACGTCGTCGACGATGACGGCGATCTCGCCTTCCATGTCGATTCCATACGCTTCGTCTGCCATGCGGATCGGATCGCGCGGCGGCAGGAAGCTGTCGGATCCGCCCTGATAAATCAGCGGATCCTCCCAGAAGCTTGCCGGCATCTCGGCGCCACGGGCCTTGCGCACCAGTTCGACGTGATTGACGTAGGCGGAGCCATCCGCCCATTGGTAGGCGCGCGGCAGCGGCGAATGGGCATCGTGCTCGTGGAAGCGCATGGTCGGCTGCGAACCCGTCATCATGCCATCGTAAACACGCTCCAGGCGCGGCGCGGTATGGGTCCAGTCGTCGAGCGCGGCCTGCAGCGTGCGCGCGATATGGCCGACCTCGGAACACAGCGTCAGATCCTTCGACACCACAACCAGCCGGCCGTCCCGCGTGCGGTCTTTCAGGGTTGCCAGTTTCATGCGCTCTCTCTCCCGGTTTCGGCCTTTGCGGCCGGCAGTGCGATCTCCAGGCCGTCCCGGCCGATGGTGATGCGACCGTCCCACGTCTCGGCCACCGCCGCCAGCCAGTCGGCTTCGGAAAATTCCGGATCGTCCGCCGGGATGAGATGATGCAGAACGAGGTGACCGACATCGGCCATCGTGGCGATGCGGCCGGCATCCTCCGCCATGGTGTGGCTGGCGATCAGATGTTGCTTCAACCGATCGCCATTGCCGGTGCGCGCGACGAGCCGGTCGACGCCGGCCGCCAGCATGGCTTCATGGACGAGGATATCGGCGCCACGAGCGAAGGCAGCAAGCGGGGCAAAATAGGCTGTGTCGGCCGAAAAGACGATCAGCGCACCGTCGGCTTCGAAACGCAAGGCGAAGCATTCGGTCACCGGCGGATGGTCGACCCGCAGCACCGTAACCCTCAGCCCATTCTCTTCAAGCACCACGCCCTCGGAAAACTCTTTGACGCGGATGAGATCACGGAGATCCGGGCGTCCCTCGTCCGCGATCCTGAGGTCGATGTCGAACCGCATGGATGCAAAGAAGCCGGCAAAATAGTCAGCAAGGCCGGTCGGTCCGTAGACGGTCACCGGCGTCTTCAGCCCTGCCGTCCAGGCGGTGTGGATGAGTGGGCCAAGTTCCAGCACGTGGTCGGAATGCAAATGGGTGATGAAAAAGAGATCGAGTTCGGCCAGCCGGACGCCGGCATCGACGAGACCGCGCGAGACGCCGAGGCCGCAATCGACGACGATCCGTCTCCCCGCAATTTCAAGCAGGGATGACGTCGGCCACGGCCCGCTGCCGCCCTGCGGCAACGGCCGGATGGCGGGACCGCCTTTCGTGCCCAGAAGAACGAGGCGCTGCTTCACGAAGAGCGGCCCTCCGGTGTTCCGTCGAAGCGCCGTTCGAGCCCGTTCCAGCAATCCATGTAGTCGTCCTGCAGCGTCTCCAGTTCCGCTGCGAAGCGGGTCAACTGCTGCGGAAACCGCGTCTCGAACATGAAGGCCATCGTGTTCTCGAGCTTCAGCGGCTTCAATTCGGTGTTGGAGGCCTTGTCGAAGCCCGGCGCATCCGGCCCGTGCGCCAGCATCATGTTGTGCAGGCTCATACCGCCGGGCACGAAGCCCTGTTCCTTGGCATCGTACTGGCCCGTGATCAGGCCCATGAATTCGCTCATGATGTTGCGGTGGTACCAAGGCGGCCGAAACGTGTTTTCCGCCACCATCCAGCGCGGCGGGAAGATCACAAAGTCCACATTCGCCGTACCCGCCTCTTCCGTCGGCGCGGTCAGCACCGTGAAGATCGACGGGTCCGGATGATCGAAGAGGATCGCGCCGACGGGCGAGAATGTGCGCAGGTCGTATTTGTACGGGGTGTAATTGCCGTGCCAGGCGACGACATCGAGCGGAGAATGGCCGATTTCGGTGACATGGAACTGCCCGCACCACTTCACGGTCACCCTGCAGGGCGTTTCCTTGTCTTCGTAGGCAGCGACGGGCGTCTTGAAGTCGCGCGGATTGGCGAGGCAATTGGCACCGATCGGCCCGCGATCCGGCAGCGTGAACTTCGCGCCGTAATTCTCACAGATATAGCCGCGGGCGAAGCCGTCGCTGCCCGGCTCGACGATCGAGACCTTCGCCATCATGCCGCGCGGAAGCAGTGCGATCTCCTGCGGCTCCACATCGATGATGCCCATTTCGGTGAAGATGCGGATCGTGCCGTCCTGAGGGACGATCAGCATCTCGCCATCGGCATTGAAGAAATAATCGTCCACCATGTCCGTATCGAACACATAGGCGTGGGCCGCCATGCCCACCTGGCCGATCGCATCACCCGCCGTGGTCATCGTGCGGATGCCGGCCAGAAAGTTCGTCGGCTCACTGGGGGCCGGCACCGGGTCCCAACGCAGCTGGCCGAGCGCCAGCGAATGGTCATCGAGACAAGGCGCGGACTTCCAAAACGGCATGTCGATCCGCGAAAACCGGCCCGTGTGCTTCACGCTCGGGCGGATGCGGTAGAGCCAGGACCGCTCATTGGTGCCACGCGGTGCGGTGAATGGCGAGCCCGACAGCTGTTCGGCATAGAGCCCGTAGGCAGGCTTCTGTGGAGAGTTTCGGCCCTGGGGCAAGGCGCCGGGAAGCGATTCCGTTTCGAAATCATTGCCGAAGCCCGGCATGTAGCGCGCTGACATGGCGGTTTCCTCCCATCCACGTGAAATTCGTTGCGGATGTAACCGTTCTATTTTGTAACTATCAAGCCGCCGCCTCGAACGGGAGAGATCACCGTGACATCGACCCTGAGACTGGAAGAGTTCCTGCCCTATCGCCTGGCGCGCGCCGCCGAGATCGTCAGCCGCGACTTTGCCGCGCTCTACCGCGAGCGCCACGGCATGACGCGGCCCGAATGGCGCGTCTTCGCCACGATCGGCCAGTTCGGCACGATCACGGCGACGGCGATCGGCGCACATTCGTCCATGCACAAGACGAAGGTCAGCCGCGCCGTGTTCTCGCTGGAAAAGCGTCGATGGATCAACCGGCAAACCGACGGCGCAGATCGACGGGTCGAACGGCTGCAACTGACCCGCGAGGGCATGCTGCGCTTCGCCGAACTGTCGACGATGGCCCAGGCCTATGAAGCTCAACTCGTATCAGCGATCGGCCCCGAGGCCACCGGTCATCTGGTCAAGGCCATGGCGGCACTCGAGACCTATGCGACCGCGCACGGAAGGCCGGACGAGCGTTAGAGCATTAGAATGTGAGGCCTCGCTAACCTGCGTTTGGCGGGGGAACAGGCGAGGATAGCCGGCGTTGGAGTGGCACAGGGACAACGACAAAAGGAGGAAGTGCAATGAAAAAGCTACTTCTCGCATCCACGATGAGCCTGGCACTGATGACAGGTGCCACCTTTGCCCAGGACGCAGGCGCCGGATCTGAAGCCGGTGGCGGCGCGAATGCCGGCGGCGGAGCCGATGCCGGAGGAGCCGACGCAGGTGCAGGCGGCGACGCAGGCGCGGGCGTAGGTGCTGACACCGACGCCGGTGCTGGCACGGACACCGGGGTCGACGCGGACGTCGATGCGGGCGCCGACGTGGGTACTGATACCGGCACAGACGCCGATATCGATGGCGAACTGGATGCCGACACGGAAGTCGATGTCGACGCCGGTGTGGAAACCGAGGGCGTGTTGGGAGATATCGGCTCTGCTTCCGATGATTTCTTCACCGATTCCACCCGCACCGAAGCCGTCGCGCCTGACCAGATCATGACGACGTTCTCGGCACTGACACCGGAAGAGCAACAGATCGTTCTGACGCAATGTGCCGATGCCGTCACGGTAACAGGCGCCTTGGTCGAAATCTGCGAAGTGGTCGTGACGCAGTAGGTCACGCTCGACCTTCAGAGGCTGCCGCTTTCGAGCGGCAGCCTTTTTTGTCGGACGAGCCGGCACTCCCCCGCAATACCTGCAATCCCAAAATTTTGACGGAGACGATGATGAAGAAGCTTTTGTGCGCGACATTTCTTGCGGCCACGCTATCCCCGGCTGCCATGGCCCAGGATGCCACAGGCATGCCGGAAGAAACGGGTGACCTCGTCACCGCGAGCGCAACGCTTGAAGGCGATGGCATCGAGGGCACCGTAACGCTAACCGAAACGCCGACTGGCATCGTCATCATCGAGATCGAGGCGAGCGGGCTCGAACCCGGACCGCACGGCGTGCATCTGCACGAGACGGGCACCTGCGATGCCGAAGGTGGCCATGAATCGGCCGGCGGCCATGTTTCCGGCGATGGCGAGCATGGTGTGCTGAACCCCAACGGTCCACATCCAGGTGATTTGCCGAACGTGCATGTTCAGGAAGACGGCATCGCGCATGCCGAGTTCTTCGTCTCGGATATCGCCCTTTCAGGAGACGCCGGCACGGTCATCCTGGACGACGATGGCGCAGCCTTCATTATCCATGCTGGCGCTGACGACTACATGACCGATCCGGCAGGCGACAGCGGCGACCGCATTGCCTGCGGCGTCATCGAAGCCGCGAACTGATCGTGCTTCGATAGCTTAGACGGTCAGGTGCCGGCGGACGTCTTGACGATCGAGATCTTCCGCCGGCCCCTGATGAACCACTTCGCCGCGATCCATGATGTAGACCTCGTCTGCAAGCTCGCGGCAAAAATCCAGATATTGTTCGACGAGAATGATGGCGAGGCCGGCGTTGTCGCGCAAATAGCGGATCGCCCGCCCGATATCCTTGATAATGGATGGCTGAATGCCTTCCGTCGGCTCGTCCAGCACCAGCAACTTTGGCCGGGTGACGAGCGCCCGGCCGATCGCCAGCTGCTGCTGCTGTCCGCCGGACAAATCCCCTCCGCGCCGACCAAGCATGTCGTTCAGCACTGGAAACAGTTCGAATACGTGATCCGGGATCGTCTTCTGATCGCGCTTCAGGGGCGCAAAGCCGGTTTCCAGATTCTCACGAACCGTCAGCAGCGGGAAAATCTCCCTGCCCTGCGGCACGAAGGCGATACCGGAACGCGCGCGATCATAGGCGGCGCGCCGGCCGAATTCTCGACCCTCGAACCGCACGATGCCTGCACTCAGCGGATGATGGCCGACGATCGCGCGCATCAGGCTGGTCTTGCCGACGCCGTTGCGACCCAGGACGCAGGTGATCTTCGCGGGCTCGGCCTTCATGGACACGCCGCGCAGCGCCTGGGCTGCGCCGTAATGGAGGCTTGCGCCCTCGACCTCAAGCATCGCGACCGTCCTCATCTTTCGCCGCGCGCTTCGGCTGCGATGCCCACACGACGTGCGGCGCGGGCACCAGCCCGCTCAGGCGTAACTCCATGCGTGCCGGTTCGGTCGACGGCAGAGGTTGCATGAGCACCCGCAATCCATGCCAAAATCCCATCGGTTCCTCCTAACGCCCCAGATAGACTTCGATGACGCGTGGATCCTTGCTCACATGATCGAGCGATCCTTCCGACAGGACCGATCCTTCATGAAGGCAGCTGACCTTGACGCCGAGTTCGCGCACGAAATGCATGTCGTGCTCGACCACGATGACGGAATGGTCCTGCGCGATCTCCTTAAGGAGCCTTGCCGTCTCTTCCGTCTCGGCATCGGTCATGCCGGCAACCGGCTCGTCGACCAGCAGAAGCTTCGGGTTCTGCGCGAGCAGCATGCCGATCTCGAGCCATTGTTTCTGGCCATGGCTGAGATTGGCGGCGAGATCATTGCGGCGGGCGGAGAGCCGTGTCGTCTCGAGAATTTCCGAAATCTTGGCGGCGTCGTCGCGGCTCAGCCGATAGAAGAGCTGACCGAGAACACCGCGACCACCCTGCAGCGCCATGAGCAGATTGTCCTCGACGGTGTGGCTTTCGAAGACCGTCGGCTTTTGGAATTTACGCCCGATGCCGAAGGTCGCGATCGCAGGCTCGTCATGCTGCGTCAGGTCGATCGTGCCATCGAAGAACACCTCGCCGCTGTCGGGACGCGTCTTGCCGGTGATGATGTCCATCATCGTCGTCTTGCCGGCACCGTTCGGGCCGATGATAGCGCGCATTTCCCCGCGCTCTAGGTAAAGCGAGAGGTTGTTGATGGCGCGGAAGCCATCGAAGGAGACCGAAACGCCGTTGAGATAGAGCAGCGGCCGGTCTTCCGCTCGGTCTGGAGATGCCTGAACATTCATGGCTCACTCCGCCGGTGTCGGTTTGGCCGCATTCGCGGTGGGCTCGGCTGGCACGCGTCGACGGTCGACACGCGACATCAAGCCGGTGGCGATGCCGAGGATGCCCTTCGGCAGGAAGATCGTGACGAAGACGAAGAGAGCGCCGAGCGCGAACAACCAGAGATCGGGATAGGCGATCGTGAAATAGGACTTGGTGACGTTGACCAGAATTGCCCCGATGATAGGCCCGATCAGCGTTCCGCGTCCGCCGAGCGCGGTCCAGACCACCACTTCGATGGAGTTCGCCGGCGCGAATTCTCCCGGATTGATGATGCCCACCTGCGGCACGTAGAGCGCCCCGGCAATGCCGGCGATAACGGCAGAGACGACGAAGGCAAAGAGCTTCACGTATTCGGGACGATAGCCGAGAAAGCGCGTGCGGCTCTCCGCATCGCGCACGGCGATCATGAGCTTGCCGAGCTTGGAATTGACGATCGCCGAGCAGACGACGAAGGCGATGGCGAGCATGATTGCCGTGGCTGCGAAGAGCGACGCGCGCGTTTCCGGCGCCCGGATCGAGAAGCCGAGGATTTCACGGAAGTCGGTCAGGCCGTTATTGCCGCCAAAGCCCATGTCGTTGCGGAAGAAGGCAAGCAGCAGCGCATAGGTCATCGCCTGGGTGATGATCGACAAATAGACGCCGGTGACCCGGCTTCTGAAGGCGAACCAGCCGAAAACGAAGGCGAGCAGACCCGGAACCACCATCACCATCAGCATGGCGAACCAGAACATGTCGAAGCCCCACCAGTACCAGGGCAGCTCGGTCCAGTTGAGGAACACCATGAAATCGGGCAGATCGGCATTGCCGTAGACGCCGCGCGTGCCGACCTGGCGCATCAGATACATGCCCATCGCGTAGCCGCCGAGCGCGAAGAAGGCGCCATGGCCTAGCGACAGGATCCCGCAATAGCCCCAGACGAGATCGAGAGCGAGCGCGAGCATCGCGTAGCAGAGATATTTGCCCATGAGCGCGACGAGATAGTTCGGCACATAAAGCGGATGATCAGGCGAGAGCAGCAGGTTCGAGGCCGGGACGAAGATCGCGACCGCGACGAGAATCGAAACGACGAGCCAAGCCTTGCCATCAAGACCGCGCAGAAGGGCGTGCGTGATCATGCTTCCACCGCCCTGCCCTTGAGCGCGAACAGGCCGCGGGGACGTTTCTGGATGAAGAGGATGATGGCGACGAGCACCAGTACCTTGGCCAGAACCGCGCCGGTGTAGGGCTCGAGGAATTTGTTGAAGACGCCGAGCGTCATGGCGCCGACCAGCGTGCCCCAGAGATTGCCGACCCCGCCGAAGACGACGACCATGAAGCTGTCGATGATGTAGGTCTGGCCGAGATTGGGCGACACGTTGGAGATCTGCGACAGCGCCACACCCGCAAGGCCGGCGATGCCGGAGCCGAGGCCGAAGGTCATCGCATCGACGAAGGGCGTGCGGATGCCCATCGAGGACGCCATGCGGCGGTTTTGGGTGACGGCGCGCATCTGCAGGCCGAGCGCGGTCTTCTTCATGACAAAGAGAAGCACCGCGAAGACGACGAGCGAGAAGACGATGATCCAGAGCCGGTTGTTGGTGATCGATAGCCCGCCGAACTGGAATGCGCCAGACATCCAGGAAGGGTTGCCGACCTCACGGTTGGACGCGCCGAAGATGGTGCGGATCGACTGCTGCAGAATGAGCGAGATGCCCCAGGTGGCGAGCAGCGTTTCAAGCGGCCGGCCATAGAGGAAACGGATCACCCCACGTTCGATCGCGATGCCCACGATGCCGGTGACAAGGAAGGCCAGAGGCAGGGCGATCGCGAGAGACCAGTCGAACAGCTCGGGATAAGATGTACGGATCACCTGCTGAACGACGAATGTCGTATAGGCGCCGAGCATGACCATCTCGCCATGCGCCATGTTGATGACGCCCATGACGCCGAAGGTGATGGCGAGACCGATGGCGGCAAGCAGCAGCACCGAGCCGAGCGAAAGCCCGTACCAGATGTTCTGGCCCACGTTCCAAAGGGCGAGATTGCGCTCGATCGCGGCGATGCCGGTTTGGATCAGCGGGTGCAGCTCTTCCGGTGCAGTCGACAACGCGCCTTGGAGAATGCCGATCGACTGGCTCCCGCCACGCGCGACGATCGTCTCGACCGCAGCTTCGAAGTCTTCCATCGTGGCGTCGCTGCGCAGGACGGCGACGGCACGGACTTCTTCCATGACGGCACGGACGGCGTCGTCATCTTCGGCCGCAAGCGCTTCGTCGAGTGTTGCGATGCTGTCGGCATTGGCCGAGGCATACATGTCGCGCGCAGCGGCGATGCGGCGCGCGGGATTGGGGCTCATCAATGTGAGCTGGCTGACGGCCGTGCGCACTTCGCGGCGAATGAGATTGTTGACCCGAATTTCCTCGATAGCCGACTGTTCAAGCGTTCCGAGGGCTTCGCCCGTGACCACGTCTGTCGCGATCACGCCGTCGCCATCGGCTTCGGTCGTCACGATCTGACCGGTATCGGTGACGACGAACAGGCTGCCGGCTTCCAGTGCGCGCAGGATCGGCACCAGTGCCACCTCGCCGGTATCCGCGAGTGCGCCGATCACCTCGCCACGATCGCGGAAGCTGCCTTCGGGCAACTGGCGCAACAGATCGATGGCAGGGCTGCCGGGTGGAATGGTTTCCTCCTGCGCGGATGCCGCGATCAACGACATCAGCAGGAAGGCCAATCCGGCGACACAACGTGCGATGGCACGGTCGAATGTCATGAAGCAACTTTCAGCAGGAAACAAAAGGGCGACGCGTTCCAGTTAGGAGGCACGGGAGGCGGCCTTGAGCCGCCTCCCGTGCGTATGAGGACCTGACGGGAAGGATGTCAGGAGCCGCTGCCGCACGTTTCGGTTTCGGTGTTGAAGTTGCCGCACATGACCGGCTCCGTCCAATCGGCTTCCAGGACCGCAGATTCCGGCAGGAAGTCGGACCAGGCATCGCCTTCGACCAGGTCTTCGGTTTCCCAGACAACGTCGAACTGGCCGTCGTCCTGGATTTCGCCGATGAGCACCGGCTTGGTGATGTGGTGGTTCGGAAGCATCACGGCCGTGCCGCCCGTGAGGTTCGGCACTTCGACGCCGACGATGTTCTCGATGACGGCATCCGGCTCGGTCGAGCCAGCCGCCTCGACAGCTGCGACCCACATGTTGAAGCCGATATAGTGAGCTTCCATCGGATCGTTGGTCACGCGCTCTTCGTCGCCGATGAAAGCATGCCAGGCTTCGATGAACTCCGCATTTTCGGGCGTATCGACCGACATGAAGTAGTTCCACGCGGCAAGATGGCCGACCAGCGGAGCGGTATCGAGGCCGGCGAGCTCTTCTTCGCCGACCGAGAAGGCGACGACCGGGATGTCGACGGCGTCGATGCCCTGATTGCCGAGTTCACGGTAGAACGGCACGTTGGCATCGCCGTTGATGGTCGAAACGACCGCCGTCGGCTTGCCGGACGAGCCAAAGGCCTTGATGTCGGACACGATCGTTTGCCAATCGGAATGACCGAACGGCGTGTAGTTGATCATGATGTCTTCTTCGGCAACACCGGCATCCATGAGATACTGCTCGAGGATCTTGTTGGTGGTCTGCGGGTAGACGTAGTCGGTACCGGCAAGCACCCAACGCTCGACGCCGATTTCGTTCATAAGATAGTCGACGGCCGGGATGGCCTGCTGGTTCGGCGATGCGCCGGTATAGAAGACGTTGCGCTGGCTTTCCTCGCCTTCGTACTGGACGGGGTAGAACAGCAGCGAGTTCAGCTCTTCGAAGACCGGCAGGACCGACTTGCGGCAGACCGATGTCCAGCAACCGAACACGGCATCAACTTCCTCGACCTCGATCAGTTCGCGCGCCTTTTCAGCGGCGAGTGGCCAATCCGACGCGATGTCGACGACCACAGGCTCGAGCTGACGGCCAAGAACGCCCCCCTTCTCATTCTGCTGCTCGATGAGCATCAGCATGACGTCCTTGAGCGTCGTTTCCGAGATCGCCATTGTGCCCGAGAGCGAGTGAAGGATGCCGACCTTGATCGGACCTTCATCCTGAGCAAAGGCACCCGTCCAAGCCGTCGACGCTGCAAGCGCCGTAGCTGCGGTCATCATGACCCATTTTTTATTGGTAGCGGCCATCCGTTTTCCCTCCAACGGTTTTGAAATGCACCGCAACAAACCGAGCAAACGCTGTGCCAACTCACCTGAAGGCTTGCGTGGGCTCGGTAAGAGACTGTTCATCTTTGGATTTCGCCCCTTTCAAGGGCGGACTCTCCTCGCCAATTAGGCTGTGGATTGCACATCATATGGGCGCGCAGAGCCGAAAATGAGCAGAAAATATACATTGCGTGAAGCGTGCACATTTTTTCATCTTCCGACGATGCCTTGCCTCTGCAGACTGGAAGGAACAGAAGACGCGCTTTATATGTTGCAATGCACAATCACGAAGGAGACTTGCCTATGGAACAGCGTCACACCGCCATTATCACCGGCTCGACCAGTGGCATCGGTCTCGGCATCGCCAAGGCGCTCGGCCGCGCCGACATGAACATCGTTTTGAACGGTCTGGCAAAAGATGACGACGCGGCCCGCGCTGTCGCCGAAGTGCAGAAGCTGACCAAGGGCAAGGTCGTCTTCAACGGCGCCGACATGACCAAGCCGAAAGAGATCGCCGAACTGGTTCAGTCCGCGGAGACTGAATTCGGAGCGGTCGATGTGCTGGTCAACAATGCCGGCATCCAGCATGTCTCCAAGATCGAAGAATTCCCAATCGAAAAGTGGGATGCGATCATTGCGATCAATCTCACGAGCGCGTTCCACACTATCCGTGCCGCGCTGCCGGGCATGAAGAAGCGCGGCTTCGGACGCATCATCAACATTGCGTCTGCCCACGGCCTCGTCGCTTCGCCCTACAAGTCGGCCTATGTGGCTGCCAAGCACGGCATTCTCGGCCTGACCAAGACAGTGGCGCTGGAAACCGCCGAAAACGGCATCACGATCAATGCAATTTGCCCAGGCTACGTCGAGACGCCGCTGGTCGAGGGCCAGATCGCCGATACCGCGCGCGAACGCGGCATGACCGAGGACGAGGTCAAGGAAAACGTGATCCTGAAGGCTCAGCCGACCAAGGAATTCGTCAGCGTCGAGGAAGTGGCGGACATCGCGCTGTTCCTGACGACACCGTCGGCCAGGTCCATAACCGGGACATCCATTTCCGTCGATGGCGGCTGGACAGCTCAGTGATGCTGGAAGAACCCACGCCTGCTGCCGAGAACAAGCCGTCGGCGCCCGCATCGAAGAGATCGGCCACAAAGACCGTCAACCTCGCCTTGCAAGGCGGCGGTGCGCACGGCGCCTTTACCTGGGGCGTGCTCGACGGTTTGCTCGAAGATGGCCGCATCGAAATTGAAGGCATCTCCGGCACCTCGGCCGGCGCGATGAACGCTGCCATCTACGCATATGGCAACATGGAAGGCGGCCGCGACGGAGCACGCGAGGCACTCGAGCGGTTCTGGCGCGACATGAGCCTCGCCGGCGAGGTCTTTTCGCCCGTGAAGCAATTGCCGTGGGAGAAGCTTCTCGGACCGTATTCGATGAATTCGTCCCTGACCTTCAACACCTTCGACAATCTGACGCGGATGTTCTCGCCCTACGAGTGGAACCCGCTGAACCTCAATCCGCTGCGCGATCTCGTCGCCCGTTCCGTCGACTTCGACAAACTGCATGCGTGCAAGTCGACGAAGCTTTTTGTCTCCGCCACCAATGTCCGCACTGGCAAGGTCAAGGTCTTCACCAATGAGGACGTGACGCTCGACGCCGTCATGGCTTCGGCGTGCCTGCCCTTCATCTACAAGGCCGTCGAGATCGATGGCGAGCACTATTGGGATGGCGGCTATACCGGTAACCCGGCGCTATTCCCGTTTTTCTATAAATGCACGAGCCGTGACGTCGTGGTCGTTCACATCAATCCGATGGTGCGCGATGAAATCCCGATGTCGGCGCCCGACATCATGAACCGTATCAACGAGGTGTCCTTCAATGCCTCGCTCGTGCGGGAATTCCGGGCCATCGACTTCGTGGCACGGCTGATCGACGAGGAATGGCTGAAGGACGAGTACAAGGATCGCCTGAAGAAGATTCTCGTTCACTCCATCCGCTCGGACGATGCGCTCGAAGATCTCGACGTGGCATCGAAATTCGAACTCGGGTGGAGCTTCCTGCAGGACCTGCGAGACCGCGGCCGCCTCTATGCGATGGAGTGGCTCGAGCGCCATTTCGATGACCTGGGTGAACGGGCGACGGTGGACCTGAAGAACGAATATCTAGCGGGATCCGGCGTCTAGGGCGAAAAGCGGAATCGCTTTCGCATCGCCTGGAGCTGGGCTAGTCTGAAGGCTTCGCAAAGATTCCTTGACCCATGACCCTGAACACCCGCACCCATATTCGCTTCCGCCTGAACGAGCGCACGGTGACGCTGAACGCGCTTCGTCCGACCGAGACGCTGCTCGACTTTCTGCGGCTCGAGCGACGCCTGACCGGCACGAAGGAAGGCTGCGCGGAAGGCGATTGCGGTGCGTGTACGGTTCTCGTTGGCCGCCTCAACCGCGATGGCGCGCTGGTCTACGAAACCATGACCTCCTGCATCCGCTTCGTCGCTTCGCTCGACGGCTGCCATGTCGTGACGATCGAGCACCTGAAGGCGAAGGACGGAACACTCCACCCGGTGCAGCAGGCGATGGTCGACCACCATGGATCGCAATGCGGCTTCTGCACGCCCGGCATCGTGATGGCGCTCTATGCGCTCTGGATGCGCGATGCACATCCCAGCCGGCCGACGATCGAAAAGGCGCTGCAGGGCAATCTCTGCCGCTGCACTGGCTATGAACCGATTATCCGCGCTGCCGAGGCCATGGCCGAGATTTCCCAGACGACAGCCGATCCGCTGGAGGCGGAACGTGATGCGGTGCGTGCGCAATTGGCCGAATGGCAGACGGGCGAGACGGTCGACATGGGCGATGGCGCGGATAGACTGATTCTGCCCGCAGACATCGATGCCCTGGCGCAAAGCTTTGCCGCAAACCCGAAGGCGACGATCGTGGCCGGCTCCACCGACGTCGGCCTTTGGGTCACCAAGCAGATGCGCCCCATCGGGCCGCTGATCTTCGTCAAGCAAGTCGAAGGACTGGATGCCATCGAGGAAACGGATGGCGGCATCCGGATCGGTGCAACGGTCAGCTACACCGATGCCAGCGCTATTCTGTCGGAGACATATCCGGCGATGCGCGCCTATTTCGACCGGATCGGCGGCGATCAGGTGCGCAACATGGGCACGATCGGCGGCAATATCGCAAATGGCTCGCCGATCGGCGATACGCCACCGCCGCTGATCGCGCTCGGCGCCACCGTCACGTTGAACAATGCCGGGACGCACCGCACGGTGCCGCTCGAAGAGTTCTTCATCGACTACGGCAAGCAGGACCGGCAGCCCGGCGAGTTCGTCGAACGGATCGACGTTCCAAAACTTTCTGGCAACGAGACCTTCGCCGTCTACAAGATTTCCAAGCGACGCGACGAAGACATCTCGGCGCTCGCCGGTGCTTTCAAGCTGACGATCGAAGCAGGGCGCGTCACCGATGCGCGGATCGCCTTCGGCGGCATGGCAGCGACACCGAAGCGCGCGCGCCACGTCGAGGCAGCGCTTATCGGCCGGGACTGGACCATCGAGACGATAGAGGCCGCCCTGCCCGCTTTCGAAAGCGATTATCAGCCCTTGAGCGACTGGCGCGCCTCCAGTGACTACCGGATGCTGACCGCCAAGAACCTGCTGCGCCGTTTCTTCCTCGAGCAACAGGGCGAGACTGCCAGCCTTAAGCGCTTTGCGGCGGTGGAGGGCTGACGCGATGAACGAAATGAAGCCAATTCGCGGCGAAGCCTTCGAGGCGGAAGCCACCATTCGCGGCGGCGCCCATGTTTCGCAACGCCACGATTCCGCGCACAAGCATGTGACCGGCGAAGCGGTCTATATCGACGACATGGTCGAACCGATCGGCACGCTCCATGGCTGTCTCGGGCTTTCCACCGTCGCCAATGGCGCGATCCTTTCCGTCGATCTCGACGCGGTGCGCGCAGCACCGGGCGTCGTCGGCGTTCTGACGGGCGCCGATATACCCGGCGAGAACGACATCAGCCTGACCGGCCTTCATGACGAACCTGTCTTCGCCGAGACGGAGGTGCTCTTCCACGGGCAGCCGATCTTCGCGGTGATCGCCGAAACGCGCGAGGCGGCACGTCATGCCTGCCTCAAGGCCAAGATTTCCTACGAGGAACGGCCACCCGTCATCGATATTCTCGATACGGCCGACGATCCGCGACTCGTGACGCCCCCGCTGACGCTTGCGCGCGGTGATGTCCAGTCGGCGCTTGCGTCCGCGCCATATCGTCTGGACGGCACGATGCGGATCGGCGGACAAGATCACTTCTATCTGGAAGGCCAGATTGCCATGGCCATTCCCGGCGAAGACGGTGATGTCCAGGTGTTCTCCTCAACCCAGCATCCAAGCGAAGTGCAGCACATGGTCGCCCATGTGCTCGGCGTCCCCTCGAACGCAGTGACGGTGGAAGTGCGCCGCATGGGCGGCGGCTTCGGCGGCAAGGAAACGCAGGGCAACATTTTTGCTGTCGTCGCTGCCGTCGCGGCCAAGCGCTTCGGCCGTGCCGTGAAGGTCAGGCCCGATCGCGACGACGACATGGTGGCGACCGGAAAGCGGCACGATTTCCTCGTCGATTACGACGTGGGCTTCGACGCCGATGGCCGCATCCAGGGCATCGATTACACCTATGCGGCGCGTTGCGGCTACTCCTCTGACCTGTCCGGACCAGTGACGGACCGCGCGCTGTTTCATTGCGACAACGCCTACTACTATCCGGCGGTCAAAGCCGTCTCGGCGCCGCTTTTCACCAACACCGTCTCCAACACCGCCTTCCGCGGCTTTGGCGGTCCGCAGGGCGTGGTTGCCTGTGAGCGCGTGATCGAGGAAATCGCCTACGCGCTCGGCAAGGACCCGCTCGAGGTACGCCGCGCCAATTTCTACGACGCGTCCGGTGTTGATGGCGACCGCAACGTGACGCCCTACCACCAGACCGTCGAAGACAATGTCATTCACCGCGTCGTGGATGAGCTTGAGGCTTCGAGCGACTATCAGGCGCGCCGGGCCGAAATCTTGGCCATCAACCGCGAAAGCCGCATCATCAAGCGCGGCATCGCGCTGACGCCGGTGAAGTTCGGCATCTCCTTCACGGCGACGCACTTCAATCAGGCCGGCGCGCTCGTCCACGTCTACACGGACGGGTCGGTTCACCTGAACCATGGCGGCACGGAGATGGGTCAGGGCCTTTTCACCAAGGTCGCGCAGATCGTGGCGGAAGAATTCCAGATCGATCTCGATCGGGTGAAGATCACGGCGACGACGACCGGCAAGGTGCCGAATACATCGGCCACGGCCGCCTCCTCCGGCACCGATCTTAACGGCATGGCAGCCCAGATTGCGGCGCGCACCATCAAGGACCGGCTGATCGCCTTTGCCGCGGACTTCTATGAAGTGCCTGCCGAATCGATCGTCTTTTCGGCCAACCGCGTCGATGTCGGTGGCCATCCCATGTCCTTTGCCGAACTGGTCAAGGAAGCCTATGTCGCCCGCGTGCAGCTTTCCGCGGCTGGCTTCTACAAGACACCCAAGATCCACTGGGACCGCGACAAGGGATCCGGACGGCCCTTCTATTACTACGCCTATGGCGCTGCCTGTTCGGAAGTGTCGATCGATACGCTGACCGGCGAATACCAGGTGGAACGCACCGACATCCTCCACGATGTCGGCAAATCGCTCAATCCCGCGATCGATCTCGGACAGGTAGAGGGCGGCTTCATCCAGGGCATGGGTTGGCTGACGACGGAAGAGCTGTGGTGGGACGGCAAGGGGCGCCTGCGCACCCACGCACCCTCGACCTACAAGATCCCACTGGCGTCCGACCGGCCGCTGATCTTCAACACACGCCTCGCCGAGTGGTCGGAGAATGCCGAGCGCGCCGTCCGCCGCTCCAAGGCCGTCGGCGAGCCGCCATTGATGCTGGCCGTCTCGGTCCTCGAAGCACTGTCGATGGCTGTCGCGAGCACAGCCGACTACCGCGTCTGCCCGCGGCTCGACGCTCCGGCAACACCGGAACGGGTGCTGATGGCGATCGAGCGATTGAAACAAGCCGACGCGGCATGATCACGCCCGAAGCGGTCTCGCGCTTCATCGAAGAGCAAGGGGCCGCAGTGCTGGTCACCATCTGTCAGGCTAAGGGCTCCGTGCCGCGCGAGCCCGGGGCCTGGATGCTGGTGGGCAAGGATCGGCTCCTGAACACGATCGGCGGCGGTCAGCTCGAATTTACCGCAACACATCATGCAAGGGCGATCCTAACAGGCGAGCAGACGGACATGCGCCTCGACGTGCCGCTCGGCCCGGCAATCGGGCAGTGCTGCGGCGGTCATGTATCGCTCGAATTCAGGCGGCTAACCGATTCCGAAAACTTAGAAGTTCACGAGCGCGTCGCCGCTGGCCTGGAAGCGAGGCCCCATGTCTATCTCTTCGGGGCCGGCCATGTTGGCCGGGCCCTTGCGCACGCGCTGAGCCTGCTGCCGTTCCGCACCATCATAGTCGAGACACGGGCCGAAACGCTCGTCGATCTCCCCTCCAGCGTCGAGACTACATTGACGCCGCTGCCGGAAGAGGTGGTTGCTTCGGCGCCCGCCGGCTCCGCCTTCGTCGTTTTCACTCATGAGCACGCGCTCGACTTTCTGGTGACCAAAGCTGCGCTGGAACGAGACGACGCCGCCTATGTCGGCATGATCGGCTCGGACACCAAACGCGCGACGTTTGAAAGCGCGTTCCGGCGGGAAGGCGGCGACCCGAGACGTCTTCAAGCGCTCACCTGCCCGATCGGCGCCAAGCTCTCGGACAAGCGACCAGAGATCATTGGCGCACTGGTCGCTGCGGAACTCGTCGCAGTGCTCGTTTCAGGAAAATAAGTCCGGATCGCCACGCCGCCGGCGGCCTTGCATCAGTCCCAAATCCCGAAGACGATCCTCGGGCAGTGAACACGGATCAATTCGGCTGATCCGTGGCCGGCGCTGAAGATGCGCCGACAGCTCCCGGCTGATGCGTATAAAAAGGCGCGCGAAAAGCGGCGCGCGGACGATGTCCACCCGTTCCATGACCAAATCTCCGGCCTCGTCTTTGTCTTGCTGGTTGTCGATGATGTGCCGTGACGATAGGCTGGAAACGAGCCGGCGATCCAATGGGAAGATCGCAAGCGCCCATTAAGAGGCCTTATGCATGGACCCGCTGCCGCCGCTGAACGCACTGCGTGCCTTCGAGGCGGTCAGCCGCCATATGAGCTTCACCCGCGCCGCCGACGAGCTCGGCATGACGCAATCGGCAGTCAGCTACCAGATCAAGCTTCTGGAGGATCGTGTCGGCACGCCGCTTTTTCTGCGCAAGCCGCGCCAGATCGTGCTCAGCGATGTGGGCGGGCGGCTCGCGCCGATGATACGGGAAGCCTTTGCGACGATGCGAGAGGCCGTCGCCAGCCTCAACGGGGATACCTCCCGCACGCTCGTCATCAACACGCTGCAGACTTTCGCGGCTCGCTGGCTGGTAACGCGACTCGGCTCGTTTCAGCTCGCCCATCCGGACATCGCCGTCAGGCTGGTAACCGCGCACACCTACGTCGATTTCGACCGTGAGGAGGTCGATGTCGCGATCAGGGTCGGCACCGGTCCCTGGCCGGGTCTTGCGCGTCACAAACTGATGGACGTTCGCTTCACGCCCATGCTGAGCCCGTCGCTTGCCGAGACGATCGGCGGCGTGAAGGAGCCGGCCGATATCCTCAAGCTGCCGATCCTCGCGCCGCGCGACCATTGGTGGCCGCTCTGGCTGAATGCCGCGGGTCTGGACCCGGATGCGCTGAAGAACCGACCGGACCACCGGATGAGCGCACAGGCGCTCGAAGCGGGCATGGCGATCGCCGGCATCGGTGTCGGCATTCTGACGCCGGAATTTTATCCGAGCGAATTGGCGCTTGGCCAGTTGATCCAGCCTTTCGACATCATTTGCACGGACGACACAGCCACCCACTGGCTCGTCTACGCGGAAAGCCGCCGCAACGCCCCGCAGATCCGCGCCTTCCGCAACTGGATTCTTTCACAAGCAGGCGTCGAAGGTGGTTGATGCATTGCACAAGGGCCTTTTCGCACCCAAGCGTCTCACGCTAAGGATCGGAACCGCATAAACGGGGTCGAACCATGTATGAATACGCGATCGCCTGGGAATGGCTGTCTTTTGCCGTGCGCTGGCTGCACGTCATCACCGCCATCGCCTGGATCGGCTCGTCCTTCTACTTCATCGCGCTGGATCTCGGCCTGACGAAGCGCCCGGGAATGCCCGTGGGTGCGAGCGGCGAGGAATGGCAGGTGCATGGCGGCGGCTTCTACCACATCCAGAAATACATGGTCGCCCCGGCCGCCATGCCGGAGCACCTCACCTGGTTCAAATGGGAAAGCTATGCGACCTGGCTTTCCGGCTTCGCGATGCTCGCCGTCGTCTATTATGCCGGCGCGGATCTCTACCTGATCGACCGCAGTGTCCTCGACGTTTCGGCACCCGTCGCGACCCTGATCTCGCTAGCCTCGCTCGGCTTCGGCTGGGTGCTCTACGACCAGCTCTGCAAGTCTCCGATCGGCAAACATACGACCGGCCTGATGATCGTGCTCTACGGCGTGCTGGTGGCCATGGCCTGGGGCTACACCCAGCTCTTCACCGGGCGCGCGGCGTTCCTGCATCTCGGTGCGTTCACCGCGACGATCATGTCGGCCAACGTGTTTCTCATTATCATCCCGAACCAGAAGATCGTGGTGGCCGACCTGAAGGCCGGCCGTGCGCCCGATCCACGCCTCGGGCTGCAGGCCAAGCAGCGCTCGCTACACAACAACTACCTGACGCTGCCCGTTATCTTCCTGATGCTGTCGAACCACTATCCGTTGGCGTTCGGCACGGCCTACAATTGGGTGATCGCCTCGCTCGTCTTCCTGATGGGCGTGACGATCCGGCACTGGTTCAACACCAAGCACGCCCGCAAGGGCTCGCCGACCTGGACGTGGATCGTGACGCTGGTGATCTTCATCGTCATCATGTGGCTGTCCACCGTCCCCCGCCAGGTTACGGAGGACGGTGTCGAAGCTGCCGGTGCTGTGGCCCCGGCCTTCGCGGCATTCGCGGAAGACGTGCATTTCGACGAGGCGCGCGACACCATCCAGGGACGCTGCTCCATGTGTCATGCGGCAGAGCCGGTCTGGGAAGGCATCCACCGTGCACCCAAGGGCGTTCTTCTCGAAACAGATGCGGAGATTGCAGCCCACGCCCGCGAGATCTACCTGCAATCCGGCCGCAGCCACGCCATGCCGCCCGGCAATTTGACGGCGATGACCGAAGCGGAGCGCTCGCTGATCAGCGCCTGGTATGAAAGCGCTGCGTATGGAGCAGACCGATGAGCGCGCGCCTGCTGCGCGGAAGGCTGCTCTCCTTCACGCGCAGACCTGAAGCCGCCGACGACCACACAAGCTACCGTTACGAGGAAGATGGCGGCCTTCTGATGCAGGATGGGCGCATCAAGGCGATCGGGCCCTTCAAGCAGGTGAAGGCGATGGCACCGGAGAACGCGGCTGTCATCGATCATCGGCCGTACCTCATCATGCCGGGCTTCATCGATCCGCATATCCATTATCCGCAGATGCAGGTCGTCGGCTCCTATGCCGGCTCACTTCTGGAATGGCTGAACACCTACACCTTCATCGAGGAACAGCGCTTCGACGACGAAATCCACTCGGCGCGGATCGCCGGGCGCTTTTTCGACGAACTCGTGCGCCACGGCACGACGACGGCGGTCGCCTATTGTTCGGTGCACCGCTCGAGCGCCGACAATTTCTTCGCCGAAGCGAGCCGCAGGAACCTGCGCATGATCGCCGGCAAGGTGATGATGGACCGCAACGCGCCGGAAGCTTTGACCGATACGCCGCAATCGTCGTTCGAAGACACGCAACACGTGATCGACCGCTGGCACGGCAAGGGACGCAACCTCGTTGCCATTACGCCGCGCTTCGCCATCACGTCCTCGCCCGAACAGATGGAGATGGCGCAAGCGCTGGCCAAGCGGAATCCGGATCTTCACATCCAGACGCATCTTTCTGAAAACAAGGCGGAAATCGAATTCGCCTGCGAGCTCTATCCGAGCGCCAAGGACTACACCGACATCTACGCGCGCTATGGCCTGCTCGGACCACGCACGCTTCTCGGCCACGCCATCCATTTGAGTGATCGCGAGTTGGGCGCGTTGGCGGAGGCAGATGCGGTGCCCGTTTCTTGCCCGACCTCGAACCTCTTCCTCGGCAGCGGCCTCTTCGACCTGCGCCGCGTGGAGAAGGCCGGCCTGCGCGCGGCCTTTGCCACCGACATCGGCGGTGGCACGAGCTATTCGATGCTGCGCACGATGGACGAGGCCTACAAGGTGCAGCAACTGGCCGGCAACCGCATGCCACCACTCGAAAGCGCATGGCGCATGACGCGCGGCAATGCCGATGCGCTGGGCCTCACCGACCAGGTCGGCACACTGGACGAAGGCTCCGAAGCGGATGTCGTGGTGCTCGACGCCCAGGCGACACCCGCCATGGCGCTGAAGATGGAACGGGTTACCACGCTTTCGGAGGAGCTATTCCTGCTGCAGACCATGGGTGACGACCGTGCCATCCGCGAAGTCTACGTTGCCGGCGAGCCGGGCAAATCGGCGCTGATGCATTGAAGCGGCGTGGTCGCCCCGCGATGGGGACGACCTTTGTGATCGCCGGATCAACTACCACGATAGGTCGAGTAGCCGTACGGCGATATCAGTAGCGGCACATGGTAGTGGGCGCCGGCATCGGCGATGCCGAAACGGATCGGCACGACGTCGAGAAAGGCGGGCTCGGGAAGAGGCTGCGCCTGCGCCCGCAGATAGTCGCCTGCGTGGAAGACCAACTCGTAGGTTCCTGCCGACAGGCTTTCGCCCGCGAGCAGCGGTGCATCGCAGCGCCCGTCGGAATTGGTCGTGACGCTTTTGAGTTGGACGCGCTCGGAGCCTTCGAGCCTGAACAGCTCGATCGCTAGGCCGGAAGCCGGACGTCCCGATGCGGTGTCGAGGACATGGGTGGTCAGTCGGCCGCCTTCGCTCATGGCGCATCCCTTTTCGTCAAGTCGGCCGCCTCGATGACGAAGGGCTCGGAATAGAAGTATTCTTTGAGATTGAGCCCAGGCCCTTCCCGGTCGACGACCAGGAAGTCGCTGATTTCATCAAGAGCCAGAAGCGGGTGATGCCAGACATTGCGACCATAGCTGATGCCTTGCGTGCCTGACGCGCGGAACACACGCGGCCGCGCGGGCCTGCCATTCTCATCCTCGGCGACGGCAAGCAGCCAGTCGCGCTTGTCGAGCGGATAGAAGGCTTGGCTCCCGTCCGGGTGGCGTTCCATCATGGCAATGGAAAACGGAAAAGCCCGTGGCTGCCCGCGAAAGAGGCTGACGATCGTGCGGCCTTCCGCATCCGTGTCGCTGACGGCGAGCCGATGGAAGCGCTCGGTCGTGCCGCCATTGATGAGCCGCAGTTCCGCTCCCTCGGTCTCCATGACCGACCCGAAAGGTGCGAAAGCCTCCCGCGTCAGCGGTTCGACGGTGAGGATCAGCGCAGCCAAGCGCTCAGGCCTTCGTGCCGAAAAGCCGCAGACGGCTCACGCCGCCATCGGGGTGGATCGCGAAGCGCACATGGGTCACCGGCCCGATTGCCTGCACCGCATCGCCGGTGAAGCTGTGGACATGGTCCATCTGCAGCTTGGTGCGCGGCAGAACGGGTTTCCAGGCTTCGCTGTCGCGGATCTGTTCGTCGCTGAAATCGCCGACATGATCCGGCAGATAGGCACCCATCAGCTCGCAGGTGTCGGGAAAGTTGCCCTTGAAATGGGCGGTATCGACGACGATCCGGTCGATCGTGCCGGCGTGGCCGAGCTTCAGGATCGTCCAGTCGTGACCGGGTCCGCGACGGCGCGCCGTTTCCCAGCCATCGCCCATGTTGATGCCACGGCCGGGTCCAAGCATCCGTTCCGGCGAACCGTAGTGGGCGTCCGACCAGGCGAGCGCCCGGGCACCATGGAAGATATAGGCGAGATCGACCTCTGCAGACGCATCGACCCGATCCCAGTCGAAATGGGCGGCACCGAAGACGCGCAGGCGTGCAACGCCGCCATCGGGATAGATGTGCAGACGCAGGTGCGTCCACACATCGGCGCGCTTGGCCTGATCGTCGATCTCGACATAATGATGCTGTGACGGACCGAGCGCCGTCTTCGACAGGATCTCGACCCACTCGGTCGCCTCGTCCGGATCGCCGCCCTCGACATAGGCTGCCTCGATGCTGGCGTGCGGCGGGTAGTTGCCGGTGAAGAAGCTCGTATCGACGTCGAACCCGAAGACGCGGCCGGGCATCGCGAGCCGGATGATTGCCCAGTCATGGCCAGGCACGCGCTTGCGCCGCGACTCCCAGCCGTCCATCCACTTGCCGTTGTCGTCGTATTCGCCGGGCAGGAAGACCGCCGGCTCATCCTTCAGCATGCGCGACAGCGGCGCGAAGAACTCGTCGGACGTGGAAAGCCCGATCGCCCCAAGCCGCTCGGAGGCCAGGTTGATGGTGCCGCGGACGAAATCAGGAATGTCCTCGTTGCGTTCGAGGACGGCATGCTCGTTCGTCATTCAACTCTCCGGATGCATGGATTTGAGCCTGAGCAGTGCGATCTTCTCCACCTCGTTGCAGGCGGTCGCAAACTCGTGCGGCTTGGTGTTCTTGATGCGCTTCTCGAAAGCCCGCAGGATGTCGTCCTTGCCGAGCCCCTTGACCGCGATGATGAAGGGGAAGCCGAATTCGCGCTGATAGCGATCGTTGAGTTCGGTGAAGCGCGCATGTTCTTCAGGCAAAAGCCGATCGAGGCCTGCGCCAGCCTGCTCGGATTTCGAAGCCTCGGTGAGACCGCCCGAGATCGCGAGCTTGCCTGCGAGATCCGGATGGGCCTTCAGGACGTCCAGCCGCTCCTGCGTGCTCGCCGCGCGGAACGCCTGGCACAACGCCAGATGAACGGTCGAGACCGTCAGCGCCTGGTCGGGCGCAAGACGCCGATATCCACGCTCGGCAACGAAGGGCGAATGTTCGAAGATCCCGCCGTAGCGCTCGACGAATGCGTCCTTGTCGATCATCGCGGCTGCCTCTTGTGGTGCGCGTGCCAATGGCGCGCGATATCGATGCGGCGCGCGACCCAGACCTTATCGTGGCCCGCGACATAGTCGAGGAACCGCGCAAGGGCCGCCGCCCGCCCCGGGCGGCCGACGAGACGGCAGTGGAGACCGATGGACATCATCTTGGCCGCACCCTGCCCGCCTTCCTCATGAAGAACGTCGAAGCTGTCCTTGAGATAGGTGAAGAACTGCTCGCCCGTGTTGAACCCTTGCGGCGTCGCGAAGCGCATGTCGTTGGCGTCGAGCGTATAGGGCACGATCAGATGGTCGCCATTCGCTCCATCGACCCAATAGGGCAGATCGTCCGCGTAGGAATCGGAGGAATAGACGAAGCCGCCCTCCTCCATCGCCAGTTGCGTCGAATGGATCGACGATCGGCCCGTATACCAGCCGAGTGGCCGTTCGCCCGTCACAGCCGTGTGGATGCGGATCGCTTCGTCGCGGTGCCGGCGCTCTTCGTCGAGCGTGAAATCCTTGTAGTCGATCCATTTGAGGCCGTGGGATGCGATCTCCCAATCGGCTTCCTTCATGCCCGCTACCGCTTCCGGATTGCGCTGCAGCGCGGTGGCGACACCGTAGACGGTGACGGGCATCCGCCGCTCGAAGAACATGCGCCAAAGCCGCCAGAAGCCCGCACGCGAGCCGTATTCGTAGATCGATTCCATGTTCATGTGGCGCTGGCCGGGCCAGGCCTGCGCGCCGACGATTTCCGAGAGGAACGCTTCCGACGCGGCATCGCCATGGATGATCGCGTTCTCGCCGCCTTCCTCGTAGTTGACGACGAACTGCACGGCGATGCGCGCGCCGTCGGGCCAGCGCGGATCGGGCGTCGTCCGGCCATAGCCGATCATGTCTCTGGGATAAGGTTCGGTGGTCATCTTGAGATTCTTCATTCTTTGGGCGGACGTTATCACCCGCAGCGTTGATTGCCAGCGTGCTCGCCGCGCCGTTCAACGCTTTATCCGCGCCGTCTTGGCAAGATGATAATCGATCGAGAAGCTCTCCGGCAATTCGACCGGCCGACCGAGCAGCCGGTCCAGCGCCGCCTTGGCCATGGCGTGGGCAATGCCGAGCGTGATCTTGAAGCCGCCCGTCGCGATCACCGTCTTCGTGTCACCCGGCACGAGATCGACGAGCGGATCACGACCGATCGCCCGCGGGCGAAGCCCGGCCCAGCGTTCGATCACCGGCGCATCGGCAAGCCGCGGACACAGCGCGTGCGCCCGATCGAGCAGACCATCGAGTTGGGCATCGGTCGAAAACGGCGCGTCGAAGCTGTTCTCGCTGGTACTGCCGATCGCGACCGAACCATCCGCATGGGGAACGATGTAGACGCCATCGTCGAAAATGAGCGGCTGGCCGGGATCGCAGCGGGCATCGAGAAGCGCCGCCTGGCCTTTGACGGGCATGCCGAGTTCCGCCGGAAGCGGAAAAAGCGCCGATAGCAGTGGAAAGCTTTCATGACCGGCCGTGACGGCCAGCCGGTCGGCCATCACTACAGCGCCGCTTGCGAGCTCAGCTTTGCTCGCCTGCCAATGCCGCAGGCCATCATGCTCGATCATCGATACGTTCGGCCGCGCTTCCAGGCTTGTTCGCAGGGCCGCGCAGAGGCGTCGCGGATCGAGCCTTGCGCTCAGATCGTCGAAGACGACGCCGGCCGGAGCGGCATCCGGCACCAGCCATTCGTTCTCAGTCGCGGACGAATGGACCGTCCAGTGAAAATTGCGGCCGTCCCCCTGCCAGTTTCGGGCGGCATCGTCCTCCCGTTCGCGCGCCCGCTCAAGCTGGCGCTGATCGCCAAGCGGCATGAGCCGGCCGATGCGCCCGTAGCCGGTGGAAAGTCCTGTCTCCGTTTCGAGACAGGCAATCGCCGGCTCCAGCGACAAAAGCGCTTCGAACTGAAATTGCTTTTTGCCGTTCCAGCGCTCCGGTGCATGGGGCATCAGCGCGCCGAGAATGCCGCCGCTGGCACCCGCACCGATCGCGCCGGCATCCACGAGAACCACCGACAGGCCTTGGTCGCTGGCAAGGCGCGCCATCCACAGCCCGACGACACCGCCGCCTGCGATCAGAAGATCGCATCGCTGATCGCTGCCGGAAGCTGACCGTGCCCGTTGCATCAGCGCTTTAATTGGCGCTACGCACGTCGCGGAGAGAGCGCGGCATGGAAGCGGATCGATGGGTGAAGAACGTGAAGACGAGATCGTGTGGCATGAGGGCGATATGCCTTTTTCCACCCGCTTTGGCGATCATTTTTACTCGCGCGAGAACGGCCTTGCCGAGACCCGTCACGTCTTCCCCGGCGGCAACCGGCTTCAAGCGCGATGGCAGGGTGCGGACGATTTCAAAATAGCTGAACTCGGCTTCGGCACGGGTCTCAACATGCTGACGACATGGCAGGCCTGGAAAGCCTCACGCCGCGAGGGTCAGCATCTGACCTTCACCTCTTTCGAGAAATTTCCCCTGGACGGCGAAACGCTGGGGCGCGCCCTTGCGAATTGGCCGGAGCTTACAGTTGAGGTTGCGGCCCTCCTCGCAGCTTGGCCAAATCCGAAACCGCTGAAGGATCTCGTCGTCGATCTCGACGATGGCTTTCAACTGCAGCTCATGATCGGCGATGCCGCAGACCGGCTTGGCAAGTGGAACGGCACGGTCGATGCCTGGTATCTCGACGGCTTCGCGCCGGCCCGCAATCCCGACATGTGGTCGACGGACCTTCTCGCCCAGGTGTTTGAGAAGACGAGACCGGGCGGTACGTTTGCGACCTACGCCGCGGCCGGCTGGGTGCGGCGCAATCTTCAGGTGGCGGGGTTCACCGTCGAGCGGCTCCCCGGTCACGGCATGAAGCGCGAGATGCTCGCAGGCACGCGGCCGGCGTGAAGCGCAATCTCAGCCGGTCGCCTTCGCGTCGTCCTTGAGCCACTCGCCGATCTTGCGTTCCAGCATGTCGGGGCTGATCGGCTTGGAGATGTAATCGTCCATGCCGACCTGCAGGCAGGCTTCGCGATCGCCTTTGAGGGCATGGGCGGTGACGCCGATGATGGGCACATGGCCGCGGCTCTGCCGCTCGCGCGCACGGATTGCCTGCGTCGCCTGATGGCCGTTCATCACGGGCATCGACACGTCCATAAGGATCAGCCGCGGAACGGCGCGATCGAATTCGGCGACCGCCAGCGCCCCATTGCCGACGATGCGGTAGACCACGCCGAGTTCGTCGAGAATCTGACTGAAGACGATTTGGTTGACCTCGTTGTCTTCCGCAACCAGCACGTCGAGCCGGGTCGCCTGCTCTTCCAGGCGCCGGCCCGACGACTGCGCTTTGGCCGCGATCTGGCGGTCGACATGGCCGTCATTCTCTTCGTCGTCGAAAGCAAGCGCAGCCCCGATTCCGGCAACCGATTCGGCGAGGCCATCATTGTCGATCCAAAGATCGAGCGACAGCGCCCCGGACTGCGACGTGAACGCCGGCGCAATCGTCTCGGGTCTAACCTCGTCGGGTACTGCTGGCTGCTCTTGCACCGCATGCACCGGCAACCGCAGTTCAGGCGCCGGAGCGCTCGGTCTCGAGCGTGCCAGGGCTTCACCGAGCGTGGCCGCCAAATGTGCCTCGCGCGCGGGCTTCGTCAGCACGGACACGAGGCCAAGCCGCTGGATGTCGGAGCGCCTCGGATCGACGTCGACCGAGGTGAGGAGAATGATCGGCGTATCCATGAGCGCAGGATCGAGGCGCACTGCCGCCGCCATCTCCAGCCCGGTCATGCCCGGCATGTGATGGTCGAGAATGACGCAGTCGACGGCAACGTTCATCTCGGCTGCGGCTTTGAGCACCTGAAGCCCTTCGGCTCCGCTGACAGCCGCACAGCCATCGCACTGCCAGTCCTGCAATTGCGCGCTCAGGATATCGCGGTTCACCTGGTTGTCGTCGATCACCAATACGCGCGCACCGACGAGCGACGCCGGCGGCGGCGCAGGCGCCTGCGCCGTCTCGGCGATCGGCAACGCAAGGCACACGCGGAAGGTCGAACCGCGGCCTTCTTCGCTTTCCAGCGAGATCGTGCCGTCCATCAGTTCGATGATACGGGTCGTGATCGCGAGACCGAGACCGGTGCCCTCGTGTCGGCGGGTCGACGATCCGTCGACCTGGCTGAACTTCTCGAAGATCTTGTCGCGCTTGTCCGCCGGGATGCCGAGCCCCGTGTCCTCAATGGTCAACACCAGTTCGGCTTTATCGTCGAGATTGCCGCCCGCGAGCGAGATCAGGACGTGTCCCTCTTCGGTGAACTTGATGGCGTTGGAAAGCAGGTTCATCACGATCTGACGGAAGCGACCCGAATCCCCAACCAGCATGGCCGGCACGGCCGCATCGACGCGCACCACGAGCTCGAGGTCCTTCTCGGCCGCGGCCTTTGCCAGCAGGCCGGCGACGTCTTCCACCGCATCCCGCGCATTGAACGGGGCTTGCTCGAGCGAGATCGCGCCCGCTTCGATCTTGGAGAAATCGAGGATGTCGTTGATGATCGTCAGCAGCGCGTTGCCCGATTTCATGACGATGTCGCAATAGGTGCGCTGGCGCGTATCGAGTTCGGTCTTCGACAGAAGCTCCGCCATGCCGAGCACGCCGTTCATGGGCGTGCGGATTTCGTGACTCATATTGGCGAGGAATTCAGACTTCGCTCGGTCAGAGGCTTCGGCCTTGACGACCAGCTGATGCAGCTCCGCTTCGCGTGCTTTCAGCTCCGAGATGTCGGAATAGGTGACGACGGTAAGCCCGCCAGCCGTAGGCTTTCCGTCGATGCGGAGCCAGCGACCGTCGCGGCCCTTTCGTTCCATCTGGTGGAACTGCCCTTCGCGGGCGCTTTCCAGAATATAGGCTTTCGCCTTCTCCGCCTCCTCCCCGTCCCCATAGTCTCCGCGCTTGGCGCAATAATGGATCAAGTTTTTCCATGGCTTGCCTGGTCCGACGAGGTCGCGCGGAACGTCCAGGAATTCGTAGAAGCGGTCGTTCGTGAAGAGAATCTGGTCCGCGTCATAGATCAGCAGGCCCTGCGCCATGGCCTCGGCTGCGTCGTCAAGCAGGCGGACCGTTTCCTGAAGCTTGGCGTTGATCGCTTCGGCGCGTTCCCGGTGCCTACGCACTTCGCTGATGTCGTAGTAGCCGATCATGCGGCGGCCGTTCGACAGCGGCGTGACCGAGTACATCAAGGCGACCCCGTCCTGCCGCTTGAACTCCCTCGGCGCGACGGCTCCCTGCCTGATTTCGGTGGTTCTGGAAACGACGTAACCTTCCCAGTCGGCGTCGACGACGTCGTAGATTCCGTTGCCGCGATTGAGGTCCATAAGCTTGCGGAACGGATGGCCCAGCAGCAGGATCGGCTCCAGGCGCCAGATGTCGAAGAAGCGCCCGTTGATCAGTTCGATCGTCAGGTTCTGGTCGACCACGACGACCGCCATCGGCATCGCCTCGATGACCTGTCGAAGATCGTCCATTTCCCCGGACTGATCCGCCACGGGAACCGACGCCGACCCGACATCCTGAAGCAGCGCGAGCGGTTCTATCCTCGGGTCATGACCAACGACGAACAGCGACCCGTCCGTGCACTTGATCCGAGACAGGGTCAGCACGCGCCTCACCCCATCCGGGCACACCATCGACAGACGTTGAACTTTGCCGAATACGAGGCAACGACGCTCGGCCTCGTCACGCTCGCGGTCATAGCCGTCTTCGCCGAAAGCCGGATCGCTGCTTGGCATCTCGGACATGCGCAATGCAGTGAGAAACGACTGACTGGCACCGCGATAGCGCATCTGGCCGTCCTTGACGTAGATCAGCGGACTGATCTGCGCCACGTGCGCGATGCCGCGCTCGATAACGTCCCTATCGAGATCACCTTCAGCAGACCCCACGCACAACCCCCGCAATTGCCGGCCACAATCGAGCCGGCCGCGCCAACAACCCAAGGGTGAGAATGCCGTGGCGCGCTGAACAAAGCGTTAACCATAGAACCCGACGGCATCAGTGGAACGTTTGGAAACGCACGCGTCATTTTTTGGCCTGTTTGCGACACGGCAGGCCGCATTCCGCATGGCGCGCGCGCCCTCCTTCTGCAACATTATGTTCCGAATTGATAAAAATCGTGTCCGTCGGTTGCCAGGATGGAATAGAGGCGTTAGGTTCCGCGCCAACTACTCCCCTATAGCCTCCGCCAGGCCGCGTCCTGCTGATCTGCACTTCGCATCACTGCGCATTATTCGAGGTTTCATCCACTTGTATTGAAATCCCTCTTGGGAAAAGCTTTAACGGACGGTATGGCGAACAAAGTAGAAGCGAAAAATATCTTCAAGATATTTGGAAACGAGCCCGAACGGGTCTTCGAAATGGTGAGCAAGGGCAATAGCAAGGCGGACATACACGCCGAAACGGGCCACACGATCGGCGTCAATGACGCGAGCTTCGAGGTCGCCGAGGGCGAAGTCTTCGTGGTGATGGGCCTCTCTGGTTCCGGGAAATCCACCCTGGTGCGGATGATCAACGGATTGATCCCACCGACGCGCGGCCAGATGATGATCGACGGCGTCGACGTGGCGTCGTGCTCGGCCGAGACCCTGCGCAAGGTACGGCGCGAAAAGGTCGCGATGGTCTTCCAGCACTTCGCCCTGTTCCCCCACAAAACCGTCATCGACAATGTCGCCTATGGCCTGAAGGTGAAGGGTCTGCCCGCTGCCGAAAGGCGCGAACGATCGTTGAAGGCGCTGGCCCAAGTTGGCCTGGAGACCTACGCAGACAGCTATCCGGAAGAGCTTTCCGGCGGCATGCAGCAGCGAGTCGGTCTGGCGCGCGGCCTGGCGACCGAGCCCGAGATCCTTTTGATGGACGAGCCCTTCGGTGCGCTCGATCCTCTCATTCGCCGCGATATGCAGTTGGAACTTTTGGAACTGCAGCGCAGCCTGAAGAAGACGATCATCTTCATCACGCACGATCTGAACGAAGCGCTGATCCTGGGCGACAAGATCGCCATCATGAAGGATGGCAGCTTCGTGCAGGTGGGCACTGCGGAGGAGATCGTGGGCGAACCGGCCGACGAATACGTGCGCGCCTTCACCCAGGACATCGACCGCTCGCGTGTTTTCGAGGTCGCCGCCATCGCCCGCCCGCCGCTTTCCATCGAAATCAGCGCCGCCGTCTCGGATGCGCTGGCGCGCATGGAAGCCGAAAGCGTGGACGCGCTTTTCGTCACGGAAAATGGCACACTGCGCGGACAGGTCTTCTATCGCGGCCTTTCTGGAACGGCAGACACAGGCGTGCTGGCACAGCATCTCGACGCTGATTTCGCGACGGTGACGCCCGATGCGCACCTGCACGAGCTTTACGGCAAGGCAGCAGCTGGCCTGCCAATTGCAGTCGTGGATGAAACGGGCGCCTTTATCGGCATCGTCGAGCCGGGCGACATCTTCCAGCAGCTGGTGCGCGGTGAAGAGCATGAGACTGCGCCAACACGCGCTGCAACTGCCTGAGATGGCTCAACCGCGCACAAGACAGTGGGAGGCTTGAAGCATGTTCAGCCCATCCGACCTTTTTGAAATTCCTTTCGGCGACTGGGTCGATTCCGCCGTCAAGGACTGGCTCGTTCCCAATTTCCGGCCGTTCTTCCGCTCCCTCCAGGCGCCGATTTCCTTCGTTCTCGATGGGTTGGACGGATTTTTGAATGCGATGCCGATGCTCGTGTTCACGGCGATCCTCGCCTTCATCGCCTGGCGTACGGCGGGCCGTGGCGTCGCAATCTTCACGGCGCTGGCGCTCGTCTTCCTCGACCTGATCGGGGTGTGGGGCCAGACGATGACGACGCTTGCCATGATCGTGACGGCCGTCTTTTTCTGCGCCGTCATCGGTGTGCCTGTCGGCATTCTCGCAGCCCGCAGCGACCGGTTCCTGGCGATCATGCGGCCGATCCTCGATGTAATGCAGACCATCCCGCCCTTCGTCTATCTCGTTCCGATCGTCATGCTGTTCGGCGTCGGCACGGTGCCCGGCGTCATTGCGACGATCATCTTCGCACTGCCGCCAATCGTGCGGCTGACCAATCTCGGCATTCGCGGCGTAAGGGCCGATCTTGTCGAAGCGGCCTATGCGTTCGGCTCCACGCCGTCTCAGGTTCTGTGGGAAGTGCAGCTTCCGCTCGCCATGCGCACGATCATGGCCGGCCTCAACCAAACCCTGATGATGGCGCTGTCCATGGCGGTCATCGCCGCGCTGATCGGCGCCGGTGGTCTTGGTCTCACCGTCAACACGGGCCTCGGCCGGCTGGACGTCGGAACCGCGATGGAAGGCGGCATCGGCATCGTCATTCTCGCGATCATCCTCGACCGGATCACGCAATCCTTCGCCGAGCGCAAGGCCGTCGCCACACCGTCGCTCGCAGAGACATTCCGCGGCTTCTTCAAGCCGTCACGGATCGCGGCACGCGCGACAAACGAAAAGCCCGCCTGACCGCCAAGAAAATCGGCCGCCTCTTGCGGGCGGCACGAAAACCCTCCGCTTCGGCACCGCGGCGGAGACCGACAAAACCCAAAGGGAGAACAAAGATGACAGCTTTCGGACGCCTATCCCGCCTCTCCGCCGGTGTTGCGGCGGCAGCCCTCTGCTTCGCAGCGGCAACGACCGTAGCAGGCGCTCAGGACGCGCAGCCCGGCGAAGGTGTGACCATCAACATGGCACAGCCGACCTGGGACACGGGCTATTTCTACACTCAGATCTACAAGCAGATGCTCGAGGAGCTTGGCTACGAGGTCGCAGGCCCAAGCGCGCTCGACAACCCGATCTTTTACCAGTCGGTCGCCCAGGGCGACATGGACCTCTGGGTCGACGGCTGGTTCCCGCTGCACAACACCTACGAGGAAACATTTGCAGAAGGCGCCGAGAAGGTCGGCGTGGTTGCCGCCGGTGGTGCGCTTGAAGGCTACCTGATCGACAAGGCCACTGCCGACGAGCACGGCATCGACAATCTGGAAGACTTCAAGGATCCGGAAATAGCCGCGCTTTTCGACCGCGATGGCGACGGCAAGGCCGATCTCGTCGCCTGCCCGCCCGGCTGGGGCTGCGAAGTCGGCATCGAGCATCACCTTGACGCCTACGGCCTGCGCGATACCGTCAACCCGGTGAAGGCCGGCTACAATGCCTCCATGGCCGATGCTGTTGCAGCCTACGAGGCCGGCGAGCCGATCTTCTTCTACACATGGACGCCGAACTGGACCGTGAACGTGCTGACGCCAGGCGAAGATGTCGTCTGGATCGAAGTGCCGGAGATCGATCTGCCGGAGTCCACCAAGGGTCTTGAAGATGCGGCCACCATGGCCGGCGTCGAAGGCTGCGTGAACGATCCATGCCAGCTCGGCTTCCCGGCAAACGATCTCGTTCCGGTCGCAAACTCCGAGTTCCTGGAAGAGAACCCGTCCGTGCGCGCCCTGCTGGAAGCGGCATCCGTGCCGCTGGATGACGTCTTCGCGCAGAACGCCAAGATGTACGAAGGCGAAAACAGCGAAGAAGATGTCGCCCGCCACGCCTCCGAGTGGATCGAGGAAAACCGTGCCGAAGTCGACGAGTGGCTGACTGCTGCACGAGACGCGGCTTCCTAATCTGAAAACTCTCTAAACAAGCGAGTGAACGGGCCCTCCGGGGCCCGTTTTCATAGGTATGGGCTGCAATCGCAAAGAATCTGCGGCATTTGTGCAGTGGTCCGCTTCTCTCGCGGCCTTCCATTGCGAATTGCCCGATGCTAGAGGCACCGCCATCGACGTCCCGGAAGAGGGACGCATCCGCGACGAGAAGCGGCCCAAGGCCGCCCACAGGGAACGATGTCAGCGATCATCGAAGTTAAAAGCGTGAGCAAGCGCTTCGGCGGCTTCCACGCAGTCAACGACTGCACGCTCTCGGTCGAAAAAGGCTCCGTTACGGGCCTGATCGGTCCGAACGGTGCTGGCAAATCGACGCTGTTCAACATGGTGGCCGGCACGCTGGAACCGACGAGCGGCACGATCCTGTTCGACGGCGAAGACGTAACCGGCCTGCCCTCGCACGCGCTCTACAAACGGCGTCTGCTGCGCACCTTCCAGATCGCGCACGAATTCTCCAACATGACGGTTCTGGAAAACCTCATGATGGTGCCGGACAACCAGGCTGGCGAAGGCCTGATCGGCGCCTGGTTCATGCCCGGCCGCGTCAGCCGCGAGGAAGAAGCGATCCGCCACAAAGCCGAGGAAGTGCTGGACTTCCTGAAGATCACCCATGTGAAGACCGAACTTGCCGGCAATCTTTCGGGAGGCCAGAAGAAGCTTCTGGAACTCGGCCGAACGATGATGACCGACGCCAAGGTCGTGCTGCTCGACGAGATCGCCGCCGGCGTCAACCGCACGCTTTTGAACGACCTCGCGTCCAATATCGAACGGCTGAACCGCGAACTCGGCTACACCTTCTTCGTCATCGAGCACGACATGGACCTGATCGCCCGGCTCTGCGACCCGGTTATCGTCATGGCGGCTGGCTCGGTGATGACGCAAGGGCACATCTCCGACATCCAGAAAGACCCGCGCGTAATCGAAGCCTATTTCGGCGGCTCGCCGACGGGCAATGCGACCGTCGCCCACGCCAACCAGGTGGTGGAGGCGCGTCCGTGAGCCTGCTCGAAATCCGCAATCTTCATGCCGGCTACGGCCAGATGACGATCCTCAAGGGGATCGACATGACGCTCGATGCCGGCGAAATCGGCGTGATCGTCGGCCCGAACGGGGCGGGCAAGTCGACCACGCTGAAGGCGATCTTCGGCATGCTGAACATCACCGAAGGATCGATCCATTTCGATGGGCACGACATCACCGGCATCAGCCCGGAAAAGCTCGCCGCCCACAAGATCGCGATGGTGCCGCAGGAGCACAACGTTTTCGGCACGCTGACGGTGCACGAGAACCTCGAGATGGGCGCCTATACGCGACGCGACGACTATTCCCGCGTGCTTGACGAGGTCTACGAGATCTTCCCGCCGCTGAAGGAAAAGCGCCGGCAGGCAGCGGGCGAGTTGTCTGGAGGCCAGCGCCAGATGGTCGCCTTCGGCCGCGCGCTGATGATAGAGCCGAAACTGATCCTGCTCGACGAGCCGACGGCCGGTCTTTCGCCCATGTACATGTCGGAGATCTTCGACCGCGTGATTGCCATCAACAAGCTCGGCGTGACGGTCGCCATGGTCGAGCAGAACGCCAAGCAGGCGCTCGCCATCGCCCACAAGGGCTTCGTGCTGGCTAACGGCCAGAATTCCTACACCGACACCGGCCGGGCGCTTCTCGATAATCCGGAAGTCGCCAAAAGCTTCCTCGGGGGATGATCGACACCAATGAATGAGCTGGTCTTCTTCATCAACAAGGGCATCATCGCCGGTGCCATCATCGGATCGATCTACGCGCTCGGCGCGATCGGCGTTACGCTGATCTTCGGCATCCTGCGCTTCGCCCATTTTGCCCATGGGGACATGATGACGCTCGGCGCCTTCATCGCCTATGTGCTTGCCGCCGCACTGGCCGCAGCAGGCTTCGCAGGTCCCCTGCCCATCGCCATGATGGTGCTGCCGATCGTTATGATCCTCACCGCCGGCATATCGATCGGGATCGACCGAACGTTCTACCAGCCGCTGCGCCGATCAGGTGCAAAAGGCATCGTGCTCGTCATGGCCTCGATCGGCGTAACACTTATGCTGCAGGGCCTCATCCGCCTTTTTGCCGGCCCCAGTTCGCGCGAGCTCTATTTCAACGAGCCGAAGGATATCTTCCGCATCGAAGTACCCGGCGCCAACCAGATGATCACCGTGACGGAGCCGCAACTGGCGCTTTTCGTCGTGACGTTGATCTCGGTGGTCGTGCTGCATTACTTCCTGTCGCGATCGCGCCTCGGCAAGGCGATGCGGGCCGTCTCCGACAACCCGTCGCTGGCGCAGGTCACCGGTATTTCCATCGAAACCGTGGTGCGTGCCACCTGGATCATCGGTGGCGGGCTGGCGGCATTGGCCGGAACGATGCTCGCACTTGACGTCTCGCTGAAGCCGGATCTTTCCTTCAACATCCTGTTGCCGATCTTCGCCGCGACGATCGTTGGCGGCATCGGCCAGCCCTATGGCGCAATCGCAGGCGGCTTCGTCGTCGGATATGCCGAGACGCTCGCCGTCTTCAATTGGTCCGTGCTGCTGCGCCCGATCGCGCGCTGGACCGACAACGCCTTCGAGGTGCCAGCCTCTCTCGCCATCGTGCCCACCGACTACAAGCTGATGGTGCCCTTCGTCCTCCTGATCCTCATTCTGATCTACCGGCCGACCGGCATCTTCAAGGGACGGGTGCTGTGATGACCGATAACCGTCGCGATCTCCTGCTCTTCGCCGGCCTCGGCGTTCTCTTCGCCATCATCTTCGTCACGCAGGGCACCGCCTATTCGCTGCGCGTGACGGTTGAAGCGCTCTGCTATGCGATGATCGCTTTCGGCCTTTCGCTGCAATGGGGCACGGCCGGGCTCTTCAATGTCGGCATCATGGGCTTCATCGCCGCCGGCGCCTTCGCCTCGCTCTTCGTGACCTTCCCGGTCAACCAGGCCTTCTGGGATTCCGAGGGACCGGCCATGCTGGGCGACGTGCTCGTGAAGGTGCTGATCGGCGCGGCCGCCGTCTTTGCCGTGTCGCGCGCGGGCAAGATCGGACTGCCGAAGCCGCTCGTGACCTTCCTGACGCTGGTGACGCTTGCCGTCGCCTACCTGGTCGTCTCGGCGAGCCTCGATCCTGCCGCGCGCTATATCGAGCAGGAAGCCGGCTTCGTCGGCGGTCTCGGTCTGCCGGTCTATTTCGGCTGGGCCGCAGCCGGCGTGGTTGCCGGTGCCATCGCATGGGTCGTCGGCAAGATCTGCCTCGGCCTTCGTTCCGACTATCTCGCGATCGCCACGCTCGGCATCGCGCAGATCATCAAGACCTTCCTCAAGAACGCCGACTGGCTGACCCGCGGCACGCAAACCGTGTCGCCTCTGCCCTGGCCGGTGCCGGGTGCAGCCGAAGTCGGCTTCACCGCCGCGCGCGCCAGCTACCTCGTCCTGACGGCAGTCATGCTCGTCATCGTCTACATGCTGCTGCAGCGCGTCTACCACGCGCCTTGGGGCCGCATGATGCGCGCGATCCGCGACAATGAAGACGCGGCCTCCGCCATGGGCAAGGACGTGACCAAGCGCCGGCTCGAGATCTTCGTCTTCGGCTGCGTCCTGATGGGCATCGGCGGCGCGACGCTCATCCATTTCAACACGATCTTCGATCCGAACGGCTTCGTGGACCTCAACCACACCTTCCTGATCTGGGTGATGGTGATCCTCGGCGGACCCGGCAACAATCGCGGTGCGATTTTCGGCGCGCTGCTCGTCTACGTGATCTGGACGATGTCGGAGCCCGTGACGCTCGTCATCTTCGACTATATCCGCACGATCGGGCGCGATCTGTTCGGCTGGCAGGCCCCTGCCGACCTGAACAGCCGGGCGCTCGCCATGCGTGTCTTCGTCATCGGCCTGACGATCACCATGGTACTGCGCTTCGCACCGAAGGGCGTCATCCCCGAACGTCTGTCGCGCAAGGCCTAGGCCAAGCACGACTCAAACAGCCTCACGCAACTCCCGCCACGCGGCCTCGACGATGGCCGCGGGCTTCGGCCGGCTGAAGAGATAGCCTTGGCCGTAATGGCAACCATGGGCGAGCAACGTCTCCGCCTGGGTGCTCGTCTCCACACCTTCCGCCACGACCTTCTTTCCGAGCCGCCGTGCCAGGGTCAACACCGCCTCGACGATCGCCATGTCGGCGGGTGACGTCAGCATTGAGCGGATGAAGGACATGTCGAGCTTGATGATGTCGAACTCGAGCTGTCGCAAATGGACGAGTGAAGCGTAACCCGTGCCAAAATCATCGAAAGCGATCTTGATGCCGTGGTCGGACAGGCGCTTGAGGCCCGAGGCGACAGATGTGGCGCCGGTGGACAGAAGCACGCCTTCCGTCACCTCGACCTGGATGTCGCCGGGCGCAAGACCGGCCGTCTCCATGCCCGAAATCAGCCGATCGACGAAACCGTGGCCAATGAACTGGCTCGACGAGACGTTGATCGCGATATCGCCGAACGCGAAGCCGTCCGCCCGCCATCTGGCTGCCTGGCGGACGGCCTCGTCCATGACGAAGTCACCGATGCGCCGCGACATTTCCCCGTCTTCCAGCACGGCGAGATATTCGCCGGGCGCGGCATGGCGACCATCGGGCTGGCGCCAACGCAGCAGCGCTTCGAAGCCGCTGAGCGACCGGTCGGCAAGCTCGATCTTAGGCTGGTAGTAAAGGCAGAAATCGCCATTCTCCAGAGCCGTTCGAGCGCTGTTGATGATGTTGAAGCGCTGCAGAGCGACGGCGTGGAGGTCGGAGGAATAGACCGCCAGGCAGTTGCGACCCGCAGCCTTCGCCTTGTAGACCGCGAGATCGGCCGACTGCACCAGGTCCATCGCATCCGGCTCTGCCCCGCGCTCGGCAAAGGCGAGCCCGATCGACGCAGAGACCTGGAACGTCAGTCCCTTCCAGGTGATCGGCTCCTGGATGATCTGGCGCAGTCCCTCAAGCCGCGCATAAAGCGCCTCGATCTGGCAGTCCTCCGCGATAACGACCGTGAACTCGTCTCCGCCCGGCCGCACAAGCAACCATTCCTTGCTGCAATGCCGGCGCAGTCGCGCGGCGATCGCCTTTAGACAGGCATCGCCTGCCATGTGCCCATAACTGTCGTTGATGGCCTTGAAACCATCCAGATCGAGGATCGCGACGCCAGTCGTCACATGCTGGTTGGCGCGCAGGAACGTATTGGCGTGGCGCAGGAAGTAGTTTCGATTGAAAAGGCCGGTCAGAGAGTCCCGATTGGCGATGTGATCGAGACGGCTGAGCAGGCGCTTCTGCCGCGTGATGTCCTGCATCATGCCGAAACGGCGCACGGGCCGACCGTTCGCGTCATACTCGAAATCGACCCGCAGCCGCACCCAACGCCGACGACCCTTGGCCGTTTTCAGCGCGGTCTCGAATTCCAGCGTTTGATGAGCCAGCATCGCTTCGCGGATTGCCTTGAGATACCGCTTAAGCTCCCGCTTGGAATAGAAGCGGTTCATATGGACGAACTCGCTGACGGGCCCGATCTGCGCATCCTCGTCGAGATCATGGATGCGTTTCAGCATGCCGCTCCATTCGGCCTGACCTGTCACCAGATCGTGGTCGAACGCTCCCATTTCACCGAGAGCACAGGCTTCGTCGAGCATGCGGTTCTGCAACGTCAGCGCATGCGATTGTTCTTCGATTGTCCGGGCGGATTGAGCGAGCGACACCGAAAGGCGGGCCACGCGCACCGTGTCGCGATGCTGTCGGAGCAAAGTGGTTGCAACCGTGGCAAGCCGCTCCAACTGGGTCGCTTCGCGTGGAGACAATTGGCGAGGCTTGGTGTCCACGATGCACAATGTGCCAAGAACGATTCCAGGGTCGATCTCCAACGGGAAACCCGCATAGAAGCGCAAACCGGGGTGCTCGTGGACGAGCGGATTGCCGTCAAACCTCGCGTCGATGCTCAGGTTCTCCACGACGACTGGCCGACCTTCCGCAAGTGCGACGTTACACAGGGAATGCATCCTGGGCGTGGCGGAATCTTCGAAGCCGGATCGGGAAATATTCCACTGGAAGTCGTGGTCGACGATCGTCACCACCGCACCGTCGACCTCGAAAATCTCGCGAGCAAAGCTGGTGATCGCGTCGAGATCTTGAAATTCGGGCTTGTTGGATAGGTTGAGCGAGCGAACGGCCTCTAGCCGTTCTATTTCACCCTTGCCAACCGAACAAATCGTCATGGCTCACCCCACATGCTGTCCCTAACAGCTAGCGAATTGGCCGTTTCCAAAGTGTTACGGGTGCATGCCTACAAATTAGAATATTCGGAAACCTGTGACGTCGCCTGATAACGAAGAAGGGAGCCTGCAGTATGCACTACAGGCTCCCTTCGAAGCGAAACGTTACGTTAGCGAGGCGAGACTCAGGTCGCCGGGCCGACGACGACGAACTCGCCGTTCTCGACCGTCATCTCGTCGAACACGCCGGGCACGTCGCCAGCGTCGTCGAACTCGTGGCTGCCGGAAGCGCCTTCATAGTTGATGTCCTGACCGGCTTCGATCAGCTCAACCGCCTTCTCCCACTCGCCCGGCAGAATGACTTCGCCCGGCTCCGTCGAGATTTCGCGCAATGCTTCGTTGAGGCCTTCCATCTCTCCGCCGTTCTTCTGCAGAGCGAGGGCGAGAAGGAATGCCGCGTCATAGGACTGTGCGGCGAAGGTCGCGCTCGGGTCGAAACCCGCTTCCTCTGCTGCAGCATCGTAAGCGGCGCGGCCCGGCAGTTCCGGAGAGCCCGGACGGGTCGCGATCATGCCATCGGCGCTGGAACCGATGAGTTCGCCGAGACGGTTGCCGACCATGCCGTCACCACCGACGAACTGCGAGAAGTCGCCGCCTTCGACGGCCTGGCGAATGAGTGTGCCGCCCGAACCGTCGACATAAGCAAGCACGACGAGTGCCTCGGCGCCCATGGACGACAGCGAACCGATTTCGGCGCGATAGTCGGCCTTGCCGTCTTCATGCGCTTCGGAGGCGAGCACCTGGCCACCGGCAGCTTCGAAAGCAGCGCCGAAGGCATCGGCAAAGCCAGTGCCGTAGTCGTTGTTCACGTAGGACACGGCAACGCTCGTGATGCCCTTGCTGAACACGAGGTTGGCGAGAACTTCACCCTGGAACGCGTCTGAAGGCGCGGTACGGAAGACGAGGTCGTTGTCTTCGAGCGTGGTCAGCGACGGCGCGGTGGACGCCGGCGAGATCATGACGACGCCGCCTGGAACGGCCGCGTTGTTGGCTGCGGCAACAGTTGCACCCGAGCACATCGCACCGACGATCGCCTTGACGCTTTCGACGTTGACGAGACGGTCGGCGGCATCCGATGCACGCGTCGCGTCGACGCAACCGTCGTCGCCGATGACCAGCGAAGCCTGGCTCTCATCACCGAAGAAACCGCCCTGCTCGTTGATCTGGGCGATGGCCAATTCCGCACCTGCCACGATCGGCGGCATCAGGCTTTCGATCGGTCCGGTCATGCCGCCGATGAAGCCGATCTTGAAATCCTCCGCCAAGGCTGCCGTCGTCAGGCTCGCTACAGCCACGCCGGTGGCGAGCGCCGTCTTGAATGCTGGCAACATGTAGTCACTCTCCCTGAAATCTGTCGGAGCGCATCGTTCGTGCGTCCGTCCTGTCTTTGACTGTCCTTTCAGGCGTCTCTGCCCAAAAGTTGGCCGATCATAGCGATTGGCGTGCATCTGGAAAGGAGGGGTCGAGAATTTCGACTGGGGCTTCTCGCCAGAGCGCTGATCACCTCCCCCGTCTTGACTTTTGTCGAGGAAAAGACGACATGCGGTTCAGCTTTCCCTTTAGGCCGCCAGCGTGAGCGCGCCATTTCGGGTTTTAACGATCCGATCAACAAGGTTTCATAAAGCGGCAGTTCCCAAGAACGACGAATCCAATTCGTCGCCCTGGCGCTGAAGAAAGCATTCCCAATCCAAGTTCCCATTTCACGCGGGGTTCTTGAAGTCGACACCCGGACCGAAAAGGTTCCGCGTGCGGCTGCCCACGCCTGAAAGGCATGTACTTTGAACGATTTCGCTTCGCTTGGACTTTCCAAGCAAACACTTGCGCCGCTCGTTGCCCTCGGTTTCACCCAGCCGACGCCGATCCAGGCACAAGCCATCCCACTCGTCCTGAAGGGCCACGATCTGATCGGCCTCGCTCAGACGGGCACCGGCAAGACGGCCGCTTTCGGCCTTCCGCTCATCGAAGGTCTGCTCTCCGACGGCAAGAAGCCGGAGCCGCGCGCCACGCGTGCCCTGATTCTTGCTCCGACGCGTGAACTGGTCAACCAGATCGCCGCCAATCTGAAGGCGTTCGTCAAGAACACCCCGCTCAAGATCGGCATCGTCGTCGGTGGCGTTTCGATCAACGGCCAGATGCGCATGCTCGACCGCGGGCTCGACATTCTGGTGTCCACGCCCGGCCGACTGCTCGATCTCGTGGACCGCAAGGCGCTGAGCCTGCACCAGGTGCACCGCCTCATCCTCGACGAGGCCGACCAGATGCTTGATCTCGGCTTCATTCACGATCTGCGCAAGATCGTGAAGCTCGTGCCCAAGAAGCGCCAGACGCTGCTGTTCTCGGCAACGATGCCGAAGATGATCGCGGATCTCGCCGACAGCTACCTCACCGACCCGATGCGCGTCGAAGTCTCGCCTCCCGGCAAGGCTGCCGACAAGGTCGAGCAGAGCGTGCATTTCGTCACCGACAAGTCCGCAAAGACCGGCCTTCTGATCGAGTGCCTGCGCGCCAACCCCGATGGCCTTGCACTGGTCTTCGGCCGCACGAAGCACGGCTCTGAGAAGCTGATGAAGCAGCTCGTCGCTGCCGGTTTCTCGGCCGCCTCAATCCATGGCAACAAGAGCCAGAACCAGCGCGAGCGCGCCTTGAAGGAATTCAAGGACGGCAAGGTTCGGGTACTGGTGGCAACCGACGTCGCAGCACGCGGCATCGACATCACCGGCGTCAGCCACGTCTACAATTTCGAGCTGCCGGAAGTTCCGGACGCTTACGTGCACCGGATCGGTCGTACGGCACGTGCCGGCCGCGATGGCCTGGCCGTCGCGTTCTGTGCTCCGGACGAAATTCGTTTGCTGCGCGACATCGAGAAGCTCATGGGCATCTCGATCGCGGTCGCAGGCGGTGTCGCACCGGCTGACCACGCTCGCCCCGCCCGCGGTGGCGGCAAAGGCCCCGGTCGCGGCAATGGCGGCGGACGCGGCAACGGCCAGCGCCCCGAGCGTACCGGCAACAGCGAGCGCCCGAGCGGCCGTTCGCATCGCCGTATCGGCAAGGGCAAGCGCGAAGGTGCATCCCAGGGCGGCCAGCGCCGCAGCGCCTGATCGTTCTCTTCAATGACAATGAAGGCCGTCGCTGAACAAGCGGCGGCCTTTTTCTTTGCCCGCTCGGCTCAGGTGGGCAGCACGGCTTTCGGCTTGCGGTTCGTCAAATAGACGCCGAGCACGACGACCAAGGTACCGACGATCATCGGCAGCGTCAGTTCTTCGCCGAAATAGAGGAAGGCCTGGATCGCGACCGTGGGCGGAACGAGGTAGATGAGCGACGCCGCCCGCGATACCTGCCCACGCCGGATGAGATAGAGCAGCAGCGCAACGGCCAGCAGCGACAGCCCGAACACCGACCAGGCAAGCGCGACGAACACCTCGAAGTTCCAGACGATCCGCATGTCTTCCAGCAGCAACACGAATGGGGCGGTCACGACGAACGCGCCCAAATATTGCAGCGTCGCGATGGTGCGCAGGTCGCCGGTCTGAAGATAGCGCTTCTGGTAGAGCGTGCCGGCCGTAACCGCGATCATGGCGACGACATTGACGATGAGCGGCACCGTCGCGGCGGCGATCTGTTCCGGTTCGAGCGCCATCAAATTCGGCACGATGGCGATCATGAGACCGATGAGCCCGAGACCGATGCCGAGCTTCTGGCCGCCCGACAGGCGCTCGCCCACGACGAAGGGCGCGACGGTGGCCGTGAGCAGAGGCTGGAGTGCGGCAATGAGCCCCGAAAGTGCTGTCGGCACGCCGTGGGCGATCGCCCACCAGACGCCGCCGAGATATATCGCGTGCAGAAGCACGCCCGAAAAAGTGGCATGCCACCACTGCGCCCGGGTCTGCGGCCATTCGGCACGCACGATCATGCAGAACACGACGAATACTGCGGCGGCGGACACGTAGCGCAAGCACAGAAAGAACAGCGGATCCGCGTGCGGTGCGGCATAACGCGCCACGATCCAACCCGTGGACCAGAGCAGCACGAATAGCGCGGGGGCGATGCGTTCGATTGTCATGGGGAGAGCGGCTCGCAGGCGGAAATTCGCGTCGACCGTTACGCGCGCTGGCGCAACCTGTCAAAGCATGATCAAAGCTTGTGCAACCACGCCTCAGCTTAAGGCATTGTTTTGCCTCTGCTCGCAGCCGCTTGCAAAGCCTCCCGCTTTGCTCTTTCATGACTGAAAAGAGGGAGCTTTGATTTGCCGTTCGACGAAATGCTCGATGCAGACGACCGGCCCCGCGGGCCCTATTCGGAGTATATGTCCTGGTACGGCGAGCAGGACCACGCCAGACTCCTGACGAAGTCGCGTGATGCCGAGGCCATCTTCCGCAAGACCGGCATCACCTTCGCCGTCTACGGCAAGGAAGAAGCCGCTGAGCGCATCATCCCCTTCGATATCGTACCCCGGGTGATCTCCGGCCGCGAATGGCGCAGGCTCGCCCAAGGGATCGAGCAACGTGTCGCGGCACTCAACGCGTTTCTCGACGACATCTATCACAAACAGGAAATCATCCGCGCCGGCCGCGTGCCGCGTCATCTGATCGAGCGCAACGTTGCCTTCCTTCCGGAAATGATCGGCATGCGGCCGCCGGGCGGCGTCTACACGCACATCATCGGCACCGACATCGTGCGCACCGGTGAAGACGAATTCTACGTTCTCGAGGACAACGCCCGCACGCCTTCCGGCGTCTCCTACATGCTGGAGAACCGGGAAACGATGATGCAGATGTTCCCGGAATTGTTTCACCGGGTGCGCGTTCGGCCGGTCGAAAACTATCCGATGCTGCTGCGCCAGAGCCTCGAGGCATCGGCGCCCCCTGGCTGCACGGACAAGCCGCGCGTCGCCGTGCTGACGCCCGGGATCTACAACTCGGCCTATTATGAACACGCGTTCCTTGCCGACCAAATGGGCGTTGAACTGGTAGAAGGTCCCGACCTGAGGGTCATTGGCGGTCGCGTCGCCATGCGCACCACCCAAGGCTACAAGCCCATCGACGTGCTCTATCGCCGCGTCGATGATGATTTTCTCGATCCCCTCACCTTCCGGCCGGAATCGGCACTCGGCGTGGCCGGGATCATGGACGTCTACCGCGCGGGCAACATCACCATCGCCAATGCGCCCGGCACAGGAATAGCCGACGACAAGGCGATCTATTCCTACATGCCGGAAATCGTCGAGTTCTATACGGGCCGCAAGCCGCTTCTCGAGAACGTACCGACCTATCGATGCTCTGAACCGGACACGCTGAAATACGTGCTGGAGAACCTCGGAGAACTGGTCGTCAAGGAGGTTCACGGCTCCGGCGGCTACGGCATGCTCGTCGGCCCGACGTCGTCCAAAAAGGAAATCAGCGCATTCGCCGCCAAGCTCAAGTCGCGGCCGGGCAACTATATTGCTCAGCCGACCCTATCGCTCTCCACCGTCCCGATCCTCGTCAAGAAGGGCGTCGCGCCGCGTCACGTGGACCTGCGGCCGTTCGTGCTCGTTGCACCAAACCGCATCCAGATCATTCCGGGCGGTCTGACGCGCGTCGCATTGAAGGCCGGTTCGCTCGTCGTCAACTCCAGCCAAGGCGGAGGCACCAAGGACACCTGGGTGTTGGAGGATTGATGCGATGATGCTCGGACGCACAGCCAACGGCCTTTTCTGGATGTTCCGCTACATAGAGCGGGCAGAAAACACCGCCCGCCTGATCGATGCCGGGGTGCGCATGTCGCTCACCGCCGCGAAAGGCTCCGACGATGAATGGACGTCGGTGCTGAAGAGCGCCGGCGTCGAGGCGAATTTCCTGCAGCACTATGGCTCGGTGACAGGCGCGGATGCCATCGATTTCATGCTGCGCGACGAGCGCAACTCGTCCAGCGTGCTTTCGGTCATCCACGAAGCCCGGTCGAACGCACGCATGGTTCGCACCGCCCTGACCCGTGAGGCCTGGGAAAGCACCAACGAGTGCTGGATCGACCTGACATCTCGGCTCTCGCGCCGCGTTCGCGATGCGGATCTGCCGAGTGTACTGGACCTCATCAAGCAACGGACGGGCCTGATCCGCGGCGCCTTCCACGGAACGATGCTGCGCAACGAGATCTTCAACTTCTCGCGCATCGGCACCTTCATCGAGCGCGCCGACAACACGGCTCGCATCCTCGACGTCAAATACTATCTGCTGCTTCCGGCGGTGACCTATGTCGGTTCATCGCTGGACAACGTGCAGTGGGTGTCGATCCTGCGGTCGGTCTCGGCGCATCGTTCGTATGGCTGGGTCTACGAATCCGATCTCAATCCCACGAACATCGCGGACTTCCTCATCCTGAACGGGCGCATGCCGCGCTCGCTCGCCTACTGCCATGAGAAGATCACCAACAATCTCGGCTATCTGGAAACGGAATATGGCATCCGGCATGGAGCGCACGACACTGCGCTTGAAATACTGGAAACCCTGCAGAACCGTGATATTCGGGCCATCATCGACGGCGGACTGCACCAGTTTCTGGAAGACTTCATCCGACGCAACAGCCGTCTCGGCCAAGAGATCGCGGAAGCCTACAGGTTCTATTGATCATGCAAATCCGGGTCAGCCACTCGACCGAATACAATTACAACATCCCCATCTACTACGCGCTTCAGCGGCTGCGACTGACACCGCGGTCCGGACGCGGGCAGACGGTGATCAATTGGCAGACCGACATCGAAGGTGCGCGGGTCGAAGTGACCTATGACGACCATTTCGGCAATCTGACGCAGCTCCTGTCGGCCGAAGGCGATCCCCACATGATCCGGATCGTCGCGCATGGCGAGGTGGTGACGGAAGACGTGAACGGCGTCTCCGGCCCGCATGTGGGCTATGCGCCGCTTTGGCTCTACCTGCGCGACACCCACCTGACCCGCGCCGGCAAGCCCATCCGCGATCTGGCCCGCTCGATCCCGGGCAAGGAACCGCTGGAGCGGCTTCATGGGCTGATGGCGACGATCAGCGACAAGGTGGCCTACGAGATTGGAACCACCGACGCCCAGACGACCGCAGAGGAAGCGCTCGAGAACGGCAGCGGCGTTTGTCAGGACCATAGCCACATCTTCCTGAGCGCTGCCCGCTATCTCGATTTTCCGTCGCGCTACGTGTCAGGCTATTTGCTGATGGACGACCGCACCGAGCAGGTGGCGACGCATGCCTGGGCCGAAGCCTTCGTCGAAGGTCTCGGTTGGGTCGGCTTCGATGCTGCGAACGGCATCTCGCCGGACGAGCGCTATATCCGCATCGCGACCGGTCTCGATTTCGTCGACGTCTCTCCGGTTTCCGGTATCCGCCATGGAAATTCCACCGAAACGCTTGCCGTGGCGATAACGGTGGAGCAGTAATTCGGCTCGCGAAATTCGGATACATCTGAGTCGCGCCGAGGCGCGTAAAGGGTGACGAAGACGGTCGGGGGTGGCCGGTAATCTGATGGCGGGGTGACGTAAGCGATGACCTACTGTGTTGGTCTTCGGCTCAAGCGCGGGTTGATGTTCATGTCCGACACCCGGACCAATGCGGGGGTCGACAATGTCTCTTCGTTCAAAAAAATGTACACCTGGGAGCGCAGGGGCGACCGGCTGATCACGTTGCTGTCGGCTGGCAATCTCGCCACGACGCAGACCGTCGTCAGCATGCTCGAAGAGCGGCACAAGACAGCCGGCGAACGCGAGCCTGATATCTACGAAGTACCGTCCATGTTCCAGGCGGCAAAGCTCGTCGGAGACACGGTGCGTTCCGTGATCCGCGAAATTGCCGTGGGCGGGGGTTTCAAGAGCGAATCCAGCTTCGGCGCGACGTTCATCCTCGGCGGCCAGATCGCGGGCGGTGAAAGCCGGATGTATTTGATCTATCCCGAAGGCAATTTCATCGAGGCGACGGACGACAATCCGTTCTTCCAGATCGGCGAGCACAAATACGGCAAGCCGATCCTGGTGCGCGCCTACGACCCCGACATGAGCTTCGAGGAAGCGGCAAAGCTTCTCATCGTTTCGTTCGACTCGACTCTCAAGTCGAACCTGTCCGTCGGACTGCCGCTGGACATCCAGACCTACGACACCGGCTCCCTGCACCGTGGCGCGCAGAAGCGGCTGATGGCTTCGGACCCCTACTATCAGGCAATTTCAGATGGTTGGTCGGAAGCGCTGCGAGAAGCCTTTCAGCGCCTTCCGAACTATCAGGGCTTGAGCAGCACGGACTGAAGCCGATTACTCGGCAGCAGCGCGTCGCTCCAAGCCACCTTCCCGGACCAGAAAATCGACGATCTCGGCAACGCCCTTGGCGCGGCTGAGATCGGTGAAAACGTAGGGCCTTTCGCTGCGCATCCGCGCGGAATCCTGGTCCATCTGCTCCAGATCCACGCCCACATAGGGCGCAAGATCGGTCTTGTTGACGATGAGAAGATCCGAACGGGTGATGGCCGGCCCGCCCTTTCGCGGAATGTCACCGCCCTGGCACACCGAAATGACGTAGAGCGTCAAATCCGCGAGATCGGGCGAAAAGGTCGCCGCAAGATTGTCGCCGCCGGATTCGATGAAGACGACATCGAGGTCCGGGTGCCGGCGGTTGAGCTCGGCGATGGCGCGCAGGTTGATCGAGGCATCCTCGCGGATCGCCGTATGCGGGCAGCCGCCCGTCTCGACGCCGATGATGCGGTCCTCCGGCAGCGCCTGCATACGCACCAGCGCCATGGCGTCCTCGCGCGTATAAATATCGTTGGTGACGACGCCGACGGAAAATTCGGCCGCCATCGCCTTGCAGAGCTTTTCGGTGAGCGTGGTCTTGCCCGAGCCGACAGGACCACCAATACCGACGCGTAGCGGGCCGTGTGGAGAATGTGTCATGAGCGAAAAAGCCTTGAATGAAGTGTTTCGTGTCGAAGTGACATGATCTCGGATCGGAACGTGCAGGACCCGAAATCGTCGAGGCCGGCAGCGGACGCGCGCTCGGCAGTTTGGGCGATAAGCGGCTCCAGCGATGCAAGCACCCTGACGCCGTCCCGCTGGCCGATGGGCGCGAGCCGGAGTGCAGCCTGAATGAGGTTGGAGACGAATGCATGGGAGAAGGCCGTCAGCGTATCGGCAAGCGGCACGCCCTCCCTGCCGGCCACCAAACCGACGGCGACGGGATAGGCCAGTTCGGCGGGCAGTGTGTCTCGATCATCGGCGATGATGAAGGCGCGTGCTCCGGCCGCATCCAAAAAGGCCGCGCCTTGCGCCATGGTTTCCAGATGCCGTTCGGCGGATCCTGCCAAAGCTTCGGCGAGTTCGCCGAGCTCGTCGATCCGCCCAATATCGGCGCATGACCGCCAGGCCTCGGCAACGAGCACCATGTCGTTCCAGCCCGACCCCCGCGCAACAAGATCGGAAAGCCAGTCCGCGAGATCGTCACGCGTTCTGACAAGGCCGGCATCGACCGCGGACTCCAGCCCGTGGCTGTAGCTGAAGCTGCCGGTCGGAAAGGCGGGCGAAAGCCACGCCATCAGCCGCATCAAGCTGCGCCGCTGAGCCTGCGCTTCAGTGAGCATCATGGTCGTGATGGTGCCCTTGATGTTTTCCGTGGTGATCCTCGTGCCCGTGGGAATGGCCGTGCCCTGGTCCATGGTCGTGATGGCCGTGGCCGTGACCGTGACTGTGCTCGTCGCCGTCATAGGCTCCGCCTTCCGGATCGAAAGAAGCGGTGATGTCGGTCACGATCGCTCCCAGTCCTTCGAGCATCTGCCGGATCACGTGGTCGCGCCTGATCAGGATGTGATCGTCGAATATCTGGGACGGAAGATGGCGGTTGCCGATGTGCCAAGCCAGCCGTAGAAGCGCGCGCGGTGATAGCTCCTGTGCCCGAACGTCATAAAGTTCTTCCGGCTTGGATCGCACGATGACGACTTCGCCTCCCGCAAGCTGCAAGCCGTCGCCATCGCGCAGCAGCACCGCATGCGGAAGATCCAGAAGGAATTCCAGGCCGCCATCGCTTGCAAGCCGCAGACGCCGCCGATTGCGCGCCGTCTCGTCGAGCGTCACGCTGTCGCGAGCTTCACCCGACCACTCGCCCTTTCTCAGGACTGAACTCGCTCTTTCCATTTCGGCTCCCGGTGGTTGCTACCGGGAGTGAAGATGCATCATCCGTGCCAGAGGGAGAAGGTGCGGGCGATGAAATAGGTGACCCCGGCCGTAAAGGCACTGAGGGCGGTACCCCACAGTGTATCGACGATGGCGACTGTCGTATCGAAACCGCGGATGGTGGAAAGGTTCGTTGCGTCATATGTCATGTAGCAGAACATGCCGAAAAGGCCGGCATTGAAGACCGTTAGCCAGAAACTGCCGGCGTTAAGGCCGGGGGCGATGGCGAAATAGATCAGGCCGATGACGAAGATCGCGTAGAAACCGGCGGCGATGCCGAAGCGCGGGCGATCCAGAAGCAGCGACCCCAGCCGGTCCTTATAGAAATCACGTGCCACGTAGCCGAGCCAGATGGCATCGATCGCCAGAAAAACGACCGCCGCGACGAGGTAGACCCAAACGAATTTCATGATGTGCCCTCAGCCGCGGCGTTGATGCTCGCTAATCTTCAATACGCAGCTAGTGCAGAAGCAGATTTTCGATTTTATCGATCGAGTGATTTGTCAGTGTTTTGGGGATCTCGCTGACGATGCGATCGAGCACTTCCTGGTGCATCGCCTCACGCATTTCGCCGAGAATCTTCGGCGGCGCGACCAGCACCAGTTTGTCGAAACGATTGGCATGGGCGTATTTGTACAGACGCTCTGCGATCTCCTTGGCAAAGCGCTCCTTACCCAGTTGCTGCCAATCGGTTGGCTCCACGCTCGACCGGCCAGTTCCGGCGGACTCATGCACGCGACCGGGACGATCTGTGCCCTGCTCGCGCGTCGGCGGATTGTCCTGCGCTATCTCCCGGAAAACCTGGAGGTTCGGGTGCTCACCGTCGCCCTCGTTGCGCAGGAACAGCGCCTTCTCTCCATCGGCCACGACGACCCAGCCATCGTGCTTGAGATTGATACCGCTCATGTTCGACCTCCGTGGTTGAATGGAGGGCCAACGTGAAGCGGCTGATCAAGTTCCTCATTGATCGACGTCAGAAATGCGGCATTTGGTCAGAACAGGAAATAACGCTGGGCCATCGGCAGCACGGTCGCGGGCTCGCAGGTCAGGAGTTCCCCGTCAGCCCGCACTTCATAGGTTTCCGGGTCAACTTCGACGTGCGGCAGCGCATCGTTGAGCTTCATGGAACGCTTCGAAATGCCGCCGCGGGTGTTTTCCACCGCCACCATGCCCTTGGCGACGCCGAGTCGGTTCTTCAGCCCGTCGTCGAGAGCCGCCTGCGATACGAAGGTGACCGACGAGGCGGCCGGACCGCCGCCATAACCGCCGAACATCGGCCGGTAGTGCACCGGCTGCGGCGTCGGGATCGAAGCGTTGGGATCGCCCATGGGAGCAGCGGCGATCGTGCCACCGAGCAGAACCATGGCCGGCTTCACGCCGAAAAAGGCCGGATCCCAGACAACCAGATCGGCGCGCTTGCCGACTTCGATCGAGCCGATGTGCTTGCTGATGCCGTGGGCGATGGCGGGATTGATGGTGTATTTCGCGATGTAGCGCTTCACTCGCGCATTGTCGTTGTCACCGGTTTCGCCGGGCAGCCTTCCGCGCTGTCGCTTCATCTTGTCCGCCGTCTGCCAGGTGCGGATGATCACCTCGCCAACGCGCCCCATGGCCTGGCTGTCAGACGCGATAATGGAGAAGGCACCGAGATCGTGCAGGATATCTTCGGCGGCGATCGTCTCCTTGCGGATGCGGCTTTCGGCGAAGGCCACATCCTCCGGTATCGATGGCGAAAGGTGATGACACACCATCAGCATGTCGAGATGCTCGGCGATCGTGTTGACCGTGTAGGGCCGCGTCGGATTGGTCGAGGACGGGATGACGTTCTCCAGCCCGCAGACCCGGATGATGTCCGGCGCGTGGCCGCCTCCTGCCCCTTCGGTATGGAACGCGTGGATCGTGCGGCCTTTCAGCGCCTCGATCGTCGATTCCACGAAGCCGCTTTCGTTGAGCGTGTCGGTGTGGATCATCACCTGCACGTCGAAGGCATCGGCAACCGACAGGCAGCAATCGATCGCCGCCGGCGTCGTGCCCCAGTCCTCGTGCAGCTTGAGCGCGCACGCTCCGCCGAGCACCATCTCTTCGAGCGCCTTCGGCAGCGAGGCGTTGCCCTTGCCGGAAATGCCGATGTTCATCGGAAACGCATCGAAGGACTGGATCATCCGGCCGATGTGCCATGGCCCCGGCGTGCAGGTGGTGGCGAGCGTGCCATGGGCGGGGCCGGTGCCGCCGCCGAGCATCGTCGTCAGCCCCGACATCAGCGCTTCCTCGATCTGCTGCGGACAGATGAAGTGGATGTGGGAATCGAAACCGCCTGCCGTGACGATCTTGCCCTCGCCGGCGATAACTTCCGTTCCTGGACCGACGATGATGGTGACGCCGGGCTGGGTATCGGGGTTGCCGGCCTTGCCGATGGCGACGATGATGCCGTCCTTCAGCCCGATATCGGCTTTGTATATGCCGGTATAATCCACGATGAGAGCATTCGTGATGACCGTGTCGACGGCTCCGTCGGCGCGGGCGACCTGGCTCTGGCCCATCCCGTCGCGGATGACCTTGCCGCCACCGAACTTCACCTCCTCGCCGTAGATCGTATGGTCTGCCTCCACCTCGATGAAGAGTTCGGTGTCCGCCAGGCGCACCTTGTCGCCGACGGTCGGGCCGAACATGTCGGCATAGGAAGCGCGGTCAATCCTGGCGGGCATGGCAATGTTTCCCTTGATGCATATTGAAAAGCGAAGCGAGAACAATCACGTTCGACATCGAACCCCGAACTGGGCTATGAGCGCGGCAAGCGCCTTGGGCGCAATTCGAATTGCCACAGCAATCTTTGTCAGGATGGAAAACGTGACCACGACGAGCAGACGAAACGCGCATGGCGGCAGGCTCTTGGCGGCGACCATTCTCGCCGGAGCGCTCGCCTTTTCCGGTCTCGTTCAGGCGCAGAGCTTCGACAGCCAGGATCCGTCCGAAAGCATCGCTGACTCCGAGATCTCGGTTGCGGGTACGCGTGCCGCCGAAAGGCTGGAAGACTTGATGGCGTCGATCGAAAATCTGCCTGAAAGCGTCGACCGGGTGAAGATCATCACCAACATGGAGCGCATCGACGTCGTCTACCTGAGCGACATGATGGACGGTGGCGCGCCGGCCGAACTGGAAGAGGCGGTCGCCGAAAACGACGAGCGCATCAATGAATTGCAGAACGGCATCGAGGGCAGCGCGATCTTCTACAACGCGCTGAATTCGCAGCGGGTCAATATCGCCGACGTGGTGTCCATTCTGCTCGACGAGCCGAATGCCACGATCTTCGTGCGCGGCGTCGCTCCTGATTCCGGCGTCAGCGACGAGACGCTGGAAGGCAGCGATGAAGCGCCCGCCGAGGACGACGCGGAAGCGCCGGCTGGAGGCGAAATGCCGGCCGCAAGTGAAGCGCCTGCCGAGACAGACGCGCCGGCCGACGTCGACGAACCGGCCGCTCAGCCGCAATAATTGCGGCGTCGGCAACTGGAGCGCATGGGCGATCAAAGCTTGCCCATGATTTCTTGGCGAAACCCGTAGATGGTGCGGTTGCCGGAAATCGGCACCAGCGACACATCACGCATCTGCCCGGGCTCGAACCGCACCGCCGTTCCTGCGGCTATGTCGAGACGCTTTCCGCGTGCTTTGTCCCTGTCGAACCGAAGCGCGGGATTGGCCTCGAAGAAATGATAGTGGCTACCGACCTGGACGGGCCGGTCGCCGGTATTCGCCACGGTGATCGTGGTCGTTTCAGCGCCGGCATTGAGCTCGATGTCGCCTTCGGCCGTGATGATTTCACCTGGGATCATGATCGCGGCTCCTAACGGATGGGCTGGTGGACGGTGACGAGCTTGGTGCCATCCGGAAACGTCGCCTCGACCTGAACGTCGTGGATCATCTCGGCGATGCCTTCCATGACCTGCTCCCGCGTTATGACGCCGGCACCCGCTTCCATCAGTTCCGCCACGGGGCGCCCGTCTCGCGCGCCCTCCACCACGAAATCGGTAATCAGTGCGATCGCCTCGGGATAATTCAGCTTCACGCCCCGTTCCAATCGACGGCGCGCGACGATGGCAGCCATCGAGATGAGCAGTTTGTCCTTTTCGCGCGGCGTCAAATTCATGTCGATCCAATCCTCGAGCCTGGAATGCGGCTCATGTCGTCCAGATTTTAGGCAGGCCTGCCCGCCCATTGAGCAGGGCAATCAGCGGTATCAGCCGTCTGCGCAGCTCATAGCTGCCCGGTGCGGTGATACGGGCAAGAAGTTTGCCACTTCCGCCGACGCGCCACACGCTGGCGCCGCCATCATCACCGATGATGCCGCGCGCCGCATCGAGCTGTGCCTCAACGTCGCTGCCGATGACCAGTACAGTCGCGATCGCGCGCGCTCCGTTGGCGACGGCGCGGTGGCCGAGAAGCGATTGAACATCGCCATCGAGCGCCACATCCTCGCCATGCACGAGACGTCCCCCGACCCGGATGCGCCAGCGGTCGCGATAATGGGCCGCCAGCACATCCTCGCCCATCGCCTGTCTTCCGAACACGAGCGGCTCGACCACTAGCAAACGCGCACTCGGAGCGAGATCGGCCGACAAAGAGCGTTCGAAAGAGGAGCGATCGAACAGGATCGTTTCCTGCGGCAGGAAAGCAAGGCTTGCTCCGGCAGCGACCTCGGCACGGGTCTCGACGCGTGCGGCGGGGCCCGTCGTCTTGTAGATACGTTCGCAGGCCTGTGTCGTGACACTTGCTCCGGCGCCCTCGCCGACGGCAATGGACCACATCATCTGGTCGCCGCCGGTCAGGCCACCGGCGGTATTGATCAAAACCGCCTCGAGGGGTGCACCCGGCCCTGCCCGCGGCAATCGGATCTTGGCGCATCCATCCTGATAGAGCACCGCCAGCCGGTTGACGCCGCCGACGCTCTTGACGGCGATACGGCCATCGCCCCGCGCACGCTGAAGCGTGGGCGCCGTGTCTGCAACCGAAAGCATGTTGGGACTGATCTGAAGCATGCGCGCCGAGTTTACCCAACGGCATTCCATGCGCAACGGCGGAATGCGCAAATCCTGAGCGCAGGACAAGGCTGCATGCAAATTGTGCGCTCGGGCTCTAGTTGATGAGCCCGAGCTGTTCGCGCTTGCTGAAGCGCAACGACAGGAAAACGGCCGCAACCGTCAGTCCGGCCGCAAGTCCGAACCAGATACCCATGGCGCCGAAGCCGAGCGGGAAACCGAAGACGTAGCCAGCCGGAAGACCGATCACCCAGTAGCTGACGATCGCGATGATCATCGGCATGCGCGTGTCTTTCAGTCCACGCAGATTGCCCGCTGCGACGGCCTGGATGCCATCGACGATCTGGAAGGCCGCGGCCACGTAAAGCAGCGGAACGGCAAAGGCGATCACCTCGGCGGCGTTCGGGTTGCTCTCGTCCATATAGAAGCCAACCAGCACGCCCGGGATGATCAGAAAGGTCATTGCCGCCGCAAGGCCGATCGCCGCAGCGAGGACAACGCCGGACCATCCCGCACGCTGCAGTCCCGTCCAGTCGCGCTGGCCGTGGGCGACGCCGACCCGCACCGTCACCGCGCTGGAGAGACCGAGCGGGATCATGAATGCGATGGACGCAAGCTGCAGCGCGATGCCGTGCGCCGCGAGCGGAATGGTGCCGAGCCAGCCGACCATGATAGAAGAGGCCGCAAAGAGGCCCGCTTCGGCGATGATGGTCAGCCCGATCGGCCAGCCCAGCCGGACCACGTCGAAGAACGCCGGCCAGTCGGGACGCCAGAAGCGGACATAAAGCTCGTACTTCTTCAGCACATCCTTGCTGCTCGTGTACCAGAACAGCCAGGCCGCCCCGAAAAGATTTGTGCCGAGCGACGCGACCGCCGCGCCGACGATGCCGAGCGCGGGAAAACCGAAATTGCCGAAGATGAAGAGGTAATTCAGCCCGATATTGAGAAAGACGCCGACGAACGTCGCCCACATCAGGACATGGGCCTTGCCGACGACTGCCAGATAGGAACGCAGCCCCATCATGATCAGCGCCGGGAACATGGCCCACTGCGCGACGCGCATGTATTCCCCCGCCAACGCGGCGATGGCCGGCTGCTGGCCGAGCGACAGCAGGATCGTTTCGGTGTGCCACATCGGCAGCATGACGAGCGCCGCAAAGAGCATCAGCACCCAAAGACCCATGCGTACCGAACGGCGCACGCCACGGATATCGCCCCGCCCCTCCGCGCTGGCGGCGACCGGCATCACGGCCTGGGCGAACCCGACGCCGAAGATGAAGACGAGAAAGAACCCCTGCGTCGCCAGAACGGTGGCTGCCAGCTCCGTCGCGCCGAGCCACCCGACCATCACCGTGTCGCTGATGTTGATCGCCATGTGGCCGAGTTGGGCGCCGATCAGCGGCGTCGCGAGCAGCATGCTCGCGCGCGCATGGCCGGCCCAGGTCAGGCCGGGTCGAATGGCTGTCTGCTCGACGGTCAGGGCGTCGACGCGGGTATCCATGGTAGGCTCCGATAGAAAACGGCGCGCCGGCCCTCTGGCCACGGCAGCGCAAGCAGCTCTCCTTAACCGAAACGACACCAGGAAGAAACGCTTCAGCGATGACAGTTGTTGATGCCTCCGAGCATCCTGCGTGAAGTTTCGCGCATGTCACAAAACGCCAGCAGCAGTTGCACATCGGCGGCAGAACCCGTAAATCCTGAAGGGACAGCGGCGGCTTCTTGCCAGCGACGCTGCAAATCAGAGGAGCCGGACGGCCGGCAACCCCATCAATGTATCTGCAATTGTTGATCGTGTTCCTGTTGATCCTGCTCAACGGGTTTTTCGCGATGTCCGAAATGGCGCTCGTTTCATCCCGCAAGATCCGCCTGGAACAGATGGCCGACAATGGCAGCAAGGGGGCCCGCCGTGCACTCAAGCTTGCCGAAGACCCAACGGGCTTCCTTTCCACCGTCCAAATCGGAATCACGCTCATAGGCATCGTCGCCGGTGCGTATAGCGGCGCGACCTTCGCAGATCCGCTTGCAAACGTGCTGCGCGAAGTCTCCTTCATCGAAGAAAGCGCGTTCGCGATCGCCTTCACGATCGTCGTTGCGATCACCACTTATCTGTCGCTGATCGTCGGCGAATTGGTCCCAAAGCGCATCGCGCTCAATCACTCGGAAGCCATTTCGAGCTTCGTCTCCGGTCCGATGACGATTCTTGCGGTGATCGCAGCCCCGATCGTCTGGTTCCTGCGCCTGTCGACCGAAACGCTCCTGAAGCTCCTCGGGATCAAGCCGAGCGAAGAAGCGACGGTTACGGAAGAGGAAGTGAAGGCGCTTATTGCCGAAGGCGCCAAGACCGGTGTTTTCGAGCATGCCGAGCGCGACATGATCGACGGCGTTCTGCGCCTGGCCGACCGGGACGTGCGCACCATCATGGTGCCCCGCCCCGACACCGTATGGCTGTCGATCGAAGACCCGATCGAGACCATCATGGAAGAGATCGTCGCGAGCGGCTTTTCACGCTTTCCCGTCTGCCGCGGCGATGTCGACGACGTGGTGGGCATCCTTCACGTCAAATCGCTGATCTCGCTCGGACGCGCGCCGACGCACGACGAGATCGAGGCGCGCATCGCAGAACCGCTCTACGTCAACGAAACCATGAGCGTCCTGAAGCTGCAGGAGCGCTTTCGGGATTCGCCGATCCACATGGCGATCGTCATCGACGAATACGGCTCCTTCGAAGGTGTCATCACGCCCACGGACATTCTGGTTGCCATCGCGGGCGACCTACCCGAGCGCGAAGGCGAGGATCTGCCCTACGCCGTGCAGCGCGACGATGGCTCCTGGCTGCTGGACGGCGCCATGCCGATCGACGAGGTCGACCGCGTGCTTGCCGGCGTGTCCATCAACCGCGGCGACTTCGCGACGCTGGCCGGTTTCGTTCTGGAATCCTTCGGCCACATCCCCGAAGCCGGGGAGCACTTCCAGGCGCAGGGTTGGCGCTTCGAAGTGGTCGACCTGGATGGCCGACGCATCGACAAGGTCCTAGCAGCGCAAATCGGCGCCGCCACCGACGCTTAACCGGCTTGACGATGTCGCTGCCTAGTGAAGGATGAACTCGCCCTTGACGGTTCGCCACTCGCGCGGCTCGATCAGCCTTTGATGGGTGTATCGCACCGAGTGCAGCAGCCCTTCCAGCGTCGTTTCCCAAAACTTGAGGAAGCCGCGCATTTCGGGAAAATCTGGAGCGAGATCGTATTCCTGCCAGATATAGGTCTGGAGAAGGGAAGGATGGTCCGGAAGGCGGTAGAGAATGTGGGCGGTGGTGAGGCCGTAGCCCGCCATCTGCTTTTCGAATGCTGACTGCATGCTTTTCCTCATCATAGCTGTCATCCGATGAGAAAAGTGTGCGCTGCTTCGCGTTTTCGGTCCAGATCGAATATGCGAAGTATCATTTAAAACTTCGTCGATTCAGTGTGTTAGCAGCACGGACCATCGACTGCTGACACCATCCGAATGCCTGTTTCGATTGGAGCGAGCCCAGGATGCGCGGGTGCCTGGATGGCGCCCGCCCGCCTTTTTGTAATAATCGTAGATACGATCACATTGCCTTTGCGGCCAGCATAGCACGCACGGCCGCCACGATATCGTCGACCGTCTTCAGCGAGTTCCAGGACTCGACGCTGTCGGTCTCAATCTCGATATCGTATTTTTCTTCCAGTTCCATGACGAGCTCAGCGAGCTCCAGTGAATGGATGCCGAGATCGTCCACCATCGACGAACCCGTGATGTCATCGGCATTGGCGTCGCTGTATTCGGCAATGTGGCGGATGATTTCATCCTTCAGGGTGTCAGTCGTCATCGCGTTCCCTCGGCAAAATGTCGGCCCCCGCGGGTTGTGCGATTCCGCCGCCCGCCCCGCCGGAGCAAGGTGCGTCAACTGACAGTGCAATGCAACAAGGCTTAAGGTTGCAACCGTTAAGACTGGTTAACTTCCACTGGCCTCAAGCACGGGACGGACCAGCCGGTCTTCGACCAGCGCGTGCAGGTCATCGCGGTACCCCGAGCGCGCCGATGGGCGATTCTCGGCAGAAGTGATGACGACGGTCATTTCCAACTCGGGCAGGATATAGAGCATCTGGCCGCCATAGCCCCAGGCGTAGAAACAATCGACGCCCGCCATGTCCGTCAGGAACCAGCTGTAGCCGTAAGCCTCGCCCGAGAAGACCGAACTGGTGCGGCGCTGCCACGACTGCTCGATCCACTCCTCCGAAACGACGCGCGCGCCATCGGGCCCCACGCCGCCGTTGCGATAAAGTTCGCCGAAGGCCAGCAACGACCGCGGCGAAACGGCCATCTGGTTGCCGCCGAGCGGAATGCCCTGCGGATCGCGTTCCCAGTCGGTCACGCGAAAAGCACCGTCCATGCCGAGCCACTCATTGGCGAGTTCCATCGTGTCGGCATCACCGACGCGCATCAGGATGGCGGACAGAAGATGGGTGCTGCCGGTGGAATAGAGCATCCGCCCGCCGGGATCGTCGGCAAAGGGCTCGGCCAGAGCGGCACGGACCCAGTCGGAGCTTGCGATCCAGCGACCATAATTCTCGCCGGACGTCCGACCGAGGCCGGCCTGCATCGAAAGAAGATTTCCGATGGTGATCTCGTTGATGCGCGGATCCGCATCGTCGGGAAGCTTGTCCTCGAGCAGCGGCGCGATCGGCTGGTCGACACCCTCGAGCAGGCCCTTGTCGATCGCGATGCCGACCATCGCCGACACGATCGATTTCGAGGCCGACTTGATGTTCGTCGGCGTCGTGACCGAACGACCCTCGAAACCTTCCTCGATCCAGACCTCACCATCGCGCGCGACGATGAGCGTGTGAAGACCGTCCAATTCCTCGGCCGCCTGAACGGCAGCGTCGCGCACTTCGACAAGCGAAGCGGCCGCCGGCCCGATCGCCTCGACGTCGGGCGATGGCTCGGAGGCGGCATCCTGGCCATGTGCAGACAGGGAGACAGCGAGACAGGAGAGAAAGACGACGCCGCGAAGGGCGTGCAGACGCGCAGTGTTTTTCATGGTCATGGGCATCACATATGGGAGGGAAGCGGCAAGTCCATGACTGGACGAGCGAATGCCGCGATCACGAAGCGCGCAGCCCTGTCTCGACGAGAAGTCCACGACGCTTGGCGTCGTAGTAATAACCGCGCTGATAAAGAGCGATCGCGCGGTCCTCGTTGCGATCGGCAACGATATAGGCGCCGCGGAGATACTTCACCGCATAGCGCAGATTGGTATCGGCATCGAGCAGGCCCGATGGCTCGCCACGATAACCCATGGTGCGCGCCGTATCGTGGCGGATCTGCATCAGGCCGAGATTGGGACCGTTGCGGGCCGCCGGATTGTAATTGCTTTCACGCTTCACCACCCGCCGAACCAGCGATTCAGGCACGCCATAGGCCGTGGAGTGTGCAGAGATCAGACGGTCGAGATCGGACTGCGGAGCCAGAGCGGCGGTCTGATTGGCCGTCTGACGACCCGCAGCCTCCTGCCCGCTCGTCGCGCAGGCCGTAAGACCGCTGCCACAAAGGAGGATGATCAACACTCGTGCGGCAAGACGCATCTGATGGCTCGTCGATGAACACGCACTCGGCGCGGGAAAGCCTTTATTGCTCAATGCTTGCGGCTGAATTGTGGTGATGCCGGTCACGCCCTGCCACGTGCAGGCGTCGCATGGCTCACATGCCGCAATGTCTGTTGTGCATTGCAGCATGGAAGACTATTTCATGGTCAACAACAAGAAGAAGGAAGAAAACCATGAAGAACATGACACGTCGCTTTATTAAGCTCATTAGCGCAGATCCGTGGCGCGACCGGGAATCGGCCTATCTCAATGGCTCGACCTCGATCGTCGACTTGGAAATGCGTATGCGCGAGATCGACAGCGGCCGGTTCCGCAATCGCCTTTAAGACGAGCATGACGCTCCGACGTTGAAAAGCCCGCTGCGATCGCTCGCAGCGGGCTTTTTGTTTGTAGTCGATGGGCCGAGCTGACGCCGGCCCATCGCGACAATTGTTTGCTTACTGAGCAGCGGCGTCTTCGTAGTAGCCGTATTCGCCGGCAGTCCACTCGTACATGACGTAGCCGGGCAGCGTGACGTCGCCCTTGTCGTCGAAGTCGAGTTCGCCGAGAACGGTCTGGAAGGTGCCTGCATTCAGGGCTTCGACCACACCGTCGAAATCGGTCGAACCGGCTTCTTCAACGGCAGCGGCCCAGGCCTGGATCGCAGCGTAGGTGTAGAGCGTGTAGCCTTCCGGGTTGATGCCTTCAGCTTCGAACTTCTCGACGACCGGAGCGGCTTCTTCGTTGAGGCGCGGATCCGGAGAGAAGGTCATGAGCGTGCCTTCGCCGGCATCGCCCGTGATGGACCAATACTCGTCGGTGACAAGCGCATCGCCGGAGATCAGGACCGCGTCCATGGCCTGGTCGGCCATCTGGCGTTTGATGAGACCGGCTTCCGTGTGGTACCCGCCAACGTACAGAACGTTCACGCCTTCGTTCTTCAGACGGGTCACGAGCGCGGTGTAGTCCTGCTCACCAGCCGTATAGGCCTGGTAAAGAGCCGGCTCGCCGCCTGCTGCCTCATAGAACGACATCGTCTGGTCTGCGAGGCCCTTGCCGTAAGCCGTGTTGTCGTGAATGAACGCGACCTTGGCATCCGGGAAGGTTTCCATCAGGAACTGGCCGGCGATTTCGCCCTGCTGGTCGTCACGTCCGCAGGTGCGGAAAATGCCGGGGCCCGGACGCTCGTCCGTGAAGGCCGGGGCGGTCGAAGCTGGTGAGATCTGGACCACGCCTTCTTCGTCATAGACGGCGCTGGCCGGGATCGACGAACCCGAGCAGAAATGGCCGGCAACGAAAACGGCGCCTTCGCCGACGAGCTGGTTGGCGACCGAGACGGCCTGACGGGCGTCGCAGGCATCGTCACCGATTTCAAGCACGAGCTGTTCGCCGAGGACGCCGCCAGCCGCATTGATGTCGGCCACGGCCATTTCGGCGCCGGCCTGCATCTGTGCGCCGAACGACGCGTACTGTCCGGTCATCGGACCAGCGGTCGCGATGACGATATCGGCCGAAGCCATACCGGCGGTTGCAAAGAGCGCGGAAGCGGCCACGCCCGTCATCAGAACTTTCTTCATTCGATAGTCTCCCTCTGGTGTTTTGCGGCGGAGCACACGCCCCCGTTCCGCTCCCGAAACATCCTTGCGTTCCGGCTTATTTCGGATGCTATTCCCTTTGCCGGCAAAGGCAATCGGGAAAAGCCCCGAAAATTCGATCACGAACCCTGCTTCACCTTCCAGGCGAGTGGGCCCGCCTGCTCGTTGATCCACGTGTATTGACGCACCATCTGTCGCGCCCGGAAAAACCGATGCCCGATGAGCCCGATGACGACGATGATCGCGAGGTGGAGAAGGAAATAATAGAGCGTCAGCAGCTCGCCGTCGTAGAGCGCAAAGTTGAGGAAGCGCACCGCGAGCGAGACGAGAAAGCAATAGAAGACGAGCAGCCAGATAGGCTGCCAGGTCTTCGCCATCGCCCGTCCCGTCATCCAGGCAGCGCCTCCGCCGAGAAAGAGCGTGACGACGATGAAGGCGATGATTGAGTTGTCCCAGAGCACGCCCATCAGTGCGCTCCCCCTTCCAGATAGGCAGCCTGGATCTCGGGGCTCGCCAGCAACTCCTTGCCGGTGCCCGTAATCGAGATCTTGCCGTTGACCATGACATAGCCGCGGTGGGCGAGCTTCAGCGCATGGTAGGCGTTTTGTTCGACGAGGAAGACCGTCAGCCCTTCCGATTGGTTGAGGTCGCGGATGGCGTTGAAGATCTGCCGCACGATCAGCGGTGCAAGACCGAGGGACGGTTCGTCCAGCAGAAGCAGCTTCGGCCGGCTCATCAATGCCCGAGCGATAGCCAGCATCTGCTGCTCACCGCCCGAAAGCGTTCCGCCGCGCTGGCCCTGCCGGTCTTTCAAACGCGGAAACAGCGTGTACATCCGCTCCAGATCATCCTCGAAATGGGTCATGTCGGTGATGCCGGCACCCATCTGCAGATTCTCGCGAACGGTCATACGCGGGAAGATGCGGCGCCCTTCCGGGGACTGGGCGATGCCCTTGCGCATGATCTCGTGGGTTGGAACGCGGGTGATGTCCTCCCCCCGATAGAACACGTTGCCATGCCGCGCTTGCGGATTTCCGCAGATCGTCATCATCAGCGTGGATTTGCCGGCGCCATTGGCGCCGATCAGGCTGACGATCTCACCATCCTGAATGTCGATGTCGACGCCCTTCAGGGCGTGGATGGCGCCGTAGTAGGTGTGGACGCCACGAACGGCCAGAACGGGCTCGCCTGTCGGAACGGCCATGGGATCGCTGACGCTTGCCATGCTCATTGGCCGTCTCCCTTCGCATCCTTGGAAACACTGCGCGCCGACAATTCCTTCAGTGTCTGCGCGGCTTCAGCGTCGACAACCCGAACGTTTCCGCCGACACTGGCTGCTTCCATTTCGACCTCTGCTTCCACCGCCTCTACCTCTTCGTCGTCGACACCGAGATAGGCCGCGATGACCTTGGGATCGGAACGCACGTCCTGAGGCGCGCCGTCGGAAATCTTGCGGCCATAGTCGAGAACGACGACGTGGTCCGAAATCTCCATCACGACGCTCATGTCATGCTCGATGAGCAGCACCGAGATGCCCTCGTCGTCGCGAATCTGGCGCAGAAGCGCATTGAGCTCGCTGGACTCTTTTGGGTTCAAGCCGGCGGCGGGCTCGTCAAGGCACAGCACCTGCGGGCGCGTGCACATGGCCCGCGCGATCTCCAGCCGGCGCTGATCGCCATAGGGCAGATCGGCAGCCGGATCGTCGGCCCGGTCGATGAGATTGGTTTTCTCCAGCCAGTATTTGGCCAGTTCGATCGCCTCGCGCTCGCCCTTTCGGTAGGACGGCAGGCCGAAAATGCCGCCGAACGTATAGCTGGACGCGACGATCAACGCATTGTGCTGCGCGACCATCAGGTTTTCCAAAAGCGTCATTCCGCCGAAGAGGCGAATGTTCTGGAAGGTACGCGCGACCTTCCCGACGGCTGCAATCTCCATGTCGGGCATGCGCTCGAGCAGGAAGAGGCCGTCATCGGCGAAATACCGCCGCCCCTCTTGTGTCCGAGCTTCCAGATTGGCGAAGGCAGACGGCGTGTGCGCCATGATCATCCGACCTTCGGTCGGCTTGTAGAAGCCGGTCAGGCAGTTGAACACCGTCGTCTTGCCTGCGCCGTTCGGGCCGATCAGCGAGGTGATGTCGCCACGCCCGACATCGAACGAGAGATTGTCGACCGCGACCAGGCCGCCGAAGCGCATGGTCAGGTGCTCGATGCGGATGACGACGTCGGTTTCCCAGTTGCGCAGCGTCTGCTTGGAGCTGCCTGCAATTGCAGGCGTTGGGGAAATGGGTTGCAGGCTCATGTCAGTGCCCCTCCCCCTGGCTCACAAGATCGGCAGAGACCGCCTTTCGTTCCTTCAGGAAGACCGTGGGATTGCGCGTCGACACCAGCCCGCGCGGCTTCCAGATCATGATCAGCACCATCAGGAGGCCGAACACCAGGACGCGGAATTCCTCCAGATTTCGGAACATTTCGAAGCCACCGATCATCACCAGCGAGGCGAAGACGACGCCCATCTGGCTGCCGAGACCGCCGAGCACGACGATGGCAAGAATGATCGCCGATTCCAGGAAGGTGAAGCTTTCCGGCGAGATGAAGCCCTGGCGCGTGGCGAAGAAGGCACCGGCGAACCCGCCGAACATTGCGCCGATCGCAAAGGCGGAAAGCTTGGTGTTGGTCGTGTTTATGCCGAGCGACCGGCAGGCGATCTCGTCTTCACGCAAGGCTTCCCAGGCGCGGCCGATCGGCAGTTTGCGCAGCCGCAGCGTGACCCAGTTGGTGATGAGCGCAAGCGCGAGGATGATATAATAGAGGAAGATGATGCGGTGAATCGCGGCGTATTCGAGCCCGAAGAAATCCGCAAAGCCTCCCTCGTCGCGCGTGAAATCCAGACCGAAGAAGGTCGGGCGCGGGATCTGCGTGATGCCGTTCGGACCATTCGTCAGGTCGTACCAGTTCAAGAGCACGATACGGATGATTTCGCCGAAAGCGAGCGTTACAATTGCGAGATAGTCGCCGCGTAGCCTCAGCACCGGGAAGCCGAGGATCACGCCCCAGAAGGCGGCGAGAATGCCCGCGAGCGGAAGGCAGACCCAGAAGCCGAGATCGAAATACTGCGACAGCAGCGCGTAGGAATAGGCGCCGACCGCATAGAACGCGACATAGCCGAGATCGAGCAGACCGGCGAGCCCGACGACGATGTTCAGGCCCCAACCGAGCATGATGTAGGTCAGCACCAGCACGCCGAGGTCGACATAATAGCGGCCCTGACCCGGAACCAGCAGCATGACGATGAAGGGAAGCGTGACGGCGATGCCGAGCATCACCGGGCCGAGGAACCGCGAAACATGGCCGGCCTTGTTGAAATCCGGCAGTACGTCGGAGAGCCCCTTGGGTCCGCCGGCGCGCTTCCAGAAGAAGATGTTCAGCAGGAACCGGCCGACGGCCGTCGCTGCCGCCATCATCAAGACACGGTCCCATTCGGTCGTGATCTGCAGACCGCCGGCACCGGCATCGGTGCGTAGCCCGACGATGATGGAGAAGAGGATAAGGGCGAGAACCCCGGCGAGGATGGCATCCTTGAGAGAAGCCATCACGATGTTTTCTTCGGCGGCAGGTGCCGCGTTGAACGCAACCATATCAGACCTTCTCGACTTCAGGTTTGCCGAGCAGGCCCGACGGCAGGAAGATCAGCACGGCGGCCAGGATGAAGAACGCGGCCACGTCTTTGTATTCGACGGAGAAGTAGCCGGACCAGAAGGTCTCGATCAGTCCGATCAGGATACCACCGAGCATGGCGCCCGGCAGCGAGCCGATGCCGCCGAGCACGGCGGCGGTGAACGCCTTAACGCCGGCTATGAAGCCGATGTAGAAATCGATCACGCCGTAATAGAGCAGATACATGAAGCCCGCGACGGCTGCGAGCGCAGCGCCGAGCACGAAGGTCAGCGAGATGGTGCGGTCGACGTTGATGCCGACGAGCGACGCCATCTTGCGATCCTGCTCGCAGGCACGCAGCGACCGGCCGAGCGCGGTGTTGTTGATGATGTAGGTGAACACACACATCAACACGACCGTCGTCACCAGGATCAGGATCTGAATGTTGGAGATCTGAACGTCGAAGCCGTTGCCGTCCATGATCGTGTATCCACCGGAAACCAGCGGAGGAAGCGGCTTGACGCGTGCACCCTGAACGATCTGAACGAAGTTCTGCAGCACAATCGACATGCCGATCGCAGTGATCAGCGGCGCGAGGCGGAAGGAGCCTCGCAGCGGCCGGTAGGCGATCCGCTCCACCGTCCAGCCCCAGGCGGACGTGAAGAGCATGGCCATCAGAAGCACGAGCATCAGCGCCAGGATGAGCACGATGAAACCGGCGCCGGCCGTGATGCCAAGCGCGACGATCAGGATCATGGCAATGAACGATCCGACCATGAAGATGTCGCCATGGGCGAAATTGATCATGCCGATAATGCCGTAGACCATCGTGTAACCGATCGCGATGAGCCCATAGATGGACCCCAGCGTCAGCCCGTTGATCAACTGCTGAACGAAATATTCCACTGTGCTGTACCCCTCTGGCCGGCTTGTCCCGCCGGTTTTGCCGTTCGATCGACCGCGGCTCCCACAACCGCCGATCATCGTCTGCAATATCAGCTATTAAGATCGCCAATGGGTCGATGAGGTCAATAGAGAAAAACGCCGATTGAAGGCGCTTTGACCGGTCAATCCACCGTCTTGATCGTCATTTGGCGACCAAGAAAACGAAATGCTTTGAAACCGGTATGGGCCCTCGGAATCGTGTGGGCGAGGTACGGCGTGCTGCCTCTTGCCACTGAACCGGCTTTGGGATTTGCTGCCGAAACTGAAACGCTCGACGCACGGAGTCTGGTCATGTGGAGTGGCATCCTTCCCGCCGTTACAACGAAGTTCAAGGAGGATGAAAGCCTCGACCATGCGGAGATGGAGCGTTGCTTCGGCCTGCAGATCGACGCGGGCGTCGACGGGCTGATCGTCGCCGGGTCGCTCGGCGAAGGCCCGATGCTGACGCAGGAAGAGCGCATCGAGGTCTACCACACCGCAAAGGCCGCGGCCGGCAAGCGACCCGTCCTGGTGACGGTCGCGGAAGCATCGACAGCGGCGGCATGCGCGATGGCGAAGAAGGCAGCACAGGCCGGGGCCGATGGACTGATGGTCGTGCCGAGCCCGATCTATCATACCGACGCGCGCGAGACCGAGGCCAATCTGCGCGCCATCGCAGCTGCCGGCGATCTGCCGGTGATGATCTACTCGAACCGCGTCGCCTACCGCGTTGACGTGACTCCGCAATTGATGGCCGACCTTGCCGACGACGCCCGCTTCGTCGCCATCAAGGAATCCTCCGACGACATTCGCCGCACCACCGAGATCATCAATCATCTGGGTGATCGCTACGCCGTGCTGACCGGCGTCGACAATCTTGCTTTCGAGGCGCTGTCGGTCGGCGCGACGGGTTGGGTCGCCGGCCTCGTCGTTGCCTTCCCCAAGGAAACGGTCGCCATCTGGCAGCTCATGCAGGCTGGCCGCCGCGACGAGGCGCTTGCGATCTACCGCTGGTTCCGCCCGCTGCTCGATCTCGATGTCTCCACCTATCTCGTCCAGAACATCAAGCTGGCCGAAGCGCTCTCCATAAAGACCACCGAGCATGTGCGCGGACCGAGGCTCCCGCTTGCGGGCGAGCGGCGCGCCGAGGTCGAGCGCATCATCCGTGGAGCGATCGAGATGCGCCCGACCCTCCCCGCACTGGACATTGCGGCCTGATCCCATGAACGCCGGCCGATACGATATTGCCGTGATCGGCGCCGGCGTGATCGGAACGACGACCGCGCTCTATCTTGCCGAGCGCGGCCTGTCGGTCGCGCTCGTCGACCGCAAGGGCATCTCGTCCGAGACCAGCGCCGGCAATGCGGGCGCCTTCGCCTTTTCCGACATTCTGCCGCTCGCCTCTCCGGGCATCATGCTGAAAGCACCGTTCTGGCTGATGGATCCGACCGGGCCGCTTTCGGTGCCGCCGGCCTATCTGCCGACGATCGCACCGTGGCTCTGGCGGTTCTTCAAAGCCGGCAGCCGCAAGAACTATGAACGCAGCATTTCGGCGCAGGCGGCCTTGATGCGTGTCGCTGAGGCCGAGACGGAGCAGCTTCTGGAGCGCACCGGCTTGAAGCATATGATCGTGGCTCGCGGCGCCCTGCATCTCTACGACACCGAACGCAGCTTCAATGCCGCTGCGCGCGGCTGGGACCGGCGCACCGAATACGGCATCAGCCACCGCCATCTCGACCGCGCCGGCATCGACGCGATCCAGCCGGGCACGGCGCAGACCTTTCGCCACGGCACCCATGTGGCCAGCTGGTCGAACGTTGCCGACCCGAAAGCCTATGTCGTTGCGCTCGGCGAGCGCGCCGTATCCCTCGGCGTCCATATGGAAGTCGCCGACATTGAACGGATCGCCGTCGAGGACGCCGGCGTCCGCCTCTCCTTCACCGATGGACGCTCGCTGCTCACCGAGCAGGCGGTGATTGCGGCAGGCGCCTGGTCGCATCGGCTGGCGGCATTGATCGGCGACCGGATCCCGCTAGAAACGGAGCGGGGCTACAACACGACGCTTCCGAAATCGGCACTCGATCTCAATTGTCAGATCATTTTCGACGACCATGGCTTCGTGGTGTCGCCGCTCGGGCAGGCCGTGCGCGTCGGAGGCGCGGTAGAGTTGGCGGGGCTTGACCGGCCGCCGAACTTCCAACGCTCGAAGACGATGCTTGCCAAAGCTGCACGGTTCCTGCCGGAATTGAACCCTGTGGGTGGCACGGAATGGATGGGCTTTCGCCCCTCCCTGCCCGATTCCCTGCCCGCCATCGGACGGTCGCGCCGCGTACCCCGTGTAATCCATGCCTTCGGACACGGCCACCTCGGCCTGACGCAGTCCGCGGCGACCGCAAAGCTCGTTGCCGACATCGCGCTCGATCGCGACACCGAAATCCCGCTTACACCTTATTCACCGCACCGGTTCTGAAAGCATTCCCATGGCGCGCCACTCCTTCTTCTGCATCGACGGTCACACCTGCGGCAATCCCGTTCGCGTCGTCGCCGGCGGCGGGCCGCAGCTTCAGGGCGCGACCATGCTGGAGCGCCGCGCGCATTTCATCGCCGAATACGACTGGATCCGCACCGGGCTGATGTTCGAGCCACGCGGCCACGACATCATGTCCGGCTCGATCCTCTACCCGCCGACCCGGGCCGACTGCGACATCGCCATCCTCTTCATCGAGACGTCGGGCTGCCTGCCCATGTGCGGCCACGGCACCATCGGCACGGTCACGACGATGATCGAACACGGGCTGGTCAAGCCAAAGACGCCGGGCATCGTAAAGCTCGACACGCCGGCGGGCCTCGTCACCGCAACCTACCGGCAGGAAGGCGACTATGTTGAAGAGGTCCGCATCACCAATGTCGCGTCCTTCCTCCATGCCGAAGGGCTGAAGGCGGACGTCGAAGGCCTGGGCGAGATCACGGTGGACGTTGCCTATGGCGGCAATTTCTACGCCATCGTCGAGCCGCAGGCCGCCTTCTCCGATATCGCCGATGTGTCGGTGCAGGACCTTCTGACCTGGAGCCCGCGCCTGCGCGCTGCGCTGAATGCCAAATACGAGTTCCAGCATCCCGAACATGCCGACATCAAGGGCCTGCGCCATGTTCTGTGGGCCGGCGCGCCGCGCGACCGACAAGCGCACGCGCGCAACGCCGTCTTCTATGGCGAAGCCGCGATCGACCGCTCGCCCTGCGGCACGGGCACCTCGGCGCGCATGGCGCACTGGGCGGCGAAGGGAAAGCTGGCGGCAGGCGACGATTTCATCCACGAAAGCATCATCGGGTCCCTCTTCCATGGCCGCGTCGAAAGCGAGACGACCGTCGGCGGCAAGCCGGCGATCATTCCGTCCATCGGCGGCTGGGCACGCGTCACCGGGCTCAACACGATCTTCATCGACGACCGCGACCCGTATGCGCACGGTTTTTCGCTCGCGGCGCTTTGATACGCTGACCACCTGAGACTTTCGCCGCAGATTTTCCCGCAAAGTCCACCGCAGCCGCAGATTGCGCCTGCGGCACGATGTCGGCCGCGCCGTAAACGCGCCATTTTGCGTTGCGCCAGCGCTTTTCATCCCATAGTCTCCGGTTCACGCAAGATAAACGGACGAAAAGTCACGAAATGCAGAGTTTTGCAGACGCGTTTGGTGAAGCCTTTCGGCTGATCGCATCCTTCGATGCCGATCTGCGTGCCATCGTGTTCTTGTCACTGCAGGTGAGTCTGTCGGCCGTCATCGTCGCCGCGATCATCGGCCTGCCGCTGGGCGCGTTCCTCGCCGTGGCCAACTTTCCGGGCCGAACGGCAATCGTCGTTGCCATCACAGCGCTCATGGGGCTGCCACCGGTCGTCGTCGGCCTGATCGTCTACCTGCTGCTCTCGAATTCCGGCGCCCTCGGGCCGCTGCAACTGCTGTACACGCCCACTGCGATGATCATTGCGCAGTCGCTCCTGATCACGCCGATCATCGCGGCGCTGGCCCGTCAGACGATCGAGGACCTGAACGACGAATACCACCAGCAGATGACCCTCTTCGGCCTGACCAGCGGCCAGCGATTGGTCACGCTCCTTTGGGAAGGACGCTTCTCGCTGATGACCGCGCTGCTTGCCGGCTTCGGCCGCGCCATCGCCGAGGTTGGGGCGGTCATCATCGTCGGCGGCAACATCAACCACGTCACCCGCGTCATGACGACGACGATCGCGCTGGAAACGGCAAAGGGCAATCTGGCACTAGCGCTCGGGCTCGGCATCATCCTGGTGTCCATTGCCGTTGCCGTAAACAGCCTTGTCTTCGCCTTGCGCGGAACGGCGGAGCGCGCTGCCTATGCTTGACCGCACCGATACAAGGGCGCTGGCCGCCACCCCCGTTTCGGGACGCGATCTCAAGATCGAGCGCGGCGGCAGGCTGCTGCTCGATATCGAGCAGATCGTCTTCGGCCATCAGGCCGTCACCGCCATACTCGGCCCCAACGGCGCCGGCAAATCCATGTTGATCAAGTCGCTCGCCGGGCTGCAGAAGCCGGATCGCGGCGACGTTTCCTGGAACGGCTCGGCGCCCTCGCGCGATGGCTACCGCAAGGTCGGCATGCTGCTGCAGCATCCCGTGCTGTTTCGCCGTTCGGCGATCGCCAACGTCGTTTACGCCCTGAAACAGGCGGGCCATGGCACCCGCGACGCGCAGGCGCTGGCGCACGGAGCGCTCGAGCATGCCGGCCTTTCCGCCATCGCCGACACTTCGGCGCGGCTTCTCTCCGGCGGGGAGAAACAGCGCCTTGCCATGGCCCGGGCGCTCGCCCTGAAGCCCGAGATCCTCTTCCTCGATGAGCCGACGGCGAGCCTCGATCCCGCCTCCACGCTGCGCATCGAAGAGATGATCGGCGCCGCAGCAAAGGCCGGAACGATCATCGTGCTCGTCACCCACGACATGGCCCAGGCAAGGCGCCTCTCCGAGCGCGTGCTTTTGATGCATCGCGGCCGGATCGTCGAGGATGGACAGACTGCCGAATTCTTCGATCGCCCGCAGACGCAGGAAGCGCGCGCCTTCGCCGCCGGCGAAATCCTTCTCTGACTGCAACCAAAAACCAACGGGAGAAACGACCCATGAACAGACTGACATTGCTTTCCGCAGGCGTGGCCTTCACGCTTGCCGCCGCACCGGCGCTCGCCCAGGAAGACAACTTCATCATCGTCCAGTCGACGACCTCGACCGAAGCCTCCGGCCTTTACGAGCATCTGCTGCCGATCTTCCAGGAAGAAGCGGGCATCGAGGTTCGCGTCGTTGCCGTCGGCACCGGCCAGGCGATCAACAACGCCGAGAACTGCGACGGCGACGTTCTGCTGGTGCATGCAACCGCGCAGGAGGAAGCCTTCGTCGAGGCTGGTTTCGGCGTTTCGCGCGAGCCTTTGATGTACAACGACTTCGTCATCGTCGGCCCCCCTGCCGATCCGGCCGGTGTTGCCGGCTCGACCGACGTGGTCGACGCGATGACGAAAATCGCCGAGAGCGAGTCCATCTTCGCGTCGCGCGGCGACGATTCCGGCACACACAGCAAGGAACTGGAACTCTGGGAAGTTGCCGGGATCGACGTTTCTGCGGAAAGCGGAAGCTGGTATCGCGAAACCGGCTCCGGCATGGGTGAGACGCTCAACACCGGCATCGGCATGGGCGGCTACGTGCTGACCGATCGCGCGACCTGGATCAACTACGGCAACAAGGGCGAGTACACGGTCGCTGTCGAAGGCGACGAGGCAATGTTCAACCCCTACGGCATCATCCTCGTCAGCCCCGAGCACTGCGCGAACGTCAAGGTCGAAGCCGGCCAGACCTTCATCGATTGGATGCTTTCGGATGCGGGCCAGCAGGCGATCGCAGACTACGAGATCGACGGCGAGCAGTTGTTCTTCCCGGACGCCGATGCGAGCCAGAGCTGATCGCTCGATTTCCGAAATCGGACACCCGGACGCGATGAGCGCCCGGGTTTCCATCCATGCCGCCGGCAGCCTGAAGGCGGTCGTCGGCGAAATCGCCCATGCCTATGGCGCGGCGAACGGGACGCAGATCACCACGCGCTTCGGCGCATCCGGACTGCTGCGCCAGCGCATCGAGGCGGGACAACGACCCGACCTCTTCTTCTCTGCCGATCTCCACCATCCACGGCAACTCCAGGAAGCCGGACTTGCCGGACCGCCTCACGCGATCCTCAGCAACACGCTGTGCCTCATCCTGCGCGCCGGGCTGAAAGTTGAGCCTGATACGCTTCTCGATGCGTTGCTGGCGCGCGATGTGACGATCGGCATGTCGACGCCCGGAGACGATCCTTCCGGCGATTATGCGCTCGAATTCTTCCGCAGGTGCGACGCGCTACGTCCGGGCAGCTTCGACAGCTTGAGCGTCAAGGCCCGCCGGCTGACAGGGAGCGTGGACAAGCCCAAGGCGCCCGGCGGCCGAAATCTCTATGGCTGGCTGATGGCCAAGCCTGCTGCCGATATTTTCGTGACCTACCGAACGAACGCGACAATCGCTTTGCAGGAAGAACCTTCGCTGGGCGTTGTGGATCTGCCGGAAAATCTCGCGGTGGGCGCGACCTACGGACTTGCGCTCCTCGATGGGGCCGGCGATGCCGCGAAGCGCTTTGCCGACCACCTGTCGAGCGACAGTGTCGGCGACATCTTCGCGCGCCACGGATTCACGCATCTGACGGGTACGCGGCCATGACCATCACGACAAAGCTTGCTGCCGTCATCCTCGCATCCATCCTCTTCCTGCCGATCGCACAGGCGCGCACGATTACCGACAGCGCCGGACGCGTCGTCGAGATCCCGGACGAGATCAAGCGCGTCTATGCCGCCGGACCGCCGGCCATGGTGCTGCTTTATGCCTTGCGGCCTGAGGTGATGACCGGCTGGCCGCGCCGGCCCTACCCGGAAGAGATGCCGTATATCGCCGAGCCCTACCGCGACCTGCCCGAAACGGGCCGGCTGACGGGACGCGGCGGCGAAGCCAATCTCGAAGTCGTGCTGTCCATCCAGCCCCATCTCATTCTCGATTTCGGCTCGGTAACAGACACCTATGTGTCGCTTGCCGATCGCGTGCAGCAGCAGACCGGCATTCCCTATCTCCTGATCGACGGACGGTTCGAGAACACGGCCGAGGCCTTGCGTCTCGTCGGAGAGGCGCTCGGCGTGCCCGAACGCGGCGAGGAACTCGCCGCATATGTAGAAGCCACCTTCGCCGATATCGATCAGGTTCTGGCCGAAGTGCCGGTCGAAGAGCGTCCGCGCACCTATCTTGCCCGGGGGCCCGACGGGCTCGAAACCGGCCTTGTCGGCTCGATCAATACCGAGATCATCGAACGGGCGGGCGGGCGCAACGTCGCCGATCCCGGCAATGGCCAGCGCGGCCTCGTGCAGGCCTCGATGGAACAGGTGCTGACTGCAAATCCCGACACGATCATCACCTGGGACCGCAATTTCCACGCCGCAGTCTGGACCGATCCGCTTTGGCAAAGCGTCGAGGCCGTACGCAATGAGCGCGTCTTTTTAAGCCCGACGGCGCCGTTCGGCTGGATCGACCGTCCGCCCTCGATCAACCGAATCATGGGCCTAAAATGGCTGAGCGGTCTGTTCTATCCGGACCGGATCGAGTTCGACATCCGCGAGGACACGCGCGCTTTCTACGAGCTGTTCTACCACGTGACGCTGTCCGACGCGGAACTGAACACGCTCGTCGAATGGTCGGATGGCCAGCCACCGGCTGCGCCGCGCTGACATGCGGCGATGTCTGAAGGATCAACGGCATAGCCTGACCTGCGGAATCCGTTTGTGAGGCGGCACCCCAACACGAGCAGCGGTCGATTGACGACACCATTGGTTCTCCTCGCTCTCGGCATCGGCGCCTTGGCGCTCTTCGCCATGACGATCGGTGCCTATCGACTGGATCTCACCGACATCTTCTCCGTTGTCTTCGGGCAGGCGGCCGCGGACCCGCGGGCGCAGATCGTCATCTGGTCAATTCGTCTGCCGCGCGTGCTTGGCGCGCTCGCTCTCGGCGCCTGCCTGGCGGCGGCCGGAGCGGTCTATCAGCAGATCTTCCGCAATCCGCTCGTCTCGCCCGACATCCTCGGCGTCTCGGCCGGCGCAGGGCTCGGCGCCGTCATCGGCATCTTCCTGTCGCTGCCGGTCATCGGAATACAGATGCTCGCCTTCGTCGGTGGCCTGACTGCCGTCGGTGCGGTGATGGGGCTGGCAGCCGGCATCCGGCGGCAGGACACGGTGCTCGTGCTGGTGCTTGCAGGCGTGGTGATCGGCGCGCTGGCCGGTTCAGCGACGTCGCTGTTGAAGGTGCTGGCCGATCCCTATGACCAGCTCCCCGCCATCACCTTCTGGCTGCTCGGCAGTCTCGCCGCCATCGCCGGCAGCGACATCATGGCGGCCCTGCCGTTTGCGATCGTGGCACTCGTTCCGCTCATCCTGCTGCGACACAAGGTCGATGTTCTCGCTATGGGCGACGAGGAAGCCCGCGCGCTCGGCGTCGATACCGGCCGCATCCGCATCATCCTGATTGTCGCAGCCACGCTGATCACCGCGTCGGTCGTTTCCTTTGCAGGCGTCGTCGGCTGGGTCGGGCTGATCATCCCGCATTTCGCGCGCATGCTGGTCGGCCCGAGCTTCCACCGCCTGTTGCCGACAGCGATCCTCATCGGGGCCGGATTCATGCTGGTCGTCGACACCATCGCCCGCACCATCGCTGTGACGGAAGTGCCGCTCGGCATCCTCACCGCCGTGATCGGCGCGCCGGTTTTCGTCTATCTGCTGGCGCGCGGCCGGAGGGCATGGTCGTGACCCTGCTTCGCGCCGAGCGCCTCGCCATCGGCTACGGCCGGACGCAGATTGCGTCGGGTATCGATCTCACGATCCGTGCCGGCACGATCACATGCCTGCTCGGACCGAATGGATGCGGCAAGACGACCTTGCTGAAGACGCTGATCGGCCTCATTCCGCCGCTCGCCGGATCGGTGACGGTGGATGATGCGACGATTGCCGGCCTTTCGGCGACGGAGAAAGCACGCCGCATCGCCTATGTCCCGCAGCAACACGCGCCTCCCTTCCCGTTCACCGTCGGTGACGTGGTGATGATGGGTCGGCAGGCGCATCTCGGCCTTTTCGCAGCACCGGGCAAACGCGATCGCGAACGGGTTGGCGCGGTGCTCGCGCAGATCGGTATGGGGCACCTTGTCGAGGCTGATTATTCGCGGCTTTCCGGTGGCCAGCGACAGATGGTGCTCATCGCACGGGCGTTGGCTCAGGACACCACGCTGCTTGTGCTCGACGAACCGACGGCGAGCCTCGATTTCGGCAATCAGGCGCTGATCCTGTCCGAAACAGTGCGGCTGGCGCAGGCAGGCTTCACGATCCTGATGTCGACGCACGACCCCGATCACGCATTTGCCGTGGCGGACGATGTGATCCTGATGAGGGATGGTGTCATTCTTGCCCGTGGCGCGCCGCGCGAGACGCTGACGGCAGAGGCGCTGCAAGCTGTCTACGGCGTCGAGATCGCGGTGGAGACGCTGGCGAGCGGCACGACGATCGCCGTGCCGCAGATTCAAGGGGTCACTCGACGCCGAGAATGATGTCCGAGGATTTGACGATCGCGGTGACCGTCTTGCCTTCCGACAAATTGAGATCGTCGATCGCTTCGACCGTCACGGTGGACGTGACGAAGTGACCTCCGCCGATATCGATCTTCACCTTGCCGGCTACGGCTCCCCGGGTGATTTCGACGATCTTGCCTTCGAACACATTGCGTGCGCTGAGTTTCATAGGTGGTCCTTTCAAGGGCCGTTGTAGTGAATGGTTCCCGTGTGGGAAACATCATATCCGCCAAGCTGTTCCGCCCGATCTTGAAACTGCGATGTGCGGGTGAATGAGAGGAGTTTCTGCAGGCTTGGCGCACAAAAATCCCGCCGCCAGACGAGCAAGTCGAAACGCTCTTCGGTGATTGGCACGAAAGCGAGCTTGTGCTGGCGAGCGACAGCCGCGATGCCGAAGCCGAGATCGGCGTCGCCCTGCGCGACCGATTGGGCGAGATCCGTCTGGTTGCGCGCCACATCGGGCAGGAGCGTGAACTGGCCGGGCGCAAGGCCCGCTTCAGTGAGCAGCAACTGGAACAGATCCTGGCTGCCGGCGCCCTCCTGGCGGAAGACCACGCGCCGTTCGGCGATATCGGCGATCGAGCCGATGGATTCGGCATGCTCTGGCTTGATGATCAGACCCTGGCTGCGTTTCGCCCATTCGACGAGGACGACCGGCTCGTGATGCATGTCGAGCGATATGCGCCGCTCATTGGCGTTCGAACCGGCTTCTTCCTCGGGTGTTCGATGAAAATGGATGCCGGCGGCGACCGCCTGCCCTGCCTTCATGCGCCGCAGCCCGTCGGCGGAGCCATCGTAATAGGTCGCAAGCTCGCTGCCGGAAGCACGAAGGGCCCAATCGAGAAGCGGATCGTGGCTGCCTGCGACGACGGCCGGATGGTCGCGCAGTGCGGAAAGTTCGGCGCCATAATCTGTGTTCTTGCGCAGCCACGCCATCAGCGCATCGCGCGGGAAGATCAGCTTCCCCGTCACCTTGGTAACCGGCAAAACGCCTTCCGCCGTGAGGTCGTAGAGCTTGCGCTCCTTGATCCTCAGAAGATCGGCCACTTCCTTGACGGTGAGAAAATCGTGCATGGTTGTGCAACATAACGGCAGGACCATCCGCTGCAAGCAGTTTGGCCGGCCAAAGCGTCGCATTCACTTCTAAGGGTCGCTGGCGCGCCGGAAGACGCGCCAGCGGAGAGGAGTTGCAGGTTTTACTGCGTTGCTTCTTCGATCAGAGCACGCGCACGATCGACGATCGCCTGGCCTTCGAGACCACGGCCGTCCATCTCGGCGATCCAGCTTTCGACGACGGGCTGAGATGCCTCGACCCAACGTGCGACCTCTGCCTCGTCCAGAACGATGATCTCATTGCCGGCTTCCTCGGCAATCGCGCGTGCCGGTGCATCGTATTCCTGCATCGTCTTGCCGGCGAGAGCGGAGAATTCGAGCCCGCTGTTCTCGTCGATGACGGCCTTCAGGTCGTCCGGCAGGCTGTCATACTTCGCCTGGTTCATGGCCAGCACGAACGTCGCGACGTAGAACGCCTGGGTTCCTGCGAATTCCGTGTGGCTGTCGACCAACTCCGAGAGACGCAGCGACGGCGTCACTTCCCACGGCACGACGGCGCCGTCGATCACGCCTTTCGAAAGCGACTCCGGAATGGCCGGAACCGGCATGCCGATCGGAGCGGCACCCATCTGCTCCAGCAGCTGCGTGATCATGCGGGTCGGCGCGCGCAGCTTCAGATCGGCCATATCTTCGAGCGAACTGACGCCGTCGCCCTTCACGTGGACGAGACCGGGGCCATGCACCCAGGTGCCGAGGATCTTGATCCCGGCGAAATCGGTCTCCTGCATGCTTTCTTCGAACAGCTGCCAATAGGCGCGCGATGTCGCCTCGGCGTCGGCGGAGAAGAAGGGCAGCTCGAACACTTCCGACTGCGGGAAGCGGCCGGGAGTCGAGCCGGGCAAAGTCCAGACGATATCCACGACGCCGTCGCGCGCCTGGTCGATGAGCTGTGGGGGCGTGCCGCCGAGCGCCATCGCCGAATACATCTCGATTGCGATACGGCCATCGGACGCTTCCTGGACGCGCTCGATCCAAGGCTTCAGCACGTAGGCCGGCACGTTCGCCTGCTCGGGCAGGAACTGGTGCAGCCGCAGCGTCACGTCCTGTGCGGTGGCGATCCCTGCTGAAAGAAGCGCGCTGCAGGCGACGAGGCCGCCGGCGAGCATGCTGCGAATGCGTGTGGTCCGTGTCATGATAAAGTCCTCCCTGGCGCGGTGCTCCCAATGCCCGCGCTTGTAATTGGACATAAGCAGGCGCCGACCGCCCTGCCAACAGCCCAAGGCCGCCATGGGGCAGGATTTTTGGTGCATGACGTGCGCGGGCCGACAATCCTTGCAGCCGATCGCTTGTCCCGGCGGCGCAGACTGTTATGCACGATGACATGAGATCGCAGGGAGAGCGAACACAGCGATGATGGCTCTTTACGAGATGCCAGGTCACCTGATCCGGCGCATGAACCAGATTTCCGTCGCGACTTTTCAGCAGGAAGCCCAGACTGCCGGTTTCGACCTGACGCCGGTGCAGTTCGCGGCAATCTATGCGATCGCGCGAAACGAAGGCATCGACCAGGCAACGCTGTCGAGCCTGATTGCCTATGACCGCGTGACGATCGGCGGGGTGATCGACCGGCTTCTGACCAAGGGCCTGGTGCGCCGCGAAGTGAGCGAACGGGACCGGCGGGCGCGCGAACTCTATCTGACCGAGAAGGGCCGAGACCTCCTGACGGCGATGATGCCCGCGGTCCAGAAGGTCCAGGAGCGGATGCTGGAAGGCCTGAGCGCGGAGGAGCGCGACAGCCTGGTCGCCCTGCTGAAGAAGGCGACGACCGGCGCGAATGCGGGTTCGTTCGACACGCAGAGTGAGGGGGATTGAAGACGCATGGCCGAGAACAACCCGCCCCCAAGCAACATCATCCAATGGCAGAAGACGACACTCAACCGGGGCGATCATGCGCGGCTTATGGGACAGAAGCCTGCGGTTCTCTGGTTCACGGGCCTGTCCGCATCGGGTAAATCGACCATCGCCAATCTGGTGCAGGTCCGGCTGCACAAGGCCGGCGTCAAAACCTTCCTGCTCGATGGCGACAATCTCCGCCACGGCTTGAGCAGCGACCTTGGGTTTTCTGCAACCGATCGCGTCGAGAACATGCGGCGGGTGAGCGAGGTCGCACGGCTGATGAGCGATGCCGGACTGGTCGTGATCGTCGCTTTCATCTCCCCGTTCACGGCGGAGCGTGAGGCGGCCCGTGCGCGCATGGTCGACAGCGAGTTCATCGAGATTTTCGTCGACACCTCATTTGAGGAATGCGCGCGCCGAGACCCGAAGGGCCTCTATCGCAAGGCGCTTGCGGGGGAACTTTCCAACTTCACCGGCCTCGATTCGCCCTACGAAGCGCCTGCTGCTCCCGACATTCACCTCAAGACGGCTCACACTGGTGCGGAAGCGCTGGCCGACGCGGTCGTCGATCATCTTAGAAATCGGGGCTTGGTGCCCTATGGCTGAAACAAGACAGATCGACCACGCAGCGGTGCTTGCTATCCTGCTGGAGGCCGCGCAGGCGGCCGGCACTGTGCTGGTCAGCATCTTTGCGCAGGGCTACGAAATCCGCAGCAAGTCCGATGGCTCGCCGGTAACCGAGGCCGATACGGCCGCGGAACTGCTGATCCTTGCGGAACTGCACGCGCACTTCCCGCAAATCCCGATCGTCGCCGAAGAGGCTGCGGCCGCCGGAGTGCTGCCGGCGGACCTCGGTCAGCGGTTCTTTCTCGTCGATCCTTTGGATGGCACGCGCGAATTCGTGTCCGGTCGCGCGGAATTCACCGTCAATATCGCGTTGATCGAGCACGGCTGCCCAACAGTCGGCGTGGTGGTCGCGCCGGCCCTTGGCCACACCTATTACGGCTCCGAGGCGGGCGCCTTTCATGTGGATGAGAGAGCCGGACGGACGACGCGGCTGATGGCCGTTTCAACCCACGACGATCCCGTCGCCGTCGCGAGCCGGTCGCATCGCGACCCGGACACCAATGCCTATCTCGCGCACCGCAAGATCACCAATTGCGTTAGCGTAGGCTCCTCCCTGAAATTCTGCCTGCTCGCGGAAGGCAAGGCCGATATCTATCCGCGCTTTTCCCGCACCATGGAATGGGACACGGCGGCCGGCGATGCCGTGTTGCGCGCGGCAGGCGGGCGGACTACGCTTGCCGACGAAGTGACGCCGCTCGCGTATGGCAAGCGCCCCGAGGCGTGCGAAGACGATCCGCAAGGCTTCACGGCCGCCTTCGCCAACCCGCCCTTCATAGCCTTTGGCCGAGGGCGCTCGGCAAAACCTAGCCGATATGATCGATGAGGATCATCGTGCCGAGCGCGCAGAGCACGACGCCGGCGACCATTTCGGCATAGCGGCCGAACCGGTTGCCGATCGCCTTGCCGAGCAGCACGCCGGCCGTCGACATCACGAAGGTCGCCATGCCGATGCCGGCCGATACGGCCAGGATGCCGGCCAGATCCATATCGATGAAGGCGAGCGACAGCCCGACTGCCATGGCGTCGAGGCTGGTGCCGAACGCCGTCGCGAGAAGAACGAAGGGCGAATCGGAGGATGGACGCCCGGCGCCTTCGCCGCCTTCCTGGCTGAACGCATTGTGGATCATGTGGATTCCGACCAGTCCCAGCAGGCCGAAGGCAATCCAATGATCCACATGGGCGACCCAGTCGCTGGCGGCGATGCCGGCAAGCCAGCCGAGAAACGGCGTTAGCGCCTCGACGAGACCAAACACGGCGCCGATGCGCAGCGCCCGGCCCAGTTGCGCACGATCGAGCACAGTGCCGCGACCGACCGCGACGGCAAAGGCATCGACCGACATGGAGACGGACAGGAAGAAGACGGCTGCTGGGGACATGGCTTTGACCGAAGACGGATCGAAAATCGGGGGAACGGGCCGCCCGTCCGCCAACGGTCGGCCATACCCACGGTCTTGCCGGGCCGGCATCGCCGGCTGAACGCGCCACGCCATGAGGGCGATCGTGTTGACGCGCCCCCAATCGCTTGGTGGCTACTCCCCGATGGCCCGAAGTAGAAAGCGCTGACCAAAATGTCAATTAAAATCATATATTTAAATGAATTTGAGAGGCATTTGCAGACCCCTTCCAATAGATCGGCGGAGCGATAAGGCAGCGACCGCCAACGCCCCTCGGGTTTGCATCCAATGGCGGGAAGGCCCGGAAAGAATGTCGTATCCGTTTTGATCGTTCATGCACCAATGGCGGAGTCGTGCGCGTCTCGGAATGGCGCTAACATCCGATACGCCCACCTTCAGCCAGGCGGGCAATTGCGGGAGGAATATCATGTGCCAGGTTTTTGCGGGCCAGGAGCCAACGCGATACGAGTATGTGACGCGCAGGTTGCGACTGAACGGCCAGAGCACCAGCATCCGGCTTGAGCGTGCATTCTGGGCAATCATCGACGAGATTGCCGCGCGCGATGGTTCAACGACGCCGGCCTTCGTGTCCAAACTGCATTCGGAAGTTCTCGAACTGCGTGGCGAGCCGGAGAATTTCACCTCATTGCTGCGCTGCGCGTGCCTGATCGAAATGGATCGGCGCGCACCGATGCAGACAAAGGCAGCCGCGGCAGCTTAAAAACCGCAGCGTAGTAGCATTCTACTACCTGATGGGCCGTCCCTCCTTCCAGACTTCGAACATTGAATCGGAAGAAGGAGGGAAGCCAGAGTGGCTAAAGCCATACACAGCATGATCCGCGTTCTCGACGAGGCGCGGTCAGTAGCATTCTACGATCAGGCCTTCGGGCTGAAGGTGGCCGATCGTCTCGATTTCGAAAGCTTCACGCTGGTCTACATGTCGAATGACGAGACCGGGTTCGAGCTGGAACTGACCGTCAACAAGGGCCGCACCGAGCCATACGATCTGGGCGACGGCTACGGCCATCTCGCATTTTCGGTCGACGACCTGGAAGCCGAGCACAAGCGCTTGACCGATGCGGGCCTCTCGCCCCGCAAGCTGGTCGATTTTGCGCCCGCCGGCGAGGTCATCGCACGCTTCTTTTTCATTGCCGATCCGGATGGATACCAGATCGAGGTGCTGAAACGCGGCGGTCGCTACCTGTAGCGCCGCGCATTCGCCGGCTGCCGCGACGAGGAGTGGAGCCTCGGACCGTCAGCCAGAATTTTGAGGGAGGACTGACATGACTGAGACATTATCGAAAACCGGCATGACGCGGCGCGAGCTTTTGGCTCGTTCCGTGGCTGTCGGCGCGACATTCGTCGTCGGCGCAGACTTCGTCGCCGGCAACGGTGCCGCATGGGCCATGGAAACGACGGCGGTGAAGCCGGAAAGCATGGCCACATTGATTCAGATGGCACGCGACATCTACCCGCACGACCATCTCGCCGATCATTTCTACGCAACCGCCGTCAAGGGTTACGACACCGCTGACAGCTCCCAGGAAATCGAAGACGGAATTGCCGCTCTCGACGCCGCCGCGCGCGGCAAGGGCCATGCGGACTACCTGTCGATCGGCTGGGAAAGCGACCGCGTCGAAGTCCTCCAGGGCATGGAGGAGAGTGCCTTCTTCCAGAAGATCCGGGGCGGGCTCGTCACCGGTCTCTACAACCAGAAGGAAGTGTGGCCGCTCTTCGGTTACGAGGGCGAGTCCTACAGCCAGGGCGGCTACGTGTCGCGCGGCTTTGACGATATCAACTGGCTGTAGGGAGGAGGCGCACCATGGTTGCAAAATTTGATCTCAACGACGATTCCGTCGTCGTCATCGTGGGTACGGGCGCCGGCGGCGGCGTGCTCGCAAACGAACTCGCCCAGAAGGGCGTCAAGGTCGTTGCGCTGGAAGCCGGCGGACGCCACCTGCCGGAAGATTATCTCAACGACGAATGGGATGCCTTCGGCCAGCTCTCCTGGCTCGATGCGCGCACGACCAGCGGCGACTGGCGCGTCGCCAAGGACTTTTCGGGCCTCCCGGCCTGGATCGTGAAGGCAGTCGGCGGCACGACCATCCACTGGGCCGGCGCATCGCTGCGGTTCCAGTCACACGAATGGAAAGCGCTGACCAACTACGGACGCGTCGACGGGGCAAACCTGCTCGACTGGCCGATCGACGGCGATGAAATGGCGCCTTGGTACGACCAGGCGGAAGAAAAGCTCGGCGTTACCCGCACCGGCAACCGTCCCGGCCTGCCCGGCAACAACAACTACAAGGTCTTCGAAAAGGGCGCGCTCGCGCTTGGCTACAAGGAAGTCCACACCGGCAACATGGCGATCCAGACCCGTGAAGACGGCGACCGCCTGCCCTGCCAGCAGACCGGCTTCTGTTTTCAAGGCTGCAAGTGGGGCGCAAAATGGTCGGCGGCCTATACCGAAATCCCGGCCGGCGAAGCCACCGGCAATCTCGAAGTCCGCGACCGCTCGCACGTCATCAAGATCGAACATGACGATAGCGGCAAGGTCACCGGCGTGGTCTACGCCGACAAGGACGGCAACCAGCATATGCAGAAGGCGCGTCTTGTCGCAGTCGCCGGCAACACGATCGAGAGCCCGCGCCTGCTGCTGAACTCGGCCTCCAACATGTTCCCGGATGGCCTTGCAAACTCCTCCGGCCAGGTGGGTCGCAACTACATGCGCCACGTAACCGGTTCGGTCTATGCCGTCTTCGACAAGCCCGTGCGCATGTGGCGCGGCACGACCATGGCCGGTATCGTGCAGGACGAGGCACGCCACGATCCGGCGCGCGGCTTCGTTGGCGGCTACGAGCTGGAGACCTTGTCGCTCGGCCTGCCCTTCATGGCAGCCTTCCTCGATCCGGGTGGCTGGGGCCGCTCGTTCACGTCCGCGCTCGACCAGTACGAAAACATGGCCGGCATGTGGATCGTGGGCGAGGACATGCCGCAGGAAACGAACCGCATCACCCTGAACTCGGAGGTGAAGGACCAGTACGGCCTGCCGGCACCGAACGTGCATTTTACCGACCACCCGAACGACGTGGCCATGCGCGACCATGCCTACAAGCAGGGGATTGAGATGTACAAGGCGGTCGGCGCGACCCGGGCCTTCCCGACGCCGCCCTACCCGTCGACGCACAATCTCGGCACCAACCGCATGTCCGAAAACGCCCGCGATGGCGTGGTCAACAAATGGGGCCAGACCCATGACATCCCGAACCTGTTCATCTCGGACGGTTCGCAGTTCACCACGGGCGCCGCTGAAAATCCGACCTTGACGATCGTGGCGCTCGCCATCCGCCAGGCCGATCACATCGCCAAGGAGCTCAGCGCCGGCAACATCTAGATCTTCTCCTCCCGCACAAGGCCGTTCGAAAGACGGCCTTGTGCCCCTTTTTGATGCCGCTTACCGCCTGCGCGCAACCGCAACGGCTTTGACGCGTTCTTCCCGCCTGACAGTTCATATTTTGCTTAAGTGCCGCGCAGCCATGCGGAGTGCTTGAACAGGCGAGGAGCTTGCGGTGGTTCAGTCACTTTCTGCACTGAAAGAGCGGTTCATCACCCGGTTGCACAGCGACAGGACTGCTTTGAATGCCATCGCAAAAAACCCGATCGTCACGTCCGACACGCAGCGGCGCGAACTTGCGAGGCTTGCCCACGGCATCGCCGGTGCAGGTGGTTCGTTTGGCTTTGACCATCTGAGTATCCGGGCTTCGCAGATGGAAGCGACGCTCGAGGCAGACAGCTCCCCCGTGGAAAAGCGCGAGGCGCTCACGTCTCTCATCCGGGAACTCGATGCGGTGATCGCGGATATGAAAACGGGACATCCGCTCTGACAGCGACCCTGCGCTAAGTCACCTCCCCCTCTCTAGGCTCCTCGCTCAAATTGAGATCGGCGCGCCGTCCAACCGGCGGAATGCCGGGACGCGCGCTTGAGCGGTCGCGATAGATGGCGGCGCGACCGAGCATCATGAGGGTCACGGGCGTCGTGATCGTGACGAATGCAGCCAGCAGCAGTTCGTGAACAAGCGGACGCCCGCCGCCCACCAGGAAAAAGATCATCGACCCGACGGCCATGCCGCCCGTGCCCCAGCTGGTGGCGAGCGTCGGCGCGTGAATGCGGTCATAGAAGCTCTTCAGCCGCACCATGCCGATGGCGCCGATCAGTGTCAGGAGCGATCCGACGACGAGGAAGCACGAGACTAGGATCGCCGCCCAGAGCGGATATTCGACGAGATCGACCGTCATTCGATGACCTCCCCGCGCATGAGGAACTTGGCAAGCGATACTGTTGCGACGAAGCCGAGCATGCCGATGATGAGCGCCGCTTCGAAGAAGATCGCGTTGCCGGTCCGCACGCCGAAGACGAGCAGTTGCAGCATCGCGCAGACATAGAGCATGTCGAGCGCGAGGATCCGATCCTGCGCGCGCGGCCCGATGAAAAGCCGGTAGGCCACCAGCATCATCGCGACTGCGAGAATGATCTGCGAGGTCCAGACCGCGACCGTAAGAATGACGACGCTCATTCGAATATCTCCAGGAGAAGACGCTCATACCGGTTGGAGATGAGATCCAGCCAATGCGATTCATCCTTGAGGTCGAAGACGTGGATGATCAGCGTGCCTTGCGCGGCATTGTAGTCGAGCCAGGCGGTCCCCGGCGTGCTGGTAAGCACGATCGAGAGAACGGCGAGCGAAGACGGGTTCTGGAGGCGGATCGGCACCGTCATGAAGCCTGACTTGCGGTTGAGCCTTTTGCCGAACAGGATCAGCCGGGCAACGTCGTAGTTGGACCGCAGGATGTCGATGAACACCACGCGCGCTAGGGTCACGATGGAGCCGACCCGCTTGACCCGGGTGCTCCTTTCGCCAAGCGCCTTCAGCGTGAGAGCGCTGCCCGTGCTGACGATGAGGGCCAGGATCGCATGACCGGGCGTCGCGCCGGCGAGCGCAATCCACATGACGAAAAGCCCAAGCGTCATGACCGGATAAGGGAAGATCATGCTCATTCTTCGCCTCCTGCAAAAGGCGGCACGCGTTCGGCGCCGAGCACCGCATCGAGATAGCCGTTCGGAATGTGGAGATCATTAGCCGTAGCCGCCATCAGGTCCACCGCCGGACCGGCATAGACCGACAGAAGCACGATCACGACGAGAAGGAACAGCACGGGCGCCACCTCGACGATGGATACCCGCGGCATGAACGGCTCCACCGGCGCCCAGAAGGTTCGTATGCCCGCCCGCGACAAGGCGATCAGCGCCGTGAGCCCCGAGAAGATGAGCAAGGCCGCGAGCCCAAGACGCATCGTCACCGCTTCTGACATCGCCTCAGCACCCGGCCCGATGACGGAATGCAGGATGGCAAATTTGGCGAGAAACCCAGCAAGCGGCGGAAGACCGATCAGGACCATGGCGAGAATGCCGAAACCGGCGGCGAGCACTGCGGCCGCCTGCGGCATCGGCCGACCCACCTCCTCTTCCGGATCGACAAACTGGCTGTTCTCGCCAAAGGCCTCCATCGTTACCGATAGCATCGCCGACAACGGATCCTGATCCCGTTCCAGCAATTCGGCGAGCAGGAAGAGCGCACCCGTCGCGAGCGTCGAGGTCACAAGATAGTAAAGCGCGCCGGTCGTGCTCGCAGGTTCTGAGAGACCAAGCGTCGCGAGGATCGTGCCGGACGAGACCATGACGAGATAGGCCGTCGCCGTCCGAATCGATTGCGTTGCCAGAAGGCCGATCGATGCGAAGACCAATGTGGCTGCGCCACCGATGAAAATGACGAGCGATCCGAACACTTCGCCTTCCGCCGGCACCAGAAGCGAGAGCCGGATGAGCGCGTAGATTCCGACCTTGCTGAGGATCGCCATGATGGCTGCGACCGGTCCGGCTGATGCGGAATAGGCAGGCACCAGCCAGTTCCCGAGCGGCCACATCGCTGCCTTCACCAGAAAGGCGAGGCCAAGCATGGACAAGCCGACATGCAGGCCGGGTGTCGCGAAACCCTCGAGATCGGCGGCGCGCATGGAGATTTCGGCCATGTTCAAGCTGCCGGTTGCCCCGAAGACCATCGCGATACCGATGAGGAAAACGAGCGACGCGGCGAGATTGATGGCGATGTAGTGCAGCCCTGCCTTCACGCGCGCGGGTCCCGATCCGTGCAGCACGAGACCGTAAGACGCGGCCAGCATCACTTCGAAGAACACGAACAGGTTGAACAGGTCACCTGTCAGGAATGCACCATTGATGCCGACGAGCATGAACTGGAACATCGAATGGAAATGCGGACCCGCCTTGTCCCAGCGGGCTGTCGCGAAGATGAGCGCCGGGATCGCAAGCAGCGATCCGAGAACCAGCATGATGCTCGACAGGCGATCGGCGATCAGATTGATCGCGATCGGGGCCGGCCAGTTACCGAGCAGGTAGACGAGCGCCGTCGCGTCGTCCGACCAGTGCACTCTGAACAGAAGGGTGAGCCCGATCGCAAGCTGTGCAAGGACCGACAGGATCGCAAGCGATGTCTTCAGCCGGCGTTCGCGGTCGTCGAAGAACAGCAGCAACGCGCCGATGATCAGCGGCAGGATGATCGGCGCGACGATCAGATGGGGGAATTGGCCCGTCATCGCTCGCCCTCCCGGCCATCCACATGATCCGTTCCGGTCAAGCCGCGTGAGGCGATCAGCACGACGAGAAACAGCGCGGTCGTTGCAAAACTGATGACGATGGCGGTCAGGACGAGTGCCTGCGGAAGCGGATCGGTGAAGGCCGACGGATCGATGGCGTCGCCGCCAGGAAGCACGGGCGGCGCGTTCACCCGAAGACGGCCCATGCCGAAGATGAAGAGATTGACGCCGTAGGACAAAAGAGCGAGCCCCATCACGACCTGATAGGTGCGCGGCCGCAGGATGAGCCAGACGCCCGAAGCACCGAGCACGCCGATGGCGAATGCAATGATGAATTCCATCAGCTTTCTCCCCGCTCAGCGACCGCCCGCTCGGCCACTGCCCGCTCTGCGCGCGCTTTCGGTGCACGCAGCGACTGGTGGGCGATGGCGACGAGCATCAGAACGGTTGCGCCGACGACGAGGCTGAAGACGCCGAGGTCGAAGAAGAGCGCCGAGGCCGTCGGCACGCCGCCGATCAAGGGGATTTCAGTGTACTGGAAATAGGATGTCAGGAACGGGTAGCCGACGGTCAGCGAGCCAAGCCCGGTCGCCGTGGCCGCAAGCAGCCCGAAGCCGATCCACTGGACGGGCCGAATGCGCAGGCGCTCCTCCACCCAACGCGTGCCACCCGCGAGATATTGCAGAAGGAAGCCGATCGCCATCGCGACACCGGCTGCGAAGCCGCCACCCGGGAGATCGTGACCGCGCAGGAACAGGTAAGCCGCCAGCAGAGTGATGGCCGCGAACATCCAACGCATGATGACGGATGGCACGAGCAGGTAGTCGGTCAGCGTCTCGCCCACTTCACGGTCGCGTTGGATGTCGTCGAACTCGTTCTGTTCGCGCTGCTGGTACGGCAGCTCGGAATTGTCCTCCGCCGGCCGGAAACGGCGCAGCAGCGCGAACACCGTAAGCGCCACGACGGCCAGAACGACGATCTCGCCGAGCGTATCGAAGCCGCGGAAATCGACGAGGATGACGTTGACGACATTGGTGCCGCCGCCCTCGCTATAGGCATGCTGCAGGTAGTAATCGCCGACCGATGGCGGCAGCGGCGTCATCATCATGTAATAGGCGAGCAGCGCCATGCCGGCACCGGCCGTCACGGCGATGAAGAAGTCGCGCGCGCGTCGGACCCGCACCCAAAAGGCACGCCGTTCGATCTGGTCGTCGCGCTTCGGCAGCCAGCGCAATCCGAGCAGGATGAGTACGGTCGTGACGATCTCGACCAGAAGCTGCGTCACGCCAAGATCGGGTGCCGAAAGCCAGACGAAGGTGATGCAGGTAACGAGACCTGCGACGCCGAGGAAGATGAGCGCGGCGAGCCGGTGGAACTTCGCCTGATAGGCTGCGGCAACGGCACAGCCGCCGCCGACGAGCCACATCATCGCAAGGACAGGATCGACACCGGTGATGGTCAACGGCGGCGTCAGATGGCGAGAGCCCCACATCGCCCAGATCCCGGCGAGGATGGCAGCAACGACCATCAGCCGCAGCTGGGGCTGAAGCCGCCGTGTGCCGAGGCGGCGCTCGGCAACGCGCGCCCACCGCCAACTGACGGCAACCAGGATGCGCTCGAAAATACGTTGCCCCTTGAGGCGACGGAAGAGCGGCGGCCCCTCCTCGCACCGGTCGAGATAGGACTTCAGCGCCATGTAAAGAACGATGCCGCCCAATAGCGCGACGATGCTCATCACCAGCGGCAGGTTAAAGCCGTGCCAGATCGACAGGCTGTAGACGGGCGTCGCATCGCCGAGAACCGATACCACCGCCGTGTCGAGATAGGATCCGACGCTCAATCCCGGGACGATGCCGACCACCAGGCAGGCCAGCACGAGGAGCTCGATCGGCAGGCGCATCCAGCGCGGCGGCTCGTGCGGAACTTTGGGCAGGTCGGCAGCGCGAGGGCCGAAGAAGACCGTGTGGATCAACCGGACCGAATAGGTCACGGCGAAGGCTGCGGCGACGGTGGCCACATAGGGCGTGATCGTGTCGAGCACCGACGCGCGATGCTGCTCGAGCGTCTCGGCGAAGAACATCTCCTTCGACAGGAAGCCGTTGAGAAGCGGCACCCCGGCCATTGCCGCACTCGCCACCATGGCGAGCGTCGCGGTGATCGGCAGGAAACTGAACAAGCCACTTAGTCGCCGCATATCGCGGGTTCCGGCCTCATGGTCGATGATGCCGGCCGCCATGAACAGCGATGCCTTGAAGGTGGCGTGGTTGACCATGTGGAAGATGGCTGCAACGGCCGCCAGCGGGCTACCGAGACTCAAAAGCGTTGTCACCAGCCCGAGATGGCTGATCGTGGAATAAGCGAGCAGCCCCTTGAGGTCGTGCTGGAAGATCGCGAAATAAGCGCCGATCAACAGGGTGCTGAGACCCGCGAAGCCGACGATGAAGAACCATTCATCTGTTCCGGAGAGCACCGGCCAGAACCGGGTCAACAGGAAGACGCCCGCCTTCACCATTGTCGCCGAGTGGAGATAGGCCGACACCGGCGTCGGCGCCGCCATGGCATTGGGCAGCCAGAAGTGGAACGGGAACTGCGCGCTCTTGGTCAGGGCGCCGGCAAGGATGAGCAGCAATGTGGGCAGATAGAGATCGCTCGCACGGATCAGGTCACCGGACTGCAGAACCACGTCGAGATCGTAGCTGCCGACGATCTGGCCGAGCAGCACCATGCCTGCCAGCAGGCAAAGGCCGCCGGCACCGGTGATGGTGAGCGCCATGCGCGCGCCATCTCGCGCTGCCTGGTTGTGGTGCCAGTAGCCGATCAGCAGGAACGAGAAGATGCTCGTCAGTTCCCAGAAAACCGCGAGCAGGATGATGTTGCCGGAAACGACGAGCCCCTGCATAGCGCCCATGAACGCCAGCAACAGGGCGTAGAAGCGAACGACCGGATCCTTGGGCGACATGTAATAGCGCGCATAAAGGATCACGAGTGCGCCGATGCCCGTGATCAGCATGGAGAACATCCAAGCGAAGCCATCGAGCCGCAGCGAGAAGGACAGACCGAGATGCGGCACCCACTCCACCTGGTGGCGCACGACCATCCCGTCCGTCACCGATGAATAGGCGCTGATCGCGATCCCGAAACACGCAAGCGCCATGGCGCCGGCCAGCCAATTTGCCGCGCTGCGCGATTGGCTCGGTAACAACGCCGTCAGCAGGCTTCCGAGGAACGGAAGACCGACGAGCAGGATGAGCCATTCACTAGACCACATAGAGACTTACCGGGACTGACGCTTGAAGTGGGGCGACTCACGCAGCGAACAGGGAGCCTAACGATTGCGACCGTCGCTCGAAAGCGAGGGTCATTGGCTCCTGCATATACGTTTCATGTGCCGTTCGAAGAAAGAGGCCGAACCGGGTGCGTCGTCAGACGGTCGGTAAGGCTCAGACGATCGAAGGAGGGCCTCTCGCCGCCGGCTTCACGCGCGCCTGTTCGCTGCCGACAGGGGACGGGCCGATACGAACGAGTGCAGCATCGATTTCCGGCAACGCCAGCGTCACTGCTTGCACAACGGAGGACGGCGGGACATCGCCCGTCTCGGCCTCGAATGCATCGAAGCTCTCGCTGCGGGCGCGATATTCCTGCTCTTGCTTTGGGGTGCGGAATTTCTGCGTCAGATCGGCGGAGAGAGCGGCCGATAAGGAGATCGGAGCGAGCCGCTCGGCAATTTCGATGCCGTTGGACGGCTTCGACGGGAAGCAGGCATATCCGAGCAGGGCGAGGAGCAGCAGCGCATAGGCGGCAAAATCAGTCGCACGCAAGCGCCGCCCGCGTCGCTCTTCCCAATCCGCCCCAATCCTAACCACTTGCCGTCTCTCGAATCTCGCGCTTCCTGAAAACCTAATATGCTTCTTTCACAAGGACATCGTCAAATTATGGCAGCTGCGAAGAAAGGACGCGGTTGTGGAATTAAGACAAAACTCTTTTAGGTTGTGTTTAAGATTTGCTAGCGCATAGATTGCGGCATGTTGACAAAGGTGGAAAGTGGCGCGCCGGATGGGTCGGTCAAGAAATGCACGTATCGATCCCTCACGACACCGTGCCATCTCGGATCTTCACGAAGTAATCGTCGTTGCCGATCTGGCCGCCCTTCAACGTGATTTCGGTCGTGCCGCCCGTGTCGCGATGGGCGAGGCAGACGGGGGAGCCGGGGGATTGGGTAATGGGGTGGCGCAGCGTCAGGGCGAAAATGCCGAGTTGCGACAGGGCGTGGCTCGACGTGTCGCCGCCGGCGACCACGACCCGGGTAAGGTTTGTACGGGCGATAATTTCATCCAGCGCGTGTCCGAGAGCCCGGCCGACCGCGTCGTTCTCAGCGGCCTCGATCGACAGGGTGGTGTCCGGTCCGAGTGCGGTGTGCAGGATCGGGCTTTGCCCTGCCTGCAGGACGGCAAGAGCCTGGGACAACGCCGTGTCGATGACAGCGTCCACATTCAGGCCGGAAGCGATGGCGCGGTAGTCGACCTCGATCGGGACGAAGCCGGCCTGCGCAGCCGTCCGGATCTGCCGCTCGGTGGTCGGCGAGCAGCTTCCGGAGACGACCGCAATGCGCGCCTCGCGCCGCAGCGGCTCGAACGAAGGCAGTGTCGGCGGCAGCACGCCGCGGGCCCGCCACGCGGCGATCAATGCGTAGTCGACGCCGGACGACCCTATGATGAACGGGCCAAAAATCTCCTCCCCGTCGAGGATGAACTCGCCGGCCGCGCGCTGTGTCGCCAGATCATGCACGTCGATCAGCACACCGCGCGCGCGGCCGTGCCGAAGCGCAGCGACGCTCCCCGTCGTAGCCTCTCTGCCGCCGATGCGCGCGATCGGCAGATCGGTCTGGGCCGCGAGGTGAAGGACGAGGTCGGCCTCCCCCATCGGCGTCGCAGGATGACGGCTCATCACGGGATGCCGGTCGATGCGATAGACCGCGTCGCGATAGCCTGCGAAAAGGTGCCCGAAGAACGTGTAGCGGCGCAGTTGCGGCACGCCGACGACGATCGCCGCCACCTGCTGGTCGAAGACGTCGAGGCCGATTTCAAGTGCACGGCCAATGGAGCCCTGGTGCGGCGCGCTGTCGAAGGTCGAACAGACCTTGTAGTGGCAGTGCGCGGCCTGCAGCGTCTTCAACCAGATGAACGCTTCCCGCATATCCCGATCCATCCAGGATGGGCTCTGGCTGCGACTGGTGCCTGCGAGACCGACGGCTTGGCAATGTGCGAAGGCGGCAAGTTCGTCGGCGCTTGGCAGGCGCGTGAAAAGCACCGTTTCGATGCCATTGGCCGACAGCGCCTCCATGGCGTCTGTCGAGCCGGTGAAATCATCGCCGTAGAAGCTGATCAGCGGCGCGCCGCTCATCCGAAGCGGTCTCCGAAGACCTTCAGAGCGTCGGCCAGTTCCGTGTGATCCCGCGCGTATTCAGAAGCGGGAATGCCTTTCACCGCCGCTTCTGCCGCCTGACGCAGGCTCGCGACGCCACCGGCCACACCGCCCGGATGCCCCATGATGCCGCCGCCAGCGCAGTAGATGAAGCCGGTGGTACCGATCGCCTTGTAGGTCGGCTCGATCTGAACCGCGGTCTGACCCGAGGAGAACACCGGCATCGCGGCGAAGCTTGGCCGTTTGCCGCAGAACATCGGCTCGGCGACCGCGCGGGCGGAATCGATGACGCTGTCGTCGCTCTCGCTGAACTTGTTGCCGAGCCCGTTGACGTGGAGGTGGTCCGCCCCCGCGAGCCGCCAGAACTTCTGCCAGGCGCGGTAGGAAATCCCGATATCGGGCGAGCGCTGGAAAAGGCCCCAGCCATTGCGGTGACAGTGGAGCGGCAATTGCGCATGCCGCCGGATCGCGCCGAGACCCGCAAGGCCGATGGAATGGAGACTGACCATCAGGCAGGTGCCGCCTTGCGCAAGTACCAGATCTGCATTGCGTTTCATCTCGTCGACTTCGTCGGTGATGTTGAAAGCGTACATGACCTTTTTGCCGGTCTTTTCCGCATGGGCGTTGATCACGGACATCACGGCCCTCACCCGCTCGTTCAGTCGGCAGTGGGGCCCGTTCGCCTGCAGTTCGTCGTCCTTGATGAAGTCGATGCCGCCATCGCAGAGCTGTTGCACGAGGGCCGCCGTCTCATCCGGAGAAAGGCCGACGCTCGGCTTGATGATGGTACCGATCATCGGCCGGTTGGAGACATTGGCGAGCCGCTGCGTGCCTTCCACGCCGAACGCCGGCCCCGGACACGCATCGGCGAACGCGTCGGGAAACGTGACGTCGATCAGCCGGATGGCGGAAACTTCGGCGAGCTCGAACAGATTGCCGGCAACCGTCGCAAGCGTGTTGGTCAGCGACGCGCCCATATTTTCGAGCGGCCAGGACAGAACGATCCGCCCGCGCTCATAGGTTTTGCCCGGTTTCCGCACGGGCAGCGATGGTCGATCGCGCACCTCGTCGACGATGACGTCTTCGACATCGGCTCCGGCGCGACGTCTGAGATCATCGGTCTCGCCCGGCAGCCGCATGAAAGTCCCGCAGGACTGTTCGCCGGCAATGACCCGCGCGGCCCTCTCGAGCCCGACCGGGCTTTCGACCTCATATTCTGCGAACAAGCGCGTCATCGCCAAAACTCTCCCCTGACGACGACGGGAATTATCATCTCATCATACCAGTTGACAACATAATCTTTCCTTGCAATCGTCCGACGCAAATACAGGGAGGCTAACAGCATGAAAATCGCTCTCATCGGCGCTGGCGGAAAGATGGGCGTGCGCCTGTCGCGCAACCTGAAAGGGTCGCGCTATGACGTTGCCCATGTCGAAGTCAGCGAGATCGGCCAAAAGCGGCTGAAGGATGAGGTCGGCGCAGACTGCGTCGCCGTCGATGAGGCGTTGAAGGATGCGAAAGCCGTAATCCTGGCGGTTCCGGACACCGCGATCCGCAAGGTCGGCGCCGATATCGTGCCGAAGGTCGCGCCGGGAACGATCGTGATCGCACTCGATGCTGCAGCGCCGTTCGCCGGGCATTTTCCCGAGCGCGCCGACGTCACTTATTTCGTGACCCACCCCTGCCATCCGCCGATCTTCAACGACGAAACCGAGATGGCGGCCAAGCGCGACTATTTCGGCGGCATCGCCGCGCGCCAGGCAATCGTCAGCGCGTTGATGCAGGGCCCGGAAGAGCATTTCGTCATCGGCGAAGACATCGCCAAGACGATCTTCCAGCCGATTCTGCGGTCCCATCGCGTCACCGTCGAGCAGATGGCGCTGCTAGAACCCGGCCTGTCGGAAACCGTATGCGCGACCCTTCTCGTCGTGATGAAAGACGCAATGGATGAAGTGGTGCGCCGCGGCGTCGACCGCGTGGCAGCCCGCGATTTCCTGCTCGGCCACCTGAACATTCTGGCGGCCGTCGTCATGGAAGAAGTCGATGGCGTGTTTTCCGATGCTTGCAACAAGGCGATCGTGAACGGCAAGCCGCGCCTCATGCGCGACGACTGGCTCGGCGTGTTCGAAACCCACGAAATCACCGAGAGCATTCGCCGGATTACGTGAACCCATGACGGCAGTGCATGGACGAACGCGGCGATCCGCTGCACATATCGGTTCACGAAACGATTGGGACATGCTGATCACGATGGAAAAGCAGAATGGCCTGGAAGCGGTTGAAGACCGGATCGTGCGCCGCAAGCTCTCCGATCAGGTGTTCGAACGCCTGCGTGAAATGATCGTGCGCGGGGAACTGGCAGCCGGCGATCCGATGCCGTCGGAGCGCGAACTGATGGAGCGTTTCGGTGTCGGTCGACCTGCCGTGCGCGAGGCCCTGCAGTCCATGCAGACGATGGGCCTCATCACGATTTCCCACGGCGAACGCTCGAGGGTCAGCGCGCTTTCCGCAGACATCGCGTTTCGGCAGATGGATGCGGTGGCGAGGCTGTTACTCTCCGCCTCCCCCGACAATCTGGAGCATCTTAAAGAGGCGCGGCGGCTGTTCGAACTCGGCATGGTGCGGATTGCCGCACAAAACGCCACGACCGAAGACGTCGCTGAACTGACCGATCTGATCGAGAAGCAGCGCAGCAAGATCGACGACCCGAAGGCCTTCATCCGCGCCGACATCGCCTTCCATGCCAAGATCACCCGCATGGCCGCCAACCCCATCTTTGCGGCTGTCGGCGATGCAATGCTGAACTGGCTCTTCACCTATCACACAGACCTCCTGATCTGGTCGGGCCAGGAGGAAACCACCTTGCGGGAGCATGCCGCGATCGTCGATCGCCTTGCCGCTGGCGAGGCGGATGGCGCAGCCGATGCCATGCGCAGCCATCTGGATCGTTCGGCGGCGCTTTACCGTCACCACTGAATCCTTTGGCCAAGAAATTTGTAAAGTGAATTGACTGATCTGTCCGCACACCGATAGGCTCGCGGCATTGGCAATCAGCACGGAACGCGTGGATCCCGTGCGATGATGGAGTACCATGCCTGCGGTGCTCGGCCGGGAGGACCACGAAGCGAGGAGGCCAGCCCGATGCTGGAGCAGACATCCGTGACGGCCTATGGCCATCTCATCGACGGTGAAATCATCGACAGCGCAACTGGGGGCGGCATCGACGTGCTCGATCCGTCGACGGGCAAGGTCTTTGCCCGGATCCCAAGGGGCAGCGCTGCCGATGTCGATCGCGCCGTCAAGGCCGCACGCAGCGCCTTCGAGGGTGACTGGGGCGCCAAGTCGGCACTCGAACGCGGCCGGATCCTGATGAAAGTTTCCGCGCTGATCCTCGAGAATTTCGAGGAGCTGACCGCGCTTGAATCTCGCGATACGGGCAAGCCGATGAAGCAGGCGCGCGCTGACATCACGGCGACTGCCCGCTATTTCGAGTATTACGGCTCGGCTGCCGACAAGCACCATGGCGAGACGATCCCTTACAGCAAGGGCATGACGGTGCTGGCCTTGCGCGTGCCGCACGGCGTGACAGCACACATCATTCCCTGGAACTACCCCTCCCAGATCTTCGGTCGCTCGGTCGGCGGCGCGCTTGCGGCCGGCAATGCCTGCGTCGTCAAACCGGCCGAAGACGCCTGCCTCACGCCGCTCCGGATATCTGAACTGGCACTGGAAGCCGGCCTGCCCGCAGGGGCCTTGAATGTCGTTTGCGGGCTCGGCACCGAGGCCGGCGCGGCACTCGCCCGACATCCGGGCATCAACCACATCTCCTTCACCGGCTCGCCGCAGACAGGCACGGCGGTGGCGAAGGCGGCTGCGGAAAACCATGTGCAGGTGACGCTCGAACTTGGCGGCAAGTCGCCCCAGGTGATCTTTGCCGATGCCGATCTGGACGAGGCGCTGCCCGTGATCGTCAACGCGATCATCCAGAACGCCGGCCAGACCTGCGCTGCCGGCAGCCGCGTGCTGATCGAACGCTCGATCTATGACGAGGTTCTGGCCAGGCTTTCAGAGCGCTTCTCGGCGCTGAAGGTTGGCGCCGGCGTCGACGATCTCGACTGCGGGCCCATCATCAGCGCCAAGCAGTTGGAGCGGGTCACGTCCCTGGTCGACGCGGCCTTGGCCGATGGGGCAAAGGTCGTCGCCTCCGCGAGCATGACCGAAAACGCGCCCGAGGGTGGATTCTTCTACCCGCCAATGCTGCTCGATGGGGCGGCTCCAGAAAGTCGCCTCGGCCAGGACGAGGTGTTCGGGCCAGTTCTCGCCGCCTTCCCCTTCGAAGACGAAAAAGACGCCATCCGCATCGCAAACGCGACGCCCTACGGCCTGACGGCATCCGTCTGGACCCAGGATGGCGGACGGCAGATGCGGTGCGCGCACGGCATCGAGGCGGGTCAGGTCTTCGTCAACAATTACGGCGCCGGCGGCGGCATCGAATTGCCCTTCGGCGGAATGAAGCGCTCTGGCTATGGCCGTGAAAAGGCCTTCGAAGGCATGATCAGCTTCACCACCATCAAGACGGTCGTGCTCAAGCACGGCTGATTTGGCTCGATCCCTCCCGGGACGGCGTCGCGGCTTTGGCTGCGGCGCCTTTTTGATCGATCCTGAGCGACCTCAAAAACCCGGACGGTTGCTCATCATGCGGATGCGCGCATGCTCGATATGGTTTCGCATGGCGCGCTTGGCCTTCGTGGCCGCACCGGCTTCGATATGCCGGAAGATATCCTCGTGCTCATCCCGCACCGCTTCGTTGCGCACGAAGGGCTGGAACTGCACGAGGAAGCGCATGAGATTGACCGAGCGCGTCACGTCATATTCAAGCGATTTCAGCGTCTGGACGATGCGCGCATTGCAGGTGGCCGTCGCGATCGCTTCATGAAAAGCATAGTCGTGGTGATGAAGAATGGCGTTTTGCTTCATCGCCTCATCGAACCGGTCCAGTGCGGCACGCATGCTCTCGATATCGGACGGCCCGCGCCGTTTTGCGGCGAGATAGGCGGCCTGCGGCTCGACGATCATGCGCAGTTCCATGCCTGCCAGAAGGTCGCCGATGCGTTGCAACGCGTCGCGATCCGCCTCGTCACTCGTCACGCCATCGACCCGCGCGCCGAGCGCGTTCAACACGTAATTGCCGGACCCGCGCACCGAGGAAATCAGCCCGTCGTCGCGCAGCTTGTCCAGCGCCTCGCGCAGAACCGGGCGCGACACCTCGAACTGCTTGGCGAGCTCGTTTTCGGAAGGAAGCTTGGCGCCGGCCGAGATCATGCCGGTGACGATCGCGTGGAACAGGTTTTCATATACCCGTTCGGACAGCCGCTCACCCTTGCTGTTGGGAAGATCGGCAACGACAATATCGGCGGTTCTGCTCGGCATGGAAAAGGTCTTGCTCCTGCAACAGGAATTTCCCGATCGGCGCTGCCCGTCAAGCTCAGAATTCAGCACAGATGGGCTGCTCGAAACGCTCCTCAGCCGACCGGCCGTTAGAAAGTTGTAAAACAGGTTGACTGGAAATGGGTTCAAGGTCAATGTCGAAGGCAGTGATGACTGAAACTGAGGGAGGAGAACCATGTTTCGTTTTCGCACCATCACGGCTGCTGCCGTGTTCGCCTTGTCTGCCGGCGTGGCCGGGAGTGCCGTGGCCCAGACAACCCTGAATTTTGCGCACACTACCGCGCAGGGCTCGCATTACAGCGTCGGCGTCCAGGCCTTCGGTGAGAAGCTGGCCGAATTGTCGGACGGCAAGTTCGAAATCCGTGAACAGGCCGCCGGTGCGCTCGGCGGTGAGCGCGACATGATCGAAGGCCTGCAGATCGGCTCGGTCGAACTCGTCTATTCCTCGACCGGCCCGCTCGGCAATTTCGCGCCTGAAACGCTGGTGCTCGACCTGCCCTTCCTCTTCAAGGATTACGCTTCCGCGCGTTCGATCCTCGATGGCGAAATCGGCGACGAGCTTCTCGAAGCGGTCAACGCACAAGGCCTCGTCGCGCTGGCATGGAGCGAGAACGGCTTCCGCCACATCACCAATTCCAGCCGCGCGATCGATGCACCGGAAGACCTCAACGGCCTGAAGATCCGCACCATGGAAAACAGCGTGCACATGGAAGCCTTTACGGCTGCCGGCGCATCGCCGACACCCATGGCGTTTCCGGAAGTCTTCGCAGCCCTGCAGCAGCGCGTGATCGACGGGCAGGAAAATCCGATCCCGATCATCACCTCCGCCAATATGTGGGAAGTCCAGGACCACCTCACGCTGACCGGCCACGTCTATTCGCCGGCCATCATCATCGCGTCGCCGAGCCTGTGGGACTCGCTGTCGGATGAGGAAAAGGCATGGTTCGAGGAAGCTGCCGATACGGCTGTGGCCGCGACCCGGGCCAAGGTCGAGGCAGACGAACAGACCGGCGTTGCGATGCTGCGCGAGCGCGGCATGGAAGTGATCGAGGAAGTGGATCAGGCACCGTTCCGCGAAGCCGTCGCGCCCGCCTATGACACCTTCGTCGGCCAGTATGGCGACGAGATGCTGAAGCGCATCCAGGCAGCGCAGGAATAACCCATCGACATCGAAACGGTGTGTGAACGGCCGCGTCTGCGGCCGTTCCTCACGGAGCTCGTCCCATGCAGTGGTTTCTCGCAATCGAGCGGCGGCTGACGCGCGTCGCGCTGGATCTCGCGATCCTCGCGCTCGCACTCGTCGTAGCGCTGGCATTTTACCAGGTCGTGACCCGCTTTGTGTTCGGCCACCCCTCCGCATGGTCGGAAGTGGCTGCCCGCTCGGCCATGATCTGGATGGTCTTCCTCGGATTTGCCGCAGCGTTCCGCCAGGGCACGATGATTGCGGTCGATTTCCTGGTCGATATTAGCCCGCAAATGTTTCGGCGGGTGCTTTACGTCGTGATTCTCATTGCCTCGCTGATCTTCCTCGCCATCCTCATCTGGTACGGCTGGGGCATGACGATGCGGGTGCGCAGCCAGAACTTGGCCGGCCTGCAGGTCACGATCGCCTGGGTCTATGCAGCGCTTCCCGTCGGATCGGCACTCGCGACGCTCGGCGTCATCGCGCGGTTCATCGAAGTCTGGAACGAACCCGACACAACGACCAAGGGCGAGCTCAAGGATGTGGAGGGTGCCATATGAACGCCGCCCTCGCCTTCTCGCTGATCACGCTCTTTGCGCTTGCCGTGCCGATCGGCGTCTCGCTGGTGCTGGCAAGTGCCTTCGGCATCCATTTCTTCTCGACGGTGCCGCTGCTCCTGGTAGCGCAGCGGGTGTTCACGAGCCTGGATTCCTTTCCGCTCCTGGCCGTGCCGCTCTTTATTCTGTCCGGCAACCTCATGGCTGCCGGCGGCATCTCCGAACGCCTCGTCGATCTTGCAAAGTCCATCGTCGGCGGCATCCAGGGCGGGCTTGCCTGCACCTGCGTCATCACCTGCATGATCTTCGCCTCGGTCTCCGGCTCTTCCGTCGCCACTACCTTCGCGATCGGCGTCATCCTGATCCCGGCCATGGTCAAGCACGGTTATCCTGTCGGCACGGCAGCCGCGATCCAGGCGTCGTCGGCGGAACTCGGCGTGCTCATTCCGCCTTCCATTCCGCTCATCCTTTATGGCGTTGCCACGGAAACATCGATCGGCCAGCTCTTCCTGGCAGGCATCGGCCCTGGTCTGCTCGTTGCGACGGCACTGTTCATCTACTTGCTCGTGCTCTGCCGCATCAAAGGCTACGGCAAGGACGACGGGCTCGACAGCCAGCCTTTCTTCAGGGCGCTGCGCCGCTCCTTCTGGGCGATCCTCATGCCCTTCATCGTGCTCGGCGGCATCTATGGCGGCATTTTTACGCCGACCGAGGCGTCGGCTGTGGCGGTGGTCTACGCTCTGGTCGTCGGCATGTTCGTCTACCGCGTGCTGACCTTCCGCAAGATCCACGACGCGCTGCGCTCGTCGGCGATTTCGTCCACGGTCATCATGATCATCATCGCCGGCGCTGGTCTCTTCTCGTTCCTCATCACAAGAAGCGGCCTCCCCTCCATCGTTGCGGAATGGGTGCAGGAGGTTTTCACAAACAAGTGGAGCTTCCTCCTCGCGGTCAACGTCTTCCTGTTCATGGTCGGGATGTTCATCGAAACGTCGGCGGCGATCCTCGTGCTTGCTCCTCTGCTTGCCCCAATCGCGATCGCCTATGGCGTCGATCCGGTCCATTTCGGACTGATCATCGTCGTCAACCTGGCGCTCGGCATGATCACGCCGCCGGTGGGGGTCAACCTCTTCGCGGCCTGCGCGGTCGCCCGCATATCCCTGCAGACGATCATTCCGCCGCTTGTGCCGATGGTTCTGGTCGTGATGGGCTGCGTGCTGCTTGTCACCTACGTCCCCTTCATCTCTTTGGGACTTGTGGAATTGTTTTACCGCTGACCATCGCGACGACGTAAATGGAGGAGACCAACATGAAACTGAAAGACAAAGTCGCACTGGTGACCGGAGCCGGCGGCGGCTACGGCGAAGGCATCGCGCATTATTTCGCCCAGGAAGGTGCGAAAGTGCTCGTCGTGGATATCCGCGCCGAAGCTGCCGAAAAGGTCGCTGCCGCGATCGGCGAAAATGCCTCCGCCTTCACGGCCGACGTGACGAAGAGCGACGACACCAAGGCGATGATCGACGCGGCCGTCGAGCGCTTCGGCAAGCTCGACATCATCGTCAACAATGCGGGCACAACCCACAAGAACCAGTCGATGCTGAATGTCGATGAGGCGACGTTCGACAAGGTCTATGCGGTCAACGTGAAGTCGCTCTATCACGCGGCGATCCACGGTGTGCCGGTGCTCGAAAAGAACGGCGGCGGCGTCATCATCAACATCGCCTCGACCGCCGGTGTGCGCCCGCGCCCGGGCCTTGTCTGGTACAACGGCTCGAAGGGTGCGGCAATCTCGATCACCAGGTCGATGGCCGTCGAACTCGCCGATCGCAAGATCCGCGTCTGCGGCGTCAATCCGGTGATGGGCGAAACCGGGCTGACCGATCAGTTCCTGCCGGGCGACGATACGCCCGAGACCCGCGCCAAGGTCATTGCCGGCATTCCGCTTGGCCGCCTGTCCCGTCCGCTCGATATCGCCAAGGCCTGCGGTTTTCTCGCCTCCGACGAAGCCGAATTCATCACGGGCGTCTGCCTGGAAGTCGATGGCGGCCGCTGCATCTAGTCATTTTTGATTGGGAAGGCTGTTCAGTCGGGCAGCCTTCCTTTGCTTTTCTGGAGTTCGATCGACATGGGCGAATGCCTCATCATCGGCGGAGCCGGCATGCTGGGCCTCAGGCTGGCAAAGGCGCTCGCGGCCAAGGGCACAATCGGCGGCAAGCCACTCGATGCCATCACGCTGTTCGATGTGGTCGAGGCGCCAACCATCGAGGCAGCGATCAAGGTCTCTACCAAGACCGGTGACCTGACGACACCCGGTGCGGCAGACGCGCTCATCGCGAGCCGGCCGGCGACCATCTATCACCTTGCCGCCATCGTTTCAGGTGAGGCAGAGCGCGATTTCGACAAGGGCTACCGCATCAATCTCGACGGTACGCGGCATCTGTTCGAGGCGATCCGGCAAGAGCATTTGCGCTCCGGCTACTGCCCGCGCGTCGTCTTCTCCTCCTCGCTCGCCGTCTTCGGCGCACCCCTGCCCGACGTGATCGGCGACGACCAGGTCCTGACCCCGATGTCGAGCTACGGCACGCAAAAGGCGATCGGCGAGTTGCTGCTGGCGGATTACACGCGCCGCGGTTTCATGGATGGCATCGGCATCCGCCTGCCGACCATCTGCATTCGGCCCGGCAAGCCGAATGCGGCCGCCTCCGGCTTCTTCTCCAACATCCTGCGCGAGCCGCTGGTGGGCGAACAAGCGGTGCTGCCCGTTTCACCGGATGTGCGGCACTGGTTTGCGAGCCCCCGCGCCGCGATCGGCTTCCTGGTCCATGCCGGCGATATTGCCGCGGACAAGATCGGCACGCGCCGCAACCTCACCATGCCTGGCGTGACGGCAACGGTCGCCGAAGAAATCGAGGCGCTGCGGCGCGTTGCGGGTGATGCCGCCGTCGCCCGCATTCGCCATGAGCCGGACGCGGCGATCGATGCGATCATTTCCACGTGGCCGAAAGCCTTCGACGCCACGCGGGCGATCGAGCTCGGATTTACGCCGGACATTTCGTTCGATGCGATCCTCGATGCCCACATCGCCGACGAAAAGATCGAGCTGTCCGCATGAGCAGCGTCCTTCTGGTTGGCCTCGGCGCCATGGGCTTCGGCATGGGCCAATCGCTGTTACGCGCCGGCCATGACGTTTGCGGCCACGATATCGATCCCGATGCCATGGCGCGCTTCTCCTCCGAGGGCGGCAGGATCGCGGAGCTCGACGATGCGGCAAATGAAGCCGACATCGCCGTTCTCGTCGTGGTCAACGCGGTGCAGACCGAGGCGATCCTCTTTGGCGATAATGGCATCGCTCAAAACTTGACCCAAGGCGCCGTCGTCGTCTCCTGCGCGACCTTTGCGCCCGATCATGCGATCGACTTCGAGGCGAGGCTGGCCGAACGCGGCATTTATTATCTCGATGCGCCAATCTCCGGTGGGTCGGCCCGGGCGGCGCAGGGCAAGCTCTCCATCATGGCGGCCGGCAGCGCCGATGCCTTCGCCAGCGCCCGCCCGGCGCTCGACGCGATGGCGGAGACCGTCTTCGAGCTCGGCGACAAAGCCGGTTCCGGGTCCGCGATGAAGATCGTCAACCAGTTGCTGGCCGGCATCCATGTGGTCTCGACCGCGGAGGCGATGGCGTTCGGCATCGGTCAGGGGATCGATCCGCACCGCATGATCGAGGTCATCTCGCGCTCGGCGGGCTCGTCCTGGATGTTCCAGAACCGCGCGCCGTACATCGCCGACGGTGATTACCGACCGCATTCGGCCGTCGACATCTTCGTCAAGGATCTCGGCATCGTGCGCGACATGGCGGAGGCGGCCGGCCTTTCGGTGACGCTCGCCGATGCCGCGCTCAGCCGGTTCGCGGAAGCAAAGGAAGCAGGCTTTGGCCGAATCGGCGATGTCGCGGTTGCCAAGCTTTATGCGCGAGAGGGCGGGATCGTCCTGCCCGACGAGACGACGAAGGACTGACCATGCTGCTCGGCTGCATCGGCGATGATTTCACCGGCTCCTCCGACCTCGCCAACACGCTCGTCAAGAACGGCATGCGCACCACGCAATATTGCGGCCTGCCGGAGACCAGTGCCGAGCCGAATGTCGAAGCAGGCGTCGTCGCGCTGAAGACGCGCAGCATCCCGGTCGAGGAAGCCATCCGGCAATCCTTGCAGGCACTGGAGTGGCTGCAAAACCAGGGCTGTACGCAGTTCCTGTTCAAATATTGCTCGACATTCGATTCGACGCCCGAAGGCAATATCGGCCCGGTCGCCGAGGCGCTGGCCGAACGGTTGGACGCCCGCAAGGTCATCGTCTGCCCCGCCTTTCCCGGCGCCGGGCGAACGCTCTATCAGGGCCATCTCTTCGTGGAGGACCGGCTGCTGAGCGAATCCGGCATGGAAAACCATCCCCTGACGCCGATGACCGATCCGGACATCCGTCGCTGGCTCGGCCTGCAGGCGAAGGGCAGCGTCGGCCATGTTTCCTACCTGGACGTCGCAAATGGCGCCGAAACGATCGCCACGGCGCTCGACCGTGAAGACGAGGCCGGCCACCGTCTCGTTGTCGTCGACGCGCTGACCGACCAGGATTTGATGGCAATCGGTGCGGCGGCGCATGATATTCCGCTACTGACCGGCGGTTCCGGCATTGCGACAGGATTGCCCGGCAACTTCCGCAAGCGCGGTCTTCTGGCCGATTCGCGCGAAGCGTGGGACGGCGTGGACGGTCCGGCCGTCATTCTCTCCGGGTCCTGCTCCAACGCCACGCGACGCCAGGTCGAGCGGCACCGGCAGACCCACCCCGCCTTCGAAGTGACCGCCGACGCCGTCATGGACGGAAGTGTTGACGTCGAAGCACTGGTAGAATTCGTGGACATGCATCGCGATGCCGTGCCGCTGGTCTATTCGTCTGCCGATCCCGCGACTGTGAAGGCCGCACAGGCGCGCCACGGCTCCGAACGGCTTGCCCAGGCAATCGAGACGCTATTTTCAGATCTCGCCGGTGCACTCGCGACAAGAGGTTTCACCCGCATCGTTTCGGCCGGCGGCGAGACCTCGGGCGCGGTGGTTCACGGGCTCGGCATCGATGCGCTGCAGATCGGCCCCGAGATCGATCCCGGCGTTCCGGCAATGCGCGTAACTGGAAAGCCGCTTGCGGTGGCGCTGAAATCGGGCAATTTCGGAGCGGACGACTTTTTCGACAGGGCCGTTGCGGCGTTGGGAGCCCAAGCATGAGCAGCGAGGAGGTGAAAGCGCGCGAACTCGTCTGCACGCTAGCACGGTCGCTCTTCGAACGCGGCTTGACCGGTGGCGCTTCGGGCAACATTTCGATGCGGCTTGACGATGGCGGCTTGTTGGTGACACCGACCGGCAGTTCCATGGGGCGGCTCGATCCCGCGCGCCTCTCACGCTTCGACGCGGCCGGAACGCTCGTATCCGGCGACCAGCCGACGAAGGAAATGGCGCTGCACAGCGCCTTCTATGAAACGCGCGGCGCGAAGACCGGCGCGGTCGTGCATCTCCATTCAAGCCATTCAGTCGCGCTCTCCATGCTGCCGGAGACGAACCCGGACAACGTGCTGCCACCGCTGACGCCCTATTCGATCATGCGGCTCGGGAAGGTGAAACTGCTTCCCTATTTCCGCCCCGGCGACGCCGCCATGGGCGCGGCGATCCGCGGCCTCGCCGGCAAGCGCAGCGCCGTGTTGCTCGCCAATCATGGCCCGGTTGTCGCCGCCAAGGACCTCGAGGCCGCCGTCTACGCCATGGAAGAGCTGGAGGAAACCGCCCGCCTTGCACTTCTGACGCGCGGCATGAACCCGCGCCTGCTCGACGACAATGAAATCCGCGACATCGTCGACACGTTCGACGTCGAGTGGGATTGAGGGTTCACGCCATGCCCCTCGCCTTTTCCGCCAATCTCGGCTTCCTCTTCACCGAACACGCCTTGCCGGATGCGGTGCGCGCGGCAAGCCGTGTGGGCTTCAAGGCCGTTGAATTGCATTGGCCCTATGCGACGCCTGCCGCAGACCTGCGCGCGGCGCTCAACGAAACCGGGCTGCCGGTTCTCGGTCTCAACACGGTACGCGGCGATCTGGGCAAAGGTGAATTCGGCCTCGCCGCAATGCCCGGCCGCGAAACCGATGCGCGCGCAGCCATCGATGACGCGATCGCCTATGCGCAGGCGATCAGGGCACAGAACGTTCATGTCATGGCCGGTCGTGCCGAGGGCGAAGACGCCGAGCGAACCTTTGCGGACAACCTTGCCTATGCCTGCACGGCGGCTGACGCCCATGGCATCGGCATTCTCATCGAGCCGCTCAACACACGCGACGTGCCCGGCTATTTCCTGACGGATATTGCGCACGCTGAGACGATCATCGACCGCGTCGCAGCGCCCAATCTCCGCATTATGGCCGATTGCTACCACATGCAGATCATGGGCGGCGATCTCCTGACGCGGCTGACGCATCACCTACCCAAAATCGGCCACATCCAGTTTGCCGCCGTCCCCACCCGCACCGAGCCCGACCATGGGGAGGTCGATTTTCCATGGCTGTTGAAGGCGCTTGGCGAGGCCGGCTACCATCGCCCGTTCGGCGCGGAATACAAGCCGCGGGGTCGAACAGAGGACGGGCTGGGGTGGATGGCGGGGTTTTAAGGCGACAGCCCAGACGAGCGGTGTGGCTCTGACCCCTCAGCGAGCTGGCGCGAAATAGCTCCGGCGAACGACGTGCGAGCCGGCGCTGAGTCCGCAGGTGAAATTCTTTAATGCCTCCCGCCTTAAACTGCTGTCGCCACATCGGGAGCATACAGCAGTGCATGAGTTTCTGGCCGGTGAATTCGACGAAGCGGCTGCGCTGCGCCGGCGCGTGGCCACGCAGAATGCGCTGATCGCCGAGCAGGAACGGGACCTCGCCCACTTCCGCAAAATCTTCAAGCGTGCTTCCGAGGCGGCGCAGATCGGCGTTTGGGAATGCGAACTCGCCGACAATTCGCTGCGCTGGTCCGATGTCGTCTACGATATTTTCGATCTGCCGCGGGGCTCGATGCCGACGCGCGAGGCCACACTCGCACTTTACACGCCAGCCTCCCGCGCGGAGTTGGAGCGCCGGCGCAGCCAGGCGATCGCAGAGCGCTCCTCCTTCACCTTCGACGCCGAGATCGTCACCGCCAAAGGCGTACAAAAATTCATGCGCATCACCGCGCAGGTCGAAAGCGAGCGTGGCGTTGCGGTCCGCATCTTCGGCATGAAGCAAGACATCACCGCCGAGAAGCGCGCCGTCGACCGCCTGCGTCGACTCGCCGCCTTCGACCAAATGACCGGGCTGCCGAACCGCGCGCAGTTTCAGGATAGGCTTTTCGAACAAGCCGAAGCCAACGCGCTCGCCGCGCTGCTGCTGATTGATCTCGACGGCTTCAAGCAGGTCAATGACAACCACGGTCACATGGCGGGCGACGCCTGCCTACGGGAAGCCGCAGCGCGATTGCTGGAGACATGCGCCTCGGCCGATCTCGTCGCGCGGATCGGCGGCGACGAATTTGTGGTGCTGGTCGCAGGCGGCGTCAATCTCGAGAAGATCTCCGAACTCGCCCGCGCGATCAACCTCGCGATGGCCGAGCCGTTTCTCCTCGACGGGAACAGCCACGCGCTCGGCGCTTCGGTCGGTATCGCACTTGCGGACGGCACCCACCCGGCGGATCTCTTCGCGAATGCCGACACTGCGCTCTATGCGGCCAAGTCCGGCGGGCGCGGCACATTCCGATTCTTCAAAGGCCAAGCAGCCGCACAGCGCGACAGCGCAGCAGCTTAATCGAACGAGGACCGAAGCCCGCCACCGTGAGCGAGGTGACGCCTTGCCCATGGCGCGATGCGACATGAGCGGAAAAACCGCCAGCAAGACCGCCTTCCTGATCCGGAATGCAGCCGCCATCAGCAGTCAGAAAATCTGTGTCGATGGAGGTGTGAAGCCCGCTATTCGAAGGAAATGGCGCACCCGACAAGATTCGAACTTGTGACCTCTGCCTTCGGAGCTGGCCTAATGGCCTTTCCGAAGTGCGCGACAGAGCGCGACGGAGCACGATAAAGTTCTGTTTCACATAGACTTTCTGAATCGGCGCTCCGAAGTCTCTATCCCGCGACAACCCCGGAATTTGCTCCCGAGTGCTTACGTGGTGCTTACGTGAAATCCGGGTCCGACAGGGACCGAGACGATGGCGAAGATCACGAAACGAACCGTAGACGGCGCCGAGCCGCAGACCAAGGACTACATCATCTGGGACGATGAACTGCCTGGCTTCGGGCTTCGGGTCTTTCCGTCAGGCAAGCGCAGCTACGTCATTCAGTATCGCGCGCGAGGGCGGTCACGCCGCTATGCGATTGGGTTGCACGGGGTGTGGACACCGGAGACTGCCCGCCGCGAAGCGAAGGTCCGTTTAGGTGATGTCGCCCAGGGCGATGACCCCGCAGCTGAGCGGGAGGAAGAGCGGCGGGCGGTGACGGTCCGAGAACTGTGCGAGCAGTACATCGCCGATATGGAGGCAGGCCTTGTTCTCGGAAAAGGTGGTCGCCCCAAAAAGGCGACCACAGTTTCGACCGATGTCGGCCGCATCCGCCGGCACATCATCCCCTTGCTCGGTACGCAGAGGATCAAGGACATCACCAAGCCGGACATGAACAACCTTATGAAAGATATTATCGCTGGGAAGACCCGCGTCGTGATGAAGACGGAGAAGCTGCGCGGCAAGGCGATCGTGCGCGGCGGCCGCGGCACGGCGATACGCACGATGGGCCTTCTCGGCGGCATCTTCAGCTACGCAATCGAAGCGGGGATCATCGACCAGAACCCGACGCACGGCCTGAAGAAGCCGAGATACAGAGTGCGGGACCGGCGATTAAGCGAGGCGGAGTACCGGACGCTCGGCCGCATTCTCAAGGAGGTCCAGCATGATACCCACTACGGCATCCACGCCGAGATCCTGCGCCTTATTGCGCTCACCGGCTGCAGGCGTGGCGAGATCATCGGTCTTCGCTGGAGTGAAGTCGATATCGAGGGCAGTTGCCTACGGTTGAAGGACAGCAAGGAAGGCGCTTCTGTCCGCCCCGTCGGTCTCCCGGTCATCGATTATCTCGAAACCGCCCGCCTCAAAAGGGAGGGAACGTTTGTGTTCCCTGGCCAGGGAGAAGACAACGCCGTCGGAAACTTTCCCCAGAGCTGGAAGAAGCTCTTCGCCGAGACGCCGCTTTGGGATGTGACGCCCCACGTTCTGCGGCACAGCTTCGCCAGCATCGCCAACGACCTTGGCTTCACCGAAATCACCATCGCCGCGCTCATCGGGCACGCCAAAGGTTCTGTCACGAGCAAATACGTCCACACACTGGATTCAACGCTGATCATGGCCGCCGACACGGTGTCGGGCTATCTGAAGGCTCTTTTGGAAGGGGGCGAGTTCACCCGAAACACTTACACTCTCGACCGTCAGGCACGGCGGACCGCGATTAACGACATGCTCGCCGAGGCGCGTCCATGCACCTAATCAACGTTCTCGATGCCTAGATTGATAGATCACCAACCGTCATCGTTGAAAGCTGGGCACGGCCTAGCCGTCAGATATGACGGATGACGACATATTGCGGGCTCGGCCGACTATCCGCTCTGCAAAAGACTTCTGAGGTTTGAGATGATCCGGCGGCGGACATCCTCCGCCGGTGTTTCGACAAGCTCAGAGATCATCTCGACGGCGCGGCCAACATCGCCTGGTTCGATCGGCTTGTCACCACGCGCAACGAATGGGCCATCCGTTTCAGTGAGCAGGCGGTTAAGCGGGATCTCCTGTATCAACCGCTTTCCGCTCGCGCTAGCGAGCATTCCCTCGTTGACTGAAAAGAAGCAACCTCTGTCGACGGCCCTGCGGACATCTGATTTGCTGCCGGTGAACCAGTGAAGCACCACCCCTGCTCGGTCAGGAGGCAAGTGCTCTTCGAGCATATCCAGAACCGGTTTGGTTGCTCTCACACTGTGGAGACTCAGAATCTTGTCGCCATGCTCGGCGCACGCGTTGAGGATGCGTTCAAAAATTGCCGTCTGCAGTTCGAAGGAGCGGTAGTGAGCAGGTCCGCGGTCGAGCCCGATCTCGCCGACATAACGCGCCCTTTCCAATAGCTTCTCGAACAGACCAATCTCGGAATGTCGCTCAGAGACGAGTTGCGGGTGGAGGCCCAGTCCGACCCTAACGAAGTCGCTATTCGACGATAGTTCGACGTTCCGTTCGAAGGCCTTCGGCGTCGTGGTGACAGCCAAGGTCGCAACACGATTGCGGTCACAGGCCGCGATCGCCTGGCCGAGGTCGGGGTAGAGGTCTAAGTGCGTGTGGAAGTCCACGTAGGCCGGTCGCATTGTCAGCCGCCCGGCCGCGTTCGCACGTCGTTCAAGAGTTCCGAGACCTCGAGGACGCCACGTCTAAAGACATCAGCGTAGTCAGGAATCTCATCCGGATAGTCGATGAGCGGCCCCGGCTTGTGGACCAGTATCTTCGCGAGACTCGGCTTCGCCCTGATCCGTTTGGCCATGAGTTGGAATGATCGGACATGCTCCCCCTCGGGCTGGTCAGACGCGAGAACGTGCTTGTTGAGTTCCTCGACCGTATACAGGGTCCCGTCTTTGCCATCGAGGCCGGCGGCGAGCGAGGCTCTGCGGATCAGACACGGCACGCAGTAGCCGCAATGGCGCGGCGACAGCTTCTTGTAACGGGCCTTCGCCGGGGAGGAACACGACATGGAGTTCGCGACGATCTTCTCGAGAAAGGGTCTATCCGCACATTTCGTGACCATCTCACCCTTGGTCATATGTCGATAGGGGTTACCAAGCTCGACCTTAAGGCCAATGGAATCGATCATTCTCTGCATGCTTGCGACGAAATGCGGATGGGCGGTTCTTGTGCTGAGCGCGCCGAATCGCAACGGGTCCAGCGGAACGTTGAGCGCGATCAGCCCATTCTCCGGGATGTCTACGGCCGTGCGCCCTTTGATGGCCGAGGCGGCAAGCGTCGCAAGTGCGTAGAAGAGGAAGGACCGTCCGCGCTGAGTGTTCTCGGTTTCTCCGGTCGAGAGATGGTTCTTGTCGAAGCCAAGGCGCACGCGAAGGCTCTTGAACGCCTCCTTGCCAAACCGGTTCTCGAGTCGATCCAAGATGTACGATTGGGCTTTCGCTGTTTCGCTGTCCCAGTAGTGGCTGACGAAAAGTGGTCGGTCGCCCTCGACGAGGAGATCGATCGCGCCGACCAAGCTGTCCAAGCCGCCGGAAAGGAGGCTGACCTTGGTCAGCCCGTCGATGGCCAACCGCTTCGGGGCGAGCGTCAGCGTTTGGGTGCGCTTTGTCCGGTTTCGGAAGAAAACGCGCCACCGATCCCCGGTGAGGAAGCGGAGCATCGCCCCGATGGACTCGGCACTCGGAGCCCATGCGTCGGCGGCGGACACCGGCACGTATAGATCGATTTCCCGGGTCCAACCGTCCTGAGCGTTGAGCTTGCGCGAAACCCGCGTGTCACCCGCGTTGACGAGGGCCGCGAGGACGACGAGGTCGACGCCCCGCTCCGATGGTTGCAGCCCCAACGAGGCGAGCTGGTCCAGGGCATGGCCGATCCCGAACCCCATGCGCTGGTCGCCGTCGAGGAAATCGATTTCGAATACGTCTGAATCGGCCTGGACGGGCCTGACCTTGGCCTTGTCGTCTGGTCCGAGCCTGCCGATCAGACTGAAACGTCTCATTCGTCGTCTCCCAAGGCTTCGATTAGGTCCAGAGCGGCGGCATAGAGGTCGTCCACGAAGCGATCGACGGCTCCTGCATCGAGGTCATCGAGATCGGTTGCACGCGCATCGAATTGGTCCCGAACACAGCCTTCGACGAAGTCGTGTAGCATAGCTTGTGCCCGTTCGACCCCGCCGATGTCGGAGGGAGCGGCGATGGCGTTGGTCCCGACTTCGTTGAGTATCTTGCCTTCGATGGAGCGACTGACCACCCCGATGAAGAACTCGCGCAGATCGTCGGCCGATAGCTGATCGAAATTGCCGACGCCGGAGGCTGCAAGATCTGCGACCGTCTCCAGCATGGCGTCTCGCGCAATCGCTTCGTCGATCGTGCCGCCCGCTGGACAGAGCATGTCCGTCAGGGCGACGAATACCTGCTCCGCCGGAGCGCCGGCCATGCCCTCCAGGTTGAAGCGCCTCAGCGCCTCCGTCGGGCCTTGGTTCGCGAAGTTCCTCGCGAGGCCGGCGACACCGCCCGCCACGGCGCGGGAGTTCGGCATCCGGCTCGCCGCCGCTCGGCCCCCTCCGCTGGCGCGCACATAGCCACCAGCGCCCCGCCGCAATGCGCCAGCGTCGGAGGCGCGAGCACCCCTGGTCATGTTGCCTCGAGCACCACCCAGCCCTGAGCTTGCCGGCACCGCGGATATTGGTGGGTAGGGCTGCCTAGAATCTGGACGAGTCGGAGCCGTTGAGTCGTCGCCATCCTGACCAATTGCATCCCCACCATCGGCGCCGTCATCGGGCTCGTCGCCGCCTGGCGCCGCCGCTGGCGGGGAAGCTGGTTCATCAACCCAGCTCGGAACAAGACCGTTCTTGGAGCCACCGAATGTTCCCGACGTCCCCATCAGTCACGCTTCCGCTTGCCGGTGAGTTTCATCGCTGCGCCGGCAGCCGCTTTCAGCTTCCGGTTTTCCTCTTGCTCGGCCCATCCCCTGAGTGTGACCGCCATGTCGGACACGACGTCCACCTCGCTGAAAACCGAGACCCAGCCGCTGACCACCCATGGACCGAGTTTTGAGACCGGAAGATCTTGCAAGAACGAAAGCAACGGGCGCTGCAGAAAGGGATGCTGGCGCGCGACCTCCGCCAAACCCTTCACGCCGGGCGGTTCCTGGCTGAGGTTCTCCGCGTCCCTGATCTTGGCGCGCAACGCGTCGAAAACTTGCTCCGCCTCGATCGTCTGGAGTCTGGCGACTTCCGCTGCGGCCTGCTTCACTTGGAGAGACGATCCCTGAAGTTTCACGATGAGTTCCTCGAGTTCGCCGAGCGACGTCACCGCACCGAAAACGCTCCGGCGATCGCGAGTCACGAAGACGTAAGGCCTGAGGTCGTTCTCGGCGAGCGGCGGGTCGATCGCTGCCCATTGCTTCGCCCATTCGAGGTTTGGCCAATCGGGTAGCGACGGCGTCTCCGAAGGCGCCTGGGTTTTCTCGTCCGCCGACTTCGTTTCCAGATCGGGAGGCGGGCTCGCCACGACCGCTTCGAGCGCCGCGAGTTCCTCGGACGCACCGGTGCTCGCTGATCCACGTGCCATCGCGTCGTAGAGCTCCGGCGCGAAGCGCTCCGCGAGCATGATCTTGGCGAGCACGGCAACGTTGATCTCGTCGCCAAACCCGCGCTCCTCCGCGATCGCCAGTCTCAGCATCATCGTGTTGATGAACCGCTTGATCTGCCTTGGATTGCCACGGGCGCCGTCTGCCAGTATCGGGGCAATCCGTCCGGCCAGCTCCATCGCCCGTTCAACCTCCGCGGGGACGCCGCCCAAGGCCTTTTCGACCGTCTTCCGGTCAAGGCCTGGTCCTTTCCACGGCCGGCGCAAGACTTCTCGCGCAAGCTCGGCGAGCTTCTGGAACTCGTCGGACGTCTCGCCATGAACGTTCAACACCAATAGCAATGTCACGTAGATCCGGGTCTCGGCGTAACCCAGGGAGGGCAGACGGAACGGGACCTGGATGAGTTTCTCGAGATAGTTTCGCGCATAAGTGGCCGGTCCCGTCGCCACGGGGAGATCGGGGAAGTGCTGCCGCACCGCGTACTCGATCATTCCCTCGTCCGCCGCGATGACAAAGGCCGCACGAGGGACGAACAGAAACAGCCTGATGGCCTCGAGCGTCTCGATGGCCGTGTCGGGTAAACAGCGATCAAGATCGTCGACGAGGACGATCAGCCGATCGATTTCCGCGTCCTGGAGGAGCTTCGCGAACTCGTCCCTGAACGCGTGCATCTGTTCGGGCGCACTATCTTCCGCGACCTCGCGAAGAAACTCGTCCGAGCCCTCGACCAACGCGGCGAGGGCCTCGGGCGACACCTTCTCAGCGCCCTTGCCGACAAGACTACGCGCAGCCGCGCCCAGGTCCTTGATCGTGTCCGGATGCGGGATGCCGGTCGCCAAGGTCAGACCGTAAGCGCCAGCCTTTCGTGCGAGCTTCATCCAATCGACCCGACGCAAAACCTTCTTTGCCTGCTCCGCGACCTTCTTTGAGGTCGGCCTCTTGCGACGCAGCTCCTCGACGATCGTCTCGATCAGAACGGCCTTTGCGTCTTCGAAACCCTGAAACAGCCATCCGTTGAAGCGCACGCAAAGGACGCGGTCATCCTCCTTGAACGCTTCCTCCACCATCATCAGGACACTGGATTTGCCCGCGCCCCAGTCACCGTGAACACCCACGCTCAGGGGCTCGTCCGATTTCTCACTGACCAGACGGACCACGGTCCGGGCGATTGCCTCGTAGTAAAGGAGGTCGACGGCTGTTTCGTTGTCCGCAACGATCATGCCGTGGTCACCCGACTCAGAAATACTTGCAGAGGCCGCAAAGCGAATGCCGCTCGATGTTGATATCTGGTTTTTGCGCCGGCATGAACGATCATTCGTCTTCGTCTTTGTTTTCGGTGTCTGTTTCTATTGCGATTTTGGCATGCGGCATCAAGAAGTCGCATAGTGAAGCGAGGACTTGAACAAAAGGCCCCGGGTCCACAGCGACGTTCTCGACGAAGGTGTGCCACTGCTTCTGTTTCTGCTCGTCATCCGCAAATGCGGGCGTGAGTGCGTCGGGCGGCTCGGTCGGGAGCGCTGTTCCGCGCCGCGCGAATGTCGCAGCGATCGCGCGTGCGAGCCGGTCATCATCGAAGCTGAAAGACTGGCTCAGGACCCAGACATCGTAGAAATCCTTCATCCGGCTGTTCGCCCGGCCCAACGCCACCATCGCCTGGAATTTCTCGGCAATCACCGTCTCGCGCGCATACGCGCGCAATCTCGGCGCCGGTAGATCGAGCATGACGGGATACTCAACGATCTCTGCGCCCGGTTCGAGCGCGTCACCGAAACCGATATCGATCGTCAAGTTGATCCGCGCGCCGCCGACCGACGCGAGCGCGCGGAGGCGCAAGCCGCCATACTCCAACTCCTCGCGGATACGGTCGACCCGCAAGGTGTCCGGATCGAACACGACGCCGTCATCGACATCCTGGGCGAGGATGTCCCGGAACGTGGCCAGCATCGCCTCCTCACCCGGATCCCCGAAACCGAGCAGGTCCAGATCGCGCGTTCCGCGGTGCGGATCGTCGAACCAGCTCATCATCAGCATCGCGCCCTTGAGGACGAAGCGGTCGGCGTGAGGTGACGTGCTGAGCCTGTAGAGCAGTCGTTCCAGCGCGAAGCGCGTGAGGACGAGGTCGAAACTCTGCCCGCGCTCCTTCGAGAGTTTCAGGAGCCGCCCGCGCACCGAGGCGCCAAGGTTCTTGATCTCCCTAGCCATTGGCGGTGAGCGCCTCGATATAGGGACGGATCACAGTGGAGACCCCGCCTTTGTCAGCAGCCCGCATGATCTGGGCCGGCGTCGATTTGCGCTGGCGCAGGGCCTCCTGCAGACCCTCGATCGCAACGTTCAGACCCACCTTGCTTCGGTGCCGGAAACAGTCGGCGACGCTCTTCGCGACGCCGAACACCTTGACCGGCGCCCCTTCGATCACGTGGGTTTCGATATCGTCGGCCAGCAGATCGTCTGCAAATCGCAGCACGCGGATCGGCATGTCGCTCGGCTTCGGCGTCCAGTCGTTCCGGCCGATCGCCATCCACACCTTCTTCGGAAGCTGGTCGGTGATCTCGTGAAAGGCGAGAGCAGAGACCAGGCAGACCACGCCTTTCGGAAATCGCTTGGCCGCTTCTGCTAGGCTGTGGTTTGCGTCCAGCTCCGCGTCCGGAAGCTGGTAGAGTCCGCGCGCGAGGCGGACGACCTCGCCATCCCTCTCCATGCGACTGACGGTTGCGGCCGTAATCCCGGCCTCCTTCAGCTCGGCGAGTCGCATGAGACCATGGGCCGCGAGGAGATCGCGGGCCTTCTCGCGCTGAGATGGGTCTGCGGACATCGATACTTTCTCTCGCACCTTGAGGTCTATGGTGCGAGGTTTCGTATCACATCCAATAATTTAGGGGAAGTGATGCACAGGACCGAGCCAACCCCCCGCCAATTGGAAGCCAAGCTCCCGCTGATTGGCATCTCACAGACTGCGGAGCGCATGAGGGGAAAGCCTTCCCCTGCGGCCGAGCCTGCCGTCTCGCCCGACCCCTTCTGCGGGGAGACCCTGCAACGCCCCCTTTAGAGTGAGAGGCCGCGGCTGTCGCCGTGACGGGTTTGGAGGTCGAGAGAGAGGCTCTCGGACCGCCCGTCCTGGAGATCAGCCATGACTGCAATCGAGATCATGAACGGCCGCCCCGAAAGCGGCGGCTACAAGGTTGACGCGTCCCGCGGCGGGCACAACGGGCGGGTATCGTCCGAATGGTTTTCCCGCCCCGACGACGAGAAGTACCTTTCCCTCGCGGACCTCTACGCCTCGATAAAGGGTCGCGCCGAGCGGAGCCAAACGCGCACGGTCGAGAGCGCGGCGATCCGGGTCGAGGCCCATCGCGACGATCCGGAGCGGCTCGCGCTCATCCTCCCCCACGCAGACGCGCCGGTCGCGCCGACCCATTGGAGCTTCGGCCAGCTCGCCAGCCTCGTTGGCGCCCCGGCGGCCTATCTACGCCAGCTTCCCGCGCCGCTCGCCGGCATCAATCTCCAATACGGCCTCACCAACCACCGCGCCGAGCAGGTGAAGACGATGGAGGTCGCGAACGGCCGCACCGAGCTGCGCGCCGTGACCGGCCCGGACTATGGCCGCATCTATGACCACGAACTGGTCGCGGCGGTGCAGCGCATCGCGGGCGACGGTGTCGGCGACACGCGCTGGAAAGTGCCGGGCGTGCTCGACTGGTCGACCGGGATCTACAACCCCATGGTCGACGTCACCAAGGATACAACCACGCTCTATGCCTCGGATCGCGACGTCTTCCTCTTCCTGGTCGACGACATGAACCCGATCGAGGCGGGCAAGCTTCCGGACGGATCGCCCGATCTCTATTTCCGCGGCTTCTATTGCTGGAACTCGGAGGTCGGCGCGAAGACACTCGGCATCGCCAGCTTCTATCTCCGCGCCGTCTGCCAGAACCGCAATCTCTGGGGCGTGGAGGATTTTCAGGAGATCACGATCCGGCATTCCAAATACGCCGCCAACCGCTTCGCACACGAGGCGGCGCCGGCGCTCGCGACCTTCGCCGACTCCTCGCCGCGGCCGTTCATCGAGGGCATCCACGCCGCCCGCGAAAGGATCGTCGCCCGCAGCGACGACGACCGCGTCGACTTCCTGAAGAAGCGCGGCTTCTCGAAAGCGGAGACGGCCAAGATCGTCGAGACGGTCCTCGCCGAGGAAGGCCGTCCGCCGGAGAGCGTGTTCGACTTCGTCCAGGGCATCACCGCCGTCGCGCGGTCCAAACCGCAACAGGACGCGCGCCTCGCCATGGAGACCCGCGCCAAGGCGCTGCTGGAGCGCGCGGCCTGAAAGGCTCCGCTCCGCCAGACCGTGGACCCCGGCCCATCGCTCCTTAGAGGGAGAGGTGGGCCGTGGTTTTCGTGACGGGTTTGGAGGCCCGAGAGAGTGTCTCTTGGCCGCCCGTCGCGGAGAAGTCCGATGACCAAGTCACAAAAGATCACCCTCAGCGCCTCGCGCGACATCCCCTTCAACAAGCTGGTGCTCAGCCAATCGAACGTCCGGCAGATCAAGGCTGGCGTCTCGATCGAGGAGCTGGCCGAGGACATCGCCCGACGCACACTGTTGGCGAGCCTCACCGTTCGGCCCGTGCTCGACGAGAACGGCGTGGAGACCGGCATGTTCGAGATCCCGGCCGGCGGCCGCCGCTACCGCGCCCTCGAACTCCTCGTGAAGCAGCGCCGGCTCAACAAGACTGCACCGGTGCCCTGCATCGTGCGCACCGAGGGCCTTGCCGAGGAGGACAGCCTCGCCGAGAACGTCCAGCGCGCGCCGCTGCATCCGCTCGACCAGTTCCGCGCCTTCCAGGCGATGCGCGAGAAGGGCAAGTCGGAGGAGGAGATCGCCGCAGCGTTCTTCGTCTCCGCCAGCGTCGTCAAGCAGCGCCTGAAGCTCGCCGCCGTCGCGCCTTCGCTGCTCGACGCCTATGCCGAGGAGGAGATGACGCTCGACCAGCTCATGGCCTTCACCGTCAATCCCGACCACGAGCGCCAGGAACAGGTCTGGGAGGCGCTGAAGCGCCACTACTCGAAGCAGCCTTACGAAATCCGCCGCATGCTGACCGAGGGCGCGGTTCGCGCCTCTGACCGGCGGGCGCAGTTCGTCGGACTCGACAACTATGTCGAGGCGGGCGGCGAGGTGCTGCGTGATCTCTTCCAGACCGACGATGGCGGCTGGCTGCAGGACGCGGCGCTCTTGGAGACCATGGTCGCCGAGAAGCTGAACGAGGAGGCCGAAGCCATCCGCGCCGAGGGTTGGAAGTGGATCGAGGTCGGCACCGACTTCCCCTACGGCCACACCTACGGGATGCGGCGCATCCGCGGCGAGGCCGAACCGATGAGCGACGAGGAGGACGCATCCTATTCCGCGCTCAAAGTCGAGTACAAGAAGCTCGAGGAGGACTTTGCCGAGGCGGACGAGCTCCCCGAGGAGGTCGATGCGCGGCTTGGCGAGATCGAGACGGCGATGGAGGCGCTGCAGGACCGGCCCATCCAGTTCGATGCGGAGGAACTCGCCATCTCGGGCGCCTTCGTCAGCGTCGACGGGTCCGGGCGGCTTCGGGTCGAGCGCGGCTATGTCAGGCCCGAGGATGAACCGGTCGAGGAAACCGCAGACATTCCGGAAGGCGATTTCGTCGATCCGGTCACGGACAATACCGACGGCGACATTGGCAAAGTCGCCGACGAACCGGAGGAAGACGAGGACGACGGGACGAAGCCGCTCTCCGACCGGCTCGTCTGCGAACTGACCGCCCACCGGACGATTGCTTTGCGCGACGCGCTGGCGAACGATCCGCAGACCGCCTACCTCGCCGCGCTCCACGCAATGGCTATGCGACTATTCTACCACTACGGCCAGGAGAGCTGCGTCGAGATCGAGCCGCGTTCCACCAGCTTCGGCGCGCAGGCGCCGGGCCTTGGCGACACGGCCTACGCGCAGTCGATCGATGCCCGCATCGAGAGCTGGACCAAGGCGCTCCCCAAGCGCGCCGAGGATCTGTGGGACGCGCTCACGGAGTTCGACTGCGACAGCCGCGACGCGCTGTTCGCCCACTGCGTCGCAATGACTGTCAACGCCGTCCAGGAGCCGCACTACCGCAAGCCCCGGGCGCTTGCGCATGCCGGCGTGCTCGCGGCGACGCTCGGGCTGGACATGGCGAAGGTTGGATGGGCGCCCAGCGCTGACAACTATCTCGGCCGGGTCACCAAAGCGCAGATTCTCAAGGCGGTGCGCGAGGCGAAGGGCGACAAGCAGGCCGACCGGATCGCGGGCCTCAAGAAGCCCGACATGGTCGCGGCCGCCGAGGAACTGCTCGCGAGCACCAGCTGGTTGCCCCAACCTCTGCGCACGCCCGCGCTCGTCGAGAAGCCCGACGAGCCGGAATTCGAGATCGTCGAGGTGGTCGAGGACGGCGAAGGGGAGTCGGCCGCGAACGGCGGCGAATCGGCCATGGGCGATTCCGAGCCGATTGACGAAGATGAAGACGTCGCCGCCTTCGCCTGAGGCGACAACCAAACGAGGGTCGATCCCCCTGAGGCCCTCGCCCCTAGGGCCCGCCGGACGCGGCGGGCCCTTTTTCGTGCGCAGCAAATGGGAGTCTTCAATGGAGAGCATGGCATCCGAAATCGCACAGCGTCTCTCGCGGGACGCGGAGGCGGTTTGTCGCCACTACCTTTCGAGCGGCCGCCGACAGGGCCGCTACTGGATTGTCGGCGACGCCGAGAACACGCCCGGGCGCAGCCTCTATGTGCGCCTGACTGGCCCCACTTCTGGCAAGGGCGCGGCCGGGAAATGGACCGACGCGGCGACGGGCGAGCACGGCGATCTGCTCGATCTCATCTCGGCCAATCTGCGGCTCTCGTCACTCGGCGAAGCGCTGGACGAGGCCCGGCGCTTTCTCAGTCTGCCGCGACCTAACCCACAGCCACGCACTCCGCAAACGAGGGCGCAGACCGGATCGCCCGAAGCCGCGCGCAGGCTCTGGGCGATGGGTTCGCCCGTGGCTGGGACGCTAGCCGAACGGTATCTCACCGGGCGCGGGATCGTCGGCAAGCGGACTATCAGTGCGCTGCGTTTCCACCCGTCCTGCTATTACTGGCGCGAGGACGAGGCTGACGCCGCCGAACCGGAAACCTGGCCGGCGCTGCTCGCGAAGGTCACCGACATCGGCGGGTCGCTGACCGGGCTGCACCGGACCTGGCTCGATCCCGAGACAGCGGACAAGGCGCCGCTCGACCCGAACCGGAAGGCGATGGGCGCCCTCCTCGGTCATGGCGTGCGGATCGGGCGGACCACCGACATTCTCGGAGTCGGCGAAGGCCTTGAAACCATGCTCTCGTTGCGGATGGCGCTGCCCGACCTGCCCGTCATCGCGGCGCTCTCCGCCAGTCACCTCGCCGCACTTGATCTGCCGGACTGCCTCGGACGCCTCTACATCGCGGTGGATTCGGACGACGCGGGCCGAAACGCGGCAGAAGCGTTGGGCGAGCGCGCGCGGATCGCCGGAATCGAGACCTTGCCCCTCACGTGTCGGCGTGAGGACGCCAACGAGGATCTTCGTGCTTTCGGTCTCGACGATCTCCGAGCGTATCTGAGGCCCCAGCTCGCCCCGCAGGACGTCGAACGCCTGCTGCCATCCTCCGCCGCCTGATCGAACACACTTGCGGTGCCGGCGGATCCGTCACGGGCACATCTCCAGACATCGGAGCCGCGCCTCAGGGCCTTCCGAGAGGGGCGAAACGGAGCGGAGCCCGCCCGGTCCGGCAACGGCTGCGGCGTCACCGTTTTCCGCCGCCGCGCCACCCGCGCGTTCCGCGCGGGAGCACAAATCATGAATGCGCCCGGCTTTGCATCGCGAAGCAAAACGGCGCCGCCTCCGCCGTCCTCCGCTGCGCTGCGGTTCCACCCCATCGCGCGAGCGCGATGGGGACCCCTGAGAATGCAGGACCGTACGGCCTCCGCTTTCCCGTCGCCCGGGAAGGCCCGCGAGAGGCGCGGGTCCCGACAACCGGAGACGACCCGCCATGACCGAACACGCCGACACCACGCACCGCTCCGCGACCGCCATCGTCCTCGACGAGCTGCAACTCTACGGCTACCGCCCCTTCGCGGGCGAACCCGACCCGCGCCCGCTGCCCGAGGCCGACGCCCTGCAGGGCGCGCTCGCCGACATTTTCGACGCGCTGATCGCGACGCTTGGCGACACGCGGCTCGAACCCGATCTTGAAGACCTGCTCTGGTCGACCACCAACGTCTTCCACCGCATGGCGGCGCGGGTTGACCGCGAGCTCGACACCAACGAACAGGCGCAGAAGCGCTGGCAGCGCGAGCAGGACGGCTCCGAGGTCCGCTCGGTCGAACTCGAGGAGCTGACCGCGCAGGGCATCACGCTGATCGAACGGCGCAACGCCTACGAGGGCATGCGCGATCTTGCCGCCGACCTCTTCGAGGCGCATCTCGGCACGGCTTGGCATCCGCATTCCGGCTCGCACACGAACCGGCGCAACCTGACCGCATCGCTGATCGACAGCCGCGACTTCCTCGCCGCCAAGCGGAAGACCGAACTCGAACCGCTGCTGCCGACGGGCACCAAGATCGCGCTTGCCGGCGGCGCCGACTTCGGCGACCACAACGCCGTCTGGACCGCGCTCGACCGGGTGCACGCCAAGCACGCCGACATGGTGCTCCTGCATGGTGGATCGCCGAAGGGCGCCGAGCGGATCGCCGCCTGCTGGGCCGACACCCGTAAATGCCCGCAGATCGTCTTCAAGCCCGACTGGACCCGCCACGGCAAGGCCGCGCCGTTCAAGCGCAACGACCAGCTCCTCGACACCCTGCCGATCGGACTGATCGTCTTCCCGGGTTCCGGCATCACCGACAACCTCGCCGACAAGGCGAAGCGGATGGGTGTGCCGCTCTACGACTTCCGCCCCAAGAATGCGGGTGAACCATGACCCGTGATGCGCCGGGCGCATCGCCGATGCGCGCGCCGGAGCATTCCGGCGCGCGATCATTTGCGCTATACTTCACCCGCGCCGTGGCGGTGGTGGAGGCGCACCTCTCTGAAGGAGACCGCCCATGTTCGTATCCGCCATACTAAGCGTCCTCGGCCTCGGCTTCATGGTTTATGTTCTGTTCGCGCTCGCCATCTACGCGCTCCCGTTCTTCGTCGCCGTTTCGGTCGGGATGCATGTCTACGACAGCGAAGCGGGGCTGATTGCCGCATTCGTCTCCGCCTTCCTCGCGGGCGGCGCGACCCTCGTCGCGGGCCAAATCGCGTTCGCAACGATCGAGTCCGTTCCCGCCAGGCTCGCCATCGGCGCGCTCTTCGCCGCTCCCGCGGGCATCGCGGGCTACCACGCCATCAAGGGCCTTTCCGAGATCGGCGGCGCGGGGGAGACCTGGACGCCCGTTTTCGCCTGGATCGGCGCCATCGTCGTCGGCGCGACGGCCTGGGCGCGCATCGCGTCCCTCGCCGGGCCGGACGAGGACGCAACGGCGATATCACAGGCGTTCAGCGGCGGGCGTGCAGCCAACGACGGCTGAGAGCATCTCGAACCCTCTCATAATATCCAGATCGTGATCCACATTGATCCGGACCCGGAGGAAGGGCCGGAACGGCGCCTGTGGCTAAGCCGCGTACACCCGTTCGAGGAAAGACGCTCAAAAGCCGACTCCGTTAAAGCGGCACGAAGTACCACCGGTCGGGGCAGCCATTTCTGTATGACGCCCTCCTGACGCGCCGATACGTTTCCGTCCGTCTGCACGCCGGGGCCTGTCTTCGTGCGACGCGCGCTACCGGGATCTTGCCGGTATCCATCGGTGGGTCTCAGGACTTCTCCCATGTGCCCGTCCCCCGCATCCCACACCGCCTCTCAATGGGCTGATCTGGCCGGGGCCGGCTACGCCTCGACCGCCTTGGCCGCAACGGCGGAGCCGGACTTTCTTCCCCTGGCCGAAGGCCATTCCTCGCGAGCGACCCTTGCGGGTCCAAGAAAGACCGTTCCCGCCGTCCTCCGCTGCGCTGCGGGCCATGAATGGCTGCGTCGGCGGATCGCCCCGGCCTCTGCGATCGCCATCGAGGCCGCGATGGGCGCGGGCTCGAGAACCCAAAGGAGAACTGACATGGCCACCATCGGAACCTTCAAGAAGACCGGCAACGAATACGTCGGCGAGATCGTCACCCTGAGCGTACAGGCGAAGAACGTCCGCATCGTCCCGGAAGAGACCGGCGCCAACGGTAACGCTCCGAGCCACCGCGTCTTCGTGGGCCGCGCCGAGATCGGCGCCGCCTGGTCCAAGACCTCGAACGAGGGCCGCGACTATCTGAGCCTCAAGCTCGACGACCCGAGCTTCACCCAGCCGATCTACGCCAACCTCTTCGACGACACCGTCGTCGAGGGCGAGGAGAGCTTCAGCCTCATCTGGTCGCGGGCCCGCCGCCAGAACGGCGACTGAGGTCGCCGGCGAACCGCCTCGTCCGGTCACCCGGGCGGGGCGCCTTCGCGTGTATCAGGCCTCGTCCTCATCATTGAGCAGCGCGGCTGGCTTGACGCCAAGCTCGCGCGCGAGACGCTCGATCACGTCGATGCTTGCCGCATACTGGCAGCGCTCGATCGAGCTGATATAGGTCCGGTCGATCTCCGCGCGGTGCGCCAGTTCCTCCTGAGACAGGCCCACAGCCTGCCGATATTTCCTGAGATTTCTGGCCAGTATGTCGCGGATCGTCATCCGCGCGAGAAACGGCCATTGTAGAGTATTTAACCACGGAGTATTCTCTACAAACTGTGTAGGCTGATCGCTCGGACCGGATATGACCCGCATTCGCCGACCCCAGAGTCACTGGCAGCCGACAGAACTCCCCTGTGCAAAGATTCCCTGCCGAACCGTGGATCATGGTTACCGATCCGCTTATGACTCGGCGCAAAGACGGGGGACGCCGAAATGACTGATTTGCCGCAAGCGCCGCTCGCCAACGCGCCGCCCGCAGAGGATCGCGTCACGGTCTACGACCGCGATCACCTCAAACTCTATATGCGCCTGCTCGACGCCAACGCGGAAGGCGCCTCCCTCCCCGAGATCGCGCGCATCCTGTTCGGCATCGACGCCGAGGCTGAGCCGGAGCGCGCCCGCCGCGTCCATGACAGCCATCTGGGGCGCGCCCGCTGGATGACCGAGCACGGCTATCGCGACCTGCTCCGCCACGAACTGCCCTGATTTACTTCAGTGGTGATGCGCTCCGCGCATCGCCCGATGCCGCGCCGGGGTCTAGGCAGGCGCAACCTGAGGCCGAAAATTCCTTTCGTCCGGCGCGCGCGAGCCGCGCCCTCGTCGGGGAGATCGGCCATGCCGCGCGACTGGCGTGAGGATCAGCACTACGACCATTTCGACACGCTCGGCCTGTCGGGCCTCGCCTGGGAGTGCTTGCGGCGGAACGAGGACTATCGCGCCGCCTGGCGGCGGGCGGATGGCGACACCCGCGTCGCAGACTGGGGGTTGCGATTTCCCGGTCGATCCGGAGCTCGACGCCCCCGACGCGCCGGTGTTCTGGAACCCGGAGGAAGCACCGGCCGTCGCCCAATACATCGCGCCGCTTCCAACCGACCTGCAGAGCTCTTCGTTGGCTCGGCTCGTGCAGCCGCCGCAGACGCGCAGCGAAGCTGGCCTCACATGGGCCCGGCTCGATGATGGGACGGTACTCGTCGGCGAAGTCGATGATCTCGACCTGAGGCCGCTGGGCATCCTCCTCCCGCTCGACGAGAGCTGGCCGATACGGCTCGCTGCGGCCAACGGGATCTACTGCGCGCTGATCGAGCGGACGGCCGACCCGCCGCTGTCCCGCCAGCGCCGTGACCGACTCAAGCGCGCCTTGAGGTGCGTGGACGCCATCGCCAGCGGAGCAAGCTACCGTGACGTCGCGACTGCCTTTTTCGGCACGCGTCGACTGCAAGCGGAACCTTGGAAAACCAGCTCGATCAAGGCTCAGGTCGTGCGTCTTACCGCGTATGGAAGGAAAATGGTCGGCGGTGGCTACCGGGAACTTCTGCGAGGTCGCAGCCGCTAAGACGGAAGATAGGATCGTATGAGGCCGTCTCATACGATTTTTCTTGTGCGGTCTGACAGCTCGGTGCATGATCCGTCGCATGACACGCTTGGGCGACATCGCGAACATTCTGAGTGGCTTGCTTCCGCCGAAGGGCCGCGAGCAGAATGCGGCTTTCGTACAGATCAAGGATCTTCGCGAACCGGAAGGCGCCCTCCCTCGCGGCCCTGCTCCAGGTGCACGGCGCGCGACGACCATTCAGCCGACAGACCTCCTCGTGCCGACCCGCGGTGAGGATCTCGCCGCCTTCAGGCCCTGGCCACACATGGTCGGCGCATACATCGGCCTCGACGTTTATCTCGTCCGACCCAACCCCTCTCGCATCGACCCGGATTTTCTCTTTGTCGCGCTCAATGACATTGAAGCCGTCCGGCAACTGAAGGCATCGGCGACGGCGGGCGCATTGCCGCGCATCCCAAAGCAAGCGTTAGAGGATGTTGTTCTGCCCCTCCCTCGATTGGACCAGCAACGCAAGATCGGACGCATCGCCAGTCTCGCCGCCGAGTGCGAGCGCCTCAGCCGCGCGCGCACCGCCGCCGAAAGCAGGCTGCATGCCGCGATCATTTCACAAATGCTTAAAACCGCCGCGTAAGGACGACCCATGGCAAGGACAGAAGACATCAACAATGCGGTATGGGCGGCGTGCGACACGTTCCGTGGCGTGATCGATGCCGAGCAATACAAGAACTATATCCTCGCGCTGCTATTCCTGGCATACATCAGCGACGTCTGGAACAAGCACTACGAAGAGATGCTGGAGGAGTTTTGCGACCATCCCCAGCGCGATCTCCGCATCCGTCGGCGTCTCGAGCGCGAGCGGTTCAAGCTCAAGGAAATCGAGTACCGCAACGAGAAGGGCGAAGTCGTCGAGACCTTCCTCTCGAGCTTCGACAGTCTATACGAGCGCCGCAACCGGGACAATGTCGGCGAATTGATCAACATGGTGCTCGACGCCATCGAACAGGCGAACGAGCCGAAGCTGAACGGCGTCTTCCGCAACATCGATTTCAACTCGGAGATCAGTCTCGGTCAGACAAAGGACCGCAACCGTCGCCTGAAGAATGTGCTGGAAGACTTCGCCAAACCTAGCCTCAATCTCAGCGCCGTCAGCGAGGACGTGATCGGCGAAGCCTACATCTACCTCATCGAGCAGTTCGCCGCCGACGCCGGGAAGAAGGCCGGGGAGTTCTTCACCCCGCGCAAGGTCTCGGAAGTCGTGGCCAAACTGGCCGCGCCGAAGGACGGCGCGCTGATCTGCGACCCTGCCTGCGGCTCGGGCTCGCTTCTCCTCCGCGCCGGCGAGGAAGTCGGCACCAACAACTTCCGCCTCTATGGTCAGGATGCGAACGGCCAGACCGTCGCGCTCGCGCGCATGAACATGTTCCTGCACGGACGGGACGCGGCCGACATCCGCTGGTGCGACACGATCAACGGGCCGACCCTGCTCGAAGGCGATCATCTGATGCGCTTCGACACCGTCGTCGCCAATCCGCCATTCAGCCTCGACAAATGGGGGGCGGAGAACGCCGAGAACGATCCTTTCCGCCGCTTTGCACGCGGGGTCCCACCGAAGTCGAAGGGCGACTATGCCTTCATCCTCCACATGCTGGCGATCGCCCGCCCCGGGGAGGGGCGCGTGGCCGTCGTCGCGCCGCACGGCGTTCTCTTTCGAGGCGGCGCCGAAGGACGCATCCGTGAAAGCATCGTGCACGACAACCTTCTCGACGTGGTCGTCGGTCTGCCCGCGCAGCTCTTCCCGACGACGGGCATTCCGGTCTGCATCATGGTGTTCGACCGCGCCCGCGAGTCGGGCGGCGCGCGTGAAGGCGAGCGCGACGTGCTCTTCATCGATGCGAGCCGCGAATACGGCTCTGGCAAGCGCCAGAACCAGCTCCGCGACGAGGATGTGGCCAAGATCGTCTCGACGGCGCGCGAGCGCCGGGAGATCGAGCGCTATTCACACCGCGCCGCGTTCGAGGAGATCGAACGCAACAAGTTCAATCTTAATATCCCGCGCTACGTCGATACCTTCGAGCCCGAGCCAGAAATCGACATCCAGGCGGTGCAGGACGAGATCCGCGAGCTCGACCGGCAATTGGCCGAAACGCGCGCCGAGATGAACCGCTATCTGAAGGAGCTCGGCATTGAAGTCTGACGTCGAACAAGACATCGACGCCGACCTCGATGCGGCGGACGACCAACCTTCCGAAGTGTCTGGTAGCGCTAGCGCCTATCCGCCCAGCGTCCAGCCGGGAATCCCCAAGCTCGGGCGCAAACCGAAGGGTTGGACCCGGGCGCCCATTGGGGATTTCCTTGAGCCCGTCGTTCGTCCTGCGAAGCTGGTCGACGATAAGCGATATCAACTCGTCACCGCGAAGCGAAGCCGGGGGGGCATCGTTCCACGCGAGGTCTTGTTCGGCCGTGACATCCGCACCAAGACACAGTTCTTCGTCGAGGCGAATGATTTCCTTATCTCTCGCCGCCAAATCTCGCATGGTGCGTGCGGTTTGGTTCCGGCGAACCTCGATGGGGCAGTGGTGTCGAACGAGTACGTGGCGCTCAAGCCCAAGAGCGGACTCGACCTCCGCTTTCTGCAACACTTGTCACACTCCGTCTATTTTCAGCAGACATGCTTTCATTCGAGCATTGGCGTCCATGTCGAAAAGCTAGTTTTCAAGATCGAGGATTGGCTCGAATGGGAGATCGACGTACCGCCCAAGGCCGAACAACGGCGGATTGCAGACATTCTCGACGCTTGGGACCGAGCATTTGGTCTCATCGAAATGCGCTTCAAAGCTGCAACCAAGCTGAAGCAAGGCATGCTTCGCCGTGTCTTCTTAAGCAACACAACGGAACAGCAGAGAGCCGATCTAGAACGCCTCAAAATCGGGGAAATCGGAGATTTAATTCGAGGGGTTTCTTACGATCCAGCGACCGATTTGGTCCAAAACCTTGCTCCAGATTCTGTCCGCATTTTGACTGCTGCAAACCTCAGCGATTTTAGGCTACGCCTCACTGGCCAAGAGAAACACGTTAGGCCGAACTGCGCCAAAGCCCGCCAATTTGTCCATCCGGGTGACTTCGTCATTTGCATGTCAAATGGAAGTTCAGACCTCGTCGGCAAAGCAGGGCTGGCGAATTTAGATTTTCCGAACTGTGCGCCAGGCGCCTTCAACGCCATATTTCGACCGCATAACGAAGAATACCGACAAATAGCTATCAACTATTTCGAGTCTGAGCCCTATCGACGGCAGCTGTATGTCGAACTTGCCGGGTCCAGCATCAACAATCTATCGAACTCGGCCCTGTCTGAATTCGAGATTGTTTATTCATCCCTAGATATGAGCGTGTTCCATTCCATAGACTCCGAAGTCGATGCGGTTAAGGCGCAGTATCGCCTACTCGAAGAACAAAAACGCGGGCTCATGCAAAAGCTGCTCAGCGGCGACATGCGCCTCACGTCGATGGAGGCCGCTGAATGAGCAACACCCAAAAGCTCTCCATCCGACTGTTGCGCCATGGCCTGACGCCCGCCGACGCCGTGCGCGAGGGCGTCGACCTAACGGCGTGGCCTAAACTCGAAGGAGCCCTCATTTCCCTAGCTACGCTCGGTGGCGGCGTGCCGAAATGGGCGCATTTCCTCGAGTTGTCCGAAGATGAGAAGAAGCGAATCTTCAACCACACGGCGTCTGGCCTAGTTTTCGTTCAGGCGGCCAGCCGTTGGTTTGCCATCTCGTTCGGGATGGGTCATGTCAAACTCGACCCTGCCGCGTTCGAGCAGGATTTCGGGCTGCGCGTGGTTCTCAACGCGGTAGACCCCAAACAGCTCAAAAGCGCCGATGTTCGCACGCCTGACGAGAACACGCTGTCCCGCCGGACGCAAACGAGCCGGGGTTCGGATCAGACTGCCTTCGCCATCGACATCGAACGGGACCTGGTCCGCGGCTTGGCTGGAACTCCGAAGGACGCCGCCTTCGGCTCCTACGTTGCAGGAACGGACGGTCTGACCCTTAACCGAAAACTTGAGGTGGGCGGCCTCGCGCAGGCCTGCGCCGACGCCTACGCAATCTATCAGAAGACGGACTACAAGGCCGATTTCACCTGGATCGATCAGATCCGGCACATCCGCGATCAAGCCTTGATTGAAAAACTCGACGCCAAACTCATCGAAGCGATGGCGAAGGCAGTCGACAATGGAGAGGCTGAGGGCATCCATCTGGCCTTCCCGGTGATCTACGATCCCGAAAAGTCCAGCCTCATCCGATATAAGGGCTTTAACAGCTGGCAACTCTACGCGGACCTCGATCTGCCCGGATATCTCGACGCGCTCAAGGAGCGTAAGAGGACCGCGTACACAGACGAAAACTTGCGTAACCATACGGTTCATGAGGTCGACGACGACGGCCATGACTGCGGCGGCAAATGGAAACTCCGCGAGTGCGTGATCTTCGAGACCGATCTCGATGGATCGACCTACGTGCTGTCCGGTGGCCGCTGGTATCAGATTGACCAAGATTTGGCGAAGGAGGTGCGGGAGTTCTTCGACAAGACGCCGAAGATCAAGCTGCCCGAGGCCGAAGCCGACGAAACCGAGGAAATCTACAATAAGCGTATCGCCGGTCTCGACGCGGACATGATCTGCCTCGATCGCCGCCTCATTAAACCGACAGGCTGGTCGACAACGATGGAGGCCTGCGACTTCCTCAGCCGCGACCGGCAACTCATTCACATCAAAGATAAGACGTCATCGTCGCGCCTCAGCCATCTCTTCAGTCAAGGAACGGTGTCCGCTCGTGTTCTTGCCATTGATCCACCCTCACGTGACAGCGTGCGCGCCAAAGTGATCACCGTCCAAGGCGAAACCGGACAAGCGGGCTATGAGGACATTCTTCCGAAATCCGACGAGCACTTCACCCGGTCCGATTTTACCGTCGTGTACGGCGTGATCGTTGCTTCCGAGCAACCAAAGCTGCCGTTCTTCAGCCTTGTATCGTTCCGGCAGGCCGCGCGCGAGCTCGATGCGCTTGGCTACAGATACGCTTTCGCCTGGATCGAAAAGCCGAAGACGGCTTCTAAGGGCAAGGCGAAACGCGGCGCCAAAGGCGAAGTCGCCGAGCCGGAGGTCGTTGAATGACCGAAAGCCCGCAATTCTCGCTGTCCGAAGCCGGGCGCGAGCAGCTTCAGGCGCTCATGACCCTTTCGGCGCTAGGCTGGCGCTATGTCACGCGCGCGGAGATCGACCGGCAGCGGCGGCACCGTCGCACCGGCGTCCTACTTGAAGACAAGCTGCGCGCTCAACTGGCCTCCCTCAATCGCATCCGCGCTGGCGGGCGCACGCACGCCTTCTCGGAAGGCAACATCGAAACCGCCGTCGAGCGCCTCAAGGACGTGCGTTTCGACGGCCTGATGCGCACGAACGAGCGCCAGACCGATCTGATCCAGCTCGGCGTCGCGCTGCCGCAGACCGTGGACGGACAATCCCGCGAATGGCCCTTCCGCTACATCAACTGGGGGCTCGACGCCGATAGCACGCGAGCGAACGCCTTCCACATGACGAGCGAGTTTCCGGTCGACTGGCCGGAAGGAGCGAGCATCCGTCCCGACATCGTCCTGTTCGTCAACGGCATCCCCTTCGCCGTCGTCGAGGTGAAGCGCAGCCAGGAGAAGGTTGCGCAAGGGATCAGCCAGCACCTGCGCAACCAAAAGCCGGATCTCGGCGCGACAAATCTGTTCTTCACGGCGCAGTTGCTCATTGCCGCCAACTCGCACGAGCCGCGCTACGCGACGGTCGGCACGCCGGCGAAGTTCTGGTCGGCCTGGCGCGAACGCGAGGATGTGCCTGACTACGTTTCTGAGGTCGTCAACCGAGCGATCGACACGACGGATCACGACGCGATCTTCCAGGACTTCGGGCTCCACCGCCGCAAGCATGACGGTCTGCGTGAAGCCGGGGAGCGCTTCGTTACACCGCTCGACGAGATGCTGGTGAGCCTTTGCCGGCCCGAGCGCATTCTCGACCTCGCACGCCGTTTCACGCTGTTCGATGGTGGTGTGAAAAAGGTCGCGCGCCATCAGCAGTATTTCGCGGTGAAGGACCTGCTCAAGCGTGTCGCGGCGCGCGACAACGCCGGACGGCGCGCAGGCGGCGTGGTCTGGCATACGCAAGGGTCGGGCAAGTCGCTGACCATGGTGATGCTCGCCAAGGCGCTCGCCATGAGCGTCCCGACGGCGCGTGTCGTGCTGGTGACCGACCGCACCGATCTCGATGACCAGATCGACAAGACGTTCAAGGCGACGGGCCTGTCGCCGGAGCGCGCGAAGACGGGCGAGCATCTGGTCGAACTCATCGAAGCGAAGACGCCGGTCGTCACGACCCTCGTTCACAAGTTCAAAGCCGGTCTCAACAAGCGCCGCGTCGTCGATGCGAGCACGGACATCTTCCTGCTGGTCGATGAGAGTCATCGCAGCCAGTACGGCGACATGGAGAGCCTGCACCAAAAGATGCGCGACGTGTTGCCGGGCGCTTGCTTGATTGGCTTCACCGGCACGCCGATCGCCAAGAAGGAGCGAAACACTTTCACCAAGTTCGGACCGCTCGTGCAGCCGGTCTACTCGATGAAGGATGCCGTAGCGGACGGCGCCGTCGTGCCGCTGCTCTATGAGGGTCGTCATGTCGAGGAGGATATCGACGAAGACGCGGTCGACGCCTGGTTTGACCGCGTGACCGTCGGCCTTACCGACACGCAGAAAGCCGACCTCAAACGCAAGATGAGCCGACCGCGGACGCTCATGGGCGTGTCAGCACGGCTGCGCTGTATCGCGTTCGACGTCAGTCGGCACTTTGCGGACAATTTCCAGCCCGACAGGTTGAAAGGGCAGCTCGTCGCGCCGTCCAAGCGGGACGCCATCACACTGAAAAAGCTGCTCGACGAGTTCGGTGAGGTGACCTCCGAGGTCATTATCTCCGGGCCCGATCAGCGCGAGGGCCAACACGCCATCGACGAGGAATCCGACGACGAGGTGGTGAAGTTCTGGCGCCGGATGATGGAGCGTCACGGCGGCGAGGAGAGCTACAACAAATCCATCATCTCGAAGTTCAAGGGGCCCGGCGAGCCGGACATCCTGATCGTTGTCGACAAGCTGCTCACCGGTTTCGATGCGCCGCGCAACACGGTGCTCTACATGGCCCGACCGCTCCGCGAGCACGGGCTTTTGCAGGCCATCGCGCGAGTCAACCGCGTTTTCGACGAGGACGGGGCGCCCGAGAAGCCGTTCGGCTTCATCATCGATTACTGCGGCGTGCTGCGTCACCTTGGCGAGGCGTTGACCGCAAATGAGGCGCTACGGGACTTCGACGAAGCCGACCTGCAGCAGTCGGTCAGCGCGATCGCCGATGAGGCGCGTAAGCTCCCCCAAAAGCACGCTGCACTCCTCGATCTCTTCGCTGGCGTCTCCAACGTGTACGACGAGGAGGCCTATGCGCGAGAGCTCGCCGACGACGCGCTGCGCGATGACTTCTACCGCCGCCTATCGGAATTCTCCCGCACCCTGACGGTCGCCGTCAGCTCGCGGACCTTCGTCGAGGAGACGCCGCCAGAGCGGCTCCTGCGCTGGCGAACAGACGAGAAGCGCTTTCTCGCGCTGCGCGCCCACGTGAAGGCTCGGTACGCAGACGCGGTGGATTGGAGCGAATATGAGCGGCGCGTCCGCAGTCTGCTCGATCAGCATGTGACCGCCCACGAAGTCACGACGATCGTGGAGCCGCTAGCGGTCTTCGACGATGGCGCCATCGAAGCGGCCCGCAACGAGAAGAAGCGTTCCGACGCCTCGATCGCTGACGAAATCGCACACCGGACGCTGCGAACCATCGAGGAAAAATGGGACGAAGACCCCACCTTCTTTGAGAAGTTCTCGAAGCTCATTCGGCAAACGATCGACGACTTTCGTCGCGGCCGCCTTGAAGAGAAAGCATACCTCGAACGTATCCGCTCACAGCGCGACAAGCTCGACGCCCGCGACGATGAGGATGACCCGACACCGCACGAACTGCGCGGCAAGGGCAATGAGACTGCCTTCTGGGGCATCGCCCGAAAGGAACTCCGGCGCGCCGCGGTCGACGATCCTGACCTTCCGGTCACGATCTCGATGTCACTCGTTGACATAATCGAAAGCCACCGCCGCGTCGGGTGGCAGCATGACCGCGACATCCAGAACGATATGCGAAACGCAATGGATGACTTCTTCTTCGACGTGGTCATGGGTTCAGGTGGGCCCGAGATCGAACCGGCCGTAATGGACAGCATCATCAACGAGGTGCTGTCGGCCGCCCGGGTGCGCATGCAGGATGACGGCCGTGTCCGCTGACGCCTGGTTCCAGTGGGGCCGCAGACGGATCGCCTATAGCGTCGCGCGCGATGAGCGCCGGCGGCTGAAAATCGTCGTCTCGCCATCAGGTTCGGTGCAGGTCATCGCTCCGCACGACGCGGCCGATGACGAAGTCCAAGAACGCGTTCGCCGCAAGGGCGGGTGGATCGCAGCGCAAATCGATGATTTCGAGCAGTACCGCCCCAGAACGCCCCCGCGCCAGTACATCAGCGGCGAGACGCACCTCCTTCGGGGCATCCAGTATCGCCTAAAAGTTCACCAGAATGATGCGTCTCGCATTTTTCTGAGCGGAGACCGCATCGTCCTGGAGACGCCGCACGTCGAAAGCAATGTGCACAAAGTGGCTCTGCTCGATCATTTCTACAAGCTCGAAGCTCACGCCGAATTTCCGCGGCGACTTCGCGACGTGGCGCCGCTATTCGCTTCCGAAGGCACCGCACCACCCAAGCTGATGATCCGCCCCATGACAAAAAGATGGGGCAGCTATACGCCGAAAGGCAATCTCGTCCTCAACCAGGACCTGATCCGCGCTCCGGTCCAATGCATTGATTATGTGATCGTCCACGAACTCGCGCACGTATTCGAGCCTCACCACGGTTCACGCTGGCGGCAGCTGATGGACAAGGCCATGCCGGACTGGCGTGACCGCAAGAAGAAGCTCGAAACAAGTCTCGTCTAGAGATTCTCCGTTGAGCTCTCAGGGGTGACGATTTCGCGGCGCGTAAATCGTCATCCCTCCAGGCCCCCCTCATCCGCTTCTCTGGCCTCCGACAGCCGGCCGCCTTCCGCGGCGCGGCGCAAGCACCGGAGGCGCTACCCATGCCCGATCCCACTGCCGGCCTGCCGCCGCGCTATCTGAGAACCCCCGAAGCCGCCCGATTCCTCGGCCTGTCTGGCCGGACGCTGGAGAAACACCGCACCTACGGCACAGGTCCCCGCTATTCCAAGATCGGCGGACGCGTCGTCTACGCGATTGACGATCTGCAGGCCTGGGTCGGCCGGGGCGAGAAGACCTCGACTTCTGACGACACCGGCGACACCGTGCTGCCCGCCAAGCGCCACGCGGCGATCTCTCCGGCCTATGCCGATAAGAGCCGCCCATGAGTGCGCGCACGACTGTCGATCTCCTGTGGCTCGAAGGACGGGTAGAGCGCTGGATCCGCTTCGGCCGGATCGTCCAGGAGACCATTCTGAGCCGCTCCGAAAGCACCGTCGGCTTCGATCCAGGCAGCGTCTTCGCCTTCGTTCGCTGGTCATCGAATGACTACGGCACCGTCGAAAGCCGGATCGACATCCTGCGCGCCGTCCAATCCGGCGAGCGCTGCTCGACCGTGCCGCATGTGACCCCCGGCGGCGAGATGCTGCTGCGCTTGTCCGGCTGGCCGAAGGTCGAGGCCGCCCTCCTCGCCATCGATCAGGTCGAGGCGCTCGAGCTCGCGCCGGAGGATGTCTGTCCCGACCATTGGCGGCACGTCCACAACCGGCTGACGACCGGTCTCGACCCCCGCGCCTATACCGAGCTGCGGCACGCAGCCTGGCTCAAGCGCCGCGCGGTGACGGCATGATCCGCGCGCGCAAGACCCTCGTCGCGATGGGCGCGGCGCTCGCGCTTATCGGCGCGTCGGCCGTCGTGACGAGTGATCCGCTCCTTGTCTGGAACGCGTCCGCCAGCGTGCCGATCGGCATCTACGCGATCACCCCGATCGCGCGTCCGGAGGTCGGCGATCTCGTCGCCGTGCGCACGCCCGAGCCGCTTGGCCGCTGGCTGGTCGAGAACGGCTATCTCGGCCCCGACACGCCGCTCCTGAAGCGCGTCGCCGCGCTGCCGGGAAGCGAGGTCTGCCGCCAGGGCACGACGATCACTGTCGATAGCACCGCCGTCGCCGAGGCGCGTGAACGCGACCGGCTTGGCCGCCCGCTGCCGGTCTGGCGGGGCTGCCGGACGCTCCGCAACGGCGAGGTCTTCCTGCTCAACGCCGACCATCCGGCGAGCCTTGACGGGCGGTATTTCGGGCCGCTCGGCGCAGACACGGTCATCGGCCGGGCGACGCCGATCTGGACGCGGGAGGGCTGAGCCATGCGCACCCTTCCGCCTTCCGGCCGTGGCCTTATTGTCGCCCCCGCTACCGGCCTCGCGCTCGCCGCACTCCTGTTCGCCGCTACGCCGAACGCGGTCGCAGAGCCTTCGGAAGGCACGCAAACTGGCGGGCGAACCACAGTGCAAGCGACTGCGTTCGACACATTCATCGCGGAAGCCGCGTTGCGGTTCGCCATCCCCGAGCACTGGATTCGCGCCGTCATGCAGGCCGAAAGCGCAGGCGATCCGCGCGGGGTCAGCCGCGCCGGGGCGATGGGTCTGATGCAGATCATGCCCGCGACCTGGGCCGAGTTGCGCACTCGCCATCGCCTCGGAGCGGACGTGTTCGACCCGCGCGACAACATCCTCGCCGGCGCCGCTTACTTGCGCGAGATGTACGACCGCTTCGGCTCGCCCGGCTTCCTCGCGGCTTACAATGCGGGACCGGCCCGATACGCCGAGCACCTCGCCACCGGACGCCCGCTGCCGCGCGAAACACGGGCCTATATCGCGACGCTGGCGCCAATCATCGGCGACCCCTCGGCGGCGCCGCGGCGTGCCGAAGCGCCGGTCCTGAACTCCGACTGGCGCGCCGCGCCGCTCTTCGTCGCGCGTCTTGGCCCGCGCTCGGACGGCGGTGCCAGTGCGGATGAAGCATTAGCGGAACGACCGTCACGCCGCGCCTGGAATGCCGACGCGCAACCGTCAAACGCCACTGCGAACGGCCTGTTCGTGCGCTCTCAATCGGAGGGATCGCGATGAAGGCCCCGCTCGCAGTCTGGCGCGTGCTGGCGTACGCCGTCGCAGTCCCGGAAGGAGTGCAGGGGACGGACAGTCGAACAACGGAGGGAGGGCGAGATAAAAGGCGCGGCACGGATGCGCGCTATGTGGTTGTTTTACTGCAGCTTTTTACGCACTTCGGCATGGTCCGCGGTGCCGCGCCTTCCTTCAATACGCTGATTTATATACGATTTCACCGTGCCGCCGCATCCGAGGCGGGCATATGAGCCGCCGCGACGACGGCATCCGCATCCGGCCAGGCCGCATCCGCGACCGCGGGCCATCTGGCCGCAAGGCGCAGAGCTTCGTCGGCCAGGTCTTGCGCGCCGCCCGCAAGGCGGGGCACACCGGCTACAGGTTCGGCAGATCGTCGCGCGCTGGCCGCTCGACCTTCGGACGGTGTCGCTTCGCCACCACCGCACGGAGTCTTTCGAGCACCCGGCGTCGGGTGGTCGTCAAGGCACGCATCGTCCGCCATCGCGGTCAGCGTTTCCGTTCAGCCCCGCTCGCGAAGCACATCGCATATCTCAAACGCGAGGGCGTCAGTCGTGATGGACGCGACGCAGCGATGTTCACCGCAGACCGGGACGCGGTCGACGAGCTCGACTTCGCCCAGTCCTGCGAGGACGATCGGCACCATTTCCGCTTCATCGTCTCGCCCGAGGATGCGGGGCACATGGAGGATCTGCGCGCCTTCACCCGCGACCTCATAGCCCAGGCAGAACGCGACCTCGGCACGAGGCTCGACTGGATCGGCGTCGATCACTGGAACACCGACAACCCGCATGTCCATATCCTCATCCGCGGCAAGGCCGATGACGGCAAGGACCTCGTCATCTCGCGCGACTACATCTCCCGCGGCCTGCGCGGACGCGCGGAAGAGCTGGTCAGTCTCGAACTCGGGCCGCGCAGCGAGAAGGAGATTGCGGCCGGTCTCGACCTGGAAGTGAAGGCCGAGCGCTGGACCGGGCTAGACCGCGCCTTGCGCGCCTATGCGGACGATTCGCTCGGCATCGCCGACCTACGTCCCGGCGCGCCCGGTCTCGAAGATCGCGACTTCAAGAACCGCATGATCGGGCGCGCGCAGACGCTCGAACGCCTCGGCCTTGCCGAAAGGCTTGCGCCCTCGGTCTGGCAGCTCAGGCCCGGGATGGAGGAGACGTTGCGCGACCTCGCCATCCGCGGCGACATCATAAAGACGATGCACCGCGCGATGGGAGGTCAGTCCCGCGCGGCTTCCGACTTCGCTATTCAGGCGGCACCAAGCGAGCCGATCCTCGGACGCCTCGTCGAGCGCGGCCTGCATGACGAGCTCAAGGGCGAGGCCTACGCCGTGATCGACGGCGTCGACGGACGCGTCCATCACGTGCGCTTCGCCGATCTCGACGCGACGGGTGACACGCCTACAGGTGGCATTGCTGAGACACGGAGCTGGTCGCCGAAGGAAGGTGGCCGCCGGCGGCTCGCTCTCGTCGGACGGTCTGACTTCGCGCTCGACGCACAGGTGAGCGCGGACGGCGCGACTTGGCTCGACCGCTTGGCGCTCGCAAAGGACCGTGCGCCTCTGTCGAACGGCGGGTTCGGGGCCGAAGTGCGACACGCGCTGGATCGACGCGCCGACCATCTCGTCGTCGAAGGTCTCGCGACCCGGCAAGGCAAACGGGTCACCTTCGCCCGCGACCTGCTCACGACCCTGCGCAATCGCGAGATCGATAAAGCCGCAGCAAATCTCAAGGCCCAGACCGGCCTGCCGTTCCGCAAGCCCGCCGAGGGCGAAAGTGTCGCCGGAATATACCGCCAGCGCCTGGACCTCGCCACTGGCCGCTTCGCCATGCTGGACGACGGCATGGGCTTCGAACTCGTCCCTTGGAAGCCGCAGCTCGACAAGCATCTCGGTCAGACCGTGAGCGGGACCATCACGACCGGCGGCGGGATCGCCTGGACGCTCGGCCGCAAGCGCGGACTCGGCATCTGATGGAGCGCCGCCCATGAGCAAGAGCCACTCCTCGCCCGCCACGAAAATCCTCTGGGGCCAGATCGTCATCGTCACGAGCGTCGCGCTGTCCTTCGTCTGGGCGGCGACGCAATGGGTCGCGTTCCGGCTCGGGTTTCAGCCGCAGCTCGGAGAGCCGATGGCGGAAGTGTTCGGTCTGCCGGTCTACGCCCCCTGGAACGTCTTCGTCTGGTGGTACTGGTATGACGCCTACGCGCCCCGCGTCTTCATGGAGGGCGCGATTGTCGCCGGCGCGGGCGGCATCGCCGCGATCGGCGTCGCGATCTTCCTCTCGGTGCTGCGCGCCCGCGAGGCGAACGACGTGACCACCTACGGCTCGGCCCGCTGGGCAAGTCGCAAGGACGTGGAGGCGGCGGGGCTGCTTGACGACGACGGCGTCGTGCTCGGCCGGTATGAGACCCGCTATCTCCGCCACGACGGACCCGAGCACGTGCTCTGCTTCGCGCCGACGCGTTCGGGCAAGGGCGTCGGGCTGGTCGTACCCTCGCTCCTGACCTGGCCGGGCTCGGCGATCGTCCACGACATCAAGGGAGAGAACTGGCAGCTCACCGCCGGCTGGCGCTCGCGGTTCAGCCGCGTGCTCCTGTTCGATCCGACCGATCCGGTGAGCGCGGCCTACAATCCGCTGCTCGAGGTCCGGCGCGGCGACAGCGAGGTGCGCGACGTCCAGAACGTCGCCGATATCCTGGTCGACCCCGAGGGCCAGCTTGAACGCCGAAACCATTGGGAGAAGACCAGCCACTCGCTGCTCGTCGGCGCGATCCTGCACGTGCTCTACGCCGAGCCTGACAAGACGCTCGCAGGGGTCGCCGCCTTCCTCTCCGATCCGAAAGGCCCGATCGAGGCGACCCTTGCGGCCATGATCCGCACCCCGCATCTGGGCGACCGACCGCACCCGGTGGTCGCGCAGGCCGCGCGCGAGCTGCTCAACAAGTCAGAGAATGAACGCTCCGGCGTTCTCTCGACCGCGATGAGCTTCTTGGGGCTTTACCGCGACCCCGTCGTCGCGAAGGTCACGCGCCGCTGTGACTGGCGAATCGACGATCTTGTTTCCGGAAACAATCCGGCGACACTTTACCTCGTCGTGCCGCCCTCGGACATCTCGCGCACCAAGCCGCTCGTCCGACTCGTGCTCAATCAGATCGGGCGACGCCTGACCGAAGAGCTGGAAGCAAATGGCCGACGTCATCGTCTCCTGCTCATGCTCGATGAATTCCCCGCGCTCGGTCGGCTCGATTTCTTCGAGAGCCAGCTCGCTTTCATGGCTGGCTATGGGCTGAAGGCGTTCCTGATCGCCCAGTCGCTCAACCAGATCGAGAAGGCCTACGGGCAGAACAACGCGATCCTCGACAACTGCCACGTCCGCGTCGCCTTCGCGACCAATGACGAGCGCACGGCGAAGCGCGTCTCCGACGCCCTCGGCACGGCGACCGAGATGCGCGCCATGAAGAACTATGCCGGCCACCGGCTCAGCCCTTGGCTCGGACACCTCATGGTCTCGCGACAGGAGACCGCGCGTCCGCTGCTAACCCCCGGCGAGATGATGCAGTTGCCGTCGTCCGACGAGATCGTGCTGGTCTCCGGCGCGCCGCCCGTCCGCGCGAAGAAGGCGCGCTACTATGAAGACCGGCAGTTCAAGTCGCGCATCCTTCAGCCGCCACGGTCACCTTCCTCTGAGACACCCGGCTCCACCGCTCGGGCCAGAGACGATTGGAGCGGCTGCCCGCCGATCGCCGCGCCGCGACCAGCGAAAAGGAAAGGCGTGGGCAGCGACGAAGACAGCGATGGCGGCGTTCGACGCGAGCCCACGTTGCCCGAGCACGAGGCAATCGCGCCCGAGACCGCGCCCGCAAGGGAGGAGTTCACGGGCCTCGACGAGGAGCCCGATGACCACGCGCAGCGCGCACGGGCTATGCAGGACCGGTTCCGAGGGGTCGCGCGCCAGGCTTCGCTCGATCCCGATGACGGGATCGAGCTCTGAGCGATGACCGGAAGGAGGAGTGACGATTGAAAAAAGATCGTCTCAACGTCTATTTCGACGCCGCACTCTCGGCGGAGCTTGACGCCCTTGCCGCACGACGCAAGGTCTCGAAGTCACAGATCGTCGAGGCCGCACTCGCCGCGTTCCTTTCGCCTGACGGCACCGATCAGCGCGAGGCGGCGATCGTCCGACGGTTAGATCGTTTGACCCGTTCGATCGAGCGGCTCGAACGTGATGTCACCATCGGCAACGAGGCGGTCGCGTTGTTCGTAAAGTTCTGGCTGAGCACCACACCGCCGCTGCCCGACACGATGCGCGAGGCGGCGCAGGCGAGCGGGCGCGAGCGCTACGAGGGGTTCGTCGAAACACTCGCGCGTCGGCTGGCGAAGGGCGGGACTCTGGCGAAAGAGGTATCAAAAGACGCGGCCAATTGATTGAGTTGATGTCCTGCCCGGCGAAACCCTCTACGGTTCCGCCATGCCTCAACTCTCTGACGACGACATCAAAAGCCTTATCGCCAACGGCGACGTGTTCGCGATCTCCATCGATACAGCCGTCTTCGACGGCAAGCAGAAGACGTTTCACAATGCCGTCCTGCAGCGGCTCGATCAGTTCCATCAACGCGATGTCCGCGTCGTTTTCGTCGATATCATCGCCCAGGAAATGAAGGCACACCTGCGGGACGATGCCATCGAGACACAGCGAGTCCTCAAGAAGGCGCTAAGGGCGCATAACAAGCGCTGGCGCAGAGACGCACCGAATGCCGAAGTCGCCGATCTTCTCATCGCTGCTGATGCAACGGCATTCGCCCGAGCCGAATTTGATGCATACCGGCAGCATGTGAACGGAGACGAGATAGCCGCTGGTGATACACCTGATGCGGTCATGAAGGTATTTGATCGTTACTTCGCAGAAGCACCTCCCTTCGGCGCGGCCGACAAGAGAAAGAGCGAGTTCCCCGATGCATTCGCCCTGTTGCGGCTGGAAGCCCTCGCTGCCGAAGAAGGCCGCAAACTGATCTGCGTGTCGCCAGACAATGGCTGGCTGGACTTCGCGTCGCAATCGGATCACCTGATTTGCGTTCCCCGACTCGAAGAGGCCCTGGCCCTCTTTAACGCCGCGGATCAGCATGTCGCCGATGCCATTGTCCAGAGGTGGCGCCAGAGCGAGGGCGGCGAATTTATCGAGGATATCTCCCGGGCCTTCGAGTATCGATTGGATGATCTCGATTTCGATATCGACGGACATGCCGACATCCCGTTCGAGGCCGAGCCCCTGAGTGCAGCGCTCCAGTACGTGCCGCCGGATACGATCGGCCCGCCCACCGTTATCGCCGTCGACGGCGAAACCGTGACTTTCACGGTGCGGGTCGACGCCCTTGTCGGCTTCGAGGCACTGTTCAGCTTCTACGTCACCGACAGCGTCGACAGGTACGATGTCAGTCTCGGGTCGGAGGAAGCCTATGTCGAACGGACGCTTCCGTTCGAACTGACCATCACGGCCGACCGATCTCTCGAGGACGGCCCAGTGTTTCATGAGGTCGAGGTCGCGAAGAAGCGCTTCGAAGTCGACTTCGGCTATGTCGAGGCCTTCCCCAACGGAGATCCGACGCACGAGAAATACTGAGCGCTCCGAATCCGGCCTGCCTTCGCGCGCCGCTGCACTACTACGCCCTCAACACTGTTTACGTTGACCATTTGACGGTCTTCTTGATCGACCCCGTAACCAGATGCGGGGCCGCCAGTGACCGTCCAAACTCTCAAATCAGAAGCGATCGAGCGCGGCTCCCGCATGCTCCGGACGGCGCTCGGACCGGATGTGGCCACCTGGCTCACAGATCCGGCGGTCGTCGAGGTGATGCTCAATCCCGACGGCCGACTCTGGATAGACCGGCTCGGCGACGGTCTCTCGGAAACTGGCGAGCGGCTCTCGGCGGCTGACGGCGAGCGAATCGTCCGCCTAGTCGCTCACCATGTGGGAGCCGAGGTGCATGCGGGCGCTCCGCGCGTCTCGGCCGAGCTGCCCGGAACGGGGGAGCGCTTCGAAGGACTCTTGCCACCTGTCGTCGCCGCACCCGCCTTCGCGATCCGCAAGCCTGCCGTCGCGGTATTCACGCTCGCAGACTACGTCGCTGCCGGGATCATGGATGAGAACGCCGCCGGCGCACTACGCGAGGCGGTTGCCGCCCGCGCCAACATCCTCGTCGCCGGAGGCACCTCGACCGGCAAGACGACGCTCACCAACGCGCTCCTCGCCGAGGTCGCGAAGACGACCGACCGCGTCGTCCTGATCGAGGATACGCGTGAACTCCAGTGCCTGACGCCCAACCTCGTGGCGCTGCGCACGAAGGATGGCGTTGCGACTCTCTCCGATTTGGTGCGCTCTTCGCTGCGGCTGCGTCCCGACCGCATCCCGATCGGCGAGGTGCGCGGGTCCGAGGCGCTCGATCTCCTGAAGGCCTGGGGCACCGGCCATCCGGGCGGGATCGGGACCATCCATGCCGGCTCCGCGCTCGGCGCGCTGCGCCGTCTCGAACAGCTCATCCAGGAAGCGGTGGTCACCGTCCCGCGCGCGCTCATCGCCGAGACCATCGACCTGATCGCCGTGCTCGCCGGCCGCGGGAGCGACCGCCGCCTCGCCGAACTCGCCCGCGTCACCGGCCTGGGGCCGGCCGGAGACTACGAACTTCAACCGCTCCTCAGCCACCCGAAAGGACCCACCCCGTGACCCGAACCACCACGTTCTATCCTCGCTGGCCATACTACGTGTCGGTCGTTGCCCTCGGCTTCCTCTTCGCCGCCGATCCCGCCCATGCCGCCGGTTCCGGAATGCCCTGGGAAGCGCCTCTGCAATCGATCCTGGAATCGATCGAGGGGCCGGTGGCCAAGATCGTCGCGGTGATTATCATCATCGTCACCGGCCTGACGCTCGCCTTCGGCGACACGTCCGGCGGCTTCCGCCGCCTGGTGCAGATCGTCTTCGGTCTGTCGATAGCCTTCGCGGCGTCGAGCTTCTTCCTGTCCTTCTTTTCCTTCGGCGGCGGAGCGCTGGTCTGATGGACGGGGCGGACATTCCCGGCTTCACCGCGCCGGTCCACCGCGCGCTCACCGAACCGATCCTTCTCGGAGGCGCGCCGCGCACCTGGGCGATCGCCAACGGCACGCTCGCCGCCGCGGTCGGCCTCGGGCTTCGCCTCTGGGCGGTCGGACTCGTGGTCTGGCTGGTCGGCCATCTCCTCGCGGTCTGGGCCGCGAAGCACGACGCGCAGATCGTCGATGTCGCGCGGCGGCATCTGCGCTTCCCGACATGGTTCGGAGTGTAAGGCCATGATGCGCCTCGCCGAATACCGCTCGAAAGCCTCGCTTCTCGCCGACTTCCTGCCGTGGGCCGCGCTGGTGGGCGAAGGCGTCGTCCTCAACAAGGACGGCAGCCTCCAGCGCACGGCGCGGTTTCGCGGCCCGGACCTCGATTCCTCGACACCCGCCGAACTGGTCGCGACTGCGGGCCGCCTCAACGGCGCGTTGCGGCGGCTCGGCTCGGGTTGGGCGGTGTTCGTCGAGGCGCAGCGCGTGCCCGCGCGAGACTATCCGCTCTCCACCTTTCCCGATCCAGTCTCGGCGCTGGTCGATGCCGAGCGCCGGGCGCAGTTCGAAGAGGCTTCCAGCCACTTCGAGAGCCGCTACTACCTGACGCTCGCCTGGATGCCGCCCGTCGACGAGGCGAGCCGCGCCGGCAAATGGCTCTACGAGGACGCGCCTGCGAAAGGCGTGAACCCGCGCGAGCATCTGGCGAGCTTCACATCGCGCACGGAGCGGCTGCTCGACCTCCTCGAAGGGTTCATGCCCGAGGCCGAATGGCTCTCGGACGAGGAGACGCTGACCTATCTCCATTCGACCGTATCGACGCACGCGCAGCGCGTGCGCGTGCCCGAGACGCCGATGCATCTCGACGCGCTCCTCGCCGACCAGCCGCTCGTGGGAGGGCTCGCGCCGCGGCTCGGCGACGCGCATCTGCGCACGCTCTCCATCATCGGCTTCCCGACCGCGACCTGGCCAGGACTGCTCGACGAGTTCAACTCGCTCGCTTTCGAGTATCGCTGGGCGACCCGTGCGATCTGCCTCGACAAGACCGATGCGCAAAAACTCTTCGGCCGCATCCGCCGCCAATGGTTCGCCAAGCGCAAATCTGTCGCCGCGATCCTCAAGGAGGTGATGACCAACGAGGCCTCGACGCTGCTCGACAGTGACGCCGCCAACAAGGCCGCCGATGCCGACGAGGCCCTGCAGGAGCTCGGCTCCGATCTCGTCGGCGCGGCCTATGTCACCGCCACCATCACGGTGTGGCACACGGACGAACGCGCCGCCGACGCCAAACTGAAGGCGGCCGAAAAGGTCGTCCAGGGCCGGGACTTCACCTGCATCCCCGAGACGCTGAACGCGCTCGAAGCCTGGCTCGGATCGCTCCCCGGGCATCTCTACGCCAATGTCCGCCAGCCGCCGGTCTCGACGCTCAACCTAGCGCACATGATCCCGATCTCGGCGGTCTGGGCCGGGCCGGCAAGGAACGATCACCTCGACGGCCCGCCGCTCTTCTACGCCGAGAGTGAAGGCTCGACCCCGTTCCGTTTCTCGACTCATGTCGGCGATGTCGGCCACACGCTCGTCGTCGGGCCGACCGGCGCGGGCAAGTCGGTTCTGCTCGCGCTGATGGCGCTGCAGTTCCGTCGCTATGAACACGCCCAGTGTTTCGCCTTCGACTTCGGCGGATCGATCCGCTGCGCAACGCTGGCGATGGGCGGCGACTGGGAGGATCTCGGCACCGCGCTGTCGGAAGGCGAGGCTGCGGTGCAGCTGCAGCCGCTCGCGCGGATCGATGACACGGCCGAACGCGCCTGGGCGCAGGACTGGCTTGCGGGTCTCCTCGCCCGGGAAGGGGTGACCGTCGATCCGGGCGCGCGCGAACATCTGTGGTCGGCGCTGACCTCGCTCGCCTCGGCGCCGGTCGAGGAGCGCACGCTCACCGGCCTCTCTGTGCTGCTGCAATCGACCGAGCTCAAGCGCGCGCTCGCGCCGTTCTGCCTCGGCGGCCCATTCGGGCGGCTGCTCGACGCCGAGGGCGAGGCGCTCGGAACCGCCGATGTCCAGGCCTTCGAGACCGAGGGACTGATCGGTTCCGCCGCTGCGCCTGCGGTGCTCGCCTATCTCTTCCACCGGATCGAGGCGCGGCTCACTGGACGCCCGACTTTGATCCTGGTCGACGAGGGCTGGCTCGCGCTCGACGACAAGACCTTCGGCGGGCAGCTCCGCGAATGGTTGAAAACGCTGCGGAAGAAGAACGCGAGCGTCGTCTTCGCCACCCAGTCGCTCGCTGACATCGACCGCTCATCCATCGCGCCGGCCATCGTCGAGAGCTGCCCGACGCGCATCTTCCTACCCAACGAGCGCGCCTTCGAGCCACAGATCGCAGAGATTTACCGCCGCTTCGGCCTCAACGACCGGCAGATCGAGATCGTCGCGCGCAGCCTGCCGAAGCGCGACTATTATTGCCAGTCGCGGCGCGGCAACCGGCTATTCGCGCTCGGGCTTGGCGAGGTCGCGCTCGCCTTCACCGCCGCCTCCTCGAAATCCGACCACGCCGCCATCGACGAGACGCTCGCCGAGAACGGCCGCGAGGGCTTTCCCGCCGCCTGGCTGAAGCGATGCGGCCTCGACTGGGCGGTCGAACTGCTCGCCCCGGGCGACATCGTTCCTCCGTCCACCCCCGATCAAACCCCAGCCAAGGAGACTATGAAATGATCCGCACCCACTTCCGCCGCGCGCTTCTCGCCGGCGCCATGCTCGCGCTGCCCGTCGGGTTGGCGGTCTCGCCGATCGCCGTGCCACCTGCGACGGCGCAGATCACGGTATTCGACCCCACCAACTACTCGCAGAACATCCTGCAGGCCGCCCGCGCGCTGGAGCAGATCAACAACCAGATCACGCAGCTCCAGAACGAGGCGCAGATGCTGATCAACCAGGCCCGCAACCTCGCGAGCCTGCCGCATTCCTCGCTCGCCGAGCTCCAGGCGTCGGTCCAGCGGACGCAAGCGTTGCTGAACGAGGCGCAGCGCATCGCCCACGACGTCGCCGCGATCGAGGGGGCCTTTGCGAGCCGATACGGCGCGGCGGCCGGAACGGGGGGACACGACGCGATGGTCGCGAACGCGCAGGAGCGCTGGCGCACCTCAGTCGCGGGCTTCGAGGACGCGCTCAAGGTCCAGGCGGGCGTCGTCGGCAACATCGACGCGACGCGCGCCGAGATGGCGGCGCTGGTGGCCCAGAGCCAGTCGGCGACCGGCGCGTTGCAGGCCGCGCAAGCGGGCAATCAGCTTCTCGCCCTGCAATCCTCGCAGATGGCTGATCTCACCGCCGCCATCGCCGCGCAGAACCGCGCGCAGGCGCTCGAAGCCGCGCGTGCAGCCTCGGCCCAAGCGCAGGCACGCGAGAACCTCGCGCGCTTCCTCGACTACGGCGACGGCTACGTGCCAACGACCGTGCGCATGTTCGGGGACTGAGGCCATGCGAACCGCTCCCGAGAAGATGCTGAAGCTCGTCGCCATCGCCATGGGCGGGATCGTCCTGCTCATGATGGCGATCGAGCTTCGGGACGCCGTGAAGGAGGAGCGAGCGGCGCCCGTCTCGGTGACACCGGACGATCCACTGCGCACCGAGCTTGCGCGCTGCCGGGCGCTGGCGCCCGAAGCCCTCGAGACCGACACCGCCTGCCGCGCGGCCTGGGCCGAGAACCGCCGCCGCTTCTTCGACGGTCCGCCCCAAGGTCTGGAAGACTGAGCCATGGACGGCGTTGGCGTCATCGACCGGTTCCTGGACGTCTTTGCGTCCTACATCGACTCAGGCTTTGGCCTGCTCGGTGGCGACGTCGCTTTCCTCGCGACCACGCTGATCGTCATCGACGTGACGCTCGCCGCGCTCTTCTGGGCCTGGGGCGCGGACGACGACATTATCGGTCGGCTTGTCAAGAAGACGCTCTTCGTCGGAATCTTCGCCTACATCATCGGCAACTGGAACGCGCTCGCCTGGATCGTCTTCGAGAGCTTCGCCGGGCTCGGCCTCGTGGCCACCGGCGGGGCGCTCGGCGCCGCCGAACTCCTGCAGCCCGGCCGCATCGCCGAGGTCGGACTCGAGGCGGGCCAGCCGATCCTCGCCTCGATCGCCGACCTCATGGGCTTCGTCTCCTTCTTCGAGAACTTCATCCAGATCGCGATCCTGATGTTCGCCTGGATCGTCGTCGTGCTCGCCTTCTTCATCCTGGCGATCCAGCTCTTCGTCACGCTGATCGAATTCAAGCTGGCGACGCTCTGCGGTTTCATCCTCGTGCCCTTCGGCCTCTTCAACAAGACCGCCTTCATGGCCGAACGGGTGCTCGGGCTCGTCATCTCCTCGGGCGTCAAGGTGCTGGTGCTCGCCGTCATCGTCGGGATCGGCTCGACCATCTTCGGCGAGTTCACCGCCGGCTTCACGGGCGAGCCGACCATCGAGGACGCCATGGCGGTCGTGCTCGGCGCGCTGTCGCTCCTCGCCCTCGGCATCTTCGGCCCCGGCATCGCCAACGGCATCGTCTCGGGCGGACCGCAGCTCGGCGCCGGCGCGGCGGTCGGCACCGCCGTCGCGGCCGGTGGCACGCTCGTCGCCGGCGCCGCGGGCGCCAAGATGGGCCTCGCCGCCGCGGGCGCGGCCGCAAAGGGTGGCGCCTCGGTCGCCGGCGGCGCCTCCACCGCTTACCGGATCGGCGCCGCCTCGAGATCGAGCACCGCCGGGAAGGTGGCCGGAGGCATGACCGTCGTCGGCCAGGCCGGCATGAACGCCGCCAGCAGTCCGCTGAAGAAGAGCCTCGGCGACAGTTACCGGGCCGGCTCGCGCGCCGCGTTCACGGCGACCGGCGGCCAGTTCTCGAACAGCCCGTCTGCCGTGCCGGCGCCCGCGAATGATGGCCCGCCCGCCTGGGCGCGCCGCATGAAGCGCCAGCAATCCCTCCATCACGGCGTCGCCACCGCCGCCCATGTCGTCCGCTCGGGCGACCATGGTGGCGGCGGAACCGCCGTCAGCCTCTCGGAGAAACCATGAGCCTCTTCAAACGCCCCAGCGTCCGCTACGCGAAGACCCCCGAGCCGGTGACGCCCTACCAGAAGGCCGCGCAGGTCTGGGACGAGCGAATCGGCTCGGCCCGTGTCCAGGCCCGCAACTGGCGGCTCATGGCGATGGGGTGTCTGATCCTCACCACCGGCACCTCAGCCGCGCTGGTCTGGCATTCGACCCGCAGCACCGTCGTTCCCTACGTGGTCGAGGTCGACCGGCTCGGCGCCGCGCAGGCCGTCGCGCCCGCCACCGAGAACTTCCGCCCGACCGATCCGCAGATCGCGTTCCACCTCGCGCGCTTCGTCGAAAACGTCCGCCAAGTCCCCGCAGACCCGATCGTGCTGCGGCAGAACTGGCTCAGAGCCTACGACTTCACGACCGACCGTGGATCGGTCGCGCTCAACGACTACGCCCGCGTCAATGACCCGTTCGCGCGCGTCGGCGACGAACAGGTCGCGGTCGAGATCTCCTCGGTCATCCGCGCCTCGGACTCGAGCTTCCGCGTCGCCTGGACCGAGCGGCGGTATCTGAACGGCCAGCTCGCCCGCACCGAGCGCTGGACCGCGATCCTAACCGTCGTCCTGCAGCCGCCGCGCACCGCGGAGGCGCTCCGCAAGAACCCCCTCGGCGTCTTCGTGCACGCCATCAACTGGTCACGGGAGAACGCCCAATGACAGACTCGGTCTGTGCGACACTTCGCATCTCAACACTCGCCGTCGCCGTCTCGCTCGCCGGCTGCGCCACCTTCAAGCCGCCCGAGATCGCCTATGACGATCCCGTCGCCGCGGCGCTCATCGCCGACCCGCCGCGCCCAGTCGAGATCGTCGAGCGCCCTGAGCCGCTGCCGCTCCCGGGTCAGCTCATGCGGGTCGATGCCGACGACCGCCCGCCCGAAGCCGCCGATCCCGCCGACCGGATCGACGCCGCCAACGCCGCGGCGCGCATGGAACCGGTGCGCGACGGGTTCATCAATGCCGTCCAGCTCTATCCCTATAGCGCCGGCGCGCTTTATCAGGTCTATACATCGCCGGGACAGATCACCGACATCGCCCTGCAGCCTGGCGAAAGCCTCGCCGGCTCTGGTCCCATCGCCGCAGGAGACACCGCGCGCTGGATCATCGGCGACACCGAAAGCGGGTCCGGCAATACCCGCCGGATCCACATCCTCGTTAAGCCGACCCGGCCCGACCTCACCACCAACCTCGTCATCAACACCGACCGGCGGACCTATCATCTGGAGCTGCGCGCCACGCCCTCGGCCTATATGGCGTCGGTCTCCTGGACCTATGCCGAGGACGCGCTGATCGCGCTGCGCCGCCGCAATGCGGAGGCCGAGGCCACACTGCCGATCTCCCGCGAGGTTGCGCTCGAGGATCTCAACTTCCGCTATCGGATCGAAGGCGATCGGCCGCCCTGGCGTCCGGTGCGCGCCTTCGATGACGGGCGCCAGGTCTTCATTGAGTTCCCGCGCGGCATCGGCCAGGGCGAGATGCCGCCGCTCTTCGTGATCGGACCCGAGGGCGAAGGCCAACTCGTCAACTACCGAATCCGCCGCAACTACATGGTCGTCGATCGGCTCTTCGCCGCCGCCGAGCTGCGTCTCGGCGACCGCCAGCGCGTCGTACGCATGGTGCGCACCGATGGGGTCCGCGCGCTTCGCAACGCGACGAGACAGTCGTCTCGGCCTGGCGGCCGGACGGCGACCGGTGAACGCCATGAGCGATCAGGGCAGTGACCAGGAGGGGATGGGCACTTCGGACGAAACCGTCCGCAATGCGCCGCGCTCCGAAAAGGACATCGCCGCCGAACTCCGCCTGCGACCCGATCCGCCGCGTGTCATGAGGCTTTCGAGAAAGGCGATCGCGGTGCTCGTCGGCGCGGGCGGGCTTGGGCTAGCGGCAATCCTGATCGTCGCCCTGCAGGATGGCGGCTCCATCGACGGACCGGCCGAGCTCTTCTCGACCGAGCGCGTCCAGCAGGCCGAGGGGCTGATCGGGCTTCCGACCGATTATGGCGACGTGCCGCAACTCGGCCCGCCGCTGCCGGGAGAGCTCGGCCGTCCGGTGCTCTCGGCGCAGAGGCGTGGCGACCCAGTCCCACCCGTCCTCACGCCGGCGGCGAATGCGGTCGATCCTGCGGAGCAGCTCCGCTTGCAGGAGGAAGAAGCTGCCCGACTGAGCCGCCTATTCGCCGAGGCCAACACCGCCGTGAACGCGGCCGCGCCTCCAAGGAGTACGGTCGCGCCTCGGGCAGGAGAATTTGGCGCGCTGTTCCCCCCGGCCACGGCGCAACAGGCGACGCAGCCCGATGCGACGAACCGAAGAGAAGACTTTCTGAACCGAGAGGTGGATCGCCGCATAACCGCCGCCGACAGGCTGCAGCCGCCGCCGAGCCCCTACGTGCTGCAGGCGGGTTCGGTGATCGAGGCTGCGCTCCTCACCGGCCTGCGCTCCGACCTGCCGGGCCAGATCAGCGCGCAGGTGACAGCAAACGTCTATGACAGCCCGACGGGGCGGTTTCTGCTCATCCCGCAGGGATCGCGCCTCCTCGGCGAATACGACAGCCGCGTCGCCACCGGCCAGTCGCGAGTGCTTCTGGCATGGACGCGACTGATCCTGCCTGACGGCCGGTCGATCGTTCTCGAACGCCAGCCCGGCACCGACGAGGCCGGTTATGCCGGTCTCGAGGACCGTGTCGACAACCATTGGGGACGGGTCGTTCTGGCCGCTGGCTTGGCAACGGTACTCAATGTCGGGCTCGAGACCGGCCGTGACGACGACAGCGACATCGCCCGCGCGATCCGCGAGGGAACCCAGGACACGATCGGCCGCACCGGTGAGGAGATCGTGCGCCGCCAGCTCCAGATCCCACCGACGCTGACCATCCGTCCGGGTTTCCCCGTCCGGGTGATGGTGACGAGGGATCTGATCCTCGAGCCACAAGGAGAAAGACGATGACGAAGCTCAAGCTCGGCGCGATCCCCGACGACAAGCCTGTCAAGCTCACGGTCGAACTGCCCGCCGATGTCCATCGCGACCTCGCCGCCTATGCCGAGGTCTTGGCGCGCGAGACCGGCCAGAGCCTCGAACCGGCCAAGCTCATCGCGCCCATGCTCGCGCGGTTCATGGCGACCGACCGCGGGTTCGCGAAGCTCAGGAAAGGCTGCCGTTCCGCCTCGCCTCGATCCGCGCTAGGCTCAGGAACCGCCTGAGCGCAGGATTATCATTCTCCGGGCGCCAAGTCAGCGAAAATGGCACTCGGTCGCCTTCCCCTCCGATCGGCACGAACGCCACGTTAGGATAGCCAACGCCGCGCCATTGGTCCGGAACAAGACTCACTCCGAAGCCCATGCCGACGAGGTCCATGATTCCTTCCCGCCCCATGCGATGCCTTCGCACCGAGAGCTGGCGGCCGACCCGTCCGACACGACTGACGACATGATCGTGAATTTCGGGACCGGGTTCGCGTGAACTGATGATGAACCTTTCGTTCCGTACATCGTCCCATGAAAGGAGGGGGCGATCCGCGAGCACAGTGTCGGCGGCGGTTGCGAGAAAAACCGCCTCGTGACAGAGTGTGAACCCGTCGCCGACGCCCAGATGCGGCTCTCCACAAGCAGCCACGAGGTCGATCCGCCGATGGCTGAGCTTTGACAAGAGATCGCTCCTGTCCGATTCAACCATTGCAATTTCCACCTTGTCATGGGATCGGATGAAATTGGACAAAACATCACGGGCAGCGCCGCGAGAGAGCGAGAGGATCACGCCCAAGGTGAGATGGCCGTTTCTGCCAACACCCGCCACTTGAGCCGTCTTTCTTGCAGCTTTGAGCTCATCGATTATCAAGCGGGCACGTGTCGCGAGGCAGGCTCCCGCGACGGTCAGGCGAGCGCCGTCCGCCCTTCGTTCGAATAATGACACTCCGAGCATATCCTCGAGACGTTGAATCTGGCGGCTGACGCTCGACTGGCCGACCGACAACGACTCCGCCGCGCGGCGAAAGCCGCCTCGCTCGGCGACGGCGAGGAAATTCGTGAGTTGTCGGGTCTCGATCTCGGGGACCATCTTGTTCTCCCTTATGTTCGGCGCTCCTTCGAGGGGCATGAGGTCTCTCTGGGACCCTCGCATCCATCGAGATAGTGGTCTTCCGAACCCCTAAGCCATTCTGGATTCCGTAGCAGCTGTCGTCCCAAGAATTCGGAATCGTCCAGGACCCTCAGAAGACGTATTTTTCGAAAGCTGATGTGTCTTTCAAGAATTGCGCTCCTGACCGGCGCAGTTGCGCAAGGAGGAGAGGGAAGGCCTTTCCATGAAAATCGCGATCACCGGCGCGGGCGGATTCATCGGCGACGCCGCCGCGCGATGCGCGCTGGCGCGGGGGCATCGCCTCATTCGGGTCGTGCGTCCGGGGTCGCCACCGAGGAACTCAAGCGACATGGCGGTCGACCTTGAGGATGGCGGAAGTCTGGAAGCGGTCGCGGCGCGCGTCGACGCGGTCGTTCATTGCGCGTCGAGCGACGATCCGGCGTTCCTTCCTGTGTTGCAGGCCGCCTCCTTCGCGCTGATTTCCGGTCTCCCGCCAGGCGGGCGGTTTGCCATGCAAGGCGGCAGCGCTGTGTTCGGCGACACCGGGGCAGAGGCCGTATCGGATCCCTTCTTCGATCCACCGCCGAACCTGCAGGCCAGGGCTGCGTTCGATCAACAGATCCTCTGTTCCACGCGTGCCGACGTTCTCACGCGTATCGTATATGGTTCGCTCATCTATGGCGGCAGCGCCGCCGCAATCCCTTCGATCATGATCCGAGTCGCCATGGAAACCGGCGTTGCCTGCTATTTCGGGCAGGGCAAGCAGGTGTGGTCGAGCGCGCACGTGCTTGATGTCGGCGCTCTGCTGATCGACGCGGTCGAGAACGAAGCGGTGCATGACGCTCGCCTGTTCGCAGCGGGCCGCGCAGTGCAATTGAAGCCTGTCGCGGACATCATCGGTCAGGTGCTAGGCGTCCCGTCGCGGCCGGTGCGCTCGGAAGAGGAAGCTCGAATGTTCGGCCCCTTTGCCGAGCTGCTCACGATGAATCAGCACTTCTCTTCGGAAACCGCACGAACACATTTCCGTTGGTGTCCGGAGATGTCCGACGATGTCTCAGCGATAGTGCGGGCCCTTACCAGACAAGCGTCACGCACTAGTCTATGAGAAGGTAGCCCAGGCCGCAGCCTAACAACAACTGAATAGCGATAGCATCTGACAGCTGTTAAGTTCTCGCAAGAAAGGAGGAAGTGGAATGCAAACAGAAGATCGGACAGCGGATCGTGAGTTTTCTTCTTTCGCGGAGTTCTGGGTCGAAGGGGAATGGGCACCGTTCGTCGAGACGGTTCATCCGGGCGGACGCAGTCCACACACGCTCGCGGTCTTTCAGCAGCCAGCAGGCGCTTTTCCCGATCCGCCCCTACCGGAGTTCCAGCTTCAACTCGTCGCCAAGGGAAGCGCACAGAGTAGAGTAGAGTTCGGTGGAACCGCTTTCTCCTCCCAGCTATCGCCGGGCGGGATCTACCTCTCCCCGCCGGACACCGATTGCAACTATGAAGTAGAAGGTCTGCACCGCATCATCGCGCTTGCGATCAACAAGAATGCAATGGACCGCTTCCGCGAACAGGCGGATTTCGAACTGCCACGCGATTTCGGCAGGCTTCATGAACAAAAGTTCCATGACCCGATCATCGAAGCACTCATGCTACGCATGCTGGAGCAGGCGATGGTCGATCACCCCACCAGTGATCTCTTCCTTGATCAGTCGACTAATACGATCCTTGTCGGCCTGCTGTGTCGCAGCGGGACGATGCAGCCCGATACTGAAGACGCCCGCCCGCTTTCCGATGGCGATATCGCCAAGGTTTCGCGTATCATCGATGAGCGGCTGGAGGACAATCTCAGCATCGCCGACCTGGCCCGCGTCACGTCGTTGTCCGACTGGCACTTCGCCCGCGCCTTCAAGCAGGCGACCGGCCTCAGTCCGCACCAGTATGTCCTGCGTCGGCGCATCGCGCGGGCGATTGACCTGCTGCGGAACAGCCAGATCGCGCTCGCCGAGGTGGCGCTATCGGCGGGCTTCTCCTCGCAGAGCCACATGACCGACGTGTTCCGCCAGAAGGTCGGAACGACGCCGGGGAAGTATCGCGACCAGATCAAGGCGTGATCCTGCTCATAAATCCTTTCCGCATCTTCGAAAGCCGCGAGGATGAGGTTCTCGACCTTTGGGATCAGACGGGCGACATCTTCCGACGCTCCAAGGGCTATATCTCCGCGCGACTCTACAAGGCGGCGCGGGATCAGCCACCCGGCCAGACCGCGCCGTTCACTCATATCAATATCGCCGATTGGGAAAGCGCAGAGCTCTACGCCAAACCCCTCTCTAACCCCGACATTCGCCGGCTGGCGGGTGCCTATGCGAAAGTCTGCACGTTCAATCCTGCGCTCTACGAGACCGCAAAGGACCAGCTGCCAGTCTGAGCGCCTGGTTCTCTCAAGCAAGATTTCCGAATCATCCGACGGCTCCGGAATACCAGCAGGCTTCTGTTGGATAGAGTGTTCAAAGGTAAAGTGCACTTTGGAGCTGCAACATGACCACATACAACGATCTCTCACGAAATCAGATGACTGACGGGCCAGTTCGGGGTGAGATCACCGGCGACTGTCAGAAAGTAAATCATGACGCCTCTGAAAGCGCGCGACGGCGGTTCCTGAAGTTTGCGAGCCTCGGCTCGATGGGCGCATACAGTCTCCTCGGAGCAAGGACGGCTTCTGCGCAAGTGAACGGAGGTGCGGAACAAAACGCCGAAATGGCCATCGTTGCTGGAGGGAATTTTCTCGTTATCAACATGTTCAGGCCTCAAGCCGCCGATCAAGATAAACTCGTCGAATTTCTGAAAAAGGGCATTGGCGAGGAGATGGCGGCGCAGCCCGGTTTCCTGTCGGCCGCCATCCACAAGAGCACGGACAGCGCCCACGTCCTCGTCTACGCCTATTGGACAGACGAAGCCGCTCTGAAGGCAGCGGGGTCCGTCGTTCAGGCCGGCGAGGCACCGAATATGCTTCGCGCATTCGAACTCGGGGCACCGGAATATCATCCATATATCGTTACCGACGTGATCGGTCCGAAGCGATGACGACGGGTCCGGCTACCATCGCGCCGACCGTGCCCGACGCGTTGGGGTCCGACCCGCTTCCGATGTCGCCCGGTTCGGACCAAGCCTATCGAGCGACGCTCTATTACATGCCCGGCACCTGTGCACTGGGCATTCACATTGCGCTTGAATGGGCTGGAATACCGTTCGAAGCGATCCGTCTCAAGCGCTCCGACCTCGCTTCAGACCGATACCTTTCCATCAATCCGATGGGGGTTGTGCCGACACTACGGTTCGACGGTGAGGCGCTGACTGAGGCGTCGGCGATACTCCTCGCGCTGGCGCGAAGTTTTCCCATTCTTGGGCCCGAAAAAGCTGCGACCGAAAGAGCGCGCTTCGAATTCGAACGAACGATTATCTTCATTGGCGGTACGCTGCATCCCCACTTCTGGCCGTGGTTCGTACCCTCACGCTATGGTGCGCGAGGTAGCGACGAAGAGACCCGGGTCAAAATCGCGGCCGAAGCGCTGATCGCCAAGGACTTCGCCTTCCTTGATGAGAGGCTGGCGTCGCGACCCTTCCTCACCGGCGAAAGGAAGAGCGCCGCCGACGCCTATCTCCTGCCCATGGCACGCTGGGGACTGAGCCATGAGCGCGCGACCACTTCCTATCCGAACTTTGCGCGTTGGCTGGCCCGAATGGCGGCCGATCCGGGCGTGCGGGCGGCGATGACCGCACATAATCTTCCCAGCCTCACCTTACCCAAATGAGGAGATCCGCGATGCACCCCACCAGACGCACTGTTATGACCTCCGCCGCAACCGTGGCGTTTCTCTCGGCGACGTCCGGCCCGCTCTCGTTCGCGGCGTCCGCGCGAGCGCAGGGGACCGATCGCGCGACCGTCCGATCAATCAGCGCCATGGCGTTCGGCCCCAATGGCCGGTTAGTGATCGCTGACTGGCGCTCGGATGCGCTCCACGCATTGGCGCTTCCAAAAAAGGAGCCCGCCGCCGAGGCCTCGTTTAACGTCAAGGCGCTCGATGCGGCGATCGCGAAAGCTGAGGGGCTGGAACCGGGACGGATTAAACCGACCGCCGTCGCTATGGAACCGAGCAACGGGCACGCTGTCGTCGCATACAAGGCGGGGGCGTCGCCCGAAGCGCCAGCGAGACTTGCCATGGTTAATCCGAGCGGTGCGGTCGAGATCGTCGACCCGGCCGAATTGACAGTTTCAACCCAACCCCTTAGCGACCGGCCAGGCGACGCCTTGATCTGGAACGAGACGCCGGCGCGCACGCTACTGGTCACCGACATCGTCCCCCACGAATTGCCCGGTGGCGGGACGGAGCTTCTCGTTGCCGGGCTCGCGAACGCCGACTTCTCCTCGACGCTGCGCCGCGTACCGTATCCATTTACAGGCGAGATCGCCGTTTCGGAAATCGAGATGTACCACACGGTGCACAACCAGATCGAAACCCGCGCGCCGATCCGAGCCATGAGCATCGTCGAACTGGGTGGTGAAGAACACCTGCTTGCAGCCTACACTTGTACGCCGCTCGTGACTGCGCCCTTGTCCGCGCTCGTCGACGGCGCTTCGGTCCGGGCCAAGACGATCGCCGAGCTTGGCTTCGGCAACACACCACTCAGCATCATGCCCTTCGACATCGATTATCATGGCGAGACGTCGAAATGGGTGATGGTGGCCAACGCTGCCAAGGCCGCCGATCTCATCTCGCTCGACGCGATCGCGGCGGCAAACGCCGCGCCCGGCATCAAGGAACCCGTCAAGGTCCCGTTCGAGACGACAAAAGGGGTCATCGGCGCACAGATGCCGATCACCAATCTCGTCGGCATGGTCGACCAAGGCCCGCAATTTCTGCTCGCGCTGAGGCGCGGTCCGCAATCGGGAGAGTTGGAGCTCGTCTCCTTCCGGAAGGGGGCTTTTTTCCGGCTGTCGGATTTCATAAATGAATATGATCTGCCGTCCTATGAATATGGCGAAGACAGTTTCCAGCAGGACTATATTCGGCCCTTCCATCGCATGATGAAGACCGATGAGGGCCATGCTGATCTCATCGAGTGAGACGGTCCGTGGGCGGCCATGATCCAAATCTACCCGAACACGCATATCTGGCCGTGCAATGCGCTTCGCTTCCACGTCGTTTTCGACCGGACGATGGATACGGACCGGGCGTTGCGCCATGTCCGTCTCGAAAGAATGCGATCCGACGGAAACTTCGAATCTGTCACGGGCGCGCTGGTCGACCTTGCAGACGGCCTCTGGTCGCCCGACCAGACGGTCATGACGACTCTGTTCCACCCGGCCCGGGTCAAGACCGGGCTCGCCGCGAACGAACAGTATGGACGCACGATCGAACCGGGTGCTCGCTACCGGATCGCGATCGATCCGGGATTGGAGGATGCAAACGGCGTACCTATCGGGCACGTCGTTGAACACGACTTCACGGGCAGCGCGGCTCACAATCAGGGGCTCGCTCATTTGAGCACGAAGCAGAACGCAAAGGCAGAATGCGTCGTGCGCTTCGATCACCCACTCGATTACCTCTCGGCCTGCACGCATGTCCGGCTCGTCGATCGCGCGGGACGCACGATCCCCAGCGTGCGGCGCGTCGAAGGGTCTGCGATACGGCTTCGTCCCGTGCAGCCGTCACGGGTCGCAGACGTGGAGATCGATCCGAGACTGGAAGACCCGTGCGGCAATCGCCTGGCCGGACCTTTCGAGAGCGCGACACCAGCAGAAAGCGCCTTCCCGGTCTGATTGTCTCGCCCAGAGGATTCGCAAGAATGCCGAACCACAAAACATTCGCTGGAATACGTCGTCATGGCTCCATGCCTTTATAGCAAGAGATCGCAGAAACTCCGGTCTACCGACCTGAGGACAGATGCAACACGCCATCGTTCGCCGTCAAAATCGGAAACGATGTGTCACGCAGCCCTCCTCCGATCCCTGGAACGACAGAAGGAAGCCCACAATGAGAAATCCATTTACCGCTGACGACGCCGCGATGCTCCTGATCGATCATCAGGTCGGCACAGCGAAACTCGCCCGCAATATCGACCACGCGCACCTGCTGGCCAACGCCCGTGCCCTTGCACGAACCGCAGCCGAAACGGGTATGCCGCTGGTCCTGACGACCAGCCAGGAAGATCGTTTCCAGGGGCCACTGTTCGACGATCTCCAACAGATCGCGCCCGATGCCCACGCGGCTCGGGTCGAGCGGCCTGGCGTCGTCGATGCCTGGACCTACGCACCCTTCAAGGACGCCGTCGTGGCGACCGGTCGCAAAAGGCTGATAATGGCCGGCCTCACCAACGATGTGTGCACCGTCTATCCCGCCATCAGCGCGATCGAGGACGGCTACGAGGTTCAAGTCGTGGTCGATGCGGGCGGCTCGCCCACGCAGGAGGCCGACGACATCGCGGTCGCCCGCATGCGTCAAGCCGGCGTCACCATCACCTCGACCAACCAAGTGATGGCCGAACTCGCCACCGACTGGGCCAGTCCCACAGGACAGGCGATCCAGGGCATCATGTACGAGGAAATCCTGAAACCCCTCGTTGAGGGGTAGGCCGTGATGCCGTCTAGCCCCCAACCCTGCATCTATGCGCGCGAGAAGGCTCGTTGCGGCGCTTCGTCCCTGGTCCACGCCTCCCCGGCGGGCCTTCTCCACGCACGGAATGGCGATGCGGAAGAGACCTGCCTACCGCTTCCGATCATTTCCAACGAACGCGATCCGCGCGACATGAAGCATCTGGACAGCGATCCCGGGCCGCTGGACGACCTCAAATTCATGCCATTGGCCCCGGACACACGTCTTCCTGTCTTTCGGTGGAGCGCTTCGCAGCCGCTACGAGATCACCACCAATCCCGGCTTTGGCGCCGGCGAGGAAGACGGTGACGGCGCCGTCCATCATCGCTAACCGCTCGCCGTCAACCTGGTCGGACGCCATTTCCGCGTCTACGGCGAACTCGAAGGACAGGGACCGGTCAATGAGAACGCGCTGGAATTCCAGCTCCCCTTCGTCGAGTTGCGCGACGAACTCGGCCCGGGACTTGAAACCTACGCCTGGCTCGAGCGTCATGAACGCAATATACGCTCCAGCCGTCTCGTCAGCATCCACGACGGGCCGAATGTCCAACGCACCTTTGATCAGTTCGATGCTTGGGGGCTGGCTGAAAGCGTAGCCAGACAAGCGCAACGTTCAATCGTGCCTCCTGACAACGCACTTAACCAAGAAATCTGATGCTTACTTGGGGAACCAATCATCGTGTTGAAAAGTCGGGCATATTTCCATCCGACGGATGCCACGTGCTTACGCAAGACCTTCGCGCAAGCGCTGGTCTTTTTCGATCCGCAGCGCTATCTCGTTGCATTTTTTTGGAAAATGGTGCACCCGACAGGATTCGAACCTGTGGCCTCCGCCTTCGGAGGGCGGCGCTCTATCCAGCTGAGCTACGGGTGCATACCGTTCGCGAGATGCTTACGCCATGCTTACGCGAGATTTTCGGCCTCTTGAAGAGCGAATCCGATATCCGCTCAAGCCGTTGTTTAGTCACCTCTTTCTTCCAGAACATTTCGCGATCGCCAGACTTGACATCCGCCTTCGGAGGGCAGCGCTCTATCCAGCTGAGCTACGGGTGCCGGCGCGGGGCATGATCCGCGCGGGATTGGTGATAGACGATGGCGCGCTTCGCTTCAATGGGGAATTGGCGGCCGCGTGGGTTTGGTGGTGGGCAGTTGGGAGGGGCGCGCCGTATGGGCTTCCGGCGCGACAGAGGTTTAATTCATCGGGCGCGCGACGCGAGCGGCATGTAGATTTCCAGGAGTTGGCGCATATGTTCGTTACGCGCTTTGGCCGTATCGCCGCCGAGCACGACGGCGACGACGCTGCGGCCACCGGCCTGGGCCGAGGTCGCGAGGTTGAAGCCCGATGCGCGGATATACCCGGTCTTCAGGCCGTCGACGCCGGGCATCGCACCGACCAGTTCGTTGTGGCCGCGGATTGTCGTACCGCGATAGACGAAGTCCTTGTTGCCGAAATAGCGGTAATATTGGGGAAAGTCGCGGCGAAGCGCGAGCGAGAGCACCGCCATGTCCCGCGCTGTCGTGATCTGCGCGCTGTCCGGCAGCCCATGCGGATTGCGAAAGATGGTGCTTGCCATGCCGAGCTGGCGGGCCTTGGCGTTCATGACGGCGGCAAAGCCCGCTTCGGTACCACCGAGATATTCCGCGACGGCAGTGGCGACGTCATTGGCCGACTTGACGACGAGCGAGAGGATCGCCTCCTCGACGGAGAGCGCTTCTCCCGCCCTGAAGCCTATTTTTGTCGGCGGACGCGAAGCGGCGTAAGCCGAAACCGGGATCGGCGTGGTTTCGGCGAAACGACGGTCGCGCAGACCTTCGAACAGGACATAGAGCGTCATCATCTTCGTCAGCGAAGCGGGATGACGCGGCGTATCGGCGCCATATTGGTAGAGCACCTGTCCCGAATGCGCATCGACGACGATCGCGGCGTATTTCTCCGACAGCGGCGGCGGGGCGACCGGCGTGGACACCTGAAGGGTCGTGCTGGTACATCCCGCAAGAAGTACGGCAGCAAAGGCAAGCGCGAGGAAGCGCCGCAAGGCGGTCGACGCGAAGGAATTGATGGTCTGCAAGCGAAGGCCCCGTGCACTAGATCAGAACTATCGAATATACCGGCGCCGCCTGGCAGTTCGATGTGAAGTCGCAGTCTTAGGCCGACAAGATTAAGGCGACGTTATTCATACTTGCATGAAAAGCTGGAGCGAGGAATTCTTGGGCGAACGAGCTGGCGGATCCCGATGAGCATTGTGCCTTCCTGTCTGCGCGCCTTGCTGCTGGCGCTTCTCGTGGCGGCAGCACCGGTCATGGTCGCAAAGGCGGCCGAACTGTCCGCCGAACATGATGCGATCGAAGAAGCCCGCTGCGGCTGGCGCCATGCCGTGGCACTGCCCGGCCGCCTGCCGGCCGATATCTGCATCCGTTCCGATCATTTCGCCGAAGACATCTGCCGGACGATCGAGGGACTGTCCGCAGGCCATGATCTGCCGGCCGGCTTCTTCGCGCGGCTGATCTGGCAGGAAAGCCGCTTCGATCCGAATGCGGTGAGCCCCGCCGGCGCGCAAGGTATCGCGCAGTTCATCCCGTCGACGGCGCGGCTCAGGGCACTCTCGGATCCCTTCAACCCGGCGGAGGCCCTTGCCCGGTCGGCCCATTATCTCGCCGAGATGAAGGAGCGATTCGGCAGCCTCGGCTTCGCCGCGATCGGCTACAATGCAGGCGAGGAGCGCGCCCGACGCTTTCTGGCGGGTGACACTTTCATGCCGGGCGAAACGCGCGCCTATGTCCACATCATTACCGGGCGCGGCGTCGAGCAGTGGCGCGACGATCCACCGACGGATCTCGATTTCGCGCTCGCCACCGATGTGCCGTTTACCCAAGCCTGCCTGGAGCTCGCGAAGAACAGCCGCATGAGCGAGATGCGGATGGCTGCGGGAGACTGGAAGCCGTGGGGCGTTCAGCTGGGATCGGATTTCTCGCGCGCGAATGCCGAGCGCATCTTTGCCCGCGTCCAGTCGCGCACCCCGGCGCTCGCCGGCGAAACGCCCATTTTCGTGGCCGAGCGCAACCGCAGTTTCGGCAGCCGGAGCCGCACCGCCGTGCGCGTCGGCCGCGACACGCGCGAAGAAAGCCAGGCGCTGTGTGCCGACATAAGGCGAGCCGGTGGCTTCTGCTTGGTCGTGCGCAACTGACGCCACGCGCCCTTTCGCGCAACAGCCGCTTGCAAGCTTCGCCGCAACGCCGATAGAACGCGTCCAACGAAGCGGTGTGGAGACTTGATCATGGACATCAATGGAGTAGCGGCAATCGTCACGGGTGGCGCGTCCGGGCTCGGTGCGGCAACGGCGCGGGCACTGGCGAAAGCAGGCGCCAAGGTGGCCCTCGTCGATCATAACGAAGCGGGCGCCATAAAGGTCGCCGACGAAATTGGCGGCATCGGCATCGGCTGCGACGTCTCCAGCGCCGAGCAGGCCGAAGACGCAGTGAAACGCGCGGAAGAAGCCCATGGCCCGGCCCGCATCCTCGTCAACTGCGCCGGCATTGCCCCTGCCAAGAAAGTTCTGTCGAAGTCGGGCGTCATGCCGCTCGACGAGTTCCGCAAGGCCATCGAGGTCAATCTGATCGGCACGTTCAACTTCCTGCGCCTCGTGGCGGAGCGCGCGGCCAATCTAGATCCGGTTTCCGAAAGCGGCGAGCGCGGCGTGATCATCAACACCGCTTCCGTCGCCGCCTATGAAGGCCAGATCGGCCAGACGGCTTATGCCGCATCGAAGGGTGGCGTGAAGGCGCTGACGCTGCCGGCCGCACGCGAGTTCGCGCAGATCGGCATTCGCGTCTGCTGCATTGCGCCGGGCATCTTCGAAACGCCGATGCTGCTCGGCTTGCCAGAGCCGGCGCAAAAGAGCCTCGGCGCCTCGGTGCCCTTCCCGTCCCGCCTCGGCAAGCCGGACGAATACGCCAAGCTCGTGCTCGCTATTCTCGACAACGAGATGCTGAACGGCGAGACGATACGCCTCGACGGCGCGCTGCGCATGGCGCCGAAGTAAGCCCCAAAATGCGTCGGCTCAGGCACCATCCTGGCGGTGGGTCTGGGCCGGACGTTCGATCGCGATCGACTTGACGAGAACGAAGACCGGCCTGCCTTCGGCAAGCTCCAGTTCGGCAACGGCCATGCGCGTGACACGGGCGCGAACACCGACACCCGCGACATCCACCAGCACTTCCGCATAGGCCGTTTCGGCCTCCGCCGCGATCTGGCGCACAGTGCCGGAAAGAACGTTGCGGATGGAAAGCCCGCTCGGCCGCTCCGTGGCCAGCGCAACGTCGCGGGCGCGCAACCTGACCTTCACCATCTGACCGATCACGCCGTCGATGCGCGGCACGAGCAGCATCTGGCCGCGATGATCGAGCTTGGTCATCACCCACTCGGCATTATGACCGACGATCTGAGCAGTCAGCGTCACGCCCGCCTCGAAACGCCCTGTCAGCGGCCCGAGGTCGATGCGTGACAGCACGTCCTCGACCGGCCCCTTGGCGGCGACGCGGCCGCCCGAAAGCACGATCATTCGGTCGGCGAGCTGTCCCACCTCCTCCACCGCATGCGTGACGTAGATGATCGGGATCGAAAACCTGCGCGGCAGGCTTGCGATATGCGGCAGGATTTCGGCTTTGCGCCCGCCATCCAGCGCGGCCAGCGGTTCGTCAAGCAGCAGCAGACGCGGCCGCGAAAGCAGGGTTCGGGCGATGGCGACGCGCTGTCGTTCGCCGCCGGAAAGCGCCGTGACGGATCGGTCGAGCAGCGGCACGAGATCAAGCGCATCGACGACATCGTCGAAGGTCGGCTTATCACTGATCTTGCGCGAGCGGCGGTCGGCAAAAGCAAGATTTCCTCTTACCGAGAGATGTGCGAAGAGCCGCGCATCCTGGAACACATAGCCGACGCCGCGCCGTTCGGTCGGCACGAATTGCCGCGTCGATGTTTGTTGCCAAACGTCCTGGTCGAAGCGCACATGGCCGGTTGCCTCGCGGTCGAGCCCAGAGAGGATGCGCAGAAGCGTGCTCTTGCCGCAGCCGGAATGGCCGAAAAGCGCCGTGATGCCGGTCAGCGGGATCGCTTCTTCCACCTGGAGATCGAAGGCGCCGAAGCGGCGCGCGATGGCTATGTCGAGCATCACCATCATCAGACCGTCTTCAACGGAAAGCGGCGGTTGAGCGTGTAGACCGTCATCAACACCACGAAGGAAAAGACGAGCATGATGGCAGACAGCACATGCGCCTCCGCATAGCGTAGTGTCTCCACGTTCTCGTAGATCGCGATCGAGATGACGCGCGTCTCGCCGGGGATGTTGCCGCCCACCATGAGCACGACGCCGAATTCGCCGACCGTGTGCGCGAACGTCAGCACGATCGCCGTCAGGAACCCGCGGGCCGCAAGCGGCGCGGCTACGAAGAAGAAGCGGTCGAACGGCCCTGCCCGCAACGTCGCGGCCGCTTCCAGCGGCGCCTTGCCCACGGACTCGAATGCGGCCTGAAGCGGCTGCACCATAAAGGGCAGCGAATAGAAGACGGACGCAATCACAAGCCCGATGAACGAGAAGGTCAGCGTCGTGTCCGTCAGGCTCACCCAGAATGCGCCGAGCGGCGCGCGTGGGCTCATCAGGACCAGCAGATAGAAGCCGATTACGGTGGGCGGCAGCACGAGCGGCAATGCCGTCAGAGCTTCGACCACCGGCTTGAGGCGGGCGCGCGTATGCGCAAGCCACCAGGCGAGCGGCGTGCCGAGGATGAGCAGCACGAGCGTCGTCACTGCCGCCAACTGCATCGTCAAGATGAGTGGGCCCATATCTGGGATGGGGATAGAGGATAGCATCAGGCCCTATTCTGTGGCGTAGCCATAGTCTTCGATAATGGCTTTTGCCGGCGCGCTGGCAAGGTATTCGATGAACGCTGTCGCGGCCTCCTTGTCGCCACCCCGAGTTGTCAAAACAGCATCCTGACGGATCGACTCGTAAAAGTCCTGCGGCACATCCCAGCGGCTGCCGGGCTGCTCGTTCGACGGGCTCAACACATAGGAAAGCGCGACAAAGCCGGCTTCTGCATTGCCGGTCGCCACCATGGCATGGGTCTGGCCGATGTTTTCGCCGCGCACGATTTTGGGCTCAAGCGTCTCCCATAGCTCTAGCGCTTCCAGCGTCTGGCGCGCGGCAAGCCCATAGGGAGCCACGTCGGGATTGGCGATCGCGAGTGCGCGGAATGCGTTGGCTTCGAGAAACGCTGCGCCGTCGTCCACGATCAATGCCTCGTCTGCGCTCCACAATGTCAGCTTGCCTATCGCATAGGTGAAGCGCGTTCCTTCGACCGTACCGCCCTCGGCTTCCAGTTGCTCCACGGTGCGCTGGTCGGCGGAGAGAAACACGTCGAAGGGCGCACCATTGATGATCTGCGCAAAAAGCTGACCGGTCGAACCTGCCGAGATCCTCAGCGTGTGATCGGTTTCAACCTCGAATGCCTCGGCGAGAACCTCGGCAACCTCGGCAAAGTTCGCGGCCACGGCAAGTGTCGCTTCCGCCGCGTGCGCGGGCTGAGCGCTGATCCCTGCAGCGAATGCGAGCGCGGCGAAGGTAGACGCGCGGAGCGTTGCACGCAATTTCAGCATGGCCGAATTCGCCCGATAGGTCTGGTCAAACATATCGGCAAGGAACCAGAGATGGAGCGGCCACGCAACCGTTATTTCCGTTCGGACATATCGGAAAGCATCGCCTTCAGTTGCTTGACCTCTCCCACGCTTTCGGCGACGGCGCGCGCCTCCATCTGCCGGTAGAGCGCAAGTGCCGCCACCCCCGCCTCGGTCAGCACCGCGCCGCCGCGCTCGGAGCCGCCTTTGGAGGTTTCGACAAGCGGGTCTGCGAAGTTCCGGTTCAGCGTTTCGATCAACGTCCAGGCGCGCTTGTAGCTCATGCCCATGCGCCGGCCCGCAGCTGCGATCGAACCGGTCTCGCGGATCCCGTCGAGCAGGTCCGCCTTGCCGGGCCCGAACGCGACATCGGGGCCGAGCACGACGCGCAGCCTGACGGTCGGGTCGCTCTTCGAATGGGTCATGAGGAAAGCCTAGCCAGCGGTGATGCCGCCGTCGACATTCAATGTTTGACCCGTGATGAAACTCGACGCGGGCGACGCGGCATAGAGCACGGATTCGACGACGTCCTCGACGCTGGCCAGCCGCCGCATCGGGATGCCCTTGGCCAGCAGATCAACTTCCGGGCCGCCTTTCGTGATGGTCTCGGTCACCATCGCGGTCGGGGAAAATGTCGGGCAGATCGCGTTGACGCGCACGCCATGGCGGGCATTTTCGAGCGCGGCCGATTTCGTCAGCCCGACGACGCCGTGTTTCGCCGCCGCATAGACCGCGAGCCCATTGGCGCCGATGACGCCGGCAATGGAGGCGATGTTGACGATGGCGGACGGTTGACCGGTGTCGGCGAAGCGCTGGCGCATTGGCGGCAACTGATGCCGCATGCCGTGGATCACACCCATGAGATTGACGGCGATCAGCCGCTCCGCCTCAGCTGCCGTGGTCTCGTGCAGCGACTTGAAGGCGGTCGCGATCCCGGCATTGTTGATGGCGACATCGATCGCGCCGAACCGGTCGAGCGCGGCAGCGACGAGACGCGCCGATGTCTCTTCATCAACGATGTCGCCGGCGAGCAGCACCGTTTCGCAATCGAGATCTGCCGTGCACTCGGCAAGCAGCGTCTCGTTGCGATCGGCGAGAACGAGTCGCGCGCTTTCGGATGCGAACCTTTTCGCCATCGCCTGCCCGAAACCCCCGGCCGCTCCGGTGATGAGGACGACAGCGCCTGCGAACGGTCCGCCCCGCTCACCCATTGCGGATCACGTCCATCGCCTCAGAAGCGATCAGCGGGATCGCGCGGCCCATTTCGCGCGCGCGTTCCGGATTCGACGCATTGCCGTCGACGGCGCGCTTCAGCACGCCCTGCAGGATCGCGCCGAGGCGGAAGAAGGCAAAGGCCAGATAGAAGCGCCAATTGTCGATGCGATCGATGCCGCGCAGCCGGCAATAGGTCGCGACGTAGTCCTCTTCGCTGGGGATGCCGAGTGCTGCGCGATCAAGCCCACCCAGTCCCTTGAACGTGCTGTCATGCGGCAGCCGAAGCTGCATGCACTGGTAGGAGAGATCGGCGTAGGGGTGGCCGAGCGTCGACAGCTCCCAGTCGAGAACGCCCAGGATCGTCGCGCTGTCCTTGGCGAAGATCATGTTATCCATGCGGAAGTCGCCATGCACCAGCGACACCTGCCCATCATCCTCCGGCAGGTTTTCGGACAACCAATCGATCAGCGCATCCATGTCGGGGATCGGATCGATGACGCTTGCGCGGTACTGCTCGCTCCAGCGCTTCAGCTGGCGCTCGAAATAATTGCCGGGCCGCCCGAAATCGGAAAGCCCGGCAGCCTCGATGTCGACATCGTGCAGCGCAGCCAGTGCCTCCACCATCGCGTCGTAGATTGCCTGTCGTTCGGAACCGGGAAGCTCGGGCAGTGCCGGATCCCAAAGGATGCGCCCGTCCAGATGCTCCATGACGAAGAACATCCGGCCGATGACGGACTCCTCGGGCGAGAGATAGTGGACCTGCGGAACCGGCACATCCGTTCCCGCAAGCGCGCGCATGACGCGGAACTCACGATCGACCTGATGCGCGGATTTCAAGAGCTGCCCGGGCGGCTTGGCGCGCAGCACGAAGCGGCGATCCGCCGTGACGATCAGATAGGTCGGATTGGACTGACCGGTGTCGAACTTCCGCAATTCGCTGATGCGGCCGAAGCCCTCGATCTCACCGGCCAGAAGCGCTTCCAGCGCATCGATGTCCGGCATGTCCACGATATCCGTCGCCGACGCCATCACTGAAAATCCTTGAATAGGCGGTTGCTGTCATGCGCGGACATGCCGCCATCCAGCGGCAGGATCGCGCCCGAAATATAGGCGCCGGCCTTTGAGCAGAGATAGAGCGTGGCGCCGGCGATATCGTCCGGGGATCCGATGCGCCCGAGTGGCACGCCGCGACCGACGATATCGGCCTTCTCGTCCGTGCCGGTGGCAAACGCCGTCATCTTGCTTTGGAAAGGTCCAGGCGCGAAGGCGTTGACGGTGATGCGGCGTGCCGCAAACTCATTGGCCAGAATACGCGTCAAATGATGCACCGCGGCCTTCGCAGCCGAATAGGAATAGGCGCCATCGGCAAGCGGCACAGTGCCCATAACCGAGCCGAGATTGATGACGCGCGCCGGGTCCGCATCGCTTGCGGCCTTGTCGAGCAGCGGCAGGAGGTCGCGCGTCAACGTGAAAAGACCCGCGACATTGACGTTCATGACTTTCTGCCAAGCGGCATGAGGAAAGGTCTCGAGCGGCTCGCCCCAGGAAATACCGGCATTGTTGACGAGGATGTTCAGGCGGTCGGTGCGCTGCGCCAGTTCCGCTACAAGCGCCTTCACGCCCTCCTCGCTGCCGACATCGCCGGCAAAGCCTTCAGCCCGTCCGGGCGCGTCGAGGCCATTGAGCTCTTCCGCGACCGCTTCGCAGTCCGCGCCCTTGCGCGAAGCGATGTAGACATGCGCGCCGCCCTGGACGAGCGCCGTCGCAGCCATGCGTCCGATGCCGGTGGCACCGCCCGTCACGAGCGCCGTCTTGTCCTTGACCGTAAAGAGGTCCTCCAGATAGGCCATATGCATCCTCCGCCTTGTCCTCATCGATCCTTAGTCGATGGAGCCAGCGAAGGACAACCGAGGAGGAAGGATGAGATGGGCGCCATGGACCTTGGAATGACGGAACGGCTCATCCCGATCCACGCTGAGGTGAAGCAGATGATCGAAGAGGAGATCGCCCCGCTCGACGAGGAGTTTCTGGCGGAAGTCGGCAACGGTGATCGCTGGACGCACACGCTGCGCCAGAGCGAAATCCTCTCCTCATTGAAGGCGAAGGCGCGCGAGCGCGGCCTCTGGAATTTTTGGCTGACCGACAGCGAGCGCGGCTTCGGCCTGACGACGGTCGAATATGCCTATCTGGCCGAGGAAATGGGCAAGTCGCACCTGGCGGCAGAGATATTCAACTGCGCTGCGCCCGACACCGGCAACATGGAAGTGCTCGAACGCTATGGCTCGACCACCCACAAAGAGCGTTGGCTGAAGCCCCTGCTCGCCGGTGACATCCGCTCGGCCTATCTGATGACGGAGCCGGACGTCGCGTCCTCAGACGCAACCAACATCGCCATGCGGTGCGAACGCGATGGCGACCACTATGTGCTGAACGGCGAGAAATGGTGGGCGTCGGGTGCCGGCGATCCACGCTGCGCCGTTTTGATCGTCATGGTGCGGACCGGCGGTGAGGACGCACCGCGTCACCGCCGCCATTCCATGCTTGTCGTCGATGCGAAGACGCCCGGCATCGAGAAGCTGCGTGCCATGGAAGTCTATGGCGACGATGACGCGCCACACGGGCATCTGCATCTGCGCTTTACCGATGTGCGCGTGCCGGTCGACGACCTGCTCGTCGGCGAAGGGCGCGGCTTCGAGATCGCGCAAGGGCGGCTGGGTCCCGGCCGCATACACCATTGCATGCGCGCAATCGGCCAGGCGGAGCGTGCGCTCGAACTCATGTGCCGGCGCGCCGTCGAGCGCGAAGCCTTCGGCAAACGCCTGTCAGATCTCGGCGCCAACCACGACATCATCGCGGAGTGCCGCATGGAAATCGAGATGGCGCGGCTTCTCTGCCTGCGCGCCGCCTTCGCCATGGACCAGAAGGATGCGAAAGCCGCAGCACCCTGGATCAGCCAGATCAAGGTCGTCGCGCCGAATGTCGCGCTCAAGGTTGTCGATCAAGCGGTGCAGATGTTCGGCGGCCAGGGCGTGTCGCAGGATACGCCGCTCGCGCGCATGTGGACCCATCTGCGCACGCTGCGTCTTGCTGACGGACCCGACGCCGTCCACCGTCGCCAGGTGGCGCGCAACGAACTGAGCCGCTACCGGGAAGGATCCGCCAAATGACCAGAGCCATCCTCTGCCGCGCATTCGGCCCACTCGATCAATTGCGGCTGGAGACGATCGAGCTCAAGGCACCGGCTGCAAACGAAGTGCAGATTCGAGCGGAAGCGATCGGCGTCAACTATCCGGACGGATTGCTGGTGCAGGGTCTCTATCAGATGAAGCCGCAAACGCCGTTCATCCCCGGCATGGAAGTCGCCGGCACGATCACGGCCCTGGGCGAGAACGTCGAAGGCTTCGCGATAGGCGACCGCGTCGCGGCGCTGCTGACGACCGGCGGGTATGCGAGCGAGATCGGGACCGATACGGCCAATCTGATCGCTCTGCACGATCACGTGTCGTTCGATGACGCTTGCGCCCTGCTCTGTGCCTACGGCACGTCGCATCATGCGCTGAAACAGCGTGCGGCGCTCCAGCCGGGCGAAACGCTGCTGGTGCTGGGCGCTGCGGGCTCCACTGGCATTGCCGCCATCCAGATCGGCAAGGCGATGGGCGCGCATGTCATTGCGGTCGCGTCTAGCGATGACAAGCGTGCTCTGGCGCTGGCGAATGGTGCCGATCTCGCACTCGGATACGATGACCTGAAAGATGCGGTGAAGCGCCAGACCGATGGCAAGGGCGTCGATGTTGTCTTCGATCCTGTGGGAGGCGATGCATTCGATACGGCAACGCGCCTGATGGCGCGCAACGGCCGGTTGCTCGTCGTCGGTTTCGCAGCGGGACGTATTCCGAGCCTTCCCGTCAACCTCGCGCTGGTGAAGGAATTCGCCGTCGTCGGCGTCTTCTGGGGCAACTTCATCGCCAAGGAACGCGCACTCTACGTAGACAACATGCGCGAGCTTTTCGCCTGGCATGCGGATGGACGTGTCAGACCGCATATCGGCGGCAAGCGCCCGCTTGCCGAAGCAGCGAGTGTGTTAAGCGAAATCATGCAGCGCGGCGCGCGGGGCAAAACTGTGCTTGTTCCATGATACTGCCGCGCCGCAACCTTACATAAGCAAATGTGGAACAAGTCATCTTCCGTCGCGTTGAGGGGGCAACGAAACGGAGGCGGACGATGTCCACGAAAGCAAGTATTGAACGCACGGCGAACGAAGTCTTCGAAACCGTCGAAGATCAGGTCGGCCGGTTTGCAGGCAAGGCCTACGAGACTGGACGGGCGCAGGCTGAAGCCGTCGTCGACGAACAGCGGAATGCATTCAAGAATTTCTGCATGACGATCGTACGTGCGCTACGCCGCGGCGGCGATGAGCTACGCGACGAAGGCTATGCGACGGTGGCGGGCATGGTCGACGATGTCGCAACAAAAGCAGAAGACATGACATCCAACGTCGACGATCTTGACATGCGCTCCGCAACGCAGCGCGTCGAAGATTTCGTGCGCGAAAAGCCGCTGGTTGCCTATGGCGCCTTGGCAATCGCAGGCTTCCTCGTTGCGAACACTTTGCAGTCTGCGGCGCAGCACCGCCAGCAGCGCAACATCGCAGCACCCCGTCCGGCATCCAAGCCGCGCACCGTTCAGTCCCGCGCACCGCGCCAGACAGCGGCAGCAAAGCCGGCTGGAACGACGACCCGCAAGCGCACGGCAAAGTCGACCGCCTGAGGCAATTGACCAGTTGCGTACCCGGCGCCTTTCGCGCCGAGCATTGAGAGAACGATGACCGATCCACAACGACCGATCCAACCGCCATCGCTGATCCAGAACGTGCGGGCTTTGTTTGAAGACACGATCGATCTCTTCCGAAAGGAGATCGAGCTCGCAAAGGCGGAATTCTCGGAAAAATTGTCCCAGGCTCAGAGTGGCCTGACGATGATTTTCTGCGGACTCTTGTTCTGTGCCGTCGCAACCTTCCTGCTGGCTCAGGCGTTGGTTGCATGGCTTGCGATTTATCTCGGCCCCGCCGGTGCTGCACTCGCAATCGGCGCAGTCGTTCTTCTGTTCGGTGTCATCGCCCTCTGGATCGGTGCCGCGCGACTGAAGCCACAAAATTTGAAACCCGTCAGAACCATTCGCGCCACAAGCGAGAATGCGACCCAATTCAAGGAGACCTTCAATGACAAAATCAAGTGAGCGCATCGAAGAAGAAATCGACGGCCTGCGTGAACGCATGAAAGATCGGATCGACACCACTGCCCGCGAATTCTCGCCGAAGGCACTGGCTGCACGCGTTACCGGCCAAGAAGATCCTTCTGCCAGCGAGATGCTCGACTGGGCGGTGCAGAAAGCACGCAACAACCCGCTGTCGACAGCACTTGTCGCACTCGGTGTTCTTGGCCTCGCGACGCAGTCCAGCGAACGCACCCGCCTTCTCTCGCGTCGTGACGTCGACAAGGGCACGCAGCGCATTCGCGGTTACGCTTCCAAGGCGTCCGATACAGCTCGCGGCCTGATTCATGATACCGCTGACGTGGCTGTGGAAGCAGCGGACGACGCCGTTCATTATGCCCGCGAAACCGCTGAAAGCGCGAGCCGCGCCGTGACGCGTTCGGCCCATGATGCCGAACTGGCTGCACGCCGTGCCGCTCGTTATTCGGCCGACACCACTCAGGAAGGCGTCGAGTGGGTAAAGCGCAACCCGACTGCAACCGGCTTGTTCGCACTGGCGATCGGTGCTGCTGCTGCCTCCATGTTCGCAGCGCGCCGCAGCCAGGACCCGGTACTCGCAGCGCTCTCCGACGACGACGATGATGCAATGCCTGCGCGTCGTGCACCAGTGAAGCGTGCGCCTCGCGCCGCTCAGGCCGCATCCACGGCCGGCACCGCACGCAAGTCGACGCGCAAGTCTGCAGCAGCACAGCCGGCTGCCTCTGGCACCCGCAGGCGCTCGACTGCTGCTTCGCCCAAGACGGCAGCGGCCGGCGCTTCGGAAACTGTTCGCAAAGCGCGTCAGACCGGCGCCCGCAAGACGCCAGCAGCCGACAAAGCTACGAAGTCAACGACTGCGGCTGGCACCGGAAACAGCACCGCATCGACGACAGCCCAGTCGGCTGCGCCGGCAACGACCGCATCGACGACGACGACACCGCAGGTTCATTGATCGCGGTTCCGACCAAGCCCAAATCTGCAAAAAGCCCGGTTTCGACCGGGCTTTTTCTTGGCCGCCACCCGCAAATGTCGGAACCGGCTCCTGCCTGAAGCGTTTTTCTAATGAAGAAGCCAAGACGAGCTTCTCATCAACGAACAAGGAGATGCCTAATGAACTGGGACATCATCGAAGGTAAGTGGAACGAGTTCCGTGGCAAGGCCCAGCAGCAGTGGGGCAAGTTGACCGATGACGATCTCGATCGCGCCAAGGGCAGCCGCACGGAACTGGCAGGCCTTATCCAGCAGCGTTATGGCATCGAAAAAGACGAAGCAGAACGTCAGGTGGATGAGTGGCGTTCGCGCCACTAACCGGCAGTCACCATCTTAGCATTTCTAAAACGCCGCTCCTTCATCGAGCGGCGTTTTTGTATTGGCGCCAAATAAAGAAAAAGCCCGATGCGATCGATGATCGCATCGGGCTTTGATAGGTCCGAACTCGTGCGGAGCGTCAGGCTGCCGATTTCTTGTCGGACTGACGGTTGAAGAACAGTGCCTGGCTGATGAGAGCCCTCACCATATCTGGCTGGAAAGGCTTCGTTACAAGGAAAGCAGGCTCTGGCCGCTTGCCCGTCAGGAGCTGCTCCGGATATGCCGTAATGAAGATCACCGGAACGTCGGTTTCCTTGAGGATGTCGTTCACTGCATCAATGCCGGAGCTGCCATCGGCGAGCTGAATGTCCGACAGAATGATGCCGGGCTTCTTCTTGGCGAAAAGCGCGTTTGCTTCAGAGTGCGTGCGCGCAATGCCGGTAACCGAGTGGCCGAGGTCGATGACCAGGTTCTCGATGTCCATGGCAATTAGCGGCTCGTCTTCGATGATCATCACATCGGTCGCAACCTGCTGAGCGATGTCACGCGATGCCTGAACGAGCAGCTCGGAAAAGTCGTCTTCCGACATGGACAGGATTTCGGCACCCTCCGACTTCGAGAATCCTTCGACGGCAACGAGAAGGAAAGCCTGACGCGGCAACGGCGCGATCATCTGGAGGTTATGATCGCTCTTGTCCATGCCACCGAGACCAGAGTGCGGGGTGACATTCACCTCGATGGACTTCCAGATCGTTGCAAAGGTTTTATAGAGCCCGATCTTTGCATCGTGGCCACGTGGAAACAGATCGACATCGGCAATCAGCGCCTCGAGCACCGCCGTGACGTAAGCGTCGCCGCTGCTTTGGGAACCGGTAAGCGAGCGTGCAAAACGCCGCAAGAATGGAAGGTGCGGAGCAAGCTCGGCAGCTAAAGACATATGGAACTCCCTCGAATGGGCGCGCTATGGAAAGTCGGATGTGCGTCGCCGTGTGATAAACAATCGAATGTCAAAAAAAGTTCCCTATAGACTGGAACAATTTTGAACAAGCTGCGTTGCCCGGCTGCGAGTAGGGGTCGGAAAGGATACCATTGCATATGAATTCAACTAAGAGTGAGGGATCCGGTGGCGCAGCGTCGCAGCGGCCGCTGGACGATCTCTCGTCGTCGCAAATCGGCAAACGCCTGAAGTCCATGTACGACGAAGTGGCGCAAGAACCCGTCCCCGATAAATTCATGGACCTGCTCGCCAGCCTGGAGCGCGCAGAAAAGGATCGCTCGAATGGGTGAGCCTGATCCCGCCGACCTGTCGGCGTTCCGAAAGGATCTTCTCGCCGTCGTTCCCAACCTGCGCGCGTTCGCAATGTCGCTGATCGGTTCGGCCGACAGAGCAGACGACCTTGTCCAGGAAACGTTGATGAAGGCGTGGGCGAAACAGTCCAGTTTCGAACGCGGCACCAATCTCAAGGCCTGGCTGTTCACCATTCTGCGCAACGAGTTCTACACTCAAATGCGTAAAAAGGGCCGTGAAGTTTCAGACGCTGATGGCATCCATGCCGCGCGGATGGCCGGCCATCCCGAACAGATGGGTCACCTTGACCTGCAGGACTTCCGCAAGGCACTCGAGCTGCTTCCTGCCGACCAGAAGGAAGCGATCATCCTGGTTGGTGGCTCGGGCTTTTCCTATGAAGAAGCCGCCGAGATCTGCAATTGCGCCATCGGCACGATCAAGAGCCGTGTCAGCCGCGCACGCACGCGCCTTGCAGAACTGATGAGCGTCGAAGCGGACGATGAATTCGGTCCAGATGCCGTGACGCGTCAGATCATGACCGGCTCGAGCCGTTCGAACATGTAACGCGTTCAGCCGGATCGAAAGATCCGGCTGGTCCCCTGCTATCGATTCTTCAGCAAATCCTGGATGACCTGCTTGAGCCTGTCAAAGTGATAGGGCTTTTCGAGATAGGGTACGTCCGGGAATTCGGTCGCGACCTCTTCCGGCTTGGCGTAGCCCGAGGTGAAGACGAACGGAATGCCCCGCGCCTTGATCGTCTTTGCGAATTCGATCGAATTTCCATCCGACAGTGACAGGTCTAAAACGGCCAGATCAAAGCGGTCGGACCGGTTGATGGCTTCGATAGCCTCGACCAGGTCCTGAAAGATCACAACGCTGTTGGCACCCAACTCCAGCAATGCCTGCTCGGCTTCATACGCGATAAGAAACGCGTCTTCTAATATAAGAGCAGACAAATTGGACAAGGGACCGCCACCTTCCGGGGGCAAATTCATTTATGAAGAACCTGTTAACTGGAAATCGTCGCCGATGTAACGTGTAGCCCCCGCTCCCGTCTTTTACTTATGACATAGCAATTGCCGACGCAATTGGGCATCTGGTCTTCTGGAACACGAATTTCGCGGCTGGAAACACATACGGACAGGCATGACGAATGCAGGGGATTCCGGCGACGAAAGCGCTGGGATCACCGGCCCTGCACATGCTATCAGTATGCTTGGTAGGGGCACGGGGGTGTGCCCCCAGTTTGGGCATTAGCGGTTCAGAATGGCAACGACCATCAAGAGTGCGACTTCAGCCGCAATGAGCGCTGCTGTACATCGGCTTGCCAACACCGTTCTCTTGAACGAAGAGGAAGTCGACTTCTTCGAACAACTTCAGATCAACCGCGTCGCCTATCAGCGCGGCGAAGATCTCGTCGTCGATGGCGACGACTTCCGCGTGTGCTTTCTGGTGCGTCGCGGTTGGGCCATCAAGTACAAGATCACCAAGGCAGGCCGCCGTCAGATCATCGGAGTGGCTCTTCCCGGCGACTTCATCGGCCTCCACATCAATTTCCAGAGGCGCGCATCCTACTCGGTCGCTGCTCTGACGGAACTCGAGACCGCCGTGATCGAGCCGATCAGGCTGCTCGAAGTCTATCAGAAATATCCGGTTCTCGCGTCTGGCCTGGACTGGATGGCCGTGCGTAACTTCAACATTCTCAGCGAGCACAATGTTTCGCTCGGCGCCCGCCCCGCCAGCCAGCGCATTCTGCATTTCATGCTGGAGCTCTGGTGCAGACTGCGCGTCATCGGCGGCGCCGACGAAAACGGCTTCAAGCTGATGATGACGCAAGAGCAGATCTCCGACACGATGGGCCTTTCACTTGTTCACACGAACAAGAATTTGCGCAAGCTTCAGCGCGAAGGCCTACTTTCTGTGAACAATGGGATCGTCGGATTTCCCGACCCTGCCCGGTCGATCGAATACGCAGATTTCGATGAGCGATTCCTGGATAATTTCCAGGAGAACCGACTGGTCGCGAGCGTCGTTTCACGCTGACGGCACGGCTGTCGCCGTCACACCTCCACAACTCAAATCGCACAAAAAAGCGCGCCGCATTTCTGCGGCGCGCTTGAATGCGATCTTGAATCGATATCAGCAAGCAGCTGTGTAGCGACGGCCGTAGCGATCTTCGTAGATGCACTGGTTGTTGTTCTCAGACGCGCGGCCGATCAATGCGCCGCCGACTGCGCCCGCTGCACCACCGATCAGAGCGCCATCCGTACCGCCAACTGCCGCACCGATTGCTGCGCCGCCAACGCCACCGACGACAGCACCCTGCTGCGTCTGCGTGCATGCTGCGAGCGGGAGGGCGAGAAGGGCGATTGCGAGTGTCTTTTTCATGATGTTATTCCCATAACCGAAACTGGAGCGGAGACTTCCGCGGGTGACCGATTGCAAGACCGGGAGCCCACACTCCCCTCCGACGCCTGGCATCGCACACGAAACGCGAAAGTCGCCGATTGGTTCCGGGCTTACTGACGCGATGTCTTCGTTACGGCGACGTCGCTCGAGGCATAAAGTGAGTCGCCCGCGACGACATCGACCAGAAGCTCACCGCTCGTGTTGAAGTCCCATGCAACGATCGCGTCCTGCTCGAAATCAGCCGGGTCAACGACTGCGCACTGACCATAAACCACGGGGTGGTCGTTGCTGATGCTGCGCAGGACAGGCTCCATCTCCTGCTCGCACATCTGCACCGTTTCATAACCGACGGTCGGTGCGGAAAGTTCACGGCATTCGATATCGCCGTGGCCACACCCGATAAGCACCATAATCGCTGCAATATGTTCCATCGGTTCGTCCTCTCATGGGATCGTTTCGATGGAAAAATGCAGCCGGCGGGACTTGGTTCCGCCGGCTGCACAGAATTCAAACCGATGTCAAGCGCCCGATGCGAGCGCGTGCCGTTCAGAGCTGGTCGGTGACGACCGTCGAGAACGCGCCTTCCGGCTCGGCACTGATGGCCGGGTTGTCCGGCGACACGGCGTTCAGCAGCGTCTGGACCGTTTGGTCGTAAGCTGCCTCGTCGAGTGCTGCACTGTCGCCCACGAGCGCTGCCGCTTCTTCGACCTGATAGACCTGGCTTTCAAGCTGAAGCGCGCCGGACATGTCGTTCTCCAAAACGATTTCGGCAGCCTCCTGCGGATTCTCCTTGGCGTACTCCCAGCCACGCATGGACGCGCGAACGAAGCGAACCATCTTGTCGACGAAGGCTTCGTCGGCCAGGTCTTCCTCAAGCACGTAGATGCCGTCTTCCAGCATGCCGACGCCTTGATCGAGGAAGTTGAAGACGGTCAGGCTGTCTTCAGGAATGCCGGCATCGAGGATCTGCTTGTACTCGTTGTAGCGCATGGTGGAGATGCAGTCGGCCTGGCCCTGCAGCAGCGGGTCGGCGGAGAAGGCCTGGCGCAGCACTTCGACGCCCTCGTCGCCACCTTCGGTCTCGTAGCCGAGCTTCGCCATCCAGGCATAGAACGGATACTCGTTGCCGAAGAACCAGACGCCGAGCGTCTTGCCGGGGAAGTCGTCGGTGGACGTTACGCCGCTTTCTTCCGAGCAGACGAGTTGCAGCGCCGAGCCCTGGAATGGCTGTGCGATGTTGACGATCGGCACGCCGCGCTCGCGCGCAGCAAGGGCTGCCGCCATCCAGGTCGTGATCACGTCGGCACCACCACCGGCAATGACCTGCTCGGGCGCGATGTCCGGACCGCCCGGGTTGATCGTGACGTCGAGGCCTTCCTCTTCGTAGTAGCCGAGATCTTTGGCGACCAAATAACCGGCGAACTGACCCTGGTTCACCCATTTCAGCTGGAAGGTCAGCGGTTCCAGATCCTGGGCGTGGGCGCCCGTCATCATCAGGCCGGCAAGCATCGTGGAGGCGAGAAGTTTCTTCATTGTGCCATTCCCCTTATTGTCCCGTCCGTCCACCACGGACCGACGGATGCCAGAAGGTGACGCGCTTCTCGAGGAGCGCGATCAACCCGTAAAAGAGCGAGCCGGCGAGCGCGGCAACCGCGATCTCGGCCCAAACCATATCCACCTGCAGGCGCCCGATGGCCGACGAAATTCGGAACCCCATGCCGACGATCGGCGTGCCGAAGAATTCCGCCACGATCGCGCCGATCAACGCCAGCGTCGAGTTGATCTTCAGCGCATTGAAGATGAACGGCCAGGCGGCAGGAAGACGCAGCTTGAAAAGCCCCTGCCAGTAGCTGGCCGCATATGTGTGCATCAGGTCGCGTTCCATCGCATTGGCGGCGGCAAGGCCGGCGACGGTATTCACCAGCATCGGGAAAAACGTCATCACGACGACGACGGCCGCCTTCGACTGCCAGTCGAAACCGAACCACATCACCATGATCGGCGCGATGCCGACGAGCGGCAGCGCGGAGACGAAGCTCCCGATCGGCAGCAGGCCACGCTTGAGAAAAGGAGAGCGGTCGATCGCGATGGCGACGACGAGTCCCGACGCGCAGCCGATGGCGTAGCCGATGAGAACCGATTTCAGGAAGGTCTGACGAAAATCGGCCCAGAGCGTCGGCACGGAATTAGTGATCTGCACCCAGATGGCGGATGGTGGCGGCAACAGCACCGGCGGAACGTTGAAGCCGCGCACCAGGCCTTCCCATAGTGCAAGCAGCGAGACGCCGAAGAGCAGCGGAACGACGAGATCGATCGCGCGGCGGGTGCTCGCCTTTCGCGTCTCGACCCGCACGAGATATTCGTTGGCCGCCCAGCAACCCAGCCAAACGACGAGCGCGAATGCGATCCATCCGCCGTTCATGGCCGGACTCCCATGCGCTTCAGCACGATGCGCTCGACGACACCGATCACGAAGATCAGCGTCGCGGAAAGCGCCGCCGCCATGAAGAGAGCCGCCCAGATTTGCGTGGTCTGGCCGTAATAGCTGCCGGCAAGCAGGCGCGAACCGAGACCGCCGGCAGCACCTGTCGGCAATTCGCCGACGATCGCCCCGACGAGGCTCGCCGCGACGCCGACCTTCATCGATGTGAAGAGATAGGGCATCGCACTCGGCCAGCGCAACTTTCCGAACACCTGGCCGCGTGAGGAGTGATACGTCCGCATGAGATCGAGTTGCAGCGCATCGGGGCTGCGAAAGCCCTTCACCATACCGACGACGACGGGGAAGAACGACAGATAGGTGGAGATCAGCGATTTCGGCACGAGGCCGGTCAGGCCAATGGATGCGAGAACGACCACGATCATAGGCGCGATCGCAAGGATCGGGATCGTCTGCGATGCGATCAGCCAAGGCATCAGCGACCGATCGACCGCGCGGTTGTGCACGATCAGGACGGCGAGCGCGATGCCGAGCGCCGTGCCCATGACGAAGCCGAGCAACGTCGCCGAGAGCGTGATCCAGGCGTGGTAGACGAGGCTGCGGCGCGAGGTGACCTCCTGCATCGCCACCGAATTCCACAGTTCCACCAGAACCTGGTGCGGCGCCGGCAGAACCGGCCGGTCCTGCGCGAATGTGCCGGCGATGAACTGCCAGACCGTCCAGTCCGCCTGGCCGGCGCGATCGAACACCTGCAACTGCCAACGCGCATTGAGCCAGATCGTGCAGGCATACCAGATGACGAGGATGGCAAGCACCATCGTCGCCACCGGCACGGCGCGGCCCTCGGTCAGGCGTCGACGGGGGGCTGTGATCGTCGTCATTGCACGCAGTGCTCAATCATAGCTGTGCCCTGCCCTGAGGCCGTCACGGACGCGCGCGGCAATGGCGAGGAACTCCGGTGTTTCGCGGATCTCCAGCGGACGGTCCTCGCCGAGGTCGCAATCGATCACTTCGTGGATGCGGCCCGGTCTCGGGCTCATCACAACGATCTTCGTCGAAAGGAAGACGGCCTCCGGGATCGAGTGTGTGACGAAAGCCACGGTCTTTTGCGTCTTTGCCCAAAGCTGCAGCAACTGCTCGTTCAGATGGTCGCGCACGATCTCGTCCAGCGCGCCGAAGGGCTCGTCCATCAAAAGCATGTCCGGATCGAACGACAGGGCGCGCGCGATCGATGCGCGCTGCTGCATGCCGCCGGACAGTTGCCAGGGGAACTTGTTCTCGAAGCCAGAGAGATCGACCAGCGAGAGATTGTCGCGGATACGCTTCTGACGCTCGGCCGCGCTGAAGCCCATGACCTCGAGCGGCAGTGCGATGTTTTTGCCGATCGTGCGCCACGGATAGAGCGCCGGCGCCTGGAAGACATACCCGTAGGCCCGCGCCTTGCGCGCGGCTTCCGGGCTGAGCCCGTTGACCGAGATGGTGCCGCCGGTCGGCTGTTCCAGATCCGCTATCACGCGCAGAAGCGTTGTCTTGCCGCAGCCGGACGGGCCGATGAAGGACACGAACTCGCCCTGCCGGATCGTGAGATTGATCTTCGAAAGGGCATGGATGGGGCCGTCGCCGGTCTGGAAGGTGAGATCGAGGTCGCGCGCTTCGATGACCGGCTTGCCAAAGCTTGCCGCCACAGGATCGCTCTGCATCGTCTGTCCGGGCATCGCCACGTTCATCAGACCCCGCTCGCCGGAATGCCGGTGCGCTCGACCTTGCGGGGAGCGGTCAGTTCCTTCCAGGTGGAGAGCGCGCGGTTGACCGGCTGATCAGGCTTGCGCGCGACGAACTGGCCGTGGCCCATGCGCCCTTCAAAGCCGCCGTCACGCACAGCGACATGGCCGCGCGTGAGAACGAAGCGCGGCAGGCCTGTCACTTCGACACCCTCGAACACGTTGTAGTCGATCGCCGAGGCCTGCGTGTCCGCGGAGATCGTCTTCTTCGCCTTCGGGTCGAGCACGATGATGTCGGCATCGGCACCGACGAGAATCGCGCCTTTCTTCGGGTACATGTTGAGGATCTTCGCGATGTTCGTCGACGTCGCCGCCACGAACTCGTTCATTGTCAACCTGCCTGTCGCGACGCCCTTCGTCCAAAGCACCGGCAGGCGGTCTTCAAGGCCGCCCGTGCCGTTGGGGATCTTGGTGAAATCGTCGCGGCCGTACCGCTTCTGCTCTGTGGTGAACGCGCAGTGGTCCGTCGCCACCACCTGCAGCGAACCGGCTGCAAGGCCCGCCCAAAGACCGTCCTGATGCAGTTTGGAACGGAATGGCGGCGACATGACGCGACGTGCGGCGTGATCCCAATCGGGGTGCTGGTATTCACTTTCGTCGAGGACCAGATGCTGGATGAGCGGCTCGCCATAGACGCGCTTGCCGAGTTGGCGGGCACGGCGGATCGCCTCATGCGCTTCTTCGCACGAGACGTGGACGATATAGAGCGGAACCCCCGCCATGTCGGCGATCATGATGGCACGGTTGGCCGCCTCGCCTTCCACCTGCGGAGGGCGCGAATAGGCATGTGCTTCCGGGCCGTTGTTGCCATTGGCGAGCAGCTTCTGCTGGAGCGAGGCGACGACGTCGCCGTTCTCGGCATGGACGAGCGGCAGCGCGCCAAGCTCGGCGCAGCGCTGGAAAGACGCGTACATCTCATCGTCATTGACCATGAGCGCGCCCTTGTAGGCCATGAAATGCTTGAAGGTGTTGATGCCCTTCTCGCGAACGACCGTCTCCATCTCGTTGAAGACCTGCTCGCCCCACCAGGTGACCGCCATGTGGAAGGAGTAGTCGCACATCGCCTTGGTCGACTTGTTGTCCCAGGCCTGCAGCGCTTCGAGCAGCGACTGCCCCGGCGCGGGCAGGCAGAAATCGACGACCATAGTCGTGCCACCGGTCAACGCCGCCCTGGTGCCACTCTCGAAATCATCCGACGAATAGGTGCCCATGAAGGGCATCTCCAGATGGGTATGCGGATCAATGCCGCCCGGCATCACATAGCAACCCGTCGCGTCCAGCACCTCGTCGCCCGCAAGGTTCGGCCCGATCTGCGTGATCACCCCGTTTTCGATCAGCACATCGGCTTCATAGGTGAGATCGGCGGTGACGACCGTACCGTTCTTGATGACTTTGGTGGACATGAATGCTCCCAAGTTAAAGGTCAACGAGGCCAAGGACGATCGTCAGGGACCGGGCCAAATGGTTCATCGTGTCGTCATCCATCCGCCCGATGGCCTCCCCGATGCGCGATCGATTGGCCGACTGAATCTTGTCCACCATAATCTCCGACGGCAATCTAAGTCCGTTCTCGATCGTGGGCTCGACGGCAACACGGAAAAACTCGGATCTGACGAAAAACTGCTCAGCGGGCACAGAACCACCGTCCGTAGATTGTCATTGAGCACATCTGCCTGGACAATGACTGCAGGTCGCGGTTTCCCGATGTCGCCTGGCAAGGAAACGACCACCACATCGCCTCGCCTCATATCTGGTCCTGGCCTTCCCACATGTCCTGCTGAACCGCGTCGATCCAATTGCCGATGTCTTCTTCCTCATCGGCCAGCGCGATCCTCTTCGCTTCAGCCACAGCGAGGGCAAGCATCTTCGGATTTGCGAAGTTCGGCACCCAGACCTCGATGGGTCGATACCCTTCCGCGATTAACTCAGCTCGTTCCTCTTCCGTCCGTTCTCTTGGCCGTCCCATGACTGCCTCCATCGATCCAATTGGCGTGCCAGTCTACTCCACGATCTCCGCCGTCTCCACGACCGCATGGAACAGGACGTCGGCGCCGGCTTTCGCCCATTCCTTGGAAATCTCTTCGTCCTCGTTGTGGCTGAGGCCGTCGACGCAGGGGCACATGACCATCGCGGTCGGCGCGACGCGGTTGATCCAGCAGGCGTCGTGACCGGCCCCCGATACGATGTCGCGGTGGCTGTAGCCAAGACGTTCGGCAGCGTCGCGGATAGCCTTGACGCAGCCCGCGTCGAAGGTGACGGGATCGAAATGTCCGACCGCTTCGATCTCGATCTCGATACCGAGCTCTGCCGCAATTTTCGGCGCCTCTGCCTCCAAACGTGCCTTCATCGCATCAAGCGTCGCCTGGTCGGGCGAGCGGAAGTCGACGGTGAAGACGACCTTGCCGGGGATCACGTTGCGCGAGTTCGGGAACACCTCGCAATGGCCGATCGCACCGACCGCGTTAGGCTGATGATCCATGGCGATGGTGTGGACGAGTTCGGTGATGCGCGCCATTCCGAGACCGGCATTGCGGCGCATCGGCATCGGCGTCGAGCCGGTATGGGCGTCCTTGCCGGTCAGCGTCACCTGCAGCCACCACAGCCCCTGGCCATGCGAGACGACACCGATATCTTTGCCTTCCAGCTCGAGGATCGGACCCTGCTCGATGTGCAGCTCGAAGAACGCCTTCATCTTTCGAACGCCGATCTTCTCTTCGCCCTTCCAGCCGATCCGCTCGAGCTCGGCGCCGAATTTCAGCCCCTTGGCGTCGGCACGCTCCAGCGCCCAGTCGAGCGCGTGGATGCCGGCAAAGACCCCGGAGGCGAGCATGGCCGGGGCGAAACGCGTGCCCTCCTCGTTCGTCCAGTTGGTGACGACGATCGGATGCTTGGTCTTGATGTCGAGATCGTTCAGCGTGCGGATGACTTCGAGCCCACCCAGAACACCGAGCACGCCGTCATATTTTCCGCCGGTCGGCTGCGTGTCGAGATGGCTGCCCACATAGACCGGAAGCGCGTCCGGGTCGGTGCCCTCGCGGCGATGGAACATGTTGCCCATCTCGTCGACGCCCATGGTGAGGCCCGCCTCGTCGCACCAGCGCTTGAAGAGATGCCGTCCCTCGCCGTCTTCGTCGGTCAAGGTCTGGCGATTGTTGCCACCCCTAAGGCCTGGGCCGATTTGCGCCATCTCCATCAGGCTGTCCCACAGGCGATCGCCGTCGATGCGCATGTTTCCAGCAAGTGCCATGGCGGTTCCTTCCATATAAGAAATGCTTTCGATTGGTGCGCGCAAAAAGCGCCGTCACTCGAGTGACGTCAGGATGTCCTTCAGCGTGTCGAAGATGAAATCGATCTGGCCCTTTTCGATGATCAGCGGCGGCGACAGCGCGATGATGTCCCCGGTCGTGCGGATGAGCAGCCCCGCGTCGTAGGCCTTGAGGAATGCCGAGAAGGCGCGCTTCGTCGGCAAGCCGGCGATCGGCTCCAGTTCGATTGCGCCCACCAGGCCGATCGAGCGCAGATCGATGACGTGCGGCAAGCCCTTGAGCGAATGGAGCGCTTCGGCAAAGTAGGGTGCAAGCTCGCTCGCACGGGTCAGCAGGCCTTCTTCCTGATAGGTGTCAAGTGTGCCGAGCGCGGCGGCGGAAGCGATCGGATTGCCCGAATAGGTATAGCCGTGGAAGAACTCGATCAGGTGCTCGGGGCCGGTCATGAAGGCATCGTAGATGTCCTTCTTCACAAACACCGCGCCCATCGGAATGACGCCGTTGGTCAGCCCCTTTGCCGTGACCATGATGTCCGGCGTAACGCCGAAATAGTCGGCCGCGAACGGCGTGCCGAGGCGGCCGTAACCGGTGATGACTTCATCGAAGATCAGAAGAATACCGTGCTGGTTGCAGATTTCGCGCAGCTTTTTCAGATAGCCCTTCGGCGGGACAAGCACGCCGGTTGAGCCGGCCACTGGCTCGACGATCACGGCAGCGATGGTCGATGGATCATGCAGGGTCGCGATCCGCAGCAGGTCGTCGGCCAGTTCCGCGCCATGCTCCGGCTCGCCGACCGTATAAGCGTTGCGGTCCAGATCATGCGTGTGGCGCATGTGGTCGACGCCGGTCAGCAGCGTTCCGAACATCTTGCGGTTGGTGACGATGCCGCCGACGGAAATGCCGCCGAAATTGACGCCGTGATAGCCGCGCTCGCGACCGATGAGCCGGAAGCGCGAGCCGTTGCCCTTGGCGCGCTGGTAGGCGATCGCGATCTTCAGCGCGGTGTCGACCGACTCCGAACCCGAATTGGTGAAGAAGACGTGGTCGAAGCCTTCCGGCGTGATCTGCGTCAGGCGCGAAGCAAGTTCGAACGCCTTCGGATGACCCATCTGGAAGGCCGGCGCGTAGTCAAGCTCGCCTGCCTGCTGGCGGATCGCCTCTACGATCTTCGGGCGATTGTGACCGGCGTTGCAGCACCAGAGACCTGCCGTGCCGTCAAGCACCTGGCGGCCGTCCGATGTCGTGTAATGCATGCGGTCGGCCGACACGAACATGCGCGGCGCTTGCTTGAACTGCCGGTTCGCGGTGAACGGCATCCAGAAAGCTTCAAGATTGTTGGTTCTCACAGGTGCGCTGGCCATGAGCGGCATGCCTCCCGCATGATCGTGGCCACTCGCCTGCCGCCATGCCTGAAAATGTTGATCCCCTGGCCAATCCGCCCGTCCCGCGCAAGCGGAGGTCTTTCTTCGCGAAGACCTTCAAAAACTTGACTGATTGGTCAAAATGTACGCTAGAAGAGCAGCATAGGCCGGTCAAGCCCGATTTCTGCAAGCCGCCGCTCCAGCCACAACCTCGTGTCCTGGGCCGAGTTGGGGCCCGGGTCGGGGCTGGTGTCGTGGCTCATACTAGCGGCTCGTCGAGCGGGCCAGATGGCGTGCGCGCGATGCCTTTCGGCCGGCTCGGGGGAATGGGAATGGACGTTCGTGCAAAGCCCAGATCGCGCAAGTCGCGGCTGTCGGAGGATCAACAACCGGCCGAGAAGCGCACGCGCATACAGGCGATCAACCGCGGCCTGATCATCGATGCGGCCCTCGACATTTTCTCCACCTACGGCTTTCGCGGATCGACGATCGATCAGATCGCGGAAAAGGCCGGCATGTCGAAGCCGAACCTCCTCTATTATTTCCCGCGCAAGGACGATATCTACGTCACGGTGCTGGAGAAGACGCTTGAGGAATGGCTCGACCCGTTCGAGGCGATCGATCCGAATGGCGACCCGATCGAGGAACTGCGCCGCTACATCACGCTGAAGCTCGAAATGTCGGCGCGCAAGCCCGAGGCCTCGCGGCTCTTCGCCAACGAGATTCTTCACGGCGCTCCCCGCATCGGGCATTTTCTCGAGACCCATTTGAAGAAACTGGTGCGCGAGAAGGCCGCCGTTCTCTCACGCTGGACCAGCGAAGGCCGGCTTGCGCCCGTCGATCCCTATCATCTGATCTTCAGCATCTGGGCAATGACGCAACACTACGCGGACTTCGACGTCCAGATCCGCGCCGTGCTCGGCCATCAGGTCGATCAGCCGGGCCACCACGAGCAGACCGCGCAGGCGGTGCTGACCATTCTCCTGAACGGCATCCGTCCGCGATCCTGAAATCGCGACCCGCACCAAGGTCGCGATTGTCCCGGTCGTCGACCGCTGCAAGAGTGCGCAAGCACCCCGGGGAGGATCCGACCATGGCCAAGCTCATCGCGCTCTACAAGAAGCCTGCCGATACCGAGAAATTCGATGCCTATTATCGCGACACGCACATTCCGCTCGCGAAGACCATTCCAGGCCTGACGAATTACGAGATCAGCACCTCGTCGATCGCGACGCCCGACGGTGAAGCGCCCTATTATCTGATCGCAATGCTGTCTTTCGAGTCGCTCTCGGCCATCAACGAGGGACTGCAGTCGCCGCAGGGCCAGGCAACGGCAGCCGACCTCGCCAATTTCGCCGATGCCGGCGTCGATCTTATCTTTTTCGACGACAAGAAGGTCTAGTCGGCCGCGACCACGAGAACCACGAGGCCGAGCACGGTGACGAGCGCGCCGGCCAGCACGCTCATCGTCGTCCACCCTGCCCCGGACAGGCCTTCAAGCACGATGATAATGCTCGGGATCAGGTAGGAATAGCCGAACACCTTCGAGACCGGCAGGCGCATCGATGCGTATTGGAGGAGGAAGAAGCTGACTCCCGTCGCGAAGATCGCGAGATAGACGACCGTCAGCCAGACGATGCCGGGCAGGTTTGCCCAATCAGTGCGGGCGATTTCGCCGGCGCCGTAGACGATGATGCAAAGCCCGGTGGCGAAAAGCGTCCAGAACGTGAAATAGGCCAGCGGCTCGCCGCGGTTGAACTTCTTGACCAGCGGCGCGTAGATCGCGTGGGCGACGCAGCCGATGAAGAAGATCGCCTCCCCCGTGCCGATCTGGAAGCCGAGCAAGGCATCGAGACGTCCGCCGAAGATCACCCAGACGGCACCGGCGCCGGCGACGAGCAGGCTGAACAGCACGACCGGGCTCACCTTCTGACCGAGCAGCAGGAAGCCGAAGCCGGCGCTCATGAACGGGATCAGCGTGAAGACGGCACCGCTCGACACCGGGCTCGTCAGCCCGAGCGAGATGAACATGGTGACGAAATAGATCGCCATCAGCGCGCCCAGCACGAGATAGCGCCAGGGCGCCTTCGGCACCGACGACAGGCGGTGGGGCGTGCCCCGCAGCAGAACGGTTGCCGCCACCGCCATGATCGCGACGCCGATGGCAAACCGGATGGCATTCAGCGCCACCGGCCCGATATGGGGAGCGGCGCGCGAGCCGAGCGAGAACGACACCGCCACGATCAGCGCGAAACCGACCATTGCGAGATGTCCGAACAACTTCTCCCGCCCGATCGCGTAGCCGGCTGTGACCGGCCGAACCGAATTGTCTGAGATCGAGGCCTGGGGAACATCTGTGCGCATGCCTGCTCCCTACCCGGCTTCGTGAGGCAATGCCAGATCGACATCAGACGCCGTAGCGAGACAAACGAAACGAGCCCCGGCTTTTCAGACCGGGGCTCGAAAGTCTTTTTGGGAGGAAAACGACGCGTCCGATTACTCGGCAGCTTCCTTGACGGCCATCGGGTTGTTCGGGTGCTGCGTCCAGTTGGCGTAGTTCGGGTCGATCGGACGGCCGGTCCGCGGATCGGCGCCGGCGACGAGCTGCTCCATCGTGATGCAGTCTTCCACCGGGCAGACATTGACGCAGAGATTGCAGCCGACGCACTCGTCGTCCATCACCTCGAAGTGGCGGACGCCATCGACCATCGACGTGATCGCCTGGTGCGATGTGTCCTCGCAGGCGATGTGGCAGCGGCCGCACTTGATGCAGAGATCCTGGTCGATGCGCGCCTTCGTGACGTAGTTGAGGTTGAGATACTGCCAGTCCGTGACGTTCGGAACCGCCATGCCCTGGAAATCCGAAATCGAGCGGTAGCCCTTTTCGTCCATCCAGTCGGAAAGACCGTCGATCATTTCCTGCACGATCTTGAAGCCGTAGGTCATGGCCGCCGTGCAGACCTGAACGGTGCCGCAGCCGAGCGCGATGAATTCGGCCGCATCGCGCCAGGTGGTGACGCCACCGATGCCCGAGATGGGCATACCGCGCGTCTCGCCGTCCCGCGCGATTTCCGCGACCATGTTGAGCGCGATCGGCTTCACCGCCGGGCCGCAATAGCCGCCATGCGATCCCTTGCCGTCGATCGATGGTTCCGGCGAGAAGGTGTCCAGATTGACCGACGTGATCGACGAGATTGTGTTGATCAGCGAGACCGCATCCGCGCCACCGCGCTTGGCCGCGCGGGCCGGATAGCGGATGTCGGTGATGTTCGGCGTCAGCTTCACGATCACCGGCATGCGCGAATAAATCTTGCACCATTCGGCGACCATCTGGATGTATTCCGGTACCTGGCCGACGGCCGCACCCATGCCACGCTCGCTCATACCGTGCGGACAACCGAAATTGAGCTCGATCCCGTCGGCGCCTGTATCTTCGACGCGCGGCAGGATCGCCTTCCACTCGGCTTCCTCACAAGGGACCATGATCGAGGCGATCATCGCGCGGTCCGGCCAGCGCCGCTTGACCTCGGCGATCTCGCGCAGGTTTGTCTCAAGGTCGCGGTCGGTGATGAGTTCTATGTTGTTCAGACCGAGCAGGCGCCGGTCCGGCCCCCAGATCGCGCCATAGCGCGGGCCGTTGACGTTGACGACGGGAGGCCCTTCCGAGCCGAGCGTCTTCCAGACGACCCCGCCCCACCCGGCTTCGAATGCACGCTCGACATTGTAGGCCTTGTCGGTCGGGGGCGCGGAGGCGAGCCAGAACGGATTGGGCGACTTGATGCCGAGAAAATTGGTGGAAAGATCAGCCATTGTCTCGTCCCTTTCTCAAGCGCCCATCAAGGCGGCGTGGATGTCCATGGCGGCGATCTTGCCGTCTTCGACGGAGACGACCGTCAGGTCCTCACCTCCGAAGATGCAGTCGCCACCGGCCCAGACTTTGGCGAGTGAGGTGCGCCGTGCCGCATCTGTCAGGATACGGCCCTTTTCGAGCCGGATATCGGTGCCGGCGAGCGGTCCGGCATCGAAGCTCTGGCCGATCGCCTTGAAGACCTGGTCGGCCGGCAGGATCATCGTCTCGCCGGTTCCGACGAGCGCCCCGTTCGGCTGGGCAGTGTATTCCAGTTCGATACCGACGACCGCGCCGCCCTCGCCGCGCAAGAGCGACTTCGGCTTCAGCCAGTGACGGATGGTGACGCCGGCGGTCTTGGCGACTTCCTGCTCGTATTCCGAAGCGTTCATCGCATCTTGGCCGCGGCGGTAGCAAATGGTCACGTCTTCCGCCCCGAGCAGCTTGACCTGCGTCGCGACGTCGATCGCCGTCATGCCGCCGCCGATGACGACCACGCGGCGGCCGACCGGCAGCGCGGCGAGATCGTCCGTCTGGCGGAGCTTGGCGATATAATCGACCGCATCGATGCAGCCTTCGGCATCTTCGCCTTCGAGGCCGAGATCGTTCACGCCGGGCAGGCCCATTCCGAGGAAGACGGCATCGAAGCCGGCCGTCAGGTCTGAAAGAGCGATGTCGCGGCCGAGCGCCGTCGCCGGTTTGATCTCGATACCGCCGATGCCGAGGATGAATTCGAGTTCCGCCTGGGCGAACCCGTCGACCGACTTGTAGGCCGCGATCCCGTATTCGTTGAGGCCGCCGGCCTTCTCGCGGGCATCGAAAACCGTGACGTCATGGCCGAGTGCCGCGAGGCGGTGGGCGCAGGACAAACCGGCTGGACCGGCGCCGACGACCGCGACCCGCTTGCCGGTCGGTTCGGCGCGCGTGAAGGGATGCGCCGATGCGGTCTCCATCAGATGGTCGGTCGCGTAGCGCTGAAGCTGGCCAATCTTGACCGGCTTACCTTCTGCCACTTCGCGCACGCAGACCTCTTCGCACAGCGTCTCCGTCGGACACACGCGGGCGCACATGCCGCCCATGATATTGGATTTGAGGATGGTCTTGGCCGCCCCGGTGGCGTTGTCGGCAGCGATCTGGCGAATGAAGAGCGGGATGTCGATCGAGGTCGGACACGCGTTCATGCACGGGGCATCGTAGCAGAAATAGCAGCGATCGGCCTCCACGAAGGCCTCGTGGCGATCAAGCGGCGGATGCAGGTCGGAGAAATTCGTCGAATAATCGTCGGGCGCGAGCCGGCCAGGCTTCACGTCCCGCGCGGCTGGCACGGAAATCGTCATTGTTCCACCTCGGGTTCAGCCGGTCGCGCCCTCGGTCATCCGCCCGGTCCCACCCCGTTGCGTGCCGATTTATAGCGGGTCTGACGATCCGGTGTCTTCTTGTTGCGGTGAGAATGAGCGGAAAATTCCGGGGCGTCAATTTTTTTATCATCCGATCAAAAAATTCTTCAGACCGCCTCCCCCAAACGAAAACGGAGCCCGATTTGGGCTCCGTTTGCTGCATTCGAAAGGAGCAGAAACGCCTGCGTCAGGCGTTCCATTGCCCGTGGTGCGGGCCAGATCCGTCAAGCCGATCGAAGCCATGCGCACCGAAGAAATCGCGCTGCGCCTGGATGAGATTGGCCGTGCCGCGTCCGCGGCGATAGGTGTCGAAATAGGCGAGTGCCGCAGAGAGCGCCGGAGCCGGGATGGCCGAGGACGCCGACAGAGCGACGATCTTGCGCAAGCCGACGGACGCCTCCGTCATCATCGCCGAGAACCGCGGCGTGACCAGCAGATTGGCAGTCCCGCTCTCGGCCTCGAAGGTGGCGGCGATCTCGTCGAGGAACTGCGATCGGATGATGCAGCCGGCGCGCCAGATCCGCGCTATGGTCGCGAGTGGCAGGTCCCAGCCATGGTCGGTGGAAGCGCCGGCCATCACTGCGAACCCTTGCGCATAAGCCGCGATCTTCGCTGCCAGCAACGCCTGCTCCAGCTGGTCGACGGTGGTCGCGCGGTCGATGGACGCATCGAGCGGTTCGATGGGGCCGAACACCGTTTCGGCAGCTTCGCGTTCCGCCTTCATGGCAGACAGCACGCGCGCCGCGACGGCGGCCTCGATGGTCGTTGCCGGAACACCGAGCATCTGCGCCTCGATGGCGGCCCAGCGCCCGGTCCCCTTCTGTCCGGCACTATCGAGGATCTGATCGACCAGCGGACTTGCGGTTTCGGCGTCCGCGGTCTCCAGCGCCTTTGCCGTCACCTCGATCAGATAGGAATTGAGCGGACCTTCGTTCCAGCGGGAGAAGGTCGCAGCCATCTCGTCGGGCGACATCCGCAGGCCGTCGCGCATGATGCCGTAGATCTCGGCGATCATCTGCATGTCGGCATATTCTATACCGTTATGGATCGTCTTGACGAAATGGCCGGCACCGTCGCTGCCGAGATGGGCAACGCAAGGCTCGCCCTCGAAACGCGCCGCGATGGCATTCAGCATGGGCTCGACACGGCATACGCCTCAGCTGTGCCGCCGACCATGATCGAAGGGCCGTGACGCGCACCCTCCTCGCCGCCGGAAACGCCCATGCCGATAAAGGTGAGGCCCGATCCTTCAAGCTCCTTCGACCGGCGAACCGTGTCGTGGAAATTCGCATTACCCGCATCGATGATGATGTCGCCCGCTTCCAGCAGCGGCCGAAGCGCCGCGATCTGCTCGTCGACCGCCTCACCGGCCTTCGTCATGATGATGATCGGGCGCGGCGCGCGGATTGCGGAGACGAGGTCCTCCAGCGAGTGGCAGGGGACGATCCGGTCCTTGAGGGGCCCGGCGTCGGCATGGAAGGCATCGACCTTCTCGATCGTGCGGTTGGCGACTGCGATGGTGCTGGCGTTTTCGGCGATGTTGAGGGCAAGATTGCTCCCCATAACGCCGAGGCCGATAAGGCCGATTTCTGCTTGAGGCATATTTTCGATCCGTTGATTTCAGACCTTCTAAATGGATTTAGACGGTCAGATCGCAACCCCGCTCATGCATCTGTGATGGAACGATATCAGGCGAACAGCTCCACGAACTCGAATTTACGCACATCGACAAGGCCGAGATCGGAGATGCGCAGCTCGGGGATGACGACCAGCGCCAGCAGCGAATGCTGCATGTAGGCGTTGTTCAGCGTACAGCCGCATTCGGCCATGGCATCGACCATGCGCTGCGCCTTTTCGGCCACGATTTCGGCCGGCTCGTCCGACATCAGGCCCGCGATCGGCAGTTCGACGAGCGCGATCTCCTTGCCGTCCTTGAAGACGCAGATCCCGCCACCGACCGTCGCCAGCCGGTTCGCCGCTTCCGCCATGTTCTCCTTCGACGTGCCGACGACGATCATGTGGTGGCTGTCGTGGGCGACCGTCGATGCGACCGCGCAGGCGCCCTTGTAGCCGAAGCCGGACACGAAGCCGTTCGTCACGCCGCCCGTCGCACGGTGCCGCTCGACGAGCGCGATCTGGCAGACATCGCGGTCGCGGTCGCCGCGCACGAGGCCGTCGCGCACCGGCAACTCCACCTGGAGCGCACGCGTCGGCGCCTGATTCTCGACCATGCCGATGACATTCGCCGTGACGATTTCCGCGCCCTTGGGCGCATGGATGTCGAAGTCGACCGACACCAGCGCGCGGCCGAGCTTGACCGTGTCGCGCGCGGTTTTCGGGTATTCGAACGCCACGCGCTCGACTGTGCAGACACTCTTTTCCGCAGCGACGACGCCGCGGGCCAGCACGAGGTCGATCGGCAGCGATTCGAGGTCGGAGGTGAGGATCAGGTCGGCGCGGCGACCTGGCGTGATCGAACCGAGCTCGCGCTCCAGACCGAAATGACGCGCCGTGTTGATCGTCGCCATCTGGATCGCCTGCATCGGCGAAGCACCACATTCGATGGCATGGCGCACGACACGGTTCATATGCCCGTCATTGACCAGCGTTCCCGAATGGCTGTCGTCTGTGCACAGGATGAAATTAGAGGCATCGAGCCCCTTTTCGGTCACCGCGGTGATCTGGCTCTTCACGTCGTACCAGGCCGAACCGAGCCGAAGCATGGCACGCATGCCTTGGCGGACACGCGCGATCGCGTCCTCTTCGCGTGTTCCCTCGTGATCGTCCGCCGGGCCGCCGGCGACATAGGCGTGGAACGCGGACCCGAGATCGGGCGACGCATAATGGCCGCCCACGGTTTTTCCGGCATTCTGGGTCGCGGCGATCTCGCCGAGCATCTTCGGGTCGGCATTGGCGACGCCCGGAAAATTCATCATCTCGCCAAGGCCGATGATCTGCGGCCAGGCCATCGCCTCGACGACGTCGTCCGGCGTGATTTCGTAACCCGTGGTCTCGAGCCCCGGCGCGGAGGGCGCGCAGGACGGCATCTGGACATAGACATTGATCGGCTGGAGCACCGCTTCGTCATGCATCAGCTTCACGCCCGCAAGACCAAGCACATTGGCGATCTCATGGGGATCGATGAACATCGAGGTCGTGCCATGCGGCAGAACGGCCCGCACGAACTCCCCGACGGTCAGCATGCCCGATTCCACGTGCATGTGCGCATCGCACAGTCCCGGAACGAGATACCGCCCGTCCGCATCGATCACCCGCGTATCCGGCCCGATCATCGCCGAAGCATCCGGGCCGCAATAGGCGAATCGCCCCTCCGCAATCGCGATATCCGTCGACTCGATGATTTCACCGGAATGGACGTTCACCCATCGGCCATTGCGGATCACCGTATCGGCGGGTTCGCGACCAGCAGCGACGCCGATCAGGCGGCGGGCGGCCTGCGGCCAGGTCTTGAGGGTCATGGGAGCTGTCCTTCCGGCTGACATGTCGTTGAAGTCGCGTGAAGCAAGCGATACGCCAGTTTCACCGGGCGCGTAAACACGGACGGTCCCAACAGCCAGCATGCCTGCGAAAGCCCGACACGGCCATTGGCAATCCCGTGGCTTTTCCCTATAGCTCCTGCGCAAAATGGCATTTGATGAGGAATTCTTCGTGTCCGCCACATTCGACAAAGTCGCCGACATCATCGCGGAAACCAGCGAAATCGACCGCGACCAGATCACGCCCGAAAGCCACACGATCGACGATCTTGGCATCGACAGTCTCGACTTCCTGGACATCGTTTTTGCGATCGACAAGGAATTCGGCATCAAGATCCCACTCGAAAAGTGGACCCAGGAAGTCAACGACGGACAGGTTTCGACCGAAGAATACTTCGTGCTGAAGAACCTCTGCGCCAAGATCGACGAGCTGCGCGCCGCAAAGGCGGCAAGCTGAACCCCTTGCCCATGAGCGGGCGGAGCCGGGATGCTTCTTGAATATTTCCAGATGATCGATCGCGTTGAAGCGGTCGATCTTGAAAGCGGCAGCCTCACCGCGCGCTCCACCACGCCCGAAAAGAGCCCCGTCTTCGAAGGCCATTTTCCCGGCCTTCCGCTTGTCCCGGGCGTGCTCCTGATCGAAACGATGGCACAGGCATCCGGCTATCTCATTCTGGCCAAGACGAACTTCGCCTCGATGCCGTTCCTGGTCTCGGTCGACAAGGCCAAGCTGCGCACCTTCGTCGAGCCGAACACGCCGCTGTCGGTCACCGCGACGCTGGAGCACGAAGGTTCGGGCTTTGCCGTGATGAAGGGCATGATCAAGCGCGAGGGCAAGCGCATCGCCGATTGCGAGCTGAAGCTGCGCGTCCTGCCGGCCGACAATGCCGTCCTGGCTGCCGGCGTGCACAAGCGCGCGACCGAGATCGGCCTGCTCGAAGCGATGGAGGCCGACAAGGCCCGTGCCGACAATGCTGGAGACCCCGCATGACCAACGCGCCACACAGGGTCGTCATCACCGGCGTCGGCATCGTCACCAGTCTCGGTGTCGGCCGATCCGCCCATGAAGCGTTGCTGGCCGGCACGGCAGCACCGGAACCGGTCGTCGACAGTGCACGCTATGCGCCCTACTCCGTGCATCCGCTGCCTGAAATCGACTGGTCGGCGCAAATCCCGAAGCGTGGCGACCAGCGCCAGATGGACGACTGGCAGCGCCTCGGCGTCTTCACCGCAGGTCTGGCACTTGAAGACGCCGGGTTGAAGGACGATGCCGACGCGACCGCTTCGATGGACATGATCGTCGCGGCCGGCGGCGGAGAGCGCGATCTGGCCGTCGACACGCTGATCATCGACGAGGCGGCGAACCACAACGACCGCGAGAGACTTCTCAACGAAAAGCTGATGACTGAGCTGCGCCCGACGCTGTTCCTGGCGCAGCTGTCTAATCTGATGGCCGGCAACATCTCGATCGTCCACAAGGTGACGGGCTCGTCCCGCACCTTCATGGGCGAGGAAGCAGCCGGCATTTCAGCGGTCGAGATCGCCTTCGCCCGCATCCGCGCCGGCCAGTCGACTCACGCGCTCGTCGGCGGCGGCCAAGTGGCCGAGCGTCCCGACATGCATTTCATCTTCGAAGCCGTCCAGGCTTTGGCGCAGGGCGATTGGCAGCCGCTTTCGGCACGGTCCAACCAGGCGGGCGGCGGTATCGTGCTCGGTTCGGCAGCATGTTTTCTGGTGTTGGAATCGCTTGATCAGGCGACAGCTCGAGGCGCCACGATCTACGCAGAGATCGACTCCGTGGAGGGGGATCGTGGTTCGCGCGACGACGACGGTCTCGAAAAGCGCCTCGAACGCATGGCGGCGAACACTGCCTCTCCTGACCTGATCCTGTCGGGTGCAAGCGGGCTGGTCGGCATCACCGAGCGCGAAGCGGCGGTTTGGCGCAGCAGCTTTCCCGAGGCTATCTTGCGGCGATACGCCAATGTGACCGGCCACGCGCTGGAAGCACAGTTCACGCTCGGCCTCGGCCTTGCAGCGCTCGCATTGAAAGCAGATGCCGCAATCGCTCCATTCGAAACCGACGACAAGGCGCTCGAAAAGCCGGCCGACACGGCGCTCGTTACCACGGTCGGCTATGTGCGCGGCGAAGGGCTCGCGCGGCTCTCTCGCGTCGGAGGCAAGGCATGACATCCTATCGCGATCACAAGGGCCGCCCCATCGTTGCCGTAACCGGAATGGGCATCGTGTCCTCGCTTGGACGCGGCAAGGTCGACAACTGGCAGAAGCTTTCAGGCGGCGTATCGGGCATCCACCCGATCTCGCGCTTTCCAACCGAGGGATTGTCCACGAAGATCGCCGGAACGGTCGAATTCGTCGACGTTCCGCTGATCAATGCCACCGAGATCTCCTTCGCCATGGCGCGTGAAGCCACCGAGGAAGCGCTCGGCGAGGCTGGCTTGTCCGGCGAATTCGGCGGCCCGCTTTTCCTGGCGGCACCACCCATCGAAGCCGAATGGTCGACGCGTTTCGGCTATGCCGACATGGCCCGTGCGATCGAGGCCGAGGGCAACGCCTATGAGCGCTTCAACGCGGTGTTGCGCGAGCGCGCCGACCCCGATCTGCACCACGCCGTTCTGTTCGGCACGATCTCCGAGCGGCTTGCTGACAAATTCGGCACGCGCGGCCTGCCGGTGACGCTTTCCACCGCCTGCGCTTCGGGCGCAACCGCGATTCAACTCGGCGTCGAAGCGATCCGCCAGGGCCGCACCGACCGCGCGCTAACAGTCGCGACGGACGGCTCCGTATCGGCCGAATCGCTGGTGCGGTTCTCGCTGCTGTCGGCGCTCTCGACCCACAACGACCCGCCGGAAAAGGCATCGAAACCCTTCACCAAGGACCGTGACGGCTTCGTGCTCGCGGAAGGCGCAGCGGCCCTGGTGCTCGAATCGCTCGAAAGCGCCGTCGCCCGAGGCGCCAGAGTGCTCGGCATCGTCGCCGGCTGTGGCGAGAAGGCCGATCATTTCCACCGCACCCGCTCCTCCCCCGATGGCGGGCCGGCGATCGCGACGATCCGCGAAGCCATGGCCGATGCCGGGCTCGACGCAAGCCAGATCGGCTACGTCAACGCGCACGGGACCTCGACGCCCGAAAACGACAAGATGGAGTATCTGGCGATCTCGTCGGTCTTCGGCGACCACCTGCCGAACGTGCCGGTCTCGTCCAACAAGTCGATGATCGGCCATACGTTGACGGCGGCCGGCGCCATCGAGGCCGTGTTTTCGCTGCTGACGATCGCCAATGGCACGCTGCCGCCGACCATCAACCACGACAATCCGGACCCGGCGATCCATCTTGACGTCGTGCCGAACGTCAAGCGCGACAAGGCCGTCACCAGCGTTCTGTCGAACTCCTTCGGCTTCGGCGGGCAGAACGCCTGTCTTGTCATGACGGCAGAACCGGCCTAACTCACCGGCCAATCACTTCAAGAGACCGAACAGGCGCCTTGAAAGGCGAAGGAATCTCCGCATGCGTGCCCTCCAGCTTATCGAAGACCGCAAGCTCGAAATCGCCGACATCGCACCGCCGCTGCCGCCGACGCACGGCGAAGTCACCGTGCGCATCCGCGCCGTCGCTCTGAACCACATCGATGTCTGGGGCTGGCGCGGCATGGCCTTTGCCAAGCGCAAGATGCCGCTCGTCATCGGTGCGGAAGCCGCCGGCGAAGTCGAAACGGTCGGCCCCGGCGTCGGTCACCTGCAGCCCGGCCAGATCGTCGCGATCTATGGCGCCCGCACCTGCGGCCTTTGCCGCCATTGCCGCGCCGGTCGCGACAATCTCTGCGAAAACGTTTCCGGTGTACACGGTTTCCACCTCGATGGGTTCGCGCAGGAAAAGGTCAATCTGCCGGCGCGCCTGCTCGTCCCCGCCCCGCCCGGCGTCGATGCAGTGGCTGCGGCACTCAGCCCGGTCACCTTCGGCACGGTCGAGCACATGCTGTTCGACAACGCCAAGCTTGAGCCCGGCGAAACGATCCTCGTCCATGCCGGCGGCTCCGGCATCGGGACGGCGGCGATCCAGCTTGCCAAGAAGATGGGCTGCACCGTGATCACAACGGTCGGGTCGGACGACAAGATCGAGAAGGCGAAGGCGCTCGGCGCCGATCACGTCATCAACTACCGCGAAGACCGTTTCGAGGGCGTGGTGCGCAAACTCACGAAGAAGAAGGGCGTCGACGTCGTGTTCGAGCATGTGGGCGCCGACACCTGGGCCGGCTCCATGCTCTGCCTCAAGCGTGGCGGTCGCTTGGTCACTTGCGGCTCGACCTCGGGCGTCTCCACCTCGATCAACCTGATGCACGTCTTCCAGCAGCAATTGCGGATCATCGGTTCCTTCGGCTGCCGCATGGAAAACATGGCGGACGCGATGGAGAAGATGGCCCGCGGCATCGTGCATCCCGTGATCGACACCGAGGTCGGGTTCAACGATCTCGACACCGCGCTGCAGCGCATGGAAGGCCGCCAGGTCTTCGGCAAGATCATCCTGAAGATCGATTGACGGGCACCCATCGCTTGAAGCTCTTCATCACCCGCATCGTTCTGGCGCTCAAGAAATTCGGCGACTGGGCAACGGCGCAGCTGATCTTCGGCCTGCTCGGGCTTTTGCAGATGCTACCGACGACGAAGGCGATCGATTTCGTTGATCGCATGGCCCGCCGGATCGGCCCGATGACGTCGCGCCACAAGCTTGCGATGGAAAACCTGCGCCGCGCCTACCCGGAAAAGACCGAAGCGGAGCGCGAGGACATCGCGCGTGACATGTGGGGCAACATGGCGCGCCTTGCAGCAGAGTACGTCTTTCTGGATGACCTGTTTGACTACGATCCCGATGCAGGCAACACCGGCATCGTCGAAGTATCCGGCACGGACATCTTTCTAGAACTGCGCGACAATCCGCGCCCGTTCATCGTCTTCACCGCCCATACCGGCAATTTCGAGCTTTTGCCGATTGCGGCCTCCGCGTTCGATCTCGACGTGACGGCGCTCTTCCGACCGCCGAACAATCGCTATGTCGCCGAGCGCGTCATGAAAGCGCGCCAAGGCCGCATGGGCAAGCTGGTCGCTTCCAATTCAGGTGCTGCTTGGACCCTGGCGCGCACGCTGGAAGAAGGCGGGGCAGTGGGCATGCTCGTCGACCAGAAGTTCCACAAGGGCGTCACGACGCAATTCTTCGGCCTGCCGGTCAAGACCAATCCGCTTTTGGCCAAACTGCAGCGCCAATACAACTGCGAGGTCTATCCCGCTCGCTCGATCCGCCTGCCGAACGGTCGATTTCGCCTCGAAATCGAGCCGGCCGTCACGATCCCCACGGATGCCAACGGCAATGTCGACGTCGCTGCCACCGCGCAGATGCTGAACGACAAGGTGGAAAGCTGGGTGCGCGAATATCCTGGCCAGTGGCAGTGGTTCCACGATCGCTGGGCGATCAAGCACGAACTGTAAGCGCCAGCAGCACCGTCAGAACGAGCAAAGCCGAGCACGCTGAGCCATAGACGCGGATCGCACGATCGATATCGGGCATTGTGCAGGTTCGCCCGGCTGCGTTGAGCATCGGCTCGGCCACGCGCTCGCCGCCATAGGTCCGCGGCCCGGCAAGCGCAATATCGAGCGCACCCGCCATCGCCGATTCCGGCCAGCCGGCATTGGGCGAGCGATGCAGCCCGTGATCCATCAAGGCGACCTTCAGCGCACGCCGCGCCGCGCTCAGGCCCGCCTGGACGAAGGCGCCGGCGGCGATCAACACAGCCGACAGCCGCGCTGCCGGCCAGTTCGCCCAATCGTCGGCTATTGCGGAGGCGCGGCCGAAATCGATGTGGCGGACGGAGCGATGACCGATCATGCTGTCGGCCGTGTTCAGCATCTTGTAGGCGAATATCCCCGGCAGGCCGAGCAGCGCATACCAGAAGGCCGGCGCAACAGTGCCATCGGAGAAATTTTCGGCAAGACTTTCGATGGCCGCACGGGCAACGCCCTTCTCATCGAGCGTCGCCGGATCACGCCCGACGATCATAGAAACCGCGAAACGCGCGCCTTCGAGACCGTCGGTGCGGTAGCCGATGGCCACCGCCTGGACATGATCCGACAGGCTCTTTTGCGCGAGAAGCACAGCGACGACGATCATTTCGAGCAGCACGCCGACGACGCTGGCATGCGCGAACAGCAGCGCCAGAACAACGCCGGTGACCGCCGATGCCACCAGAAGCGTCCCGATCACGAGCCGGCCCGCAAAACGGCGTGAAGCCGGGCTCGCGCCGTCTCGGTTGAAGCGTTTGTCGGCAGAACCGATCGCCTTGCCCAAGATCACGACCGGATGCGGCAGGCGCCGCCACAGCCAGTCGGGGTCGCCGACGATGCGATCGAGAAGCAGCGCAGCAGTGAGGATGAGCAATTGCCGTTCGGGATCGACGATCATGGCCGGTCAGGATTTCGACATTGCAGGACATTTCGATAGCACATCGGCAAGACGCTCAGCCTCGGAGGCATCCTTCGTCAGGCCGAAACGCAACCAGTCACGCCGATAGTCGAAGGCGCGAACGAGGACATGATCACGGCATAGGTGATCGTAGATGTCCGCTGCTGCAGGATGCTGAACGAGCAGGAATAACCCGCCATCGCCGACGACATGAAGGCCAGCCTGCTCGAGAACATTTCGTGTCTCTCGATTCCGCTCGCCGATCGCCTGTCGCATCGCTTCGATCTGGCCGCGATCCGCCATGATCTCGGCAGCGACCGCCAGCGCCGGGCCCGATACGGGCCAAGGCCCCATCATCGCCTCTATCGCCGACAGGCGGGCCTCCTGCGCAATGACGAAGCCGAGGCGGAGGCCGGCAAGGCCGAAGAATTTGCCGAAGGAACGAAGCACGATCAGGGACTGATGCGCCCCGGCATCGCCCGCCACGCTCTCGCGCGGATCGCAATCGGCGAAAGCCTCGTCGACGACCAGCGTGCCACCCCGCGCGGCCAGCCGGTCGGCAGCGGCAAGAATATCCGCCCGCGACAGAAGCCGCCCATCCGGGTTGTTGGGATTGACGACGATGATCGCATCCGCGTCCGCTCCGAGCGCATCATCGGCCGGCAGTTCATCCACCTGGCAGCCGGCGGCGCGGAACACGCGGGCATATTCGTTGTAAGTCGGCGCGGCGATGACGACACGCCGGCCACCGACCAGAAGCCGCGGAAGCGTCTGGATCGCGGCTTGAGTTCCGGGCACCGGCAAGGGCTGCGGATGGTCGTCCGGCACACCGTAATGCAGGGCAGCGGCGGCGCGCGCGGATGCGGTCAGATCGGCATCAGGAAGGCGCTGCCAGATATCTTCGCCCGGCCCAGTGAATCTCGCCGCGAGCGGGTTGATGCCGGTTGAAAGATCCAGCCAGTCGCGCGGCTGGCCGCCGAACAGCCGGCAGGCGGCGGCAAGCCCGCCACCATGGCGCGGCAATGCGCTCATGCATCACTCGCAAGGTCGATCAAATGCATGAAGGAGCCCGCCACGCGCCCGCGCCGCAAACCCACATGTCCCAGATCGGTGCCGAGTGCATCCGTCACTGAAAAGAGCCGGTCGCCCTCCTCCCGTACGATCGTCGCATAGTGAAACTCATGTGCGTTCAGGCGCGCGGTGAACGGCGCGCCTTCAAGGGGCGTCAGCACGCGGTAGCCGAGATGGCGCCGACGTTCGGCAAAACACGTCGTCAGCGACAGCATGCCGAGCATCGGATGTTCGATACCGTCGGCATCGATAAGCCCGTCACCCAGCACCATGTAGCCACCACATTCCCCGAGGATCGCCGCTCCTCGGTCGCGTGAAGCGGTCATTCCGTCGCGAAACCGCGTCGCCGCAGCAAGCTGCCCCGCGTACAACTCGGGATACCCGCCCGGCAGGTAGATGGCGTCGCAATCGGCCGGCGGGGCTTCGTCGGCGAGCGGCGAAAAGAACGAGACCTCCGCGCCGCGGCGCCGCCAGCCAAAAAGCATGTGCGTATAGGCGAAAGCGAAAGCGACATCCTGCGCCACCGCAATGCGGTGTCCCGGCGGCGGCAAGCGGTCGATATTGGCCTCGCTCTCCGGCTGCCGGAAAAGTCCCGCTGTGCGCAGTACGGCATCGAGATCGACGCCGACCGTCACCGCATCGGCGGCGCACTCAATGAACGCTTCGAGCCCCTCGTGCTCCTGCGCCTGGACAAGACCGAGATGTCGCTCGGGCAGTTTCAAGGCCGGGTCGCGCATCAGCGTGCCGAACACGGAAATGCCCGCTCGGTCGAGCGCATCCCGCAGCATCGCCGCATGACGCTCGCTCGCGACATTGTTGAGGATCACGCCGGCGATCATCACACCCGCGTCGAAGCGGGCAAAGCCCCGAACGAGCGCCGCGATGGAATGCGACATCTTCGATGCATCTACGACGAAGACGACCGGCAGCCGCATGAGCCGTGCGAGATCGCCGGACGAGCCCCGCCCGTCTGCCGCCGCGTCAAAGAGCCCCATCATGGCTTCCACCACGAAAAGCTTGCCGCCCGCCATCTGCAGGCTGGCATTGGCAAGCATGAGTTCGGGGCGCATGGCCCAGGGGTCGTAATTGAAACAGGCAGAACCTGCGGCAGCCGTGTGGAATGCCGGATCGATGTAGTCGGGGCCGGCTTTGCCCGGCGTCAGCGCGATGCCGCGCCGCTTGAGCGCGCGCAGGATCCCGAGCGTGACCGTCGTCTTGCCCTGCCCCGAGCTCGGCGCTGCTATCAGGAAGCCTGCCATCTCAGCCGGCGTCCCGCTTCTGGTCGCTCCGATCGCCCATCGGATCGGCTGTCAGCGCCTTGCCGCCGAGTGCGCCCAGCCAGTCGAGGCCTGCGCGCAGCCGCACGACTTCGCCCAGAACGACGATCGCCGGCGGTGCCAGCCCGGCATCCTCAAGCGCCGGAAGCGCCTGCCCGAGCGTCGTGACGAGAACGCGCTGCTCGGCCGTCGAAGCATTGCAGACGAACGCCATCGGCTCGTCCGCCCCACGACCGGCCTCCAAAAGCTTTTCGACGATGACGCCGATATGCTTCATCGCCATGTACATGACGAGGACCGGCGATCCCTTCGCGACGGCGTTCCAGTCGATCCGGTCCGGCACGAGGCCGGACGAATCATGGCCGGTGAGAAAGGTCACCGTGTGGTTCGTCTCGCGGTGGGTCACGGGAATGCCCGCATAGGCCAGACCGCCGATGCCCGACGTGATGCCCGGCACGATGCGGAACGGCACCTCGTGCTCCACGAGCGTCAGCGCCTCTTCCCCGCCCCGGCCAAACACGAACGGATCGCCGCCCTTCAATCTCAGGACGCGGCGTCCGGCGCGCGCCAGCTCGACGAGCCGGAGCGAAATGTCCCGCTGCTTCGGCGAAGGCTTGCCGCCGCGCTTGCCGGCGAAGATCATCTCGGCACCCGGCCGCGCCCATTGCAGGCACGTTTCATCGACCAGCGCATCATGCACGACCACATCGGCCTGCATCAGCGCATGGACCGCGAGCATCGACATCAGGCCGGGATCGCCGGGGCCGGCGCCGACCAGCCAGACATGGCCGGGCAGAAGCTCGGGCAGGCCGGCAAAAGGCGATGATGATTGCCTCAACGGCCGGTCTCCTTTCCCAGCGCAATGCGCTCGCCTATAAGCGAGCCATGGTCGACGACGCTACAGCCCGCGGCAAAAGAAGCAAGCCAGCCGGCGACGGCGGCGCGGCTCCTTTGCGACGTGGCTGGACGACGGGTGCCTGCGCCACCGCCGCGACCAAGGCGGCGCTGACCGCGCTCGTCACCGGCAACTTTCCAGATCCCGTGACGATCCGCCTTCCAAAAGGTGAAGAACCCGCCTTCCCGCTTGCTGTCGAGACGCTTGCCGACGGCGTCGCTTCGGCCGGCATCGTCAAGGATGCAGGCGACGATCCTGACGTTACCCATGGCGCGACGGTGATCGCGTCTGTCCGCTTCCTGCATCAAGGCGTGGGCATCGTCTTCCGCGCCGGTTCGGGCGTCGGCATGGTGACGAAGGCCGGGCTCCCCGTGCCAGTCGGCGAAGCCGCGATCAACCCGGTCCCCCGCGCCATGATGCGGGCGGAAATCGAAGCGATTTGCACTGAACATGGACGTTCGCCGGATGTGGAAGTCACGATTTCCATACCCGGTGGCGAGGCGCTCGCCGAAAAGACCTGGAACCCGCGGCTTGGTATCGTCGGCGGGCTTTCGATCCTCGGCACGACGGGCATCGTGCACCCCTTTTCCTGTTCCGCCTGGATCCACTCCATCCATCGTGGCGTCGATGTCGCACGCGCCGAAGGACTGACCCATGTGATCGCCGCGACAGGCTCGACCTCGGAAGCCGCGGCCCAGGCGATCTATGGGCTTTCCGAAATCGCGCTGATCGACATGGGCGATTTTGCGGGCGGCCTGCTCAAATATCTGCGCGTGCACCCGATCGAGCGGCTGACGATCGCAGGCGGTTTCGCCAAGCTGACGAAGCTCGCGCAAGGAGCGCTCGACCTGCATTCCGCGCGCAGCCAGGTCGACATGGCGTTCCTCGCCGATCTCGCGGAGACCGTGGACGCCGAACTTCGCGAGCGGATTCTCAATGCTAATACGGCACTCGAAGTGCTTGAGACGACGCGCCTTTCGGGCATCGATCTCGCACCGCTGATTGCGGCGCGTGCCCTTGAGACGGCCATCGCGACCTTGCGGGGCGCGGCGGTGAACGTGGAAATCATCGTCACCGATCGCCGGGGAGACATTCTTGCCCGCAGTGCCTGAAACGATCCTGATCCTCGGCGGGACGCGCGAAGCGGCCGAGCTCGCGGCGAGGCTCGCGGCCTCCGGCAAGGCCCGCATCGTCACCTCGCTTGCCGGCCGGACGCGCGAACCGAAACCGCTTGCCGGCGAAACCCGGGTCGGCGGCTTCGGCGGCGCGGAAGGTCTCGCGGCATATATCAAGGACAATGCGGTCGACCTCGTGATCGACGCGACCCATCCCTTCGCCGGCACGATCTCTGCCAATGCAGGGAAAGCCGCGGATTTCTGCGCCATCCCGCTTATCAGCCTTGCACGCCCCGCCTGGCAGCCTGTCGACGGCGATCGCTGGAAGCGCGTCGCGACCATCGCAGATGCCGTTACCGCCATCCCGACGGATGCAACGGTGCTTCTTGCACTCGGCCGCCAGCACATCGCGCCCTTTGCCGGCCGCTCCGACGTGACCTTCGTCATCCGCATGATCGACGAACCGGAAAGCGACCTGCCCTTTGAGCGCGCCGTGCTTGTGCTCGGCAAGCCCGATCTCGACGTTGACGCCGAGGAGGCGATGCTGGCTGGGCGTGGCATCGACATGATCGTCTGCCGCAACTCCGGAGGCCGGGGCGCATATGCCAAGATCGAAGCCGCCCGTCGGCTCGGCCTCCCGGTGCTCATGATCGACCGTCCGCCGAACCTGGTTGGCCTGCACAGCTACGCGTCCGTCGAGGCGCTGCTCGGAGCGGAACTTTTGCGCAGGCTTGCCGACCCTTCATGAAGTCGCCCGCTGCTTCTTGCCGCGATTGCGCAGCACATGGGCGTAATCGGCGTCATAGAGCGCCGAATCTCGGAACTCGACATCGCCGAACACCTTGCCGACCATGACGAGCGCCGTCCGGGTGATCTTTGCCTCGCGCACTGCATCCTTCATCCCGGCAAGCGTAGTGCGGATATAGAGCTCGTCGGGCCACGTGGCGCGGTACGCGATGACGACCGGGCAATCCGCACCGTAATAAGGTTCCAGCGCCTCGCGGATATAGACGAGGTTGCGGATCGAGAGATGGATGGCGAGCGTCGCGCCGGAGCGGCCGAGGATTTCCAGTTGCTCGCCCTCCGGCATCGCCGAGGCCTTCATGCCGGTGCGGGTCACGATCACCGTCTGGGCGATTTCCGGCAGCGTGAGTTCCGTCTTCAGCTTCGCGGCGGCGGCGGCGAAGGCGGGAACGCCCGGCACGATTTCGAAATCGATGCCGAGCGCGTCGAGCCGGCGCATCTGTTCGGCAACCGCGCCGTAGATCGACGGGTCGCCGGAATGCACGCGGGCAACGTCCTCTCCGCGCTGATGCGCGGCCACGATCTCCTTGATGATCTCATCGAGATGCATCGGCGCGGTATCCATGACGCGCGCACCCTCCGGTGCAGCCTTCACGATCTCTTCCGGCACCAGCGATCCGGCATAGAGGCAGACCGGGCAGCGCTCGATGAGCCTGAGGCCGCGCACGGTGATGAGATCCGGCGCTCCGGGCCCGGCTCCGATGAAATAGACCGTCATGACGCTGTTCCCATCGCTGTTCCCGCCTTCCCGGCATAGCCGCGAGGCGTATAGACCCATGTGCGCCCTTCGCCCGTCTTGACCGTTCGAGTTTCGGACGAGCCGACGATCACCACCGTCAGCATGTCCACATCGTCGACCTGAAGCTCTGCGAGCGGCACGATCCTAACGATTTCGCCCTCGCGCCCGAGATTGGTGGCGAGCACCACGGGCGTATCTGCCGGCCGATGTTGAAGCAGCACATCGCGGGCATACGCGAGCTGCGTGCGCCGACGCTTCGAGACGGGATTGTAGAAGGCGATCACGAAATCACCCTCCGCCGCCGCCGTGACGCGCCGCTGGATATCCGCCCAGGGCGTCAGCAGATCGGACAGCGAAATGGTGCAGAAATCATGCCCGAGCGGCGCGCCCACACGCGCAGCAGCTGCTTGCAGAGCCGAAATACCCGGCGAGACGACGATCTCGATCCGCCGCGCCGCATCCGTCAGCCCCGCCTCCCCGCCGGCCTTGTCCAGAAGCTCGAAGGCAAGCGTCGCCATGGCATAGATACCGGCATCGCCCGAACAGACGAGCGAGACGGTCCGCCCGGTGCCCGCAAGCTCCATGGCGTGGCGCACACGCAGCTCCTCGGCACCCAGATCAAAATCATGCCGCATCTTGCCGTCCGCCAGGCGCCCGAGCAGGTCGATATAGAGGCCGTAGCCGACGAGATCGCTCGACCGCTCCACCATGCCGCTCACTTCCGGCGAGCGCCAGGCGTCACTGCCCGGCCCGATGCCGACGATAAAGAGCGTGCCGCGCGCCCGCCCGATGGTTTCGGAGTCCAAAGGCGCGGTTGCCCGCGCAATGGCCGCCGTAACTGCCCGAGTCTTGCGCTTCGGGACGATGAACGCGCCTTCCGGACCCACGGCTGCAAGCGCCGCACCTTCGGCCACGCCGTGGCATCCGACTTCCGCAAATACGATGTCGGACGGGTTTTCCAGCCGCTCGACTTCAGCTTCTAGCGTCGTCGCATCGAAGAAACGCGCGGGCACGCCAAAATGCGCGGCGACGGCATGGATGGCGGTCTCATCCGCCTTGAGATCAAGCGACGCCACAGCCGCGAGGCTTTCCGGAGCGAGCCCGGCGGATGACAATGCGTCCTCGGCAAGTGCGATGGCTTCGGCCGCAGAAGCACCGCGCTCGCAGCCCATGCCAAGCACGAGCGTCGCGGGATGATAGACGAGTTCCCGCGGCCCCGGCTTCCGGGCGGTGTGCGTCACTCTCAGGGTAATGTCGCCACCGGCGTCGATGGGCAATCGGCTCTCCTGCAACCAGTCGGCCTGCCCTTCGAGGCGGACGGAGGCGCCGGCAACGAGATCGGCCATCACGGCGCGCGCGGCCTGGGGATTGGCCAGCCGGTAGCCCCTGGGCGGATCGTCGAGCGCCACGCCGAAGCGCAGATCCCCCGCCGTCGTGATCGCCGCGTGGGCGGAGAGTGCAGCCGCGATGGCCCGGGCGAGATCGTTGGCGCCATGGTGCCCGCCAAGAAGCGGCACGACGCTTGCGCCATCCTCGGAGACGGCAACGACCGGCGGCTCGGCATGCTTGTCGGCAAGTTGCGGCGCCAGAAGCCGGATGATCGCACCGGTCGCCATCAATGCGACGATCGGGCGGCCTTGCTGATAAAGCGAGGCCAGATGAGCGCCCGTGTCCTCGAACGGCACGTCACTGACGTCCACCCGGCGTGCAAGCCCGTGGATATCGCCGCCGATCGCGGCGGCGATCTTGGACGCCAGCGGCACCGCATGGGTCGACAGGATGACGATCGCGGGCTTCATCGGTTCGACCCCGTGAGATCGGCGATCCAATGCTCGGCACCCTTGTAGACGAGGATCATCGAGAAATAGGGCGCTGCATCTTCGGTGACTGCGCCGAGTGGCAAGACGCGCTCGGATGTGAGCGTGACGCGTTCGAGATAGAGGCTTGCGGCCTCCAGATTCAATGTCTGAAGCAATTGCCTGATCCGGTTGAAATGGCGGCCGATCTTGATGATCGCAAGTGCGTCCGCGGCCTCGATCCGTGCCTGAAGCGCGGCATCGTCGAGCGGCGCCGGCAGCACCGTCAGCACGTCGTTGCGCGCGGCAAGCGGCCGCCCGGCAGCGGCGGCAGCGGCGACCATGGAAGATACGCCGGGCACGATCTCGGTCCGATGCGCGCCGGCGAGCCGCTCGAAAAGATACATGAAGGAGCCGTAGAAGAACGGATCGCCTTCGCACAGCACCGCGACGTCGTCTCCCGCAACAAGCGCGGCGCCGATCTCCGCGGCTGCCTTGTCGTAGACCGTGCGGGCCGGGAAGCGCTCGACGCGCATCGGCACGACAATCGGGATTTCGCGCTGCTCAGGTTTCAGAAACCCTGCGACGATCGAGCGTGCGAAGCTTTCACCGCTATCGGGCGCAGGATAGGCGACGATGGGCGCCGCTGTGAGGATGCGATGCGCCTTCAGTGTGAGGAGTTCCGGGTCGCCGGGACCGACACCCAGCCCGTAGAGCGTGCCGCTCATGGTTGCCTTCCCCCTGAACCATCCGCTGGCTTCGTCACCGACCAGAGCGTCACCGGCATCAGCGGCTTCCAACCCATGAAGCGGCCGACGGGCTCGGCCCGCGAGACGGCCATGCGCACGAGGTTTCCGCCGAAGCGGGCGTGTAGATCGAGAAGTCGCGCCTCGCTTTCCAGCGTCACGGCGCTCGCCACGAGGCGGCCATTACCACGAAGCGCCGCCCACGCCGTCTCGAACGTCCCTTCTGCTGAAATTCCCCCGCCGATGAAGACGGCGTCGGGCCGGGCGAGCCCTGCGAGCCCCGAAGGTGCACGGCCTTCGACGACCGCCAGATGCGGCACGCCGAGCGTCTCGGCATTGGCGCGGATCATGGCGAGCCTTCGCTCGACCGGCTCGATCGCGATCGCCTGGGCGAGCGGCGCAGCCCGCAACCACTCGACGGCGATCGACCCGCAGCCTGCACCGATATCCCAGAGCAAACGACTGCCGCCGGGACGCAGATGCGCCAGCACAGCCGCGCGGATCTCGCGCTTGGTCAACTGGCCGTCGTGCTCGAAGGCATCGTCGGGAAGTCCCGACATCGGTCCGTCGATCAGCACGCTGGCATCGGCGATGCAGGTGATCGCCAGCGTGTTGAAGTCCGCGAACAGTTGACCTCCCGCCTCCCTCGCTTCGAGATCGACGATCCGCTCTTTCGGTCCGCCGAGATGCTCCAACACCGTCAGCCGTGACGCACCATAGCCGGCGCGTGCGAGTATCGCCGCTGCCTCATGCACCGTCTGGCCATGGGAGGTCAGCGCCAGAATTCGCTGCCCGTCGGCAAGATGCGCGGCAAGGCGAGCGACGGGTCGTCCGTGCAGCGAAATACAGGAGACGTCCTGAAGCGGCCAGCCAAGCCGGGTCGCCGCAAGCGAAAAGGCCGAGGGTGCGCCGATGATCTCCATCTCGGCAGGCGTAATGTGGCGGGCAAGCGTCGAGCCGATGCCGAAATGCATCGGATCGCCCGTTGCAAGGATGACGAAGGGCATGCCGCGCCGCGCGAGGATTGCGGCCAGCGTCGCTTCGAACCCCTCGCTCCAGTCGAGAACAATTTTGCCGGCAAGGTTGGCGCCTGGCAACCCGTCGAGCACGCGCCGCGCACCGAGAAGAGTCTCAGCTTCGGCAATCGCCGCCAAGGCGCGCGGCGACAGTCCGGCGACGCCCTCTTCCCCGCTCCCGACGATCGTCAACCAAGGCGCGGTTCTATCGGTTGGCTTGCCATCCGCTGAGCTCATCGGCTGGCCTCCAGCGCGAGTGCATTGACGGCAGCCGCCGCCATGGCGCTGCCGCCACGGCGACCAGTGACCGTGATGAAGGACATGCCATGCGGCAGCGTCGCAAGCGCGTGTTTCGATTCCGCCGCGCCAACGAAGCCGACGGGCATGCCGATGACGAGCGCCGGCTTCGGCGCGCCGGCCTCGATCAGTTCGAGAAGCCTGAACAGAGCGGTCGGCGCATTGCCGATCGCAACGATCGCGCCCTCCAGATGCGGTAACCAGAGATCGACCTGCGCGGCGGAGCGCGTCGTCCCGTGGGTTTTCGCCAATGGTGCCACGCCCTTTTCGTTCAGAAGGCAGATGACCTCGTTATCGGCTGGCAGGCTGCGCACGATGATGCCATGGCGGACCATTTCCGCGTCGCACAGAATGGGTGCTCCGGCTCGAAGTGCCGACCGCCCGGCAACCGCCGCGTCGACCGAGGCTTCGATATCGCCGATGAGATCGACCATGCCGCAGGCATGAATCAATCGCACAGCGACGGTCCGCAAATCCTTGTGAAGACGCGAAAAATCCGCTTCTGCCTCGATGGTCGAAAACGAGCGCCGATAGATTTCGTCCGGATCGCGGATATAATCGAGTGATGCCGGCGCTGGTGCCTGCTTCATAGCAGATGCCGGCTTTTTCCGGCCGACCGGCGGGATGGCCGCCTTCAAGGTCGTGGCGCCGACGATCCAGCCTTCCTCGCGGACGACCGCATCGAGATCCGCCTGACCCAAGCCAACCGGTGCCGCGAGATGCGGTTCCAGCGCATCGGCGGCATCCAGCGTGGCGAAGGTTTCGACCACGGCCCGCACCTGCGATTCGTCCAGGCAGGTGTCCCCGGGCTTTTGCTCGACAGGAAGCAGCGACGGATAGATCTCGGTAATGACGACCGGCGCGTCGAGCGCTTTGGCAAAGCGGGTCTCGAATGGCCAGACCTTGAGCTTGCCCACGAGCCGCGGATCGCGGCGCAGCCGCTCCAGCGCGGCGATCCCGACGAGGCTTTGGCTGCCCACGGCACCCGCGCCCGCCAGCTGCCACACGGTTTTGGCGCCCGGCAGTTGCCGTTCGATCAACCGTCGCTCGGCGATGCTGCCCGGCGCAAAGCGTTCCTTGGTGCGAAAAAGCCCGTCATGGTCCGTTTTCGAGCCGTTGCCCCAGAACCGCACGCCGTGGTGGCGAGCGAGTTTGCCGTTGAGCGCGGCGGCGACGGCGAGCCTGTTCGACGCATTCCGATCATCGTCGATGACGGCATCGGCGAGGTGCGCCCAGATCGCTTCCCAGCCGGCTGTGCCGGTCAGCTGCTCTGCCGTGCCTTGCGGATAGCCGAAAGCGAAATCGAAACCGGACATCAGCCGCAGGCCGGCCTGCTCGCAGGCGATCATCGTCTCGACGATGAGGTCGAGCGCGGCCTTGCGGGTCGGCAAATTGCGGTTCCAGGCCAGCGTGAACGCCCCGTTCCGGCGCTCGCCATAGGCGATCCAGATAGAATCCTTGCCGAGCCGCGGCACATTGGCCGCCGACCAGTCGGCCATCAGATAGGCATCGAAGAGCGGCATCAGCGACCGCCCGTCCCCTTCGGCTTCTCCATGGAACGCGGCCCAAGCGGATGATCCGCATGGGGATAGGGATGGTGATGGTGCGCGTGGTCATGGTCATGATTGTGGTCATGCGTATGCCCGTGATCATGGTCGTGGCCATGATGATGATCGTGGGTGTGGTCGTGATGGTGATCGTGGCTGTGCCCATGATGGGCATGATCGTGATGATCATGGTCGTGATGCACATGCGCGACCGGGTCCAGCGCGGCGGGTTGCGCGTGGCTGTGCACCGGCGTGAACGGCAGGCCGTGGAGGCGACAGAAGTCCTCGTCGCGGCATGAGGCATCGCAGTCGCCCTTGCAGGGGCAGTTTTCGAGCCCGCCGCCGATGCCCTCGACATGGTGGTGGTGGCTCTCCTGCGGAAGGCCGACCTCCGCCTCGAAGCCCAGCACCTGCTCGCGATATTTGCACATCTGGCAGTTCATCAGCGCCTGCCCGTCGAGGATCTCCTGCACACGGTCCTGGAACGTGTCGAGCACGAGCGGGTGGTCGTTCAGATAGGAGGCCTTGACGAACTGGATGTCCGGATGGCGCGCGGCAACCGCATCCGTATAGCTGTAGATGCGCTTCACCAACACGCCGGTGAAGAGGAAATAGGGAAACACGACGATGCGCCGATAGCCGAGCCGCGCCGCATGATCGAGACCGGGCTCGACGAGCGGAAAGGTGACGCCGGAATAGCAGGTCTCGCCCCAGCCGAAGCCCATGCCTTCCCAGATCATGCGCATGACCTTGGTGACGTTGGAATTCGCGTCCGGATCGGAAGCGCCGCGACCGACGACCATCAGCAGCGTTTCATGGCGATCGACCGTCCCATGCGCTGCGTCAGCCTCGGCGATCGCTTCGGCAATCCTGTCGCCGGCGGCCCGGATCATCTTCAGGTCGACGCCGAGCTCGCGCCCGTAATGGATGACGACATCGCGGTGCTCGGCCTGGTAGGTGTTGAGCACCGAGGGGATGTCGTTCTTGGCGTGCCCGGCGGCAAAGAGCATGCCCGGCACGGCGAGGATCTTGGTTGCGCCTTCGGCACGCAGCGCATCGAGCCCCGCCGAAATCACCGGATTGCAGAATTCGAGATAGCCGTATTCGACCGCCACGCCCGGATAGCGCGCGCGCAGGCCTTCCGCAACCGTCGAGAATTCCCGCGCCGCGTTCTGATTTCGGCTGCCATGGCCGCAGACCATGATGCCGATCTTCTCGCTGGACGCGTCGGGGATTAAAGAGGTCATGGGCGGCGGCTCTCGGTTTGGAACACGGGTCCGCACGCAACGCCCGCCGCACCGGATAATGGTGCGGTCTGAAGCTCTGACAGCTTCCGGAATCGGCCCCGGATTTCGGTCGGCCTCACCGGATTTTCTCTCAGCCCGCATCCATCGATCGGGCGCCATCGTGCCGGGCGAAGCTAGTCGAGCACACCGCCCCGGTCAAATGAAAGGCTTATGATTTCAAGTGATTTTGCGCAGGCGCCGGTTGCCATTCCTGTGCGGAAAGCCCGAGTGCCGACCGGGCATCCGTGATGAAAATCTGCGCTTGCCGACTAAAAGTGCCGGGCTCCGCGTCGCCTTCGCTCGACACGGCGGCGATTTCGACCATCAGGTCGACCAGTCGTCGCCGCTGATCCATAGGCAGCTGGCTGAGCGAAGCTATGTGCGCTTCCGCATCGACACGCCGCTGCCATCGCTCCAGGTAGCTGTGCAGAGCCATCATCTCTTCGGCCAGGACGCCGAATTGCCGCCCGCAAATGTCGGAGAAGACCTTCATCTCCTTTTCGCGCACGATGCCGTCCGCCAGGATGGTGCGAAACAGCAAGAGCATCTGCGCCACGATCTGCGGTTTGGGATCGAGCCTTCGGGCGAGCTGATTTCGCCGGCGGCGGTGCGTCAGCGATACACCCAGATTGCGGAGCAGGTTCATAATCGACCGCGGCCGCTTGCAAAAGCGATCGCGCCCCAATGCGCCGCCTCAAACGAACCGGCCTGCGCGCGAGAGCCGATTCAGGGCATCCGAACCGACGACACCATTGCCGCCGCGTCCGTGCTCTGCCATAGGCGATCAAAACACACGGGCGCGGCATTCACCATTGGAAGACATCTTATCCACAGCGACGTTGATCCTGGTGATCGCCGCGTTCCTTGCCGGTTTCATCGATGCCATTGCGGGTGGTGGCGGCCTCATCACCGTTCCGGCCCTGCTTCTGGCGGGCGTTCCTCCGGTTGAATCGCTCGGCACCAACAAGCTGCAATCGCTGTTCGGCTCGGCCTCGGCGACGATCGCCTATTCCAGGAAGGGGCATGTCGACCTGAAGAAGCAGTGGCGCTGGGCCGTCTATTCGTTCGTCGGTGCCTGCGCAGGCGCGCTTTTGGCAACGGTGATGCCGGGCATCGTCCTCGCGACGCTGCTGCCGGTGCTGCTCATACTGATCGCGGTCTATTTTGCATTCAAGCCGGATCTCAACGATCTCGATCGCGCGGAACGGATGCGCCCTGCTCTTTTCGGGATCCTACTGGTCCCGATCATCGGCTTCTATGATGGTCTGTTCGGGCCCGGCACCGGATCGTTCTTCATGCTAGCCTTCGTGGCGCTCGCAGGCTTCGGCGTCCTGAAGGCGACGGCCCATACCAAACTCTTGAACTTCGCGTCCAATCTCGGCGGCTTCGTCGTTTTCGCGCTCATGGGCGTGGTCTACTGGAAGATCGGGCTTCTGATGGGCGTGGCACAATTCACCGGCGCGCGGGTCGGCGCGGGTCTCGCGATGAAGAACGGCGCGAAACTAATCCGCCCGCTTCTCGTGCTCGTCTGCATCGCGCTTGCCGTCCGGCTGCTGATGGATGCCGATCATCCGATCCGGACACTGATCGGCTATTGAAACGAAAAATGCCACCGCGCTGACGCGGTGGCATCGATGTCTAGGCTTCTGAAGTCGAACGATCAGTCGGCCGGCGAGATGCGCAGGATCTGGCCGTTCGAATCATCGGTCAGCACATAGATCGATCCATCCGTGCCTTCGGCCACGTCACGTATGCGCAGGCCGAGGTCTTCCATGTAGCGCGCCTCTTCCGTTGCCGTATCGCCTTCAACGCCGACATGGACGAGCGCTGTCGAGGCGAGGCCGCCGACGAAGATGTCGCCCTGCCAGTCAGGGAAGGCGTCGCCTTGGTAGAAGATCATGCCGGACGGCGCGATGACCGGCGTCCAGGTCAGGATCGCATCTGTCACGCCTTCCATCGTCGCTTCGCCGTCGTTGATGGGGTCGCCCGAATATTCGACACCTTCCGTCACCAACGGCCAGCCGTAATTGTTGCCTGCCTCGATGATGTTCAGTTCGTCGCCACCGCGCGGGCCATGCTCGATTTCCCACAAAACCCCTGTTTCAGGATTAAGTGCCGCGGCCTGAACGTTGCGGTTGCCGTAGGAGAAGATTTCCGGAAGCGCCTCTGCCTGGTCGACGAACGGATTGTCCTCCGGCACGCTGCCATCAGTGTTGATGCGCACGATTTTGCCGAGATGGCTGTCGAGGTCCTGCGCTTGGCCACGGAATTCCGCATCGGAACGCTCGCCGAGCGTGACATACAGCAGCCCGTCATTATCGAAGACGAGACGCGATCCAAAATGGGCGGTGCTCGGCAGCTTCGGCTGCTGCGAGAAGATCACCTCTCCCTCCTCGAGCGCAGTGCCGTCACCGGACAGACGAGCCTTGAACACCGCGGTCGAGTTCGTGCCGTCGGGGCCAGGCTCCGAGAAGCTCATATAGATAAGACGGTTTTCATCAAAGGCCGGGTCGAGCGCCACGTCGAGAAGGCCGCCCTGGTCACGGGCGTCCACTTCCGGCGCGCCCGAAATCGGTTCGGACGGTGTGCCATCTGCGCCGATCAGGCGAAGATTGCCTTCCTTTTCGGTGACGAGCCATGTCTCGTCCGGCAGCTGAACCATGCCCCAGGGCTGGCCGAAACCGGAGGCGAAGGTCTCGACCTGAATCGAGCCATTGCCCGTGTCGTAGGTCTCGTCGACCTGCGCCCAGACGGGAGCGGCAAAGCCAAGAGCAGTCGAAGCCACGATGGCACGGAGGTAGGTTGAGCTTTTCATGATCTTTCCCTCGTCACGATTGTGTTCGGACACGCAACCGTGACGGGCGCTCTCCCGTTCCGCGAAAAAGCCCCCTAGGGACTCACAAATGCGTGAGGGTGGAACAAATGCTCAGTACTCGATCCCAACCTGCGCTTTGACTCCCGAACGGAAGGGGTGCTTGATCATTTCCATCTCGGTGACGAGATCTGCGAACTCGATGAGCTCGTCCTTGGCATTTCGACCGGTGATGATGACGTGCTTCATTTCGGGCTTTGCCTTGAGCACATCGATGATCTCCTCGAGCGGAAGATAATCGTAGCGCAGCACGATGTTGAGCTCATCGCAAAGCACCATTTGGTGTTCGTCGTCGAGGATCATCGCCTTCGCTTTTTCCCAGGCCGCCTGGGCGGCCGCTATGTCGCGTGCGCGGTTTTGCGTCTCCCAGGTAAAGCCTTCGCCCATGGTTGCGAGCGTCACCTGCTCCGGGAACTTGTCGAGCACGTTGCGCTCCCCCGTTCCCCACTTCCCTTTGACGAACTGGACGACGCCGACCTTCATCCCGTTGCCGAGCGCCCGGAACACCAGACCGAATGCGGCCGTCGACTTGCCCTTGCCCTTGCCGGTATGAACGATCGTAAGGCCCTTCTCGATCGTCTTGGTGGCGATGATCTTGTCGCGTGCCGCCTTCTTTTTCTTCATCTTCTCCGCATGGCGCGCATTCAGCTCGTCTTCGCTCAAACCGGCCAGCTTTTCCGACTTTACAGCCATTTTGCGTCAATCCTCTTTGGGCAGCGTGTCGCCGACGACGAGCCAGGGCAGATGCTCGCCATAAAAATCGTGCTTCTCGAGCTGCCAGTCGTGATCGTCTTCGAAAGCAGCGAGAAGCAGGTGATAGTCACCGTCCAGATCATCATGACGGTACCAGATGGGTGATCCGCACCGTCCACAGAAGGCGCGCTCCACGTCAGGCGAGGAGCGGAACGTCTGCGGCGCGGTGCCGGTGAAGCGCACCTGATCCTCAGAGAAGGACGCGAAAGCGGCAACTGGCGCCGACACTGCCCGGCGGCAGGATTCGCAATGGCAGAACGACACCCATTTCGGATCGCCGGACGTTTCGAAGCGCACTGCTCTGCAAAGGCATCGGCCTTCCCTGGTCTTTATCACGAGGCACCCTCCATGAGTTTGGCCAGATCGAACTTGGCGGAATTGCTTTTCGGCGTCCACATGCCGCGGTCGATTGCTTCCATGAAGCGCGCTGCGGTCTCCTTCAGCGCTTCCGGGTTCCGTTCGTGCATGAAGTCCCGCACGTCCTCATCCACAAGGAAGGCGTGATAGGCGAGTTCGAAGTGATGGTCGCGCACCGCACCCGTCGTCGCGGCAAAGGCGAACATGTAGTCGACGGTCGCGGCGATCTCGAAGGCGCCCTTGTAGCCGTGGCGCATCACGCCTGCGATCCATTTCGGGTTGACCACCCGGGCGCGCACGACCCTGCCGATCTCTTCCTCCAGCGAACGGATCACCGGCTTTTCGGGCCGCGAATGGTCGTTGTGATAGACTGCGGGGAGCGCGCCTTTCAGCGCTTCGACTGCCGCCGTCATCCCGCCTTCGAACTGGTAGTAGTCGTCCGAATCGAGAAGATCGTGTTCACGGTTGTCCTGGTTCTGGACCACCGCGTCCACGGTGCCGAGCCGTTCTTCGAACAGGCCGCGCTCCGCGATGCCTTCAGCCTGCGCGCCATAGGCATAGGAGCCCCAGACGAGATAGGCCTCCGCAAGATCGGCTCTCTCGGCCCAACCTTTCTCGTCGATGAGAGCCTGCAATCCCGCACCATAGGCACCGGGCTTCGACCCGAACACACGATAGCCGGCGCGCTTCAGCGCCGCCGCTTCCTCGATGCCCTGCGCCTTGAAAGCCTCGGCCTCCTGCCGCATCCGGGCAGCGATCGGGTTTTCCGACGTATCCTCGTCAAGGGCGCCGACAGCGCGGGCCGCCTTGTCGAAAAGCGCGATCTGGTCGGGAAACGCGTCGCGGAAAAATCCGGAGATCCTCAGCGTCACGTCGACCCGTGGCCGCCCGAGCATCGCCGGCGGAATGATCTCGTAGCCAGTCACGCGGCGGGAAGCGTGGTCCCACAGAGGCTTGACGCCGATCAGCGCCAGGGCCTGGGCGATATCGTCGCCGCCGGTGCGCATGTTGGATGTGCCCCATGCGGTGATGCCGAGCGATGTCGGCCAGTCGCCGTGGTCCTGCGCATAGCGCGTGATCAGGAGTTCGGCCGACTTGCGGCCAAGTTCCCAGGCGGCCGGCGTGGGCACGGCGCGGCTGTCGACGGAATAGAAATTGCGCCCGGTCGGCAGCACGTCCGGCCGTCCCCGCGTCGGTGCCCCGGATGGTCCGGGCGGCACGAAGCGCCCGTCGAGCGCCGTAAGCGTGGCCGCGATCTCGGCTGGGCCCGAGGCGACGATCGACGGCATCAATTGCAGGTCGATTTCACCGAGCACAGCCCGTGTTGCCGCCCAGTCGGCCGGGCAAGCGGTTTCACCGGCGACGAGGCTGGTTGCCAGCAATTCGATTCGCTCGACCGTATCGCCGTGGGTGCGCCATGGGTCGGGCGTGACATCGGCAAGCATCGGCGATCTCGGTCCCGTCCAGGGCTCGGCCAAGCCGCAATCGAGCGGATCAAACGCGAGGAAGGCATCGAGGCTTATCGCGCGCTGCAGGCTCTGGTCCCCGCCCTCGCCCTGACCGCGCGGCACGCGTGCCAATGCGACGGTCAGATCCGTCAGCAGCCGGCCCTCGGGTGCCACGCCGAAAACATGCAACCCGTCGCGGATTTGCATTTCCTTGAGGTCGCAGAGGTAAGCGTCGAGCTTTTCCAGCGCTGCATCGTCTCCGTCTCCAGCTGCGATGCCGACGTCATGGTCGAGGCCGATATCGCGCATCAGCTCGAGAATCTGTCGCTTGAGCAGCTTGATCCGGCGCGGATCGCTGCCGGCGGCCTGATAGTATTCATCGACCAGCGCCTCTAGGTCCTTGAGCGGCCCATAACTCTCGGCGCGCGTCAGCGGTGGCGTCAGGTGATCGATGATGACCGCAGACGAGCGGCGCTTGGCCTGCGTCCCCTCGCCCGGATCGTTGACGATGAACGGATAGACATGCGGCATCGGCCCGAACACGATTTCCGGATAGCACCGGTCCGAAAGCGCCAGCGCCTTGCCGGGCAGCCATTCGAGATTGCCGTGCTTGCCCATATGGACGACGGCATGGGCGCCATAGACCGTGCGGAGCCAGGCATAGAAGGCGATGTAGCCGTGCGGCGGCACGAGATCCGGCGCGTGATAGGTTTCCTTCGGATCGATATTGTATCCACGCGCGGGCTGGATGCCGACGACCGTCTGGCCGAACCGCATCAGCGGCAGCGCAAAACGATCGCCGAGGATGAACGGATCCTGCTCCGGTGCGCCCCATCGAGCGACCACCTCTTCCTGAATCGATTCGGGAAGTGTTGCGAAGAACGCCTTGTAATCATTGAGCGCCATCGTCTCGCGAATTTCGCGGGCATCGACGGCGGCATTGGTCGGCCCGGCCATCAGCGCGGTGATCAACGCATCGCCATCGGCAGGCAGATCGTCGACCACATAGCCCGCGCCTTGCATCGCCTTCAGCACTTCGATGGTGCCGGCCGGCGTATCCAGGCCGACGCCGTTGCCCAGCCGCCCGTCGCGGTTCGGGTAATTGGCGAGCACGATCGCGACGCGGCGGTCGGAGGGTGCAGTTCGGCGCAAGCTCGCCCAATTCGCGGCAAGGTCGGCAACAAAATCGATGCGGTCTGCCAACGGCTCGTGCGCGACGATATTCGCCTCGACCGTCTCATCGTACCGCTCGGCCGATTTGAACGAGACAGCGCGCGACAGGATCCGCCCGTCCACTTCAGGCAACGCCACATGCATGGCAAGATCGCGTGCCGACAGCCCTTGCGCCGACGCCTCCCACGCAGATCGCGCCGAGCCGGAGAACACCACCTGAAGCACCTGGGCGCCGGTCGATTCCAGCACGGTGCCTTTCGTTGCACCGCCCGGCGCCGAGACGGCGAAACCGGTGGCATTGATGACGACGTCCGGCGGCGCCTTGGCAAAGCTTCGTTCGACGGCCGCGATCGAAACTGGGTCTTTGAGGCTGGAAACGAAAAGCGGCGTGACGGCGAAGCCTCGTGCCGAAAGCGCGTCGACCAAGGCTTTCACCGGCGCCGTCTGCCCGCTTTGGACAAGTGCGCGGTAAAATACGATGGAAACACGGCCGGCTTTCGTCCCGTGCTGAGAGCCGTTCTGCGCCCACACGCCGGCTCGCATCAGCGGAACCGCGCCGCCCGGCCTTGTCGAGCCGTCGATCATCGCCGCCGCGTAATCGAGCAGGCCGCGGGCGTTTTCCACCCCGCCCTCGTTGAGAAATGCCCAGAGCGCTTCCCGGTCAGCCGGTCGAACGGTCGAATACCGCGCAAGACCCTCGTCGGGCTTGTCGTCGCCCGGCAGCACCGCCAGCGCGATGCCCTCCCGGGCGGCCGTCGCCAGCAGCGCATCGAGCACATAGGCGAAATAGCTGGCTCCGCCGAGCGCGCGCACGACGATCAGCCGGGCGTGGCGTGCCGTCCGCTCGATGTAGGTATCGACCGACATCGGATGCTTCAGCGTCATCAGGCTCGCGACACGCACGGACCGCGCACCGGCACTGCCGCCCGCCCTGGCAGCCGCGATTGCTGCCAGTTCCGTATCGGCAGCCGATAGGAAAAGGATATCGCCCGGCGTCTGTCCGAGATCGATCGCCTCGTCTCCGTCGGCAATCGAGCCCTTCTGGCTCAGGAGGAGGTGCATGGCCGCCGTCGCTTGCCGCCATTACCGCATGGTCGGCGTTTCATCGTCATCGCGCGGCGTCTTGCAGCGCTGCAGTGATCGCCGCCTCGTCGAGCCCATCATGAAGACCGATGACGACGAGACGCGTCCCGCGCTCCTCGTTAGGCTTCCAGGCACGGTCGAAATAGCTGTCGACGCGGCTCCCCACCGCCTGCACCACGAGGCGCATGGGCTTGCCCTCGACGTCCGCGAAGCCCTTGAGCCGGAGGATGTCGTGGGTCGCGATGACGTCCTTGAGGGCCGACGCGAAACGGTCGGGTGCAGCGACAGCGCCCAAATCGACGACGAAGCTTTCGAAATCGTCGTGATCGTGCTCCTCGCCATTCTCGTGCTCGATCTCGTGATGGGATCGGCGATTGGCGATATCGCTTTCGGTCCCCACGCCGAGCCCGAGAAGGACGGCCGCCGACACGTTGCCACCCGACGCCTCGATCATCTGCGGCTTGCGGCTCGTGCGCGCCGCAACGTCAATCCGCACCGCGGTCATGCGCTCCAGGTCGACGAGATCGCTCTTGTTCAGGATGATGAGGTCGGCCGCCGTCAGCTGATCTTCGAACAGCTCTTCCAGCGGGCTTTCATGATCGAGGCTCTCGTCGGCGGCACGCATGGCGTCGACGCGATCTTCGTCATCGGCGAAGCGGCCGGCCGCGACTGCGGCGCTGTCGACGACGGTGACGACGCCGTCAACCGTGACGCGCTCCTTGATGCCGGGCCAGTTGAAGGCGTTGACGAGCGGTTGCGGCAGCGCGAGGCCCGAGGTCTCGATGATGATGTGATCCGGCAGGCGGTCGCGCTCCAGAAGCTTTTCCATCGTCGGGATGAAGTCGTCGGCGACCGTGCAGCAGATGCAGCCATTGGTCAGTTCGACGATGTCGTCTTCGGTACAGGTTTCGGCACCGCAGCCTTTCAGCACGTCGCCATCGACGCCCAGATCGCCGAATTCGTTGATGATCAGCGCGATGCGGCGCCCTTGCGCATTCATCAGCAGGTTTCGAATGAGCGTCGTCTTTCCGGCGCCGAGGAAGCCGGTGATCACCGTTGCCGGTATCTTCGCTTGCATGGAAACTAACCCTTCATTTTGAGCGGCAGGCCGGCTGCGACGAAGTAGACCTCGTCGGCGACCGCCGCGATTTTCTGGTGCAGGCGCCCTGCATGATCGCGAAAGGCGCGCGCCATGGAATTTTCCGGAACGATGCCGAGACCGACCTCATTGGAGACGAGGATAACGCGTCCGGGCGGGCTGACGAGGAGCGAGACGAGATCGTCGAAATCGGATTCGATCGCAGCATCGCCCTGCTCCTCCATCATGAGATTGGTGACCCAGAGCGTAAGGCAGTCCACCAGCACGACGCGTTCGGGACGCAGGTGCTCGCGCAGCACTCCCGTCAGCGACAGGGGGCAATCATGGGTCACCCAGTCCGCACCTCGATCAACCCGGTGGCGTGCGATCCGGGCACGCATCTCGTCGTCGAAGGCTTGTGCCGTCGCGACGTAATGGCGAGGAAGGCCGGTCTCCCGCGCCAGCGTCTCGGCGAATGCCGATTTGCCGGAGCGGGCTCCGCCGAGGACGAAGACCGCCCCGTTCCGTGCTGCTGCCATCCGCTCAGGCGAGACCGATCGCGGCAAGCAGATGCTCGCCCACGAGCAAAGCGCCAACGCCTGCCACGACACCACCGGAAATCCGCAATGCGACATTCTCGGCAGTTCGGCCCGGTGCGAACAGCGCCGTTACCGCAAGCCCGGCGCCGATCGCAATCAGGTACTGGGTCGCTGCGAAACCGGCGAGGTAGGCGAGAACCGGCGTTGTTTCGGCACCGAACACGGCTTCGCCATAGGCATGACCATGAAAGAGGCCGGCCAGCGCGAAGACGGCAGCGTAGGCGGCCGGCGCGTAGTCGCGGCCCGAAAGCAGCATGATGCCGAGCACCGCGACCGACAGCGCCACCATGACTTCCACGAAGGGCAGTCCCACCGATGCGAGATGTACGAGCGTTCCGACCACCGTCGCCCCGACGAAGAAGAGCGGCATGGCGAAGCGATGACGCGTGAGCGTTGCCGCGATGCCGACGGCGATGATGAAGGCCAGATGGTCGAGCCCGATGATCGGGTGCCCGATGCCGGACAGAAGACCGGCGGAGAATGTGGACGGCGTTTCGCCGCCCATCGGGTGGTGGGCATAGGCAGACGAGGCAAGCACAGTGAAGACTACGGCCGTCAAGCCGCGGTTCAAGACGATCATAAAGACAACTCCCGTGTCAGATGGGCCCAAAATGGCCTCTGAACGGTGTGTTCGCCTGACCGCGCAGCCTCCCCCAATATCCGGGCTTCCCGGAAACGAGACTGTTGGCCAAGAGCGGAACACCCCGTCCCTCTAGGTTCGAAATCGACGGGCAGGTCTCCTGGCTCATGGCTGCAGCATCGGGCGCAATGCCCGATGCAACGGCTTGTCCCTCACCTTCCCGGAGTTTGCGGCGCTGCGCTGGCGGACGATTCGTAGACAAGAGGCGTCCAGCCATGGTTCTGCGCAGTCGCCACTCCAGTGGCTTTTCCGGCGTCCTCGGTCTGGTGGTCCGCAATGCACCACGCATCGCTCCAACCGTCAGACCAAGATCGTCGGATGGGAAAGCCTCGCCACTCTACAGTCGCGGGGTCGGCTGCGATCAAGGCGCCCGGATTGGGTCCACCCCTCGCATTCCCTTTTCATCCCCGAACGCCGATGGCGGCCGAGGAACCTTTCGATGCACTAGAAATAGGCGTGGCGCGCGATCGGTGTCAATCGCGTTTGAGAACTGGGCGCATCATACAACAGCCGCCGAGGCGAGAAGCCTGTCGACATCCAGCACTTGCTCCAGCCGCGCGGCGATGGCGTCGAGGGCGATGTCCACGCCCTGCGCATACCCATCCGCACCGGCCTCGATCCCAAGCGTCGAGAGATAGGCGCGGCGAAACCCATCGGCAGCAAATAGGCCGTGGAGATAGGTGCCCATGACGCGCCCATCGGCCGTCATCGCGCCATCCGGTCGTCCGTCGATCACGACAGGCGCGCGTCCGGCATCGGGTCCCTCGCTAAGGCCGAGATGAATTTCGTATCCCTGCAACGGCTCGTCGAACACCGTCGAATGAGCGGCGACGTTGCGCACGATCTTGTCGGGCTCCATAACCGTTTCAATGTCGAGAAGGCCGAGCCCCTCGACGCGCGACGGGGCGCCTTCGAGCCCGAGCGGATCGGCGACGCTGCGCCCCAGCATCTGGTAGCCGCCGCAGATGCCGACGACATGCCCGCCGCGACGCACATGCCTGGCAAGATCGAGATCCCAACCATTCGCCCGAAAGGCGGCCAGGTCGCCGATGGTGGATTTCGAACCGGGGATCACGATCAGGCCGGCATCGTCCGGCAAGCGTTCGCCGCTGCGCACATAGACCAGTTCGACCTGCGGCTCGGCGGCGAGCGGATCGAGATCGTCGAAATTGGCGATTCGCGACAGAACGGGTACGGCCACCTTCAGCGCCCGCGCCGATCCCGCCACCAATCGCTCGAGCGCCACGGAATCCTCGGCCGGCAATCGAGCCGTCTCGGCCAGCCAAGGGACGACACCGAAGCTTTGCCAGCCGGTAAACCTCGTGATCGCCGCAAGCCCATCGTCGAAAAGCGACACGTCACCGCGAAACTTGTTGATCAGGAAGCCGCAGATCATGCGGCGGTCTTCTTCCGGCAGGATGTGGTGCGTTCCGACGAGCGAGGCGATCACGCCGCCGCGGTCGATGTCGCCGACGAGCACCACCGGTACGCCGGCCTTCGTCGCAAAGCCCATATTGGCGATGTCGCCAGCGCGCAGATTGATCTCGGCAGGCGACCCGGCCCCTTCCACCAGCACGAGGTCGCAATCCTGCTTGAGAAGCGCAAAGCTCTCCATCACCTTTTCGAGCAACTGCGGCTTCAGCGCCTGGTAGTCCCTGCCCCTGGCCTTGCCCACGACGCGGCCGTGAACGACGACCTGGCTTCCCGTCTCACTTTCCGGCTTCAGAAGGATCGGATTCATGTGGATCGAAGGCGCTATGCGCGCGGCCAGCGCCTGCAACCACTGCGCCCGCCCCATCTCGCCGCCATCCTCGGCGACGGCGGCGTTGTTCGACATGTTCTGCGGCTTGAAAGGTTTGACCCTGATCCCGCGGTTGGCCGCAAGCCGGCAGAGCCCGGCCACCAGAACCGTCTTGCCGACATCCGAGCCGGTTCCTTGCAACATCAGCGCTTTTGCCAAAAGACAGTCTCCGGCCGCAGATTGGGTCGGCCGTCCTTAGCACCCGCAATGGCAAAGGTCAGCGGGTGAGACGAAGCGCCGATGATACGAGCGATCCGCCGATATCCTCAAATGCCGCCGACAGTTCGGAAGCCGAATTTGCGTCATAGACATGATCGGCAACACCGGTGCAGGCGGTGTAAAGGTCGGTCAACGTCCCGTTCATGTAATAGGTAACTGCGTAGATCGTATAGCCCTGGTCGCGCATCCGCTGACACTGCCGGATCAACTGGGCATTGACCTCGTCTTCGGTATGCTCGTCGCCGGCTTGTTTTGGATGGTTCTTTCCGTCGGTCATGATGACGACGTGCTTGCCGGGTGTCTCCTCGTAGGACAGAGGCAAATCGGGGTTGTCGGGAAACCAGTGACCTTGCCAATCCGGCGAGAGCGAACGCCAGCCCCAGAGAAGCCCGACCTGCGTACTCGTGCCGTGATTGTTGGTCAGCGCGTTGATCCCGTCCTGGATCACCGCCCTGCTCTCCGTCAGAGCGATCATGCGAGATTGCGGGCAGGTTTCGTGCGGCCCGTCGAACATGGGAAGTTTTTCGACCGTTGGGGAAGCGTCCGTCTCACCATTGGTGCCACTGCGCCAACCGGAACACAGTGCAGATGCGGACGGCGAAAACGCATCCTTCTTCGGGTTTCTTGGCTGCGCATTTGCGACATTGCGGCCCGTCTGGTCCGCCATCCAATCCCAGCCATAGTCGACGAAATTGACGCGGCCGGAGAACGGCACGAGCGACACACGCACATTGGGAAGCGTCGCTTCCGTACCGTAAAATTCATCGATCAGACGGTTGGCTGCCAGCTTCATTTCCGGCATGCGGTTTTTCATGGAGTTGCTGACATCGAGCACGAGCGCCAGTTCCAGACCGCCGCGCCAGACGCTGCGAGCCTGTTTAGCGAAACTCTGAACACCGATATCCGCCGTCGGCGCATTGAGGACCGAGGCTATGCGCAACGGGATCGTGCGGTGGATGCTGAGCTGCAGCTCACCATTCACAAGGGAGACATCCCAATCGAGGTCATCGGCGTAGGCGAGAGACGAGATATAGCGGTCGACCTCGCGACGCGCGACGCTCTCGTCATCCAGGGAGATCCCTGCTGCCATCAGCACAGCCGCATCGGCGATCGCCTGCAAATTGGTACGTTCGCGCAACAGGTTGACATAGTCCACGGCGAGCCCTGCCGCACCCAGGAGCGGCAGGAAAGCCAGCGCGGTGATCATGGCGACGTTGCCGCGGCGATTGGATAGGAATTTTGAAATCATGGCTGAGACGGCCCCTGCTGCACCATGCAAGGGCTAGCGTATGCTACATTAACGATTGCTTACGTTTCGGCATTTCAATCAAGTCTAGGCCTTAAAAGTTCCGAGTATTTACAGTATTTTATCAAACCTAAACCGATCTTGAACCCGAGTTGAACAAGTAGAGGAAGACATCCTTCGCCGCCTCTGGAGGCTGACGCGGAGGATAGCAATTTTGCGACATGCCGTGGCGCTTCCATGTCGGCGGCGACGCATGAACAGGCCTATATGCGGTGCACGCGTTCCAGCCCTTAAGAGTGAATTCCATGCGTGATTTCCTGAACAATCTGCGTCGCCGCTTTGCCGGGGCAAATCGCCCTGTCGCATCCGCACGCCCCCACGATTTCGTGCTGCGTCACCAGATCGAGTGTGGCCCGTTCAACACGAGACGGCATCGCTTCTCCGACGTCTGACGGCGACCAAAGGTCAAACAAGGACAGCCGCGCCTGCTTCGTGCAGGCGCGGCTGTCCTTGTAACTGGAGGCGCTAAAGGGCGGGCCGCTCCGGGACGCGAGACCTTTTCCGGAGCTTCGGCGGCGTTTATCCCCCGCACGTGAAGTCTTACGCGGATATCGTTACCGGAGGGTTATTTAGAGATTAAGCGATTATGAATTGGGCAATTCTTTCGTTAACGACGAACTGCCTCGGTTCTCGCCAAGAGCCGCTGTTCCCGTATCCGCAAGGCCGATGCGCGCGGCACAATATTTGAACTCCGGGATTTTGCCGAACGGATCCAGCTGCGGATTCGTCAAAACGTTGGCCGGACTTTCGTTGAAGCAGAACGGCATGAAGATCATGCCATCTGCGACTTCCCGGTCTGCGCGCAGCAGCGCTTCCACCGTTCCCCGACGCGTCTCCACCTTCACCATCATGCCCTGTCGCATGCCCCGCCGCTCGATTTCGCGCGGGTTCATCGAGGCGATGCCTTCCGGCTCGATCGCATCGAGCACGCCGGCGCGCCGCGTCATGGCGCCCGTGTGCCAGTGTTCAAGCAGCCTCCCAGTGGTCAGCACGAGAGGATAGTCCTCGTCTGGAACTTCGTCCGGCGGCAAAAGATCGGCCGGCACGATCTTGCCGCGTCGATCCTTGGTCGGGAAACCGTTGACGAAGATGATCTCGTTGCCAGGAACATCCGGACCATCGGCCGGGTAGGTCACGGAGCCTTCGCGTTCGACGCGATACCAGCTGATGTTCTTGAGCGACGGCATGACCGAGGCCATCTCCGTGTACACTTCTGAAACATGGCCATACTGCCACCCGAGATCGCAAGCGCTCGCCAGCGCCTGAATGATCTCCCAGTCCTGGCGTGCCTCGCCCGGAAGTGAAATGGCCGGCCGGCCGAGTTGCACCTGCCGATTGGTGTTGGTGTAGGTGCCGAGCTTCTCGGCATGCGCGGAGGCCGGCAGGACGACATCGGCGTGCCATGCGGTCTCGGTGAGAAAGATGTCCTGCACCACGAGATGATCGAGCTTGGCGAGCGCCGCGCGTGCATGGATCTGGTCCGGGTCCGACATGGCGGGGTTTTCGCCCATCACATACATGCCGCTGATTTCGCCGTCATGGATGGCGTCCATGATCTCGACGACGGTCAAGCCGCGCTTGGCATCCAGGGGTCGGCCGTAAAGATCCTCGAATTCGGCCCGGATATCGGCATCTTCCACCGAGCGGTAGTCCGGATAGACCATCGGAATGAGGCCGGCATCCGATGCGCCCTGCACGTTGTTCTGGCCGCGCAGCGGATGCAGCCCGGTTCCCGGACGGCCGATCTGACCGGTGATCAGCGCCATCGCGATCAGGCAGCGGGAATTATCGGTGCCGTGCGTGTGCTGCGAGATGCCCATTCCCCAGAAGATGATCGAACGTTCCGACTTGGCATAGAGCCGCGCCACGTCGCGAATGGTCTCTGCCGGCACCGCGCAAACGGGCTCCATCGCCTCGGGCGTGAAGTCCTTCACCTTCTCCTTCAGCGCTTCGAAGCCGCTGACATTGGCTTGGATATATTGCTCGTCATAGAGCCGCTCGGTGATGATGACATTGAGCATCGCGTTGAGGAGCGCGACGTCGGTGCCGGGCTTGAAGACCAGCGAATGGCTGGCATGACGCATCAGATCCTGCTTTCGCGGATCGATGACGACGAGTTTGCTGCCCTGCTTCGCCGCCTGTTTAAAGTAGGTCGCGGCCACGGGATGATTCGTCGTCGGACGGGCGCCGATAACGATGATGCAATCGGCCTTCAGCGCGTCGTTGAATGGGGCCGAGACCGCGCCCGATCCGACGCCTTCCATCAACGCGGCAACAGAGGATGCGTGGCAAAGCCGCGTGCAGTGATCGACATTGTTCGTACCGAAGCCCTGGCGGATGAATTTCTGGAAGAGATAGGCTTCTTCGTTCGAACCCTTGGCCGAGCCGAACCCGGCGATGGCTTGCCCGCCGCGCTCGTCGCGAATCTTCGTCAGCCCGCTCGATGCGCGCTCCAGCGCCTCCTCCCACGTGGCCTCGCGAAAGACGGTCAACGGGTCAGCGCCCTTTAGATTGATGTCACCGCGCTTCGGCGCATCGTCCCGGCGGATCAGCGGCTTTGTCAGCCGGTCCGGCGAGCGCACATAGTCGAAGCCGAAGCGACCTTTGACGCAGAGCCGGTTCTCGTTCGCCGGTCCGTCGCGCCCGTCCACCTGCACGATGACGTCGTCCTTGACGCGCACCGTCGTCTGGCAGCCGACGCCGCAGAACGGGCAGACGGAATCCACGACCTTGTCGAACTGCTCGACGGTACGTGTACGGCCGTCACCGTCCATCAACGACTTCTCGTAGAGCGCACCGGTCGGGCAGGCCTCGACGCATTCGCCGCACGTCACGCAGGTGGAAAGCCCCATCGGGTCGTGAATGTCGAAGACCGGGACCATGTGGCTGCCGCGATCGGCCATGCCGATGACGTCGTTGACCTGCACCTCGCGACATGCGCGGACGCAGGCGTTGCAGGCAATGCAGGCATCGAGATTGACCGCGATGGCCGGGTTCGACACGTCGTGCAGCAGATCCATGCCCTTCTGCGAGGATGGAGACGCCTCGGAGAACTTGGATCGAAGGCGATCCGAACCGGAAATGCCCATCGATCCCGCCCACTGCCAAAAGGACGACTGGTCGTCCGGCCCGGCTTCCTTGGCCGGCATGTCGGAGGCGAGCATCTCGAACACCATGCGCCTGGCCTTGTCGGCCCTGTCCGTCTGGGTTTTCACCTCCATGTCGTCTGTCGGCTTCCGGATACAGGAAGCCGCAAGCGTCCGCTCGCCATCGATCTCCACCATGCAGGCCCGGCAATTGCCGTCCGGCCGGTAACCGACCTTGTCCAGATGGCAAAGATGCGGGATGCGCGTACCTTCGCGCTTCGCCACCTGCCAGATCGTTTCGCCCTCGGCAGCTTCAACCGCCTTGCCGTCGAGCGTGAACCGGATTGTTTTCGACATGGGACAGGCTCCGTTCGACAAATTTCAGCGTGACAGAAGCAGTTGTCCGCCGACGAGACAGAAGAATGCGCCGAAGGCCGCTTCGAACCACCGCATCAGTCGCTTGTAGGTGCCCATTACGGCTTTTGATGAGAAGACGAAGACATAGGCGCCGTAAATGCTGGCCGAGGTGAGCCCCGCCACGATGCAAAAGCCGAGGATCACGCCCTTCGACGCGCCGGACGACAGCACGAATGTCGAGATCGACGCCCAGAAGAGCGCCGATTTCGGATTGAGCAGGCAGACGGTTAGCCCACGGCGAAACGCTGCGGCGGGCAAAAGCGCTCTGCCATCAGGCCGAATGGCGCCGGGGACATTGCGCCATGCCGCCACCAGGCCGCGCACGCCGAGATAAAGAAGATACAGGCCGCCGCCTATCTTCAGCACCAACAACAGCGGTGGGTAGAGTGCGAAGACCACGGACAACCCGAAACCTGAAGCGAGCGACCAAAGGAAAGACCCCGTCGCAATTCCCAAAGCCGTATAGAAGCCGATAGCGCGCCCGTTTCCGAGCGCGGTGGAGGCGGCGGCAACAAGGTTTGGGCCGGGCGCGGCAATGGCCACAGCGAGCGCGGCCCAGGCTGTGAAGAGTATCCTGAAGGTTTCGTCGCTCACCCCAGATCCTCTCGAAAATGCGTCAGAAGATGGTTGACCGGGTTCGGTGCCGCCTGCCCCAGCCCGCAGATGGATGCATCGCGCATCACCGCCTCGAGGTCGCGGAGCGTCTCTTCGTCCAGCACACCATGGCGTTTCAGCAGTTCCACCATCTTCTCGGTGCCGGACCGGCACGGCGTGCACTGGCCGCAGCTCTCGTGCTTGAAGAATTCCAGAAGGTTGATCGTCGCCGCCTTGATGTTGTCTTGCTCAGACAGGACGACGACCGCATGGCTGCCGACGAAGCCGCCAAGATCCGCGAGCTTGTCGCCGAAATCGAGCGGCACATCGTCGAGCGACGCCGGCAGGATGCCACCCGAGGCCCCGCCCGGCAGATAAGCCTTGAAGCGGTGCCCGTCGGCCATGCCGCCGCAGTAGTCGTCGATCAGCTCGCGCACGGTTATGCCGGCCGGTGCCAGCTTGACGCCGGGATGATTGACCCGGCCCGAGACGGACCAGGAGCGCAGGCCCGGATGACCAGGCTTGCCCTGCGCGGCAAACCAGGCGCCGCCCTTCTCAACGATGTCGCGCACCCACCAGAGCGTCTCGATATTGTGGTTGAGCGTCGGACGGCCGAACAGGCCTTTCTCGGCGATGTAAGGCGGCCGGTGCCGCGGCATGCCGCGCTTGCCCTCGATGGATTCGATCATCGCGCTCTCTTCACCGCAGATATAGGCTCCGGCGCCACGCCTGAGTTCGATAAAGCCTGCTGCGATGATCCCCGCATCCTCTAGCGCGGCGATCTCGCGGCGAAGGATAGCCAGCACAGCCGGATATTCGTCACGCATATAGAGATAGATGCGTTCCGCCTCGACCACATGGGCGGCGATCAATGCGCCCTCCAGCGTGCGATGCGGATCACTCTCCAGATAGAAGCGGTCCTTGAATGTACCGGGCTCGCCCTCGTCGCCGTTGATCGTCATCAGACGCGGGCCCGGATACCCTTTCACGATCGACCACTTCTTGGCGGTCGCAAAACCCGCTCCGCCGAGACCGCGCAGATTGGCGTCGGATAGTTCCTTCACCAGGTCGTCGACCGTCATTTGTCCGGCGCGTAGCCGTTCCAGAAGTGAGTAACCGCCGAATTCCCGGTAGGCATGCAGGCCGATATAGTCCGGCTGCAGCGCATCGATCGCGCCCTCATCCGCCATGACGTTCAAGCCGTCGGCGGTGGCGTGATCGACTTCCCGGTCTCCGATGCGGGCAGCAGGCGCCGTTGCGCAGCGTCCCATGCACGGCGCGCGCACGACGCGGACGAAACGACCGTCAACCGCTTGCTTCGTCGCCTCGATCAGGGTTTCGGCACCGGCCATCATGCAGGACAGGCTGTCGCAGATGCGGATCGTCAGCGGCGCCGGTCGCGGCTCGCCTTCGCGCACCAAATCGAAATGGTCGTAGAAGGAGGCGACCTCGTAGACCTCAGCCTGCGACAGACGCATCAGCTCGGCGAGTGCTTGGAGGTGAGACGCCGGCAGGCATCCATGGGCATCCTGGATAACGTGCAGATACTCGATCAGCCTATCGCGGACGAGCGTCTGTCCGGCGAGCAGATTTTCGACATCCAACAGTGCCGCATCGTCCAGCGCCCTGCCCTTCGGCGCATCCGCGCGCCTTTTACCAACAGCCATCGACAGTTCGAACTCCTCGCCAATTCCACCGGCACTTGTCATGCGTCGGGCCGTTTCACGCAACAGCAATGTCGCGAAAAAGGCACAGAGCCGTGCCAAAGTACGCTACACACTCGAGAAAGGATGCCCTTCAGCGACCTCGATGGCGACGATCGCGACCCCGGGTAAGAAATGATCCGATGAGACATCTGCGCCTGTCCCTGGCCCTGACGGCACTTCTCGGCCCCACGCTTTCCGTGCACGCACAGGAGAACGGGGAACCGACCGGTGATGCGCCGCCGAACGCCGTCTGCGGTGAGGTGTCGATCGCAGACCTCAACTGGCCCTCCGCGACGTTTTTCGCCCATCTGGACGCGATCATTCTCGGCGAAGGCTATGGCTGCGACATCAGCCTGATCCCCGGCGATACGCTGTCGACGCTGACCAAGATGGTCGAGGATGGCACACCCGACGTCTCCCCGGAAACCTGGATCAACTCCGCCCGCGACATGCTCGACGAGGCGGTCGCATCGCGCGACCTGCATTATATGGCGCCGGCCTTTGCGGATGGCGGCGTCGAAGGCTGGTGGATACCGGCCTACGTCGCCGAGGCCCACCCGGACATCAAGACGGTCGCCGATGCGCTGAAACGCCCCGATCTTTTCCCCTCACCAGACAATGACGGAATGGGTGCGGTCCACACCTGTCCGGAAGGCTGGAGCTGCGAGGTCACGACGGCCAATCTGTTCCAGGCCTACCAAGCCTCCGACAAGGGCTTCGAACTGCTGCCGGCCGAAAATGGTGATGCGCTGGAAGCGTCGATCGCCGAAGCATTCGCCGAACAGCGCGGCTGGCTCGGATATTATTGGGCACCGACAGCAGCCCTCGGGCGCTACGATATGGTGAAGCTCAATTTCGACGCGCCCTATGATGACGCTGAATGGCATGGCTGCACCACCGATCCCGAATGCCCCGCCCCGCGGGTTACGTCGTGGCCCCGCTCCGAAGTCTACACGGTGGTCACCGATCAGTTCATGCGCCGCGGCAATGGTGCGCTCGCCTATCTGCGCGCCCGCCAGCTTGGAAATGAGGTTCTGAGCAACGTGCTTGCCTACATGGCCGACAATGATCTGGACGGCCAGGCAACGGCGATGGCATTTCTGCGCGAGAACGAGCCGATCTGGACGGAGTGGGTCAGCCCGGAAGCAAAAGGCAAGATCGACGCCGCGCTCGCAGAGGCCGATTAGCGCCTCGCCGACATTGCCGATTGCAATGACATAAAGACATCTTTATATCGTTACATGTCTTTCGCAAATCGTCAGGATGTGCCCCATGCCCGTTGCCAACCCGCTCGCCGATCTCATCGCTGAAAAAGGCGTTCTGCTCGCCGACGGCGCGACCGGCACCAATCTCTTCGCCATGGGCCTGGAAGCGGGCGATGCGCCCGAGCTGTGGAACGAGGACCAACCCGAGAAGATTCGGAAGCTGCACCGCGACTTCGTCGATGCCGGCTCCGACATCATTCTCACCAACTCTTTCGGCGGCACGCGCCACCGTCTCAAGCTCCACCACGCCCAGGACCGGGTTTTCGAATTGAACAAGCGGGCAGCCGAAATCGCGCGCGAGATCGCCGATGCCGTACCGCGCAAGGTCATCGTTGCCGGTTCGGTCGGCCCGACGGGCGAACTGCTGATCCCGCTCGGCGCGCTCTCCTATGAAGCTGCCGTCGAGGCTTTCGTCGAGCAGATGGAAGGCCTCAAGGCCGGCGGCGCCGATGTTGCCTGGATCGAGACCATGTCGTCGGGCGACGAGATCAAGGCCGCCTGCGAGGCAGCCAACAAGGTCGGCATTCCCTACACCTACACGGCCTCCTTCGACACGGCCGGCAAGACCATGATGGGCATCCATCCCAAGGACATTCACGGCCTCGAAGGCGATGTCAGCGAAAAGCCGGTTGCCGTCGGTGCCAATTGCGGCGTCGGCGCTTCGGACATCCTGTCGTCCCTGCTGGACATGGCGGCTGCCAAGCCGGGCGCTGCGATCATCGTGAAAGGCAATTGCGGCATCCCGGAATTCCGCGGCTCGGAAATCTATTATTCGGGCACCCCGCCGCTGATGGCCGAATATGCCAGACTGGCCGTCGACGCCGGCGCGACGATCATCGGCGGTTGCTGCGGCACGGCCTGCGATCATTTGAAGGCCATGCGGGAAGCCATCGACACCCACAAGAAGGGTGAGAAGCCGAGCCTCGAAGCGATCGTCGAAAAGGTCGGCCCGTTCCGCAACAAGACCGCCGGGACTGGCACCGACACCCCTCAGCGCGAACGCCGCGGTGGCCGCCGACGGGTCTGAGCGGCTTAAGCCACGGACCTATTTCGCCCTCGCGGTTCGACCGGCTCACCATGAGGGCCGGCCAGCCGACTTCACCCCTGCATCAGAGAGCGCCACACGGCTTTGTGGATCAGATGACTGACGATTTCGCGACCACCTTGCTCCCTGGCTTCGGGAGCCTTTCAGGTGAAGGCATCGGGCATCGATTCCTTGCGCTGGCGGATGAATGCGAGCAACGCCTCGTCGATGCCGGCGTCGAGCTCGGGCGCCTGATAGTTCTGAAGCCAGGATCGGCAGAGCGCGTTGGCGCGCACTTCAACCCGCTTTTCACCCTCGGCGAGCCACTGTTCGTAGGAATTGTTGTCGGCAAGGTTCGATCGATAGAACGCGGTCTGGAAATTGGCCTGCGTATGGGCGCAGCCGAGATAGTGGCTGCCTGGGCCGACTTCGCGGATGGCATCCATCGCCTGCCCGCTTTCGGAGAGATCGACGCCTTCGGCCATGCGCTGCATCATGCCGAGCTGGTCAATGTCGATCATGAACTTCTCATAGGAAGAAACCAGCCCGCCTTCGAGCCAGCCAGCGGCGTGGAGCACGAAATTGGTGCCGGCCAGAAGCGTCGTGTTGAGCGTGTTGGCGCTTTCATGCGCCGCCTGCGCATCGGCGACCTTGGAGCCGCAGAGCGAGCCGCCGGTTCGGAAGGGCAGATTGAGCCTGCGCGCCAGTTGAGCGGCCCCGTAAGAGACGAGCGACGGCTCCGGCGTTCCGAATGTGGGGGCACCGGACTGCATCGAGATGGACGCGGCGAATGTTCCGAAAACGACGGGCGCTCCCGGACGGATCAGCTGCGTGAAGGCGGCACCGGCGAGAACTTCGGCCAGAACCTGCGTCAGAGTGCCGGCGACGGTCACGGGGCTCATGGCGCCGGCCAGGATGAAGGGCGAGATGACGGTCGCCTGATTGTTGCGCGCATAGACTTTCGCGGCACCGAGCATCGTCTCGTCGAAGACCATCGGCGAGTTGGCATTGATCAGATTGATGACGACGCAATTCTGATCGACGAAATCCGCGCCGAACAGAATCTTGCACATTTCGACGGTGTCTTCGGCCCGCTCGGGCGCGGTGACCGAACCCATGAAGGGTTTGTCGGAATAGCGGATATGGCTGTAGACCATGTCCAGATGGCGCTTGTTGACGGGAATGTCGACCGGCTCGCACACCGTGCCACCCGAATGGTGCAGCGAGGGCGCCATGTAGGCGAGCTTCACGAAATTGCGGAAATCCTCGATCGTCGCGTAGCGGCGCACGCCTTCCAGGTCACGCACGAAAGGCGGACCGTAGACCGGCGCGAAGACGGTAGCCTTGCCGCCGATCTGGACCGAGCGGGCGCCGTTGCGGGCATGCTGCGTGAATGTGGCGGGCGCCGTTTTCAGGAGCTCGCGGCACAGGCCCTTCGGAAAGTGCACCCGCTCGCCACGGATGTCGCATCCGGCATTCTTCCAGAGCGCGATGGCTTCCGCATCGTCGCGAAACTCGATGCCGATTTCCTCGAGCACGATGTCGGCGTTCGCCTCGATGAGCGCGAGCCCCTCCTCATCAAGCACCTCATATTCACGGATGCGCCGCTGGATGTAGGGGCTGGAGGCGCCCGGGCCGCCGCCGGAGCGAAGCGCGCGTCGGGCTGCCGCGCCGCGACCCTCGCCGCGCCCGCGCCTCGACGGAGCCGCAGCATCCTCCACGCCCGCGTTGCCCATGTCGCCCAACGGCGTTTCGCTCGACTGGTCCATGACCGGAAGACCCTTGCTCTATCGTATCGCAGCGACGGACGGTCCGGGCTGCGGTTGGCGCGATGCTATCCACTTGGCCCAGTGCTGCATGTGCAGACTGCGCCAAGCAATGGCGTTTTGAAGACATTCAAGCACGGCAGTGTCCGTCGTAATTCGCACGGCGCAATGTCGCTATTGAGGAACCGGATTTTGACCTTTTCCGGCGATATCTGTACCGATCAATCCATGTGCGTCCAACGCACATTCACGAGGTGAAGGGCCAAGGCTTCAGCAATGTCCGAAGATGATATCATCCTGTCCGAACTGGCCGACGACGAACTCGTCCTGCAGATGCACGACGACCTCTATGACGGTCTCAAGGAGGAAATCGAAGAAGCGACCCGCATTCTGCTCGACCGCGGCTGGCAGCCCTACGAGGTTCTGACGGAAGCGCTGGTCGAAGGCATGCGGATCGTCGGCGAAGACTTCCGCGACGGCATCCTGTTCGTGCCGGAAGTACTGCTGTCGGCGAATGCCATGAAATCCGGCATGTTCATTCTGCGACCCCTCCTTGTCGAGACAGGTGCGCCCAAGCTCGGCAAGATGGTGATCGGCACCGTCAAGGGCGACATCCACGACATCGGCAAGAATCTCGTCGGCATGATGATGGAAGGTGCGGGCTTCGACGTAATCGACCTCGGCATCAACAATCCGGTCGAAAACTATCTCGCCGCGATCGAAGAGCACCAGCCGGACATCGTCGGCATGTCGGCGCTTTTGACGACGACGATGCCCTACATGAAGGTCGTTATCGACACGATGAAGGAAAAGGGCATTCGCGACGACTTTGTCGTTCTCGTCGGCGGAGCGCCGCTGAACGAGGAGTTCGGCAAGGCTGTCGGGGCCGACGCCTATTGCCGCGATGCGGCCGTGGCTGTCGAAACCGCCAAGGAATACATGAAGCGCCGCCACAACCAGTCTCAGAGCGCCTGATACGAATTGTCAGCCTGTAGAGCGGGAAATAAAAAGGGCCGCACGGTGGAGAGCGGCCCTTGGCAGGCAACGCCGGAAGTATCCGGCAAACGACTATGTCGTTCTATTAGTAAGTGGCTGCAGAATCGACGTCCGTAGCGGCGGCCTGCGTCGCGTCGACCGTGTTTGCCATGTCTGCACCGGCGCCGCGGATCGTGTTGCCACAGGCGCTGAGCGAAAAGATCGCTACGAGAAGGATGGCTGCGCGGCCAAGTGTTTTGGAAGTCATCTTTTCTGTCCCTACTCTCAAAGAGCGCCCCCGGCTGGGGATGCGCGTCGGTTAAGCAATGACGCAGAAACGCATGAAAGCGGAAAAGGTTCAACTGATTGCGTGCGGAGCGCTCGCGCGCGAAATTCTCGCGGTCCGCGAGCAAGCGGGGCTGACCCATCTCGACGTCCATTGCCTTCCGGCCATCTGGCACAATCACCCGGAAAAGATCGCGCCGGGCGTGAAAGACGCCATCAACAAGGCCCGAGAAGCAGGATTCGAGCACATTTTCGTGGCTTATGCCGATTGCGGAACGGCCGGTGCCTTGGACAAGGTGCTCGCGGAAGAAAATATCGAGCGGATCGCTGGCCCCCATTGCTACGCATTCTTCGTGGGCAATGCGGCGTTCGAAGCCCGTGGCGATGAAGACATGACCTCATTTTTCCTGACGGATTTTCTTGCGAGGCAATTCCAGGCATTCGTCATCGAGCCGCTGGCGCTCGATCGCCACCCGGAACTGCGGGACGCCTATTTCGGTCATTACGAGAAACTCATCTATCTCGCCCAGACCGACGACGCCGCGCTCAACGAAAAAGCCCGCGCGGCCGCCGACCGGCTCGGGCTTGCCTATGAGCGACGTTTGACGGGCTATGGCGAGCTTTCCGATGCCGTGCTGTCAGCCGGCGCACCACCACAATCGGCGTCACGTCGCATTTGATCCATTGCGACGTCGCGGGGCAGCCAGCGGCCCGCACGATTCCCAATCACAGTCACTTTCAAGGAGCATATGCATGGCCGACCGCATCGTCGTCTACTGGCGCGACATCCCGGCGCAAGTCATCGTGAAAAAGGGCCGCACGGCCGCAAAACGCGAGCTTTCGTTGCGATTTACCGAGGCCATCGACATGTGTGCGATGCGCTCGGGCGCCCATGGCACGGATGATTATCTTGCCGATTGGCGCAAGGGCGACCCGCAAGCCGTCTCCGACGATCTCGAAGCCGAGGCCGATAAGGCCGTGGCGGAGCTGGAAGATACATATACGCGGGAGCGGCTGGTCGCTCTCGTCAAAGCAGGCGGTTCGGAAAGCGATACAGCTTCTTGAAAAGCTGATCGTCCGCAGCCGCTGGAACATGGAAAGCAGCATGAACGCGGTCATCGGATTGAAGCAGCACCAGAGCACGCATATCGCCGCCTCCATCGAGGTGGCGCCGGCGCAGGCCATCACCTCCATGGATCTGCCGGGGCTCTTTCCGCATGGCACCCGGGTCTACATCACGGACATCGGGACCGCGACCGACGAGATGGTTGCGGCGGCAAGCCGCGTCCGTAGTCTCGGCTATGAACCGGTGCCGCATTTTGCCTGCCGGCGCCTGACCACGCGGGCAGCGCTGACCGATCGCGTCGAGCGCTTGTCCCGCGAAGCCGGCGTCAGAGATGCGCTCATCATCGGCGGTGGGCTTGAGCGCCAGGCGGGCGAGTTTTCATCGACCATGGAAGTTCTCGAAACCGGTCTTTTCGACCGCTTCGGCTTCACCGATCTCGGCGTCGCGGGCCATCCTGAAGGCAGTCCCGAGTTCAACGAGGAAGTGGCGCTGCACGCGCTCCGCCTGAAGAAGTCGTTCGCCGAGCGGACCGGCGCGCGCATGCGCATCGTCACCCAGTTCGGTTTTGACGCTGAACGCTTCATCGACTGGAGCGAGGGACTGCGCATGGAAGGCATCGACCTTCCCGTGCATCTCGGTGTCGCCGGGCCTGCCAAGATCACGACGTTGATCAAATACGCTGCGCTTTGCGGCATCGGCAATTCGGTTACGTTCCTCAAGAAGAACGCGCTTGCGCTGACGGCGCTTGCCACGAGCCACTCGCCCGAAACGGTCGTCGGGCCGATCGAGCGCCATGTTGCCGCCACACCTCATTCCGCGATCAAGCAGATCCACGTCTTTCCGTTCGGCGGCCTGAAAAAGTCGGCCGAGTGGCTTGAACAACGTGGCTCATGGGATATAAAGACATCTTTATATCCTTCTATGCCCCTGATTGCGGAACGCTGATTCCCCCGCATCTTCGCAAACCAGGCGGCACAGGCCCGACCGAGGAGCTTCCATGTCGCGCACCATCATCGCATCGGCAACCCGTGAGATCATCATGGGCTTCGACCAGCCCTTCTGCGTGATCGGAGAACGCATCAACCCGACCGGCCGCAAGAAGCTCGCGGCCGAGATGGTGGCCGGCAATTTCGAGACGGTCATCAAGGACGCGCTCGAACAGGTCGCGGCCGGCGCCACGATGCTCGACATCAATGCCGGCGTCACCGCGGTCGATCCTAACGCGACCGAGCCGGACTTGCTGGTGAAGACCTTGCAGATCGTCCAGGATCTCGTGGACGTGCCCCTCTCTATCGACAGCTCCGTAACGGCTGCAATCGAAGCCGGGCTGAAGGTCGCCAAGGGTCGTCCCCTGGTCAATTCCGTGACCGGTGAAGACGAGAAGCTGGAAGCGATCCTGCCGCTGATCAAGAAATACGACGTACCGGTCGTTGCGATCTCCAATGACGAGACCGGCATTTCCGAAGATCCGGACGTGCGTTTCGCCGTCGCCAAGAAGATCGTCGAGCGCGCCGCCGACTATGGCATCAAGCCATACGACATCGTCGTCGATCCGCTGGTCATGCCGATCGGCGCCATGGGCACGGCAGGTCTCCAGGTTTTCAAGCTGGTTCGGCGTCTGCGCGAAGAGCTCGGCGTCAATACCACGTGCGGGCTTTCCAACGTGTCGTTCGGCCTTCCGCATCGCCACGGCATCAACGCGGCCTTCATTCCCATGGTGATCGCGTCCGGCATGACCTCGGCGATCATGAATCCCTGCCGTCCGCAGGAGATGGAAATGGTGCGCGCCGCCAACGTTTTGAACTCCACCGACGCCAATTGCTACAACTGGATCATGAAGTATCGCGATCACACGCCGTCTGCCGCAGCCGACGCTGCATCGGCCGGCAATACTACGGTCGCGGCTTCGGCCGGCGGTCGGCGCCGTGGTGGACGCGCAGCTCGCATGGGAAGTTGAAGCTGTTATTTTGCTCTGGGAGGAGCTTTAACCGCTTTCGGCCATTGTCGATGTGCCAAGGAAACAGGATCCCTCCCCGATGACGCGCTCTCGCTCACGCAAGACACCAGCAGTTCCGGTCGGTGCCAATGCCGATCTCGCCACGCTTGCGTTCACCGCACCGTTCGTCATTGCATCGCGCATGACGGGCATGTGGATGAATATGCTTTCGCCCACGGCTAAGGGCGACCGCGAAAACTCCATGATGGTCAATGAAAAGGTGCTCGCGGGCTTTGAGAGCATAACGGCGATGAACCTCTCGATTGCCAAGCAGATGACGGATGCCGCGATGGCACCCCTTTCGGGGATGACGCCGCGCCAATTCGATCCGCAGTTGGTTTTCGCCGCATCGCTTCGGCCCTACGCCCAGCGCGTCACTTCCAACGCGCGGAGACTGAGCAGGAAATCGTGAACGCACACGCAAAGCCCGACCACCTCGTTCTCTTCATGCCATCCGGCCGTCGCGGGCGCTTTGCGCCCGGTACGCCGGTGCTCGAGGCGGCGCGCGAACTCGGCGTCTATGTCGAAAGCGTATGCGGCGGTCGCGGCATTTGTGGTCGTTGCCAGGTGGAGGTCCAGGAGGGCCGTTTCGCCAAGCACGGCATCACCTCCTCCGTCGACCACATCTCCGCGTTCTCGCCGAAGGAAGAGCGCTACGCCGAGAAGCGTGACCTCAAGGAAGGCCGCCGCCTCTCCTGTTCCGCGACGATCCAGGGCGATCTCGTGGTCGACGTGCCGCAGGACGTGGCCATCAATGCCCAGGTCGTTCGCAAAGATTCCGACGGTCGCGTCATCGAGCGCAATCCGGCGATCCACATGTGCTATGTCGAGGTCGAAGAGCCGGACATGCACAAGCCGCTCGGCGACCTCGACAGGTTGAAGGTCGCACTGGAGCGCGACTGGGGGATCAAGGATCCCGACGTCGACACCCATTTGCTTGCAACCGTCCAGAAGACCCTGCGTGAAGGCAACTGGACCGTCACGGCTGCGATCCACCGTGACCAGCCCACCGATCGACCGCGCATCATCGCCATCTATCCGGGCCTTAAGAACGAAGCCTACGGCATCGCCTGCGACATCGGCTCGACGACCATCGCGATGCATCTCTCCTCGCTGCTTTCGGGCCGCACGGTGGCGTCGGCAGGCGCGTCGAACCCGCAGATCCGCTTCGGCGAAGACCTGATGAGCCGTGTCTCCTACGTCATGATGAACCCCGAAGGTCGGGAAGCGATGACGTCGGCCGTGCGCCAGGCGCTCAACGAACTCATCGACAAGGTCTGCGCGGATGGCGGCATCGAGCGATCCGACATCCTCGATTCGGTCTTCGTCGGCAATCCGATCATGCACCACCTCTTTCTCGGCATCGACCCGACCGAACTCGGCGGGGCGCCGTTTGCGCTCGCCGTTTCGGGCGCCATCTCGATGAAGGCCTCCGAGGTCGACCTGCCGATGAATGTCGGCACGCGGGTCTACGTCCTGCCCTGCATCGCCGGCCATGTCGGCGCCGACGCAGCAGCCGCCACGCTGACCGAAGGCCCCCATCGCCAGGACGAGACCATGCTCCTCGTCGACATCGGCACCAATGCGGAAATCGTGCTCGGCTCTTCGGCTCGCGTCGTTGCCGCATCGTCGCCCACCGGCCCAGCCTTCGAAGGCGCTGAAATCTCCTGCGGCCAGCGTGCGGCGCCCGGCGCGATCGAGCGCGTCCGCATCGATCCGGAAACTCTAGAACCGCGCTTCCGTGTCATCGGCATTGACGCATGGTCCAACGAACCGGCCTTCAAGGAGGGTGCAGGAAGCCACAAGATCACCGGCGTCTGCGGCTCCGGCATCATCGAAGTCATCGCCGAAATGTATCTCGCGGGCATCATCTCCGAAGACGGCGTCATCGACGGCGCGCTCGCCGAGAAGAGCCCGCGCATCGTCGAGAACGGCCGGACCTTCTCATACGTGATCCAGGAGGCCGAACCGCGGCTTATGATCACCCAGACCGATGTGCGTGCGATCCAGCTCGCCAAGGCTGCACTCTATGCTGGCGTAAAGCTCTTGATGGACAAGCTCGCCATCACCGAGGTCGACCGCATCGGGCTTGCCGGCGCGTTCGGCTCGTTCATCGATCCGAAATACGCGATGGTGCTCGGCCTCGTGCCGGATTGCGATCTGGACAAGGTGAAGGCCGTCGGCAACGCTGCCGGTACCGGTGCTCGCATGGCCCTGCTCAACCGCGACCATCGCCGCGAGATCGAGCGGACCGTGACGGAGATCGAGAAAATCGAGACCGCGCTCGAGCCCAAGTTCCAGGACCATTTCGTCGCCGCCATGGCCTTGCCGAACAAGGTCGACCGCTTCCCGAAACTCAGCGCAGCCGTGACGATGCCACCGCGCAAGACGCTGAGCGACGGCGATGGCGAGGATGGCGCAAGCCGCCGCCGCGGAGGTCGGGCCGGAGGACGCCGCCCACGCGGGTGACGCGTTTCACAGCTTTTCGTTCAGCGTCGCAAGCGTTGCCCGCAGATGGTCGGCTGCGGCGAGGACCGGGGCTGATGCGTTCGGCGCGACAACCATGATGATGTTGTAGGTGCCGAGTTCCGGCAGCCCGTCCTTGGCACCCAGACAAACCAGATCGTCAGCCACGAATGACTTCGGCAGCGGCGCGATGGCCAGATCGGCGAGAATTGCGGCGCGTTGGCCGGCGGTGTGCGCACTCATATAGGCGATCCGGTACTTGCGGCCCTCGCGACTCAGCGCGTCGAGCGCGCGCAGGCGCCAAGCACACCCCTCTTCCCACATGGAAACCGGCAGCGGATCGCGCAAGTGAGCGGATCCACCGCGCGCACCTGCCCAAACGATGTCTTCGGTCAGTAGCACTTCCGACCCCGCCGGCGTCTGCACGCTCGAGCAGGTCATCAGCGTCAGGTCGAGCGTGCCGTCGTCGAGCCGCTTCTGCAGATTGACGCTCTGGTCGATGACGACATCGACGGCGATTGCCGGATGGGTTTCGGCAAAGCGCTTCAGCACATGGGGCAAGACTCGCTCGCCGTAATCGTCCGGCGAGCCCAGACGGACGACACCCGAGATATCCGGCGCGATGAATTTGGAAACGGCCTCGCGATTGATCGCCAGCAGCTGCCGCGCATAGCTGAGCAGGATCTCGCCGTCGCCCGTGAGCGTGACGTTGCGCGCATCGCGGATGAACACCGGACGCTTCAGCGTCTCTTCCAGTTTTTTGATCTGCATGGAGACGGCAGACGGGGTTCGGAAGACCGCATTGGCCGCGCCGGAGAAGCTCTTCGTCTCCGCGATCGCGACGAATGTGCGCAGGACATCGAGTTCAAGCGTCGGCAGTGGATGGTTCAGTGGAGCGTTCATGATCAATTTCTCTTCACATAGAGATCACTTCATTTCGATTGATTGAACTCCAAGCCGCGATCATAGTCAACATCAAGGGTCGCGACCTTTCGAGAATTGAAACCCGAAAGGATCCCAGAAATGGCTTATCATCACCAAAAAGACGCCTTTGGTGGCGTCTCCGCCTGGATTTCATCCGTCTTCGCCGACATCGGACGCCGGTGGGCGGTCAAGCGAGAGCGAGCCCGTAAGGCTTGGGTTCGGCACGTGACAGAGGTGGAGATTTCCCGTCTGCCGCCCGAGGTGCGCAAGGACATCGGCTGGCCGACACGGAACGTCGACTGACATGCCGACACGACCAATCCGGGCGCGCCCAAATTTCAAGGTGCGCCCGCTTCACAGCCATGGAGCGCTATGCCAAATTCTGCGGCGCAACGCCTGATGCGTCGTCGGCAGTCGAGCCGAGGCCGTCGGCCCCATTGGAATGCCGTCATGGCCAGCACACAGAGCCGCATCAAGCGGTCCATCGTCTTCTTTCTTGTCCCCGACTTTTCCATGCTGGCCTTCTCCACCGCGATCGAACCGTTGCGGATCGCAAACCGCATGCTCGGCTACGAATGCTACCGCTGGCGACTGGCCTCGACGGAGGGCCAGCCGGTCTGCGCGTCGAACGGCGTCGAGGTGGCCGTCAACACGTCGCTCGCCGACGAGCGCCGCCACATGACCGGCGAGATGAAGCCATCCATGGTGTTCGTGTGTGCCGGCGTAAACGTAGAAAAATTCAACAACAAGACGGTCAACGCCTGGCTGCGGGAGGAATATCACCGCGGCATCGCCGTCGGCGGTCTATGCACCGGCGCCCATGTGCTTGCCAGTGCCGGCCTCCTTTCGGGCAAGCGCTGCGCCATCCATTGGGAAAACCTGCCGGGCTTTGCCGAGGCTTTTCCGAAGGCCGATGTGTACGCCGATCTCTACGAGGTCGATTCCAATCTCTACACATGCGCGGGCGGCACCGCCGCGCTCGACATGATGATCAATCTGATCGGCGAAGATCACGACGACACGCTCGTCAACCGCATCTGCGAACAGGCCCTGACCGACCGGGTGCGCTCGCCGCACGATCGGCAACGGCTGCCGCTTCGGGCACGCCTCGGCGTCCAGAACTCCAAGATCCTTTCGATCATCGAACTGATGGAGGCGAACCTCTCCGAGCCGCTCTCCCTGATCGAGATCGCGCGCTATGCCGGCCTTTCGCGACGCCAGATCGAGCGGCTCTTCCGCCATGAAATGGGCCGCTCGCCCGCCCGCTACTATCTGGAAATCCGGCTCGACCGCGCCCGCCACCTGCTCGTGCAGTCGACCATGCCGGTCGTCGAGGTGGCCGTCGCATGCGGCTTCGTGTCGGCTTCGCATTTCTCCAAATGCTACCGCGAACTCTATGGCCGCTCGCCCCAGCAGGAGCGTGCGGATCGCAAGCTGCTCCTGAACGCAGCCTGACGGGACAGCGGGCGGCGCGATCGTCGCACCGCCCGATACTCATTGAAGCCTACTCCGCAGGCAGCGGCACCGCATCCACCTGTCGCGCACGACGCCTGCCTGCCCAGTCACCCAGCAAGAGCAGGATCGGCGCCGCGATGAAGATGGACGATGTGGTGGCCACCACCACGCCGAACACCATCGGGATCGCGAAGTTTGCGACCGAATTACCGCCCCAGATCGCCAGCGGAAGGATCGCCAGGAATGTGGTCAGCGAGGTGAACACGCATCGCAGCAGCACCTGGTTGATCGACATGTCGATCACGTCGCGCAGCGTCATTTTCTTGTAGAGCCTGAGGTTTTCCCGCATCCGGTCGTAGACCACCACCTTGTCGTTCACCGAATAGCCGATGATCGTCAAAAGCGCGGCAATCGCCGTCAAGTTGAAGTCGAGCCCCGTCAACGCGAAGAACCCGACGGTCTTCGTCGTATCCAACACCAGCGTCACGATCGCCCCGACGGCGAAGTACCATTCGAACCGCCACCAAATGTAGACGAGCATGGCTAGGCTCGCGAGCACGACGGCAATCACGCCGTTGCGGGCAAGCTCGCCGCTCACCTTCGGCCCGACGACTTCGGTCCGATCGACGCTCGAGCCCGGATCGAGCTCGGCCATCTTGGTGCGTACCTGATCGATAGCCGCCGTTTGCGCTGCCTCCCCGCCTTCCTGCCGCGGCAGGCGCACGAGCACCGAATCGCCGCTGCCGACCGTTTGAAGACTGACTTCACCCAGTCCGAGCTCACCGAGGCCCGACCGCAGCGCCGCAAGATCCGTCGACTGCGATGTCGAAATCTCCGCCTGGATGCCGCCCGTGAAGTCGATGCCGTAGTTCAGCCCCGGCTTGATGAAGAGCACGATCGAAGCGATCGACAGGAAAATCGACATGCCGATGCCAAGATAGCGCGCCCTCATGAAGCGGAAGTGCGTCTCACGCGGCTTGAACTTGAAAGGCGAGCGGATCGTCAGGGTCTTCATCCTGCGCCGGCGAACCACCTCCGTCATGGCGATGCGCACGACGGCGACCGCCGTGAACATGGACAGCACGATCCCGATCAGCATCGTGACCGCAAAGCCGCGCACCGGACCCGTTCCGAACATAAAGAGGAGCAGCGTCGCGATCAGCGAGGTCACATTGGCGTCGACGATCGTCGAATAGGCACGGTTGAAGCCCTGGTCGAGCGCCGCGAAAGCGCTCTTACCGCGCGCGGCCTCTTCCTTGATGCGTTCGTTGATGAGGATGTTCGCGTCGACTGCGATGCCGATGCCGAGAATGATGCCGGCGATGCCCGGAAGCGTCAGCGTCGCGCCGAGAAGGCCGAGAGCGCCGAGCGTCAGGATGACGTTGAGGAGAAGTGCGCCACTCGCGATCAGGCCCCAGCCGCCATAGAGGCCCACCATGAGGCCGACGACCAGCACGAAACCGGCGATGCCGCTGACGATCCCCGTGCGGATGACATCCGCTCCGAGATCCGGCCCGACGGTGCGTTCCTCGATGACGGTCAGCGGTGCGGGCAGTGCGCCGGCCCGCAGCAGCGCGGAGAGCACGACCGTGTCCTCCACCGTGAAGGAGCCGCTGATCTGGCCGGACCCGCCGGTGATGGGCTCGCGTATGACCGGAGCGCTGAGGACTTTGCCGTCGAGAACGATGGCAAAGGGCCGCCCGACATTCTTCTGGGTGATTTCCGCGAAGCGCTGCGTGCCGACGCTGTCGAATCGGAACGAGACGAGCGGTTCGTGGCTCCGCTGGTCGAAGCCCGCGCGGGCATCGACGAGCCGTTCGCCGCTGAGCGCCACGCTGTCTTCGATCGGGTAGGAATTGCCCTCGTCATCCTGGAGCGTGCTGATTCCCGGGCCGCTTTGCGAACCGGCAACCATGTGGAAAGACATCTGTGCGGTCGAACCGAGCAATTCGCGCAGCCGCGTCGGGTCCTGAAGGCCGGGCAGCTGAACCATGATGCGGTCGCTGCCGACGCGCTGGATCGTCGGCTCGGCGACACCCACCTGGTCGACGCGCTGGCGCACGATCTCGAGGCTCTGGTCGATCGCCTGGTTGACGCGATCGTCGAGGCCCGCCTGGCTGAGTGTCAAATTGAGCTGCGTTCCGTCGCGAGCGACCAGGATGTCGTTCGTCGGCGTGAAGCCACCGGTCTGCACCGGGGTGGCGAGGCCCGAGACGAGGGTTTCGACCCGGCCGGCCGTTTCGGCATCCGGCGTCACGATCACGACAGCATCGCCCTGCAGGCGTGGGGTGGCGTCGGAAACACGTTCCTGGCGCAGCAGGCGGCGCGTCTCGTCCTGAAGCCAGGTCAGCCGTTCATGCTTCAGCGCCGGGCCGTCGACTTCAAGAACGAGATGCGACCCGCCCTGCAGGTCGAGGCCAAGCGTCACGTGCTGGGTCTGGAGCCAGTTGGGAAGCATGCCGAGCTTGTTCGGCGGTACTAAGTTGGGAAGCGCGGCGATCAACCCGCAGAATATGATCAGTGCATAGATGGCGAGTTGCCATTTGGGAGCGCGCATGGATGAATCCTTGCATGCACCGTCATCGCCGCAGGGCGAAAAGCCCGCAGCGAGATGATTCGGTGCAATTCCGTCAAAGGGTGGCGGAGTTCAGGATCGTGGCAGGGGGAGCGCGCACATCGGCGTGAAACGCCAGATGGGGAGGATTTGCGGACGCGAGCATCGCCGCGCCGACCGCATTGCGGAAGATCGCAACGTTGAAAAAGGGAGCCGCGGCTGCGGCGAGATCCGGCGGAGCGCCGTCCTTGCCATGGTCATCGCTCCGCGGCTGGATCGCGTAATGCGCAGTCGCGAGCAGCGGATCGAATTCGAAGGGTGTTCCCGGCGCTGCTTCGGAGCCAATGGCCAAAAGCCGGGGAAGCGGATCAATGCGCGACTGCTCGACCGCAAGCAGCGAGAAGGCGAGCGCGAGCGTCGCTGCGAAAAACGCACCGACGGCATTCGTCCATCCTTGCTTGCGGAAAGTCTCGTTCATTTCAAACGTCACGCTTCGTCGGAAGACGCTTCACATAGCGATTTGCAGGCCTGCTGCCAAGGAAGCACCTGCCTTAGGGCACGCTCCAGATCTGTCGTCGGCTGTTCCAGATTTTCTCTCCGATCAGGCAATCGATGTCGCTGGCTGCAGGATTGGACGCTTGGGCGCGGATAACCGGCAGAAAATCACCCGACTGCCGCAGATTCAGAGGACCGACGGGATCGATCGGATCGCCGGACATAGCGCCCGCGAGTTCCAGAACCAGTTTGCGCCGCACCGCCTGCGGGAATTCCTGCCAGGTCGTCACCGGAATGACGAAGGCCCCGCCCCCGCCGATCACGCATTCGGCGAAATAGCCATCGAGATTGTCGATCGCATAGCCCATCGTTTCGCCGGGCGCGTTGGTCATCAAAGGCAGGCCGTTGATGGTGATCCCGGCATCCACGGCCCGATCACGGGCAAGCGTCACGGGCGCACCCTGGTTGTTCGGGCCATCGCCGGAGATATCGATGACCTTGCGCAGGCCTTCGAACTGATTCTCGTCGAAGAGCTGCGACGAGAAGCTGATCGCTCCCGAAATGGACGTGCGGCGGAAATGGCGGGGTGTGCCGCGTTCAAGTGCATCGGCAAAGGCATGGGCCGCTTCGTGGCTATCGATCAGCGTCCAGGGGACGACGATCTCCTGCGAGCCCATGCCGGCCCATTCGATATAGGTCACCGCCACGCGGCCGTAACCGCCATAGACGATCGCCTCGATCACCTCTTCGGAGCGAAAGGCATTCGCATACCCGTCGCGCTGGATAACCTGCTCCTCGAAATCCATCGACCAGGACGCATCGACGGCAAGTACCAACTCGACGTCGACCGTGTTGTCGTCCTGCGCAAGTGCAGGCGATGGGAGGATCGATCCAAGGACGGGAAAACCCAGCGTCAGCGGAAGGGCCCACAACCAGCCTGTGATTGTGCCCGGCATGCCTTTCTGTGAGCGGACAGACAAGCGCATGTCCGAAGCATGCCTGAAGGCGGGTTCACCGCAAAGTGTGAAACCCGCTTATCCTCAGGCCCGCAGTTTCACATTCTCGGCATCATAGGGGCTCTCGGCAATCACCCGCGCCTGATAGATCTGACCCAAGATCTTGATTTCAAGAGCGGTTCCCTCCGCCGCGCAATCGGGCCTCACCATGGCGAGCGCGATCGACTTGCCAATGCGGAAACCGAAGGCGCCATGGGTCGCGCGGCCGACGAGCTCGCCGTTCCGGTAGATCGCTTCGTTGCCGCGCGCATCGGCATCGGTCACGCCGTCCACCTCGAGCGTCACGAAGGTCCATTTGAGACCGGCATCCTTCGCCCTGACCACGGCGTCGCGGCCGATGAAGTCGCCTTTGTCCGGCTTGATGAAGCGATCGAGCCCGGACTCGTAGGCGTTGTATTCGATGGACAATTCGCGCGGGATCAGCCGGTAGGATTTCTCCACCGCCATCGCGGTCATGGCGCGGATGCCGAACGGCTTGATGCCGAATTCGGCGCCCGCCTCCATCAGCCGGTCGAAGATCGCGATCTGCTGCTCGATCGGGTGATGCAGTTCCCAACCGAGCTCACCGACGAAATTGACCCTGAGCGCATGCGCCGTCGCCGCCCCGACATTGATCGCCTTGCCGGAAAGCCAGGGGAAATCGGCATTGGCAAGGCTGGCACGGGTCAGTTTCTGCAGCACGTCGCGCGCGCGCGGACCGGCAAGGACCAGCACGCCCCACTGGGTCGTCATCGGCATCATCTGCACCGAGCCATCTGTCGGCAGCAGCTTCATCAGGATGTCGTGGTCGTGCGCCTCATAGGCGCCGGCCGAGACGAGATAGAAGCCCTGCGGCTGACGATACACGGTGAATTCGGAGCGAACGCCACCGTGCTTCGTCAAAAGGTGACAGAGAGCGATACGACCGATCTTCTTCGGCACAGCATTGGCGAGAATCGCATTCAGCCACGCCTCCGCGCCGGGGCCGGAAATCCAGCACTTTGCAAAAGCCGACATGTCGAGAACGCCGACATTCTCGGCGACGTTCTTCACCTCGTTGCCCACATGCTCGAAATAGTTCGAACGACGGAACGACCAGCGCTCCACGATCCGTCCGTCCTCGAGCGGCGCTGCGTGATTGTGATTGGTCAGGACATCGACGCCGACGCCGATCTCTTCGGCCGGCACCGAATAGCCTTCAGGCGCGAACCAGTTCGCCCGCTCCCAGCCATAGACGGAGCCGAAGACCCCGCCGAGGCTCTTCAGCCGGTCATAGACGGGCGTCGTCTTCAACGGACGGGCCGCGCCGCGTTCCTCATCGGGATAGTGCATGGTGAAGACGTTGGCGTAGGCCTCCTCGTTCTTTTCCTTGAGGTAGCCTTCCGTCGCATAGGGACCGAACCGGCGTGGATCGACGCCCATCATGTCGGTGGTCGGTTCGCCGTCGACGATCCATTCGGCGAGTTGCCAGCCGGCACCGCCCGCTGCCGTGATGCCGAAGGAATGGCCCTCGTTCAGCCAGAAGTTCTTGAGGCCCGGCGCGGGGCCGACGATCGGCGAGCCGTCCGGCGTATAGGCGATGGCACCGTTATAGACCTTCTTGATGCCCACTTCGCCGAAGGCCGGAACGCGCGTGATCGCCGTCTCGATATGCGGCATCAGCCGATCGAGGTCTTCCTGGAAGAGCTCGTACTCACTATCGGCGCTCGGGCCGTCGACATAGCAGACCGGCGCGCCGTGCTCGTAGGGCCCGAGCAGCAGGCCACCATTCTCCTCGCGCATGTACCAGGAACTGTCGCTCTCGCGCAGGACGCCCATTTCGGGAAGCCCCTGCTTGCGCCGCTCGACGATCGCAGGGTGCGGCTCGGTCACGATGTACTGGTGCTCGACGGGAATGACCGGCACGTTGAGGCCGACCATGGCGCCGGTGTTGCGTGCGAAATTCCCCGTCGCCGACACGACGTGATCTGCGACGATGTCGCCCTTGTCGGTGCGCACGAGCCATGTGCCGTCCGCCTGGCTCTCGATCGCGGTCACCGACGTGTGCCGGTAGATCGTGGCTCCGAGATCGCGGGCGCCCTTGGCCAGCGCCTGCGTCAGGTCGGCTGGCTGGATGTAGCCGTCATCGGGATGCTGGATCGCGCCCAGAATGCCGTCGGTCTCGCAGAGCGGCCAGATTTCCTTGAGCTGCTCTGGCGTCAGAATTTTGAGCGGCACGCCGATCGTCTCGGCGATGCCAGCATAATACATGAACTCGTCCCAGCGGTCCTTGGTACGCGCAAGGCGGATATTGGACACCTTTGAGAAGCCGACATTCATGCCGGTTTCTTCCTGAAGCTCCTGGTAGAATTTCACCGAGTATTTGTGGATCTGGCCGACGGAGTAGCTCATGTTGAAGAGCGGCAACAGGCCCGCCGCATGCCAGGTCGAGCCGGATGTCAGCTCCTTGCGCTCGATCAGAACGCTGTCTGCCCAACCCTTCTTGGCGAGATGGTAGAGCGTCGACACCCCGACGACGCCGCCCCCGATGACCACCGCGCGCGCTCTGTCCTTCATTGATTCTGAACCCCGATATCCGAATTGTCGTCGCGCCTTGAGGCGATGGATCGTGCGTCCGAGTGGGCCACACGTTTGGCCGACTATGCAAGCCCACTCCGCCGCGCAACAGCCTGTTTGCGACACGCCGATCGATACACGCGACGAGCTTGCGACGAAGGTCCGTTGCCGGGCTACCCGTCTGCGCTTTTAATAGATGCTCATGCGGGCGGGGCTGGTCGGGGTGTGCATGATGCAACAGCGCAGATTCTTGGCGGCGAAGGCTCAGGCTTACGTCGGCCGCTTTCTCCCGTCTGCGAGACGGCGGACAAGCTTCGTCGCAGTCGTCATCAGCCTTTGCACGCTGTTTACTCCCGCGACCGCCCACGCACAGGCGGGATCAGACGCGGCAGCCCTGAACGGAATGTGGAGCGGCACCTACACCTGTCTCCAGGCCGAGGGCTCGACGTTCGACCTGACTCTGTCTGCGGGCGACGGCGGCCCGACGGGCGTCTTCGCATTCACCCTGCCCGATGGCCGGAAGGGCTCCTACGCTGTGCTCGGAAGGCTGGCATCTGAGGGGCGTTTTATGCTCCTGCCGTCCGACTGGGTGGAACGGCCAACGGGCATCCAGGCACTGACGCTTCAGGGCAGCCTGCACGACAACGGCATGATGATCAGCGGGACCATGCCGGGATGCGGCGGCACCGAGAATTTTGTCGGACGCCGCCTCGACGAGAGCGGCGCGCAGACCCAAGCCGCCGTCGACTTCGAATTCGCGCCTCTGTCGGGTGGCGCTGCCGCCGGCACATGGCGCGGCGATATCGTGTGCGGTCCCAAGCAGCGCCCCGAAACCGTGCCGCTGACCGCGACGGTCCTGCAAGACGGCGACGGGCTGGTCGCCAAATTTGCCTATGACGGCCCCGCCTTCCCACCTTCTCCTGTGATCATGACCGGCAACATCGTCGACGCGGCGGTCGCGTTACAGCAGCTGATGAAGCTCGACAACTCGAACCGCAGCCTGAAGACACTGTCCGCGCGCCTTGACGCAGCCGGCCAGACGCTGGTGGGGACTGTCGGCCAGAACGGCGCCCGCTGCCGCGAATTCCAGCTCACGCGAACGGGCGACCCCCAGATGCCGGATGTTGGCGCTGCACTTGCCGGCAACTGGGCGGGCGCGATCGACATTGCGCCGATGGAACGTCTGGATACAAGCTACGTCCTCGTTCTCGCCCATGACGGCAAAGCGCTGCAAGGTGAAATGCGCCTCGGACATCCGGCCAACCGTCCTGTTGCGGAACAGGACAAGCTGGTCGTGTCGCTCGCCCCGATTCATGCCGAAGGCGGCAAGATCGTGATGGCGCCGGTCGGCGCGCGGCTCGCCGAAGGTACCTATCGCCCCCAGAACACCCAAAGCGCAGTGCATCGCCATTGGCTGGTCGTCATGCCTGAAACAGCCGATGCGGAACTGGGCATGCGCGTCGTGCAAGGCGGCCGCTTTACCGAGGAGATCAACCGCATCGCGCATCCGGGCGAGCGGAGTGCGCGGTTCTTCCGGAGGATCGATGCCACGGTTGAATCCGCTATGACGGCCGGTGAGACGCCCCCGAAGACGTTCGGGCCGGGGATCGGTGGTGCCTTCGCGGCCGCATCGTCCATGGAACGCCAATGCCAGCTGCTCGCCGACTGGGCGGCACCGATGAGTGACGATGATCTCGATCGGCAAAGCGTCGACAGTGCGCTGAAGGCGATGCTGCCGATCTTCGAAGACGCCGTATTCGATCCACTCTTCGGCCTGCCCTACATGTTCATGACCGATGCGCGGGAGCGACGCGAGATCGGCCTGTTCCTGCAGCGCGATTGCCCGCAACGGTTTGGCATCGAGATCGCCAACAGCGCCTCCATCGCCCATGCCTTCACGCTGGAGAACGCCTATTCGGGTATCACCACGGCGATGATCGACCGGCGGGAGTCGATCGCTTGGATCGACGCAACGATCGCGGAGCTTGGCGCCATGGGCGAGGATGCCGCTGCCGAAACCCGCCTTGTAGCCATTCGCCTCGACGCCGAGGACCGGCTCGACGACGTGACCGCAGCGGAAGCCACCAACTTCGAGACCGCCTATGCGGCGCGCAGCAAACGCATCGAGATCGGGCTGTTGTTCGATCGCATCACCCGCGCCGAAGCCATGGCGGATGACGAAGCGACGCTCGATGAACTGGCAGCAATCGTCGAGGCGGTGTCGCAATCGCCGATGGAAGGCGACGAGCACCGCTCGGCAATTCAGCGCATCGGCGCAAAGGCCGACCGCATCGCCGCGCCCTTGATCGCCGCCGTCAACGACGAAGCCACGCGCCTGGGAACCAATCTGGCCGCGCTCTCCGCGTTGAACGGGCTGGAGGCGCGGACGAGCCAGCTCACCGGCCTGCGCGACCGCGGCTTGCCGATCACGGGCGTTTCGGAGCTGTCGATGGAACTCTATCAAAAACGCAACGCCCTTCTGGACAGCATGGCGGTCGCCGGAGAATTTCAGGCGCATCTGGCCGAGATCGAGCCGGGCAGCAATGCCCGGATGCGCGTGACGAATGCAGCTTATGTCTACCTGACGCCGGAAGAGCTTGCAGGCGGCGCACCGGTTTATGCGCAGATCCTCGAAACGACCGTCTTCACACTGGAACAGGCATCGATCGAAATCGTGGATTCGAGTGCCACGGCGACAGTCGATCCGATCGTCTCCGGTCCGGTGGGCGAAAACCCGTCGGGCGAACCGAGCGCAAAGGACATGGCGATGGCGATCCTTGCCCACTACCGCCAAGGCACCGCCAACCTCAACGCCATGGGAAACATCTTTCCCGACGACCCGTTCGGCCAGCCCAATCCGCTGAACATGATCGGTGAAGCGATGGGCCAGATGATCGGCGAAGTGAACCTGACGCTCGCCTATTTCGAGAAGCTCGGCTGCGCGTCAGCCAGCGGCGCAGGCCAGGCAGGCTACAATTGCGACTACATCGCCGAGATCCGAACGGACAACCCGATGCTCGGCATGGTCCTGCCCCAGGCGGGAATGCGCAATTCCGGGAGGTTCGCAGCGGCCCGCGGCGCTTGGATGTACCTTCCCGATGTCCAGTGAGCGCGAAAGGGTCGTCAGAAGCCTGAGCCGGGCTTTTCCAGGTAGCGTTGTTCAGCCGGTGTCGACGTCCGACCGAGGATTTCGTTGCGGTGAGGAAAGCGGCCGAACTCGACGATGACGTCTCGGTGCGCCTCGGCATATTTCGTGTAGGTCTCGTCGCCGAGCGCGGTGATCAGGCTGACGGCACGGTTCTGGTCGGCCAGGTTCTCCGAATGCTCGAACGGCAGGTAGAAGAACACGCGGCGATCGCTCGCCACTTTCTTGTCGAGCCCGGCATCGACCGCACGGCGCGCCTCCCGCAGCGCGAGCCCGTCCGTCGCAAAGGCCAGCGGCGTATCGCGATAGATGTTGCGGGGGAACTGGTCGAGGACGATGATCAGCGCCAGCCGCGCATCGCCATCGACACGCCATCCATCGCGGATGCGGCGGGCCAGCGACAGGTGGGTCGCGGCAAATTTTTCCCGAATGATCGCATCGGTCTCATCGCTTTTCTTGAACCAGTCTTCCGGTTGCAGCGAGTCGAACCAGAAATCGAGAACGTCGACGGGCGTGGCGATCGGTGCGGCGTGATCGGTGGTCGCGGTCTTGGCACTCATGCCGGCTTCTCCTCTTCAGCCAGCCGTAGAAGCGTCGCGCCCTCGCTGACCTGTGCGCCTTCCCGGTGGAAGATTTCCGCGATCACGCCGGCTCGTGGCGCCGCAAGCGTCATTTCCATCTTCATCGCTTCCATCACCACGATGATTTCGCCTTTCTCGACGGGCGCGTCGGCGCCCTTGAAGACCTGCTTGACCACGCCGGGCATGGGCGCGCGCAGCACGTCCTCGCCCGCGCTCTCGTCCTCTGCGGCATGAAGCTCGTCTACGACGGTGAACTCGGCCACAGAATGATCCCGAATGATCGCGATCCGCCCGCCGTGGTGGATCGCCCGGATGGTTACTGCATGCTCGCCGTCGACAAGCCTGAAGAAGCCCTCTCCCGCTTCGATCAGTTGAAGCTCGACCCGCGGATTGTCCTCGTCGGCGACGCTGTAGCGATCCTTGCCGAGTTGCGCGACCCGCAGGCACCGCTGGTCGCCACCCTGGGAAAGCACAACGTCACGTTCGGGCGCGCCCCAAAGAAGCCAAGGCCCCAGATCGTCGAACGGATCGCCGCTTTTGTGTGCATGCATTCCCGAAGCAAGGATGGCAGCGGCCGCACGCGCCATGGGCGATGGGCTCGGCGTCGCCGTCAGTTCGCCGAGCTCGCGGTCGATGAGGCCCGTATCCACCTCGCCTTCCGCGAAGCCCTCGTGCGATGCAAGCGCGGCAAGAAAAGCGAGATTGGTGACTGTGCCGACGATTTCGGTTTGCAGAAGCGCGTCCCGCAGACGCGTGAGCGCCTCGCCACGATCGGCCCCATGGACGACCAGTTTCGCGATCATCGGATCGTAGAAGGGCGTGATCGCATCCCCCGCAGCAACGCCGCTGTCGACCCGCACCGCCGTCTCCGGGAATCGCAGATGCGCGATGGTTCCGGTGGCCGGCATGAAGTTCCTGGCCGCATCCTCGGCGTAAAGCCGCGCCTCGAACGCCCAGCCGTCGATCGACAACTCGTCCTGCCTTTTCGGCAACGGTTCGCCGGCCGCGACCCGCAACTGCCACTCGACCAGATCGAGCCCGGTGATCATTTCCGTGACCGGATGCTCGACCTGAAGCCGCGTGTTCATTTCCATGAACCAGAAGCGATCCGGCCTCAGGCCTTCCGAGGCATCGACGATGAATTCGACGGTGCCGGCGCCGACATAGTCGATCGCCTGGGCGGCCTTTACCGCCGCCTCGCCCATCGCGGCGCGCATTTCGGCCGTCATGCCCGGCGCCGGCGCTTCCTCGATCACCTTTTGATGGCGCCGCTGGAGCGAGCAATCCCGCTCGAAGAGATGCACGACATTGCCGTGGCTGTCGCCGAAGACCTGGATCTCGATGTGGCGGGGTTTGGCCACATATTTCTCGACCAGCACGCGGTCGTCGCCGAAGGAGGCGCGCGCTTCGCGTTTGGCCGATGACAGGGCATCGGCAAATTCCGCTTGCCGGTCAACGCGCCTCATGCCCTTGCCGCCGCCACCCGCCCGCGCCTTGATAAGCACGGGAAAACCGATCTCGTTCGCCTTGCCGGCCAGGATCACCAGTTCCTGCGCGTCACCGTGATAACCGGGAACGACCGGCACCTTGGCTCGCTCCATGAGCTGCTTTGCGGCATCCTTGAGCCCCATGGCCCGGATCGCCTTGGCCGATGGCCCGATGAAGGTGAGACCGGCCGCTTCCACCGCTTCAACTAACTCGGCATTTTCCGACAGGAAACCATAGCCGGGATGGACCGCTTCGGCACCGCTTTTGAGCGCTGCCGCGACGATCGCATCCGCCCGCAGATAGCTTCCAGACGATGGCGCCGGGCCGATGCCCACCGCCTCGTCCGCTAGCTTGACGTGCAGCGCGTCCCGGTCCGCGTCCGAATGAACGGCGACGGTCTTGATGCCGAGCCGGCGTGCGGTCTTGATCACCCGGCAGGCGATTTCACCACGATTGGCAATCAGGATTTTCTTGAACATGTCAGCGCCTCCGTCACATGCGGAACACGCCGAAGCGCGTTTCCTCGATGGGCGCGTTGAGCGCTGCCGAAAGCGACAGGGCGAGCACGTCGCGGGATTTCGCCGGATCGACGATACCGTCGTCCCAAAGCCGCGCCGAGGCATAAAGCGGATGCCCTTGCGCCTCAAACTGCTCGATGATCGGACGCTTGAACTCCGCCTCTTCGTCGCTCGGCCAATCCCGGCCCTGCCGCTCCAGCCCATCGCGCCGGACCGTTGCCAGAACGCCCGCCGCCTGCTCGCCACCCATCACGGAGATGCGGCTGTTCGGCCACGTCCAGAGAAAGCGCGGGCTATAGGCGCGGCCAGACATGCCGTAGTTGCCGGCCCCGAACGATCCACCGACGAGCATGGTGATCTTCGGGACTTTCGTCGTTGCAACTGCTGTGACGAGCTTGGCGCCATCCTTGGCGATGCCGCCCGTCTCGTATTTCTGGCCCACCATGAAACCCGTGATGTTCTGCAGGAAGACCAGCGGAATGCCCCGTGCGGAACAAAGCTCGACGAAATGCGCGCCCTTCAGCGCGCTTTCGGAGAAAAGCACGCCATTGTTGGCGATGATGCCGACGGGAATGCCGTGGATATGGGCAAACCCGCACACGAGCGTCGCGCCGTAGCGCGCCTTGAACTCGTCGAAACGCGAGCCGTCGACGATGCGCGCGATCACTTCGCGGATGTCATAGGGCGTGCGCAGCCCGACCGGCACGATCCCGTGGATTTCCTGCGGATCGTAGAGCGGCGGCTCCGGCAGCTGCAGCGCGACGGTCTGTGGCTTGCGGGCATTGAGGTTGGCGACGGCGCGGCGCGCGAGGAGAAGCGCATGCGCATCGTTTTCCGCCAGATGGTCCGCGACGCCGGAGAGCCGCGTGTGCACATCACCGCCGCCGAGATCTTCGGCCGACACAACCTCGCCGGTCGCCGCCTTCACCAGCGGCGGGCCGGCCAGAAAGATCGTGCCCTGGTTGCGCACGATGATGCTCTCGTCCGACATCGCCGGTACATAGGCGCCACCCGCCGTGCAGGAGCCCATGACGACGGCGATCTGGGCGATGCCCTTCGCCGACATGTTCGCCTGATTGAAGAAGATGCGGCCGAAATGGTCGCGGTCCGGAAACACCTCGTCCTGGTTCGGGAGGTTCGCCCCACCGGAATCGACGAGGTAGACGCAAGGAAGCCCGTTCTGCTCGGCAATCTCCTGCGCACGCAGATGCTTCTTCACCGTCATCGGGAAATAGGTGCCGCCCTTCACGGTCGCGTCGTTGCACACGACCATGACCTCGCGGCCTTCGACGCGCCCGATACCCGCGATCACACCGGCGGAGGCGATTTCGCCGCCATACATGTCGTGGGCGGCGAAGCGCCCGATCTCCAGGAAGGCTGACGACGGATCGAGAAGCCGGGTAATGCGCTCTCGCGGCAGAAGCTTGCCGCGCGCCGTGTGACGCTCACGGGCTGCCAGCGGCCCGCCCTCGCCGATGCGCTCGGCAATTTCGGCCGTTTCGGCGACGAGGTCGGCCATGCGCGCGCGGTTGTCGCGGAAACTCTCCGAGGCGGTCGACAGCTTCGATTGAATGACGCTCATGAAATCCTCAACGGATAAGTTCGATCCTGCAGCCGACCTTCAAGTCGGCCCATTTCCGATCGGCGGTGACCGCCGTCGCATTCTCGCGGATCGCCAGCGCAAGGCAGGCGCGATCGCCGAGCGAGAGACCGCGATGCGCGGTTGCAGCTCGCAGTTGTCCGGCCAAGATCGCCGTCTCTTCGTCAAAGATGCGGACGGACAGATTGAGACCTTCGTATCGATCACTGGCCATTTTGGGATCAAGGCCTTTATCGATCTGTTTGCCCACGATTTCCGTCACATTGACCGCTGAGATCACGCCGATGGCCAAGCATTCCTCCGCCCGTTCACGTCCCGTTTCCGAAAAAAGATAGGCGAGGACGCAGGATGCATCGAGGACGATCACTCGTCCTCACCCCAAAGAGCAGCCCTCTCGGCCAAAAACTCATCCACCACGCTCTCGCCGGGCTTCTTGTACTTGGAAACCTCCTGCTGGATCCTCCGGATATTGTCGAGATAGGAGCGCACCCGGAGCTCACCGTCGACAACATGACAGATCAGTACGTCGCCGGGCTTGATCCCCATTGCCTCGCGCATGAACGCTGGAATCACGAAACGTCCGCCCTCACCGAGCTTCACGCGCTCGCGCTTTGGGGGAAGCTTCATCAGCTCCTCACGAAGCGCTGCATATTCAGCCTGCTGTTCGTCGAAGCCCTCGATCTTTTCGTTGTCGGACATGGCTTGCCTCACCGATATGTCACGCTCAAAAAATCATGCCATAGTTTGACAAACCTGCCAAATCACGCTGTTTCCGCGAACATTTCACGTCCGATCAACATGCGGCGGACTTCACTGGTACCGGCGCCGATTTCATAAAGTTTCGCATCGCGAAGCAGCCGGCCGGTCGGATAGTCGTTGATGTAGCCATTCCCGCCAAGCGCCTGGATTGCTTCAAGCGCCACCTGAGTCGCCTTTTCAGCGGCATAGAGAATGCAGCCGGCTGCGTCCTTGCGGGTCGTCTCACCGCGGTCGCACGAGGCGGCGACGGCATAGACATAGGCGCGGCAGGCATTGGTGATGGTGTACATGTCCGCCAGCTTGCCCTGCATCAGCTGAAATTCGCCGATTGCCGTGCCGAACTGCTTGCGTTCATGGCTATAGGGAACCACCACGTCGAGCGCCGCCGCCATGATGCCGAGTGGGCCGCCGGCAAGCACCACGCGCTCGTAGTCGAGACCCGACATCAGGATTTTGACGCCCTGACCTTCTTCCCCAAGCACGTTGTCGAACGGCACTTCGCAGTCCTCGAACACGAGCTCGCAAGTGTTCGAGCCCCGCATGCCGAGCTTGTCGAGCTTCTGCGCGGTGGAGAAGCCGTTCATCGATTTTTCGATCATGAACGCCGTAATGCCGCGCGGGCCGGCGGCAGGATCGGTCTTGGCGTAGACGACGAGCGTATCGGCATCGGGACCATTGGTGATCCACATCTTGTTGCCATTGAGCACGTAGCGGTCGTTCTTCTTCTCCGCCCGCAGCTTCATCGAGACGACATCCGAACCGGCACCTGGCTCGGACATCGCGAGCGCACCGACATGCTCGCCCGAACAGAGCTTCGGAAGATAGGCTTCCTTCTGCGCAGCCTTGCCCCAGCGGTTGATCTGGTTGACGCAGAGATTGGAGTGCGCGCCGTAACTCAGGCCTACCGAGGCAGAGGCCCGCGAAATCTCCTCCATGGCGATCACATGGGCAAGATAGCTCATGCCCGTGCCGCCGAAATCCGGATCGGCCGTCATGCCGAGGAGGCCGAGTGCCCCCATCTCCTGCCAGAGATGGGCGGGAAACTCGTTCTTGCGGTCGGTCTCTTCCGCGACCGGCGCGATCCTGTCGCGCGCGAACCGTCTGACCGTCTCGCGAAGCTGGTCGATCTCCTCGCCGAGACCGAAATTCATGCCGCTGTCGAACATCGCCGCATCCTCCCTGATGCTAGAGAGGGATAACCGCCCCTCGCCCCGGCTGCAATCCATGGAGGCAGATCAGCCAAGGGGACGCATTTCTGAACGGCTTCACCAATGCGGAAATATCGCCTCGCTCGCTTAATCCGCTGTTGGCCAGCGCCAGCCAATGATCCCCGTGCAGAAATGGTTCTGCGTCACCTGCTTGCGGGCGGCAACTCCGAAGTCTCCCGTCGCTTCCAGGCGGTGGGAGACGACCGATGCCCGGCTCGATGCAGGTCTCGGCACTCTCAGGCTTTCGCCGAACGTGAACCGCGCACGCGCCGGCCTCATCGTCACCCATGCATTGCCGTCCATGGTGCTGCGTCTCGCCGGACGGATCGATGTCGTCGACATCCCCGAAAACGACGTGCTGGCTGTCGGCTTGCGCACCGTTTCCCTCGCAGCCGGGGCGACGCTTCCGGATGTCTTGGGCTTCACGGTCGATGCCGAAGCGGGTTTCGCCCATGTCACCGATGAATTCGGCTTCACGGACCGAGCCTATCCCATCTACGCCCTGGCCATTGAGCGAAACTTTTTCGGCGCGGTCTCGGCAAGCTTCAGCCTGAAAGGCTCGATCGATACCATCGACAGCGACGACCCGCTCGGATCCTACGTCCATCGTGCAGAATTGGAGCTGTCGCGACCGCTGATCGAGCGCTTTACCGGCAGCATCGGCGTTTTCGGAGAAACGCGCGACAATCTGGCCATCGGCAATCAGGAAGTGGCGTCGGGCATCTACGTCGCTCTCGCCTACGATCCCACCACTCGATATTCTTTTCTCGTCCGGCTCGATGTCAGCGAGATCGATCGAACCAAATTCGACATTCGCGAAAACACGGTGTCCGGAACGTTTGGCCTGCGCGTCAGCCTATGATCGTGTCTGGAAACCAAAGTCCCGGACGCGAAGCTTGTCTCGCTCCGCGTCCGGGTTCTCGTCAGTGGGTAACGTGTCCCCGTCCAAACCTATCGATGCCGCTGTCCGGCCCGGCGATGGAGACGCATTGCCCGCTCAGCCAATAAGACCTAGCGGCGGAAAAGCCGCTTGGCTTGGCGGTTCTGCGAACCCTTCTGCAGGAGCCCGTTGTCACCACCGAGAATGTTGACGCCGGACAGGATGCCGTTGCCATTGAGCAGGCCGTTGCCGTTCAGGATCGAGTTGCGGCTGAGATCGTTGCCGCTTGCGATCGCGGCATCATTCAGGATGCCGCCGTTCAGCACGCCGCCGACATCGACGCTCGGCGAAACATTCAACAGCTGCCGGTTGGACGATTTGTAGCTCTGGCTACCGTAGCCGCCGCCTTTGCCCCAACCGCCGGCATGGGCTGCCGTGGCTGTGGTTGCAGCCAACAGCGATATGGCGACAAGCTTGATTGCAGTGTTCATGGGTACTCTCCTCACTCAGGGTTGAATTACTTACAGACAACAACTCCTGAGATCAGAACGCCACGATGGTGCAAAACTGGCAACCGTCAGCAGCAAAACGGCGTGAATAACGGAATATTAAGCATAATGTTCGTGATTAATATTCCGCATCAAGCAAATGGAACCTCCAAGTTCACGCATGAATACAAGCAATTCGATTAAAGATTGAAATATCAAAAAAATCGGCGCAGCGGTCAGGCTGCGCCGAAGGTGGCGGTAGGGCGGGGAAAATGTTGACTACGACTGATCGCTTTCAGCGAGCCGCGGCGTATCGGGCTGCGCGCATGTGCAGCTTCAGCGCCGATGCCTCGTTTGCGGTGGAAAGCAGTGCCCCGACGGTCAGATCGGCGATGCCGCCCGTCTCGGTCGGCCGGCAGTAAGCCGTGATGGCGGCACAGGCCTCGCCACGCGCATCGAGAACGGGAGCCGCAACCGTCGCGGCCATGCTGCCCGGCCCTGGCGGAAGTGCCGCATAGCCGCGGGTACGCACACCCATCGCGATCGCGTTTGCATCGAGCGTACTGCCCGCCTGCACCATGGCCATTTCGCGGATAATTAGATCCCGTGTCGCATGCATCGGCAGAAAGGCCATGAAGACCTGCCCGGCGGCCGATGATGCAAGTGGCTGCGTGGCGCCGAGACGGACCGGCGCGGCAAGCCGCGTCACGGGTTGCTCCGCCCAGATGCAGATCGGTCCGGCAGGCCCCAATACATCGATGCTGACAGCCACATCGAGCCGCTCGGCGAGTGCCCGCACCGTGTCGCAGGCGCGTACGACCGGATCGGAATTCTCCAGCGCCTCTAGTCCGAGCGCGATGGCCGTCGCACCTAACCCGTAAAGCCGCGTGCGCGGATCCTGCACGATCATGCCTTCCTGGATGAGGCTGCGTAGATAGCGATGCGCTTTACTGGCTGGAAGCTTCGATTGATATGCAATCTCCTTCAGGGTCAACGCCGTCCGCCGGCCCACGAACGCCTGAAGAATCGAGAATGTGACGCCCACCGACTTGATCACCATGGCATGCCCCTCAGGTTGTGCCGTGCTCGCAATACAACCATTAACTGCATTTTTGGTTAATGCAACCTTAGCGTATCCTGACATTCGGGCCACACTGATGCGCAACGGCCAGCTCCATGTGTAAAAATATGCACCCTTAGATAGAAGAATTGTTTGGATGCAACTCATAGCATGTGCACGTGCAATGGGATGAATCCGACATGCTTGACCGAGAACCATTTTGCCAATGCCGAAAGGGTGGAGCCGCAATCGAATTTGCCATCGTCGCGCCACTGTTCATCCTGACGCTTCTGACGCTGGTCGCTTACGGCATCTACCTCAGCACTGCCCATGCCGTGCAGCAGATCGCGGCGGATTCCGCCCGCATCGCTGTGGCCGGCCTGAACGAGGAAGAGAGGCTGCGCCTTGCACGCAGCTACGTGTCCTCCGCCGCGATCGACTACCCATTCATCGATGCGGCAATGATGGAGGTGGATGTCGGCGACGACCCGGAGCCTGGCCAGTTCACCGTGCGCCTGTCGTACGATTCCGCCGGCCTGCCGATCTGGAACCTCTTCACGTTCACCATGCCTGAGACGCGGATACAGCGGTACGCGACGATCCGGATCGGGGGGATCTGAGATGCGCGCAAAGCGGAGGTTTCTCACTCGCCTCGCTGCAAACCGGCGCGGCAATGTGGCGATGATCGCAGCGGGCGCCTTACCGCTCGTTGCCGGCTCGCTGGCGCTCGCCGTCGACTACGGCAAGCTCACGCTCGAGCGGCGCACGTTGCAGCAGCATGCCGATCTCGCAGCGATCGTCGCGGCTTCCAACCCGGCCGACCGCATTTCGGCTGTGCGGCACTATTTGAGCTCCAACGACCTCGATTATGTCATAGCCCTTGAAAATGGGTTCGTCGAAACAGGCGGAGAGCGCCTTGAGAGCGTGCCCGACGATCACAAAGGGATAGTGCGGATCGAGCCCGGCATCTACCAGCCCTTGCCCGATCTGGAAGTCGACGAGCGCTTCAGCCAAGTCGCTCCCACCGAGACATCCAACGCCGCCCGCGTTCATTTGAGCCAACCCGGCACGCTGCATTTCGCTGCGCTCTTTTCCGAACCGCCGACGCTGAGTGCGGTCGGCACGGCCCACGCTTCCGCACAGGCCGCGTTCTCCATCGGATCGCGACTGGCAAGCCTCAATGACGGGATCGCGAACCAGGTGTTGGGCGCCATGCTCGGATCACGCATCGACCTACGGCTGATGGACTACCATGCGCTGGTCGGTGCGGACATCTCGCTGCTTGCTTTCATGGATGCACTCGCGACCGATCTCTCATTGGAAGCCGTCACTTACGACGAACTGTTGAATCGGTCCGTCAGCATCGGCCAGATGGCGACGGCTCTCTCTTCACTCGACGGGCTATCGCCGCAGGCATCCGCCGCGCTCCGGTCTCTCGTCACGTCGGTCGGCACCAGGAACACACCGATCGCACTTTCGGCTTTGCTGGATGCCGGACCACTCGGCCGCGCCGCCGTCGGCGCTGCGCAAGGCATCGCCGTCAAGGCCAATGCGCTGGACATCATCGCCGCCATGGCCTCCATCGCCGGCGCCGGCCGTCAGATCGCACTCGAGCTCGATCAGACGCTGCCAGGACTGGCATCTGTGTCCCTGAAGCTCGCGGTCGGCCAGCCACCGGAGGGAAGCGCCTGGATCGCGATCGGAGAGCGCGGTGCAACGGTTCGAACGGCGCAGACGCGGCTTATGCTCGATGTGAAGATTCTCGGCACGGGCGCGATATCGGCCCTGCATGTGCCGCTCTACCTGGAAATCGCCTATGGGGAGGCAACATTGTCGGCCATCGATTGCGGTGCCGCTCGCCTGCCCCGGAGCATCACGCTCGACGCGCGCCCCGGAATCCTCGAAGCAGCGATCGGCAAGGTGACGCCATCGTCCTTCACGGATTTCACCCGAGACCCGACCGTCGCCAAGGCAAACATCGTCGACCTGCTGCTTTTGAAGGTGAAAGCATCCGCGCATCTGGAGGTCGCCAATATCGACGCCACAGCGCTTCGTTTCTCCGGCGACGATATCGCCAGGGGCGTGACGAAGACCATCGACACGCAGGATCTGACGCGCTCGCTGACCTTGTCTCTTCTGGAGCGGCTGCAGTTGGAGGTCGATATTCTCGGACTGGGGCTCGGTCTGGGCAACGTTCAAGCCGTCACCAGGCTCGTCACATCGCTTCTCGAAGGCGTGAGCGCGCCGCTGGATCAGGTTCTGCATTCGACGCTGCGGTCAGTCGGGGTTTCTGTCGGCGAAGCCGATATTCGCGTGACAGGCGCGGAATGCAATCGCGCAGTGCTCGTCCAATAGACCTCAGGCGGCGATGGCACGGTTCGCGGCTTCGACGTTTTGCGCGAGATGGTGCGGATCGATCGTTCCGACGACGAGCGACGACACACCGGGATGGCCGAGGATCATCCGGAAGCTTTCAGCAACCGGGTCGTCGCTCTGCGAAACCACATGGCCGGACGCGAGCGGCTTCTTGATGAGAACGCCTTTGCCGCTGGCCGCCGCCGCATTGATGACCGGCAATTCGCCCTGGTAGGCAAGATTGTGCGTAACCATCACGCAATCGCTTGCGGCAAGCGCACGCAAACCGCCTGCGATCGTCTTGGTCGACATGCCCGTCGCGCGGATCTTGCCCTCGGCTTTCAGGCGCTCGAGCGTATCAAGAGCGCCGAACCGGTCGATCACGTCGAGATCGTCGCCATTCGAATGAATGAGCACGATGTCGAGCCGGTCGGTGCCCAGCCGCTGCAGGCTCCGCTCGACGCTGGCCGTGATGTGTTCGCGCGAAAAGACGTAGTGGCTTTGCCCGGTTGCCGCATCGAATTCCTCGCCGGCCTTGGAACAGATCAGCCATCTGTCGCGCTGCCCCTTGAGCAGTTCACCAAGCCGCTCCTCGGACGTGCCGTAAGCCGGCGCCGTGTCGATGAGATTGATGCCGAGATCGGCAGCGAGCGCCAGAAGCGACGCCGCCTCCGCATCGCTTGGCAACTGGAAAGGCTTCGACAGCTTCAGCCCGGCGGTGCGGCCGAATTTGACCGTGCCGAGCGCGATCGGGCTGACGCGCATCCCCGTGGTGCCGAAGTCTCTCAAGTCCATTGGATGTTCTCTTCCCATGGCAAACGCGCGATTTCGGGACGCGGCAGATCGGCAAGTCGGGACCAATCGACGGCGGGCTGCGCTTCTTCTCCCAACCGCCCATGAAGTTTGCCGAGCGCGAGCCGAGCGAGCTCTGGCGCCAGCGCCAGCTTCGTCGGCCATGCGACGAGGCAATTGCCGACATCCTTGACGAACGCGCCATCCGGACGCGCGCCGCCCGGTTGCAGCGGTTCGGCGCGATCGATGCGCAGCGTTGCCCATTCGGCATGAAACGGACGAAGCTGCGGCAGGAGCCTGTCGATCGTTTCGCGGGCCGCGGCGATCTGCTTGTCTTCCGTTCTTTGCACGCCCGTTTCGGCAAGGCCGCCACCAAGATACCAGACGACGCGGCTGTCGCTCGATGGATGGCTCGTGACGGTGAGGAGCGGGCTGCTGGACATACCGATGCAGTGTCCGAAGAGCGGAAGATCGACGTTATGGCGCGCCACCACCATGTGCAACGGCCGCCGCTGCAGTTGCGGACGGACGATATTGAGACGCGCGGCGAGGTCCTCGTGGCCGGCACCGGATGTCAGGACAAGGGCGCGAGGCTTGAGAACGAGGCCGTTCTCGAGGCTGATGCTGCTGACATTACCGGCTTCATCGAAACCGTATGACATCGTCTCGGCGGCAGCGCGGATGATCCGATCCATGAGCGGTGCGGCCAGCGTTTCAACCAGCGACGGTATGTCGAGCACGAACTCGTTGAGACGGTAGACCGATCCGCTCGCACCCGGCAGCTGGAAGATGTCCGGCCTGCCATGTTCGTCAACGCGATCGACGCGCGAACGCATAGCCTGGCTCGCAAAGAACGACGTGACTTGCGAGGTCAGCGAGCCGGCAGACCAGAGATAGGTGGCATCGGAAAGTTCGCGCACGCCTTTTAGGTCGAGCTCGCCATTGCCCTTGAGGCAATCGCGCCAAAGGTCCGGCATACGGCCGATCGCATCGGCAGCCGGCGTCATCGCGCCGCTCAGTGCGTATTTCGTGCCGCCATGGATAATGCCCTGTGCGTAGCGGGTCTGGCCGCTGCCGAGCGCGGTCTTCTCGATCAGCACCGCGCTGAGGCCATCCTGTGTCGCGCGATTGAGGAGCCAGAGACCGGCGACACCACCGCCGATGATGACCACGTCGAGTTCCATCGGCTTGCTCATGCGTCGGCCTCCGCGGCGATGTGGTCGGCGAAACGGGCCAGATCGTCGAAGATCAGAGTGCCCACCGGAAGGGTCGAGCGATTGCTTTCCGTCTTCAAGCCCTTGCCGGTTCGCACAAGCACCGGCCGAAAGTCGCGCGAAATGCCTGCCTGCAGGTCGCGCAGGCTGTCGCCGACGAACCAACGCTCATCGATGTTCTGCGCGCCGAGCCGGTCCAGTATCTCATCGATCATCCCCGGCAGCGGCTTGCGGCAGGCGCAGCCGTCGTCGGGCCCATGCGGGCAAAAGGCGATGTGTGCGATCGCGCCGCCCGCCTCTGTCACCGCCTCCTCCATGCGCCGATGGATGGCCTGAAGCGTCCCCAGAGAAAGATAGCCGCGCGCGATGCCCGACTGGTTGGTCGCGACCGCGATGGTGTAGCCGGCCTGGGCGAGCCTGGCGATCGCGTCGATGCTGCCTTCGATCGGCCGCCACTCGTCGACGGACCGGATGAAGGCATCCGAATCGTGATTGATGACGCCGTCGCGATCGAGGATGACGAGCTTCATGGCTTGGCGAACCGGCGATCCATGTCTTCGCAGATCCAGTGTCCGATGAAGAGATGCGCTTCCTGCACGCGTGCCGTTTCACTCTCCGGCACGGCGAGAAGATGATCGGCAGTTTCAGCGAGCTTGCCGCCGCCCCTGCCCGTCCACGCCCATCCCGCGGCACCGACCGACTTGGCCGCGGCCAAGCCGGCGATGATGTTGGCGCTATTGCCGGATGTGGAGATGCCGATCACCGTGTCGGAGGGCCCGCACAGCGCCTCGACCTGGCGGGCAAAGACCGTTTCGAAGGCGTAGTCGTTGGTATGCGCCGTCAGGACCGACGTATCGACCGTCAGCGCCAGAGCGGGCAGCGGCCGTCGCTCGGCGCGATAGCGCACGACGAACTCCGCCGCGAGATGCTGGCTATCGGCTGCACTTCCGCCATTACCGAAGAACACGACTTTGCCGCCCGCGCGGATCGACCGCTCGATCTGGTCGGCCAGTGTCACGACCTGGGCCTCCAGGCCGTCCAGTTCCGCGAAAAGACGCCGATGCCGTTCCAGCGCATCGAGAAATGACATGGATGCTCCCGTTGATGCCGCCTTTTGAGCGCGCCAGACTGTTAACTGCCGTGAGAAGACGGTGCAAGCTGTGCGGCTGCGTTGCGATTGTCGCGACACTGGTGCTATCGAGTTGTTCAAGGCACAGATCCCGCGCCATTGTTGCGCCGGTTGCGATTGGTAGGGCCGAGATGCGAACTGTTCGAAGACCACACTGCATCGCCTGCGGCAGCTCGGGGACCGAGCTCTACAAAGATCTGCCCGACCGGCTCTTCTCCGCGCCCGGCACGTGGACCATCAAGCGCTGCGACAACAAGCAATGTGAAACGCTGTGGCTCGACCCGGCGCCTGCCCCGGAAGATCTGGGCGAGATCTACAGTACGTATTACACGCATGACGCGCCGCATTTTAAGCCGCTGTCGCGGGCGAAAATTGCCTACCTGCAAAGAACATACGGCGGCGATCACATTAACCTGGGCTGGGTAGAGAAAACCCTGTCAATGATGTTCGCTATGCGGGTGCGGCGTCGCATGGAGGTCGACGACCAGGTTTTCCATCTTCGCAAGACCGGTGGTGGGGCGCCGTCGGTGCTCGACGTTGGATGCGGAAGTGGTCAGGCCTTGATGTTGCTTTCGCGACTAGGCTGGCAGGCGGTGGGGGTTGAATTTGACGAGAAAGCAGCAGAAGGCGCGCGAGCGCGCGGCCTCGATATCCGCTTGGGAAGTGTGGAGCAACAAGCCTTTCCTTCAGACAATTTTGACGCAGTGACATTAAGCCATGTCGTCGAGCATCTGCCCGAGCCGATGCACACATTGCAAGAATGCCATCGGATCTTGAAACCGGGTGGCACGCTTGTCCTGTTGACGCCCAACGCGGTCTCGTTGGGCAATCAAGTTTTTGGGCAAGACTGGCGGGGCTTGGAGCCACCAAGGCATCTCAATGTCTTTTCACCATTCGCGCTAGCGCTCGTAGTGGCACAGGCCGGCTTCCATGATATCCAATCGCAGGCCAGCCCTTCTGGTGCCGATCGCATTCTCGGCACCAGCGCCGATATCCGAGCGGCAAGGCGAAAACACGCCTTGGTCGCTCCCACCCGAACTAACAAGCGCGTAGGGCGAGCAATGCAAATTCTCGAAATGGCTCTTAGCGCCTTGGGCATCCAGAAAGGCGAGCAAATAATGCTTAAGGCTCGAAAAGGATGATTGCGCGTTACTTCATAAAAAATGGCACCAAGCTCGCGAGTTGCGGTGACTAGCCAGCTCGACATTGCGATCGTGATCTTTCGCCTTGAACCTGCGGGCGGGCTGGAGATCCACGCGCTTCGTCTCGCCGAAGACCTGGTGGCGCGAGGTCACCGCGTGACCATTGTCACGACCCGCGCGACGCAGGCTCCGTCGGGGATCGATCTTCTGCGGGTTACCCAGCGCGGCTTCACCAACCATGGGCGGATCGCCGCGTTTGCGATGGACATGGCCCGCGAAACGGCCGGAAAGTTCGATCTGGCCGTCGGCTTTCAGCGCATGCCGGGGCTCGACGTGCTGTTTTGCGGTGACTGGTGTTTCGCCGACCGCAACCGGCAATGGTGGAAGACCCTCTCGCCGCGGGCCAGAACGCTCACATCCTTGGAAAAAGCCTGCTTCAGGCGCGGCAGCGACACGCTCCTTCTCATGCTCGCAGAGCCGCAGGCTGAAGCCTACCGGCGCTCTTACGACACCGAGCAGGAGCGCATGATCATCCTGCCGCCGACGCTCGATCAGAACCTGATCCCGCAGGACCTCGATGCCGCGGAACGCGCCACCCTACGCACGAAGCTGGGCTATCACGCTGAAGAAACTGTCTGGCTCTGGCTCGGCCTGCATCCACACACCAAGGGTCTCGACCGGGCGGTGGAAGCTTTGGCGCTCAGTCCGGCAGCGAGGTTGGTCGCCTGCGGCCCCGATCCGGAAGGCCGAAAGATTCAGAATATCAGAAAACAGGCGCAAGCCCTCGGATGTGCTGGCCGATTGACCTTGCACGGCCTGACAAAAGGCGACGCTTTGAAGGATCGGTTGCGCGCGGCGGATCTTCTCATGCACCCGGCCAGACTCGACGTGACCGGCATGGTGATCGCCGAAGCGCTCGCCGCCGGCCTACCCGTCATCGCCACCGCCAATTGCGGCTTCGCGCCACTCGTCGAAGAAGCGGCAGCGGGCATCGTCGTGTCGTCGGAGGCATCACCGCGCGAGCTGGCCGAAGCAGGCTCAGCCGATAAGGCGACACTCACGCGCTGGTCGCAATCCGCCCAAGATTACGTGACGAGAACCGACCTGAGCACCGGCATGGCCGTCGCGGTCGAAGCCATCGAAACACGCGCGCACCAGAAGCGATCGCACCCGTGAGTTCCGATCTCTTAATCGTCGAACCGGACGATGTCCCGCAAACGTCCGGATCCGCCGATCTCGCCAAGCTGACGGCACTGCTGGAGGCCAGACCAGAACGGTTCATCGCCGTGCCTGCCGGATCAGCAGTTGCTGCCTGCATCAAAGCCAAATCGGCCATGCTGGATCGCCTGCAAACGCATGCCGTCGACCTCCTCCTTTCCGTCGACGGTGCTGGCCGGCGCGAAAGGCGGATGCTGGCAACGGAGGGTTTGCGATTTCTCGATCCGACGGCAGCGCTGCCGATTGTGCTCGATCGTCTGTCGGCCATCACGGCCCTCGAGATGCCGGTGGTGGCCGCTTGCGGCCTGAGCTGGCGCTGGGCGCTCGCGCGCGCCGTGGCCGAGATGGGACGCGTCGAAACGCTGGTCACCGGGGTGAGCTTGCCGAAGCGCTCAATACCCGTCGTGCCGATGGCGCTGATGGACCGATTCGCAAATGCCGGAACGGATAATTCGGCGGCACCGCGCATTCTTGTCATCGGCCGTATCGAGGCCTCCGTCAGCCTCTATTTCGATGGACTGCCATTCGAAACTGCGAGAATGCTCCGTTTCATCGAAGCCGAAGCGCTGGTTGCCAAGATCGAGCTGCTTGAGACGGTTGACGCGATCATCATCGTCCGCGACCTCGAACGCTGCCACGACCTTGGTCTGCTCGACTTAATGGCCCGGCTGGACATTCCACGGGTCTGGTTCATCGACGACAACCCGCTGGTGCTCGCGCGCGAGGATTATCATTGGGCCTTCTATAGCGAAAAGCGCCTGGCCCGTCTTCTAAACGGCTTTGCCGGCATCTTCGCATCGACCGAACCACTCGCTGACGCCTTGCGGCCGCTGCATGACCGGGTTTCCGTCTTCCCTCCTGTTCTGGATCGCCGCCTCATCCCGACGGGCGAGCCCGAGTCGAAAGGGCTGACAATCGCGCTCGCAGGCGGTGGGTTCAGGTCATCCGCGTTTCAAAGGGATATCCTGCCCGCGCTTCACGCCTTGCAGGTTGAGAAGCCCATTCGGCTTATAGCGCCGAAGAGCTTCGCCGCTTCGCCGCAGCAATCGCTGAAGGCAACTTTCCTCGAACCCAGGCAGTCCTTTCCCCAATTCGTCCGCGCATGGCGACAAGAGAACCCTAACGTTCTTGTCCATCCCAGATCGGCGACGGAGAACGCACCTTACAAGACCCCCAATGCCTTGCTCGTGGGCCTCTATCTGAACTCGGTGCCGATCGTTCACGGCGAAGAACCGGCGTATCGCCCTCTGCCTGAGCATCCGGCATTCCTGAAGGCTAGGACCGACCACGAGTACCAGGCGGCACTCACCGAAATGTTCGACCCATCCTCACGCCGCAAACGACTTGCGGCAATGCTGGATCTTTGTGAACGTCTATTCGATGGGGAAACTAATCGGGTGTTGTTGGCGGGGCTTGTCGGGCACGGCCACACACACCAACGCATTGGCCAAGCCACGAAGGTCGCACTGCCCGTTCGCAGGGCAGCGGGCCGGATCGCCCGCCTTTTACGCCAGGCGCGGCACAAGCTGCGCCGCTGAATCGTCGTTACTTCCGTTTCGCGACGCCCGGGTCCTCGGCATCGATCGGGAACGTCGCGTCACCCTCGTCCTTGCCTGAGAAGACGCGCGGATCGGCGCTGGCCACGCCGTTGTTGTCCGAACGGCTCTTGCCCTTGGCGAACTGGCCGGAAATTTCCTTGGCGCGGGAGGCAGGTGTCGCCTCGCCGGTCTTGGTGGTCTTGTCGCTCGGGGCCATGGTGGTCTCCCTGCATTCGGTTGGCGCCAGATCGCACGTGAATTCAGCGTCCGCCATTCACACAGACGAACGGCCGCCCGTAGAGCGGACGATTTTCCATCACCTCGGACAAGGCGTGCAGCGGTGGCTGCGGGCTTTCATCGGGGTTCGGATTGGGAATTTCGTCCGGGAGCCGATCTGGCTCTGGTTCCTGGATCGGCGGATCCTCGGGCAACGGCGGCTGATTGGGCTCTTCGTCGGGTCGGGTGGGTCGTGCTGGATTGGACACAAGCAGTCTCCTTTGTCGCATAAGCCCCCAATTGGCGAGCGGCCCAACTGTTCCCAAGTTCCTCTTCAAATTTAATGATCGGTCACGATCAGCCCTGCCCGATCTCAGCGATCAGCCACGTCCTAAACGCGGTGACGGCGGGATTGCTGCGCGAGCGCTCCGGGGAGATCAGCGCATAGGTTTCGCCGGTGACCAGCCGATGGGGCGACGCGGCGACGAGCGTGCCGCGATCCAGCGCGTCGCGGGCGATGAGTTCGGGGATGAGCCCGATGCCGAGCCCAGCGGCTGCGGCATCGAGGATCATGTCGAAATGATCGAAGCGCGCCCCACGGGTCATCAGTCGCGGGTCGAGATCGCGTTCGCGAAACCAGTCGAGCCAGAGCGTCGGCCGGGTGGATTGTTGCAGCAGTGGCAGTTGCTGGATGTCGCGATCGTCGAAGCGCGCGCCTTCCGCGAGAACACGCGGCGATGCAACGATCACCATCTCCTCCTTCAATAGCGCCACGAGATCGGCGCCCGGCGGCTCGTGCTGGCTGCGCATGATCGCCACGTCGAAGGCTTCCTGCGCGAAATCCACCGGTCGCAGCCGTGCCGCAATGTCGAAGTTAACGTCCGGCATGGTGGCCGAAAATGCTGCCAGCCGCGGGATCAGCCAGCTGCGGCCGATGCTGGGCAGCACCGCCACCCGCAGCACCGAAGACGCGCCGCCGAAGGCTATCGCCGAGGCGGACGCATTGCGCAGATCCTCCAGCAGCGGCTCGGCACGCTCAAGCAGCACGCCGCCCGCACGCGAGAGGACGAGCCGGCGCCGCACCCTTTCGAAGAGCAGAACGCCGAGGCGATCTTCGAGCGATGAGAGCGAGCGCGAGATGGCGCTCTGCGTCAGGTTGAGATGCTCGGCCGCCTGCACCGTCGTGCCAAACCGCGCGCAGGCGACGAAGGCCTCCAGTTCGCCCACGCTCGGCACATATCCCTTAGACATCGATGGCCTCGTCTCGAACCGTTGGTGATCATATTTCCGCATAGAGCATAGCGATCCGATGCTTTGTTCCCCATGAATTTTGGCACTATAGCCTGAAATCGAATGTCCGCATCACATGGGTTGATGAGAAATCATCATTTTCCTTGCCCGGCATCATCGCTTACAAATGGGGTCAGATTTGCACGCGATGCGTAGGAGGATTTTCCGATGACCGAGGCTTTGAAGGCGAAGGATCGCCCAGACGGCGCCGCTGGTTTTCAGTGGGACGACCCGTTCCTGATCGACGATCAGCTCACCGAAGACGAGCGGATGATCCGCGATGCGGCGGCTGCCTTTGCCGCCGACAAGCTCGCGCCGCGTATCGAGCAGATGTACATGAACGAAGAAAGCGACCCGTCGATCTTCCGCGAAATGGGCGAGAATGGCCTGCTCGGCGTAACGGTGCCGGAGGAATTCGGCGGTGCCGAAGCATCCTACGTCGCCTACGGTCTCGTTGCCCGCGAAGTCGAGCGTGTCGATTCCGGCTTCCGCTCCATGATGAGCGTTCAGTCCTCGCTCGTCATGTATCCGATCTACGCCTATGGCGACGACACGCAGCGCCGCAAGTACCTCCCGAAGCTTGCCTCGGGAGAGTTCATCGGTTGCTTCGGCTTGACCGAGCCCGATGCCGGTTCCGATCCCGGCGGCATGAAAACCCGCGCCAAGAAGATCGACGGCGGCTACCTGCTCTCCGGTTCGAAGATGTGGATTTCGAACTCGCCGATCGCCGACGTTTTCGTCGTTTGGGCGAAGTCGGATGCGCATGAGGGCAAGATCCGTGGCTTCATCCTGGAAAAAGGCATGAAGGGTCTCTCCGCTCCCAAGATCGGCGGCAAGCTTTCGCTGCGCGCGTCGATCACCGGCGAGATCGTCATGGACGGCGTCGAAGTTCCGGAAGAAAACCTTTTGCCGAACGTGTCGGGCCTCAAAGGTCCATTCGGCTGCCTAAACCGCGCCCGCTACGGCATCTCCTGGGGCGTGCTCGGCGCGGCGGAAGATTGCTGGCACCGCGCCCGTCAATATGGCCTCGATCGCAAGCAGTTCGGCAAGCCGCTCGCCGGCACGCAGCTTTACCAGAAGAAGCTCGCCGACATGCAGACGGAGATTTCGCTCGGCCTGCAGGCGTCGTTGCGAGTCGGCCGGCTCATGGATGAAGCCCGCATGGCGCCGGAGATGATCTCGCTCGTCAAGCGCAACAATTGCGGCAAGGCGCTCGATATCGCCCGCCAAGCGCGCGACATGCACGGCGGCAACGGCATCCAGATCGAATACCACGTAATGCGTCACTCGCAGAACCTCGAAACGGTCAACACCTACGAGGGCACGCATGACGTCCATGCATTGATCTTGGGCCGCGCCCAGACCGGTATCCAGGCTTTCTTCTGATCATGACGCATCGCGACGACGACGGAGCGGCTGACGCTGAAGGCCAGTCGCTTCGAGGCAACGTGCGCAAGCCGCTCGAAGGCATCCGCGTCGTCGAGCTGGCACGCATCCTCGCCGGTCCCTGGGCCGGCCAGGTGCTCGCCGATCTTGGGGCTGAGGTCATCAAGATCGAAGCGCCGGAAGGCGACGACACGCGCGGCTGGGGCCCGCCTTTCGTCAACCGCGCGGACGGCACCCGCGAAGCCGCCTATTTCCACGCCGCCAATCGCGGCAAGACGTCGATCATCGCAGATCTGAAGAGCGACGAGGGTCGCGCCCGCGTGGTCGACCTCGTGCGCAGCGCCGACGTGCTGATCGAGAACTTCAAGGTTGGCGGGCTCGCGAAATACGGCCTCGACCACGAGAGCCTGAAAGCCGTGAACGAGCGCCTGATCTATTGCTCGATCACCGGCTTCGGCCAGACGGGCCCGTACCGGCACCGCGCGGGTTACGATTTCATGATCCAGGGCATGGCCGGGATCATGGACTTGACCGGCGACCCCGATGGCGAACCGCAGAAGATGGGCGTCGCCTTCGCCGACATCTTCACCGGTCTCTACAGCGTCATCGGCATAGAGGCCGCCCTTCTCGAACGCAGCCGCACCGGTCGCGGCTGCCACATCGATATGGCGCTCTACGACTGCATGGCAGGCGTTCTGGCAAACCAGGCGATGAATTATCTCGTGTCCGGCAAAGCCCCGAGGCGGCTCGGCAACGCACATCCGAACATCGTGCCCTATCAGGTCTTCCAGGTTGCGCACGGTCACCTCATCGTTGCGGTCGGCAACGATCGCCAGTTCCGCGCGCTGGCCGACATAGTCGGCTTGTCGGCGCTTGGCACCGATCCGTCCTATGCGACCAACGAAGCCCGCGTTGCCAATCGGGACGCGTTGATCGCGCTTCTCGCACCGGCAATCGCGCGTTTCGAACGGGATGCGCTGCTGGCACTTCTCGAGGAACGCTCCGTGCCGGCGGGCCCGATCAACACGGTCGCCGACGTTTTCTCCGATCCCCAGATTCTCGCGCGACAGATGAAGATTGAGACCGCCGACGACCTGGGCACGCCGATTCCTGGAATGCGCACGCCGATCCTTTTCGACGGAATGCCGGCGATCTCTGAGCGCCCTGCCCCAAGGCTCGGGCAGGAAACGTAAGCGCTGCCGGCACTCGCCGGGAACGACCGTTCAAAGCGCGGCGACGAAGCGCTCCAGCTTGCCCAGCGTTTCCATGCCGAGGTCGATTGCGCCGAAGTCGCGTGCCTGCTGGAACTCGGCCTCCGTGCTGAAGACCATCCCGAGCGTCACCAGTGTCGATCCGTCCTGGTCCTCGAACGAGGCCCATGCATCGGCGTGCTTTGGCCCGTTCTCGCCCCAGAGCAGCGTGTAGGCAAATCGCTCTTCCGGCAGGACTTCGCCATACCGGTGATGGTTCGGGTAAACCGTGCCATCCGGTCCGATCATGTCGAACACCCAGTCGCCGCCTTGCCGCAGGTCGATGCGGGTCGTGCGACAGGAAAACCCGTTCGGCCCCCACCAGAGCGGCAAGGTCTCAGGATTCATCCACGCATTCCAGACAAGCGTGCGCGGAGCGCGAATGCGCTTCTGCAGCACCATGGTGCGTTGCGCAGTGCCGGCCAGATTATCCAGGCCGGCGCCGAACCCGGCCCGGTAGCCGTCTTCCATATCGGCAGCGAGCGACGAGAGCTGCACGGTGACGGCGATCCGGCTCGTTTCTCCCAGACTGACGAAATCGGCGGTAACCAGGGCCGCCGACTGTGTCGCGCCTTCGCACGATACCACCTCGTAATTCACGCTGCGGACCTCCGGCACCAGATCCAGCCAGCCGCATTCGCATCGGATATCCGGCTCTCCCGCCACCTTGCACAGCGAAATCTCGCGTCCGCCGACGCGAGTGTCGGCCTCGAGGAAGTCGACCGTCACGGCTGGCGTCGGCGCTGCCCAGACTGCACGCGCAGTCGGCGCCGTCCAGGCCTGCCAAAACGTCGCGATCGGTGCACTCACCACTCGCTCGAAGGTCAGCGTGGCAAACCGGCCGCCGCGGTTTTCATGGGCCATGGCGTCACTCCCCGACTTTTCGGTCTGCGTCATCGTTCCTGCTTCTTCATCACATCCATCACAAAGGCATCCAGACGATCCAGACGCGCCTCCCAAACCGCCCGTTGTTCCTCGATCCAGGACCGGGCCGGCTCCATCGCCTCCGGTCGGATCGCACAGGTGCGGATGCGCCCATCCTTCGACGTCGAAATCAGCCCCGCCTCTTCGAGCACCGCAAGATGGCGCATGATCGTCGGCAGCCGCAGTCCCGTCGGCCCCGCCAGATCCGTCACACGCGCCGGTCCCTTCGCCAACCGAGCAAGCATCGATCGACGCGTGGCATCCGCGAGCGCATGGAAGAGAAGAGAAAGATCAGGATCATGCTTAGCCATACGGCTAACTATTCACGCAGACGTAAAATTGGCAAGCGGAAAACTTCGTCGGGCGGCTAAGTGAAGGGGATGGGGGCGACTTGGCGCTCGGTCAGCACGGGACCATGGAGCACGCGCGTCACGACGCACGATGGCGTCGACGTTGCGTCGCAAGGACTGGAAAGAGACAAAATGGTGGGTGATGTAGGGATCGAACCTACGACCCGCTGATTAAGAGTCAGCTGCTCTACCAACTGAGCTAATCACCCACGGGTCCGGCCTTTTTGGGCTGGAGTTGGGCGCGTATAACGTCGATCCGCGGCCCTGTCCAGCCCTTGTCAGAGATAAAGCAATCCTTCCGCGACGCGGATGGCGGCTCCTCCTATGCGGGCGCGTGCGATGCGGCCACCGGTCACATCCATATGCAGATGGATCTTCGAAGGGCGGCCCATCTCGATGCCCTGCTCGACGATGCGGGTATGATGTCCGTCCAGCAGATCGTCGAACGCATTGACTGCACCTGCCAGCGCGGCAACCGCCGAACCGGTGGCGGGGTCCTCCGTCGTGCCGGAGCATGGTGCGAACATCCGGGCGTGGAAATCGGCCGAATGATCGACGCCGCCTCGGCAATAAACGAAGGCGCTCGCCAGAATTCCTTCATCGATGGGGGCAAGCGCCTCCCATCGCGCCGGGTCGCACTGGCAGTTTTCCGCAACCACCCGATCATGCACGGGAATGAGCACATAGGGCACGCCGGCACTCCAGACCGAGACGACGTGATTTTCAAAGCCGACACTGCCTGGATTGATGCCGAGTGCATCCGCTACCTGTTCCCGCTTGACCACGCATTCCACGGGGCGCGGCAGACGCGGCAACTCGAACTCGGCGAAACCGGCCGGTCGATCATCCGAGGCATGGTTGCGCATGCTGACGACTGCCCGGATGTTGCCGGCGCGTTCTTCGAGCATCAGCACCGTATCGCAATTACCGGCACCATTTTCCGCAGAACCATTGCGCCGGTGCGCGAGCGCCACCGCCGCGCCAACGGTCGGGTGTCCGGCAAACGGTAATTCCTGCATGGGCGTGAAGATGCGCAGATGCGCCGTATGATGCGCATGCCGGGGCGCAAGCACGAAGACGGTTTCGGAGAGTTTGAATTCCGCAGCGATCGCCTGCAGCACCACGTCATCGAGCCCGTCGGCCTCGAAGACGACAGCGAGCGGATTGCCGGCCAGCGCCCTGTCGGAAAAGACATCGAAAATCGCATATGGCCGCGCCTGCGACTTCATCCCCACGTCGCTTGCCTCCCCTTATCGGCTTTCTACCTTCGTGGCGCCGCTATCCTTCAACGTTTTGAACCGAAATGCCAGCGCAGCAGGTCCTCCATGTAGAATTGGTAGTCGGATCGCGGTGCATCATCCGTTCCCACGGAGAACACATCGTCGATTTCGGGGTCGGTCTCAGCGCTGATATGGGCGCGCGCTCGTTCCACCAATTCGCTTGCCGGCAGGTCGAAGAAGAAGCGCCGCACGATGATGACCACGCCGCCGGTCTCGACCATGCCGTACTGAGGCTCGGCCCGCGCAGTCCTAAGATCGAGGCCCGTTTCTTCCAGCACCTCGCGCCTCATGTTGCCATCGATGTCGACAGCGTCTCCGACGACGTCACTAAGGTCGAGCGAGCCGCAAGGGCTGTAGACGAGCCCGGCATTGGCGGTCCGATCCCCCATCCGGATCAGGACCATGCGATTGTCGCTGGAGATCAGGAGCGCGGATCCGAAGAGATGCCAGCAGCGTTCGACCGGCCGTTGCTCGAGGAAAAACAGCAATGCGGAATACGGCACGCGATGCGCCAGCGTGGTCAGCCGGCCATCTTCGACGTCCATTGTCGAGTGGAGCATGACCGTTCCATTGAAGAGCGCGGGATTGGCGCGATGGATGCGTTGCCAAGCCTCTTCGGCCGCGCCTCGATGCGCGATCTCGAACGGATGCGGCTCGGGAATTATGCGGATGGAGATCTGAGAAAGCGGGATCACCGCGCCGCCGGTTCGATCGGTCGTCATGGATGAAGCTCCCCTCGGCAATCCGCGCGCGTACGGCCGCGATGTCGAACAGGCCGCTTGATCGTCAAAAGCATGCGGACCCGTCCTTTCCATTGCCACGATTTTCCTGCAATCTCATGGAACCGGCCCGCGAAAAAGACGTTCATAAAATCGCCGGACACGCGAAGGGACTTTCGCAACCGCCTCCTCTCCCATCCCGGCATCGGACACAGAGGAGCGAATTTGCATTTCTTGGGAGACAAGGCATGCGCGCCTTCCTATCCATTTTAAGCGCCATGGCGATCGCCGCGACGCTTCTTCTGCCCTCAACGACCACGGCCCGAGCTCAGGATCGGAGCTTTGGCAATCTCGTGACCGAAGTCCAGTATCGTGATGGCCGCAGGTGGCGCGACGATCGCCGTTGGCGCGATTCGCGTCGTTGGCATCACCGCGATCGTTACGCCCATCGGCCCCGCCATTACGGACCGCGCTATCGTCGTGGCCCGTCGGTCGACATCATCATCGGTGGTGGCGGCTACTATCGCCCTGCCCCGCGATACATCGCTCCTCCGCCGGTACGCCCGGTTCGTCCCGGCTACGGGTTGAATTCCGCGCATATCGATTGGTGCTATGCGCGCTACCGGTCTTACCGCGCCTCCGACAACACGTTCCAACCCTATAACGGCCCTCGGCGGTACTGCACTTCCCCGTACGGCTGATATGCAGACTTTGGATATGCTATGACAAAAGCGGGCCCAGGCCCGCTTTTGTTGTTTTGGGGGTGGTCATGGTTTCGCTCGCACGACGATCGCTTCGACCTGCGATGTCGCGGGAGTCGACGCTGCTTTGGGCATTTTTCGCAGGACTACTTCTCTGTGCGACGCTCTACGGCGCGCTTACCGTTTTGCGCGATGATGACGGCGAGAGACCGTATCTGAAGATCCTCGGATCCAGCTTCATCCTCAATTACCGGGTGTCGGACACCTATATGGGCTTCTCCGCGGCCGTCGACCGACCGATCCCCATCGGCACAATGCTCCAGGCCCGTTTCGAAAATCCCACGGGTGGCCCGCCATATCTCGTCGAAGAACGGATCGGCGTACCGGATAGACGGATTTCCTTGCGCAGCCCCTCGCTGTCCGGCGTCGTGGCCGGCAGGTCCTATGGCATCGATCTGCTTCTGTTGGATCGCGTGACCGGTGAGCCCTTCTGGGAGCATCGCTTCACGGTAACGTCCGATGTCGATGGATCAGTCGTTCCGACGCAGCCTTTGACGATCGGACCGGGCTATCAGCAACCAGCGCCGGCGCAGTGAGAGACGTCTCAGTTCTGCGCAGCTGGCGCGATGGAGCAGCATCCGCTTAGCCCGGTCGCGGTATCGCCGCTGTCGATCACGATCGTCGCTGCAAGCCCGAACGCCCTGTCCGACATGCCATCCGAACAGGTCTCGGGCATGACAACAGCGGTCATAGACTGCGCCTGACGCTCGCCGAGAATGATCCAGTGCGGCGACGGACTGTTCATGGCGCGCGTCACATGACGTACTGAAAATGAGGTGCCATCGGGATTGTCGGGCGTGTTGTAGTTCAAGGTGCTGCCCGCAGCCACAACCGACCAGAACGGCTCGGTTCCGAAACATGCAAGCCGCTCCGGGAGCACGCCGGACTGCGGGGCACCGGCCTCCCGTTCCAGGAAACGTGCCGCAACCCAGCCGCTGGCTTCGACGCTGTTGATCTGCAGCCAACTGCCTTTTCGACCGACGACCTCGATCCCGGCTGATTGGGGCGGCAGGCTGCCGATGATGTCGGCGTTCGATTGCGGTTCGAGACGGATATTGAGTTCGTCGCCCTGTTCCACGCCCGTGACTGCATAGAGCGCAGGAAGAGACTGATCTTCCTGAAGCGCTTCCGCAAAGCTTGGCGTCGCTGGAAACACTGCTCCCAGCATCAACCATGCGGACGCACCAAGGATCGATCGATGAGGAGAAGTGTTTGTCATGGAGCCCAGTATATCCGCGCGCCCTGACGCAGACAACGCGATGGTGCTGACGCGCGAACACCCTGCCGCGAATTTGCCCGATTCTCGCCTCAATCGCCGCTTTTTGCGCCTTTGGTCCCTTATTTCAACCGCATCGTTACGGACTTAGGTCCACGGACTGAAGTCGGATATTCGAATATGTTAATGAACGAAACTGAAAGTTTGACCGAATAGATCATTGAAATCGTTGGGTTCTTTTTGTCAGCAGGTTCTCGCCCGCTTTCTGCACGGGTTCTGCCTCATCGCATCGCGACAATTGCTGCACTGCACAGGGGGATAACCACGGAGACGACGGACAATGAATTTGGACAGCTTGTTACTGGCATTGAGCGGCGATTTGGTGCTCGCCGTCAAAAATGCCACCCGCTTCGCGCATTTCATCGGTCTGGCAATCGGATTGGGCGCGGCCACCATGCTCGATCTGATGCTGCTTCGCTTTGTCGGAAGCCGCCGCATCACCTTTCACGATTGGCAGATGATCGATTTCGGGGCACGCCTCGTCAGCTTCGGCCTGATGCTGCTCTGGATCACCGGCATCGCATTCCTGATCCAGTATGCGTTTTTCGATCCGGCAAAGCTGATGAACGAGAAGATCTGGGCCAAATTGGTGATCGTCTCGATATTGACGGCGAATGGCATGTTCATCCACTCGATCGTCATGCCACGCATCCGGGCGCAGATCGGGCAGACGCTCTTTGCCGGCATGGGCAGAGCTGCGCGCAACGCCTTCGTGATATCCGGGGCGATCTCGGCGACATCCTGGTATGCACCGGTCGCGCTCGGCGCGTTCTCGCAACTGAACAATACCGTCACGGCGATCGGCATTCTCGTCGCCTACGCTGTGGCTCTGGTGGCGATGACCCTTGCGATGCAGATCGTCATGCGCGTCGCCTCACGGACCGCTCCCGTTGCGCCCGCCTTCGCAATGGCACACCCGGACTATCAAATCCGGCTGACCTACGGGTCCTGAAAACAACGAGCCCCGCCACGCGGGTCGGGGCTCACCCAACTGTCGAAGCGACCAAATCGCGCTTTGACGCCCGCAAAGGGTTGCCTCTCGTCGAAAAAGTCTGATTGAACCCCTGTACGTCTTCCCAAGACATCCAGCGAAACGCTCAGGGATCAATTCACGACATGCCTCAGAACACCAGCAGCGCTGAACCGCGCGCGCCTCAGCCTCGGCCGGACACATCCTCAGAACCCGTGCTGTCAATATTCAAAGTCGGCTCCATCATTGCCGGTCCCCTCGTGGCACTGCTTCTGCTGGCATTGCCGGCACCTGAGGGAATGGCGCCGGAAGCGTGGCGCATGGTCGCCGTGGCGGCCTGGATGGTCATCTGGTGGCTGACGGAGGCCATTCCTATCCCGGCCACGGCCCTGGTACCGTTGCTGGCGATGCCCCTCTTCAGCATCGGCACGACCGCTGAAATCGCCCGCAGCTACGGTGATCCCATCGTATTCCTGTTTCTTGGCGGATTTCTTCTGGCCGGCGCGATGCAGAAGGTGGGCCTGCACCGCAGGCTTGCGCTGATGATCGTGGCGACCATCGGTACGTCACCGCAGAAAATCATCCTCGGCTTCATGATCGCGACTGCGTTCCTGTCGATGTGGATCTCGAACACGGCCACCGCCGTCATGATGTTCGCCGTCGGAAAATCGGTAATCGATTTCATCTCCGAGAAGACCGACGACGACACGATCATCCGCAATTTTGGCGTCGCCCTCATGCTGGCGATCGCCTATGCGGCCTCCATCGGCGGCGTCGGCACGTTGATCGGCACACCGCCTAACGCGTTTCTCGCCAGCCTGATGCGCGACCAGTACGACATCGAAATCAGCTTCTTCACCTGGATGCTGTTCGGCGTGCCGATCGTCGTCATCATGCTGCCTCTCGCTTGGTTGCTGCTGACGCGCTTCCTTTTCCCGACCCACACGATCGCTATCGACGACGCGGGTGCCGGCATCCGCAAGGAATATCGCGCGCTTCCCCCAATGAGCCGCAGCGAGAAACTGGTCGGCGCCGTCTTCATGCTTGCTGCGCTTTCCTGGATCTTCCGCACGTTGCTCGCCGATGTCACAGGCCTTCCGCTCGATGACACCGTGATCGGCATTGCCGCGGCGCTGCTGCTGTTCGCCATTCCGGTCAGCCGGCGCACTGGCGAACGCACGCTCGACTGGGAAACCACGAAGAACGTGCCTTGGGGCATCCTCCTACTCTTCGGCGGCGGCTTGGCTCTTGCGGGTGGCTTCGCTTCGACGGGGCTAGCGGAATGGATCGGTCAGTCCGTTGGCGGACTGGAAATCAGCACCTTCATCCTGGTGCTCGTTCTGACCACGGCCATGGTCTTCCTGACCGAGATCACGTCGAACACGGCATCTGCTGCGACGTTCCTCCCGATCCTCGGTGCGGTGGCCGTCGGTCTCGGCCTCGATCCGCTGCTGCTGACCGTGCCGGTCGCCGTTGCCGCGAGCATGGCCTTCATGATGCCGGTTGCGACACCGCCCAACGCAATTGCGTTTTCCTATGAACGCATGCGCCTCACCGACATGATGCGCGCCGGAATCTGGATGAACATCCTCGCAATCATTCTGATCTACGGCCTCTTCCTGGCGCTCGGTCCTATCGTCTTCGGCTTGGAGCTATAACGAGACACCAGTTCGCATCAATGAAAGGGCCGCGGAAACCAGTTCCGCGGCCCTTTTCATGTCTTGGGACCCAAACAAGGATCAGAGCGGATATTGGAATTCCGCCTGCTGGTAGCGGAACCGATCACCTTCGGCCACGATGTAACCGAAGCTCGGAAACGCAACGTGGGTTGCGGCAACCAGAATACCGTCGGCAGCGACGCGATCGAACTGAGCGCGACGTGACTGGGCTGCAAGCGCTGCGTCGGTGTCGAAGCCAAAGCCCACATCCGGATAAGCCGTGTGGATCGCGGCATTGTGAAGCGTATCGCCGAGGATCAGCATCTCGTCGTCGCCGCTGGCGATGTGCAACACCGAGTGGCCAGGCGTGTGGCCCGGTGCATGGATCAGCGTGAGACCCGGCGCCACTTCTCCGGCCTGTACTTGGCGCGTGCGATCGGCATAGGGTGTCAGAGACCGGCGAGCGCTCTCGAACAGGCCCTGGGCTGCTTCCGGCGCCTGCGCCATCATCCCGTCATCGAACCAGAAGCCGTACTCGTCTTCATGGATGACGACTTCGGCATTCGCGAAGACGGCGGCGCCGCTGCCATCCACGAGGCCTTCGACATGGTCGATATGGGCATGGGTCAGGATGACGCCGTCGATCTGGTCCGGCGTGATGCCTGCGGCTTCGAGATTGGCGACCGTGCGGCCGAGATTGGGGCCGAACGCCTGCGAAGGACCTGAACCCGCGTCGATGAGCCAGGTGCCCGCATCCGAATTGACGACGAAGGTGTTCACCGCCGTCGGGATTGTCGTTCCCTGGCGCACGGTAGCGAGCGCCGCCTCGATGTCGGATGCCGGAACGCCGGAGAAAAGATCGGCGGTCAGCGCGGTGTAGCCATCGTTGATGGCCGTGATCTCGAAGGACCCGACTTTGCGGCGGACGACACCGGGGACCTGTACGCCGGCGAGCGGCGCAAGCGCCCATGCAGGCAACGCCAGAGTGGAAGCGGCGGCAAGCGCCCCGAGGCCGAATGAACGTCTGGTGATATTCATGATCTGTCCCTACGCGCGGTTGACGGAAACGGAGATGTTGCCACGTGTGGCGTGCGAGTAAGGGCAGACGACGTGCGCTTTGGCAATGAGATCGTCAGCAACGGCGTCCTCGACGCCTGGCAGCGAAACGGTAAGCACCACGTCCAGACCGAAACCGCCCTCGTCGGCACGGGGACCAATGCCGACATCAGCAGTCACGTTGGCATCGGCCGGAACGCGGACTTTCTCTTTCGAGGCGACGAATTTCAAAGCGCCGAGAAAGCATGCGGCATAGCCGGTGGCGAAAAGCTGCTCGGGATTGACCCCGTCGCCGCCCGCGCCGCCAAGCTCCTTGGGGGTGACCAACTGGACGTCGACGGCACCATCCTTGGTGGCCGAGCGACCGTCGCGTCCGCCGGTCGCAGTGGCCTGGGTGCGGTAAAGAACGTTGACAGACATCATCTCTCTCCTCTGTTAAACAGTCGATAACGCTTATATCGTGCACGATACAAATGACAATAGCATGGCGCTATCGATTGCGTTTTATGCCGCTACGACCTAACTCATGGGGAAGCGAACCGGACCAGCCATGTCAGATATCAAAGCAGAAGCGCCCGAGACGATCGATCCACAGGCTATGCTGTGTTTCAATCTCTATGCGGTCAGCCATGCCTTCAATCGCTTCTACCAGCCGATCCTCGACCCGCTCGGCATCACCTACCCGCAATATCTCGTTCTCCTGGCGCTACGCCACGAAGACCGGCGGGGCGTCGGTGCGCTCGGTCGCGAACTGATGCTCGACACCAACACCCTCTCCCCGCTCCTGAAGCGCATGGAGATCGCGGGCCTCGTCAGCCGCACGCGCCAGGCCGATGACGAGCGCCGCGTTCTCGTGCACCTGACCGAGCAGGGCCAGGAGACCGCCGCCCGAGCCGCACAGATCCCCGACTGCATTCTCGCATGCCTCGACATGCCCGAGAGCGAGCTACAGCAGGCGACGGATATCGTTGCGCGGCTGCGCCGGATGCTCGTCGACATCGACCCGCCGGCGACACCCGCCTGAGACGCCCCTGAAACGGCAAACGGCCGCAGATTGCGCTGCGGCCGCCGTAGCTTTCCGATGCAGGCCGATCTCTCGGCCGCACCATGAATCAGTTGCGCGACTTGTCGACCAGCGCGTTCGACTTGATCCACGGCATCATGCCGCGCAGCTTTTCACCGACTTCTTCGATCTGGTGGCTGTCGTTCACGCGGCGGATGCCCTTGAAGCGTGCCCCGCCCGAGCGGTATTCCTGCATCCATTCAGACGTGAAGCGGCCGGACTGGATGTCCTTCAGCACGCGCTTCATCTCGGCCTTGGTCTCGTCCGTGATGATGCGTGGGCCGGTGACGTACTCGCCCCACTCGGCCGTGTTGGAGATCGAGTAGTTCATGTTCGCGATGCCGCCCTCGTAGATCAGGTCAACGATGAGCTTCACTTCGTGCAGGCACTCGAAATAGGCCATTTCCGGAGCGTAGCCGGCTTCCACCAGCGTCTCGAAACCGGCGCGGATCAGTTCGACCAGACCGCCGCAGAGAACGACCTGCTCGCCGAAGAGGTCGGTTTCGCACTCTTCTTTGAAGTTGGTCTCGATGATGCCCGAGCGGCCGCCACCGACGCCGCAAGCGTAGGAAAGCGCGAGATCGAGCGCGTTGCCCGACGGATTCTGGTGAACGGCGACCAGGCACGGCACGCCGCCGCCCTTCTGGTACTCGCCGCGAACCGTGTGGCCCGGGCCCTTCGGCGCGACCATGAGGACGTCGACGCTCGACTTCGGCTCGATCAGGCCGAAATGCACGTTGAGTCCATGCGCAAACGCGATCGCTGCGCCGTCACGGATGTTGCCGGCGATGTGGTCGCGGTAGATGTCGGACTGAAGTTCGTCCGGCGTCGCCATCATCATCAGGTCGGCCCAGGCGGCAGCTTCGGCAACCGACTTGACTTCGAAGCCGTCGGCCTGTGCCTTCTTAACCGTGGCAGAGCCTTCGCGCAGCGCGATGACAACGTTCTGTGCGCCGGAATCCTTGAGGTTCAGCGCGTGTGCGCGGCCCTGCGATCCGTAGCCGATGATGGCAACGTTCTTCGACTTGATGAGGTTGAGATCGGCGTCGCGATCGTAATAGACACGCATTGGTTCATCCTTCCCTTGGTTGATTTTTGGGGTCGTAGGCCCCGTTCGTAGCCCCGAAGAGGGCGAGAAACTGATCGACCGCACAGGCGGCATCCCGCGCGATGCGATCATCAGTCATGTCGATCCGATCTCCGAGAAGAAGACGGATCTGAACGTCACGGGCGACGAGCCCGAAAAAGGTCTGGAACACTGCTTCGGCATCGGCGAAGGCGAGCAGGCCGCCTGCCCTTCCGGCCTCCAGCATCGGCTTCATGCGACGGCCGAGCGCGAAGCGGCCGTTCTCGAGCACGATCGCACCGAGCCGACTGCGCTCGGAGCCTGCATGGCTGATGGCGACGCGGTTCAGCGCGACGGAACGCGGGCCGGAGATGACCCGAAGCCAGCTTGCGGCGTAGTCGGTCAGATGCATTTTCAGCGAAGCGGCATCGAGACCGCCCGCATCGGCGTCGGCGATATGGACGCGTGAAGCCTGTCGCTGCACCGCTGCAGTCAACAGGCCGTCACGGTCACCGAACCACTTGTAGAGCGTTTCCTTGGAGCAGCTTGCCCGGCGTGCGACAGCGGTCATGGTCACCGCGTCGCCGCTCTGAACGAGCAGCGCGAGCACGGCATCGAGCACGTCGCGTTGCCGCTCCGTCCACTCCGCCTGCCGCTCCATCGCCAGTGCCTGCTGCATCTGCCTCTACCGTACCGTACGTTACGGTTCGGCATTTAAATGCGTGTCTGGCACAAGTCAATCGGCGGCGACGTGCTTTCGCTATACGTCGTGCCGCCGATAGTGTCGAATGCGAGAAGTGCCGACGGAAAGACGGACTGCTTACTGGTCGGCTCCAGTTACCGAAGCGACATAGAATGCCACGGCCTCGATTTCCTCGGCGGTCAGCTGCGTGTAGGGCCGCATCGGGCCGATTCCATTTTCTACCGCCCGAGCAACAACTTCTGCGCTGGGCTTCAGGTCGTCCAGAATCGGCCCGACACCACCTTCCGTGCCCGCATCTGCCAACGTATGGCAGAGACCGCATTGCGGCTGGGCCAGCTCCGTGAACACTTGCTTGCCGAGAGCGAGCTTGTCATCGTCCGTTTCGGCCAGCGCTACTGGCGCAGCCGCCAGGAGTGACACGGCAAGCAGCACCGCTCCGCTTCTTAGCAACGTTGAACGCATTCATTCATTTCCTTGTTCTTATTCGCTTGATAGGCCACGCCCCGACGAAGGCGTGGCCGCAACCTAAAAGGGTTGGGCTCCTCAGCCGACGGTGAGTTCGACCCCTGGCGCACGCCAGCCATTGTGGTTGTATCCCGGATCGTTCGGCTCCATTTCCTCGGGCTGCTGATTGCCCTCGCTATCGGTCGCTCGGCTGACGATCGTATAGTTCCCGGCTTCTAGTTCCCGTGCCAGCACGAACGGCCGCCAGGCATGGCGCCCGAGATCCGGGCCGATGAATTCGGCTGCTTCCCAGGTTTCTCCTCCATCCACCGACACCTCAACGCTTTCCACCGCATTGATGCCGCCGAAGGCGACGCCGATGATCTGGTTCGTACCAGCAACGGCGCTTTCAAGCGGGCCGGTGATCCAGGACTTCACACTCATCTGCCATACAGACGGATAATCCGGCGAACCGTCGGTTCCGACCGGATGGATGCGGTAGCGTTCACTCTGGATCAGAGCGTCCGTTTCCGTTTCCGTCAGCGCGACGCGGTTGACATATTTGACGTTGTTGACGCCGGTATAGCCCGGAACAACCATGCGCAACGGTCCGCCGTGGGCGAGCGAGATCGGCTCGCCATTGATGTCCCATGCGAGAAGAATCGTATCCAGGGCATCGAGAGGAACGGAACGCTCGACGATGACGTCACGCGGCTCGATGCCATCCGGAATCGGTTCGCCACCCGTGCCGGTGACGAACTGTGCGCCTTCGGCGACGCCGCCAAGCGCATCCACCACCGCTCTAAGCGGGACGCCGGTCCACATGACGCAGCCCGCCGCACCCACCTGCCACGACGTACCGCTCGGCTGGTGTTCAAAATACGCTCGCCCATTGCCTGAACACTGCAGGACCATGGCGACCGTCTCGACCCCCATCGTCTTGAGTTCGCCGACCGTGATCGCACGCGGCTCGGCCACGCCTTCAAAAGAGACTTCCCAGGCATCCCGATCGTCTAGAACCGATTCATCGGGCGGCGAGACGTTGTTGCGGATGTATAGTCGCTCTTCCGAGGTCAGCGAACTTGCCCCAAAGGCCGAGCGTTCTGTTTCCAGCGTATTGTTGCTATGGACGATCATGGCGTCAGGGTTTTTGAAACTGACATAGTCCGGCAGGGCAGACGCTTCCTGCGCCCTCAGGCCGACGCCTGAAGCGAGAAGCGCAGCGCCGCCGGCTCCCCCAGCCAGAACGAGTCGGCGCTGCAGATTGATTGTCTCTGTCACGATATCCTCCAAAATTTCTCCTCGTGGCCGCACGAATGCGGAAACCAGGGAAGAGACGATGGAGAAAGCGACTTTATTCCCTCGTGCCCAGATTAATCCTGCCACCTCGAGGGCGTGGCGAAGGCACCGTCAGGTCATGCAAGGTTGGCGTGCGCCTTCCAAGGCGGCGATGACATCGCGCGCCCGACCTTCGGCATTCCCCGTCGCCTGACGCAGAGCATCGACGACGAGAGCAAACCGACCCTCGTCCATTGAGCGCGCAACGACGACGTAGCGGAAAGCGCCACCGGTCCAACTCGCTACGTGCAGATCACCGTCAGAAATCTCCCCGGTGATCGCGGCTTCCTTCACGGCAAGGGATCCTCTGAACAAGCTGAGACGGCACCCTTTGGCACCGACGAAACCGGAATGCGTCATGTCAACGCCACCGATCATCTGCCGCTCGTCGTAATGAACCTGCACGAGGCCGGCTGCGGCCAGCAGGTCAACTGTTTGGCTTTCCGGCAGACTCGCCGAGAGAAGCTGGCCGCGACCGGTACGCAACCAATCGTCATGCGCAGATATGATCGATTCCAATCCTATTGCATTGGAATCTTCGCCGAACTCCAACCATGGTCCCGTGACCAGGCTGCCGGCAACGACACAGGCGATGGCGGCTGCAAATGCGACCCAGCGACTGGAGCGGACGCCCCATCGTCCTTGCATAGAGCCTGGAAGCGGCAAAACGACGACATCGGAGGACAATCTGGAAACGGCGGATCGCAATTGGTGAATCTTCGCAAGATGGCTGGCGATGGCAGGATCGCGCGCCGCGAGCGCCGCTATGGCGGCTGCATGCTGAGCATCCAGCTCTCCATCGACATAAGCCGAAAGCGTCTCGAAATCGGGGAATTGATCATTCATTGTCGATCCGCCCCTTCCTGCGCGGCAGTTCCATGACACGGTCATCGGCAAGCAGTGCCAGCAACGCTTGGCGCGCCCGGCTGACTCGGCTCATGACCGTACCCTTGGGCACACCAAGCATGTCCGCCGCCTCCTCATAGCGGAAGCCAGCGATGTCGATAAGCGCCAAGACGTCGCGGTGCTGCAGGCTGAGACACGCGAACGCCTCACGCACAGCGAGTTGGTTGACCACCACCGCTTCGAGCGGCATCGGCATTTGCGCCATGCCCGCCCCATCGTCACTGAGCAGAGCTTCGAAGGATTGTGCGCGCTGGTCTCGCCTGAGGCGGTCAATCCACAAATTGCGCATGATGGCAAACAGCCACGCCCGAAATGCCCGGTCGTCGATTGGTACAGTGTTGGCGGAGATCGCTCTGACGACGCAATCCTGAAACAGATCGGCCGCCGCATCACGGTCGCGTGTTAGCGCCATACCGTAAGCATAAAGCCGGTCGCTTATGGGCGCGAACCGCGCTTCGAATGTCGATTTCCTTCCAAAACGCATTGTTTCGCGCCCTCCCGGTCAATCCTTCAGGCGACAGGGTTCTGGTTCACCCGACAATCACCAGCCCCGCTAGTCTCCGCCGCCGGAGCGGCCGCGGATTGCCTCGACGATGGCGGTCGTCGAGCAATTGTCGAGATGCGACAGCACCCGGACTTCGCCGCCATAGGCACGTACGATATCGCCGCCGACCACCTGGTCGAGCGAATAGTCGCCACCCTTGACCAGAATGTCGGGCCTCACCTTTTCGATCAGCGGCGTCGGCGTGTCGTCCTCGAAGGCGACGACCCAGTCCACCGATTCCAGCGCGCTGAGCACGACCATGCGCCGATCGAGCGTGTTGACCGGGCGCGACGGGCCCTTGAGCCGCTTGACCGATGCATCGCTGTTGATCGCCACGACGAGACGATCGCCGAGCGCGCGGGCCTGGTCGAGATAGCCCACATGACCCGCATGGAGAATGTCGAAACAGCCATTGGTGAAGACGATGCGCTCGCCCGCCGCCTTGGCATCAGCGATGGCCGCGACCAGTTGCTCCTCGCTGACGGCGCCGCGATCGTGCTCGCGCTGCGCGCTGATCGCGCGACGCAGCTCCGGGCCGCTGACGGCGGCGGTGCCGAGCTTGCCGACCGCGATACCGGCCGCGACGTTCGACAGCCCGACGGCAGCGACGAGATCCTCGCCGGCGCCGAGTGCCGCGCCGATAGTCGAGATCACCGTGTCGCCTGCCCCGGTCACATCATAAACCTCACGCGCCTGCGTCGGGTAATGCACCGGCGGTTCGCCGCGCCTGAGCAGGGTCATGCCGCTCTTGCCACGGGTGACCAGAAGCGCGCCGAGGTCGAGCTGCTCGACCAGCACGCGCGCCTTTTCCAGCAACACCTGCTCGCTGCCGCAATGGCCGACGACAGCCTCGAATTCCGCGAGATTGGGCTTGAGCAGCGAGGCGCCCCGATAACGTTCGAAATCGACGCCCTTCGGATCGACGAGTACGGAGCACCCCTTGGTGCGGGCGGCGGTGATCAGGCCTTGGATGTCGCTGAGCGTCCCCTTCCCGTAGTCGGAGAGGATGACGACGGATGCGCTTTCCAAGGCATCGTCGAGCGCTCCGGCGATGGCGGAAGCATGCGCATCGTCGAACCGGTCTTCCAGGTCGAGACGGATCAGTTGCTGGTTGCGCGCGATCACGCGCAGTTTGACGATCGTGCGCTCCTTCTCCACGCCGATGAGGCGGCAGGCCACGCCCGCAGCACTGAGCTGCCCGGCAAGCGCCTCGCCCGGCTCATCGCGGCCGACGAGACCGATGAGCGAAGCCGCGCCGCCGAGTGCCGCGACGTTGAGTGCCACGTTGGCCGCGCCGCCCGGTCGATCCTCGGTCGCATTGACGCGCACGGCCGGCACCGGCGCTTCAGGCGAAATCCGGGTCGTCTCGCCCATCCAGTAGCGATCGAGCATGACGTCGCCGACGACCAGAACGCGGGCGCTATCGAAGCGCGGCATGGAAAGTTGCATCGTGAGCCTTGATCCTGTTGGCAAAAACGGAGCCAGCTTGCTTGAGAGTAAATTCGCTTATCTTCGAACCGCTCGATTACTCTCAGTTTTTGATGTGTCGCGTTTCAGAACGGCGAACCGTCAGCCACTTCACCTCGAAACGCTCTAGCGCGCTTCGCCTTCGTTTAGAAGCCGATCGAGCGTCGCGAGTACGATCTCGGGCGTAAGTGGCGCGAAGACGGCGGGATCGACGCTGCGACCAGAGGCGGGGAATTCCCGTGCCTTCAGGCAGATTTGGCGATCGCCGTATCCGCCGACAAGTCCCGGATCGGTCGGACCGAACAGCACGACATTCGGCCGCCCAAGCGCAGCTGCCAGATGGGAAAGGCCCGTATCTACCGAGACGATGCCCGCAGCCTGCGACAGGACTTGAGCGATGGTGGTCAACGACGACCGCGGCAGGACCTCGACCATCGAATTTGTAGACGCCAGCCGCTCGGCACGCGCCTGCTCGACGGCATTTCCCCAGACAAGCTTGATCCGAAACCCTTCAGCGACCGCGAGCACGATCAGCTCCGTCCAGTAAACCTCCGGCCAATGCTTCTCGTGGCGCGTGGTGCCGTGCAGGAAGACGAGATAGGGCGGAGTGTCCGCAGGCGCCCGTGGCGGCCCCTCAATGTCATAGCGTCCGCGCCTCTCCGGCATCGTGTAACCGAGTGCTCCGGCAAAGAGGCGGCGCGTCCGGTCGACCGCATGCATGCCCTTGGGCACGGCGATGCCGCGATCGTAGAAAAGCGCTGCGGCCGGCTCGCGCGCCGATGCCCGGTCCATTCCGTATCGCTTGCCTCTCGCCAGCCGCGTCGCGAGCAGCGTGCTCTTCAACAGACCCTGCGCGTCGATCACCGCGTCGTATGTCTCGGCGGCAAGCGCCTTTCGATAGCGCCCCCATTCTCCGGAACGCAGTGCAGTCAGCGGATCCTTGCGCCAGCGCCTGATGGCGACCGGAATTACTCTTCGAACGCTTGGGTGCCAGACCGGAATTTCCGAGAAAGCCTCTTCGACGACCCAATCGAAGACGATGCCAGGGATCGCCTCTGCCGCGTCGGTCAGAGCCGGGAGCGTGTGGATCACATCGCCCATCGACGACGTTTTGACGACGAGAACCTTCATGAGGCAGCCGAAAGGTTCGGCAGCGCGGCGAGCACTCGGTCCGCGCCGAGGTCACGCATGCATCTGTGATGGCCGAGCGGACATTCCCGCTTGAAGCACGGGCTGCACTCGATGCCGAGCTGCACCGTCCTGGCCCGCGAACTCAAGGGCGGGGTGAAGAATGGCGAGGTCGAGCCGTAGACGGCGATCAGCGGCCGGTCGAGCGCAGCCGCCACATGCATGAGCCCGGAATCGTTGGAGATGACGGCGTTTGCCGTGCCGATCAGATCGATCGCCTGGCCAAGCGTCGTGGCACCGGCAAGGTTCGTGATATGCGTGCGAAGGTGTTCCGGCACGGCGGCGATCAAAGCCTCACCGACGGCGCGGTCCTTCGAAGAGCCGAAGATCCACACCTGGTGGCCCTCTCCCAGCAGCCGGGTGGCAGCCTCCGCGTAATGCGTTTCGGGCCAGCGCTTCGACGGGCCGAACTCGGCGCCGGGGCAGAGCGCGAGCACCGGCTTTTCAAGCGTGAGTCCGAAATGACCAAGCGCTTCTGTCGGATCCTGGCGGACAAGTCGCGGTTCGGGGTGCGGTGCCGGAAAATCGGTGGCGGCGCCGATGCGATCCTTGTCAAAGGCAAGGGCGTTGAACCGGTCGACCATCAGCGGCAACGCGGCTTTATCGAGCCTGCGCATGTCGTTGACGAGGCCGTAGCGGCTTTCGCCCCGCCAGCCCGTACGGAGCGGCACGCCGGCAAAGAAGGGGATGAGCGCGGATTTCAACGAGTTCGGCAGAAGGATCGCCTGGTCGTAGGCTTCTTGGGCAAGTGTGCGGCCAAGCTTGAAGCGGGCACCGATGCCGAGCTGGCCATGGGCGAGATCCATGTCGATCGCGCGGTCGACTTCAGGCATCCGCGCCAAAAGCGGCTCGCTCCATTTCGGAGCCGCCACATGGAGCACGACGCCTGGCCGGGTCGCCTTCAGCGTCATGAACAGGCTCTGCGCCATCACCATGTCCCCAACCCACGCTGGGCCGACGATCAGGATTTTTTCGGGCATGAGCGTCGCGTCTCCGGCGTCCCGGTCTGGTACCGACGACCAGGATAGGGCCGCTGGACCGCAGCCTGCACCGACGCGCAGGCTTTCGTCGGCGCCCTCATAGCACTTGGCGTGGCGCTGGCAAACATCCGCGCAGGCCCATGGCCGTCAAGCGCGCCTTGCGTTCGGGCCCTGGCTCGGACGATCGACTTCCGGCTCGCTTTCCGCGGGTTGAGCGAAGAGCCGCAGCAACCGTTCCGTCGTTGCCGCATCCGCTGGCCGGGCATAGAGATATCCCTGACCAAGACGGCAGCCGAGCTCACTCAGGCGCATCGCCTGTTCGTTGTTCTCGATCCCCTCGGCCACCACGCGGATACCGAGCTCGTGCGCCATTGCCACCAGGCCGCGAACGATCACGAGACTGCGCTTGTCGCGCAGCAGGCGATCGACGAAGGACTTGTCGATCTTGAGAATGTCGACCGGAAAATCGAGCAGATGGGTCAGCGATGCGTAGCCCGTCCCGAAATCATCGAGCGCGACGCGCATACCCCCTGCCCGCAAGTTCGAGACCGCCTGGGCCACGCGGCCGTCGGGACGGATCAGAACCGTTTCCGTCACTTCGAGGATGAGGTGCTTGAGCGGCACGTTCTCCGCGCCGAAAGCTGCGGCGATCTTCTCCTCCATATCGCCGCTCTCGAAGTCCGAGCTGGAGAAGTTGACCCCGACATGCTGGAAAGCGATGCCGCCATCGATCCATCTTCGAACGTCGGCTGCCACCTGACGCAACATGTGGCCGGTCAACGCGCCTGCAAGGCGAGGATCAGTCAGAGCCTCGTGAAACTCGCCGGCCGATATCAATCGCCCTTCGCGGGTGCGCAAGCGTGCCAGCGCCTCGAGACCGATGATCTCGCCGGTCTGGATTTTCACGATCGGCTGGTAATGCGCCTCGATGCGTTGTTCGGTCAACGCATCGGCCAGTTCGGCGATCATGGTCAGCCGATTGGAAATGCGCGTCCGCATGCCGGCGGTAAATGCAACGAAGCTGCCGCCCGGTCGCTCCTTGGCATGGTACAGCGCAAAATCCGCATTCTGGAACAGGGTCGCGGCATCGAAACCGTGGCGTTGCGCGATCACGCCGCCGATCGAAACGTCCGGATTGATCAACAGATTGTCGTGATGGAAAGGCTTCGTCAGCTGCACGACGAGCTGGTCGGCAGCGCTTTCCAGAGCGCCGAGCTCCGAACACTTGTCGATGATCACCGCGAACTCGTCACCCCCGAGACGAAAGGCGCTCGCAGCGAATGGCAAATTACGAAGGCGGTCGGCAATCTCGCGCAGCAGGGCATCGCCGACGGCGTGCCCCATCGTATCGTTGACGCTTTTGAAGCGATCCAGATCCACAAGAAGCAAGGCAAAGTCGCGTTTGCCGATGCGTTCGTCCACCGCGAGCTTGAAGCTCAGACGATTGGGAAGGTCGGTCAAGCCATCGCAATGGGCGAGCCGGTGATTGCGCTGCCGGATCTCTTCCTGCTCGATCGCGATGGCAGCAAGATGGCCCAGCGCTCCGACGAGGCTGGCCTCTATCTCGCTCGGTCCGCGGCATGTGCGGAAATAGAGCGCAAACGTGCCGATGACGCGTCCATCACGCGCATTGATCGGGCTCGACCAGCATGCCTTGAGCCCGAGCGGCTGGACCAGGCAGCGATAGTCGTCCCAAAGTGGGTCACTGTCGATGTCAGTGACGATGACGGCCTTTCCAAGATGGGCGGATGTGCCGCATGAACCGACGGCGGGACCGATCGGTTGCCCATCGAGCGCTGCTGCAACGCCCGATGGCATGCTTGGCGCAGCAATGGGGCGCAAGCGGCGCTCCTCATCGATACCGATCAGGCTGCAGATGGCGTCCCTTGCAATGGATTCCGCCATGCGGCACATGCGATCCATGACGACGGGTAACGGATCTCCGCGAGCGATCCGCTCGAGGATATCGTTCTGAACCCGTTGGATCTCCTGCCAGATCTGCATCGCCGCCATGCCACGCTGCTCGGTTTGTCGAGGCATGATGACGTGCAGCGATTAACAAAGCGGAAGGTGTCAGGCGATCGTCATCTCAACCCTGGCAGGCTTTGATGAACCGGTTAACCGTTTCCTTCATGCCGTATTCCAGCGCATTTGCCGTCAAGCCGTGCCCGATGGAGACCTCGGCAAGATTCGGAATGCGGCGCACCAGCGCCGGCAGATTGGCGACCGTCAGGTCATGCCCGGCATTGACGCCCAAGCCAAGCGCCTTGGCGGCATCGGCGGTTTTCCCGAGCAGTTCCAACTCCTTGGCTGCTCGATCGGAATCATCGTGGCAGCCGCCATAAGGCCCCGTATAGAGCTCGATACGCGCCGCTCCGGTGGCCTTTGCCAACCCCACGCTTTCCTCGTCGCCATCGCCATCTGCAAAAAGCGAAACGCGCATGCCCTTGCGATTCAATCTCTCCACGATCGGCGACAAATCATTGTGAAATTTGTGAAAATTCCAGCCGTGATCGGACGTGGCCTGGCTCGGATCATCGGGCACCAGCGTCACTTGTTCTGGCTCGATGCGCTCGACGAGGTCCAGGAAATCGTCGGTCGGGTACCCTTCGATGTTGAACTCGGCCGCAGGAAACTCATCGTCGATCAGCGCGCGCAGCTCGGGCAGGTCTGAAAAGCGAATATGGCGCTGGTCGGGACGTGGATGGACCGTCAGCCCGTGTGCCCCGGCCTGCAACGCGATGCGGCCGAGATGGGTGACGCTCGGCCATGGCAGGTCCCGCCGATTGCGCAGCATCGCGACGGCATTGAGATTGACCGAAAGCTTGGTGGACATGGGCTGCTCCGCTGCACTTCTTCGTGGTGTCTTAATCGGATGATCGCATCCCAACAACCCGCTTGGTTGCCGCACGGTTTCGTCGTATTTTTGCGAGATCGCGGCGGAGGGTGACGTGCGTGATCTTCGTGTCGGGCAAGCCTGGAAACGACGGCATCGAATACCGTGACACGAAGCGGCAACTCTGGCTGATTTCGGTCATCGCTCCGATCATCCCGGGCTTCGGCGCCGCAATGCTCATGCTCACCGGCAACTTTGCCTGGGCGGCATTCGCCATCGTCTTCTACTACGTCGCATTGCCCATCGCCGACACCATTGTCGGGGAGGACCCGAACAACCCTCCCGAACAGATCGTCGAAGAGCTGTCGACGGACAATTTCTACCGCATCCTCCTCTACCTTTCGATCCCGGTCTATTACGCCAGCTTCATTCTGTCCGCGGTCGCCATCGGTACGATGGACCTGCCATGGTGGGCATTCCTGCTGGTCACGCTCGGCGCCGGCATCTCGTCGGGCACGGCGCTGACGGTCGGCCACGAGCTCGGTCACAAGAACAACAGCGCCGATCGGTGGGCAGCCCGTTTCATCACCGCCCTCACCGGCTACGGCCATTTCTGCATCGAGCACAATCGCGGCCACCATGTGCATGTCGCGACCTTCGAGGATCCGGCCTCCGCGCGGCTCGGCGAGAACCTGTTCCGGTTTGCCATGCGCGAACTTCCCGGCACCGCCCGCCGCGGATGGGCGCTGGAGCGGGAACGGCTGGCGCGCAAGGGCCTTCCCGTGTGGTCGCTTAACAACGAAGTTCTGCAGGGCTACGCGATCACCGCGCTCACCGCGCTCATCCTGATCGGGCTCTTCGGCTGGGTCATGGTGCCGTTTCTCCTGATCCATCATCCGTTTGGCTGGTTCCACCTGACCATGGCCAACTATGTCGAGCACTACGGCCTGTTGCGGCAAAGGCGCCCCGACGGCCGCGTCGAGCCATGCCAGCCGCGCCATTCCTGGAACACAAACCACATCATTTCGAACCTGATGCTGTTTCACCTGCAGCGCCATTCCGACCATCACGCCAATCCGATGCGGCCCTACCAGGCGCTTCGGGATTTCGAGGATCTGCCGCGACTTCCGGTCGGGTATGCCGGCTGCTTCGTGCTCGCCGCCTGCCCGCCCATCTGGTTCGCGATCATGGACAAGAAGGCGATGGCCTGGGCGGACGGCGATCTGACGAGACTGAACGTCGATCCGAAATGGCGCGGCTGGTATCAGCGCCGACACGCGCAGGCGGTTGCGGCCTGATCACCTAACGATGGTCAAGCGCTCCGCAGCCCGCGTGATCGCAGTGTACAGCCAACGTTCGCGGGTCTCGCGAAACGCAAAGCTTTCATCGAACAGCACGACGTTGTTCCACTGTGAGCCCTGCGCCTTGTGGACCGTCAGCGCATAGCCGTAGTCGAAATCGTCGAAGCGCTTCTTCGTCGACCAGGGGATTTCCGCGTCGGGATCCTCGAACGCCGCCTTCAGCAGCCGGATCTTGGCCGAGCCACGATCCATATCGTCGTCTTCCGGCTTGATCAGCAAATTGATGCCGGGCTTCGTCGTCTCCTTTGACGACGTCATCACGGCCCAGAGCGACCCGTTGAGAAGGCCTTTTGCCTGGTCGTTACGCAGGCAGACGAGCTTGTCGCCCGATTGCGGATGGGCGGCGGTGAAGCCCTTCAGCTCGCGAAGCCGCTGGTTGTAGCGCCGTCGTGTCCGGTTGACGCCGAGCAGCACCTGATCGGCATCCAGCACCAGGTCGGTCGTCACCTCCGACTTCGAGATGATCTTAGCCGTGCCCCAGTCACCATGCATCAACTCGCGGCCTTCGCGCACGTGCATGGCAAGCTCGATGATCGGATTGTCGCGGGCTTGGCGATGAATATCGGTCAGAAGAAAATCCGGCTCGTGATCGGTGAAGAACCCGCCGCCGGTGATCGGCGGCAACTGGCCGGGATCGCCGAGCACCAGAATTGGCACGCCGAAGCTCATCAGATCCTTGCCCAGCGCCTCGTCGACCATCGAGCATTCGTCGACCACGATCAGCGTGCATTTCGCGATAGGGCTCTGCCGGTTGATGGAAAACATCGGTGAGATCGACGTCTTGCCGGTCTCTTCGTTCTCCACCTGCTCCTCGCCGCGGGGCCTGTAGATCAGCGAATGGATCGTCTTGGCATTGGATGCACCGCGCGAGCGTAGCACCTGCGCTGCCTTGCCGGTGAAGGCGGCGAACTGAACGTCGCCATCCACATGCTCGGCGAAATGGCGTGCAAGCGTCGTCTTGCCGGTGCCAGCATAGCCGAAAAGCCGGAAGATCGGCGAGCGGCCTTCCTTCAGCCAGCGCGCGACAGCCTTGAGGGCTTCATCCTGTTGGGGTGCAAACTCCATCGATCAGGCAAGATCGGTCTGGGCGAAATCGTCACCCTTGTTGAGCAGCGGCATCCCTGCCCGCTTGGCCAGTCCGTAGGAATAGCAGTCGCTCATTTTCAGCCAGGCGGGATGACCGAGTCCATTGCCGAACCGGCCATGCATCTCGACCCCTCCGAGCAGATAATCATAAAACGCCTTGTCGGGTGCGGTGCCCGTGTCCGGCTGAGCATCGATCTTGTCGAAAGGCTGCTTCAGGCGTTCCATGAGCGGAATTTTGTGGTGCTCGCGCTTCAACTCGTTCTCCACCGCCTCACGCACAGCCTCGGTGAGGCCGATACCCGCTTGGTCGCCAATTCCCGTACGAGCTGATCTGTCTTTGGAGCACGACTGTGAAAAGCCATAGCCGCGCCCTTCGCCTAGGCGCGAAGCCCTATCATCTAGACAAAAAGAACACAAGAAGAACGGATATCGCAAGCTACTGAAGCATCGGCCAGATCGACAGGGCGAGGAGGATACCCATTGAAATGTTGAACCATTTCAGGCGGACCGGGTCGGACAGGAACTGCCGCAGCATTTGACCGAACGCCGTCCAAGCCGTCACGCTCGGCACGCTGACGAGAGAGAACACGAATACGACGATCAGCATCGAGAGAAATGGCGCCTCGATCGTCGTGTAAACTGCAACGCCGGACACTGACGCCACCCAGGCCTTGGGATTGACCCACTGGAAGGCGGCTGCCTGCAGGAATGTAAGTGGCTTCGCCGCTCCATCGGTCGTCGCCATCGTTCGACTCGATGCGATCTTCCAAGCGAGATAGCAAAGATAGCCGGCGCCCGCGATCTTCAGCGCGGTGTGCAGCCATGGAAAGATGGTCAGCAGCGTGCCGAGGCCGAGGCCGACGGCCATGATCAGGATCATGAATCCGACGCAGACCCCGAGCATATGCGGGATCGTGCGACGAAAGCCGAAGTTCACGCCCGAAGCCATGAGCATGATGTTGTTCGGACCCGGTGTCATGGACGAGACGAATGCGAAGGTGGAAAGCGCTATGAACGTCTCGATCGGCATGTCGGCTCCCTGAAAGCGAGAGGCCTAGCGCCCCCTCGCCTCGCACGTCCAATTCCAAGCGGTGAAGCAGCAATCACCTTCCGTGATCGCTGCGCCACATCTCAATCGTCCAAACCGCGATTCATCGCCGCGATACCGGTACGGCAGACTTCCATCAGCCCGAGCGGCCTCATGATCGCGATGAACTGCTCGATCTTCGAAACGCGTCCGGTGATCTCGAAGATGAAGTGCTCGATGTTGGCATCGATGACGCGAGCACGAAATGCATCGGCGAGGCGCAGTGCCTCCATGCGATCCTGCTCGCGGCCGCGCACTTTCAGGAGCGCCAACTCGCGTTCCAGCGGCTTGTCATGGCCAAGTTCGCGTGCCCGGACCGTCAGGTCCTTGACGCCGTGGACCGGCACGATGCGCTCGAGCTGCGACTTGATCTGGTCCAGCACGTGCGGCGTGCCGCGCGTCACGATCGTGATGCGCGACAGATGTGCCTCGTGTTCCGTCTCCGAAACCGTCAGGCTTTCGATGTTATAGCCGCGGCCGGAGAAGAGCCCGATGACACGTGCGAGAACGCCCGGTTCGTTGTCCACCAGCACCGAAAGCGTGTGCGTCTCGGCGGCTTGGGTTTCCTTCTCGATGAAATAGGCCGAACCGGTGGGTTGCTGATGTGCGTTCATTGAACTGGTCTCTTTGCTGCCGTTCGATTTCCAGAAGTCCGGGTGCCAATCATGTCGATGCTAAACCAGCGAGCGCCCTTCGGCGCTGATGGCGTTGGCGACGACCTCGTCGGTGGCCTCGTCCGGCAGAAGCATTTCGTTGTGCGGCTTGCCCGAGGGGATCATCGGGAAGCAGTTGGCGAGGTTCGCGACACGACAGTCGAAGATGACGGGCCGCTTCACATCGATCATTTCCTGGATCTTGTCGTCGAGTTCCGCCGGCTTCTCAGCCCGGATGCCGACGCCGCCATAGGCTTCGGCAAGCTTGACGAAATCGGGTAGCGCTTCGGTGTAGGAGTTGGACAGGCGGTTGCCGTGCAGAAGCTGCTGCCACTGCCGGACCATGCCCATGTACTGGTTGTTCAGGATGAAAATCTTGATCGGCGCCTCGTACTGAACGGCGCAGGACATCTCCTGCATCGTCATCAGCACCGACGCATCGCCGGCGATATCGATGACGAGTGCATCCGGGTGAGCGATCTGCACGCCGAGTGCCGCTGGCAGGCCGTAGCCCATCGTGCCGAGACCACCCGACGTCATCCATCGGTTCGGCTTCTCGAAGCCGTAGAACTGCGCCGCCCACATCTGGTGCTGGCCGACTTCAGTGGTGATGTAGGTGTCGTGGTTCTTGGTCAGCTCATAAAGCCGCTGGACCGCATATTGCGGCATGATCACGTCGTTGTTGGGCTTGTAGGCGAGCGAATTGCGCGCGCGCCACTTCGTGATTTGCGTCCACCACGATTTCATCGCTTCCGGGTCGTTCTTCTTCGACGACGCACGCCACAGGCGAACCATGTCTTCGAGAACGAGGCCGATATCGCCGAGGATGGGGATGTCGACGCGGACGTTCTTGTTGATCGACGACGGGTCGATGTCGATGTGGATTTTCTTGGAATTCGGCGCGAATGCATCGAGGCGGCCGGTGATGCGGTCGTCGAAACGGGCGCCGACGCAGACCATGACGTCGCAATCATGCATCGCCATGTTGGCTTCGTAGGTCCCGTGCATGCCGAGCATGCCCATCCAGTTTTCGCCGGAGGCGGGATAGGAGCCGAGACCCATCAGCGTCGACGTGATCGGGAAGTTGGTCAGTTTGACCAGTTCGCGCAGCAGATGGCTGGCTTCCGGTCCGGAGTTGATGACTCCGCCGCCCGTATAGAGCATCGGCTTCTTGGCTGAAGCCATCAACTCGATGGCCGCCTTGATCTGGTTCATGTCGCCCTGGACGCGCGGCTGGTAGCTCTTCTGCTCGATGACCGGCGACGGCGCGTGGTAGATGCCCTTGGCGAACTGGACGTCCTTCGGAATGTCGACGACGACCGGTCCGGGACGCCCGGTCTTGGCGATGCGGAACGCCTCGTGAAGAACCTTGGCAAGTTGATTGACGTCTTTGACCAGCCAGTTGTGCTTGGTGCAGGGACGCGTGATGCCGACAGTGTCGCATTCCTGGAAGGCGTCCGAGCCGATCAACGAGGTCGGAACCTGACCCGTGATGCAGACGAGCGGGATCGAATCCATGAGCGCGTCCTGCAGCGGCGTCACCGCGTTCGTCGCGCCTGGACCGGAGGTGACCAGCATGACGCCGACCTTGCCGGTCGACCGCGCATAGCCTTCTGCCGCATGCCCGGCGCCCTGCTCGTGGCGCACCAGGATGTGCTGAACATCGTCCTGCTGGAATATCTCGTCATAGATCGGGAGGACGGCGCCGCCCGGATAGCCGAAAATATGCTCCACGCCGTTATCGCGCAGCGCCTGCAGCACGATCTCCGCGCCGGTCATCTCCTGGCCTGCCGCATCCTGTCGCCGTGTCGCCTGTGCCGGCGCATCCTTGGTCGTTACGTTCATGGGTCCCGCTCCCGTCCTATCGTCTTCGTCCGCTTCACCGCCCGCATCCGGGCATAAAAAAAGGCCCCTTGAGGAGCCTCGTTTGCGCATGGGTGGCTGTCGCCGGGTGGTTACACCACCCTGCCCATGCGCCTTCCCACCACGATAAGAATATGTCTGATCATGACCGTCTCGTAACCGTAAACTGCGCGACCGTCAACTGAAGGCAGCGGATTTCGAATTGAGACATGGATTCTGTACGAATCGGCACAACCAAATCTTAACAGCCGGTTGTTAGGCTTGCAGTCTTTCGAACTGGAAACCGGGCAAGATGGATCTCAGTCACACTCCCCGGATGGAAGACGCCGCGCTCGGGGACCGTCGTGGCCGCGGCGATCCTCGCGAAAGACTTCTTGGTCGTGTGGTCTCGTGCAACGGCGCCCGCGCCACCATCTCGGCAGTTGCCGAAAATGGCGAAGTCGCGCTCGCAGAACTTTGGTCGGTCGGCCGGCTCATCTCCATCGGCGTCGGCGAGAGCCGCATCGTGGCGCTTGTCTATTCGATGACCTCACCGGCGGAGTTCTGGCAGTCTGATGCCGACAACGTCCTCCATTTCGAAGTCGAGCTTGTCGGCGAAATCCGCAATGGACCCGACCATAAGCCAGTCTTCACGGCCGGCATCTCGAACTACCCCTATCTCGGCGCGATCGCGCACCGTATCCGCGCAGCCGACCTCGCGGCGATCTACGACAGCGGCCGAAGCGACAGCGTCGTCATCGGCAAGCTCACCCAGGATGAGACGATGGACGCCTCGGTGCACATCCCATCGCTCCTCAACCGTCACTTCGCCGTGGTCGGCACCACGGGCGTCGGCAAGTCCACCGCCGTGGCGTTGCTCTTGACCAAAGCGATCGAAACCACGCCAGATTTGCGCGTGCTGATCCTTGATCCGCACAATGAATTTGCCGCCGCGTTTCCCGACACGTCGATCGTCATCGACACCGAGACGCTCGACCTGCCCTTCTGGCTCTTCCGGCTGGACGAATTCACCGAGGTGCTCTTCCGCGGCCGTCCTGGCATTCCGGAAGAGATGGATTTCCTGCGCGAGCTCATTCCCGATGCAAAACGCGCCTTCCGCGGCGGTCAGGACAACGGCCTGTTCCGCCGTGCGACCGACCGCTCGTCGCTGACGGCCGATACGCCCGTTCCCTACCGCATGGCCGATCTTCTCGCCCTGATCGATGAACGCATCGGCCGGCTCGAAGGTCGGACCGACAAGCCGCATCTGCGCTCGCTGAAGATGCGCATCATGTCGGCGATCAACGATCCGCGCTTCCACTTCATGTTTTCGACCAACACGATCAACGACACGATCGTGGAGACGATGAGCCATATTTTCCGCATTCCGGGAAATGGCCGACCGATCAGTTGCTTCCAACTTGCCGGCATCCCCTCGGAAGTGGTGAATTCCGTCGCATCGGTACTATGCCGAATGGCCTTCGAGATCGCACTTTGGAGCGATGGCGGCATTCGCATTCTCGTGGTTTGCGAGGAAGCACACCGTTACGTACCCGCTGATCCCAATCTCGGCTTCATACCCACAAGACAGGCGATCTCTCGCATCGCCAAGGAAGGCCGAAAATATGGCGTCAGTCTCGGCGTCGTAACCCAGCGGCCGGGCGAACTTGATCCGACGATCCTGTCGCAATGTTCTACCGTCTTCGCGATGCGGCTTGCCAATGATCGCGACCAGGAAATCATTCGTTCGGCGATCGCCGATTCCTCCTCGTCGACGACCAGTTTCCTGTCCTCGATCGGCAACCGCGAAGCAATTGCGTTCGGTGAAGCCGTCGCCGTGCCGATGCGGATGATCTTCGAGCGCATTCCGGAACGCAGTTTGCCCAAGGCCAACGGCTCGACGAAGTCGCAGGACGGCGAGGATGCCGAGCTCGATCTCCGCATGATCGTTCAGCGCATGCGCAACTTACCGTCCAACGAGACGGTAGGCTTGGCGGGCGCCTCGGCGCCTGAGTTTCTGCCGCAAGCCGGCGAACCGTCTGTCTATGCCGGCAGCCGCTTGAGCCAGCCGGGCGACAATGAGCATGCCGGCGTCCGTTCGGCTCCAACCCCCGCTGGAGCCCATCACACAGAGGCCGCCAGACCCACGCAGTCGCTCTTGGATGGGTCGCGTTATCGGGAAACCCAGCCATCATTGGGCTCGCCCGCAACGGATGCTGCGCCGGCAAGGCCAACAAGCGGTGGCAGTTCGCTGCGCGCGCAATTGCTCAAAAAGCCGCTAAGCTCGCTGCGGAAATAGGCCGAACGAGCGAGTCAAGCGACGCCGCATCAGCCAATCGCTTTATCTGATGTTATGCGCAGACGCGGTTGCGGCCCTGGCGCTTGGCTTCGTAAAGCTGCGCATCGGCACGCTTATAAAGGCTTTCGCCGCTTTCCTGGCCATCCCAAAGAGCCACACCAGCGCTTACAGTGATCCGCAGGGTCACGTTTCCAGTGCCAACCTTCAACGATCCGATCGCCGTACGAACGCGATCGGCCAGACCGTAGAGCTGGCTTGAATTGACGTTCGGCGAAAGAATTGCGAACTCTTCGCCACCAAGCCGGGCAACGACGTCGTGGTACCGGGTGAAATCCGCGAGACAGGCTGCAATCTGGCGCAGAACCTCGTCGCCCACATCGTGGCCGTGGGTGTCGTTGACCTGTTTGAAATGGTCGATGTCGAGCAGGATCATGCCCATCGGCTTTTCGATATCGCGAAATGCCGAGAGGTACTCGTTCAAGGCATCATCAAAATAGCGGCGATTGTAGAGACCGGTCAGCGGATCCGTGACGGCAGCATATTCGAGCGTCTGCGATCGCGCGCTCAGCGAGGCCGTCATGCGGCGCAACTCGCCCTGCTCGCGAAGGCCGTGCCAGATCATCGGATAAACGAGAAAAACGCCGCAAACGATCGCAAGCCCCGCGAAAACGGCGCTTAGAAACGTGAAACGGTAGATCAGGTCGATGTCGGCAATGCGTGCCTGCGCCACGAAGGAATCCACATGGCGGAATGCGCTCCAACTGAAAAACCCAGTCAATCCAATGAGGATGACCAGGAAAAAGAACAGCAGCTCTGCCTTGTGCAGCCGCATCGGCGAATCGGATCCCTCACTTGCCCGCGCTTCGAAGACTAGAGGCTACCGGCAGTTGGTTGTCTTAGGATTAACTGAAGGTCGACATTGCTAAGCGTCGGGCTGGAAATGCGGTGCCAGTCCTCAGAAAAACGATTGCGGAACCACGTCATCTGCCTCTTTGCATAGCGCCGCGTCGCCGCCGCCCCCTGATCGACGGCGTTCTCGAGATCGAGGTCACCATTGAGATGCGCGGCAAGCTCCGGCACCCCGATCGCCTTCATCGCCGGCATCGACGGATCCAGGTGCAAATCGAGCAGCCTGCGCACCTCGTCCAGTGCGCCACCCTCGACCATCTGCCTGAACCGGCGGTCGATACGGCCCGTCAGAACATCGCGCTCGGGCATCAGGAGAATGCGCCGGGTGTTCGCCGCCTCGAGAACCGGCTCGCCGCGCGCCGCCTGGAGAACGCTGATCGACTTTCCGGTTGCATCCAGGACTTCCAGGGCACGCGCGATCCGCTGGCCGTCATTCGGCGAAAGGCGCGCCGCCGTCTCGGGATCCTTGCGCGCAAGCTCGCCATGCATCGCAGCCGGCCCGTTCGCCTGCAATTCCGCGCGCCGTGCCGTGCGGACGGGCTCGGGAATGTCCGGCATGGTTGCCAGCCCGCCCAGCAGCGCCTCGAAATAGAGGCCCGTGCCTCCGACGATGATGGGGACCTGGCCGCGACTTTGCACATCGGCAATGACCTCGGCGGCCTCGCGCATCCATTCCCCGGTCGAATAGGTTTGGTCAGCCGGCCGGTGGCCGTAGAGCCGGTGTTCCACTTGATCCGTATCGGCCTGGCTCGGCCGTGCGGTCAAAAGATGCAATGCACTGTACACCTGCATGGAATCGGCGTTGACGATGACGCCGCCGATCCGATCGGCAAGATCGAGCGCCAGCGCCGACTTGCCGCTGGCCGTCGGCCCAGCTATCAGGATCGCATCCATCTGTCCCCCGGAGTTCTTCACCAATGGCCCTCGTCGCCACGCTGATTGCTGCGCCCTCTAGGCCGGTCCTCACCCCGTCCCTCGCGGAAGCGGCTGCCGAGCGCCTCTCGGCTGCCGGCCTCTACTGGCTCGCCGACGGGATCGCCTGCGATATCGCATTGCGTGACGGACACAACAAGGCCGATGCCGAAACCACCCTGGCATCGATCATCGGAGACGCCCCGATCGACGTGGTCGTGCAAACCACGGAAACCCGCCGGAAGAGCCTTCTCCTGGCGGACATGGATTCCACGATGATCGGCCAGGAATGCATCGACGAACTGGCCGACGAACTGGGCCTGAAGGACAAGGTCGCCGCCATCACGGCACGCGCCATGAACGGCGAAATCGCCTTCGAGCCGGCATTGCGCGAGCGCGTGGCGCTCTTGAAGGGCCTGCCCGTTTCGGTCATCCAAAAGGTCATTGCGGAGCGCATCACGCTGACCTCAGGCGGTCGCGAACTGATCGCGACCATGAAGCACTATGGTGGCTATGCCGCCTTGGTGTCGGGCGGGTTCACGGCATTCACCGGCCCCGTCGCCGCCATGCTCGGCTTCGATGAGAACCGCGCCAATGTGCTTTTGGATGCCGATGGTCTTCTCGTCGGCGCGGTCCAGGAGCCTATCCTTGGCCAGCAGGCGAAGCTCGACGCGCTTCTGGAACTCTGCGAAACGCGCGGCATCGAGCCGGAGGATGCGATGGCCGTTGGCGACGGCGCGAACGATCTCGCGATGATCGAACGGGCCGGCGCAGGCGTGGCACTCCACGCCAAGCCCTCGGTCGCCGAGCGCGCGCGCTACCGTATCAACCACGGCGACCTCACCGCCCTCCTCTACATGCAGGGCTACCGTAAGACGGATTTCGTGACATGACACCCATCGAGACCGACCGCCTGATCCTCCGCAACTGGAAAGATAGCGACCGTGAGCTCTTTCACGAGATCAATTCGGACGAAGCCGTCATGCGGTTCTTCGAGTTTCGGCGTGACCGCGCCCAGGCTGACGCCAAGATGGACGAGATCAAGGCCGAGATCGACGAACTCGGTTACGGCTTCGCAGCGGTGACGGTAAAGACGACCAGCGAGCCGATAGGATTTGCCGGCATAAGGCCTTGTTCGAGCCTGCCCCATTATGCAGCGGATTGCGTGGAAATCGGGTGGCGTCTCGTCGAGCGGTTTTGGCGCAAAGGTTATGCCAGCGAGGCAGCGGAGGCCTGGTTGCGCTACAGCTTCGAGACCTTGCGTCTCGCCGAGATCATGTCCTACGCCGTCCATGACAACCACGCCTCGACCGGCGTGATGCGTAAGATCGGTATGCGGGCCCTGCCGCAATACACGTTCGATTATCCGGGTATTCCCGACGAGCTGGCCCATCTGCGCCAGTGCGTCGTCTACCGCATCACCCGCGAAGAATGGGCCGAGCGCCGGCCAATTCCTGCTTCCTGACAGGTAAAACCCACCAAGCCCTGCTGGTGGCTTGGATCAGTCCATCCGCAAGGTCACGAACCGCAGAGTCCCGTCCGCCTGCGCCACCATCAGAAGCGCATTGCGCCGCCCCTCTTCGCGCAGCTCGGAAATGCGCGCCTCGACATCCGCCGGCGTCGCCATCGTTTCCTGGGCGATTTCGACGATGACCTCGCCGGCCACGACGCCCTTCTCTTCGGCTTCCGAACCTTCGGACACTTCGGCGATCAGCACACCGTTGACGGCCGCATCGATGCCGAAGGCATTGCGATGCTCGTCATCCAACTCGCTGAGCGTCAGTCCGAGAAGATCGACGGTGGCGCTCGGCTCCTCCGCGCCGTTTTCGTCGCCTTCGGTACCGAGTTCGGCCTCTTCCTGACCGCTTTCAAGTCGACCGAGAGTGACCTCTACGGTCTGCTCCTCGCCATTGCGGAGGATCAGCACGTCGACCACGTCACCGACGGGGCTTTCAGCCACGATGCGCGGGAGATCGCGCATGTCGTTGATCGGCTGGCCGTTGAACTCCAGAATGACGTCCCCCGGCTCGATCGTGCCGTCGTCAACGGGTCCGCCATTAATCACACCCGCCACCAGGGCACCGCGTGCGCGGTTCATGTCGAGGCTTTCCGCGATCTCGTCGGTCACTGGCTGGATACGAACGCCCAGCCATCCGCGGCGAGTTTCGCCGAAATCACGCAACTGGTTGATGACGTTGACGGCGAGGTCAGCCGGCACGGAAAACCCGATGCCGATGGAGCCACCGGTCGGCGAAATGATGGCCGTGTTGATGCCGATCACGTCGCCATACATATTGAACAATGGTCCGCCCGAATTGCCCCGGTTGATGGCCGCGTCCGTCTGGATGAAATCGTCGTAGGGGCCGGCGTTGATGTCGCGGCCGCGCGCCGACACGATGCCGATCGATACGGAGCCACCGAGACCGAACGGATTGCCGATGGCCATGACCCAGTCGCCTATGCGCATGGCGTCGGAATCGCCGAACTCGACATGATCGAGCGGCTCGGCCGGCTCGACGCGCAGCAGCGCAAGATCGGTCTGGGGATCGGTGCCGACGATTTCAGCCGATAGCGAGGTGCCGTCGGCGAAGTTCACCTCGATGTCGTCGGACTGCTCGATCACGTGATTGTTGGTGACGATCAGGCCGTCTGCAGAGATGACGAACCCCGATCCGAGGGAATTGACGCGACGGGACCGTGGAACCGGCGGCGTCTGGCCGTTCTCTTCACCGAAGAAGTCGTTGAAGAAATCCTCGAAGGGGGACCCTTCCGGAATCTGCGGCATCGGCGATGTCTCGTCGTCGCTGACGCGCTGCGATGTCGAGATGTTGACGACGGAATCGAGCAGGCCTTCCGCGAGGTCCGCCACGGAAGCAGGACCATCGACCGGCGCACGCGGCGGAACCGGGTCCGCCATCTCCTGTGCTGCGGCCGGAGCCGCAAGGATCGAGACGGCTGCAAGCAGCGAGAGCGAACGCGCCCATTTCGACGCTACGCTGATCGTGTTGGTCATGGCCGCCTTCTCCCTGCGATTGCATCCGGCGAGCCTGCCGGTTGCCTTGTTTGACTAAAGCATTCCGCCGCTGCCTTGCGGCGGAAATAGGGCTTGGTTACGTCAGCCGCGCACCAGCCAGATCACAAAGACACCCGCCGCAAGCGCCACCAAACCAGAAAGCCGGAGCGTCTGGTCAGACAGCTCCGGCAATCGTTCGGCCATTTTACGCATGGCAGTGGGGGCTGCAGCATAGACCAGGCCCTCGATAACGAGGACGAGACCTATGCCGACGAGCAGATCGCTCATGGAGCCCGCTTACTCGGTTGCGCCTGTCGAAGGCTCGATGGAGACCGGAGGCGCCGAAGGCTGAGGCGCTGCAGCCGCATCTCCTGCAGCATCTGCACCTTCGTCGGCAGGCTGCGTGACGGGCGGCTCGGCGCCATCTGCGACGGGGACAGTCCCGCCCGAAGCATCGCGGAAGTAGCGGAAGAATTCCGAGTCCGGCGACAGCACCATGGTCGTGTCCGAATCCTGGCTCAGGGAGACCGCATAGGCCGACATCGAGCGGTAGAAGTCGAAGAAGTCTTCATCGCGTGAATAGGCATCGGCGTAGATGCGGTTCCGTTCCGCGTCGCCCTCGCCTCGGAGGATTTCGGAGTCACGGGTCGCTTCCGAGACGATCTCGACGACCTGACGATCGGCAACGGCGCGCAGACGCTGCGCCCCTTCCCGACCGCGGGCGCGGATGAGTTCGGCTTCGGCCAGACGCTCGGCGATCATGCGTTCGTAGGTCTGCTGCGAAACCTGCTGGGTCAGATCGGTACGGCGGATGCGGACGTCTTCGATGCGCAGGCCGAGATTTTCGGCATCGGTGCGAAGCTGCGAAGCGACTTCATCCATCATCGATTGCCGCTCTTCGGAAAGAGCAGCCTCGAAGCCACGCAGACCGTAGGCCCGACGCAGAGCCGAATCGAGACGTGTTCTCAGCCGTGCTTCCGCCGAAACGATATCGGCCGAGACGGCCTGACGGAAACGCTCGGCGTCCTGGATGCGGTAAACGACGAAGGCGTCGACGTCGTAGAACGCACCGCCGGAGACCTGAACGCGGATGTCGTCGAGATCGAAGCGCATGGCGCGGTCTTCGACGAATTGCACCGTGTCGGCTCCGGCGAACGAGAACGGCAGCTTGAAGTAGAGGCCAGGCTCGGTGTGAACCGCACGAATTTCACCGAAGCGGGCGACGATTGCCTGCTCGCGCTCGTTCACGACGAAGATGGAGGAGAACACCGTGAAGACGATGACCGCCAGGACGATAATGATAGCGGGAAGCTTGTTACCCATTACTGGTTCCCTCCCTGATTTTGCGACTGCTGCGCTTGGCGATTGACCTCAGGAAGCGGCAGATAAGGAACCACGCCCTGACCACCCGTCTGCTCGACGATGAACTTGTTGGAATCGCGGAACACGTTTTCCATCGTTTCGAGGAACATGCGCTTGCGGGTCACTTCCGGTGCGGCAGCATATTCGTTGTAGATCGACACGAAGCGCTGCGCTTCACCTTCTGCGGCATTCACCACCTGATCGCGATAGGCAGCGGCCTCTTCCCGGACCTGGGCGGCTTGACCGCGTGCCTGACCGAGCTGCTGGTTCGCATACTGGTTGGCTTCTTCGACGAAGCGATCTTCGTCCTGCTCGGCGCGCTGCACTTCGTCGAAGGCATCGGCCACCTCACGCGGCGGCGCCGCATCCTCGATCGAGACCGTGTTGACCGACATGCCGGAGCCGTAACGGTCCATCGTCACCTGGATGACGTCGGTGACTTCCATGGCGATCGCTTCACGATTGTCACGGAAAACGTCCTGTGCAGGACGGCGACCGACGATCTCACGCATGGCGCTTTCGGCAACCTGACGCAGGGTCTCTTCCGGACGCTGCAGGTTGAAGAGATATGCCGCCGGGTCGGTTACGGAATAAAGAACCGAAAACTGCACGTCGACGATGTTCTGGTCGCCCGTCAGCATCAGACCGAGCGCGCTGTTGGCCTGGTCGCCACCGCCCACATTGATCTGGCGCTCGACGATCGTGGCGCGTTCAACCGTTTCGAAAGGCCAGAAATGGAAGTGTAGGCCAGGCATCGACATTTCGTCCTTCGGGGCACCGAAGCGAAGCTCGATTCCGCGCTCATCCGGTTGGACGGTGTAGATGGACTGGAACAGCCACAGTGCAAGAATGCCGACGCCGATCAGGCCGAGCACGGCCGGCGTGGACCCACCACCGCCCGGAATCGCATTCTTCAACCGATCTTGGCCACGCCGAATGATTTCTTCGAGATCCGGCGGACGATTGCCACCGCCGCCGCCTCCGCCGCCGTTGGGACGCTGAGGCCCCTGACCCCATGGGCCCTGGTTGTTGCCTCCTCCTCCACCGCCGCCGCCCCAAGGGCCGCCGCCGCCATTCTGATTACTCCAGGGCATTCAGTCCTCATTCTGTTGGAAGCGTCCTGCCGACTGTCGGGAACCACACGCCGGAACACGCATTTTTATCGTTATGTCTCAAATGCGTTATAGGTGTGACTGGGCCCTCTTTCAACGCGCTGGGCCAAAGGCGGCGGATGATTTCGGGCAGACTGTGCCGTGTCTAGCGCTGCTTGCGACGGTAAACCGCATAGCGGGTCGGTTCCGAGTCTGACGGTCCGACGGGAATGGACACTTCTTCCAGGCATTCCCAGTCCTCGGCATCGATATCCGGGAAGTGGGTATCGCCGTCCGGCATCGCTTCCACATGGGTCACATGCAGACGGTCGACATAGGGCAACGCGTGATCATAAATCTCGCCGCCGCCGATGACGAAAATCTCGTCGGCTCGTTCGGAATGGGCAGCCTGGCGCGCGAGGCGCAGCGCCTCCCGCATATCGCCGGCAGGGGTCACATCTTCGGCATGGAACGTGCCGTCGCGCGTCAGGACGATGTTGGTGCGGCCCGGTAGCGCCCGCCCGATCGATTCATGGGTGCGCCGCCCCATGATGATCGGCTTGCCCATCGTCAGCGATTTGAACCGCTTGAGATCGGTCGACAACCGCCATGGCATCTCGCCTGCGCGGCCGATGACGCCGTTCGAGGCCACGGCTACGATGATGGAGACGATGGGATCGGTCACACGGCAACCTTTGCGCGGATGTGCGGATGCGGATCGTAACCCGACAAGGTGAAGTCGTCGAAAGTGAAGGCGAAAACGTCGGCGACGCTCGGGTTAAGTTCCATCTTCGGCAATGGCCGCGGCGCGCGCTGCAACTGCTCGCGTGCCTGGTCGAAATGATCGGAATAGAGATGTGCGTCGCCGAGCGTGTGAACGAAGTCCCCCGGCTTCAGGCCGCAGACCTGCGCAATCATCATCGTCAACAAGGCATAGGAAGCGATGTTGAACGGCACGCCGAGGAAGATGTCGCCGGAGCGCTGGTAGAGCTGACAGGAGAGCTTGCCTTCCGCCACGTAGAACTGGAACAGGCAATGACAGGGCGGCAAGGCCATCTCGTCGACCAGCGCCGGGTTCCAGGCCGATACGATCAGGCGGCGCGAATTGGGGTTCGTCTTGATCTGGTGGATGAGATTGGAGATCTGGTCGACATGGCCGCCATCGGGCTTCGGCCAAGAGCGCCACTGATATCCATAGACAGGACCGAGATCGCCGTTCGCGTCCGCCCAAGCGTCCCAGATGGAGACGCCGTTGTCCTTGAGATAGGCGATGTTGGTGTCGCCTTTCAGGAACCAGAGCAGCTCATGGACGATCGATTTGAGATGCAGCTTCTTGGTCGTCAGCAGCGGAAAACCCTCCACCAGATCATAGCGCATCTGGTAGCCGAACACGGCACGCGTTCCGGTGCCGGTGCGATCCATGCGGTCGACGCCGGTTTCCAGCACGTGCTCGAGAAGATCCTGATACTGCTTCATGCCACTCACCGCAGGTCGCTTGTCGGGGTTCGACTATAGAAGCTTAGCGCCGCGAACGCACGAATTCAGCCCGTGCCATCAACAGGAAACCAAAGCTCACTCCGAAAGCGCCGGCCAGTTCGTCTGCGCCGAGCGGACATAGCCTGGAATATCGCTCTGCCAGGTTCGCTGAACGCCGCGACTGTAATTGAGATAGAGCCGGCCATCGACGATATCCCACACTTCCGGCTCACCCTTGGCTGTGTAGCCTTCAGCGACGGCGTAGGCGCAATAGCCGCCGAACTGCGGCGCGTAACGATCGGGATCGGCGCTGAAAGCCTGCCGGTTCTCGACGGTCGCGAAGTGGAAGACGGCGCCCTCATGCGTAAGCGCAATCGCCGGATCGCCACGCCGGGGCTGGCCTTCGGTGAAATAGGCCACGGGATCATAGCCGCCGACAGCGACACCGTCGACGAGCCCGGTGAACCAGCGATCGACCTTCTCGGCCTGCGCCTTCTGCATCAACGACCAGATGGCACCGACAGTCAAAGCAGCAAGGAGCATGCGACGTTTCATGACGACATCCATCCGCGACGAATTCCTCGACCATGGATGCCATCTCTTCGTGCGATATGCATCACACGACTTTTCACGAGCGCGTCACGTGCGATCTGCCGGGATGCAGGCGCATTCCCTCTTTCAATCGAGCGGCGGAAACCCTATATCTCGACTGTCGTCGCAAGGCGACTATGGCAATAAACGGGCGGTGTAATAAGCTCTTCGGACCCGGGGGCGGTACCCGGCGCCTCCACCATGAACCGACGGTCGCATGCGTACATGCCAGGCCGGTTGATGATGGGGGCGAAATAGGATCGACGGGAGTGTAAAGATCGACTTTTTGCCCGGCATGATACCACCGTTATCGGGTCAAACTTGTAGTTGCAAACGACAACTATGCAGAAGCTCGTCTCGCCGCCTAACGGCAGCGCGACAGTTTCAATTCAAGTCCTAGTCGGTATGCTCGGCTAGGCGGGGTCCGGAGGCACCTGGCAACAGAAGCCTCCACCTTCTCAACGATTTGGTCTATAGACGGCGCATACCGACTCGCACGGTCGGCCGAACCAGCGAATAAGAAAGACATGGCCCCATGGTGCAGGACCACATCCGGTACGACATCCTTGCGCAGGACGCGCTTCGCGGCGTGATCCGCAAAGTGCTGACCGAATGCGCAGCCACGGGCTCCCTGCCCGGCGAGCACCATTTCTTCATCACCTTCATGACGAACGCTCCGGGCGTGCGCATTTCGCCGGCGCTGCGCAAGAAGTACCAGGACCAGATGACCATCGTCATCCAGCACCAGTTTTGGGACTTGAAAGTCACCGAGACGCTGTTCGAGATCGGACTGTCGTTCTCCGACACGCCCGAAAAGCTCGTGATCCCGTTTTCGGCCGTGCGCGGCTTCTATGATCCTTCGGTCAATTTCGAGCTCGAATTCGACAGTGCACCGGGCGAGATGACGCTGGTCGGTGAAGATGACACTGCTGAGACTTTCGACCCCGTCGCTTCGTTGACGGAAGAGCTGATGGAAGGCCCCCTCGACGATGCGCCCGCAGCATCGGGAGAAGGCGACGACGACAAGCCCAAGGGCGGCAAAAAGCCTGGTGCCGACGTCGTTTCGCTCGACGCTTTCCGCAAGAAGAATTGAGCCGCGCCATGTCCGGCGATATCGTCAATCTGCGCCAGGCTCGAAAGCGTCGTAAGCGGGCAGAAGACGAAAGCCGCGCCGCTCAGAACCGCATCACGTTCGGCCGCACGAAGAGCGAAAAGCAGGCGACCTCTGCGCTGAACACGCTCGCCGAGAAACGCTTCGAGGCCGGCCGCCGCGAAGGGTCCGAGCCCGGCAATCATGAAGATGGAAGCTGACCCGACGGGTTTTCATTACGCTTCGGGCGCCACGGCATGATCCGTAAGCACTCGATTTCGCTGAGCGGCCATCGAACTTCGTTCTCTCTGGAAGACGCGTTCTGGACGGAGCTTCAGGTCCTCGCCAAAGCCCGTGGATTGCCGGTTGCAGCCTTGATCGGTGAGATCGATGCGGAGCGGGCTGCAGACTGCAATCTGTCCTCCGCGATCCGGCTTCACGTGCTGGCTTCGCTCAAAGCTTCAGCCGGCCACTGATCCGCCAATCATTCGACAGCGTTGAGATCGACCCCGGGAAGCGTCTGAAAATCAAGCGTCGGCGCAGGGTCCGCCGGCAAACCGTTTGCGGGTATGTCGCCCTGCGGTTGCGGGCTGATCGCCTGACCATCGAAGCTCTGTTCGTCGAATGGTTGATCCCATCCCTCAAGTGCCGGCTGTTGGCCCGGCACATCGGTCGCGGGCGGCTGAACAGGTGGCGGTGCGGGTAGCGGCACATCTGGTGGCGGAGCATCGCGCAATGCGTCTTCCGCTGCCTGTGCCTCAGTTGCACGCCGTGCCGCTTCTTCCGCCTGCCGCTCCGCTTCCCGCGCCAACCGCTCGGCTTCGGCTGCGGCGCGCTCTTCACGCTCGGTCGCCCGTGCGGCGATGTCGGCGCGCAGAAGCGCGGCTTCCCGGCGAAGCCTCTGCTTTTCAAGCGCCGCCGCCTGGACACGCTCGACCCGGCGCCGCTCGCGCTCATAAGCCCGCAACGACAGGAAGTTGGCCAGATCGATCGCCGTCAGTGAAATCTCCGGCGCTTCTATGGTGCCGCGCACCGCAACGTCGACAGCAGGCTGTGCGCCGGGCAGCGCTTCGTCTCCAGCTTCGAAGGCAAGATCGAAGGTCGCGTTGATTGCCATGGTGCGAAGATCGAAGGCGCCGTCACCTGATAAGGTTGCCCCTTCGCCACTCATCACGATGCTGGATGCGCGAGCAACGCCGCCGGCAACATTGACCGGCACGGCCAGAGGATCGGCGGTGAATGCGCCTGCGTCCAGCGCTTCAGCGGCCAGATCCGCCGCCGTCGTCTCATCGATGATGAAGCCTTGCGCATCCGCGCCGGCGAGAATGGCGGCAAGCGCGTCTTGATCGAAGCCGTCGATGCTGAGGCCGTCGAGCTGAAGTGTCGCCGATCCGCTGAGCGCTCCCACCACCGCCTGTGGACTTTTCCCGGTTCCGTCAAGCGCGATGGCCATACCCGCCCGACCGGAAAGGTTCGCGAGCGCGGGCTGGTCGGCGAAGATCCGCGAGATATCGGCGTCGACCAGTTGCGTCTGCAGCCGCACGACGCCGGTATCGTCGGCAACGCCGAAGGCCACATCGCCCGAAATGCTCCCGCCCAGCCACTCGCCCTCGGTCTGGGAAAGCATCAGCGTCCCGTCTTGGTAGCCAAGCCGCGTCGAGAGCGCGCGAGCAAGCTCGGCATGCCCCAACTCTGCCTCATCGGCCGTGAGGGTGACGTCCAGAATGAACGGATAAGGTGCCGTCTGCAGCAATTCCTGATCGGACCACTCCCCGGTTTCACCGGCACGAAGCGGAGCACCTGCCAGTGCTTCGGCGAGCCAAGGCAGGTCGAGGGTGCCGATGTCCAGCGAGCCGTCGATGCGGACATCTTCCTCTCGGCTGACGGTCAAGCTGGCCGATAGCGGGTTGTCCGCCACCTGTCCTTCGAGTTGCTCTATCGTCCAGAGATTGTCGTCGATGGTGACGCTGGCCCTGAGCTCGGCAGGCAGACCGCTGCCGAGTCCCGGCAGGCCAAGACCTGTCAGCAGCAGATAGGAATCGAGATCTTCCGCAGCGAGCACCACATCGAGCTGCCCCGCCGTGAGCCGCGACTGCGCAAACGAAGTGGCGCCATCGACACGCAGGGACAATCCCGGGCCGGCGAGCGTCGCTTCTATCGCCGCATCGTCCGCAAGAACACCGTCCAACGCAACGTCGATGCGCATCGGTCCGCCGACGTCGAACGGCAGAACCGGCAATCCGATCTGCGCCAAAAGATGATCGGACCGGGGGTGCTCCGCTTCAAACGTCACATCGAGCGGGACGTCAGCGCTGAATGTCGATGCATCGCTCGAAACGCTTGCCGCGATGGAGCTACCGCCGCTCAGCCCTTCGATATCGAGCGAATAGCCGCTGCTGCCATTCTGGCTCAACGCCTCGCGGGCCGAGCCGAGCGTGAGTTCGACCGTCAGGTCGGTCTCGCGGAAAAGCGCGGCGTTCTGGCGGAAATGCGACAGGTCGATCACGCCCCGCAACCGGCGCTCCGCCAAAGCCAGTGCTGCAGCCGGGTTGTCGGAGGAGACACGGATGTCGGCACGCCCCTGTGGCTCGATGAGCAGATCGGAGAAAACGCCGACGGCGGAAATCGTTGCGCCTTCGATGTCGCCGACCGACAACCGCTCGATGTCGAGAAGCCCGCTGCCATAGGTGAACGCGGTGTCGACATCGGACATCGCGATCCCGTCGGCCGTGAAATTCTCGGCCCGGAACCGCGCCGCAAGATCGTGTCCCGCGATGCCGGGCTGGCTCTCGCCATCTCCGAACAGCCCAACCAATGCCGATAGCGCGTCGAGATCGAGCGTATCGCCTGAAAGATCGACCGCCAGCGACGGCACTTCCGATCGCGTCACGCGCTCGAAGCGGCCCTGAAGCGTCGCCGGTCCGATCGCGAGTTCCAGGTTCTCGAAGCGCTGGAAACCCGTCGTCAGGTGAACGTCGGCCTGGAAGCCAGCAGCGGTGAGCCCGCGAATGGCAGGAGGCACGGAGCCGCGCAACCAGGATGCCAGACCACTCGGCTGGCTCGATGCCACGACGAGAGCGCCGGAAAAGCCGAAATCCTGTCCAAGCGCCAAGTCTCCCGACGCTTCGATCAGCGTTCGGCCCGGCAGCGATGCGCGGAACCGATCGACCCGCCAGGCGTCGCCATTGTCCGGCGCCGCCTCGATGCTCACATCGCGCAGCGTCGTCTCGCCGGCCACGACGGCGGGAAGGTTGAGGCTGACGCTGCCCGGAAGATCAGGGATGGGGATCTGTGCGATGATATCGCGGAAGGTCGCGACGCGTTCGGCGGCCGAAAGCGCGACCACAGGCACCTCGGTCTCGGACTCAGTCGCTGGAGTGTCAGTAGCCGCATCGCCGTCTGCCAGCGGGGCCGCATCGCCGATCCGGTCGACATCGATCTGCTGCCCGTCCGCGATAACCAGGAATTCAGGCTCGGGCCCGGTGTCGAGCGTCGCCTCGCCGGTAACAACATAGGGATCGTTCGCGGCACCGACTTCGAGGCGGTAATCGGGAATGCGAAGCCGGTCGCTCTCGGCCTCGAACCGGCCGCTTCCGCGTAGAGCCGCCGCTGCCGGCCCAGCCGCCACGGGCTCGGAAGCGCCTGCCGGCGCTTGCGCTCGCAGCATCTGGACCACGAAGTTGCCGGCATAGCGGGGCTGGCCATCGACGAAGCGCGCATCGCCATCGAGCTCGAGCGAGATCGGATGGCTGTCGGGCGAAAGCCGCGTCGTGACGCGGATCGCGCCCTCCTCGTTCGCGGGACCGGTTGTCACGGAGAATGCAGCACTTTCGTCGCCTCTCCGAGCCGTGCCGGTTACGCGCCATGGACCGACCAGCGCATCCGCCGAGACAGTCGCCTGGACATCCTCGATCTCGTGGACGCGTCCGTTCTGCCTGTCCTGGACGGTCAGATGGCCATTGGTGATCGCAACCCGCTCGAGAACGACGTTGGCTGTCGGCAGCGCCTGTTCAGCTCTTTGCGCCCAGTCGATCACGCCATTTTCGTCGAGTTGCACGGTCAGATGCGGATCTTCGATGCGCATGTCGAAGATCCGCACTTCCCCACTGAGGAACGGCGCCAGTTCGGCATCCATCGAGAAGCGCGCGATCCGCATCATCGCGTCTTCTGCCGGAACGCCCTCGCCGGCCGATCCGCCGACTTCCACATCGTTGAAGGTGACCGAAGGAAACGGCAAAAGCCGAGCGTCGGCGCTGCCGTGAACCACGACGCGCTGGCCGAGAATACGGCTCGCCTCACGCTCGAATTCAGCGCGATAATTGCTCCAGTCGACGAAGGGAGGAACGATCAGCGCCGCAAACAGAACGACGACGATCAGGCTGCCGATAAAGACGAACAGACGAGCCAGCGCAAATGTCTCCTTGAACCGCGGGTAACAATGACGATCCGTGACCGGCTACCGGTCAGATCCGGCTCCGCACTGATACGGGAGAATCACGTCAAATCAAAGATTTTACCGGGGTTCATGATATCGTGAGGATCAAGCGACCGCTTGATGGATCGCATCAGGTCCACACTGCCGCCGAGTTCCAAGGGCAGATAACGTTTCTTGCCCTGACCGATACCGTGCTCGCCGGTACACGTACCGTCCAAAGCGAGCGCCCTTGCGTTCAACCTTCCGATAAAGGCTTCCGCGCGCTCGATCTCATGGGCATCGGCCATGTCCATCAGCACCAGCACGTGAAAATTGCCGTCCCCCGCGTGGCCGACAATCGGCGCGATCAGGCCTGTCTCGATGATGTCGCGTTGCGTTTCCTCGACGCATTCAGCCAGCTTGGAGATGGGAACGCAGACATCGGTTGAGACGGCACCCGCACCCGGCCGAAGCTGCAGCGCTGCCCAATAGGCATTGTGCCGCGCCTTCCAGAGCCGCGCCCGCGCCTCCGGGTCCGTTTCCCAGGCAAAAGTGCCGCCGCCGCACTCTTCGGCGATGTCGGCGAACAGGGCTGCCTGCTCGCGCACGCCAGCTTCCGTGCCGTGAAATTCAAGGAACAGTGCCGGGGTCTCGGGGTAGTTGAGCCCTGAATACGCGTTGCAGGCCCGGATCTGCAGGGCGTCCAGCAACTCGATGCGCGCGACGGGTATCCCCATCTGGATCGTCATGATGACCGCCGAGCAGGCATCATGGATGGTTTCAAACGAGCAGACACCGCCGGACACGGCCTGCGGGATGCCGGCGAGCCGCAGCGTCACCGAGGTCAGCACGCCGAGCGTGCCTTCAGCACCGACGAAGAGCCGGGTCAGATCATATCCGGCGGAGGATTTGCGCGCGCGGCGTGCCGTGCGTATCTCTTCCCCACTTGCCGTGACGGCCGTCACCGCAATGACATTGTCCCGCATCGTGCCGTAGCGCACCGCGTTGGTGCCGGACGCACGCGTCGATGCCATGCCGCCGATGCTCGCATTGGCGCCCGGATCGATGGGAAAGAACAGGCCCGTATCGCGCAGTTGCGCGTTGAGCGCTTCCCGTGTGATGCCGGGCTCGACCGTGCAATCCATGTCTTCGGGATTGACCTCGATGATGCGGTTCATCCGCGACATATCGAGCGAAATCCCACCATTCGGTGCATTCACCTGGCCCTCCAGCGAGCTGCCGACGCCGAAGGGAATGATCGGGATGCGGTGTGCTGCCGCGACCTGAACGACTGTCCTCACGTCGTCCGCGCTCTCGGCGAACACCACGCCGTCGGGCAGTTGCCCGGCGATATAGGTCGTCGTGTGGGCATGTTGCGACCGCATCGCCTCGCCTGTCTGCAGTCGATCGCCAAACCGATCGCGCAAGGTCTGGAGCACGGCCCCGATCGCTGTCTCGTCGCGCGCACCCGCACGGATATCCGCCAAAGCCACTGATCTTCCTCCACCCGAATGCAACTGCCTGCCTTGCCGACACGGCCTCGACCGTTAAAGTGTCTTATGCACCTTGATACAATCGAAGCAGCGGGACGATCCATGCTTTTTGATAGTCCTGTCCTCGCGCCGCCCGAGGAAGTGCGCCAGGAGTGGATCGACTTCAACGGTCATCTCAATATGGCCTATTACAACGTCCTCTTCGATCATGCGGTCGACCACCTGTTCGGCCAGCTTGGGTGCGGAGCGGACTACGTGGAGCGGCGAAAGATGAGCTTCTTCACCGCTGAGGCGCATGTCCGATATGTCCGGGAACTGCATGCCGAGGACATGACGAGCTGCACGCTGCAAGTCGTGAACAACGACGCCAAGCGCATCCATCTTTACCAGGAACTGCTCCACGCCGATGGCTGGCTTTCCGCCACCAGCGAAACGCTGCTGCTGCACATCGACATGACAATCCGCAAGGTGACGGCGTTTCCGGACGACATCCGCCAGAAGATCGAAGTTCTCGCCGCCGCCCATCGATCGCTACCGCAGCCGACCACGATAGGGCGCGGCATTGCATTGAAGCCGCAGCAGCCTTGATGATGATTGCTCCAGAACGCCGGCGGAGACCGCGTTGAGACCCCTGCTGCCCGATTACGTCGCCGGACTTCCGCGTCTGCTGAAAAGTTGGGTCGCACCGAACTTCAACGCCTTTCGCCGCGATCGCTTGTCCCTCATCTGGCTGCTTTCGCTTTTGATCGGTATCGGCGTTGCGCTTGCGGCGATCGCCTTCCGCGAGGCGATCGGGCTCGTTCAGCTGTTATGGCTCGGTGATCGATCAGAGCGCGTCTTGAGCGCGGCGCGTGAGATCCCGCTTTACGTCATCTTCCTGGCACCAGTGGCCGGCGGCTTGGTCGTCGGGCTGATGTTGCAATACCTCATGCCATCAAAGCGCACTCAGGGCGTGGCCGATGTGATCGAGGCACGCGCGCTGTCGGGACGGCAGATCGGCTTTCGCGAGGGGCTTCTCTCCTCGATCATCACCGCGATCTCGCTTGGCAGTGGTGGCAGTGCCGGACGCGAAGGGCCAGTCGTCCACCTCGGCGCGACCCTTGCAAGCGGCATCGCGCGGCATCTGGCACTGCCGGAATGGACCCGACGTACATTGCTGGGCGCCGGAGTTGCGGCAGCCGTGTCGGCAAGCTTCAACGCTCCGATCGCGGGCGTCCTTTTTGCCCACGAGGTCATCCTCGGCCACTACGCCATGCGTGCCTTCGTACCGATCGTCATCTCGTCGACGGTCGCAGGCGTTCTGTCGCGTGTCTATTTCGGTGATACCGCTGCCTTCATGCTGCCGGCCTATGGCATCACCTCCTATTGGGAGTTCCCGGCGTTTGCCCTCCTTGGCGTCGTCTCGGCCCTCGTTGCCATCGGCTTTCAGTTCACGTTGTTTTCGGCGGACTTCCTCGCGCGGCGGATGACCGTGCCGCTCTGGACGAGACCCGTCATCGGCGGTGCTGCGATCGGCTTGATCGGCATGGTGCTGCCGCACGTGCTCGGCGTCGGTTACGAAGTCACCGATCTTGCGCTGTGGGGCCAGTTGCCGCTTGCTCTGATGCTGGTTCTTATCGTGGCGAAGACGGTCACGACCGCAATCACGCTCGCGTCCCGGTTCGGCGGCGGCATCTTCTCGCCGGCTCTCTATCTCGGGGCGCTGACCGGCGGTGCGTTCGGCATCGTGGCGGCAGCCCTCTTTCCGGACCTCGCATCAAGCCGTTCCCTCTACGCCATCCTCGGCATGGGCGCAGTCGCCGGCGCCGTGCTGGGCGCGCCGATCTCAACCACGGTGATCGTCTTCGAACTGACCGGCGGCTATGCGCTATCGGTCGCGCTCCTGCTGTGCGTCGCGATCGCCCATGGCATCAACCATGCGCTCCACGGCCATTCTTATTTTCAATGGCAATTGGCGAGCCGCGGTATCTTCGTCCAGGACGGGCCCCACCAGACCTTGCGCCACGCGATCAAGGTCATGGACTTCATGACGCCGATCGAGCCAGACGGCGAAGCGCCGTTCGACCGAGAAAAGCAGCAGGATTCCCTGAAGTCATCCGACACCCTGGAGCACGCCTTGCGCCTGTTCGATCAGGGCGGACACGCGCGCCTGCCGGTCCTCGACGAGAAAACCGGGACCGCCATCATCGCATGGGCAAGCCAGGTCAAGGCGCTCGAATATTACAACGCCCGGCTTGTCGCAGCGAGCGAGGAGGAGCACCGCTAGTCGGCGGCGCTCCCGCCGAACTTTCCTACACGTTGCGCATAGCAGCGGCGGCGTCGAGTTCGCCGAGCAATTTGGCTTCCTCGGCCGCGCGCGGCTTGCTGAACCGGGCAAGCAGCAAATAGGCGACCGGCGTGACGAACAGTGTCGCCGCAACGGCAAGACCGAGCCCGCCGACGATGATCCAGCCGAGAGCGATGCGCGCTTCCGCGCCCGCGCCCGATGCCACCACGAGCGGCACGCCACCGATGATCGTCGCGATCATCGTCATCATGACCGGGCGCAGGCGAATGGCACAGGCTTCCTCGATGGCTTGGCGGACGTTGCGACCCTGGTCGCGGAGCTGGTCCGCGAACTCGACGATCAAGATACCGTTCTTCGCCATGATCCCGACCAGCAACACCAGACCGATCTGGCTGTAGATGTTCAGGCTGCCGCCGGTGAGCACAAGGGCGAAGACAGCACACGCCAGACCGAGCGGCACGGTCGCCATGACGATCACCGCGCTGACGAAGCTTTCGAACTGCGCCGACAGCACCAGGAAGATGATCAGGATTGCGAAGCCGAAGGTGATGAGCATGCCGCTGGAATTCTCCTGCAGCGTCGCAGCTTCCGCGAGCGGGATGATGCGTTCTCCTGATGGGAGTATCTCGTCCGCCATTGCCTGAACTTCGGTCAGCGCTTCGCCGAGCGGGAAATCACCGACAAGGCCTGCATTGATCGTGATCGAGCGGAGCTGGCGTTCTCGGTCGAGAGAAGGCGCAATCGCGCGCTCTTCCACCGTGGCGATGGTCGCCATCGGCACGTTCTTGCCGTCAGCGGTACGGATGAAGATGTTTTCCAGATCCGTCGGGTCGTTGATCGGATTGGTGGTCGACTCGATCAGAACCGGGACGGCGCGGCCATCGACGAACACGTCGGCAAGTTCACGGCCGTCGACCATTGCCTGGATCGTGTCGGAAAGGCCCGTGATGTCGATGCCCAGATCGTAGGCACGATCGCGGTCGATCGACACGTAAAGCTGTGGCTGCGTCGTTTCGAACGACTGTCGGACCTGGTTGAAGCGCGGATCTCCTTCAAGTCGACGAACGATCTGATCTGCGGAGTCGGCCAGCGATTCGTATGTGTTGCCGACGATCGCGAATTGAAGGCCATTGCCGGCGCCGCGGATGCCGAGGCTGTTCGGTTGGATGGCGAAGGCGCGAACCGATGGAACCTGCGAGACGGCCGCGTTGATATCGGCCACGATCATGGCCTGGGTGCGCTCGCGCTCACTCCAGGGCGCCAGCGTCATCACAACGAACGCGCTGTTGGGCTCGCCGCCCTGCCCGGTATTGGTGAAGATGTTGCGGATTTCACCACTGTCCATCAGCGGCTGCAGCGACTGCTCGATCTTGCGCACCTGCACGCCCATGTAGTCGAGGCTGACACCCTGCGGCGCCGACACGCGCATCAGGGCGAAGGAGCGATCTTCCGCCGGCGTGAGTTCCTGCCGGACGCCCCCGAGCGCCAGGAGCGAAGCTCCGAGAAAGAGCACTGACACCAGGACCACGATGAACGGAGCGTTGAGGCAGGCCGCCAGCGCACGGTTGTATACCCTGGCGCTTGCCCCGGCGAAGCGCATCTTCAGCGACTTGCGGCTGCCCTCCATGTGAGGGAGTGAATCCTTCGTCAAAAGCAGCGATGCCAGCATCGGACACAGCGTCAGGGCGACGATCGACGAAAGACCGACAGCAATAGCGAGAACAAATCCGAATTCACGGAAGAGACCGCCCGTCTGGCCAGGCAGGAACGAGATGGGCACGAACACAGCCGCCAGCGTCGCGGTCGTCGCAACGACGGCGAAGAACATCTCGCGCGTTCCGATGACCGCTGCGGCGCGTCGGCCGACACCCTGGGCCCGGCGCCGCACGATATTCTCGAGAACGATGATCGCATCGTCCACCACGAGACCAGTGGCGAGCACAATGGCGAGCAAAGTCAGGATGTTGAGCGAGAATCCTGCGATATACATCGCGGCAAGCGTACCGATCAGTGCCACAGGCAGCGTCAGCATCGGGATCAGCGTCGCACGCCAGTCGCCGAGGAAAAGGAAGATCACGATCAACACAGCGACGATCGACACGACGAGCGCAATCTCTACCTCGTGAAGCGCGCCTTCCACGAAGACGGCATCATCACTGGTGATGGCGATCTGAATGTCTTCCGGCAACACATCCGCCGTCAGCTGGGCAACGGCAGCTTCGACGCCGGCGGAGATGTTCAGCGTGTTTGACTGTGCTTGGCGAATGATGCCGAGGCCGACCCCTGTGCGTCCATTGGAGCGCAGGCCGCTCGATCCTTCATCGGCCGCCAGCGTTACGGTTGCCACATCGCCGAGCCGCACGCGACCATCGATATAGAGCTGCTCGAACTGCTCCGGCGTCGTGACATCGGCCGTCGCCCGCACGACGAGATCCTGGTTGGCACTCGACAGCGAACCGGCGGGCACGTCGTAGGACACGGAATCGAGCACCGTCCGCATGCTGCCGACCGTCAGGCCACGCGCGGCCAATTCTGTCTGATCGACGTCAACGCGGAAGATCTTCTCCCGGTCACCATAAACCTGAACATCCGCCACGCCTTCGACGGCCGCGAGACGGTTGACCACCTCGTCTTCCACCAGAACCGTCAGGTCTTCGATACTCATCGTGTCGGCGGTCACTGCCAATCGCATGATCGCCTGCGCGTTGGCGTCTGCCTTGACGATGATCGGATCTTCCGCGTCGTCGGGAAGCTGGCCGAGCGCTCGACCCATGGCGTCGCGCACGTCTGACGCCGCGACATCCAGATTGACGTTGTCGTTGAATTCGATCGTTACACGGCTGTCGCCGAATTCCGAAGACGACGAGATGGACCGCACGCCCGAAACACGCGCCACCGCGCCTTCGACGACTTCAGTGACCTCGCGGTCCATAGTTTCCGGAGCGGCACCGGTAAACGACGTGCGCACCGTGATGACGGGACGGTCGACATCCGGCAGTTCGCGGATCTCGATGCCGACGAAGGCTGCAAGGCCGGCAACGATGATCAGCGCATTGAGCACGAAAGCGAAGATTGGACGACGGACAAAAAGCGCGATCCCACCGGTAGAGCGATTCGCGAAGAGAGCGTCTTCTTCGTGGTCGGCCATCGCTTCGGCTGCACGTTTTTCGTCGTTGGAACGGATTTCCGTCGGGCTCATCGGATGCGCTTTCTCGGAACAGTGTCTCAGGGCAAATTCTGGGACCTAAGCGTGCCCCGGAACAGCGATGCGAACGCGGGGTTCTCAGGAACCCGAAGGTGCGGCCGAAGGCTCGGCCGGGATGTTGCGTGCCACCGGCAGCCCATCGAGACCGACGGCGACAGCGTCGCCAGCCTCACCGGCATCGTCCGTCACAGTGACCACTTCGGCACCATCGCGCAGCTGCATCAAGCCTTCGACGACCACGTCGTCACCCTCTTCCAACTCTGCGTCGACGAGGATCGAGTCCGAATTGCGCTGAACGATGCGAACAGGGACACGCTGGCTGCGACCATCCACCACGCGCCAGACGAACGAGCCATCGGCACTCCACTGCAGAGCAAGCGGATCGACCGTGGGGAAATCATCGCCGTCGAAGGTCAGCTCGACCGAGAAGGACATGCCGGCGCGCAGACGATCGTTCTCATTCGGGATCGAAGCACGCACCCAAAGTGTGCGGCTCTGCAGGTCCACGCGATTGTCGACGGCACTGATCTCTCCCTCATGCGTCTGGTCGGGGCTCGAAATGGCGTTGGCCGTGACAGGAAGACCGACGGCGATCATGCTTGCGAAACGCTCAGGCACCCAGAAATCGACAAGCAGTTCGGAACGGTCGTCGATGCGTACAATTTCGGTCGTCGTGGTGACGTAGTCGCCCGGGTTGACTGAAACGATACCAATCACGCCACCGATCGGAGCGGTGATCGAGCGGCGCGAGAGATTGAGCTCGGCTTCACGCAGTTGGAGACGCGCCGTCTGAACGGCGAGTTCCGCCTGGGTGATCTCGACATTCGCGATCGCAGAAGCCGATGAATCTCTTAGGGTCTGACGTCGCTGCAACGTGGTCTCGGCGTCTTCCAGGTCCAGTCGAGCCCGTTCGACGGCGATCACCTGTTCGTCCGATGCAAGCTCGGCGATGACATCGCCCTCCTCGACGGACTGCCCAGATTCGACCAGCACTTCTTCCAGGTTCCCTGTCACGTAGGGCGTTACATTGACCGTCCGTACGGCCTCGCCGTTGCCAATCGCCGAAAGCCTGTCGTTCACCTGTGCCCGACCCGTGGGTTCGGTGATCACAAGACGCGCCTGAGAGGCCATACCGCCGCCACCTGCGGCACCAGCCGGAGCCCCGCCTGGTCCGCCCGCAGGCGTAGCTTCGTCGGCGCCGGTCGCTGCAAGCGCTGTCAGAGCCGGATGCGACACACCAACTTGCTCGAGCCTCGTCACCGCGTTCGGATCGAGCTTCAGCCAGGCAAAACCAGCCCCCGCCACGATGATGAGAGCGAAAGCCCCCTGCTTGAATGCTGACATCGATGATCCTCAAACCGCGAAATCGAATAAAAGTTTTCGTTTGCTGCGCTGCAAACTTAACACGCAAATGAATTTGTACAGATGTGCGATAGGGCAGCGAACCTGAACGCACCCTGAAGGAACATAGCCCGCCAAACTGAAAACCAAGTTGACGACGGCCTTACGCTGGCACTGGAGCGCTGGTTCAACGGGGATAATGGTCGATTTACCGTCGAATTGGCAATCTATCGATCAAATCCCGGCATTCGAAGACATTCAGAAATCTCTTCAATTGGTATAACTTTTTCGTGAGTCAAACGACGGATGCGTTTCAACTGTGCGGTCCGGCGTCGAATTGCCGTCGGAAGTCGCGAAAACTGGTTCGGTCCTTAAAGCTTATCCGGAGAAAGCCTTAAGCATGGTCTTGGTCAGAGACTGGCGCCAGGCTGCCGCGTCCGCCCAAGGGTCGGGCGCCTCGAGCCGCGCCGGCATGTCGTGCAGCCGGAACGCACTCGCCTCTTCCAGATCGGCCAGCTCATCCCATGAAACGGGCGTCGCCACAGGTGCCCCTTCGCGCGAACGCGTCGAATAGGGCGCAATCGCCGTCGAGCCCCGCTCGTTTCGAAGCCAATCGATGAAGATGCGGCCCTTACGCTTCGCCTTGGACATGGTCGCGACGAACCGATCTGGCTCTTCCTCGGCGAAAGCCGCGGCGAAGCTTTTCGAAAAGCCCTTCACTTCCGGCCACGTGGCACGCCGCTGCAACGGCACGATCACGTGCACGCCCTTGCCGCCGGTGACCATTGGCACGCTCTGCAGCTTCAGGTCCGCGAGCCGGTCACGCATCGCAAACGCGGCCTCGCGCACGTCGTCAAAGGTCAGCCGCTCATCCGGGTCGAGGTCGAACACCATGCGAACCGGCTTCTCCAGATCGGTCATGTTCGAACCCCAGATATGGAATTCGAGCGTCCCCATCTGAACGGCGGCGACCAGAGCTTCGGCGCTGTCCAGCACCATGTAGTCCTCGGTATCGCCAGAATTCTCCTTGATCGGCACGCGCTTGATCTCGGCTGGGAAGCCATCGCTGGCGTGCTTCTGGAAAAAGCACTGCTTGGTACGTCCCTGCGGACAGCGCACGAGCGACACGGGATGCCCGGCGACGATGGGCAGCATCCGTTCAGCAGCCACGGCGAAATAGCGCGCCAGATCGATCTTGGTGACGCCCTGCTTCGGGAAGACGACGCGGTACGGGCTGCTGATCTTGATGCCAAGCACCTCCTCCGAAGCGGCGCTTTTGGCGCGCGCGCTACCCTTTGGCGTGACGGGCTCGTCTTCCGAACTCATGTCCGTCTCCTTGTCTGAAGTGGCGCTTTCTAGGGTGATGTCGTCTGCCGCCTTGTCTTCGCGAAGGCCGAGATAGGAGCCATGCCGGATATGGCCGTCGTCGGTGAGCTCCGCATAGTCGACCTCCGCCACGAGATCCGGCGTCACCCAGACTGCATCACGCCGGAACTGCGCGTCGACGCTCTCGAAGGGCATCGATTTGCGGGTACGCGCCTTCAGGAGCGCGCCCAGTTCGTCCAGCGTGTCGCCCGTGAAGCCGGTGCCGACCCGGCCGCGATAGATCAGCTTGTCGCCTTCCCGCGTCCCGAGAAGAAGCGAGGCGAAGGCCCGGCCGCGCTTGTCGGATTTCGAATAGCCGCCGATGACGAATTCCTGCCGCTTCGTGCATTTCACCTTCAGCCATTCGCGCCCGCGCCGGCCTCGATACGGCGCATCCGCCTTCTTGGCGATGATGCCTTCCTGGCCTGCTTTGCAGATGGATCGGAAAACGCTCGGGCCGTGGCCGCGCACATGCTCGCTGTATTGCACCACCGGCGAGGCCGCGCTTTCCGAGATCAGCTTCGAAAGCGCCGTCTTGCGATCGATCAGCGGATCCTTCTTCAGATCCTTGCCGTTCAGCGACAACAGATCGAAAGCGAAGAAACGCTTGGCATCGCCGCTCTTGATCGCCTTTTGCAGTGCCGAAAACGCGGAGCCGCCATCCCTAATGTCGCTCGCCATGACCTCGCCGTCGATGAGCGCGCTTTTGCAGTTCAGTCCTTCGAGCGCCTTGGCGACGTCCGGAAATTTCTCCGTCCAGTCCAGCCCGGTGCGCGTATAGAGGGCAACGCCCTTTCCGCCGATCGCAGCCATCAGACGATAGCCGTCGAACTTCACCTCATGCAGCCAGTCCTCACCCTCGGGTGCGGCATCGACGAGCGTCGCCAGCATCGGAGGCTCAAAGTCCGGCATCGCGATGGAAGAGGACCGCTTCGGGCGTTTCGCTTCCGCCGCTTCGGCCTTCGCGGTCTTGAGAGCGGGTTTCTCACTGGACGACCAGACCGCATCGGCGGACGCTGCGATCTCCTCCATCGACCGGCCGGACGTGATGCTGGTCATGTTGGCGGTGGTGATGATGTCGCCCGTTTCGCCCTCGAAGCTTTCGGCGACGGCGTCCCGCTCCTTGATCAGAAGCCAGTTGTCGCGCTTCTCGCCCTTGCGCGGCTTGATCCGGACGAGAGCCCAGCCTCCCGTCATCCTCTCGCCGTGCAGGTTGAAGTGCAGCTTGCCTTCCTTGAGGCCCTCTTCCGGGTCGTGCAACGGCTCCCACGTGCCTTGGTCCCAGAGCATCACGGTGCCGCCGCCATATTCCTTCTTGGGGATCACGCCTTCGAAGTCGCCGTAGGACATCGGATGATCCTCGGTCATGACCGCGAGCCGCTTGTCGCCCGGATCGACGCTCGGCCCTCGGGTGACGGCCCAGCTTTTCAGGACCCCTCCCCACTCAAGACGGAGATCGTAGTGCAGACGCGTCGCATCGTGCTTCTGCACGAGAAAACGGAGCTTGTCCTTCCGCGTCCGCGCCTTCTTGCCCTTGGGTTCGCCTGTGCGGGTGAAATCCCGCTTGGCGTTGTAGGTTGAAAGCGGATCAGCGGACGCCATCGATCAGGGCCCTCAAGCCGATTTCTTGCGTGGAGCGGTCTTGGGTTTCGCCGCAGCTTTCGACTCGGTCTTGGTGGACCGAGAGGCGCTTGGTTTCGCGGCCGCGGCCTTCTTCTTGCCGTCGGACGTTTCCAGGCTCTTCTTCAGAGCCGACATGAGGTCGACGACATTGTCGCCGCCCTTGGCCGGCTTGTCGTCGTCGCCCGTATCGACGCGCTTCGACGTCTTGCTCTTCGTCTTGGAATCGATGAGATCGCGCAAGGCGTCGGCATAGTGGTCCTTGAAGACTTTCGGATCGAACTTCGCGGTCTTCCGGTCGATCAGCGCAGTCGCCACTTCGAGGAGTTCCTCGTCGGCGCCCGCTCCGCTGATTTCAGAAAACAGTGGGTCCGCCTTTCGGATTTCGTCGGCATAGTGCAGCGTCTCCAGCAGCAGACCATCGCCGCACGGTCGGATTGCACAGAGATATTCGTGGCCGCGCATGGCCAATTGGCCAAGGCCCACCTTTTCGGATTTGCGAAGCGCATCGCGCACGACGCGGTAGGCATCCTCGGCAAGTTCGTCGGTCGGCACAACGTAATAGGGCTTGTCGTAGTAGAGCGGCGAGATCTCGCACGACCCGACGAATTGTACCAGTTCGAGCGTCTTTCGCGTCTCGAGCTTCACCGCTTCGATCTCGTCCGGATCGAGCAGCACATAGTTGCCCTTGTCGTATTCGAAGCCTTTGACGATCTCGTCAGCATCGACCGGCCCGTGCCCGTCCACCACCTTTTCATAGCGGATGGGCTTACCCGTCGGTTCATGGATCTGGCGGAAACTGATGCGGGCGCCCGTTTTCGTGGCGCTGTACAATTCGACCGGGATGGAGACGAGGGAAAGACGCAGTTGGCCTTTCCACATAGCGCGCGCGACCATGGCATTCCTCTTGACGCAACACAGTTTTCAACAAAACGCTAATGTGACGCGCTCGTTCCCTCGGCTTGTTATAGGCTGAAGTTCAGCCCTTCTTCTTGTTCGGCAGCTTTTTGCGCTTCGTCTCCGCAAGCTCTTCCAACTCCTTCTCCGTCATGGATTCCACCATGTCTTTCGAAGCACCCTTGAGGTCGGATTTCTTGGTGTCGCCACGCTTTGCGGAAAGCGCCGCACCGGCGGCCTTCTGCTGTGCTTTCGATTTCGCAGGCATCGTCGATCTCCAGGAAGCAATTGCGATCTGCTGAAAATCGGCAATGTCGCGAATGTTCCCACGCCCCGATGGAACAATCGATGCGATGCTGAATTTCAGCGGCGAATGGATAGCATCATCGCCGACATGACCCAGCCCACCTTTCTGCCCGCTCCCGTCATCTGGGCGCGGTTCGTCGGAGCGCTGATTTTTGGGGCGGTTATCGGCTTCGAGCGGGAATTGCGGGCGCGTCCCGCCGGCCTGCGCACTCATGCACTTGTGGCCGTCGCTGCCAGCGCCTTCGCCATCCTCGCGACCGAGGTGATCCACTCCGACAATCTCGGCGACAATGCCGTCCAGATCGATCCGCTGCGCGTCATCGAAGCCGTCACGGCAGGCGTCGCGTTTCTCGCCGCTGGCTTCATCGTCTTTGCCAGGGGCGAAGTGAAAGGCCTGACGACCGGGGCCGGCATCTGGCTTGCAGCAGCGATCGGTCTCTCCATCGGCTTCGGCTACTGGACGATCGCCGTGCCGGCGACGGTTCTCGGCGTCGTCGTCCTCGCCCTGCTCCGCCGGTTCGAAGGCTTCGTCGATTTGAAAGCACCGCAATGATCGAGCGTATTTCAGCCGAAGAGCACGCCAAGGCGGCGCGTCTCATCTATGTCAGCGACGAGGCGCCCGGCTTTCGTCGCCGCAAGGCCGGGCGTGGCTTCTACTACCTGACGCCCGATGGCGATAAGCTTGGCGCCGGCGATCACATCGACCGCATCCGTTCGCTCGCGATCCCGCCCGCCTACCAGGATGTGTGGATCACGATCGAACCGCTCGGCCACCTTCAGGCAACGGGACGCGATCAGCGCGGGCGCAAGCAATATCGCTATCACCCGAAATGGAGTGAGTCCCGCGATGCGACGAAGTACGGCGAGCTCGCCGCTTTCGCGCAATTGCTGCCCACGATCCGCGAGCAGGTGGATTCCGATCTCCGCCGCCGGTCGCTGTCCTACGAGAAGGTCACTGCATCTGTGGTCTGGATGCTCGACAATCTTCTGATCCGTGTCGGCAACGAGATTTATGCGAAGCAGAACAAGAGCTTCGGCCTGACTACGCTGAAAAAGCGTCATCTCGACATTTCGGGCTCGGTCATGCGCTTCCGGTTTAAAGGCAAGTCCGGCAAAGAATGGAACCTGACCCATACCGATCGCCGGATCGCCAAGATCATCCGCACCATCCACGAACTGCCAGGCCATCAGCTCTTCCAGTACGAGACGGGCGATGGTGGACGCTCGACCGTCAAATCTGACGACATCAATGCCTATCTGCGCGAGATCACCGGCTCGGAGCTGAGTTCGAAGCTGTTTCGGACATGGTCGGGCACGAGGCTTGCCGCCATTGCCCTGTCGGAACTGGACGCACCAACCTCGAAGACCGATGCGTCCCGCAAGATCAATGCCGCGGTCGACGCTGTCGCATCGCGGCTCGGGAACACCCGTGCCGTCTGCCGGCGCTGCTACATCCACCCGGCAGTGGTCGACGCATTCGAGGCAGGCTCTCTTAGGGAGCAGTTGAAGGCCGTGCGTCCCTCACGCGGGGCCGCTTCGGAATGGATGGACGACACAGAGCTGCGCCTGATGCGCTGGCTCGAAAGCCAAGGCGACTGATCAGGAAAATGGATTCCTGTTCAGTCGCTTGGGCCAGTTCCCGGAATCAAAATCCTAGTCTGGGTTGATCGTCAGGCGGGCGTGGCGAGCTTCTCGTTAAAGAAATCCAAAGTCCGCTCCCACGCGACCGCTGCCGCGACGGGATCGAAGCGTGCGCTCGACGTATCGTTGTTGAAGGCGTGGTTGGCGCCTTCGTAAACGAACAACTGGTATTCGACGCCGTGTTCCTTGAGAGCAGCCTCATAGGCTTCGATGCCGGCATTGATGCGATCGTCGAGGCCGGCATAATGCAGCATCAGCGCGGCGCGGATATTCGGCACCTGCTCGACGGCTGCCTGCCGACCGTAATAGGCGACCCCCGCAGCGAGATCTTCCGAGGCGACGGCCAGATCGTTGACCATGCCACCACCCCAACAGAATCCTACCGCCCCGACTTGGCCGTTGCCGTTCTCATGGGCTTGGAGGAAGGCGACGGTCGCCGTCGCGTTGGCGATCGTGGCGGCACCATCGAGAGCACCGATCATCTCGCGTGCGCGTTCTTCATCCTCCGGCGTTCCACCGTCCGGCGAAAGGAAATCGGGTGCAAGCACGAGGAAACCCTGGAGCGCCAACCGCCGCGCAACGTCGCGGATATGGGGATTGAGGCCGCGGTTCTCATGGATGACGATGACGGAGGGCATGGGGTTCGCGGTATCGCGCATGTGCACCAGATAGCCCTGCATCTCCCCGTCGCCGCCCGGATAGGTGACGTCTTCCGCAACCAGGCGATTGTCGTCTTCCGGCACCTGCTGCGCCGCGGCGTTGCTTGCAGCCAGCATCGGCGCGATGGCGGCAGCCGCCGCTCCCGATCCCGCAAGCTTGGTCAGCTTCTCCATGAACCCACGCCGGTCGAGCGTGAGATGGGTGTATTCGTCATAAGCGGAAATCATGTCTTGGGTGATGGTCGGACGGGTCATGCTGTTCCTCCTGCGCGCTTCATGACGGCAAGCATAGGCTGCAATTAGGGCCACATCCCGATCCGGCCAGGATAGATGATTGGCGAGCCGCCCTATCGACAGATGCCTTCCGTCTGGACCAGACCCCACCCGAAAACGTCGTCACGCCCGGGATCGCCGAGATCGGCGGCTTGCGCCGCAAGGGCCGAAACCAACTGGGTGCTTGGCGTGTCCGGCTCGCGTGCACGCGCGACGGCCAGCGCAGCCGAAACGAACGGCGCAGCGTAGGACGTTCCGGACCGGAAGCGCCCGCCACTCACGGAGGCGGCCGTCCAAAGCTGGACGCCCGGACCTGCGAAATCGATATGCGGGCCGTTGACCGCGCGCCGATAGACCTGTCGCTCGCCGTCCACCGCAGTCACCGCCACGACGCCCTCATAGGCTGCGGGGTAGAGCGGCTCCGACTGAGGCCCGGCGTTGCCAGCAGCGGCAACGAGGATGACGCCGCGTTCGATCGCAGCATCCGTCACACGTTCGAGCACGCCGTTGGCCGGCCCGGCAAAGCTCATATTGATGACGGAGACGTCCTGCTGGACGAGCCGGTCGATGGCCCGGGCGATGTCGAATGTGTCGGCACGGTCCTCGCCATCGGTCGCCCTATGGAACGCTTCTGCCGCCACCAGCCTCACACCGCTCAGGAGGCCTGGCGTGCGCGTGTCGGTGCCACCGGCGAGAAGGATCGCGATCGCGGTGCCGTGAACGGCGCTGCCGACCGTGCGATCGGCGGCCAGGACCGGCACCTTGTCCAGTGCGACACCGGCCAGCGCCGCATGCTCGGCATTGACCGTCGTGTCGATCATCCCGATCGTCACACCCGCCGGACAGGCCCGCGCATCGTCGGTCCAGCCGATCAGTTGGAATGCCTGGCAATCGCCATCGGCGCAGGTGAGTTCGCCAGGCTCATAGAGATGATTGAGATCGAAGATCGCGCCCGGCACGAGCCCGGTGATCTCAGCCTCCGCTTCCACGACAGTACGGTTCGGCGGCAGCGTGAAGCGCCCCAACTCGAGCGTCACGATACCGATCGAAGCACGTTCGACCAGTGCGTAGCCTTGGGCTGCAATAAGATCGAGACCGCCCGCATCCGGCGTCGCGACGACGATTTCCGGTCGAGGCGGTGCTGGACGCGCCGCAACGCCCGAACCACTGCCGGATCCGGCCGAGCCACCTGAGCCGTCTGATGCGCGGGCACGAGTCACGCCGGTCAGCATCGGAGCCACGTAGACCGCCGAAGCGGCAATCCCCATGCGCCGCAGCAAGGTCCTGCGCGTTACGCGCGCCGATCGAGAGAAAGGCGATGAGGTCATGCAATCTCCTGTAGCCGTCTTGACGGCGCTCCGACCGACTTGGAGCCCGGACGAGAACGGATGACGAGGGACGTTTATTCCCCGTCTTTTTCCGCACTCAACCCAAAACGATCGACGACGCTCGGTTGGATCAGCTTGGAGTGAAGGGTGAGCAGGATCAGATCCGCATCCACACCCTCCCCCGCGTCGAGCGCGACACCGATGCGATCCTCGACCTGGCGGGCGCGATCGGGGCCGACCTCTCCCTCGAAGGTATCGTGGCCAAGCAGGCAATAGGCAATGAGGTCCGCGACGTGCGGATAGGTTGCCGGATCCGCGTAGCTTCCGCCGTTGTCGTCCTTCAGGAGATTGGAGATCGCGAGTTTGGCGCCCTCTGGAACAAGCGCAGGATGGAGACCCGCCCCACGCAAGGCCACATCCAGCTGGCGAAGATCCTCGGAGCGACCGAAAAGACCGAAAAAACCCATCGATGATCCGCGTCGCGTCAATTCGGCTTCCTCAGTGACCTCTAAATGGCGCCTCTGGCGAGCGGACGTAAAACGCTACCTAAGTCGCTCAATCGAGTAAAGTTCCGTGATAAATTGTTTCAATCCGTTACCTTCAATTGATCGAACGTCTGCCGAACCAAGTCCGATGTGCGCCGTTCCTCCACCATCGATCTGCCGATAACAAAATCGTGAAATCGCATCTCGACGGGTGCCGGCCGATCATAAAGAGGAGAAGACCATGAAACGCACGCTTCTTACATCGGTCGCCCTGGGGGCAATGTTCGCCGGCGCAGCCTTCACCAATCCCGCGATCACAGACAGCATCGTAAGCCCTGCAGCGGCTCAGACCGAGCCTGCTCCAGGTTCGGATGCAACGACTGACGAGCCTGCAGAAACGATGGACGACGCCACCGACAGCATGGGCGAAGCCGCCGATGATGCCGGCGACGCAGCCAGCGATGCAGCTGAAGATGCTGCCGACACGGTCGACGATGCGACTGAGTCCGATGCAGACATCGAAGACGGTGACGCAACCTCTCCTGTAACCACGACCGGCGATACGAACGACGCCAACAGCGGCACCATGGATGACGCCGATTCAACGGAAGAAGCTGACGACATGCTCAGCGACACCGACGATACGACGACCCCTGACACGGACGCAGATGCTCCGATGACGGACGACAGCGCCTCGATGGACGCTCCGTCCGGCGAGATGTTCATCACCATGCAGGAAGAGAACGAAGTCTCGGCCAACACTTATGTCGGCCAGTCGCTCTACAACATGGAAGACGAGTCGATCGGTGAGATCACCGACCTGATCTTCTCCGATGACGGCGGTGCACGCACGGCAGTCGTGGGTGTTGGCGGCTTCCTGGGCATTGGCCAGAAGGATGTCGGCGTGAACTTCGACATGATCACGATCGAGCAGCAGCCTGACTCGAGTGATGTTCGCCTCGTCATCGAAGCGACCCGCGAAGATCTGGAAAACGCTCCGGAATTCATGGACCTTGATGACCAGATGGCCGAGCAGGACGTTGCTACGCCGCCGGCCACCGACACCGGCGGAGCGATGGACCCTGCTCCGGCGCCGGCACCGGCTCCCGCGCAGTAACACTGCACTGATATGCTTGATTAAAACCGGCGGTCGCAAGACCGCCGGTTTTTCTATGTAGCTGGTCATTGAGGTCGATTGCTGGCCTTAGACGCCCGAATCACTACATTGGTGGCCATGATCGACAGCAGTAACGATATTCCGTTCTTCGGCGACAGCGAGCCTGTGAAGCGCCCCTCCGGGCTGGCGGCACGCGCGATGGCGGCGCGCAACCAGTCCGCACCCACCCCCGATTATCTCGTAGGTCTCAACCCCGAGCAGAGGCAGGCCGTCGTCACGACCGAGGGCCCCCTGCTGGTTCTGGCCGGCGCCGGAACGGGAAAGACGCGCGTGTTGACGACGCGTATCGCCCATATTCTGGCTACCGGCCTCGCCTTCCCTTCACAGATCCTGGCGGTGACCTTCACCAACAAAGCGGCGCGCGAGATGAAAGAGCGCGTTGGCATGCTCGTCGGCGGTGCCGTCGAGGGCATGCCATGGCTCGGCACCTTCCACTCCATCGGCGTGAAGCTTTTGCGCCGCCACGCCGAACTGGTCGGGCTGCGCTCTGATTTCACCATTCTTGATACCGATGACGTTATTCGCCTGATCAAGCAGCTGATCCAGGCCGAGGGACTCGACGACAAGCGCTGGCCCGCGCGGCAGTTCGCGCAGATGATCGATGGCTGGAAGAACAAGGGGCTTGCGCCGCACGAAATCCCCGAGGGCGATGCACGCGCCTTCGCCAACGGCAAGGGTCGCGAGCTTTACGAAGCTTACCAAAACCGCCTGAAGACGTTGAATGCCTGCGATTTCGGCGACCTGCTCTGCCACCCGATCCGCATGCTGAGGGCGAACCCGGACGTGCTTGCAGACTATCATCGCAAATTCAAATATCTGCTCGTTGACGAGTATCAGGACACCAACACAGCCCAGTACATGTGGCTGCGCCTGCTCGCCCAGCGCCCGCAATCGAAGGAGACCGGACAGCACGGCGGCAGCGTGAATGTCTGCTGCGTCGGCGACGACGATCAGTCGATCTATGGCTGGCGCGGCGCAGAAGTCGACAACATCCTGCGCTTCGACAAGGACTTCCCGGGCGCGACCATCATTCGTCTGGAGCGCAACTACCGATCGACCGAGCACATTCTCGGCGCGGCTGGCCATCTGATCGCCCATAACGAAGGGCGGCTCGGCAAGACGCTGTTCACCGAGCAGTCCGACCCGGAGCACGAAAAGGTTCAGGTCCACGCCGCCTGGGACTCCGAGGAAGAAGCGCGCGCGGTGGGCGAGACGATCGAGCAGTTGCAGCGTCCCGACGCCAATGGCCGCCGACACAATCTGAATGACATGGCGATCCTCGTTCGCGCGTCGTTCCAGATGCGGGAATTCGAAGATCGCTTCGTGACGATGGGCCTGAACTACCGCGTCATCGGTGGCCCGCGCTTCTATGAGCGGCAGGAAATCCGCGATGCGATGGCCTATTTCCGCGCAGTCTGCCAGCCCGCCGACGATCTCGCATTCGAGCGTATCGTCAATGTGCCGAAGCGCGGCCTCGGTGACGCGACGGTCCGCCAGCTGCACGATTACGCCCGCGCCCGTGACATTCCAATGATCGCCGCCGCACGCGACCTCGTCGAGACCGAAGAGCTCAAGCCCAAGGCGCGCAAGAGCCTCCGCGACGTCGTGGAGGGTTTCACCCGCTGGTCGGCAGCGCTCGAAAACACGCCGCACACCGAGTTGGCCGAACGGATCCTGGAAGAATCCGGCTATACGGAGATGTGGCAGAACGACAAATCCGCCGAAGCGCCGGGACGCCTGGAAAACCTGAAGGAACTCATCCGCTCGATGGATTTCTACGAATCCATGCGCGGTTTCCTCGAGCATGTGGCGCTCGTCATGGACGCCGAGCAGAAGGAGGAGATGGACGCCGTCAGCATCATGACGCTCCACTCAGCCAAGGGTCTTGAGTTTGAGACGGTGTTCCTGCCGGGCTGGGAAGAAGGTCTTTTCCCGCATCAGCGCTCGCTCGACGAAGGCGGCCGTTCCGGCCTCGAGGAAGAGCGGCGCCTCGCCTATGTGGGACTGACCCGCGCCAAGAAGCGTGTGCATCTCTGGTTCGTATCCAACCGCCGCATCCACGGACTGTGGCAATCGACCATTCCATCCCGCTTTCTCGACGAATTGCCGGAAGCGCACGTCGAGGTCGCCGAAGCCGAAATGTCCTATGGCGGCTACAATCGCTATGGAGGCGGCTCGTCAGGCTTTTCGTCGGGACGACAGAATCCCTATGGTGCGTCCCGCTTCGACAACCCGGAAATATTCGCCTCGACCTATGAGACGCCTGGCTGGAAACGCGCTCAGGCGAACCGCACCGACGCGACCAGCCGCAACTGGGGCAGCCGCTCGGGCCATCAGGTCGAGCGCGTTGGCTATGGCGAGAGCGGGCCCCGCGGCGTGCGGACGATCGAAGGCGAACTCGTCGCAAAATCGACCACAGATACGCCCAGCGCCTTCTCCATCGGCGACCGTGTCTTCCACATGAAATTCGGCAATGGCAACGTCGCGGCGATCGAGGGCAACAAGCTGACGATCGACTTCGACAAGGCCGGCCAGAAGCGGGTGCTCGACGGTTTCGTCACACCCGTCTGAGAGGAAGCTTCGCGAGAGACTTCCACATCCTCAGTTGGAACCGGATGCGCCAAGGCGCGTTCTTGAGCACTTCATGCTAAAATAACTTCTTAAGGACCACCGACCATGAACCGTGCCCTTCCCATTCTCCTTGCAGCGCTTGTCGGACTTGCCGCCTGCGGCGACGATCCCGACCAGGCTGGCAGCACCACGGCTCCGGGCATCGAAGAAAACGACACGTCGCGCGAAACCGGCGAAGCCATGGACGCGATCGGAAACGCCGCTCGCGAAACGGGCGAAGCAGCACGCTCGGCAGCTGAAGATGCCGCCGATGCCGTCGGCCCCGCTATTGATCGCGCTGGCGAAGCCGCGCGCGATTTCATGAATTCGGCCGAAGACACGGTCAACGATGCGACCCGCTCGGCAGCCTGCCAAACGGCGCGTGCTGCCGAAGACCAGGAAGGCATTCAAGCCAACTGCTGATCGTGATGAAGCGAAGGCGACCACAGATTTGCGGCCGCCTTTCGCATCTCATTCAGGGTGTAGAAGTGCGACTAGCTTTCGACCGCGCGCAGCGGGGGAGCCGTCCGCGGTGCCTCGCGTCCCAATCCCATTGATTTCGCCAGTTGCGAACGCTTAGCCGCGTAGTTCGGCGCCACCATCGGGTAGTCGGCGGGGAGGCCCCAGCGAGCACGATACTCCTCGGGCGAAAGGCCATACTGAGCAGCCAGATGGCGCTTCAGCGATTTGAACCGACGGCCGTCTTCCAGTGAGATGATATATTCCGGCGTGACCGATTTGGCGACCGGCACGGCAGGAACCAGCGGCTCGACCGGCACCTCGCCGGCGGACAGCTGATCGAGCGATGCGTAAACGTTTTGCAGCAGAGCCGCCAATTCCGACGACGGAATAGAATGTTTGCCGACATATGCGCTCACGATCGCGCCTGTCAGTCTTAGTTTATTTTCATTATCAATCTCGGACATGCCGGGACTCCCAATATGACGCAGCATTCCGCTCTAGAGTACTCGTCACAGTTTAGCCGCCCAGCCCGACAGCATAGATTTTATCACCAGCACCCCAGGATGGACACCCATCAAATATAGCGGGTTACCAAAGGTTTATCTTGAACAGGCCCGCTTGGCCGATCGGTCCCGATTCGGGACATTTCAGCCACGATTTTGCTTCGACTTGCCCTTGAACCGCGCCGTTTCGCCCGAATCATCGGCACATTCGGCCAAGTTCGCCTGGCGATAGCTCTCGACGTGCGCGCCGCCCTTCGCGAGCTTGTACCAAAGCGGAAGATTAATCGCCTTGACGGGTTCCGCGAAGTGGCTGCTTATTCGTCCGCCCGGTGGTGGAGCACCGGTCTTGGGAGGAAAACATGAAGACCAAATTGATCTGTGCCGCCTTGGCGGCGAGTGCTGCCTATTCTCTGCCCGCTTTCGCACAATCCGACGACACGCTGGAGCGGCTTGGCAGCTTCCGTACGACGGGTACCACCGAATTCATCACTGTGGATCAAAACAGCGAAAGCGCCGATGCGATCCGCTCGACGCTCGAGCGCATCGAATTGCCCGATGGATTCTCCATCGATCTCTACGCCCTCGTTCCGGATGCTCGCCACATGGCGGTCGGGCCGCAGGGCATCGTCGTCTTCGTCGGCACCCGCAAGACCGAAGTCTGGGCCGTCACCGATCGCGACAAGAACCGCGTGGCCGATGAAGTGAAGAATTTCGCGCCTTCGCTCGCCAAGGCGATCCCGAACGGCCCGTGCTTCTCGCCTGAAGGCGTCCTGTTCATCGCCGAGCAGAACCGAGTCCTGCAATACCCGGCAGCAGAGTTCTTCTACGAAAGCCCGGACGTCGTTGCCGTTCCGGTCATCGCCGATGGCGAACTCGTGCCGGAGGAAGAAGTCAGCTACAACCACACGGCGCGCGTCTGCGACATCGGCCCGGATGGCAAGGTCTATGTGTCGCTCGGCCAGCCCTATAACGTGCCGCCGGCTGAAAAACTGGAACTCTACAACGAGCAAGGCATCGGCGGCATCATCCGCGTCAACCAGGATGGGTCGGATCGCGAAGTCTATACCCACGGCGTGCGCAATTCCGTCGGCCAGGACTTCCACCCCGAGAGCGGCGAACTCTGGTTCACTGACAACCAGGTCGACGGCATGGGCGACGACATTCCGCCCGGCGAAATCAACCGCCAGACCGAGGCCGGCCAGAATTTCGGCTTCCCTTGGTACGGCGGCGGATCGATCCGCACCAACGAGTTCAAGGACGCAGAAATCCCGGCCGACGTCGTGATGCCTGCCGTTGAGATGCAGGCGCACGCAGCCGATCTCGGGATGATGTTCTACAGCGGAAACCAGTTTCCGGATGAATACAAGAACGGCATCTTCTCGGCTCAGCACGGCTCCTGGAACCGCACGGAACCGGTTGGCGCACGGGTGATGTTCACCCCCGTCGACGCCGAAGGCAATGTCGGTGAGACGGTGGCCTTCGCCGAAGGCTGGCTGGACGAGAACGGTGAATATCTCGGACGTCCGGTGGATGTGGCACAGCTGAGAGACGGCTCCATTCTCGTCTCGGACGACTTGGCAGGCGCGATCTACCGCATCTCGTACGAAGCACCCCAGGCACAGTAATGCGTTCCGGCGGCGGGCAGGATCATGCCCGCCGCCATTCTCAGCCAGGATAAGACAAATGCGTTACATCATTGCTTTGACAGCCCTTCTTGCCGCCTCTTCGATCGTTTCTCCTTCACTGGCACAGGATGCAGCATCCGGCCGCACGCTGGCCGGGCAATGCCGGACCTGTCATGGCCTCGACGGCATTGCGCAGATCCCGATCGCGCCGAACCTCGCCGGCGAAAGTCAGATCTATCTCGAAAAGCAGCTGAAGGCGTTTCGCAGCGGCGAGCGCGAGAACGAGATGATGAGCGTCGTCGCAAAAAATCTGAGCGACGAGCAGATATCGGACCTTTCTGCCTGGTATGCCTCGATCAAGATCACCGCGACGATGCCGGAATGAGACTTGCGATCCAGCGCCAAAATCGCCACATGCGATAGACACGTGTTTACGCGAGGCGCTTGGAAACCATGGCAGAGACCGTCACCGTCGAGATCCCCCACCGTCTGACGAAGCTTGAGGCACGGCAGCGCCTGGAAGGCGGCCTTCAGCGCGTCCACGAGCAGGTGGCCGGTCGCGCCGTGAACGTCGAGCAGGAATGGTCCGGCGATCATCTCGATTTCAAGGCCGGCATGATGGGCCAGACGATATCGGGTCGCCTCGACGTCGAGGACAACGTCGTCAAGCTTGAGCTCGACCTGCCGTGGCTCCTCGCCTCGCTCGCCACCACGATCAAGGGCCGGCTTCAGAAGGAGGGCACGCTGCTTCTCGAAAAGAAGTAGTGCACGCCCTTCCAAGTCGATTTGCCGCCAAGGGTTGTGCCCCATGGCTGCTTCCTGCAGTCTTGCGCCCGATTTCAGGCCAGACAGCGAGGAAGACCATATGATCGACCAGACGTCGACGCCCACCTCTGCGAACTCCACCGCGAATGGGCAAACCGACATCACGCCAAACGGCTTCAATCTTGCCGACCCCGATCTCTATCGGGACCGTTCGTTCGTCGGCGGCCGATGGATCGACGGCCAGGACGGTGCAACGCTGGACGTGCGGAACCCTGCCGATGGGTCGACGATCGCCACCTTCCATGTCCTCGGCCCTGATGGCGCCCGCGCCGCGGTCGATGCGGCCGACGCGGCCTTCGATGGATGGGCCGACCTCCTTCCCCAGGACCGCATGGCGATCCTGCGGCGCTGGTACGATCTCGTCCTCGCGCACAAGGAAGATCTCGCCCGCATCATGGTGCTCGAACAGGGCAAGCCGATATCGGAAGCCCGAGGCGAGATCGACTATGGCGCGTCCTTTCTCGAGTTCTTTGCCGAGGAGGCCCGGCGGCCCGACATCATGAGCGTGACATCCCATCTGCCTTCGGCGGAAGTGGAAGTCTGGCGCGAGCCGGTCGGCGTGGCAGCACTGGTCACCCCGTGGAATTTTCCCATCGCCATGATCACGCGCAAGGCCGCCGCAGCGCTTTCGGTCGGCTGCACCGTGGTGGTCCACCCATCCAAGGAAACGCCGATCTCGGCGTTGGCGCTCGCCGTTCTGGCCGAACGCGCCGGGTTTCCATCCGGCGTGTTCAATGTCGCCATCGGCGAGCCGGCACCGATCGTGGGCACGTGGACGAGCGACGCGCGCGTCCGAGCCCTCTCCTTTACGGGATCGACGGAAATCGGCCGGTTGCTCTACGAGCAGAGCGCCCCGACCATCAAGCGGTTGAGCCTGGAACTCGGCGGCCACGCGCCGTTCATCGTCTTCGCCGATGCCGATCTCGACAAGGCCGTCGACGAGGCGATCAAGGCCAAGTTCGCGACATCGGGACAGGATTGCCTCGGGGCCAACCGGTTCTATATCGAACGGTCGATCTATGGCGCGTTCTGTGAGCGCTTTGCCGAACGTACGAAGGCGCTGACCGTCGGCTTCGGCATGGACGATCCCGACATCGGGCCGCTGATGAACGAGGCCGCCGTCGCCAAGCAGGTCGAACAGGTCGAAGACGCCATCGCCAAAGGCGCAAAAGTGCTCTGCGGCGGCAAGAAGCATGCAGCCGGCTCCCTCTTCTTCGAGCCGACCGTGCTCGTCGATGTCCCGGCCGATGCGAAGATCACGAGCGAGGAAACCTTTGGTCCTGTCGCTGCCATCACTGCATTCGATAGCGAGGAAGAGGTCATTCGGGCAGCCAACGCTACGGAATACGGGCTCATCGCTTATGTCCACACGATGAAGCCCGCCCGCATCTACCGGCTGTCGCGCAAGCTGCAATACGGCATGATCGGCGTGAACCGGACCAAAGTGACCGGCGCGCCGATCCCCTTCGGTGGCATGAAGCAATCCGGGCTTGGACGCGAAGGCTCGCGCCATGGCATCGAAGCGTTTTCGGACGTCAAATATGTCTGCCGCGACTGGTCGTAGAGCTTCTCCGGGCAAAGCGATCCGAAGCGTCGCCATACGACCCTAGCGACCGGCCTCTTCCCACTTGTCGAGGAATGCGTCGATGGCAAGCGCCTGCATGTCCACAATGGCAGCGTGCAGGCGCTCGTCCGGCCAGTCCCACCACGCGAGAGCAAGCAGCCGGTCGATGACGGCGGGCTCGAAGCGCGTCCGGAGCGGCTTCGCCGGCATGCCGGCGACGATGGTGTAGGGATCGACGTCGCGCGTGACGACCGCATTCGCGCCGATGACGGCACCCGTCCCGATCGTGATGCCCGGCATTACCACGGCCCCGTGACCGATCCACACATCATGGCCGATCGTCACCCGCTTCGAGCGGCGACGATCGCGGAAGCCGTAATCGATGCCGTGAAAGCGCAGGAACTCGTTCGGGCGATAGGTCACCTTGTGCGTGGTGACCCGCTCCATCGGATGTTCGAGCGCGTTGATCCGCACATTGGCGGCGATCGAGCAGAACCGGCCGACATCGGTGTAGATCGCTTCGCCATGGCGCTCGAAATAGGAGAAGTCGCCGACCGTGACATCGCGCATCACCACGCGCTCGCCGATCACAACGAACCGGCCGAACGTGCAGTCCTGCGCGGTGGCGCTGCCATGCACCTTCGGCGTCGGGTCCTTGAGGAGATCATCGTCTTCGTCCATGGCCGGCCTTTAGTGGCTCCACGGAGCGTCGGCAAGAGCGCACCAAGTCTGGCGCGAAGGCGTAAGCCGCGGTAGGCTACCGATATGGACGGAACCAACATCAACAATCGGGTGCTGATCGTAGCGATCGCGTTCTCGGCGATCATGACGGGCGCAGCCTTCGCCGGCTGGTCGGCCTATGGCACCGATATGTTCGTTTCGATGGTTCAGAGCGGGCTCGCCTGGTGCCTGTAGCGCGCTTGTGAACGGCTGCGCCCATTTATCCTACTGACATCACAAAGCGTTGTCTCTAAATCAGGCTCCACACACCAGCCTCAAGTGAAGGCATCGACGCGCATGGTTTTCTTCCGCACCGCCCTCTGGGCACTGGTCATCATCTTCGCAGGCGTTCTTGCCTGGGTCAGCTACCAGTTCACACGCACGGCCGGGCCCGGCGGCGAGGAACCCTACGGCGTGGACTTCGCGCTCGTGGACACAGCGGGCCAGGAGATCACCCAGGAGGCGTTCCGCGGTCAGCCGACAGCCGTCTTCTTCGGCTTCACCCACTGCCCCGATGTCTGCCCGACGACGCTGTTCGAGTTGGATGGCTGGATGCAGCAGGTCGACCCCGAGGGTGACGACCTCAACGCCTACATGGTGAGCGTCGACCCCGAGCGTGACACGCCCGAGCTTCTTTCCGGCTATCTCTCCAACGTTTCGGATCGCATCGGCGGCATCACCGGCGAGCCGGGCGCGGTCGCCGAGATGGTGCAGGGTTTCAATGTCTATGCGCGCAAGGTCCCGCTCGACGACAGCGATCCGAACGGCGATTACACGATGGACCATACCGCATCGGTGTTTCTGCTGGACGAGGAAGGCCGCTTCCGCTCGACCATCGCCTATGGCGAAAACGCCGACACGGCTGTACAGAAACTGCGCAATCTCATCGGCGGCTAAGCCCTAAAGCGACGCCCGGACGCAGGATCTTCATGTCGCAAAAGCGCCTATTCGTGAAAACGAGCGAAATCCAAGCTTCGCGCATCCTCGACATCCTCTCCAATGCCTTCGAAGAGGATGGCTTTCCGGTCGCCACGTCGGAAATCGATGAACGAGCGGGCATCTGGGAAGCATCGATCTACGCAGATGAAACCGAGATCGACGCCCTGCGCGATCGCGTGGCCGCCGTCCTCCTGCCCGACTTCGGCGCATTGACGATCGAGTACGAAGACGTCCCGGACATCGACTGGGTCCGCAAGTCTCTGGAAGGCTTGAAGCCCGTGCGCGCCGGGCGCTTTCTGGTGCATGGCTCGCATGATCGGGGCGCGATCAGGCCCGGAGACCTCCCGATCGAGATCGACGCCGGCCAGGCGTTCGGCACGGGCCATCACGGCACCACGTCCGGCTGCCTGGAAATGATCGACGAGGTCGTGCGGCGCAGGAAGCCGAAGCGCGCGCTCGATCTCGGGACCGGCAGCGGCGTTCTCGCCATCGCAGTCGCGCAGCTTTCAAATGCGCGTGTCGTCGCAACCGACATCGATCCAATCGCGGTGAAGATCGCGGCTGAAAATGCGCAGCTGAACGAAGTTGGAGCGCGCATCAAGATGCGCACGGCACCCGGCTTTCAAGCCCGGATTTTCAAAGACGAAGGCCCGTTCGACCTCATCGTCGCCAACATTCTGGCGAGACCGCTGATTTCGATGGCTCCGGAACTGGTGCGCCATCTCGCGCCAGGTGGCAGCGTGATCCTATCGGGCATTCTCGCAGAACAGCGCTGGAAAGTGCTGTCCGCCTATAACGGCCAAGCCCTCGCCCACAGAAAAACGTTGTGGCGCGAGGGCTGGGTCACTTTGCATTTGAGCTGAGGCCTGCCGGAGGCTCCGCCTTGTCCGAGCCGGAGCGTTTCCAGGTGAAATGGATACCGGTTCACCGTACGGAAACGCGCCAAAACACAAGGTCTTAGAACGGGAAGGAAGAGGAGCCTTCGCGAACCATGTCTTCACGGCGGCGACCAAGCGTCTTCAGCGTTTCGTCGTCGAACGAGAGCAGAGCGCCGTTGACGTAGCGGCGCACCTGGCGCTCACGAGCTTCGATGACGCGATCGAATGCAGTACGGAAAATGTTCTTGGCCATTTGTCGGTGTCCTTTGGTCCGGCGTTGCTTGGCCTCCCATGCTTCTCAAGATAGAGATTCGTTTCGGTTGTGGCAGGCCTCATGGCGCATGGGAGCCTTGCATTTATCGCAACTGCGAAATGGCCATGCTGCAACGCAATATTAACGATGGCCCGGTTTGCCAATTGGCGCCGGCCGTTTCAGGTCGAAGGTTGGACCATGTTTCAGAATTTCTCCGTGCTCTCGTCACCTGAAACCGGAAAGAATCGCGTCGCGAAACTGCGTGAAAAATTCGACGAGCACGGCATCGATGCCTTCATCATTCCGCGCGCCGATGAATTCCAGGGCGAATATGTGCCTGCCTCGGCTGCGCGCCTGCAGTGGCTGACGGGATTTACCGGCTCCGCTGGCTCCTGCGTCGTCACCCGGGAGGAAGCCTTCATCTTCGTCGACGGACGATACACGACGCAGGTTCGCATCCAGAGCGACATGAATGTCTTCCAGCCGATGGACCTCGTGGACAACCCGCCGCCGGAATGGATCATCGCCAACGCGCCTGCAGGCATGCGCATCGGCTACGACCCATGGCTTCACACGACGGGCGAGGTCGCGCGTCTCGAAAAGGCGGCAAAGTCGGCAGGCGCCACGCTCGTTGCCGTTTCGTCCAATCCGCTCGATGCGATTTGGGATGATCGTCCGGCCTTCCCGATGGGCCGTGTCTCGATCCAGTCCCGCGATCATGCCGGCAAGCTCGCGCGCGAAAAGATCGCCGAGATCGATGCCGCCGCGACTGCCAAGAAGGCTGACGCCTTCGTCATGACCGATCCGTCCTCCGTCGCCTGGACCTTCAACATTCGCGGCGCCGACGTACCGCACACGCCGCATCCCCTTGCCCGCGCGATCTTCAGGCCAGACCAGCGCCCGCAGCTCTTCGTCGATGACGCCAAGCTCGGCATCGAGGAGAAAGCCTATCTGACGCAGCTCTCGGATCTGATGGCGCCGGACAGCTTTGCCGCTGCGCTCCGCAGCCTTGGAAAAAGTGCCGCTAAGGTGCTCGTGGATCCGGCTCTGACGCCAAAGGCAATTGCCACGGCCATCACCGAAGCAGGCGGTCGGCTGGTAGAAGACTCAGATCCCGCCCGCCTGCCCCGCGCCGTCAAGAACGCGGTGGAGATCGCGGGATCGAAACGCGCCCACCTCGTCGACGGGGCCGCGATGGTGACGTTCCTCGCCTGGCTCGACCGCCAGCAGCCGGGTTCGCTCGACGAGATCACGGTGGCGAAGACCCTTGAGGCGACGCGCAGCCGAATCGGACAGAGCCACCAGTTGCCGCTGAAAGATGTTTCGTTCGAAACGATCTCCGGCGCCGGGCCGAATGGCGCGATCATCCATTACCGCGTCAACGAGCAGACCAATCGCAAGCTGCAGGCCGGCGACCTATTCCTGCTCGATTCCGGCGGGCAGTATGTGTCCGGCACGACGGATATTACCCGCACCGTGGCGATCGGCGCGCCGACGGACGAGATGCGGCGTTTCTTCACGCTGGTGCTCAAGGGCATGATCGCGATCTCGATCGCCCGCTTCCCGGAAAACACCAAGGGCAGCGAGCTCGATCCGCTTGCCCGCATCGCCCTGTGGAAGGCTGGGGCGGATTTCGGCCATGGCACCGGCCACGGCGTCGGGTCGTATCTGTCGGTGCACGAAGGCCCGCAATCGATCTCGCGGCGTGGCACGCAGGCCCTTCTACCTGGCATGATCTTGTCCAACGAGCCCGGCTACTACCGCGAGGGCGCGTTCGGCATCCGCATCGAGAACCTCATCTATGTCCATGAGCCTCGCGCGATCGAGGGTGGCGACAAACCGATGCTCGGCTTCGAAACGCTGACGCTCTGCCCCATCGACCGCAGGCTGGTCGAGCCAGCGCTCCTGACGGATGAGGAACGCGACTGGCTGGACGCCTACCACGCCCGCGTCCGCCATGAGCTCACACCGATGCTGGAAGGTGCGGAGGATCGCGCCTGGCTCGACGCAGCGACAGCGCCGCTCTGATCAGCCGGTCAGAGCGTTTCCAGGTGAAGTGGATTCCGGTTCACCGTTCGGAAACGCGCCAGATCAGAAACTTAATGTCATTGAGCTTATCGAAGAAAAGCGAAATCACATTAAAGCGCGCAGCGCCACGACTATCGCCGTGCCGATGAAGACGGTCGCCAGCATCGGCAGGCGCAGTCCGATCAGGATGGCGGCAGCCATCGTCAGGGCTTCTGCAGGGCCGTTGAAGACGGCAGCCGGCGCGAAGAGCGTCGTCAGGACGGCTGCCGGAACGGCGTTGAGCGCCGCCTCGACCCGAGGATGAAGCCGTTCGAAGCGTGACAGGATCAGATGGCCGCCGACGCGCGTCGCATAGGTGGCGAGCGCGGCCGCGAGGATGATCCAGAAGTTGACGCTGAAGCCGTCCATCACCGGGAAGCCTCCCTGCCGCCGGTGGCCTCGACGCTCTGTGGCGGCCTCGTATCCGCGATGATCGCGGCGACGGCGATGCCGATGATCGCGCCGATCGACACGTGCCAGGGCGAGCCGATGAAATGGAAGCCGGCGATCGACCCCAGCCCGCTGGCAAGCACGACCGGCAGCCAGTTCTTGCGCGACCGGAAACCGAGCACGAGCGCCATGAAGTAAAGCGGCAGAAGGAAGTCGATGCCGAATTCTTCCGGGTTTTCGATAAGGCCACCGAAGACGGCGCCGAGATACCCTTCCGCGACCCAGGAGACATAGACCGGCAAACCTATGCCTAGATACCAGGCGAAGGTCATCGACTTGCCGGCTTCGCTGCGCCGCTCGGTCTCGGCGTAAACCGGATCGATCAGCAGGAAGAAGGCGACCGCCTTTTGCCAGAACGAGAAATGGCTGATGCGACGGCCCACCGCTGCCGAATAAAGCACATGCCGGAAATTGACCGCGAAGATCGACAGCACGATCAGCCAGGGCGCGGCCGACCCGTCGAAAAGATCGATCCCGACCATCTGGCTCGCGCCCGCGTAGATCGTCGCGCTCATCAGCACCGCTTCGCCGACGCTCAGTCCGTTGTCCACGGCTAACGCTCCAAACAGGAGGCCGAAGGGAGCGGCGGCCACCACCACCGGCACGCATTGGCGCATGCCGGCGAGGAAATCGCGCTTGAACGAGACGGTCATGATGGTCCGATCGAGAATATCAGCGGGAGGCGAGGCTTCATCGGTGAACCCTCGAACGGCGCATAGCCGTGAGCATGCGCACTATCTTTCCGTCGCCACCGTCAAGTCAAATGAAAAGGCCTGACCCTAGCTTGCATATTTCTGATGACCGTCACCTGCAGATCAGGCACCGATCAGCTTGAACCAGCCATCTTCGTCGGTCGTCTCCACACCCAGCTCCTGCGCCTTTTTCAGCTTAGATCCGGCGCCCGGGCCCGCAACCAGCAGATCGGTTTTCTTGGAGACGGAGCCGGCGACTTTCGCACCGAGCCGTTCGGCCATCGCCTTCGCCTCGTCACGGGTCATCCGCTCCAGAGCACCCGTGAAGACCACCGTCTTGCCGGCAACCGGCGAATCGCTTTGCGGCTTCTCCGCCTCTTCGATGTCGAGCTCCGCGACGAGGGCATTGACCATCGCGACATTGTGCGCCTCGCCGAAAAAGCGGCCGACGGCGTCGATGACGGCGGGGCCGATATCGTCCAGCGCGTCCATCTCTTCGCGAGCCTGCGCGTCCCCGGCCGCGACCGCATGCGCCGCCTGCTGGAACCCGTCCCAGTCCCCGTAGGCCCGCGCGAGCGTCTTGGCGGTCGACTCACCCACATGCCTGATGCCGAGCGAGAAGATCAGCCGCTCGAGCGGGACCGTCCTGCGCGCCTCGATCGCATCGAACAGCTTCTGCGCAGAGGTGGCGCCATAGCCTTCGCGGTTCTTCAGCTTGCGCAGATCTTCCGCAGCGTCGCGGGCCTTGAGCGTAAAGATGTCAGCGGGCTGGCGCACGAACAGCGTCTCGTCGTCGAAGAAATATTCGATCTGCTTTTCGCCGAGCCCGTCGATATCGAACGCCTTGCGGGAAACGAAGTGCTTCAGGTGCTCCTTGCGCTGGTAGGGGCAGGCAAACTCGCCCGAGCAACGACGCACGACGCCCTCGACGCCGCCCGCCGTCTCTTCCCGCACGATCGACGTCTTGAGGTGGCAAGGGCAGATGGTTGGAAACTCGAATGCGACTGCGTCGTCGGGACTTTTTTCGACCCGCAGCACCTGGGGGATGACATCGCCGGCGCGCTGAATCTCGACCGTATCGCCGATCTTGACGCCGAGCCGCGTGATCTCCTCGGCATTGTGCAGGGTGGCATTCGTTACTACGACGCCGCCGACGGTGACCGGCTCGAGCCGTGCGACCGGCGTCAGCGCGCCGGTGCGGCCGACCTGGATGTCGATGGCGTTGAGGATCGTGAAGGCCTTCTCGGCCGGGAACTTGTGCGCGATCGCCCAGCGCGGCGAGCGCGAGACGAAGCCGAGGCGCTGTTGCAGCGCGATCTCGTCCACCTTGTAGACGACGCCGTCGATGTCGTAGGGCAGTTCGGCGCGCACCCGCTCTATGGCGTGATAGTGCTCCAGCAGGTCCTCGACGGTGGCGAGCCGTCGCATGAGATCGTTGGTGTGGAAGCCATAGTCGGCCAGTGTTTCGACCATGGAATACTGAGTATCGGCAGGCAGCCCCGGCAACACCTCGCCCCAGGCATAGGCGAAGAACTTGAGTGAGCGTTCCGCCGTCAGCGACGCATCGAGTTGGCGCAGCGACCCGGCAGCCGTGTTGCGCGGATTGACGTAGGTCTGCTTTCCGAGCTCCGCCTGGCGCTGATTGAGCGCGACGAAATCCTCGCGCGTCATATAGACCTCGCCGCGCACCTCCAGCACAGCCGGCGCGCCTTTCGGCAGCGTGACGGGGATGTCCTTGATCGTTCGGGCATTGGCCGTGACGTTTTCGCCGACGGCTCCATTGCCGCGGGTGGCGGCGGTGACCAGCTCGCCCTCTTCATAACGCAGGGAAAGTGACAGGCCATCGATCTTCGGCTCGGCCGTGAAAGCCAGTTCGGTGTCGGCACCGATCCGCAGGAAGCGCCGCACCCGCTCGACGAAGTCGGACACGTCCTCGTCCGAAAAGGCGTTGTCGAGCGACAGCATGCCGACGCGGTGGACGACCTTGCCGAAGCCCGATACCGCCTCCGCGCCCACCTTGTCGGAAGGCGCCTCGACGGGCTTGAGATGCGGAAAAGCAGCTTCGATTGCGAGATAGCGCTGCTTCAGCGCATCGTAATCCGCATCCGAGATGACCGGGGCGTCTTCCTGGTGATAGCGCTTGTCGTGCTCGGCAAGCTCGGCCGAGATGCTTTGGAGAAGTTCGGCAGCCTCGGTCTCATCCATCTTGTCGACCGGGGTCTTGCGGACATTCGGATCGAACGAGGTCGGCATCTGCTGGCGCTCCACTGACAGGTCTGGACGCCCATTCCATATGGCAGGTCAGGCCGCGAAAACAGCCCTCGGCGTCTCAAGCTTCAGGCGTTTTCCGACAGCAGGCGTGCCGCTGCCGCCCTCGCCTCGGTCGTCACGGTAGCGCCGGCCAGCATGCGAGCGATCTCCTCCTGGCGGCCATCTGCGTCGATTTCGGTGACGCGTGTCGCAACCGAATTCGAATCGTTCGGCCCCTTGGCGATGAGAAGATGCGTCGAAGCGCGCGCGGCCACCTGCGGCGCGTGCGTCACCGAAAGCACCTGGACCTGCCCGGCCAACCGGCGCAGGCGCTGGCCGATCGCATCGGCGACCGCACCACCTACGCCGGTATCGATCTCGTCGAACACGAGCGTCGGTGCCGATCCCCGGTCCGCCAGCGCCACCTTCAGCGCAAGCAGGAAGCGCGAAAGCTCACCACCGGAGGCCACCTTCATGATCGGACCGGCGCGCGTGCCCGGGTTGGTGCGCACCTGGAACTCGACACGATCGATACCGTCAGCCGTCGGCTTCTCCGGATCGCTGTCGACTTCGATAAGGAATTCGGCCCGCTCCAGCTTCAGGGCCGGCAGTTCGGCCATCACGGCAGCGGCAAGCGCCTTGGCCGTATGACCGCGCTTGTCGGACAGCGAGCGCGCGGCCGCATCGAAAAGCGCGCGGGTTTCCCCTACGGCTGCTTCGAGATGCTGCAATTTCTCCTCGCCAGCATCGAGATCGGCAAGATCATCCATCATACGCTGGGCAAGAGCCGGCAAATCAGAAACCGGCACATTGTGCTTGCGGGCAGCGGCGCGCAGCGCAAACAGGCGCTCTTCGGTCCGCTCCAGTTCGGCCGGATCGTAGTCCGCCTTCCGCATGGCGGCCTCGATGGCCATCTGCGCCTCGCCGAGCGCCGAAAGGGCCGTATCGAGCGCGAGCACGGTTTCTTCCAAAAGCCCCGGCGCTTCCTGGGCCTTGCGCTCCAGGCGCCGCACCAGTGAACTCAAGAGCGGCACCGGAGAGCCCTGCCCGGAAAGCACGTCCTCGGCTTCCTTGATGTCGCTGGCGATGCGCTCGGATTTCATCATGTCTGCCCGGCGACCGGCCAATTCGTCCTCCTCGCCGTCGAGAGGCGACAATTGATCGAGCTCGGCAAAGGCGGCGCGCAGATAATCCGCCTCGCGTGCCGCGGCCTCGACCTTGGCGCGATGGATATCGAGCGCCCGGACGGCATCGCGCCAGCGCCGATAAAGACCGGCAAGCGCTTCCGCCTCACTGCTTAACCCGCCGAACGCATCGAGAAGAAGACGGTGCCCATCTGTGTCGATCAGAGCTCGATCATCGTGCTGGCCGTGGATCTCGACGAGCAGACGGCCGATATCGCGCATGGTTGCGACGCTGGTCGGCTGGTCGTTGACGAAGACGCGCGTGCGGCCATCTGCACTCTGGATGCGCCGCAGGATCAGGTCGCCTTCGTCATCGAGGCCGCTATCCCTGACCAGCTGGCGCGCCGGGTGATCCTGTTCCACGTCAAAGACGGCAGTCACCTGACCGCGTTCGGCACCCTGGCGCACAAGGCTGCCATCGCCACGCGCACCGAGCGCGAGCGAAAGGGAGTCGAGAAGAATGGATTTTCCGGCGCCGGTTTCCCCGGTCAGCACGGACAGGCCGCGCTCGAAGTTCAGGTCGAGCCGCTCGATCAGAACGATATCGCGAATCGACAGCTGTGCCAGCATGAACCTTCGCTCAGGGGGTCGGGCGGGATGCGGATCAACGATCAGCAGACAAAGAACCCACCAAACCCTTCTTGGGCCGGTGGGTTCCGAAGATCAAGCGTCCGGGCCGAGGATCGCCGCACCGGCACGGGAAATCCACGAGCCGGAATTCTCGCGCGGCTGAAGCCCGCCGGTCTGCAGCAGTGCGTAGGAGTCCGCATACCACTGGCTGTCCGGATAGTTGTGGCCAAGCACTGCGGCGGCCGTCTGCGCTTCATCGGTCAGGCCGAGCGCATAATTGGCCTCGACGAGACGCGCGAGCGCTTCCTCGACCTGGCGCGTGTTGGGATAGCGCTCCACAACGTTGCGGAAGCGATTGATGGCGGCCACATACTCGCGGCGCTCGAGATAATAGCGGCCGACCTGCATTTCCTTGCCGGCGAGCTGGTCGCGCGCGAACCGGATCTTCGCCTGTGCGTCCTCGACATATTCGGAGTCGGGATAGCGATCGACCACCGTCTGCATCGCCTGAATGGCGCGCGCCGAGTCGCGCTGGTCCTGCGTCACGTCACGGATCTGGCGAAAATAGGCAAGACCGATGATGTACTGTGCATAAGCCGCATCCTCATCGCCCGGATATAGGCTCAGATAGCGGTTGGCGCCGTTCACTGCTTCATCGTAGTCGCCCTGGCGATACTTGACGAAGGAATTCATGACGAGCGCACGCCGCGCGAATTCCGAATAGGGATGCTGGCGATCGATCGCTTCGAATTTGCGTGCCGCCTCGGTCAGACGACCGCCCTGCAGGTTTGCAAGGCCCTGATTGTAAAGCACATCCGGCGGATCGACTTCACTTGCAAGCGCCGTGATGTCGATATCGGGCTCCGTCTGGCAGCCCGCAGCGACGCCCGCGACGGCGACCAAGAGACCAAGCGCCGCGCTTCTCGCAAGCGAGCTCCCGGACTGTTGCCGAACCTTGACTGTCATGCGCGCCAAAACCCTTTCAAGATGTCCAATACGAACCTTGGCCTTCTAGCGGCATTCGCCGCCAGCCTCAATGCCTGAGCCGGCCTGTAACTGTGCCGATAATGGCGCATTTTTGTGACGGGGGCGGCTGTAGGCCGCGTCTAATGCGCCCATGGCGCGAAAGAGGGGGAAACTGACACCAGATCGGCTCTGCGGAAGCGCTGTGCGCCGGCCGAAGGAGCTTCCACGATATCATAGGCGGACAAATCGTCGAGGAGCGCCTTGAGCGCGATGGCGTTGAGCTTGTGCCCGCCGCGATAGGAACGGAAGCATCCGATGATCGGCGCACCTGCCAGTGCCAGATCGCCGACGGCATCCAGCGTCTTGTGCCGCACGAACTCGTCGGAATAACGCAGGCCTTCGGCATTGATGACGCTGTCGTCATCGGAAACGACCACGGCGTTCTCGAGAGATGCGCCCAGCGCGAAACCGGCTGCCCACAGCTTTTCGACGTCACGCATGAAGCCGAATGTCCGCGAACGTGCGAGTTCCGCGCGGAAAATGCCGGCAGTGATGTCCCCTGCCCAGACCTGACGGCCGATCGCGGCGCTGTCGAAGTCGATCGTCACTTCGTAGCGTGTCGTTTCATGCGGCAGGAACTCGCCCCAGGATCCACCCATCTCCACGCGCACAGGCTTGCGCACTCGGATGAAGCGGCGGCGTGCCTCCAATTGGACGATGCCCGCCTCGTCGATGGCTTCGACGAATGCGCGGGCCGAGCCGTCCATGATCGGCATCTCAGCGCCGTCGACTTCGATGATGATGTTGTCCACATCGAGGGCGGCAATGGCTGCCATCACATGCTCGATCGTGCCGATGGTCGCACCGCTCGCGCTGCCGATGACGGTGCAGAGATCGGTGGCAACGACTTTGGAAGACACGGCGCGAATGTCTTCGCGGCGACCGTCGGAGAAGACGCGGCGAAAGACCACGCCGCTGTCGATGTCACCCGGGTGGAGACGAACCGCGACTTCGGCGCCGCTGTGGACACCAATGCCCGAAAGCGAGACGCGGTGCGCAATGGTGGTCTGGTTGCCGGAAGAAATTGAGATCATAAAATTGCCCGCTGCGTTTCGCGATCGATCCCGTTGCGGCTCGATCGTCTGTATTCCCAAGGGCATTCACGCAGTTCGAACGTTCGTCAGCCCCAGCCTCCCGGTGGATGCGGAAGATACGGGCGGGGCTCAAACCGGCAAAATCACGGATTCTTTCGAAGTCTTACAAGCATGAGTTCGAAAGTTCGCTTGTGTTTTCCGTAACTTGCGGGCTGAAGACCTCCCGGCAGCATCGAACGGAGATGCCGCCGGGAGGCAATATTGTGGCGCGACTCAGTTGGCCTGGCGGCGCAGGAAGGCCGGAATTTCCAGCTGGTCGTCATCCTGGGAAACACGCTTTGCCTGAACCGCACGGCCCTGGTCGTCGAGCTGGCCACGACGCGGCGCGTAGAGGCTAGCCTCAGGCGACAGGTTGCGGCGTTCTTCGGCGACAGGCGCACGGGGCGCCGCACGCGGTGCTTCCTCTTCGTCGCGGCGGCCGAGGCTGTTCGACAGGCGCTTCAGAAGGCCCATCGGACCACGCTCGTCGGCAGCAGGCTCGGTGCGTGGAGCCTGGCGATGCTCCATCTCGGCCTGGACGACGGGCGGAAAGTCTTCGACCCGCGGCATGCGTGCAGACTCGACTGGAGCCATTGCCTCCGGAGCCGGCGCCTCGACGGGACGCGGCGTCGGCGGGACGTGATATCCAGCCATCGGGCGCGGTGCCGGAGCTTCGGGCTGCTGCGCATTCGCGAACAAGCGGCTTTGCGGCACGAAGTCGTCTGCCGCAGCAATCGGCTCGATGCGCAGTTCGCGCTCGATTTCGGCTTCCGCAGTCTTCAGCGAGGCTGCGAGCGTCTGCTCGGACACGGTTTCGCGAACCGGTGCGGGCTGAAGCTGGACAGGAGCCGGAGCTGCTGCGCGCGGAGCGATCGGCTGGGCGGCCTGCGGAGCGGCGACGCGCTGGGCAGGACGGACTTCCTGGCGCTGCTGGCCACCGCCGATTTCAGCCGCAGCCTTGTCGATGCCGGTGGCCACGACGGAGACGCGGATGAGACCTTCGAGTTCTTCGTCGAACGTCGCGCCGAGGATGATGTTGGCATCCGGGTCGACTTCTTCGCGGATACGGGTCGCTGCCTCGTCCACTTCGAACAGCGTCATGTCGCGGCCGCCGGTGATCGAGATCAGCAGGCCCTGTGCGCCCTTCATGGAGGTTTCGTCGAGCAGCGGGTTGGCGATCGCAGCTTCGGCAGCGGCCATTGCGCGGCCTTCGCCCGATGCTTCACCCGTGCCCATCATCGCCTTGCCCATCTCGCGCATCACCGAACGAACGTCGGCGAAGTCGAGGTTGATGAGGCCTTCCTTGACCATGAGGTCGGTGATGCAGGCAACGCCCGAATAAAGCACCTGGTCGGCCATGCCGAAAGCGTCTGCGAAGGTCGTCTTTTCGTTGGCGATCCGGAACAGGTTCTGGTTCGGGATGACGATCAGGGTATCGACGCAAGCCTGAAGCTCTTCGATGCCGGCATCAGCCACGCGCATGCGGCGGCCGCCTTCGAAGTGGAAGGGCTTGGTGACGACGCCGACGGTCAGGATGCCCTTCTGGCGGGCGGCCTGCGCGACGACGGGTGCCGCACCGGTACCGGTGCCGCCGCCCATGCCTGCGGTGACGAAGCACATATGCGTTCCGTTGAGATGATCGACGATCTCGTCGATGCACTCTTCAGCAGCAGCGCGGCCGACTTCCGGACGCGAACCTGCGCCGAGGCCTTCGGTGACTGCAACGCCCATCTGGATGATGCGCGTGGCCTTGGTCATCGACAGCGCCTGCGCGTCGGTGTTGGCGACGACGAAGTCGACGCCTTCAAGGCCTGCATTGATCATGTTGTTGACGGCATTGCCGCCGCCGCCGCCGACACCGAAAACGGTGATCCGTGGCTTCAGCTCGGTGATGTCCGGCTTCTGCAATTTGATGGTCATGGCACCCGATCCTTTCCGTTTTCGGCCAAACGCCGCTTTGGCCAAAGCCCTGATTAAAAACTTTCTTTAAGCCACCGCCCCATGCGGGCGATCGTGCCTGTTCCTTCGCCGACAAAGCCGGCCCTGCCGGAAGCGTGGTCTTCGAGACCTGCAACCTGCGGATAAATCATCAGCCCCACCGCGGTGGAGAAGGCCGGGCCCTTGGCCGCCGCGGGCAGACCCGCGACCCCCATGGGCCGACCGATTCGGACATTGCGGGCGAGGATGCGTCTTGCCACGTCCGCCATTCCCGTCAGCTGGCTTGCGCCACCTGTCAAAACGATGCGCTTGCCGACCGCGCCGCTATGGCCGGATTTCTGCAGGCGATCGCGAATCATTTCCAAGGTTTCCTCTACCCGCGCCCGTACGATCTTGACGACTAGAGCACGCGGAACCTGCGTGGGCATGTCGCGTTCGTCGTCGCCGATCGGAGGAATGGTCACCACATCACGGTCGTCGGTGGAGGTGGTGACGGCCGAGCCGTGCACGACCTTGAGCCGCTCGGCATCTTCGACCCGTGTCGAAAGACCACGCGCAAGGTCCATCGTCACGTGATGGCCGCCGAGCGCGATGGCATCGACATGAACAAGCCGACCCTCGGAAAACAATGAAATGGTGGTCGTGCCCCCGCCGAGGTCGATGGTGACGCAGCCCATTTCAGCCTCGTCGTCGACCAGCGCAGCAAGCCCGCTCGCATAGGGCGTCGCGACCATGGCTTCGACGGAGAGGTGAGCCCGGTTGATACAAAGCTCGAGATTGCGCAGCGGTGCGCGTTCGGCCGACAGGATGTGCATGTCGACCGACAGACGATCGCCGAACATGCCCGTCGGGTCTTCGATGCCGCGCTCGCCATCGAGCGTGAAAAGAGTCGGAAGCGAATGGATGACGCCGCGATCGGCAAGCGCCGACTTCTGCGCTGCGGCAGAGAGAACCTTCCGCAGATCGGCGGAATTGACTTCGTGCCCACCGAGATCGATCGAACCGGAATAGGTATCGCTCTTCAGCCGGCCTGCCGAAACGTTGACGATCAGCGATTCGACCGTCAGCCCGGCCATCCGCTCGGCAGCGTCGACCGCGAGCCTGACCGCGCCCTCGACGGCGTCGAGATCGGCGATCACGCCTGCCTTCATGCCGCGGGACTTCTGGTGGCCGATACCGACAATTTCTATCCGGTGCGTGCGGCCCGGCAGAAGCTGGCTCTCCGTACGCGGCGTCAGCCGGCCGATCATGCACACGACCTTGGACGACCCGATGTCGAGCACCGAGACCGTGGTCGTACGCTTTGCCGAAAGCGGACGCATGCGCGGGACACCGAAGGAGCTGGACCCGAAGATGCTCATGTACGCCGCTCCATAGCCTTCAATGCCTTGCTGCGCTCTTCCCAAGCGGCCTGCCGGCGCTCGAGCGCATCCGGCGTCAGGCGGATGGCGATACGATCGGACAACCGAAGATCCACCGCGGCGATATCGCGCGACAGAATCTCTTCGGTACGGTCGAGTTCGGCGAGCGTCGCCAATGCTTCCTTGGTGCCGCGCTCGGGAAGTCGAGCCACGATGCCGTTGCGGAAATACAGGTCCCAGCGGCGCTCCGCGACGCGGACGGCAGCGCGCATGCGGCCTTTCAGATCGGGATGATCCGACAGCATCTTGTCGAAACCGGCAGCGCCTGAATCGGCGCCGAGCCCGACGAACAGCGGCAGCGTGTTGAAGCGCGCATCGTTCATCGGAATGATGATGTTGCCGTTCCGCTCGATCAGGAACAGATCCTTGCCGTTCTGCCAGATGCCGAAGGCCTGCCGTTCCTTGATCTCGACCGTCACGCCGTCCGGGTAGACCTTGCGAACCTGAGCGTCCCGAACCCATGGAAGCTCCAGGAGAGCCGTTCGTGCATCAGCCGCATTCATGGCCATGACCGACGTCGCGCCATCGAGGCCGAGCGTGGTGAGAATGTCGATCTCGGATGTCTGGATGTTGCCTTCGACGCTGACATTGTCGATCGCGAAGCCGAGGGCGGCCGTGCCGTCATTGACGACCGCAGGGCCGTGTCCGCCGACGACCGTTCCGTAAACGATTGCCGAGCTGAGGAAAGCCAGCGCGAGAACCGATCCCAGATGACGAGGGATCGCAAGCTCTTCAAGCGCAGGCGATTCGAGATAGCGCACCACCCGGCGAAATGGGCGCGGCAGTACCGGAACGACACGGGCCGACGCAGCCGCAACCGCCGCCGAACTCCTCCACGCACGTTTACCGATCAACGCAAACAAGATGCGTCCTCCACCATCCAGGCCAAGAATTCGCCGAAGTCATGCCCTGCATGCTGGGCGAGCTCGGGCACCAGCGAGGTTGGTGTCATTCCCGGTTGAGTGTTGACCTCCAACCAGATGACCTCGCCCTCTTCGGAAAATCGGTCGTCGTAACGGAAGTCTGATCGACTGACGCCGCGACACCCGATTGCCCTGTGTGCCTTGAGCGCCAATGTCTGTATTTTTTGGTAAATATTTGGTGAAATTTTTGCCGGGTACTCGTGTTTTGATCCACCAGGTACGTATTTGGAATCATAATCGTAGAAGGTGTGGCCCTGCGGGATGATTTCGATGACCCCAAGCGCCACATCACCCATCACGGCACAGGTCAACTCGCGCCCTTCGATGAATCGCTCGACCATGATTCGGTCGCCATATTTCCACTCCGACGAACCGATCACCTGCGGAGGATGCGTCTGCCCCTCACGCACGATGACGACCCCGAAGCTCGATCCTTCGCTGACCGGCTTCACCACATAGGGTGGCTTCATCGGGTGGTTCGAGCCGATTTCCCGGCGGTCCATCACGCGAGATTCGGCCACTGGCACGCCACCGGCCTTCGCCACCTTTTTGGCCTGGTCCTTGTCCATGGCGAGTGCGGAGGCGAGCACGCCGGAATGGGTATACGGGATCTGCAAATATTCGAGGATGCCCTGGATGGTTCCGTCCTCGCCGAAAGGCCCGTGAAGGGCATTGAAGACGACGTCGGGCTTCAGCTCATGGAGAACGCTTGCAACGTCTCGATCGACGTCGATGCGGGTCACGCGATAGCCGACGCCTTCGAGCGCATCCGCACAGGCGGCGCCCGACGACAGGCTGACCGGGCGCTCCGAGGAGAACCCGCCCATAAGAACGGCCACGTGGCCTTTCGACATACTGATCCCCTCTGATCATCCCTCTAAGCACAGGACGCACCGAAGCCACGCGCGACAAGGCAGCCGGCCCCGGACCAGCAAACCTTGGCGACGTCATGTCGCGACTCAGTGAACGAATGTGCTTGATACCAAGGAATCAGAACGGGGATTCCGTGACAACCCCAGATGGACGCCCCTGGAATCACATGTGATTTCAAAGGGGCTGAGGCCGAAGGTCGGAGACCGAGAAATTCAGGGTCTAAACGGAGCCGAGAAAGGGCTGAACGGCCCGGCCGCCAGCGAATTCGCCGAGGCGACGGATTTCCCAATGCAGACGCACACCGCTCGTTTCGGCAACACGCGCGCGGACGGTCTCGCCCAAAAATTCGAGGTCGTAGCCGCTCGCCTGCCCGGTGTTGATCATAAAATTGCAGTGCATCGGCGACATCTGCGCGCCGCCGATCGTCAGACCACGACAGCCTGCCCGGTCGATTTCCTTCCAGGCCGACGAATCCGGCGGGTTCTTGAAGGTCGAGCCACCGGTCTTTTCGCGGATCGGCTGCACCGTCTCACGGTGATGCTGGACCGCGTCCATCTCCGAACGGATCACCGCCTGGTCGGCCGCGTAACCCTCGAAGATCGCATGGGTGAAGATCAAATCGTCGGCAGCCCCGCTGTGGCGATAGCTGTAGCCCATGTCCGCATTGTTCAGCACATGGATAGTGCCCTGCCGATCCAGCGCATGGACTTCGACGACGCGGTCCTTGGTCTCCACGCCGTTGGCGCCCGCATTCATCCTGAGTGCGCCGCCGATGCCGCCCGGTATGCCGTGGTAGAAATGCAGGCCACCGATCGAAGCATCGAGCGCCGCTGCGGCGACGCGCTTGTCGGGCGAGGCCGCACCCGCTTTCAGCCGCGTCTCGCCCACCTGTTCGATGTCACCGAAGCCCTTGGCAGACAGTCGCACGACGGCGCCGCGAATGCCGCCATCGCGCACCAAGAGGTTCGAGCCGATGCCGACGACCATCAGTGGCACGTCTTCGGGCAGCGCCTTCAGGAACGCGGCAAGGTCGTCACGATCGGCAGGCTGAAACAAGAGATCGGCCGTGCCGCCGGCCCGAAACCAGGTGATCTTGTCCATTGGTGCATCGGGGGTGATGCGCCCGCGAAGGCCATCGAAAGCCGGGCCGAGGGAGTCCAGAAGTTTCGCACCGTATTGTGGCTGCTGCATCATGCGTCTCCGGACAATGCTGCGAGCTCACCTCCGAGCGCGGCCGCCCAATAGGTGATGGATCCTGCGCCGAGGCAGACCACATAGTCGCCCTGCGAAGCCGTCGCCGCAACGATGGCCGCCAGCTCGCCCGGCGCCTCGATCAGGCGCACGTCGCGGTGCCCGCCGGCCTTCATGCGCTGTGCCAGATGCGCCGAATCGATGCCCTCTATCGGTTGCTCGCCAGCCGTGTAGACCGGAGCGAGGATGACCGTGTCGGCATCGTTGAAACATGCGGCGAAATCGTCGAAGAGGCTCGCCAGGCGCGTGTAGCGGTGCGGCTGGACGATGGCGACGATGCGACCGTCACACGCGTCCCTGGCCGCTCTGAGCACTGCCTTGATCTCGACCGGGTGATGCCCGTAATCGTCGAAGATCTCCACGCCCTTCCAGCTGCCCACATGGGTGAAGCGCCGCTTCACGCCGCCGAAGGAGCCAAGTCCGGTCTTGATCTGCTCCGGCGAGACACCGAGTTCGATCGCGACGGCGATCGCGGCTGTGGCGTTGGATACGTTGTGGCGGCCGGGCATCGGAAGACGCAGGTCGCGAATGTCGATAGTCTCGCCGGTCTTGCGACGGCGAATGAGAACGTCGAACACCGAGACCGGGCCGTCCATGCGATGGTTGAAAAAGCGCACATCGGCTTGAGGGTTCTCGCCATAGGTGACGACGCGGCGATCCTCGATCTTGCCGACGAGCGACTGCACTTCCGGATGATCCAGGCACATGACGCCGAAACCATAGAACGGCACGTTCTCGACGAACTGCGCGAAGGCCGCGCGAACCGCATCGAACGAGCCGTAATGATCGAGATGTTCGGGATCGATGTTGGTGACCACGGCGACGTCGGCGGGCAGCTTGAGGAAGGTGCCGTCGCTCTCGTCGGCTTCCACCACCATCCAGTCGCCTGCCCCCATGCGGGCATTGGTGCCATAGGCGTTGATGATGCCGCCATTGATGACAGTCGGGTCGAGATTGCCGGCGTCGAGCAAGGCGGCAACCATCGATGTCGTCGTCGTCTTGCCGTGCGTACCGCCGATCGCGACCGCATTGCGGAAGCGCATCAGCTCGGCGAGCATCTCGGCGCGGCGGACGATCGGCAGCAGCTTTTCTCGCGCCGCAACCAGTTCCGGGTTGTCCTTGCGGATCGCCGTCGACACCACAAGCACCTCGGCATCGCCGAGATTTTCGGCCGCGTGACCGACGCTGACCGGAATGCCTTTCTTGCGCAGGCGCTCCACATTGGCGCTTTCCGACTGGTCGGACCCCTGCACGCTGTAGCCAAGCGTATGAAGCGCTTCTGCAATACCGCTCATGCCAATGCCGCCGATGCCGACGAAATGGACGAGGCCGATGGTCTGCGGCATCTTCATGCGCGGTTTTCCTTGAATTTCCCGATGCTCATGCGGCCCGCAATAGCCTCTGCAAGATCGGCGAGCAAGGCGGCGGCATTCGGCCGCCCGGTCGCCTTGGCACTAGCAGCCGTTGCGGCAAGCCTGTCAGGCTCGTTCATGGCGTTTGCGATCAGGCCGGTTAGACGCGGCTGGTCGAGCGCTGATTGGTGAATGACCTCGGCACCGCCCTTCGCCATCAGGGCGGCCGCGTTGGCGGCCTGGTCGTGGTCAAGCGCGTGCGGATACGGAACGAGGATGGCCGGTCGACCGATGACGGCAAGCTCCGACACGGTCGACGCGCCCGAGCGGCTGATGACGAGATGCGCGGCAGCGATGCGCGCCGCCATGTCGGAGAAGAACGGCGAGACCTCTGCCGTGATGCCAAGCGCCCGGTAGGCCGCAACGACCTGGTCCGCATCCTCCGCCCGCGCCTGCTGGGTGATCGTCAGCCGTGCGCGCAGATCCGGTGCGAGCTTCTCGATGGCGGCTGGCAGCGCTTCGCCGAAGAAGCTCGCGCCCTGGCTGCCGCCGAAGATGACGAGATTGAAGGGTTCACCAGATCCGGACGGCGCATAGGGCACGTGCGACGCGTCTATCACGGCAGGGCGGACGGGATTGCCCGTCGTGACGGTCCGCGCCGAATGCGGCCCCTCTTCCGGAAGGAAGCCGCCTGCGATCGCATCGACCCGCGGCGCGAGCAGCCGGTTGGCCCGGCCCATCACCGCATTCTGCTCATGGATCAGTGTCGGCGCACCGAGCCGCGTGGCAGCGTAGACCGGAGGCAGTGTCGGATAGCCTCCGAAACCGATCACAGCCGCCGGCTTCAACCGGTTGATCAGACGCTTGGCTTCGCCGACGCCCTTAACCAGCGTGATGACCGACTTTGCGACGTCGATCGGATTGCGCGAACCGATCGTCGCGGAGCGAACCACATGCACCGCATCCGCTGGAAACTGTCCTGCGAACCGTTCAGCGCGGGTGTCGGTCACGAGGTCGGCCCGGTGACCCCGGCGTCTCAGCTCATGAGCGAGCGCTTCGGCTGGAAAAAGATGTCCCCCGGTTCCCCCGGCCGAAAGCAGAAACAGTTTGCTCAAGAAGCGATCCCTTCAGGTCTTTGCTATTCGGCCGGCACGCGGAAGCCGAAATCACCGAACAGGCTGCGTTCGGATGAGCGTTTTTCCGGCCTGCGCCGCGTGAGCGCCAATAGGAAGCCGACGGAGATCGCCACCGCGATCATCGACGAGCCGCCATAGGAGATCAGAGGCAGGGTCATGCCCTTGGCCGGTGCGAGCTCGAGATTGACCGAAATGTTGATCAGCGATTGCAGCCCGATCAGGAGCACGAGGCCGGAGATCGCGAGCCGGGTGAAGTCATCGCGCTCGCGGCTCGCATGGGTGAGACCACGCAGCACGATGAAGGCGAAGATGACGACCAGCACCATGCAGAAGATGATGCCGAACTCTTCGGCCGCCACCGCGAAGATGAAGTCCGTATGGCTGTCGGGCAGGATCCGTTTGATGGTGCCCTCGCCCGGACCGCGACCAAACCAGTCGCCGCGAATGATGGCTTCGCGGGCAGTATCGACCTGGTAGGTGTCGCCCTCGCCCGTCAGGAAGCGATCGATGCGGCCCTGAACGTGCGGAAATGCCGTATAGGCGCCCAGAATGCCGCCGACGCCGACGACGCCGAACAGGATGATCCAGAACCAGGGCATCCCGGCCATGAAGAACATGCCGCCCCAAATCGCAGCCACCAGGATCGTCTGCCCTAGGTCAGGCTGCGCCAGCAAAAGTGCGGAAATGACGACAAAAAGGATGATGGCGAAGAGATTGCCAGGGATCTCGGGCTGGCGGCTGTGCTCGGAGAACAGCCAGGCGCACAGGATGACGAAGGCCGGCTTCATGAACTCCGACGGCTGGATCGATATGCCTGCAAGCGCAATCCAGCGGCGCGAGCCCTTTACTTCCACGCCGATGAAGAGCGCCAGCACCATCATCAGCGTCGCTATGCCGAAGATGAAAAGCGCTGCCCGCCGAACCTGTCTCGGCGTCAGGAAGGAGACGCCGATCATTACGGCCAGCGTCGGAAGCAGGAACACCGCATGACGCTTCACGAAATAGAAGCTCTCCAGCCCGATGCGCTCGGCGACGGCCGGGCTGGCGGCGAAAGACAGCATGAATCCGAGCGCCATCAGGAGGACGAACGCGATCAGGAACACGCGGTCGATCGTCCAGAACCAGTCGGCAACAAGTCCCCGTTCCGCTCGGCTTACCATCTCAGTCGCTCTCCTTGGCGAAAGGCACCAGCATCTCGACACCGTCGAGACCAGCTACGGCCGCAACGAAGGCATCGCCGCGCACCTCGAAATTTCTGTACTGATCGAAACTTGCGCAAGCCGGGCTGAGCAGCACGACCGGCGCGCCGGCAGAATTCTCCGCGGCGTCGCGTGCGGCATGAAGAACGGCGAGGTCGAGCGTGCCGGATATCTCATACGGCACGGCTTCACCCAGCGTAGCGGCGAAATCGGGCGCTGCCTCACCGATCAGATAGGCCTTGGATATCCGGCTGAAGAACGGCTGCAGTGATGTGATACCACCCGCCTTCGGCAGGCCGCCCAAAATCCAGTGGATGTCGGTGAAGCTCGAGAGCGCCGGTGCGGCCGCATCCGCATTGGTTGCTTTGGAATCGTTGACGAATACGACCGCGCCACGACGGCCGACCGGCTGCATGCGATGCTTGAGGCCTGGGAAGGTGCGGATGCCGGCTTCGATCTCTGCCTCGGTCAGGCCGACGGCGAGGCAAGCGGCGATGGCAGCCGCCGCGTTCTGTGCGTTGTGTGCACCCTTCAGCGTCGGGTGACCGGCAAGATCGACGACCGTGCGTTCCCCTGCGCTGCCCGCCTGTACGATGCGGCTCGACTGCGCAAACAGGCCATCGGCGAGCGCACGCTCCTTCGAGATTCGCACGAGCTTTGACCCGGACGTCCCGATCCGGTCTGCAATGGCCGTCGAGAAATCGTCGTCGACACCGACGATCGCAACGTCGGAACCGGCCAGGAGCCGTTCCTTGATCGCCGCGTAGTTGTCCATGCCGCCATGTCGATCGAGGTGATCCGGCGACAGATTGAGAAGGATGCCAGCCGTGGGATCGAGGCTGGGCGCAAGATCGATCTGATAGGAGGAGCATTCGACGACGAAAAAGCGGTCCGCCGCGGGCGGGTCGAGCGACAGCACGGCCGTGCCGATATTGCCGCCAAGCTGCGTGTCGCGGCCGGCGGCGCCGAGAATATGCGCGATCAGTGCCGTCGTCGTGGATTTGCCGTTCGTGCCGGTGATGGCGATGAAAGGCGCATCGGGCTGGGTCGCGCGGCGTTCGCGGCAGAAGATTTCGATATCGCCGATGATCTCGACCCCGGCCTGGCGGGCAAGGTCCACGCTCCAGTGCGGCTTCGGATGGGTGAGTGGAACGCCGGGCGAGAGCACGAAGTAAGCGATTTCGGACCAGTCGATCTCGCGCAAATCACCCGTGATGATGCCCTCATCGCGTGCCCGCTGCACCGATTCCGGATTGTCATCCCACGCAACGAGATTGGCGCCGCCGGCGACGAGGGCGCGGGCAGTGACGATGCCCGAGCCGCCGAGACCGAACAGTGCAACCTTCTGATCGTTGAATGTGGTGGCCGCGATCATGGCTCAGCGCAACTTCAGCGTTGCAAGGCCGACGAGGGCCAGAATGATGGCGATGATCCAGAACCGCACGACGACCTGGCTTTCGGTCCAGCCCTTCTTCTCGAAATGATGGTGGATCGGCGCCATGAGGAAGACGCGCTTGCCGGTAAGCTTGAACACGCCGACCTGGATCATGACCGACAGCGCCTCCATGACGAAGAGGCCGCCGATGATCGCCATGACGATCTCGTGCTTGGTGGCGACTGCCACCGTGCCGATCAGTCCGCCGAGTGCGAGCGATCCCGTGTCGCCCATGAAAATGGCGGCGGGCGGCGCGTTGAACCAGAGAAAGCCGAGCCCCGCCCCGATGACCGCGCCGAGCACGACGGCAAGCTCACCGGTGCCGGGCACGAAATTGATTTGCAGATAGTCGGAGAACATCGCGTTGCCGGTAAGATAGGCAATCACGCCGAAGGCGCCTGCCGCGATCATCACCGGGCCGATGGCGAGCCCGTCGAGGCCGTCGGTCAGGTTCACCGCATTGCCGGCGCCCACGATCACGAACGCGCCGAAGACGATGAAGAAGAGCCCGAGATCGAGGAAGAAATCCTTGAAGAACGGAAAGGCGAGCGATGAGCCGAAGGTCAGGCTGTCGGCGGCGGTCGATGCGAGCGTCGTGCGCATGATGAAGTAGACCGCGATGCCGGCGATGACGAACTCTATGCCGAGGCGCGCCTTGCCCGAGAACCCCATATGCGACTGCTTCGTCACCTTCAGGTAGTCGTCGTAGAAGCCGATGGCACCGAAGCCGATCGTCACGATCAGCGTCACGAGCACGTAGATCGACGACAGGTCCGCCCAGAGCAGCGATGCCCCGATAATGCCCGAAAGGATCATCAGCCCGCCCATGGTGGGCGTGCCGGCTTTCTTGAAGTGCGTCTGCGGTCCGTCAGCACGGATCGGCTGCCCGCGACCCTGGCGGATGCGGAGCGATGCGATGATTCGCGGTCCGAACAGGAAGACGATCAGCGCCGAGGTGAAGAGCGACCCACCCGTTCTGAACGTTATGTAGCGGAAAAGATTGAAGACTTGCAGTTCATCCGCCAGTCCTACAAGCCACATCAGCATGGGGGTGTCGTCCTTTGCCTCTTCAATCGCCTGAATCGGCTTCCGGCACGGCCGGAAACTTGTCAAGCAAGGCGGAAACGACCGCGCCGAAGCCGATCCCGAGTGATGATTTGACCATGATGGCATCGCCCGCATGGACGGCCTTGGTCACGAGAGGCACGAGTGACGCGGTGGTCTCGCGATACTCGCATGCGATTTCCGGCGGCAGCGCCTGTTCCAGCGCCTTCATTTCAGGTCCGGCAAGATAGACCCGGTCGATCTTCGCCTTCTTCAGCGGCTCGACGAGCTCTTCGTGAAGCTTGGGCGAGAAGCGGCCGAGTTCCAGCATGTCGCCGAGCACCGCGATCCGTCGCCCCTTTGCATCGACTGCTGCATGGCCGAGCAGCGCGATCGCCGCCCGCATGGAGGCCGGATTGGCGTTGTAGCTTTCGTCGATCAGCGTGAAGTTGCCGGCCCCGTTCTTCAGACGATACTGCGCGCCGCGCCCCTTCTCTGCCCTGAAGTCGGCGAGCGCGCCCGCAACCTTCGCGAGATCGGCACCGACGAGATACGCCGCGCCGAGCGCGGCCAAAGCATTTTCGACGACGTGCCGGCCGGGCGTTCCGATCTTGACGGCGACGTCCTCGTCACCGATCCGAGCCGTGAGGCAGGAACAACTGGCATGCAGCTGCACGCGCTCGAGCCGGAAGTCGGCATCGCGGCTTTCGCCGAAGCTGTGGACATGCGCCACGCCGGCTTCGGCGGCTGCATCCTGCAGAACATTGAACTTCTCATTGTCACGGTTGAGAACCGCATGACCATCCGGCACGATGCCTTGAAAGATCTCCGCCTTCGCAGCGGCGATCTCGTCGAGGTTCTTGAAGTTGCCGAGATGCGCCGCGGCAATCGTCGTGATGATCGCCACATGCGGGCGCACCATCTTGACCAGCGGCGTGATCTCGCCCGGATGGTTCATGCCGATCTCGAACACGCCGAAGCGGCAATCGGCCGGCATCCGGGCAAGCGTCAGCGGCACGCCCCAATGATTGTTGAACGAAGCCACGGCCGCGTGGGTCGTTCCGACGGCCGAGAGGCAATGCTTAAGCATGCCCTTGGTCGTCGTCTTGCCGACAGACCCGGTGACGGCGACGATCTTGGCCTTGCTACGCGCCCTTGCGGCCTCGCCGAGCAGGCGGAGAGCCTCCAGAACATCCTCGACCACCACCATCGGCGCCTGGATGTGCCCGAGCGCCGGCAGCTTGTCCTCGCCGACGACCAGCACGGCGGCACCGTTGGCGACGGCCGCGCTGACGAAATCATGTCCGTCGAACCGGTCACCCTTGATCGCGAAGAACGCATCGCCCTCGCCCGCCGTGCGGCTGTCGATGGAAATGCCGGTGATGCCGCTCGGCATGTCGCCGACGGGGCGCCCGTTCGTTGCTTCGATAAAAGTTTTGAGCGTCCAGAGCGGTGTCATTGCGCATGCGCTGCGAGTGCAGCCCTTACCTGTTCGTGATCCGAGAATGGCAGTATTCTGTCGCCGATGGTCTGGCCGTTTTCATGACCCTTGCCGGCGACGATGAGCGTGTCGCCCTTGCGGAGCAGGTCGACGGCGTCGCGGATGGCGTCCGCCCGGTCGCCGATCTCCATTGCGCCAGGGGCCGCCGCCAAGATTTCGCCGCGGATTTCGGCAGGCACTTCCGAGCGTGGATTGTCATCTGTCACGATCACCACGTCGGCAAGCCGTGTCGCGATCTCGCCCATGATCGGGCGCTTGCCTCGATCGCGGTCCCCGCCGCAGCCGAAAACGACGACGATGCGGCCCGTCGTGAACGGCCGAACGGCTTCCAAAACGTTCTTCAGCGCTTCGGGCTTGTGCGCATAATCCACGTAGGCCGGCGCTCCTTCCGGCGTCGTGCCCACGAGTTCCAGGCGTCCGGATGCACCCTCCAGCCGCTCCAGCGCGGCCATCGCCCGCTCGGGAGCTACGCCGGTCGAGATCGCGAGACCGGCTGCAACCAGCGCGTTGGACAATTGAAAATCGCCAGCGAGCGGCAGGTCGATCTCGTAGATCTTGCCGGCATGGTGGACCTCGGCGAGCTGCCGCTGGCGCTGATGCTCGACGCGCTTCAGAGCAAGAAAATTCCCACCCCGGCCAACGGTGCGCACATCGAGCCCTGCGTCACGGGCAGCCGAAATCACGGGATCCGAATAGACGTCGTCGGAAAAGATGATTGCCGGTGCTCCCTTCGGCAATAAAGCCGTGAACAGGCGCAGTTTGGCGTTCAGATATTCCGTGATGTCGGCATGATAATCGAGATGGTCACGGCCGAGATTGGTGAAACCGCCGGCCTGCAGCGTCACGCCGTCGAGCCGGTGCTGATCGAGGCCATGGCTCGAAGCCTCCATCGATGCGTGCGTCACTCCCTCGGCGGCAAGCTCCGCCAACAGACGATGCAGCTCGACGGGATCCGGCGTCGTGAGAGATCCGTAGTCGTTGCGGGTCGGCGAGACGACGCCGGTCGTTCCGATCATCGCAGCCGGCAATCCGACGCTTGCCCAGATCTGCCGCGTGAAGGAGGCAACGGACGTCTTGCCGGCTGTTCCGGTGACGGCCACCATCGTCTTCGGTTGTGAGCCCGCGATGCGTGCCGCGGTCTTTGCCAGAAAGGCACGCGGTTCCTTGACGCGGATGGTCACCGCCTCGCTTGTAAGGACCGAACTGTCGGCTGCAACGATGCCAATTGCGCCGCGCGCAAGCGCATCGGCAACATAGGTCGCACCATCGGCCTTGGAGCCGGCAAGCGCCGCGAAAAGATAGCCGGGCTGAACCTTCCGGCTATCTGAAGCGATGCCGGCAATCTCCGGATTCCCGTCCATCCCCTCCGGCGTTTCGATACGCGCTTGCGCGTCGATGCCGACGAGTTCGTGAAGTCTCATAGCCCACGTCCACTGGTTGCCGCCCCGCTCGATGCGCGTCGCGATCCGCGCGACGGGGCGTAAGTCTTGAAAGATCCGACCGCTTGATGCCGTCAGATCATGTACGCGTCAGGGCGCCGTTCATTGGCGCTCAATAAGACACCAGCATGGCGGAGCCATCCTGTCCGTATTTGGGCTGCACGCCGAGCAGCGAAGCCGAGCGGCGAATGATCGCCGAAACGGTCGGCGCGGCATTCAGACCGGCGGTCGCAGCGTGCTGTCCTTCCTCTGGCTTTGGCTCGTCGATGACCACGAGCACCACATATTGGGGCGCATCCATCGGGAATGCGGCCAGATACGCGTTGAAGCGCACGTCGCTGGAATAGCGGCCGTTCACGACCTTTTCCGCCGTGCCCGTCTTGCCGCCGACTCGGAAGCCTTCCACGTCGGCGCGCCGACCGGAACCTTCGAGCGAGTTCAGGCGAAACAGTTCGCGCATGTCGGCGCTCGTTTGCGCGTTGACGACCTGAACGGCGTGCGCTGTCGCTTCCGCCTCGGTGCGCGGCAGGAAGGTCGGCTGGATCAGCTTGCCGCCGTTCATCAGCGCAGCCGCGGCCACTGCCGTCTGCAACGGCGTGGTGGTGACGCCATGGCCGAACGAGATGGTAATCGAGTTGATCTGCTTCCATTCGCGCGGCTGAAGCGGCATCGCGACTTCGGGCAGTTCCGTCTGCATGCGGGTCAGGAGACCCATGCGGGTCAGGAATTCCTGATGGCCCTGAACGCCGACGACTTCCGCCATCTTCGCGGTGCCGATGTTGGACGAATAGATGAAGATTTCCGGCACGGTCAGCACGCGGTGCTTGCCGTGGAAGTCGCTGATCGTATGGCCGCCGATCCGGATCGGCCGAGACGCATCGAAGCTGTCGCCAAGCCGCACGCGGCCGCTGTCGAGCGCCATTGCGGTCGTGAAGGTCTTGAAGGTCGACCCCATCTCGTATGTGCCCGCCGACATGCGGTTCATGCGATCCTTCTCGAGCGCCTGAGAAGGAATGTTCGGGTTGTAGTCGGGCAGCGACGACATCGCGACGACTTCGCCCGTATGGATATCGAGCACCACAGCACCGGCCGCGATCGCATCGTACCGCTCCATCGCAGCAGCCAGCTCGTCGCGCACGATGTGCTGCACGCGCAGATCGACTGAAAGCGCGACCGGCTCCATTTCCTCATCGACCGTCATGCCGAGATCGAAGAGATCGGATAGCCCCTGACTGTCGACGTATTTCTCCATGCCGGCGATGCCGCGATTGTCGACATTGACGTGGCCGACGATATGAGAAGCCGTGGTCCCACCGGGATAGAAACGGCGCTTCTCCGGGCGAAAGCCGATGCCGGGAATGCCGAGCGCCATGATGTCGGCTTGCTGTTTCGGCGTAAGCTGACGACGCAGCCACTGAAAGCCGGAGTCAGACGACAATTTGCGGTACGTCGTTTGGATGTCGAGATCAGGCAGAACGGTCTGCAGCCGCTCGATTGCTTCGTCCGTATCGACGATGCGGCGCGGCTCCGCGTAAAGCGAAACGGTGCGGATGTCGGTCGCCAGGATTTCGCCATTGCGATCGACGAGGTCGGGGCGCGACGCAAGAAGCATATCCGCGCGTGGAATGCTTGCCGTCGCCTGATCGTCGGCCATGCCGTACTGCACGAGACGTCCGCCGATAACGACGTAGAACGCGCAGAAGCAGAACATCGCGATCATGACGCGCGACTTGGCTTCGCGGCCGCTGCCCTTGCGCGCCGTCAATGCAGCCTGAGGGCGTTTTGCAAGCATGCGGTTGAAGATGTCGGGCTTCTTCATCAGCGCACCACCGAGCCTGTGATCGTGGGATCAGCAAAATCATCGAAGTCCTGCGCGATCAGCTCCTCGATCTGCAGCAGTTTCTGCGGCAACTCGTTCGGCTGCGCGATCTGCGGTGGGTCGATGTTGCCGAGCTGCAGGTCTTCTTGGAAGCGCTCGACGAGTCGCTCGAGACGGACCGGCTGGTTGAGCAGACTCCAATCGGCTTCGAGCAGATCGATGGTTTGCCGCTCCAGCTGGATCTGCGCCTGCAGGCTGCGCACTTCACCGAGTTTCTCCTCGGCATGATGCTTGATCTGATAGGTGACGGTCGCCGCCCCGATCATCGCCACCAGCAAGAGAAAGTTGAAGGGCTTCAGCATCGTCTCATCCACCAATCGCATCAAGTTCGGCAAGGTTGGGCAGGCCGAAGACGGAGATGTCTGCGCGCTGCGCCTTTGCGTCGGTCCGTTGACCACATCTGAGCTTCGCCGAGCGCGCCCGCGGGTTGTCTGAAAGTTCCTCGTCGCCGGGCGTAACGAGCCCCTTGCCGACGGGAACGAAAGTCGCGGCTATGATCTCGACCTGCGGCAGATGGCGGGAGCCGCTGGCTTTGCCGCTGCGCTCTGCGAAGAACCGCTTCGCGATCCGGTCTTCCAGCGAGTGAAAGGTTACGACCGCAAGCCGTCCACCGGGTTTCAGCGCGCGTTCAGCGGCGATCAATGCCGCCACCAGTTCGCCAAGCTCGTCATTGACGTAGATGCGCAGCGCCTGGAACACGCGGGTCGCCGGGTGGATCTTGTCCTTGGCTTTACGCGGCGTCACCGTTTCGATCATTCGGGCGAGATCGCGCGTCGTGCGGAACGGCTCTTCGGCACGCCGCTTTTCGATGGCGCGCGCGATGCGCCCGGCCTGGCGCTCTTCGCCGAGAAACCCGAAGATGCGAGCGAGATCACCGGCCTTCAGCCGATTGACGACATCTGCCGCCGAAACGCCTGCGCGCTCCATGCGCATGTCGAGCGGGCCGTCCTTCTGAAAGGAGAAGCCGCGGTCTGCCTCGTCGATCTGCATGGAGGACACGCCGATATCGAGAACGACGCCGTCGAGGCCGCCGTCAGGCGCAAATTCGTCGAGAAGCGAGAAACGGGACTGGTGCAGCGACAGCTTGCCGTTCGAGGCGTCGACTAGCGGCTGGCCGCCTGAGATGGCAGCAGGATCACGGTCAAGCGCGATGACGTCCGCGCCGCCGTCGAGCAATGCCTTGGTGTAGCCGCCCGCCCCGAACGTGCCGTCGAGGATTACTTTTCCGGCTTCAGGCTGCAGCGCATCCAGCACTTCCTGAAGAAGAACCGGGGTGTGACGGACCGGTCCGCCATCGGCATCCGGCCGGCTGGAGCCAGCTAAATCGCCTGTGCCCGCCATTACCCCGTAGCTCCCGCCGACGCGATCTGCGCCCGTGCTGCATCCTGCATGCGCTGGAAAGCCGACGGCTCCCAAAGCTGGAAATGATCCGACCGACCGACGAAGGTGACCTCGTCCGAAAGATTGGCATAGTCGCGAATGAGGTCCGTGATCATCAGCCGCCCTTCCCCGTCCAGTCGAAAGAACGAACCGCCGCCGTGAATGAGCAGCGACAATTGTTGTGCCCGCGGCGAGAAGGGATCGAGCGTCGCGATCTGCCGTTCGTAGCGGTCGAGAATATCCGGCCCGCCGAAGCAGAACGCCGGATAAAGAAAATCCTGAAAGCCGTAGAGATCCTCGATCGACTGCTTCGCCATGACCGTACGAAAGATCGCCGGCACGGATACCCGCCCCTTCGCGTCGATCTTCTTGGTCTGGCTGGACAAGAACCGGTTCATCGCTTGCCGCGTTCATGTCCTGCTGCACGGCCCATGCCATAAGTCCCCCGAAACGCCGACGATGACACACGCAAACGAAATCACCCGAGACACTCGCAAGCCTCGGCCGCCCCAACGCATCCGTACGGAATGTGAACAATGATCGGGCAGCGACGCGCCCTTCAAAACTGTGCATTTGGGATAACATGGGACATTTTGGGCGTCAATGGGAACGCTCCTTGAAGTGGCGACGCGACAGCACGGATTCCGGCATCGCTGATGATGCAAAAACATGCTTAAGGAACGGTTACGAAACGCCCACGGGCCTTTATTCCGACGATGTTTGACGTCGAAGTCGCAACGCTGATGCGCTCGTGTTTTGAGGAAAAATGCCAGTCGGCCTGTAAGCCGGGTTCTGTATGGCCCGACGCCCGTTGGGACGCCGAACGCGGCAGCCATTCATCTGGGACGAAACTTGCGTTCCGCCTCGCGCGACCCACCCGGATGACCGGCCCGGAAACGGGCTGGCAGCCTTTGCAGGCGGCCGCGTCATCCCTATTCGGTCTTGCTCCCGGTGGGGTTTACCGTGCCGTCCCTGTCGCCAGCGACGCGGTGGGCTCTTACCCCACCCTTTCACCCTTACCCCGCGTGAGCGAGGCGGTTTGCTTTCTGTGGCACTTTCCCTAGGGTCGCCCCCGCCGGACGTTATCCGGCACCGTGTTTCCGTGGAGCCCGGACTTTCCTCACCCCGCGGCCTTTCGACCTTTTGCGGAGCGCGGCTGCCCGGCCGACTGGCGGCTCCTGATAGCCTTTAAAACCCCTCTCGGTCCAGCGCGTTACAGGCTTCCTCGCCCCAAAAAGGAACCGGGCCCCTCCGTAAGGAGAGACCCGGCCTGTTGCCCCAGACATCCGAACGAAAAGCGGTTAAGCCTCGCGCCCGAATTCGGGAATCGAAAATCTGCCAGAGATCACTGAAGAAGCGCACTTACCTTGCTGCAGTAGCGCGCTGAAATCGGGTTCATGCTTTTAGCACCATGGCCGGCATTATACTTCAAGATCGTCCCGCAGGTCGAGCCATCGCTCAAACTCTGCGCCTTCGCGAGGTAACGCATTCCATACTTGATGTTGGTTTCCGGATCGTAAAGAGCGCTACGCGAACCGGAGTAGCCCATCATCCGCGCCGTGGACAATTTGAGCTGCATGAGGCCGATCTCGCCCGCAGCTCCCGTTGCATCCGAACGGAAGTTGCTTTCGACGCGGACGACCGCGTGGGCGAGACCTTCCGAAATACCATGTGCTTCGGCATAGCTCGAGATCAGACCGGCATGGGGATTGGCCGCATAGCCGGAAACGCGGGTCTGCTCCTGGATCGGCTTCTCGGTCGTTTCGGCAGATGTGTCTTCATTTGAGGCAGCTTCGGTCGCTGCTTCGGCTTCTCCGGCATCCTCACCTTCAGCAGCTTCCTGCTCAGGCTCGGCAGCGGGACGGGTCGGACGTTCAACGTAGCTGTCCATGACAGGACCGTGCTGCGACTGGTGGAACATCGGCTTGGCGGCCCGTGCTTCGGAGGACGCCGTTGCGGCGGTTTCTTTCGCTTCGCCGGCAGCATCGGTCTCCGCCAATGCCCAGCCTGCGACAAGCACGTTCAAAAGCGCTGCCGACGTTGCCGTCAGTACAAATTTCATCAGTAATATACTCCACAAGACAGGAACGAGCCTGCCCTATGGCAATAGGCAACGCCCCCGAAACACCCAGTTTTGACCAACCACGACCACGATGCCCCGAGGTCTCGTGACGGCCACGACAATGGCGACGGATGTATAGGGCTCTGAAGGGCGAGTTTATGACCCGCCAAATAACAACATGTTGCAGAATGTTAAATCGTCTATTGAGCATATGACGATGCGGCGAATTATCTGTATTTCGGCAATGCCTGAAGCAAGCGATGCAGCGTATCTATCGTTGAGCTGTCGGCGATGCCGTCAACCAGAGCGGGTCGGAAATGACGCTGGAAGGCCGTGGTGACCTGCTCCGTTGCATTTCCGAACACGCCATCGATTTCAACGCTGTAGCCGTAAAGCGCAAGCATGGACTGGTACGCCTCGATGGGCGCGCCAGCGTCGCCACGCTGAAAGAAGCGTCCACCGGTGATCGGCGCCGGCTCGACATAGTGCCCGATGCCTGCACGATACAAATCACCCCAGGGAAATTTTTCGCCGGGATCCTGTTTGCGTGATGGCGCCACGTCGCTGTGAGCCAGAATCCGCTCGGCTGGAATGTGGCGGCGCCTGCCACAGTCGAGCGAAAGCGCCTTGATTGTCTCTATCTGAGGCGCGGTAAAATCGGGGTATCCGAAATCATGCCCGGCATTTGCGATCTCGACGCCGATCGACCTGCTGTTGATATCGGGAACACCATGCCAGGCACTGATCCCTGCATGCCAGGCACGTTTCTCCTCCGGCAGGAACTGCAACAGCGTGCCGTCCAGCTTCACGAAGTAATGGCAGGAGACCGAGCTCTCTGCGATCGTCAGCCGCTTGATCGCGGCGTCTTCATCTTCCATCCCCGTATAGTGGAGCAGCAGGACATCGATCGGCCCGCCATCCACCCGGTCGTTGAAATTCGCTGCAGGACGAACTGCGCTGACGAGATCGCAGTCGGGAGCGAAGGAGCCAAGAAGCGATTCACTCATGCAGCGATACGGTCTCGCTCGATCGCTTCGAATGCTGCGTTGAGCGTCGCGGTGCGGTCCGTGGCAATGGTGATGAACTCTTCCGGAACGCCACGCGCCAAAAGCCGGTCCGGGTGGTTTTCGGCCACTGCACGGCGGTAACGCCGCTTGATCTCGGCAAGATCGGTATCACGGGCCACGCCCAGGATCAGATAGGGATCGAAGCCGTTGACATGGACGTGCCGCGCCATGATGCGGGCGAACTGATCTTCGTCGATCCCGAAGATCTCAGCGACGCGCTGCAGAAACCCGAGCTCGCGCTCGTGGACTGCGCCATCGGCCTTGGCGATGTGGAACAACCCATCGAGAATGTCCTCGAGAATGAGGCAGCGCTCCTCGCCGCCCTCGCAAAGCCCCCTCAACCGCCGGGCATAATGCTCAAAGCCCGCAACGTCCTGCTTGGCGAGATTATAGAGCCGGGCTACGTTCTCCTCTTCCTGCTGGGGAATCGAGAAGATATCCCGGAAGGCCTGCACTTCGGCATTGCTGACAACGCCGTCGGCCTTCGCCATTTTGGCGGAAAGCGCGATCATGGCCACCGAGAAGGCGACGCGTCGGCGCGTCTCCGGGTCGCCCTCGAACAGCGTGCGCACGGCCTCGATGACGCGTGAAATGGCGTCAGAAGCGGCGTCGCCGACGAGTTCGATGAGTCTGGCCCAGAAAGACATCGCCAGAAACTATTCGATTTGAGGGGACGAATCGAGACGGAAAGTTGTCTCATCTGCCGCAACGCAGCAGAGCGAGAAAGCGCAACAAAAAAGGCCGGCGAGAACGCCGGCCTTTTTGGCTATCCGCAACTGCGGAGAGCGGGAGGGATTACTGTACCGGTGCCGGTGTTACGGCAGGCTCATCAGCCGGTGCGGCCGGAGCTGCTGGCGTTTCCATCGGCGCGGTATCTTCAACCGAACCAGTGGCATTTTCATCGACGTTGTCGCTGCAGGCAGCAAGGCCTAGGGTGGAAACGACAAGCGCGGTAGAGATCAGAAACTTACGCATTTTATTGCTCCTTTTTCTGTATTCGATAGCGCTACAACGGGAGATGTAGTGAAGCGTTCCCTTTGAAAAAGCCTGTTTATCAACAACAGAGGTTACTCGCCGTAATATTTCCTAAAGTAACATCGCGTGAGAGTTTTCGCTGCTTTACCGCACCGCTGGACAGGCGAAGCTTGGCGATGCATCACAAGCAAAAGCATCGAATGTGGGACAATGGCTTATGCAGGCTGAGTGGGACTTCTGGATCGATCGCGGCGGCACGTTCACGGACATCATCGGTCGGTCGCCGGATGGCGCGCTGGTCCAGAAAAAGCTCCTCTCGGAAAATCCCGGCGCCTATGCCGATGCTGCGATCGAAGGCATCCGCCAGTTGCTCGGGCTTGAAGCCGGATCGCCCCTGGCCGCTGATCGCATCGGCCGGGTCAAGATGGGCACCACGGTGGCGACCAATGCCCTTCTGGAACGCAAGGGCGACCGCACCGCACTGATCATCACCAAGGGTTTTAAAGATGCGCTGCGCATCGCCTATCAGGCACGGCCGGATATCTTTGCCAAGGAAATCGTTCTGCCCGAGCAGCTCTACGCGCGCGTGGTCGAAGTTGACGAGCGCGTGCGCGCCGATGGTACCGTCGAGCGTGCATTTGATCCTGCATCGCTCGAGGCTGAGCTGAAGGCGGTACGCGACGACGGGATCGAGGCCGTTGCGATCGTCTTCATGCATGCCTGGAACTACCCGGATCACGAAGCGGCTGCCGAAGAGCTCGCACGGTCCATCGGCTTTTCGCAGATATCGGTCAGCCACAAGGTCTCCCCGCTGGCGAAGCTGGTCGGCCGTGGCGATACGACTGTCGTGGACGCCTACCTCTCGCCGATCCTGCGCCGCTACGTCGACCGCGTCGCGGGCGAGATCGCGGCCGGAGACGGCGCCGAGTTCGACCGGATGCGCCTGCAGTTCATGATGTCCTCAGGCGGGCTCGCCGCAGCGGATTTCTTTCAGGGCAAGGATGCGATCCTGTCCGGGCCGGCCGGCGGTGTCGTCGGCATGGTCGAAACGGCGAAAGTCGCTGGCTTCCGGCGGGTGATCGGCTTCGACATGGGCGGCACCTCCACCGACGTCGCCCATTATGATGGAGAATATGAGCGCACCTTCGATACGGAGGTGGCCGGTGTGCGCGTGCGCGCCCCGATGATGCGCATCCATACGGTGGCCGCAGGCGGCGGATCGATCCTTCATTTCGAGGCCGGCCGTTTTCGTGTCGGCCCGGATTCGGCAGGCGCCGACCCGGGGCCGGCGTGCTATCGCCGCGGCGGGCCGCTTGCGGTCACCGACGCCAACGTCATGCTCGGCAAGCTCCAGCCCGATCATTTTCCGTCGATCTTCGGTCCGAACCAGAACGAGCCACTGGACGTCGACGTGGTCGCCGCTCGGTTTGGAGAACTGGCCGACGAGATCGAGCAAGTGACGGGCGAACGCCGTTCGCCGGAACAGATCGCCGATGGCTTCGTCAAGATCGCGGTCGAGAACATGGCCAACGCGATCAAGAAGATTTCGGTCCAGCGCGGCTATGACGTGACGCGCTACCTGCTCAATTGTTTCGGCGGGGCCGGCGGCCAGCACGCCTGCCTCGTTGCCGATGCGCTTGGCATGGAGTCGATCCTGATCCATCCCTTCTCGGGGCTTCTATCGGCTTACGGCATCGGACAGGCGACGCTGTTCGCATCGCGCGAACAGGCACTGATCGTGCCGCTCGCCGCAGAAAGCGTCGGCCGCACGACACAGGAGATCGAACGACTTTCGGCCGAAGCCACGAAGGAAATGATCGCGCAGGGTGCGACCGAAGACAGGATCGAGACCCGCGCGCTGCTGCATCTTCGCTACGATGGCACCGACACTGCGCTGCCGGTCGTCTTCGGAAACGATATCGATGCCGCACGCAAGGACTTCGAGCAGGCGCACAAGGCGCAGTTCGGCTTCATCTATCCCGACAAGCCGGTGATCATCGAGGCGGTCGCCGTGGAAGCAAGCGAGCGTCCGGCGATTGCCACGACGATCGAGGCAGCAGCAGCAACGACCCTTGCCGTCGGCGATGGCCCCACCCGCCGGCTCTATTCGTCGGGCACCTGGCATGACGCCCGCATCGTGCGCCGCGAGGAGCTTGCCCCCGGTGCCAGCCTGCGCGGCCCCGCACTTCTGATCGAGCCCAACCAGACGATCATCATTGAAGATGGCTGGAGCGCGACCGTCACGCCCGGCAACGACGTTCTCCTGTCGCGTCATGAAAAAATGCAGCGCGCAGACGCGATCGGAACCGAAAAAGCCGATCCCGTCATGCTTGAAGTGTTCAACAACCTCTTCATGGCGATCGCGGAAGAGATGGGCATCACGCTGCAAAACACGGCCTATTCCGTCAACATCAAGGAACGGCTCGATTTCTCCTGCGCCATCTTCGATCGCAGCGGCGCCCTCGTCGCCAACGCGCCGCACATGCCGGTGCACCTCGGCTCGATGGACCGGTCCGTCGAAACGATCATCCGGCTGAACGGCAGTGCGATGCGGCCGGGCGACGTCTTCGCGCTCAATGCACCTTATAATGGCGGCACCCATCTGCCGGACATCACGGTCGTGACGCCTGTCTTCGACGATGCCGGCGAGGAGATCCTCTTCTACGCGGCATCACGCGGCCACCATGCCGATGTCGGCGGAACGGCGCCGGGCTCGATGACGCCTCTGGCCACGACCGTGGACGAGGAAGGAGTGCTGATCGACAATTTCAAGCTGGTCGACCAGGGGCGCTTCTGCGAGGACGAGCTCGTCGAACTCCTGACAAAGCACCCCTACCCGGTTCGCAACGTCCACCAGAACGTCGCCGACCTGAAGGCGCAGATCGCCGCCAACGAAAAAGGCGTCGCCGACCTGCGCCGGATGATCGCCAATTTCGGGCTGGATGTGGTCGAAGCCTATATGGGCCACGTGCAGGACAACGCCGCCGAAAGCGTGCGTCGCGTCATCGAAGCGCTGTCCGACAGCGAGTACGCGTATCCGACCGACACCGGCCAGGTGATCAAGGTCAAGATCAGCGTCGATCGGGAGAAGAGAGAGGCGACGGTCGATTTCACCGGCACGTCTCCGGTGATGGCCAACAACTTCAATGCGCCGGAACCCGTGACGCGGGCAGCCGTGCTCTATTGCTTCAGGGTGATGGTCGAAGGCTCGATCCCGATGAATGCTGGGTGCCTGCGCCCGATCAACATCATCATCCCCGATGGCTGCATGCTGAAGCCCGCCTACCCGGCTGCCGTCGTTGCCGGCAACGTGGAAACGTCGCAGCACGTGACGAATGCGATCTTTGGTGCTTTGGGGGCCTTGTCCAACAGCCAGGGCACGATGAACAATTTGACCTTCGGCAACGAGACCTACCAATATTACGAGACGATCTGCTCCGGCTCGTCTGCCGGGTACCGCGCCGATGGGAAGGGCTTCAACGGAACGTCCGGCGTCCATACACACATGACCAATTCACGCTTGACGGACCCCGAAATCCTGGAAATGCGCTTTCCGGTGCTGCTCGAGGATTTCCACATCCGCCAGGGATCCGGTGGCAAGGGCGCGTTCCATGCGGGCGATGGCACCAAGCGGACCCTGCGCTTTCTGGAGACGATGGACTGCGCGATCCTCTCCTCGCACCGCAAGAACCCGCCACGCGGCATCAAGGGCGGTGGCGACGGCGAATGCGGCAAGACCGAAGTCCGCCGCAAGGACGGGACGGTCGAAACGTTGCGCGCTTGCGATCAAACGGTGCTGCAACCGGGAGAAGCCGTGATCGTCACGACGCCGACGGCAGGCGGTGCAGGCGGCTAAGCTTAAGCTGGCTCAAATGACGATGGAACTCGCCACGAGCTCGTTGCCCGTGGCGTTGATCGACGTTTGAAGCGCAATCTCGCACAGGAAATCGCGCCAGATTTGCTTTCAGCGCGCGCAGCCGTTCACATAGGTCAGTGCGGGCCACTGACCGCGGCGGACCACCTGTTGGCGAATCCACGCGCCCGTGTCGGCCACTTGGGCACGGCACCAGCGGCCATCGGAGGCCTCAAGGCACTGCTCGAGCGCCACGCACGTGTTCTGCGGAATGGTTGCGACGACATTCGCATCCGGTCGCGCTTCGGCGCGGGCATTGAGGTCCACGAGCACCCGCGCCTGAGGCAGGCCGTCCTCATCCCATTTCGGCGCATCGAGCGCGCTGACTTCCGCACAGGACGCGGTGTAGCCGAGATAGATGCAGGTGCCGGATGAGATGCGCGCCGAGGTGATCGCGCGGCCTTCCGTGCCGGACCGCTCGAAAATGACGGCGACTATAGAAGCCGCTTCATATGCCCCCCAAAGCGCCCAATCATTGGGCATGTACTATAAAAAACCGCCAGTACTTGATGATGTAAAGCGCTCTACCGAGCTTCAAGTCAATATGAGACTGATTGAACGGCGCTGTGTTAATTGAGCCACGGTTAATTACCGGGCGTTCAGCATCATGCAGCGGGAGTATGCAACGGGGCTTCTGCCCGGAGACCTGCAATCTAGACCTGGTAGCGCTTGGGGAGTTGGACGACGGCCGCGCTGCCGGCAGCCGGCACCGCATCGCTTTTGCGCAAGCGGTGGCGCGTCTCGGCGATGATCGACGGCACCTGGTCGACGGGCACAGGCCGCGAAAACAGGAACCCCTGGACATCGCCGGCACCGGCCTTGCGGATGAACTCCAGCTGGCTTTCGGTCTCGACGCCTTCGACCGTGGTCGAGATGTCGAAGGCCTGTGACAGCTTCATGATGACACCGACGAGCTCCGCCTCGCGCTCGTCCGTCAGCATCGATTCTGTAAACGACCGATCGATCTTCAGTGTATCGAGCGGGAAGGATCGCAAATGGCTGATCGACGAGAAACCAGTGCCGAAATCGTCGAGCGCCAGCCGCACGCCGAGTGACCTGAGCCGGGCAAGACTGCCGCGAACCACATCGACGTCGACACTGAAGAGGGATTCGGTGAACTCGATTGTAAGGCGCCTTGCGTCGAGGCTGGTTTCGCTGAGCGTCCGCTCCACCATCGCCACGAAGCCCGCATCCTTGAACTGTTCGCCCGCGACGTTCACCGAAACACCGACATCGGCAGGCCACAAGCTCGCATGGCGGCACGCCTCCACAAGCACCCATTTGCCGAGCGGCACAATCAGCCCCGACTTCTCCGCGACGGGGATGAACATGTCGGGACGCACGACGAGGTCGCCGCGCTGCCAGCGTACAAGGGCCTCGAACCCTTTGACCAAGCCGGTCTCGAGGTGGACGATCGGTTGATATTCGAGGAAGAACTGCTTCTCCTCGATCGCCAGCCGCAGATCCTTCTCCATCATCATGCGCTGCTCAGCCTCGTAGGCGAGCGCGCTGTCATAGAGGACGAAATGGCTGCCCGGCACTTCCTTGGCGCGATAAAGCGCAAGATCGGCGCGGCGCAACGCATCCGACATGGTGCGATCGTCCGGGCTGAGCCAGGTCACCCCGATGCTGCCGCCGGTTGCGAGGCGCAGGTCTCCCAGTTCGAACGGGAACGAGATCAGCGAAACGAGCGCATCGCAGAACGCGTTGATGATTTTGGCGGACGGTCCGCCATTCCAAAGGATGACGAATTCGTCGCCACCCAGCCGATAGATGCCCTGCTCCGACCCGATGGCGGCCCGCAGCCGATCCGACAGCGCAAGCAGGATCGCATCGCCGACATTGTGGCCCATCGTGTCGTTGATGAACTTGAACTTATCGAGGTCGAGCAGCATCAGTGCCGGGCGGTTGTTCGGTCCGATGCCCTGCGCGATCCTGTCCAGAACATCGCATTCCAGTGCGTGCCTGTTCTTCAGAGATGTCAGGGAGTCATGAAATGCATTGTGCTCGAGCGTGTGCTCAGCTTCGATGCGACGCTCCAGCTCATTGACGAGACGCGCGCGGGATTCGCCGACCTTGAAAAAGGTGTAACCCATCATGGCGGGAAAGAGCGCCATGGCCGTGTAGACGGGATTGGTCTGGATCAGCGACGTGAATGGTTCCGAACTCTGGACGAACGTCGCGTCATACGCGAAGGCCGCGGACGTAAAAATCGAGCCGAAAGCAGTGCCGGCAAAGGCATAGCGTGCTCTGATGCTCGTAATGACGTCCGATAGCATGCACCATCCCGATCTTCATGATCCCGATCGTGAAAAGGCTACCATTTCAAGCATTAAGCATTGGTTATCGAACAAACTGCGTAAAGTTTGACGAACTGTTAAAACGCAGCCCAAAATTTTAGAGGATGCTTGGGCATCGATTTGGCTTGAACCGTCCCGGTCGTGCCGTCACAGGCCTGTAATGTCGCCCGGCTAGGCGTCTTCCCATCGAAGAGAGAGGGAGAATCGCCTGCCATGACCGGTATCACGCGAGGCCTGCCCGGCCGGAAGACCCGACATATCCGCGACGCGGTGTTGCGTCATTCCCCGATCAGCAAGGCAGGTTTTTCCGAGCGCCTTTTTGCCTTCGTATTTTCGGGTCTCGTCTATCCCCAGATCTGGGAGGACCCGGACGTCGACATGAAGGCAATGGATCTGACGCCGGAGAGCCGCATCGTGACGATCGGTTCGGGCGGCTGCAACGTTCTCTCCTATCTCACCCGTTCACCGGCGCGCATCGATGTGGTCGACTTGAACCGGGCCCATATCGCCTTGAACAAGCTGAAGCTTGCCGGTGTTGCCCACCTGCCAAGCCAGAGCGACTTCTTCCGGTTCTTCGCAGGCACGGACCAAGCCCATAACAGCCTCGCCTACCGACAGTTCATCGCGCCGCATCTCGATGCGCAAAGCCGCGCCTATTGGGAAGGCCGTGGGCTCAACGGTCGCCAGCGCATCACTGTGTTCGATCGCAATTTCTACCGAAGCGGACTTCTCGGCCTCTTCATCTCTGCCGGTCACCTGGCCGCACGGCTGCATGGCGTGAACCCTGCGGAAATCATGCAGACGCGCTCGCTGCGCGAACAGAGACGCTTCTTCGACGATCGCCTAGCCCCGCTGTTCGACAAGCCGCTGATCCGCTTGCTCACGCGCAGCAAGGCGTCGCTGTTCGGGCTCGGCATCCCGCCAGCCCAATATGAAGAGCTCGCAGCGGCGGATGCGGAGATGCGCGTCACCAACGTTCTGCGGGCGCGTCTGGAGAAACTCGCCTGCCAGTTTCCTCTGAAGGACAATTACTTCGCCTGGCAGGCATTTGCTCGGCATTACCCGGCACCGGATGAAGGTTCTTTGCCGCCTTATCTGGAAGCCCAGTATCACGGGGCCCTACGCGAGAATGCCGATCGCGTCTTCGTTCACCACCAGAGCTTCACGACTTTGCTTGCCGAAAAGCCCGCTGCGTCCGTCGATCGCTACGTCCTGCTCGATGCCCAGGACTGGATGAGCGATGCGCAGTTGAATGCGCTCTGGACGGAAATCTGCCGGACGGCCGCGCCCGGTGCGCGCGTGATCTTCCGCACGGCCGGCGAACCATCCATTCTTCCGGGCCGCCTCCTGCCCGTCCTTCTCGATCAGTGGGACTATAATGGGACCGCCAGTGCAGAAGGGCATGCGCGCGATCGATCCGCCATTTATGGCGGCTTTCACGTCTACGAGCGCAAAGGCGCGTGATGAGGATCGAACGGACGCATTCCGCGGAGCACGCGGTGTTGATGGACGGGGTCTACCGCTACCAGCGTCACATCTACGACCTTACGCGCAAATACTACCTTCTCGGACGGGACCAGATGCTCGATGAGCTGGACGTCCCGGCTGGCGGCACGGTGCTCGAACTCGGCTGCGGCACCGGCCGCAATCTGCTGGCAGCCGCAAAGCGCTATCCCGATGCACGCTATTGCGGCATCGACATTTCGCCGCAGATGCTCGAGACCGCTAGAAACAACATCGATCGCTCCGGTCACGCCCGCAAGATCGTGGTGGCGGAAGGCGATGCGACGAACTTCGACTGCCAAGCCCTTTTCGGCATCAATAAAGCCGATCGCGTGTTCATCTCCTATGCGGTCTCGATGATCCCGAGCTGGCAGCAGGCAATCGTCGGCGCGCTCGCGGCAACCAAACCCGGCGGCTCTGTCCATATCGTCGATTTCGGCCAGCAGAATGGTTTGCCGTCGGCATTCCGGAAACTGCTCGTGGCCTGGCTTGCGCGTTTCCACGTCACGCCGCGCGCCGATCTCTTCGAAGCAGTCAAGCTGGCCGCGGTGGACAGCGACGCGCGCGTCGAACAGCGCTCCATCTTCCGGGACTATGCGCGGGTCGTCGTCATCAAGCGGCCGAATGGTCGCTGACGTTCGGCTTTAGTCGGCGGGATCGAGCGGCTAGGAAGGGAGCGACGATCCTCTCCTGATTCGCGGAGCCTAAATGATAAGACGCGCCGGCATTCTCCTGATTCTGGTCATGACGGCCGCCCTCTCCGCATGCAGCACAACCGCAACCGACATCCTTCAAATTTCCCCGGTCAACGCACCGCGCTTTGGCGACAGCGACCCGCAGGATTTCGCGCGGTCGCCGTCTACGTATGCCGTCCACGGGATCGACGTGTCGAAATACCAGGGCACGATTGATTGGAATGCCGCCCGGGCCGCGGGTGTCTCCTTCGCCTTCATCAAGGCAACGGAAGGGGGCGACATGTTCGACCCCAAGTTCCAGGAATACTGGGCTGGCAGCCGCGCTGCCGGCATTCCGCGCAGCGCCTATCACTTCTTCTATTTCTGCCGTCCGGCGATCGAGCAAGTGCAGTGGTACATCCGCAATGTCCCGCGCGAGAACGACGCGCTCCCGCCTGTCCTCGACATGGAATGGAACCACCTGTCTCCGACATGCAGCCTTCGACCGCCGCCGGCAACGGTCCGCAGCGAAATGCAGGTCTTCCTGAACGCGCTTGAACGCCACTACGGCAAACGCCCGATCATCTATACGACGATCGACTTTCACCGGCAGAACATCGAGGGCCATTTCCTCGACTATCCGATGTGGCTGCGCGCCGTTGCCGAGCACCCCGACACGCTCTACCCCGGTCACGCCTGGGCCTTCTGGCAGTATACCGGCACCGGGATCGTTCCGGGCATCAGGGGCGATACGGACATCAACGTCTTCAACGGCACAATCGAGCAATGGCGCCGCTGGCTGTCGAATGCGACGAGCTGAGGCAAAGCAGACGATCTGCCACAACTGAGCCAATATCCGCCTGCATTGCGAGCACGGGACATCGACGGATACCAGCTGGGGAACCACGCCTATGACGATCACGACATCTGCCAGGAAAAGCCTTCTCGGCATCGGAACCGGAATTCTCGCAACGCTTCTGGCAACCAGTGCCTTCGCCCAGCAATGCGGCGGTGATTTCGGGCAGTTCCTGCAGGGGGTGCGCGCAGAAGCGGTCGCGCAGGGCCTCTCGCAGGAAGCAGCCGACCGTGTTCTCGGCAGTGCACGCCAGGACCAGCAGGTCCTCAACCACGATCGCAGCCAAAGCGTCTTCCGCATGAACTTCATCGAGTTCTCGCAGCGGATCATCAGCAACAACCGCATGCAGCAGGGTCAAGCCATGCTGCAGCGTAACGCCTCGGTCTTCGCACGCGCCGAACAGGAATTCGGCGTGCCCGGCCCGGTAATCGCGGCGTTCTGGGGCCTTGAAACCGATTTCGGCGCCGTTCAGGGCGACATCAACACCGTCAACGCACTCGCCACACTCGCCCATGATTGCCGCCGCCCGGAACTCTTCCGTCCGCAGCTGATCGGCGCAATTTCCATGGCCGAGCGGGGCGACCTTGACCCCGCTACGATGACCGGCGCCTGGGCCGGCGAAATCGGCCAGGTGCAGATGCTGCCGGCCGACATCATCGAATTCGGCGTCGATGGCGACGGCGATGGCCATGTGAACGTCAAGACGAGCAGCGCCGATGCGATCCTGACGGGCGCGAATTTCATCCGCAGCCTCGGCTGGCGGCCGGGCGAACCCTGGCTCCAGGAAGTCACGATCCCCGAAAACCTGCCTTGGGATCGCACCGGCCTCTCCGGCAGCGCCACCGTCGGCGAATGGCAGTCGCTCGGGGTTTCACCCCGCAACGGCTCTTTGCCCGATGCCGGCATGCAGGCGCGGCTGATCATGCCTCAGGGCCGGTTCGGACCCGTCTTCCTGGCCTACCCGAATTTCGACGTCTATCTCGAGTGGAACCAGTCCTTCATCTACACGACCTCGGCTGCCTATTTCGGCACCCGCCTTGCTGGAGCCGATCGCTATGCAGCCGGCAATCCTCCTGCTGGCCTGAGCCCGGAACAGATGATGGACCTACAAGGGCGCCTCCAGGCGCGCGGTTACAATGTCGGGGACATCGACGGCATTCTGGGTGCGGGCACCCGTGATGCGGTGCGCGCCGAACAGCTTCGCCTCGGCCTCCCGGCGGACGCGTGGCCGACGCCGGAGCTGCTTTCGCAGCTCTGACGGAGCGTCATTCCATCTCGAGCAGAAGCGGCCGGTGGTCTGAAACCTCCGGCCGTTCGACCACGTGGAAGCCGACGACCTGCACCGCGGTATTGGTCAGCATATAGTCGGCGAAACGCACGTCCTTCGAATAATGGGAGGTGCGCGTGTCGGTGAAACCATTCGCGGTCACCAGATCGGCGAGCCCGGCCTCACCGAGGATCTCGAAGGTGCGGCTGCCCGGCAAGACGTTGAAATCGCCGCAAACGACCAGCGGTTCACCCTCTGCCCAGACCTGCCGGACGAGACGCAGAAGCGATCGCGCCTGCGCGTCGCGTTGTTCCGTATCGGACTTGCCGGCCAGATCGCGCAGGCCATGCACGTGACAGACGGTGAGCGTGCGACTGCCCGCTGCATCGTAAAGCCGAACGCAATGGGCGTTGCGAGGCCTTGGATGAGCACCGAAGCCCTCGGCAGAAAACGAGCCATGTACGAAATCTACGCCTTGGCTGACCACGGCCAACGAGCGGCGCACGAATGTCGCAAGTCCGAAGAGTGTCGGCACCCATTGGTCACCGACGAACAGGTCGCCGGTCGCGTTGGGTGCAAAGAAGGCATCGTGCTCGGGCAGCGCCGCGCGGATCTCCTCAAAGAGGTTCGTGCGCTGGGCAAGTTCGTTATCGCCGTCGCGATAGGCGGACCATCGGGACACCGTCGAAGCCGGGTCTCGCACGATCTCCTGCAGACAATAGATATCGGCGTTACATGCAGCGAGATATTCGAGAAGCGGCTGGTGCAGTCGGCCGCCCCAGGCGTTGAGCGAGACGATCCGCAGCGTCATGGCTCAAGAGGCCATCGTTTCCAGGCTGGCGAAGCCTTCGGGGGCGCCTTCGTCTCCGAACGCGGTCGTGACTTCCACGAAATCGTCCGGATAGAAACCGTTGAAGCGCGTGCGCAGCGACAGTGAGTAAGCGCCGATATGGCCGATCTCGATCCAATCGCCCGTATCCACCGTTTCCGGCAACCAGAACGGCCGCGACAGGATGTCGACGCTGTCGCAGGTAGCGCCGCAGACCTTGAAGGGCACCACGTTCTCGGGATCGCCATTGCGTGATTTGCGCGCGGGGTCCGGGATGAAACGGGCTGGCAGCGTGATCTTGCCGGTCCAGCTGTCCGACAGCGAAGCCCAGATGCCGTCATTGATATAAAGCCGCCGTCCCTTGCGCAGCAAAACCCTGACGACCAGCGAAAAGGAACGCGCGACGATCGCTCTGCCCGGCTCGGCGACGAGCGGCAGTGTCTTGAAACCCCAATCGGTCAGATTGACGTCGAGGCGCTCCAGCAGTTCGTCGATGCTTGGAAAGTCGGGCTTCTTGCGATTGGGGTCGTGACCATATTCGGCAGGAAAGCCGCCGCCGACGTCCAGGCCGGCGAGCGAGACACCCGCACGACTGCGCACCCAATCTGCGGATGCCAACGCGCGCTCGTAAGATTCCGATTCGGCGATCTGGCTTCCCACATGGAAGCACAGCCCAACCTTGAAGCCGATGCGATCGAGGCGCTGGACCAGTTCCACCGCATGGCCAGGCGCGGCGCCGAATTTCTTCGAAAGTTCGTAGGCCGCGTGCCCCTTGGTCTGAAGCCGGACGAATATGGTGAAGTCCGCCGGATCGAGATCGAGCGCCCGCACGATGCGCAGCACCTTGGCGATCTCGTCTTCATGATCGAGCGACATCACCCGTATGCCGTAGGTCTCGAGCGCAAGGCGGATGTCCGACTGCGCCTTGACCGGATGCATGTAGAGCATCTCGGCATCCTTGGAGGCGGCGCGAACGGCCGCAAATTCGGCGGGGGACGCCACGTCGAAGATTTTCACGCCCGCCTTGACCAGGGTTTCGAGCACCATCGGCTCGCCATTGGTCTTCACCGCATAGGCAGTCTCGCCCGGAAACTGGCGCATGAAGCGCTGCGCATCCTCGACGAGAACTTTCGGCCGAAAACAATAGAGCGGCGCGTCTGGCCTCAGCGTGAGCGCCGCCTCGGTTCCGGTCGTGAATCGCTGCATGGGGTCGGCTCCTGATGATGGCGGACGCTATCAGTTTGTCACTGAGGGTAAAGGTCGGCGGTCGAATCCACTCCAGGCGGTGCGGCGCGAACACGTTATCCACCCTTCCTACGCCTGCGACGATGGCAACAAGATGAAAACAAAACAGCGCGCTAGCGGCAAAATTGAAATCATTCGTATCGCGCCGTATCGCAGTGCAGCAACGAATTCCCTTTTCGCGCTACGTGTTAACACCTATTATCAGGAGGTTAACTGCGAGGAGGTGACTATGAGACTGACGCAACAGTTCAATGTCGTCATGATCTGTGCCGCGTTCGCTTTCATCGGGGGCATGCTCTTCATCTGAAGGGACATTCGCCTGAAGGGACTAGGGCTCGAAAGCGCCTTCATTACGTAGACCCAGCAAGAATAGGAAAAGGGGATCGTCTCGTCGGCGATCCCCTTTTTCCTTTTTCCGACTAAGCCGCCGGTGAAAGCTTCCTAGCCCCAGATCATGCAGCTGCGACGGACTTGTCTTCCGCCTGCGGCGCCCGGCTGCGCAAGCCGAGCAAATGGCAGATCGCATAGACGAGCTGGGCCCGGTTCATCGTGTAGAAATGGAAGTCGTGAACGCCGCGCTCGACGAGGTCCATGACCTGATCGGCAGCAAGCGCGGCGGCGATCAGCGAACGGGTCTGCGCATCGTCTTCCAACCCATCGAACCGTTCGGCGAGCCATGCCGGGACCGACGCCCCGCACATGCCGGCAAATCGCGCCACCTGCCCGAAATTGTGGATCGGCAGGATGCCGGGAACAATCGGAATGTAAATCCCCGCGCGACGGACGCGCTCGACGTAACGCTCATAGGTATCGTTGTCGAAGAAGAACTGCGTGATCGCCCGCGTCGCGCCGTTGTCCACCTTGCGCTTCAGCATGTCGATGTCGGTCATGAAATCCGGGCTTTCCGGATGCTTTTCCGGATAGGCGGAAACGGAAATCTCGAAATCGGCAAAAGCTTTCAAGCCGGCCACGAGCTCTGCCGCGTTGGCATAGCCATCCGCATGTGGCTTGAAGCGCGTGCCGATGCCGCCGGACGGATCACCACGCAGCGCCACGAAATGGCGGACGCCTACGTCCCAAAACTCACGAACGACCGCATCGACCTCTTCCCGGCTAGCATCGACGCAGGTCAGATGCGCCGCGGTCGCCAACGTGGTCTCGCGATGAATGCGACTGACGGTGTTCAGCGTCGGCTGCTTGGTCGAGCCGCCGGCCCCGTAGGTCACCGAGACGAAATCCGGATTGAAAGGCGCGAGCTTCGACACGCTTTCGAAAAGCTGCGTCTCCATGTCCCCAGTCTTCGGCGGGAAGAACTCGAAGGAGACATTGATCCGGTCGGCGCTGAGCGAAGGGCTTGATCTTCTAAGGAGCGACATGGTCAGGCAAGTCCCTTGGTGACATCGGCGCTCTCGTCGCCGGCAATGAGAAGACGCGGATCGCGTGCGAGCCAGATGGTGACGGTCAGCGTTTCGCTGCCCTCCTCTTCCGGCTCAAGATCGACGATCCGTTCGATGGACAGACCGGCCGAGCGCATGGCATCGCCGATCGTCTGGTGCGCAAATCCGAGGCGGACATGGGCATGCTCTTCCCGCAGCCGCTCCAGTTCGTGCGGCGCGAAGTCGACGATGATCAGCCGCCCGCCGGGCCGCAGCATGCGCGCTGCCTCCGCAATCGCGTCGTCTGGTGACTGCAGGTAGTGCAGAACCTGATGGATCGTCACGAGATCGAAGGTCTCGCGGTCAAGCGGCAGGTTAAAGATGTCGCCATGGCGCACCGAGGCGTGGCTGAGCCCGTTGCGATCGAGGTTCGCACGCGCGACGGCAAGCATGTCCCGGCTGGCATCCACGCCGATACCGCGACGGTAAAGCCCTTGGAAAAGCTGGAGGATGCGCCCCGTACCAGTACCGAGATCGAGCATGGAATCGAAGGGCGTCGTACCGACCAGCTCCGTTAATGCCGCCTCGACGCGGTCGTCGCTCACATGCAGCGAGCGCAGATCGTCCCAGCTTTCGGCGTTGCGGGAGAAATAGGACTGCGCCTTTTCGGACCGGATTTTCTGGACTGCGCGAAGACGCTCCGCGTCGCGCGCCAGAATGGCATCATTGGCCGAGATGGCATCGATCAGAAGTCGGGCAAGACCGGCCGCCCGCCCCTCGCTCGTCAGCCTGAAATAGGCCCAGGCGCCTTCCTGATACCGCTCGATCAGGCCCGCTTCGCCAAGAAGCTTGAGATGGCGCGAAATACGGGGCTGCGATTGGCCGAGAATGTCGGTAAGATCGGTCACCGTAAGATCGCTCGTCGCCAGCAGCCAGAGCAAGCGCATGCGCGTCTGCTCACCGGCGGCTTTCAACAGGTCCACGATTTCGTCGAGACCGAGTTTGTAGTGATCGAGCATTCGGGACATCCAAAAACGATATAAAGATATCTTTATATGTTTCTGAGGCCGGTTGCAAGCCGGTCGAAGCCTCTGTCCGCAGCGATATCGTTCAGGCGCGATAGATCCACTGTTCCGGAACCTGCACCTTCACGCCTTCGCCCGCACTGATCCGACCGGGCTTCTCCACCCAGGCGACGAGCCCGCGGCGACGCTTGGCGGCATCCTTGAAAGACAGCGCGAGTGCGGTGTGATCGTGATCTGGAAAATGATCCGCGATCGAGTTGCCGGACAGCCGGCAAGGCGCGTTTTGCCCGTCGATCTTCAAGGTGACGCCGTTTGCGAAGAACAGCAGTGTGCGCGGCGGCAGCATGGAAAGCTGCGGGATGCCTTCGAGCGCGAGATTGGCGCCGATCCATTCAGGGCGGATGCGATCGATGCCCATGTCGACCGCCGCCATCGCCAGTTCGTCCGCAGCGACGATGCTGACCTGCCGTTCGTTTCGGATTTCCGTCCCGCGCGGATACCAAGGCTCACGCCCGCCGGAACGCCGCGTTGCCCCCGCATGAAAGTCGCCGGCAATGCCTTCGAACGTCAGATCGAGGGTCTCGACCGGCTGGGATACGAAGTCGTCGCCGACGGCCGCGAACAGACCCCCAACCACCGCGGAAAGCCGCCGACCCGATGTGACGTCATAGGGCAGGTCAAACATTTCGCTTTGCATAGTCATGGAAACTCTCTCACCCGCTTCGATAGGAATGCACGGCTACCAAGCCAGCTCACTGCCGTCATAAGCCCAAAACCGTCCCGAACGCTTCAAATCGAGATCTGCGGCAAGTTGAAGAATACCCGAGGCACTGGTTGCCGCATCGATATCCGCACCGGTACCGCCCATGTCGGTCCGAACCCAACCGGGATGAACTGCCGCGACCGCAATTCCGCGGGGCAACAGGTCTGTAGCAAGCCCTTGGAGAACCTTGTTCAAGGCTGCCTTGGACGCACGATAAGCGATGTGATCGGATTTAGCGTAGGACAGGGAACCCATCCGACTGGAAAGAACCAGAATCCGGCCGCGCTCAGATGCCCTCATTTTCGGTAGGAACGCTTGAATGACGTGCAAAGGCGCGAGCGTGTTCACGATCAAAGTGTGCTCAAACCCGGCAAAATCCATATCCAGCGTCGACTGTCGCTCCGGACCGATGATGCCAGCACAATGGATCAAACAATCGATCGGCCCGCTGATAAGCGAGGCAGCCCGCTCGATCGCCGGCCGATCGGTGACGTCGAATAAGACCGGATCGAACTGCGAGCCTAACGAAGATCGCAGTTCTTCGGCCTGCTCTGCAGTGCGAACCGAACCGATCACGCGGGCTCCGCTTGCCAGCGCCTGACGCGCGAGTTGGAAGCCGATCCCTCTCCCAACCCCCGTGATCAGATAGGTCTCCATTGGTCTTTTACCGTGTCAGGCGCTTGTAGGTCACCCGGCGAGGATTGACGCTTTCGGCTCCGAGACGGCGGACCTTGTCTTTCTCGTAGTCTTCGAAATTGCCCTCGAACCATTCGACGTGGCTATCGCCTTCGAACGCCAGGATGTGGGTCGCGAGCCTGTCGAGGAACATGCGATCGTGGCTGATGATGACGGCGCAGCCGGCGTAGCTTTCCAGCGCATCTTCGAGCGCGGCCAGCGTTTCGGTGTCGAGGTCGTTCGTCGGTTCGTCGAGCAGCAGCACGTTGCCGCCGGTCTTCAGCATCTTGGCAAGGTGCACGCGGTTGCGCTGGCCGCCGGAGAGGTTGCCGACCTTCTGCTGCTGGTCGCCGCCGCGGAAGTTGAACGACGAGCAATAGGCGCGCGTGTTGGCTTCATGCTTGCCGAGCTTCACGACTTCGGCGCCGCCGGAGATTTCCTCCCAGACGGTCTTGTCCGGATCGAGCGCATCGCGGCTTTGGTCGACGTAGCCCAGCTTGACCGTGTCTCCGACGCGGATGGAGCCTTCATCGGGCTTTTCCTGACCGGTGATCATCTTGAACAGCGTGGTCTTTCCTGCGCCGTTCGGGCCGATGACGCCGACGATGCCGCCGGGCGGCAGCTTGAATTCGAGGTTTTCGATCAGTAGCCGATCGCCGAACCCCTTCGACAGGTTCTCCACCTCGATAACGACGTTACCCAGCCGATCGCCATGCGGGATGACGATCTGCGTATCGGTCGGGCGACGATTGTCGGCAGCTGCCAGCAGATCCTCGAACGCGGCGATACGGGCTTTCGATTTGGATTGCCGCGCCTTCGGGCTCGATCCCATCCACTCGCGTTCGCGGGTGATCGCCTTCTGGCGGGCATCGTCCTCACGGCCTTCCTGCTTGAGCCGCTTGGCCTTGGCTTCGAGGTATTTGGTGTAATTACCCTCGTACGGAATTCCGCGGCCGCGATCGAGTTCGAGGATCCAGCCGGTGACATTGTCGAGGAAGTAGCGATCGTGGGTGATGATCATCACGGCGCCTGGATACTGACGCAGGTGCTTTTCCAGCCACGCGGTGGTCTCGGCGTCCAGATGGTTCGTCGGCTCGTCGAGCAGAAGCAGGTCGGGCTCGCGCAGCAGAAGCTGGCAGAGCGCAACGCGGCGGCGCTCACCGCCCGACAGGCTCGTTACGCTGGCCTCCTTGGGCGGGCAGCCGAGCGCTTCCATCGCCATCTCGACCTGTTGTTCGAGATCCCAGAGGTTCAGTCGGTCCATCTCGTCCTGCAACTGTGCGGACTCGTCGGCCGTCTCGTCGGAATAGTTCATCATCAGTTCGTTGTAACGGTCGATGATCGCGGTCTTGCGCGCCACGCCCGTCATGATGTTGCCGAACACGTCCAGTGCCGGATCCAAGTCAGGCTCCTGCGCCAGGTAGCCGACGGTGGCGCCTTCAGCGAGCCAGGCTTCGCCGGAATATTCCTTGTCGATGCCGGCCATGATCTTGAGCACGGTCGACTTACCGGCCCCGTTGGGACCGAGAATGCCGATTTTCGCATCGGGGTAGAACGACAGGTGCAGGTTCTCGAGCACCTTCTTTGCACCGTAAGCCTTGTTGAGGCCGGCCATGTGGTAGATGAATTGACGTGCCATGAGGGCGCGATCTTTCCTGTAACGAACGTGGATCTGTGGGGGCGCTTTGCGATTGGCCCGCTTTTATGCAATCCGGGCGCCGCTATCAATGCGTATCGGCAATTAGCTCGCCGACTGCATCTCCGCCATCAGCGCATCGTCCTTTTCGTTGGCGCGCTTGTAGGCCGGACGATCGGTCATCCGCGTCGCGTAGTCCGCGAATTCTGGCCGCTGCTCGAACGTGCCGAACTGGATACCCCAGACGACCTGCGCGCCAACATAGACATCCGCAGCGGTAAATTTCTCGCCAGCGACGAACGGCCCGCGGGAAAGGGCATTGGCAAGGGTGGTCATCACGGCGTCGAAATTCCCGTACCCGACGAAACCCTGCTTGTCCTCGGGCACCGCCACTTCCAGGCTCTTGTTCGTGACGGCGGCTTCGAGCGGCCCGGCTGCAAAGAAGAGCCAGCGATAATAGTCCGCCCGGTCGTCCAGCGCCGGCGCCAGACCGGCTTGCGGAAACGCATCGGCGACATAGGCGCAAATCGCAGCGCATTCGGTGACGATACGATCCCCATGCTTGATGGCGGGTACCTTCCCCATGGAGTTGATGGCGAGATAGTCTGCGCCCTTCATGGCCGGACCGTAGCCCAGCGCCCGCGTCTCGTAGTCCACGCCGGCTTCTTCGAGCATCCAGCGCGCAATGCGTCCGCGCGACATGGGATTGGTGAAAAGAATGAGATCGTCGGTCATGGCATAACCTCTTCTGCGATGGAGCGAGTGTTAGCTTCTCGCGCTTTGAACCTCAAGCGAGAGCACTCGCGACCCTAAGCTGACGATTGCGACCGGAGGACGGCTCGCCTATGCATGGCGGCCATGACCATGAGTTTCGAACAGTCATACTCCATCGACAGTCCGACTGGCGCCACACTGAGCCTGCGTCGCCAGCCGGCGGACGGCACCGCGCGCGGTATCCTCGTTCTGTCGCATGGCCTCGCGGAACACTCCGCGCGTTATGGCGCATTCGCGCGATCGATGGCTGCCACTGGACTTGAAGTCTACGCCCACGATCATCGCGGCCACGGGCAGACCGTCGCTTCCGACGCGCCGATCGGTCGCTTTGGGGCAAACGACGGGCGGCGCAAGGTCGTGGCCGATGTGATGGCGGTCCGTGCCCATGCGCTTACGAACCATCAGGGGCTGCCGGTGATTCTCTTCGGGCATTCCATGGGCGGCCTCATTGCGTGGAACAGCGTCATCTCCAACCCGGCTGCTTTCGACGCCGTGGCGGTCTGGAATTCCAATTTCCAGGCGGGCGCTGCCGGCCGTGCGGCACAGGCGATCCTCGCCATCGAAAAGGCGATGAAGGGTTCCGACGTGCCGAGCGGGATGCTGCCGCGACTGACTTTTGAGGCCTGGGGCAAGGCGGTGCCGAACCGCCGGACGCTGTTCGACTGGCTGTCACACGATCAGACCGTGGTCGACGCCTATATCGCGGATCCGCTTTGCGGCTTCGATGCGTCCGTGTCGCTCTGGCAGGACCTTTTCGGCCTGATCTATCGCGGCGGAAATGCCGCCAACTGGTCGGGGATCGATCGACATCTGCCGATCCATCTCGTCGGTGGCGCGGAAGATCCCGCGACGAACGGCGGAAAAGCCGTCGATCGGATGGCGGACGATCTCCGCCGGGCCGGCTTTCGCGACGTGACGCTTGCCCTGCTCTCCGGCTTTCGCCACGAAACGCTGAACGAAATCGGCGCTGCGCAACCGATCGAGGCATTTCAATCTTGGGTCGATCGCGTCCTCGAGCATCGGCGCCCGCAAGAACAATAAGAAGGAAGTGATGATGAGAACCGGCGGACAGCTGATTGTCGACGCATTGGTGGCCAATGGCACGAAGCAGCTCTTCTGCGTCCCGGGCGAGAGCTATCTCGCCGTCCTCGACGCGCTGGTCGATGCCGATATCGGCGTGACCGTCTGCCGCCAGGAAGGCGGCGCAACAATGATGGCCGACGCCTGGGGCCGCTTGACCGGCGAACCCGGCATTTGCTTCGTGACGCGCGGCCCCGGTGCCACCAACGCCTCCGCCGGCCTCCATATCGCGCGGCAGGATTCCACCCCGATGATCCTCTTCATCGGCCAGGTGCAGCGCGAAGCGCGCGAACGCGAAGCCTTCCAGGAAATCGAGTACCGCCGGGCCTTCACCGAATACGCCAAATGGGTTGGCGAGATCGACGACGCCCGCCGCATTCCTGAATTCGTGACGCGCGCCTTCGCCGTCGCCACATCCGGCCGGCCCGGCCCGGTGGTCCTGACGCTTCCGGAAGACGTGCTGCGCGATATCGTGGACGCGCCCGAGCCGAAGCCTTACACGCCCGTCGAGACCTATCCTTCGCCCCACCAGATGGAGGAGGTCGAGCGGCTGATCACAGAGGCCGAACGCCCCTTCGCCATTCTCGGCGGATCACGCTGGAGCGCCGATGCGGTCAGCCGGTTTGCGAGCTTTGCCGAGCGACATGAACTGCCCGTCGGCTGCTCCTTCCGCCGCCAGGCGCTCTTTGATCACCTGCACCCCTGCTATGCGGGCGATGTCGGCATTGGCATCAACCCAGTCCTTGCAGAGGCGATCAAGGAGTCCGACCTCGTTCTGCTTCTGGGCGGGCGGTTCTCGGAGATGCCTTCGTCCAACTACACGCTTCTCGAAAGCCCCTACCCGCGCCAGAAGCTGATCCACGTGCACCCGGATGCCGGCGAGCTTGGCCGAGTCTACCGGCCGGACATCGCGATCAATGCCAGCCCGGCAGCCTTCTGCGCCGCCCTGCCTTCGACGGCGCACAATCCGGCGCCCGCAGGTGCGGACCGCGCTGCGGCCCTCCACGATGCCTACCGAACCTGGTCCACGCCGCCCACGGAAGGTCCCGGAAAAGTTCAGATGGGCGCCATCATGAACTGGCTCGAAGAGAACGCGAAGGCCGATACGATCTTCACCAACGGTGCCGGCAACTACGCCACATGGCTCCATCGCTTCCACCGCTTCCGCGGCTTCGCGACCCAGGCCGCGCCGACTTCGGGATCGATGGGTTACGGCATGCCGGCCGCAGTCGCCGCGAAGCAACTCTTCCCCGAACGCGACGTGATCTGCTTTGCCGGAGACGGCTGCTTCCTGATGCATGGCCAGGAATTCGCGACCGCCGTGCGCTACGACCTGCCCGTCATCGTGCTCGTCATCAACAACGGCATGTACGGCACGATCCGCATGCACCAAGAGCGTGAATATCCAAGCCGCGTCAGTGCGACGGATCTCACCAACCCCGATTTTGCCGATTACGCCCGCGCCTTCGGCGGCCATGGCGAGGTGGTCACCGAAACATCGGAATTCGAAAGTGCCTACGAGCGCGCGAAGGCGAGCGGCAAGCCCGCCATCATCGAAATCCGCATCGACCCCGAAGCGATCACGCCGACGCGCTCACTGAGCGACATCCGCAACGCGGCCAAAGGATAAGGTCGAATCGGTCAGGGCTTCACAGCGAATGCGATCAGCGTATCGGTGGCGTCGATGCGCGCCAACGCATCGGCGTAGGCCGCGGTCAACGCCGGTGTATCGATGACTGAAAGCGATGATTTGTGCCCGCCCGGCTTACCCTTTGACAGCCATTGCAGGTGATTCGAGACCGGGTAACGCTGCACACCTTCGACAATGATCTCGGTAAAGCCGGCATGGCCAATCAGGCGCGCGAGCGAGTGGCGCGTGTGAAGGACAAGGTGCTGGCTCCAGAGCGTGAACCGCCGGTAGGCATGACAATCGAGCTGGTTCAGCAGGAATTCCGACGCGTGTGGCACCTCCGCGATCAACTGGCCGCCGGGCTTAAGCTTGGCGAACATGCGATCGAGGATAGCCAAAGGATCAGGCAAATGCTCCAGCACGTGGAAGGAAAAGAGCGTGTCGAGCGACGCATCCGCGATGTCGTCGAGCGAATGAAAGCAGTCGATATCGTCATCACGGAGGGCCTGGGCATAGCCTTCCTCAAGCTCTATCCCCGTGACCGAGGCGGCTTTGGATCGGACGGCCCGGAGAAAATCGCCTCGTCCACATCCGAAGTCGGCGATCCGCCGGCCGACATAGAATGGCTGCAGGGTTTCAACACGGCGCTGGCAGAGGACAGAGCGCTCGTAATCCGGCACGCCGAAAAAGCTAGTATTGGCTTTCTTGAAGCCACCGTCTGCATAGGTCTCGTCGCCGACATAGAACCCGTCGATATAGATGACGCCGGAATGGCTGTCGCGGTAAACGGTGAGATCATCGCGATCACGCGTTGCCGTCGCGAAGACGGTCCGGCTGTCTTCGCTCGCAAGGCCAAGCGCTTCCAAAGTTTCGAAGATCCGGTTCGCCCTCAATTGCGGATGTGCCGGGTCAGTTCGTAAATCTTCGTCGAGCGCGCGCCGGAGCGGCAATAGCCGAGCATCGGGCGGGGCATTTCGTCCAGGCAGTCGACGAAGGCGTTGATCTGGTCTTCCGAAACGCCCTCCGCGCCGAAAGGCACGTGGCGAATCTCAAGGCCGAGCTTTTCGGCTTCGGCCTTCACGGAATCAAATTCCGGCTGGCCCTCCGCTTCGCCGTCCGGACGATGGCAGACGATGGACTTGAAGCCCATCTCCTTGATCTCCTTGACGTCCTCGACAGCGATCTGGGCTGCGACGGAGTACTCGTCGTTGATCTGGCGGATGTCCATCGGGCGACCTCTCATTCCTGCAGCGCGAAAGCGCGGCTTGCTCCATGGCGTCAGTGATAAGCGGCCTTCGGGCGCGAAATCAAGCGATGGATCGATTGACCAGGCGCAAGATCGCCGCGAAGACTGCAGCGAGGCGCACAAAGGAGACCGAGATGCTGAAGTCCATCCCGACGATGATCGACGCGGAATTGCTGTGGATCCTGCGCTCGATGGGCCATGGGGACACGCTCGTCATTTGCGATGCAAACTTTCCGGCGACATCGGTGGCGCTGCATACGGTGACGAAGAAGATCGTCCGGCTCGCAGGCGTCGACACCACGGAATTTGCCGACGCGCTCTTCAAGCTCTTCCCGCTCGACAGCTTCGTCGATCATCCGATCGCCCACATGCAGGTCGTCGGCAGACCCGATGAACGCCTGCCTATCCATGAGGAATTCAAGGCAGCCGCAGACCGCGCGGAGGCCGGCGACATCGGCATGACGTCGACCGAACGTCATGCGTTCTACGATGCGGCCCGAAAAGCCTATGCCGTCGTGCAAACAAGCGAAGAACGGCCCTATGGCTGCTTCATCGTCACCAAGGGCGTGATCTTCGACTAGCCCAACGCTTCAGCGGTCACTGGTTTCCCAGCGTGGATTGATCCAGGGCTCGGCATTTTCCGGTGCGAGCGGCTGGCGGCCGAGAATGTGGTCCGCAGCCTTTTCACCGACCATGATCGACGGGCCGTTCAGATTGCCGTTGGTGATCTGCGGGAAGATCGAGCTGTCGGCCACGCGCAGACCGTCGACACCGATGACACGGCATTCGGGATCCACCACCGCCATCAGATCGTCCGCGCGGCCGATGCGGCACGTTCCGCAAGGGTGATAGGCACTCTCCGCATGGTCGCGAATGAAGCCGTCGAGATCGGCATCCGACTGAAGGTCGACGCCGGGCTGAATTTCCTTGCCGGCGTGATCGGCAAAGGCCGGCTGCCCGAAAATCTCCCGCGTCAGGCGGATACAGTGCCGGAAGTCCGCCCAGTCCTTCTCATGGCTCATATAGTTGAAGCGGATCACCGGCTTGTCCTTGGCCTCGCTGCTGCGCAACGTCACCGAACCGCGCGAAGGCGAGCGCATCGGCCCGACATGAGCCTGGAAGCCGTGGCCTTCGGCGGCTGCCTTGCCATCGTAGCGCACCGCCATGGGCAGGAAGTGGTACTGGATATCGGGATACTGGACGCCGGGAGCCGAACGCAGGAAGGCAGCACTCTCGAACTGGTTCGATGCTCCGAGGCCCGACTTGAACAGCAGCCATTGAAGGCCGACGAGGCCCTTTCCGATCAGATTGTAGTGCTTGTAGAGCGTGATCGGCTGCAGTGATGCATACTGGATGTAGAGCTCCAGATGATCCTGCAGATTGGCGCCGACGCCCGGACGATCGGCGATCGGCGCGATGCCGTGCTCGGCAAGATGCGCGGCCGGACCGATGCCGGAGAGCATCAGGAGCTTCGGTGAATTGATCGACGAAGCGGCGATGATCACTTCGCGCCGCGCCTTCACGATTTCGATGGCGCCGCCGCGTTCGATCTCGACGCCGGTCGCCCTGCCATTCTCGATGATGACGCGACGGGCGAAACAGCGGACGATCTCGGTATTCTTTTTCTTCAGCGCCGGACGCAGATAGGCATTCGCCGTGGACCAACGGCGGCCTTTCCAGACCGTCTGCTCCATCGGGCCGAAGCCCTCCTGCTTTTCGCCATTATAGTCGTCCGTCGTCTCGAAGCCGGCCTGCTTTCCGGCCTCCACGAAGGCACGGTAGAGCGGGTTCTTGCGCGGGCCGCGGGTGATGTGCATCGGGCCGGAGCGGCCCCGCCAGGACGGATCGCCTGAACCGGCATCTGCGAAGGGCCCGCCGGCGTGCCAGTGCTCCATGCGCTTGAAGTAGGGCAGCACGTCCGTGTAGGACCAGCCTTGCGCGCCGAGTTCCGCCCAGGCGTCGAAATCGCGCGCATGACCGCGCACATAGACCATGCCGTTGATGGAGGACGAGCCGCCGATAACCTTGCCGCGCGGCGTTGCGAGCCTGCGATTGCCCAGATGCGGCTCCGGCTCGCTTTCAAAGCCCCAGTCGTAGATGCCCATGTTCATGGGATAGGACAGTGCTGCCGGCATCTGGATGAACGGGCCCATGTCCGTTCCACCAAATTCCAGCACGAGCACGGAATGGCGCCCGTCCTCGGCCAGCCGATAGGCGGTGGCGGCACCGGCCGAGCCGGAACCGATGACGACGAAATCCGCTTCCATGGTCATGAGCGCAGCCCTGTCAGTACGGTGCGTCCTGCGGGCCGAGGCCCACATAGACGCTCTTGATCTGGGTGTAGTGCTCCAGCGCGGCACGACCGTTCTCGCGACCGACGCCGGACATCTTCATGCCGCCAAAGGGCATTTCCACCGGCGTCAGATTGTAAGCGTTGATCCAGCACGTTCCGGCATCGATACGGCCGATGACGCGGTGGCCGCGGGTGAGATCGGCCGTGTAGACCGCGGCCGAGAGCCCGAACTCTGTGCCGTTGGCACGGGCGACAACCTCGTCCTCTTCCTCGAAATCCAGAACGCACATGACCGGCCCGAAGATTTCCTCGCGCGCGATCGTCATGTCGTCGGTCACGTCGGCAAAAATGGTCGGCGCGATGAAGGCGCCGTCCTCAAGCCCTTTGGGCGAAACCCTTTCGCCGCCTGCGATCAGGCGCGCGCCTTCTGCCTTGCCCTTCTCGATATAGGCTTCCACCTTCGCGCGCTGGGCGTGCGAGACGAGCGGCCCCATCTGGGTCTCCTCGTTTCGCGGATCGCCGAGCACGATCGAAGCGGTGCGTTCGGCAAGACGGCTCAGGAATCGATCCTTGATCGAGCGATGGACGAAGACGCGGGTGCCGTTCGAGCAGATCTGCCCGGTCGAATAGAAGTTGCCGAGCATGGCGCCGCTGATGGCATTTTCGATATCGGCGTCGGCGAAAACGATGATCGGCGACTTTCCGCCCAGTTCCATCGTCACGTGCTTGATCCTGGCAGCCGCGGCTGCGTAGACCTTCGACCCCGTCGGCACCGATCCCGTCAGCGACACCTTGTCGACCGCGGGATGGGACACGAGCTTGGCCCCCACTGCGCCCAGGCCCTGCACGACGTTGAACAGACCTTTCGGCGCACCGGCTTCGATGAAGATTTCCGCGATCTTCAGCGCGCAAAGCGGCGTCATCTCTGAAGGCTTGAAGATCATGGCATTGCCGCCGGCCAGCGCCGGAGCGGCCTTCCAGCATGCGATCTGCGTTGGGTAGTTCCAGGCGCCGATCCCGACACATAGGCCGAGCGGATCGCGCCGCGTATAGGCGAAATCGCGCCCGAGCGGGATCGTCTCGCCATTGAGGGTGGCGGCGAGCCCGCCGAAGAATTCCAGGCAATCGGCTCCCGAGGACGCGTCGGCGACGGTGGTCTCCTGAATCGGCTTGCCGGTATCCAGCGTCTCAAGTTCCGACAATTCGCGATTGCGAGCGCGGATGATATCGGCGGCCCGCCGCAGTACGCGTCCACGCTCCACGGGCGCGAGTGCCGCCCATTCCTTCTGGGCGCGCCGACCCGACGCGACAGCCTCCTCGATGATCGCATCGGTCGCGGCATGCAGCTTGGCGATTACCTCGCCGGTCGCCGAAAAGACGCTTTCGAAAGCGTCGCCTGCCGTATCCTCGACATAGCGTCCGTCAACGAAATGGGATGCTTGGGGTTGGGCGCGCATTAATCACCTCGGGGAAAGCGGTTGTCGTGTTCGACGACGTTCAGGTCCATGTGGTTGCGCATGTAGCGCTCGGATGCCTTGCGCAATGGCTGGTAATCCCAGGGATAGTAGCTGCCGTTGCGAAGCGCCTCGTAGACGACCCAGCGCCGCGCCTGGCTTTGGCGCACGGATGCATCGAAGGCAGCCAGATCCCACTTGGCGGCGACCACCTCGGCAAGCCGCGCGGCCGTCTCTGCATGGACGGGATCGGCAGCGAGATTGCTGAGTTCGTGCGGGTCGTTCTCAAGGTCGAAGAGTTGCGGCGGATCGGCTTGGCAATGCACGTATTTCCACTGGCCATCCCGGATCGCGACAAGCGGCGCGATGGACGCTTCCGCCGCATACTCCATCGGCACCGGGCGAGAGCGTTTGGTTCCTGCCGCGACGGGCACGAGGCTTTCGCCGTCGGTCCACGGCATGATGTCGTCCAGCGATATCCCGGCAAGGTCGGCCAGCGTCGGCGTGACGTCGAGCGTCGAGACGGGCTCTTCAACGAGGCCAGCCGTCAGACCGGGCGCCGCGATCATCAGAGGCACGCGCGCCGAGCCCTCGAAGAAGTTCATCTTGTACCAGAGCCCGCGCTCGCCGAGCATGTCGCCGTGGTCCGAAACGAAGACGACGATCGCTTCCTGGCGCGTGGCCTCCAGCGCATCGAGCAGCGCCCCGATCTTTTCGTCGAGATAGGAGAGGTTGGCAAAATAGGCCTGCCGCGACCGGGCGATGTCCGTCTCGGTAATCGCATAGGACCGCCAGTCATTGGCATCGAAGATGCGCTTGGAGTGCGGGTCATGCGCCTCGTAGGGCATGGCCGGCACGTCCGGCTGCAGATGCTGGCAGTCCTCGTAGAGATCGAAGAAGCGCTTGCGCGCGACGTAGGGGTCGTGCGGATGCGTGAAGCTCACCGTCAGGTGCCAAGGCCGATCGTCCTTGCCACGCCCGAGATCGTAGATCTTGGCAAGCGCGTGATGGGCGACCTCGTCGTCATATTCGAGCTGGTTGGTGATCTCGGCCACACCCGCCCCAGTGACCGACGCCATGTTGTGGTACCACCAGTCGATCCGCTCACCGGGCTTGCGGTAATCCGGCGTCCAGCCGAAATCGGCCGGATAGATGTCCGTCGTCAGCCTTTCCTCAAATCCATGCAGCTGATCCGGGCCAACGAAGTGCATCTTGCCCGAAAGACACGTCTGGTAGCCGGCGCGACGCAAATGATGCGCAAATGTCGGGATGTCGGAGGCGAACTCGGCCGCATTGTCGTAGACGCGGGTGCGGCTCGGCAGCTGGCCGGACATGAAGCTTGCTCGACCGGGCGCACAGAGCGGCGAGGCCGTATAGGCATTGCGAAAGCGCGCGGAGCGCGCGGCAAGCCGCTTCAGATTCGGCACGTGCAGCCAATCCGCCGGTCCGTCCGGGAAGAGCGTCCCGTTCAGCTGATCGACCATGATGGTGAGAATGTTCGGCCTCATCGGGCGCGCTCCGCGATCAGAAGGTTGTCGATGAAGTTCTCCACAAGACGGATGGCGTCCTTCGGCGATGCCGGACCTGGCTTGAGCGACTGGCGAATGTAGAGACCATCGATCAAAGCGCCGATCATTTCGGCCGTGTCTTCAGGGCGTTGGCTGAGTTGCCTCAGCGCATGCAGGAGATTGCTCCGCAGGCGACGGGTATAGACGTTCAGGAGCGTGTAGGCCTCCGACGACTTTCGGGTCTCCGCGTAAAAGGCGAGCCAGGTTGCGACAGTCGCGTCGCTGAACTGTTCGACGCCGAAGCTCGCTTCGACGATTGCGCTCAGCCTTTCGCGCGGGGTCTGCCCAGCCCGCATTCGCCCCTTGGCGACCACGTTGAACTCCCGCAAAAGATGACGCATCGTCTCGATCAGGATCTGCTGCTTGTTGCCGAAATAATGATGCGCAAGTGCGGCCGACACACCTGCCCGCTTGGCGATCTGGCCCACAGTCACGTCGAGGCCGCCCTTCGCCCCGATTTCGGCGATGGCAGCGTCGATCAACGCGCGGCGGCGGATCGGCTCCATTCCCAATTTCGGCATCACCAACTCCAAAAATGCAAAAAAGCACTTGCAATCCGGGGCTAATTTATTTTGATTGATGCGTCAATCAAGAAAAAATCGGCGCTTTTTGCCGGAGCAGCGGAATGCTAACGTCCATCGCTTGCGCTGCCGAAGCGCTTGATGCAATTCCAGAAAAAGGGAACAGATACCTATGGCACGCCACGCGAAATTCGCCGGAGCCCTGCTTGTCTCGACCGTCCTCGCCGGGCCGGCATTGGCGCAGGATGCCTGCTCCTCGCTGACCTTCTCGGATGTGGGCTGGACCGACATTACGGCCACCACAGCCGCCACGACGCTCGTTCTCGAAGCGCTGGGCTATGAGACACGCACGAACATCCTGTCCGTCCCCGTCACGTTCCAGTCGATCGCCGATGGCGACACCGACATCTTCCTCGGCAACTGGATGCCTGCTCAGGAAGGCGCCATCCGGCCTTATCTGGATGAAGGCACGATCGAGGAAGTCGCCACCAATCTGGAAGGCACGCAATACACGCTCGCCGTTCCGAAATACACCTATGACAAGGGTCTGACGACCTTCGAAGACATCGCCACGTTCCAAGAAGAACTCGATGGCCAGATTTACGGCATCGAGCCAGGAAACGAAGGCAATGGATATATCATCAGCCTGATCGAGAACGACACGTTCGGCCTTGGCGAATTCGAGGTCGTCGAAAGCTCCGAGCAGGCGATGCTGGCCCAGGTCGGCCGTGCTGTGAACTCAGAGGATGACGTGGTCTTCCTCGGCTGGGCTCCGCATCCGATGAACAGCAACATCGAGATGGAGTATCTGACCGGCGGTGAGGAATGGTTCGGCGATGTCGGCACCGTTCACACCGTCACGCGCACTGGTCTCGCCGAAGAATGCCCGAACATCGGGAAATTCCTTACCAACCTGACGTTCACGCTCGAGATGGAAAACCAGATCATGGGCGCGATCCTCGACGATGGCGAGGATGCCCGCGCCGCCGCGCAGGCCTGGATCACCGAAAACCCCGACACACTAGACGCATGGCTCGATGGCGTGACGACGGCCGATGGTGAAGAAGGCCTGGCTGCCGTTCGCGCCGAACTCGGTCTCTGACACCGCATTGGCCGCCGGGCGTTCCCTAGGGTCCGCCCGGCGGCCACCTTCAAAATGAGACGTCGCGCAGTTGGGAGGTGAGGGCCAGCCGCCGCGACGAATATATGATCGGCGAACGCCGTAGGCCGACCCACCGCTCAGGTTATGGTCGGCAGGACTGGGGACACTTCGATGGAATGGATAGCCGACAACAAGATCCCCGTGGGACAGACGGCAAGCGACGTCGTCAACTGGTTGACGCGCAATGCGTCCTGGATCTTCGACTTCATCGCCAGCGTCATGGAAAGCATCATCGACGGCGTATTATGGGTTCTTCAGACACCCCATCCGCTGGTGATGGTTCTCATCTTCACGGCGCTCGCCTATGTGCTGCAGCGCTCGTGGAAAGTGGCAGCGCTGACGCTCGTCGGCTTCCTGTTCGTCATCAATCAGGGCTATTGGCGCGAGACGACCGAAACCCTGACGCTCGTGCTTTCGGCTTGCGCGCTTTGTATGGGAATCGGAGTCCCGATCGGCATCGCGTCCGCCCATCGGCCGAAGCTCTACGCCTGGGTGCGCCCCATCCTCGACCTGATGCAGACCTTGCCGACATTCGTTTATCTGATTCCCGCAATTGTCTTTTTCGGCATCGGCATGGTGCCAGGCCTCATCGCTACGGCCATCTTCGTCATCCCGGCGCCCATCCGCCTGACCCATCTCGGCATCTCGTCGACGCCACCGGCGCTGATCGAGGCCGGCCGTGCATTCGGGGCGACGTCGCGCCAGATGCTTTGGAAGATCGAGCTTCCCTATGCCCTGCCCCAGATCATGGCAGGCCTCACCCAGACGATCATGCTGTCGCTGTCGATGGTCGTCATCGCAGCGCTCGTTGGTGCCAGCGGCCTTGGTGTGCCCGTCGTCCGGGCGCTGAACTCCGTGAATACGGGCCTCGGCTTCGAATCCGGTCTCGTCATCGTCGTCGTCGCCATCATCCTCGACCGCATCTTCCGCCGGGAGAACGAGGCATGAGCAATCAACCGATGATCCGCTTCGAAGACGTCTGCATCGTCTTCGGCGACAATCCGAAGGTGGCCCTGCCCCTGATGGACAAGGGCATGAAGCGCAGCGAGATCCAGCAACAGACCGATCAGGTGCTGGGCGTCCACAACTGCTCGCTGGAAGTTGGCGAAGGCGAGATTGCCGTGCTGATGGGCCTGTCGGGATCTGGCAAGTCGACCTTGCTGCGCGCCGTGAACGGCCTCAACAAGGTTGCCCGCGGTTCGGTCAAGGTCGAGACCGGCAAGGGCATGGTCGATGTGGCCAAGGCGGACCGCAAGACTCTCCGGCAACTGCGCACCGAGCGCGTATCCATGGTGTTCCAGCAGTTCGGCCTCTTGCCTTGGCGGACGGTCGCCGAGAATGTGGGCTTCGGCCTGGAGCTTTCGGGTGTACCCGCAAACGAGCGCAAGGAGCGTGTCGCATCGCAGCTCGATACGGTCGGTCTCACCGATTGGGCTGACCGCAAGGTCCATGAGCTTTCCGGTGGCATGCAGCAGCGCGTCGGCCTCGCCCGCGCCTTTGCGACGGGCGCACCGATCCTTCTGATGGACGAGCCCTTCTCCGCGCTCGATCCGCTCATCCGCACGAAGCTGCAGGATGAACTGATCGAACTGCAGCAACGCATGAAGTGCACGATCCTCTTCGTCAGCCACGACCTCGAAGAGGCGGTGAAGATCGGCGACAAGATTGCGATCATGGAAGGCGGCCGCATCATCCAGGCCGGGCGGCCGGAAGAGATCGTGCTACGTCCGGCGAACGACTATGTCGCCGAGTTCGTCGCCCACCTCAATCCGCTTGGCGTGCTGTGCGCGGAAGACGTGATGCGGCCCGGACAGGCAGGCGCGAAGGAAACCGTCGGCGGATCGGTCAAACGCCGCACGCCTGTCAGGGAAATGCTGGAAACGCTTGCCAACCATTATCCAAGTTCGCTGGCCGTGGTGGAGAATGGCGGTATCGTCGGCGTCGTCAGCCCGGCCGACATCCTGAGCGCGCTCGTCAAGCGATAGCGGGGTTTCTCGCCGACACCTGCTCTATGAGACGCACGAAAGCGCGGCCGGCAATTTCCGGGGCGCCATTGTTGTCGATGATCGTCAGGTCCGGCGTGTCGAGCGCGAACCGCTCCGCGCGCTGAAGCCGCGCCGCGATCTCAGCCTGGCTTTCTCGCCCACGAGCAGCGATGCGTGCAGCCAAAACATCCGGAGCGACCGCCAGTGTCACCGGCACGAGCGTCGGATAGCGTCGCCGCAGATCGGGCAAAGTCGCACGCGATCCGTTGGCGATCGCGATGCCGCCTGAGGCAAGATGGCCGTCCATCGAGCTCGGCAAGCCGTAACTCAGGCCATGGGCCCTCCAGGTGAAGGCGAAGGCGCCCGCCTGTTCGGCTGCCAGGAACGCGGCCTCGTCAAGCGTGTCGTGATCTTCAGCCTGAACGGCAGCGTCGCGGGTCACCACCCGGCGCACGAACAAGACATCGCTTCGTCCGCGAAGCGTTTCACGCGCGAAATCGATGATCGTATCCTTGCCCGACCCGCTCGGACCGAGCACGACGATCAAGGTTCCCGCAGGATCTCCCAGCGACCGTTCCGCCATCAGATGACGCGGCGTCCCTGACGCCACACGGTCCGGACGATCGGCAACTGATCGAGATTGCGCACGCGCAGCAGATCGGCCCGCTTGCCGACCGCGACGACGCCGCGATCGTCCATCCCGACGGTCCGCGCCGGCGTGGATGTGACCAGTGCGACCGCTTGCGGCAGAGAAATCGCGTCCACATCATCGGCGAGCTTGAAGACCGCCTGCAGCAGGCTCGACGGCACGTAGTCGGAGGACAGAACATCGAGAATGCCGGCTTCGGCGAGATCCCTTGCGGCGATGTTGCCGGAATGCGATCCACCGCGCACCACGTTCGGCGCACCCATCAGCACGCTCATGCCGGCTTCGTGCGACGCGCGAGCGGCTTCCTTCGATGTCGGGAATTCGGCAAGGCCGACGCCATCGGCAATCGCCTCGTCGACATGGTCGAGCGTCGCGTCGTCGTGGCTGGCCAGCGTCACGCCGGCGCCGCGGCAGTGCTCGGCGATTGCGCGACGATGCGGGGCGGAATAGCGGGCCGACTGCTCCTGCCGCTTGGCGACGAAGACCTCGAACTGCTCGTCGGTCAGCCCGCGCTTCGTCTTGTAGTAGAGCGTATACTGATCCATCGTCTGGAACTGCCGCTGGCCGGGGGCATGATCCATCAGCGATGCCAGTCGCACACGATCGTCGCTGCGGAACTTTTCGAAGGCATCGAGGACATCCGCCGCCGAAACCTCGCATCGCAGATGCAGAAAGTGATCCGACCGCAGCCGATCTTCGCGCTGCGCCTGCTCGATCGCATCGGCAAGGCTGCGCATCTCGCCGGGCTTGAAGCCGCCATCCTCATCTGATCCCATGCGCAGGCAATCGAAGACGGTGGTGATGCCGGATGCGGCTATCTGCGCGTCATGCGCCTGAACCGCCGCGATCGCATTCCAGCGCACCCCCGGCCGTGGGCCGTAGTGGCCCTCGAGGTGATCGGTGTGAAGTTCGACGAGGCCCGGCATCAGGTAATCGCCCTTGAGATCGTCGCCAGGAGCCGACGTCGACCCCTCGCCGATCTCCGCGATCACCCCGTCGCGGATGACGAGATGGCCCTCGACCACCCGATCGGCCAGTACCAGCATCGCATTCTTCAGGATCGTCTCGTTCACCGTGCTCATCCGTACCTGCAAATTCTTGTCGTGAAGCGTCATTGTGCGGCCGCCCGTTTTGCGGCTCTGAAGGATCCGAGTGGATGCAGTGAATCCACCGAAAAGTTGGCCCCCTTTTCCGGTTCCACGAACAGCGCCAGATTGCTGACGGTGACAGGCTTGTCCAGTAAAGGCGCAAATACCTGGTGCAAAGCCGCCTCGATCCGGTCTGCGTCACCGGCATCGACGGGCCCCGTCAGCGTCATGTGAAAGCGGAATTCCTCGAAGACATAGGGGTAGCCGAACCTGTCCAGATACGCCACTTGCCGTTCCGTCAAACGATCGACATTGCGCCGCGCCCGATCAGCCTCGCTCAGCGGAGCATGGTACCGGTCGAAGCGGCGAACGACCGCGTCGGCAAAGTTCTGGAGGGCCGGCGATGGAGCGCTTGGCGTCAGGGCGAAGAACGGGCCGAGTCGTTCGATGTGGAGCGGCGGCAGATCGAAGGGCTCCAGTTCACCGCAAAAATGCATGATCTCGGACAGGAGATCGGCTTTCGTCAGGCCGTCCGCCAGAGCAAACGGCGCTTTGATGGTCGCGTGAAAGCCATATCGGCGCGGCGCCGCCGTGATCGCTATGATTTCATCGAGAGCGAGACCCAAGCCGTTGGGCTGGCTGAGCGATGCACCCGAAAACGCGTTCCGGCCGAGCCAGCGCGACGCGGTTCGCTGCAACGCGTCGCTCATCGGCGGCGTGAAATAAAGCGCATAGCGCATGGTGAATCAGTCTCCGAATTGGTCTTCGATGACACGAAAGCCGAGCCTATGACCGATAAGCATGACAGCTTGACGAAAGGAAGGACGGAAAACGACGTCACTCACAATCGGTGCTTGCCGAGACGGCTAGCGAGCCAGTCCCGTCAGCCTGTAGGCATCGCGCAGATCAACCATCTGGCCGAGCGCCTCGTGGAAAGCGCTCCAATCGTCGTCGGAATCAATCCCGGACCAGATCCGCTCGACGTCGTCGATCAGCATGGTGACCGGAGTGATCGCGGCCAGTGACGGATGCGCGAGATCGATATCGGCGCGGGTTTGGTAGCGATCGATGAGCGCGCGGACTTCGGCGAAGTTCTCGCGCGCATATTCGGCCGCGACAGGGCTTCGACCAGCGCGATCCGGAACGCCGCCGAACCAGTCGAAGAAAGCCTGTTCGAACGGCATGGCACTGGCGGCGAGGAACTTCCAAAAACCTTCCGCAAGTTCCCGGTCAGTTGCGGCATCGAGTGGTTCGAGGCCGAGACGTGCAACGATCTGCCGGTCGAAGGCTGCGCGATAATGATCCGGGAATGCGCGCACGACCGGCTCGATGTCTTCCAACGGAGCGAGCGCCAGCAGGCATTCCGCCAGCCGCGCAAGGTTCCAGAAAAGCGTCTCCGGCTGCCGCCCGAAGGCATAAAGCCCCGTCTGGTCGAAATAGGCGGCGGTAAAGGATGGGTCGAGGATTGGCAGGAACCGCCACGGGCCGTAGTCGAAGCTTTCGCCCGTGATGTTGATGTTGTCGGTATTCAGCACGCCGTGCACGAAGCCGGCAGCCATCCACTGTGCCCCGGTGCGCGCCACGTTTCGACAGACCCTGTCCAGGAACGCGATCGCTGTGGCTTTCGTGTCGGCGCGGGCGCAGTCGGGCATGTAGTTGCGAACCGCATGATGCAGCAGCGCCTCGATGCGGTCGGGCTGTTCCAGATAGGCGAAGCGCTGGAAAGTCCCGATGCGGATGTGGGAATGGCTGAGCCGCACCAGAACCGATGAGCGCGTGGGCGATGGCTCGTCACCCCGCATCAACTCTTCGCCGGTTTCGATGAGACTGAACGAGCGTGAGGTGTTGACGCCGAGCGCTTCCAGCATCGTCGTCGCGAGGACCTCGCGCACACCGCCCTTCAATGTCAGGCGGCCATCGCCCTGGCGCGACCATGGCGTCTGGCCGGATCCCTTCGTGCCGAGGTCGAGCAGACGATCGTCCCGGTCCAGAAGTTGCGCAAAGAGAAACCCGCGACCATCACCGAGATCGGAATTGTACTGGCGGAACTGGTGGCCGTGATAGCGCAGCGCCAGCGGCTCCGGCAGATTGTCCGGAAGCGGCTCGAAACGCCCGAAATGATTCACCCATTCTGCGTCGGTCAGAGCCGTCAATCCTACGTCGGCAGCGGCGTCGCGGTTCCGGTATCGCAGTGTCGTGGACGGAAAATCGGCAGCTTCGACCGGGTCGAAGAAGTCCTGGCCAAGAGCCTGGTGGCGCGGTGCGGCGCGGTAGGTCGGATCAAGCGGCATCAAAAACTTCCGGGTTCAGGTGGCAGTCGCTGGACGTCCAAGCCTGCGAGCGGCCATTCGTTCCAGTGCGCTCATGGCGTCATAGGACAGAACGGCGATGATGGCGACGATCAACCCTCCCTGCAGCACGAAGGCCGTGTTGCTCGAAAGCAGGCCGGCGATGATCACTTCGCCCAGGGTGGGTGCGGCGACAGTGGAGCCGATCGTCGCCGTTCCGAGCGAAATCACGAAGGCAAGCCGCACGCCGGCGAGGATGACTGGAAAGGCCAGCGGGAGTTCGACGCGCATCAACCGCTGCCAGCCGGTCATGCCCATGCCCCGCGCCGCTTCCCGCACGCTCGAAGGCAGCGTCGTCAATCCCGTCAGAGCGTTCTCGAAGACCGGCAGGAGCGCATAGAGGAAAAGCGCGATCAGCGTCGGCCTGGTCCCGAAGCCGACGATCGGCACTGCGAGGGCGAGCACGGCGACGGGCGGAAATGTTTGACCGATGTTGGCGATCGAGCGAGAAAGGGGCAGGAACTCCCGGCCGAAATCGCGGGTCACGACGACCGCAAGCGCGACGGAAAGCACCGTGGCGGCCAGCGTCGCGGCGATCGTGATACCGATATGGCTGAGGGTTAGCGAAAGCAGGCTGCCCTGATTGTAGATGGCCGGCGCGCGCGCGCCAGCCAGCGGCCGCAGCAGCGGCTCGAAAAGCGACGGCGCAAACAGGAAGGCGAGCAACAGGATCAGCGCGACGAACCGCGCCACCATGGCAACCGTAAGCCTCATGCCGGACGCGCTGCCAGACGGGAAATCGCAGCAAGGCGGACCTGACCCATCGCGGCACCCGATGCATCGACGACAGGCAATGCCTCCCTGCCCTGCCACAGCATGTTCGCATAGGCCTCGCGCAGCGACGTGGACGGCTGGACGGGCTCGCCTTCGGCTCCTCCCGGTTCCATCACGTCGTCGACCTTGCGCAGCGAGAGAAGCCGGAACGGCCGATCCGCCGTACCAACCAGGTTGTCGACGAAATCGGTCGCAGGCTTCACCAGCAGCGTCGCCGGGTCGGCATACTGGACGACCTTCCCGTCAGCCATCACGGCGATCCGGTCGCCGAGCCGCATGGCCTCGTCCATGTCGTGGGTGACGAGGAGCACCGTGACGCCCGTCTTGCGTTGGATATCGAGCAAATCGTCCTGCGCTTTCGCACGAATGATCGGGTCGAGTGCGCCGAAGGGTTCGTCCATCAACAAGACGTCGGGTTCGGCAGCCAATGCACGGGCGACACCGACGCGCTGCTGTTCGCCTCCCGACAGCTGAATGGGATGGCGGTCGCGATATTGCTGCGGCTCCAGTTGGAAGAGGCTCAACAATTCATCGACCCGCGCATCGATGCGGGCACGGTCCCAGCCGGCGAGATATGGCACCGTCGCGATGTTTTCCGCCACCGTCCGGTGCGGGAAGAGCCCGTGGCCCTGGATCGCATAGCCGATCTTCCGCCGCAGCTGGTAGGCCGGCATTTCGCGCGTATCGTGGCCATTGATCAGGATACGCCCTTCGCTCGGCTCGACCAGCCGGTTCACCATGCGCAGGAGCGTGGTCTTGCCTGAGCCGGACGTGCCGACGATGACGGCGACCTGCCCCTTCCCAACCTTGAGGCTCACGTCGTCGACGACGGTATTGTCGCCATAGCGCTTGGTTACGTTTTCGATCTCGATCATCGAGCGGTCTCCTTGAGCCCGGCAGGCCGGACCATGTCGATGATGGCGTCGAGCAGCACGGCCGCCGCGAGAGCGAGCCCCACCGTCGGCAGCGCACCGAGCAAAACGAGATCCATCGCCGTCTGCCCGACGCCCTGGAATACGAACACGCCGAATCCGCCGCCGCCGATCAGCGCCGCGATCGTCGCGAGCCCGATATTCTGGACGAGCACGATGCGGATACCGGTCAGGATCACCGGAAAGGCGAGCGGCAGCTTGATCCGAAAGAGCCGCTGCCGCTCCGTCATGCCCATGCCGGCCGCCGCCTCCGTCACAGCAGTCGACACGCCGGCCAGGCCAACCACCGTGTTCGCCACCACAGGGAGCAGCGAATAAAAGAATAGCGCGATAAAGGCAGGCGCCGCCCCGATGCCGCTGATTCCGATTTCGCGCAGCACCGGCACCGTGTCTGCCAACCAGGACAGAGGCGCGATCAGAAGCCCGAAAAGGGCGATCGAAGGCACCGTCTGCAAGATGTTGAGCACGCCCAGCACCGGGCCACGCACAGCTTTCACCTCATGGCAGACAATTCCGAGCGGAATGCCAACGAGCGCGGCGACCCCGAGCGATCCGAGAGCCAGGAACAAGTGGCGCTCCGCTTCCCGACCGAAGCTTGCGGCGCGGTTCTGATACTCGCGCATGACCGACAGATCGTCCCACAGGCCGCTGGCAAGGCAGACTGCCAAAGCCGCGGCCGCGAGACCGACCAGCAAGATGCGTTTGATCGGTGCGAGCTTCAACCGGGCCAGCGCATCCATGGCGAGCAAGCCGAACAATGCGAACAGGAGCCAGAAACCGGACGCCGGCGAGACCCGCGCGACCGTGTCGCCCTCTTCCACCAGCCCCGATGCCGCCATGCCGACGCAGACCGCCAGCAAAGCGATGCCTGCGCAACTGGCAAGCAGCCGCAGCCATACCGGGCAACGGACGACGGCGATGACGGAAATGGCGACCGACGCAACCCAGAGCGCATAGGCCCAGGGCCCGGGGAGCGCCTGAGCCATACCAAGACCTTCACCGAGAACGATCCGGTTCGCAGCAAACGTCACGAACGGCGCGAAGAACAGCACCAAAACGATGCCGGCAAAAATCAAGACGCCGAGCTTGTCCAAACGGACCCGTCCCGGCGTCTCCTCATCCAGGGCAAAAGCCGATGCGGTCATTGCGCCTCGCAATCCATCTCAGCTGCCGCTACGGCAAACCGCATCATCATCTGCCCATGACGTGACGGCCGGAGCCGTGCGCCGTCGATCAATCCAGAAAGCCGTTCGACGTCAGGTAGTCTTCAGCGACAGCATTCGCCGCTTCACCGCCGACCTGTACGCGTCCGTTCAACTGCTGCAGGGCTTCCAGCGAAAGCGACTCGAAAACCGGCGTCAGCACTTCCTCGATCTGAGGATTGGCCTCGAGGATTTCTTCGCGGATGATCGGTGCGGGGTTATAGACGGGCTGAACGCTCTGGTCGTCTTCCATGACGACGAGGCCCGAAGGCGCGATGCCGCCGTCCGTTCCATAGACCATGGCAGCGTTCGCCCCGTTGGTTTCGCGCGCAGCCGCCTGGATGGTTGCAGCCGTATCGCCGCCCGAAAGCGTGATGAGCTGGTCACCGGTCAGTTCGAACCCGTAGACCTCTTGGAAGGACGGAAGCCCGGCTTCGGAATTCACGAATTCGGCGGAGGCTGCGAGTACGGCTTCGCCGCCACCATTCACCCAAGCCGCGAAATCGCTCATCGACGCGAGACTGTTCTCGGTCGCCACATCCTCGCGGATAGCGATCGCCCACGTGTTATTGGCAGGTGCAGGCGTCAGCCAAACGATCTGGTTCGCCTCGTAGTCGAGCGACTTTGCTTCCTCGAAGCCGGCATCGGCGTCACGCCAGATGTCGTCGTCCGCACGGTCGAAGAAGAACGCGGCGTTGCCGGTGTATTCCGGATAGATGTCGATTTCGCCGGCCGTAATCGCTTCACGCACGACAGGCGTGCCGCCCAGTTGCAGGCGATCTTCCGTTTCGATGCCGGCATGTTCGAGGACCTGGATGATCATGCTGCCGAGGACGCCGCCCTCGGTATCGATCTTCGATGAGACGACGACCTGCGCATGGGCTGTTCCCATGAGGAGCGTAGCCCCGAAAAGGCTTGCGGTGACAAGTGCGAGACGGGTCATGAACGGCTCCCTGTAGCGTGAATTTCGGCCCGACGATGCGTGGCTATGAAAGGTGCGGTTGGCCGGCTGGTTCGGCACCGGAACAAACGATCGAAGAGCCATTATGTTGCGGAAGCTTCCGCAGGTTCAAGGCGCACGCCACGAATTTGCCGCGAGGACCCCTGCATGCAAGCGCCTCCACATAGCACCGGCTCATCTCGATTTCGCCCAGCACACACACCCGAACTCGACCACGCCGCGCGGGCAGTACGGAGCGGAAATTCATCTTTCGTCAATATCTCCAGCAACCTAGCGGCGTTTGCTCATCACGGGTCGCTAACCATCCGTAAACTTCCCCACGTCAGCATCGTCGGCGAGCAGAATGCGATTCGCAGCCGCTTGGAAGTCGGATCGTGCGGGTAAGAAGTGGGCACGCTTCCGGCAGGAATGGCATGGGCAGTTCAGCGTTTTAAGGAATGCGAAGCGGCTCCTTGTGTTGGGTATGCCTCGGCATGATTGTCGGGCGTTTTGGGGCGATGACGATGACGACGATGACGAACGAGAGCACTGCGGGCAGCTTCGGTGAGCTGGCGCTTTTCCCGCTGACGAGCCAGGCGCGCCGCGTGCGCGACGCCGCCGCACAATTGCTCAAGCGACGCACGACTGCAGCGGCCAACCGCTACCGCCAGGAGTTGGCGGGCGGGATCTTCAACGAATTGGCAGCGCTTGGTTTCAGTGAAGAGCAGCAGGACGAAGCGGTCGGCGCGTTCCTCACCGAGGTTGAGCGCGAACTGGCCGAAATCCACTATCAACGCATCCGTCTTCTGGTCTAGCCACCGCTGATCGCGGTGATCACGAACACCTCGTCATTCGACGACAGGGGCGTATCGAGCGTCGCCCTCTCGCCGTCGACGAACACGTTCATGTGTCGCCGGATAGCCGGGCGGCTGTCGCGGATCCGATCTCCCATTCCGGGAAACAGCTGATCGAGCGCATCGATCATCTCTCCGACATAGCGCGCTTCCACGGTCAACTCGCGCGGCGCACCGGGAAAAAGATCGGCAAGCACAGCCGCGATCTTCACCGTCACTGCCGGACGTGCCGCTGACACATCCATGGCCGGTTACGCGACCAAGGTTTCAACGGACACGACCGGTGGAAGGTTCTGCGCGATCAGCGTCCAACCTTCACCCTCATCGGCGCTGCCATAGATCGCGCCCGAGGCCGCGCCGAAATAGACACCGGCCGGCGACAGGCTGTCGGTCGAAAGCGCCTGGCGAAGCACGTTGAAATAGACGCCCTCCTGCGGCAATCCATCGCGCAGGTCTCGCCACGTCTTCCCGCCATCGCGCGTGCGCCAAACTGCGGCTTTGGCATCCGGCATGTAGCGCCCCTTGGTATCGCCGTTCAGCGGCGCCATGAACACCGTATCGGGGTCCCGCGGATGCGCAGCCGCCGGAAATCCGAAACTCGACGGAAGACCATCCTCGATGCTTTGCCAGGTCTTGCCGGCATCGTCGCTGCGGTACATGCCGCAATGGTTCTGCTGGTACAGCCGCCCGTTTCCGCCGGCCGCCCTAACGAGATTGTGCACGCACTGGCCAACTTCGGGAAAGCGCTGGTCCTCGGGCAGGTAATCGGCCCGCGTGCCCTTGTTGCGCGGCTCCCAGCTCTTGCCGCCATCGGCGGAATGAAAGACGCCGGCAGAAGAGATGCCGACATGGATCGATTGCGGGTCGCTCGGATCGACAAGCAGGGAATGAAGGATGAGGCCGGCACCGCCGGGCATCCAGTGTTCGCGGCTGGGGTGATTGCGCAGCCCGTCCAGATGGACCCAGCTTTCACCGCCATCGGTGCTCTTGAAAAGCCCGGCCGGCTCCACGCCTGCATAGATCGCATCAGGCGCGACGCAAAGACTCCAGACGGCCTTCACCGGATCCTCGCCCTCCCCATAGGCAAGTCCCTTGCTCGAATGCGTCCAGCTTTTGCCGCCGTCGGTGGACTTCCACACGGCCGGCCCGAACCACTCATTGCCGCCGGCGGCGTAGATCGCCCCGGTTTTCGGATCCCCGACGACATGGTTGGTCGGCCACGTTTCGCAATGCGGCCCCGACATTTCCCACTCGCGGCGCTTCTCATCGCTTCTCAGAATAAAGGCACCTTTGCGGGTGCCGATCAGCAAATTGATGGATTGTCCCATGACGAGCCTCCCGCTGACTGGACATTTACGTTGATATCAACATTATATGGATATGTCAAAATCCGGTGATTTGCCTTTCTCAACGACGATCGAAGTGCGTGACCGCTGCCTGTGCCTTCGAGTCCAGCGGGCAGCGCGCCGTCTGGCCCGGCGCTTCGACGAGGCCCTGCGCCCGTTCGGCCTGACTCACGGGCAGTTTTCGATACTGATGGCGCTCAACCGACCTGCCCCGCCAACCATCGGACAGCTCGCCGATTTCCTGGCGATGGACCGCACGACGCTGACGGCCAATCTGAAGCCGCTGCATCGGCGCCAGCTCGTCACTCTCGCCATCGACAAGTCCGACAAGCGAAGCCGGCTTCCGTCATTGACGGATGAAGCGAGAGCCCTACTCGCAGAGGCCGCCCCCATCTGGCGCGCGACCCATGACGATCTGGATGCCGGCCTTACCGATCCTGTCGAACTGCGCGAACGGCTGGCCGAGATCGCCTGACCCCGACCGTCGCGCCTTGACCGTGCTTGGGCTTCTGATTATCGATACATGCAAATGGATATTTCCTGGCTGGGAGAGGATTGGCATCTGCCAAGCTTGCCGGGATCATGGGAGGACGATCATGAACAAGCTGACGCTTATTGCATCTGCATGCCTGCTGCTGACGGGCCCTGCGCTCGCTCAGGAAACCACTTTGCGTGCCGTTTCGGGCTTCGCCACGGGAACGGCCTTCTCCAGGCCTTATGAGGCATTGGTCCAGTGGATCAACGAGAACGGCGAAGGCGTGCTCCAGATCCAGAGCGTCGGCGGGCCTGAATCCATTCCGCCATTCGAAGTCGGGAACGCTGTTTCGTCCGGGGTCGTCGATATGGCCAATGTGACGGCGGCCTTCTACACGAACGTGCTGCCGGAAGGCGATGCCCTGAAACTCGCCCAGACCACAATTCAGCAACAGCGCGAGAATGGCTGCTATGAGGCCGTCGATACGCTTCACCAGGAAAAGATGAACGTCAAATATCTGGGCCGCACCGGCGATGGCGTGAACTTCCACCTCTATCTGACGAAGCCAATCGAAAGCGCGGACCTCAGCGGGCTCACCATCCGCACGACGCCTGTCTACCAGGCGATGTTCGAAGCTCTTGGCGCCACCCCCGTCACGACCGCCCCAGGCGATGTCTATACCGCGCTTGAGCGCGGCACGATCGACGGATATGGCTGGCCGATCCAGGGCGTGCTGGACCTCGGCTGGGACGAGCAGACGAACTACCGCGTCGACCCAGGCTTCTATCAGGTCGATGTCGAAATCCTCGTCAATCTCGAAACGTGGGAAGGCCTGAGCGACGAGCAGCGCGCACTGCTGGAGGAAGGCATGGCCTGGCTGGAAGAGCAGAACGCCAACAACGTTGACCTGAACGAGCAGGAGCGCGCAGCGCAGGCAGAAGCCGGGATCGAGACCATCGAACTCAGCGAGGCGGATTCGGCGACTTGGCTTCAGGCCGCGCAAGATGCCGGCTGGGAAAGCGCGATGACGGTCAATCCCGCATTCGCGGAAACGCTGCAGGGCTGCTTCCAGGAATAAGCCAGGTTCATGCGCACGCTTGCCCGCCTGCAAGACGCGACGATCCACGCTTTCGCCGTATTGGCGGGGATCGTTTTCGTCCTGATCACGCTCGTTCTCGTTCTCAATGTCGGCCTGCGGTTCTTCGCGGGCCAGAACGTCTACGGCATGATAGACGCGATCGAGATGGGACTGATGGCGGCGACCTTTCTCGGTGCGCCGTGGGTCCTTCGCAAGAATGCCCACGTCTCCGTCGACATCGTGCTGTCCGGCCTTTCGCCGGCGCGGCGACGGCTAGTCGATCGGCTCACCTCCCTTTTGGGCGCACTGCTGTCGGCGCTCTTCACCTGGGCGACGCTGAGCGCCTTGATGATCGCGCTGTCTCGCGGGTCGATGATGCGCGGCGTCCTCGTCATCCCCGAGTGGATACCGCTCTTGGCACCCTTCATCGGCGGACTTCTTTTGACGCTGGAATTTCTGAGACGCGCGGCGGTCGGTCCCGAGACCGAAGCGCATCAGGCAGGGCTTTGATATGGATTGGGCGCTGACGCTCTCATTGATGCTCGGCGCATTGATCCTGCTGCTCGCAACAGGTCTGCCGGTCGCGTTCGCTTTCATCGCCGTGAACGTCGTCGGCGCCTATTTCATCTTGGGAGGCGAGAGCGGCCTTATCCAGATGGCGCGAAACGCATTTCAATCGGTTGCGAACTATTCCCTCGCACCCATCCCGTTGTTCATCCTGATGGGCGAAATCCTGTTCCAATCGCGCGTCGCGCACCGCGCGATCGATGCGGTGGAGCGGCTGGTCACGCGCATTCCGGGCCGTCTCGCGGTTGTGACCGTCTTCGGCGGCACGATTTTCGCCGCGCTCTCCGGCTCGACCATCGCCAATACCGCCATGCTTGGCTCTACGCTGATGCCGAGCATGCTGAAGAAGGGCTATCATCCGACGCTGGCAATGGGCCCGATCATGGCATCCGGCGCCATCGCAATGCTGATACCGCCCTCTGCCCTCGCCGTACTGCTCGGCAGCCTCGCCGGCATTTCGATATCGCAAATCCTCGTTGCCGGGATCATACCGGCGCTGATCCTGTCGGCGGCGTTCGTGCTGATGATCGTCATCGCCGCGTCGATGCGGCCCGACCTGGCGCCGTCCGAAGACCTGCCGCAAATGACGATGTGGGAACGCTGGCGGCCGTTCTTCGTCTATGTCGTTCCGCTGTCGGGCATATTCGCAACCGTGATCGGCAGTCTCATAATCGGCATCGCGTCTCCTACCGATGCGGCCGCGCTCGGATGTCTTGCCGCGGTGATCGCCAGCCTCGCCTATCGGTCGTTGACCTGGGCCAACCTGGTCGAAGCGGTGATGGAGACTGTCAAGCTCACGGTGATGATCATGTTCATCATCGCCGCCAGCCAGACCTTCAGCCAGATCCTGTCATTCAGCGGCGCGACCAGCGGCCTCATCGGCCTGATCAATGGATGGGAACTGACATCACTTCAGGTCCTGATCGGAATGATCCTGCTGCTTCTGTTCCTAGGCTGCTTCATCGATCAGGTGAGCATGCTGATGATCACGATCCCGATCTTCATCCCGCTTGCAAACTCGGTCGGGATCGATCTGCTCGTGCTGGGCGTCATTTATCTCCTGACAATGGAGATCGCGCTTTTGACGCCACCGTTCGGCCTGCTGCTCTTCGTAATGCAGGGCGTCGTCCCGTCAACGATCACGATGCGCCACATCTACGCTGCAGTCGCACCGTTCGTGGCGATCAAGCTTGTGGTGCTGGCGCTGATTGTCGCCATGCCGCAACTCGGCACGTGGCTGCCGGGCCTTTTAGCGCGCTAGCCTACCAGCGATCGAGCCTGCGATCCCACAATTGGTCGGGACGCTGCACGTCCGGATCGGGCATTGGGATGTCTGAAGAGGCGGCCTGGGACGGCACGATCAGATCGCCGTCGCCGATCAGGACGCGCGGCTCCAGCGAAGCATTGTCCGGGTTTACCTGGGACTCTGGATGAAGACTTGGACTGGTCATTTCGCTAGCACCTCAATTGCGCGGTGTTCGGCAAAATAACACGGTGTCTGGGCGATTGTTCCGCCCCGCCGAAACCGGCGGCGCGGAACAAATTCGTTTGGCCTAGAGGGCCGGAAGATGGTCGAGCAGATCTTCCAGGTGGATCGGGAATTTCCGTGCCCGATACCCCGTCGCCGCATAAACGGCGTTGGCGATCGCCGGTCCCGTGCCGCAGATGCCGAGCTCGCCGATGCCCTTGCTGCCCAGAGGGTTTGAGGCCTGGTCGAACGTATCCAGCATCTTCACCTCCAGCCGCGGCACATCTCGATTGACGGCGATGTGGTACTCGGCAAGGTCCCGGTTCATGAACGACCCGAACCGCATGTCCATCAGGCTTTCTTCCATCAGCGCAGCGCCGAGCCCGAAGATCATGCCGCCCATCAACTGCGAGCGCGCGGTCTTCTCATTGAGAATACGGCCCGCATCGAAGACGCCGGAAAGACGCCGAACCCGGATTTCGCCGGTGTCGGCATGGACGGAAACCTCTGCGAACACACCGCCATAGGAATACTGGGCGAGTTCCTTGTGCGCCTTGCCGGGCTCGACCTGCCCCTTGCCCTTGAAGCTGTCGCCGCCGATGGCGTCGAGGATCGCGCCAAGTGACAAGCTGCGTCCGGCAACGATGGCATTGCCGTTCTCGATCCGCAGATCGCCGGAATTGACGCCTGCCCAATCGCTGTCCACCCGTGCGGCACGCTCGATGATCGTATCGCGGATCGACGCACATGCCTTGGAGACCGCCGTACCCGTGCTGCCGGCGCCAAACGAGCCACCCGACCCGCACGTCTTCGGATAGTTGGTATCGCCCAACCGCACCGCCACCGCATCCGGATCGAGACCAAGCGTTTCGGCCGCGATCTGCGTCAGGATGGTGTAGGTGCCGGTGCCAATATCCGTCATGTCGAGCTCGACGGTAAGACGCCCGTCCCGATCGAGTTCCGCTGCGGCTTCTGCCGGCTGCATCATGTTCGGCCGGATCGCCGCGGCAAGTCCACGGCCGATCAGAAGCGGTCCTTCGCGCACTGCACCAGGCGTTACGGGACCTTTTGTCCAGCCGAAAAGCTCCGCACCCTCGCGCAGGCACCGCGCAAGCGTGCGGGTGGAAAACTCCTTGCCGGATGCAGGCTCCTGTTCGGGCTCGTTCTTGAGGCGAAACTCGAGCGGGTCTATGCTGCACTGGACAGCCAGTTCATCGATGGCGGTCTCGTAGGTCAACGTACCGATCGCCTCCCCGGGAGCCCGCATCGAATCCACATGAGGGATGTCCGCCGCAACCACGCGATGGCGGATCTTCATCGCTTCGACAGCGTAGCTGCCCATCGTGGGTGAAGCGGCCGCCTCGGCAAACGGATAATCCCGCGACATTGCGCCGAGCGTCTCATGGGCAACGCCCAGTAGCTTGCCATCCGCAGATGCACCAAGGCGGACGCGCTGGCGATGGTTGGTGCGATGCGGGCCGTTAGAGAAGACATGACGGCGGGTCTGCGCAATCCGCACGGGCCGCTGAAGCTTGCGCGCCGCTAGTGCAGCCAGCACGCCCTCGCTGTGCACGCCGAGCTTGGAGCCGAAGCCGCCGCCGACGAATGGCGCGATGATGCGCACATTGGCCGGATCAATCTTCAGTGTGTTGGCGAACGCCTTGCGCGCCGAAGACAGGATCTGCACTGCGATGTGAACGGTGAGCTTGTCGCCATCCCACTCGGCAACGGTCGCATGAGGTTCCATCGCCGCCGCATGCTGAGCGGCCGTGTGGAAGGTGGCGTCGAGCGTTTCGGCGCTATCGGCCAATGCCGCATCGAAATCGCCTTTGTCGATATCCGCTTCCTCGGCGCCATCGAGGCTGTCAGGTGCAAAGGCGTCGTCCTCATGCTCGAACGCATCGAAGACGCCATCCTCGGCCGCGTAAGTGACCTTGATCAACCCTGCCGCATGACGCGCCTGTTCGAGCGTGTCGGCGACGATGAACGCGACAGGTGCGCCGAAATAGCGGACCTCGTCATTTTCAAGAACCGCATGCGACATGCCAAACCGGCCGGCATCGTCGTTGTCGCCGAAGGGAGCCTGCTCCGGTGCGTTCTGGTGGGTCATCACCAAATGCACACCGTGGGATGCCTCCGCCGCGGCGGTCTCGATCTGCGAGACCTTGCCGCTGCCGACCGTCGCCTCGACGATGAAGCCGATCGCTGCCTGCTGATCGCCGCGATAATCGGCGGCATAGGTGGCCGCTCCGGTTACTTTTGCTGGGCCGTCCACGCGATCGAGCGGCTTTCCGATCCATTTGTTCGTCGGTTGATCGTTCATGCCGAGTGCTCCTTGGCCGAATGCTCGCTGGAAAGATCCGTGAGGTCGCGCAGTGTTGCAACGATGAGGCGACGCACGAGCGGGATCTTGAAATCGTTGTCGCCGCGACCGACGGCATCCTGAAGTTCGGCGTCTGCAGCCTGTGCGAAGATGCTGGCATCGACCGCAGCACCTTCCAGCACGCGTTCAGCCTTCTTGGCACGCCACGGCTTGTGCGCGACGCCGCCGAGCGCGATGCGGACGTTCTTGAGGACACCGTTCTCGACGTCGAGAGCGACGGCGACCGAGACGACGGCGAAAGCGTAGGACGCGCGGTCCCGCACCTTGCGATAGAGCTGGCGGGCGGGTGGGTTCGCGGGCAACCGCACTTCCACGATCAGTTCACCGTCATCCAGCACATGGTCGCGTTCGGGCGTGTCGCCCGGAAGCCGCAGCAGATCACTCACAGGTATCGTCCGGCCCTCGCCATCTGCCGTCTTTGTGCGAACTTCGGCATCGAGCGCCGCCATGGCGACAGCCATGTCCGAGGGATGCACGGCAATGCAATGCTCGCTTGCGCCGAGGATCGCATGAAAGCGGTTGTGGCCTTCGAGCGCATCGCAGCCGCTGCCGGGCTCGCGCTTGTTGCAGGCACGCGCGGTGTCGTAGAAATAGTGACAGCGTGTCCGCTGGAGGAAGTTTCCACCGGTCGTCGCCTTGTTGCGCAGCTGCTGCGTTGCGCCCGACAGGAGCGCGGTCGACAGCAGCGGGTAGCGCTCGCGGATCAACGGGTCGGCCGAAAGAGCCGCATTGGTAACGCTCGCGCCGACGACGACCGCGCCATCGGTTTCGCTGATGTCACCGGGCAGGCGCGAAACGTCGACGAGATGCTCGGGCCGCTCGATTTCCAGTTTCATGAGATCGATGAGGTTGGTGCCACCACCGAGGTAGCGGGCACCCGCCGATGCTGCAGCCTTGTCGGCACGCTCGAAAGTAAACGGGGTCATCGGGCCACCTCCCCGCCTTGCGCAGCGGCTTCGACGATGGCGTCCACGATGTTGTTGTAGGCGCCGCAGCGGCAGAGATTGCCGCTCATGCGCTCGCGGATTTCCTCTTCGCTGAGAACGATCTTGCCATTGCTGACGACGCTCGGCTCGCCTGCCTCGACCTCTTTCAGGAGTGCCGTCGCCGAACAGAGCTGGCCGGGCGTGCAGTAGCCGCATTGGAAAGCATCATGGGTGATGAAGGCCCGCTGCAGCGGCGAAAGCGCCTCGTCGTCTGCTAGCCCCTCCACCGTCACGACGTCGTCGCCTTCATGGCTGGCCACGAGGGACAGGCAGGAATTGATGCGCCGGCCATTGACGATGACGGTGCAAGCGCCGCACTGGCCCTGGTCGCAGCCCTTCTTTGTTCCGGTCAGGTTGAGGTTCTCGCGGAGCGCATCGAGAAGCGTGGTGCGGATGTCCGCATCCACGGTCTCGGGGCGCCCATTGATCGTGAGCTGGGTCGAGTGCATGGGAGTCCTTGTCGATTGAGGCTCGTATCCGCGCGAAGGGCGGACCTGAGACCTAAACCGAGGACCATCGCCGAGGTTCCAGCGACCAAGCCAATGTGCGACGCAATGACCGCGCCTCGGCAACGATGGTCATCGCTTTCGCAATGCGCCCGGCGAGGAGGAGCGCTAGGATGGCGATGGCGGCTGGTCCGCCCTTGGAACAGCCCCGTCATGGACATGCTCATCGCCCGCCTTGGTCTGTCGCTCGCCATCGGCCTTCTGGTCGGGCTCGAGCGAGGGTGGCGCGAACGCAGCGAACCCGATGGCAGCCGAACGGCCGGCATCCGCACATTCGGCGTCGTCGGGCTGCTTGGCGGTATCCTTGCGGCACTGTCCGATGCTTTTGGGGGTCCAGCGATCTTCATCGCAGGCTTCCTCGCCTTTGCCGCAACGTTCGGCTGGTTCAAGTTCGCCGAAGCCAGGCATGACGGCAATTTCAGTGTAACGAGCACCGTTGCCGCGCTGTGTGTCTTCGCGCTGGGAGGCCTCGCGGTCGAAGGCGACTACCGGGCAGCCGCCGCCGGTGGGGCCGCTCTCGCTGCGGTTCTCGCCAGCCGCGACGCGCTGCACGGAATGCTTCGCCAACTATCCTGGGTGGAACTGCGCTCGGCCATCGTGCTCGCCGTCATGACGGTCATCATTCTTCCCCTGCTTCCGAACCGGACCCTGGACCCGTGGGGCGGCTTCAACCCCTGGCAGATCTGGTTCTTCACCGTGCTGACGGCGTCGATCTCCTTTGCCGGATACATCGCGACGCGCCTTCTCGGATCCGCCCGCGGATTGCTCGTCAGCGGTCTCGCCGGCGCGATCGTCTCATCGACGGCGGTCACGGTCGCCTTCGCGCGATCTGCCAATGCCGGTAAGCAGCATCGGGCCTATGCGGGCGCCGCGGCCCTTGCCGCGATGATCTCCATCTGCCGGGTGACCATCATCGTCGCCATCGTCGCGCCGCTCGTTCTCAACACAATGGTTCTGCCGGCGATGGCCGCCGCCATCTCGTTCGGCATCGCGGGCAGCCTTATGCTCTTCAGAGCCGGTGCCGACGGCTCGACATCCGAGTCCACCAACCCGTTCGAACTCGCGACGCTTCTGGTCTTCGCCCTTGCCTTCGCCGTGGTGGCGACGGCGAGCGCAGCCCTTTCGAGCCGGTTCGGCGACACGGGATTGGTGGCGACCTCCGCGCTGTCAGGCACTTTCGATGTCGACGTCGCGGTACTGAGCGCGCTGCGACTCGCGGCCCAGAACATCGGCCTCGCAACAATCGGCAGCGCCGTGCTTGCCGCCCTCGGCGCCAATGCCGTTGGCCGCCTCGCCCTCGCTATCGCCGCCGGGCCCCGAGCGTTCTGGGTTCCGCTGCTCATTGCGAACCTGCTCGCCGCCGCAGCCGGACTTGCCGTATGGCTGCTAACCTGAACCGTCCGGCCATCAATCCCGGTCGAATGCACCCGGACCGGCGCCACCGAGCGCGGGGTTATAGGCACCGAGCCCCTCCATTTCGCCCCACACTGCGAACAAAGGCGATGCCTCGACCTCTTTTGCCCTGATCAGGTGCTGCCAGATCGTGCAGGCCTCAAGAAAGACGTTCACGCCGCAGGGCCACATGAGATAACCCAGCGCCTCGGCGATCGCTTCCTCTGCGATGCCCAGTTCGTAGCAACGACGAATATGGTAAGCGATCGCATGACGCTCGCCGCGCGCCGCCTGCACGCTCAGCAGCGCCAGTTCCGATGCCTCGGCAGGCACGCCATCGCGGAGCCGGTCGAACCCATCCTGATAATGTCGTTGGGCATTTAGGCCAGGCAGGTAATCGCGCCAGTGACCGTCAGCAAAAGACAGAGCATCGAATACCGGCGCATATCCTGCGAGCCGGATCACCGATGCCGCCATCTCCGTATCGCCGCCCGCCTGCCGCAACAGCTCCAGATGGTGCGTGCCGATGCTTTCGCCCGTGGTCACCAGGATCGCCAGCCATACGATCTCTTTTTCGATCGGCGTCAGCCGGCGTTCCGTCAAGGTGACGGCTCGGTACATGTCGAGATAGGCGCGATGCAGGTCGGGCATCGCCGCGGCCATGACGCCATGATGCGGCAGAAGGAACCCGCGCGCCGCGCGCAGTTCTGCAAGCCGCTCGCGCAGCTCTTCCGGCGTCGGCTGTTGAATGGTCTTGGGGTCGGGCGACGAGGTCATCCCCCGCTCCTTCCCGAAGGCCCGCCGCCGTGGCCTTCCTGTCCGGCAAAGTTCGCCCACGCCTTGAAGGATGCCGACGCTTCGACGCTTCCCGAAACGATCAATTCGCGCCAGACCCGCGCAGCTTCCACGAAATACGGGACGCTGCCGGGAAACATGGTCAGCGACAGCGCTTCCGCCATCTCGAATTCCGGCACGTCATCACGATAGGCTGCGCGCAGTTGCCAGGCGAGACCGTCCCATTCGCCGTTGCAGGTCTGGACGGCGAGGCCGGCAAGATGGACGAGCCGCATGTCCGCACCCTGCCCCGCCCGGTGCAGGGCAGAATCCCAAGAGGCCTCCACGTTTATCTCCGGCAGATGCGTGGCCCAATGTCGCTCGGTGAAGCCATAGGCACGGAAGCCGCACAGAAACGCAGTCACCGAAAGAATGGCCTTGATCTCCGCATCGGTGCCGCCGGCCGCGCGAAACTTCGGGATATGATGCGTGGCGATCGCCTCGTCCGTCGCAATCAGGATTGCGAGCCAGACAAACTCCCGATCGTGATGGGAGAGAATACGATCGTCCAGCGCGAGCGCGGTGTAGGCGGCATCGTACGCCTCCAGAAGCTTCGGCGCCGTCAGCGCCATGAGGCCGTGGTGCGGCAGCAAATAACCGCGCTTGTCGCGCAGACCGGCAAGCTGCTGTTCGAGATCGTCAGGCGACTGCATCGACGGGCCCCTTTGCCAGAATGGACGACACGTCCGACTGCATGATGAACCCCGCAGCCCGCGCGCCGATCATCACCGAAGGCGCATGGGTGTTGCTGCCGGTCATCAGCGGCATGACCGATGCATCGGTGATCCGAAGACCCTCGATGCCGCGAACTTTGAGATGTTGGTCGACGACCGCCATGGGATCGTTGCCCATGCGGCAACTGCCGACCGGGTGGAACACGGTGTCGGCGCTCTGCCTGATCCAGGCATCGATCTCGGTATCGGTACGGATGTGCGCGCCCGGCGCCTTTTCCTCGCCGCGAAACGGTGCAAAGGCGGGCTGAGCGAAGATTTCCCGCAACAGCTTCACGCCCTGGCGCAGAACATCCATGTCCCGTGGGGCCGAGAGGTAGTTCGGCCGGATATGCGGTGAATCGAACGGATCGGCCGATCGAAGAGCGATCTCGCCGCGGCTTTCCGGCCGAAGCTGATAGATGTTGGAAAGGTAGCCATGACCGCTGACGGCATTGGTGTTGGAGAACGGCAGACGCAGCGCCGCCGTCGACAAGGCCGGCAGGAAGTGCGCCTGCAGATCCGTCATGTCGCGGGTCGGATCCGAACGCAGAAACGCACCCACTTCGAGCGGGAAACGCGCAGCCGGACCGGTTCCGGTGGCGAGCGCCTTTGCCAGCGCCACCGCTGCCCGATCCATGCGCAGCAGGTTGAACATGGTGATCGGCTCTCGGCAGAAATGCTCCACGCGGATCAAGAGATGGTCCTGCAGATTTTGCCCCACGCCCGGCAGGTCGGCGACGACGGGAATGCCCCGTTCCTGCAAGTGTTCCGCAGGACCAATGCCGGAAACCATCAATATCTGCGGGCTGTTGACCGTGCCGGAACTGAGCACGATCTCCGAGCCGGCATCGTAGCGCATGCGCTCCTTGCCCTGCGCGAGTTCGACGCCCACGGCACGGCCACCCTCGATGATGAGGCGTGTCACATGCGCGCCCGTCACCACCCTGACGTTCGGCCGATCGAGCATGGGATGGACGAATGCCCGCCATGCGCTGACGCGGCGCCCGCCAGAGATCGTGAAATCATACTGCCCGACCCCTTCCGCATCCGGGCCGTTGAAATCCGGGGAGAGCGCGTGGCCTGCTTGCTGGCCCGCATCGAGAAAAGCGCGCGACAGCGGATGAAGCGCTGCAAGCCGGCTGATCGGTTGCGGCCCGTCCCGTCCGTGGCTTGTCGGGTCGAGATGGCTGCAACGCTCGATCGCGCGATAGGCCGGCAACACCTTGTCCCAGCCCCACTCCGGCAGGCCGTGCTGTGCCCAGCCGTCGTAGTCTTCAGCGACGCCGCGCGTCCAGACCATGCCGTTGATGGCCGAGGAGCCGCCAAGAACCTTGCCGCGCGGCCAGAACAGCCGGCGCTGGTTCAGGTTCGGCTCCGGATCGGTGTGATAGAACCAATTGGCGTAGCGCCCCCGCAGCAGCACGCCGGTCATCAGAGGCACGCGCAGCAGCGGGTTCCAGTCCTTGCCGCCAGCCTCGACGATGAGCACATTGCAGTTGGGATCGCGCGCCAACAGGCCGGCCGCGGCGCTGCCGGCGGATCCAGCTCCAATGACGATGACGTCCGGCTTCCACCTGTCGGCCATGCATGCGTTTCCCTGCCGGTGACTGAAGCGTCTCGCTGCGGTACCGGCGCCGGCAGCGGATGGTTTGTCCTGTCAGATCGCCCGGCCGACCGCGTGCCCGTCGTGGACAGCCTCGAACAGCGAATGCGGCGTCAGCGCATCACCCACCGGGCGCACGTCGATCCCCTGAGCCTCAAGCTCGACCTGCATTCTGTGGGCGCCGACGCCGCGCGACGACACGAGAATGGTGTCGAGACCTTTGATCCGGCTCTCGGCGGCAGAGTATTTGTTGTCGAGGATCATCATCCCGCCGTCGATGCGGCGTGGCGATGTGCCTGGCAGCAGTTCGACGCCGAGATTTGCGAGACGCTCGAGCGCGGTCATCCGGCTGTAGATGTTGACGTCCCAGAACGGTGAATCGGGACGGGTGACGACTGTGACAGAGGCGCCGCGTTCCGCCAGCGTCCCGGCTGCCGAAAGGCTCGCCCACGATCCGGATATGTCCACGATGCAGACTTTGCGGCCGACCCAGTGGTCGGGGTCGTAGGCCAATGCCGCCTCGATCGGCATCAGTCCACCGCTGCCCGGAATGGTCGAGGGTTGTGCGACGGCGCCTGTCGCGAGCACGACCACATCCGCCTCTTGCTCGACGATGGCCGCGATGTCGGCCCGACGATCGAGATGAATAGCTGCGTTAGTCTGGCGCAGCCGCCGTTCCAGATAGTCCCGCATGCGGTGAAGATCCGCTCGCCCGTGGCAGGTTCCGGCGAGATTGAGCGCCCCGCCGAGCTGACCGGCCGCCTCCCAAAGCGTCACGTCATGACCGCGCTCGGCGGCGACGCACGCAGCTTCAAGCCCGGCAGGTCCGCCGCCGATCACCAGCACCGATTTCGGCTGCAAAGCCGGTTCCGGCACCAGCGGCCAAGCCTTTTCTTTGCCGACACGCGGGTTCATCATGCACGAGATGGGTCGATGAAACGCGATCTGGCCGATGCAGAAATTGTTGGAGACGCACGGCCGGATGTCCGCCTCCCGCCTCGCCCTTGTCTTCACGATCAGTTGGGGATCGGCCATGTGCGCGCGGTTCATGCCGATGAGATCGATCGCGCCCGTCGCCAACCCCTCCTCCGCCTCCGCAAGGCTCGTGTAGCGGTTCGCGGTCAGGAGCGGCAGGTCGCCGATGGCCTCGCGCAGGCGCACGGTCTGATCAAGGAACGGATGAGCCGGATAGCTCATGTCGGCGACATGATGACCGATGCTCGGCCAGCTATAGGCGGCGACAGACGCATTGACGAAAGCGACGCCGGGAACTGCAGCGGCCTGCCGGGTGATCTCGAAACTGGCCGCCTCGTCGCAGCCGCCTTCCATCAGGTCGTCGACGCTGACGCGGATCCCGATCGGCAGTCGACTGCCGACCTCGGCGATCACGGTTTGCAGAACTTCGAGCGGATACCGCATCCGGTTCTCGAAACTTCCGCCGAATGCATCGTCGCGAATATTCGATGCCGGCGAAAGGAACTGGTGCAGGAGATGGCCGTGGCCGAGATGAATTTCCGCGCCCTCGAAACCAGCGTCGGCTGCAATCTCCGCCGTCTCGACAAATGCTTCGAGAACGGCGTCCATGTCCTTGCGCGTCATGGCATGCGGAATGTCACCCCCAGCAATCCACGGCACGGCAGACGGACCCCAAGGCGGCAGCCGGTCGACGAAATTATCGCCGTGGCGGCCGGTATGGGTGATCTGCACGAAGACGTGCGCACCTTCCGCCTTCACCGCGTCTGTGATCGCCTTCAGACCGGCAACAGCGCGTCGATCCGATCCCGACAGACCGCCTGAACGTCCGAGTGACGACCGATGGACGCGCAGCGGTTCGACGATGATCAGCCCGACGCCGCCGGCTGCTCGCTCGCGCAGATAGTCCACATGCCGTTCCGTCGGCAGAAAGTCCTCGGCAAAATTCGTCGTGTGTCCCGGGAGGAATATGCGGTTGCGAACCGTAACGCCGGCAATGTCGAACGATTGGAAGACCAGCGGGTAGCGCGTCTCGGCCGTCATCGTCAGGCCTGGCCGGTGCCCGGCTGCCGAACGATCTCGGCATAGGCAGCAGCATCGACCGGCGCGCCCGTCGAACGGTCCACCAGCGCAAGCTCGACGAACACCTTGCCGGTGCCACCATGATCGATGCCGGTATCGAAGCAATCGAAATTGCGGAAGCTCGGACTGATCGGATGCAGCCCCTCGGCAAGCCGGTCCTGGATGACGAGCATCGCGGGCTGGAGTTTGGCGAGGATGCCGAGGCACATGGGCGCGTTCGAGCGCTTGGCGTCGAGGCGACCCTTGAGGTCGAAGATGAAGACCTGTTCCTCCTTGATCATGTTGGCGCAATGAAACGCCTTCGTGACCTTGGCGACCAGTTCAAAGCGCTCATGGACATCGGCGGCAGGCATCAGCGTGCTCATGCGTCTACCTCAGGCTTGGCGAGAATTCGGTCCGTCACGCGCTCATGCGTGTCCACGCGGCGCATGTGAACCTCGCAGCGCGCTTTCGAAGCGCCATGATCGGAACCGGTCATCGGACATTCCAGGTAGCGCCAGACGCAGGTGAGCGGGTTGAGGCCTTCGGCCGCCCGGTCGAAGGTCATGTAGAAGATCGAGAGCGCCGGCGACATGAGGTGCACGCACAGCGGCGCATCGGAGAGCTCCGGCTTCACCTTGTGGCGCATGTCGAACACGATCTTCTGTCCCTCCGCCACGCCGCAGCCGCAGCCACCAGGGCTCGAGGTGACTTCCACCACGATCTCGTAGTCGTCGAGCCAAGTGTGGCCGAGCTTGCGCCGCGCCGAGAACAGGTTGCGCGCTTCCGGCGAAAGGCGGCGCAGATCGTCTTCGGTCAGCCCAAGCGCCCGCTTCAGCTGAAATTTCATGTCGTCGAGATAGTCGTCTTCCTGCACATAATAGGGATCGATCATCTCTCACTCCCGAAGTTGGAAATTCAGATCGCCGTCACGCCGCCATCGACCACCATGATGTGGCCTGTGACGTAGCCTGCGGCAGGCGAGGCAAGGAAAAGTGCGGCCCGTGCGACTTCATCCGCTGTGCCGAAGCGCTTCATGGGCACGGCCTCGACGAGGCGCTCCGCACGTGCGCTGTCGGAACGCGCGACTGCCGTCATCGGCGTTTCGATCGGCCCGGGGGCAACGGCATTGACGCGCGCGCCGATCGCAGCGAATTCGATGGCGAGCGTCCGGGCCAGCGCGTTCACGCCGCCCTTCGATGCCGCATAGGCAGTTGCGCGCGGATGCCCGACCAAACCAATCTGGCTGGAGAAAAGCACAAGGCTTCCCCTGCCCGCCGCGGCAAAATGCGGACGGATCGCACGCGCCACATGAAAGGGACCGGACAGATTGATCGCGATCACCCTCTGCCAGTCCTGGGGCGTCGTTTCCTCGAGGCTGCGATGGTCGAAAACGCCTGCGGTCACGATGACAGCATCGATCCCGCCAAGAACATCCACCGCAACTGCGATGGCGTCCTCGACCGAACGCGCGTCGGTCACGTCGCAGGCGAAGGCAGCCGGGTCGTCGGAGACAGTTTCCACGCCCAGCTGATAGGTGATGGCCACTTCGGCACCGGCGGCGCGCGCAAGGCGAACCGCCGAAGCCCCGATTCCCGATCCACCGCCGACGACGACGATCTTCTGGCCGGCGAGGTCGACCAGAGGAACGACATCGCCTTCAGCGGCATGCGACATCAGGCGGCCTTCCGGGCAACGATCAGCGTCCAGGGGAAGCGCCAGTAGCCGAAGTCTTCCGACAGCGTTCCGGGCATTTCCTCAAACGGCACGATCTCGACGTCGTCGAAGCCGGCAGCCTTGTGGGCCGCAACGATGTCCATCTCGTTCAGCGGCGGCATGAAGGGCTCGTTGTTGCGCTTGCTGTGGCCGTAATGAACGAAGGTCTTGAACGGCTGGTCGCCCGTCAGGAAGTCGAGATGAATCGAAAGCCCACCCGGCGACAGCAGCCGGTGCGATTCCTTCAAAAGCTTCTCGATGTGCTTCGGTGGCATTTCGTGCAACACCATCGTGCTGGTCACGATATCCGCCTGCCCCTCTTCGAGGCCGGTGTCTGCGGCGTCCGCCTGGCGGAAGACGACGTTGCGTGCCTGCTCCTCGGCAGCCCGCCTCGCGGCGAGCCGGACGCAGGGCTCCGACAGCTCGACGCCGACGACTTCGATGTCCGGGTTGTCCTGGTAGAACGGGCGGGAGCTTCCGCCGAAACCGCAACCGAGATCGACGACGCGCTTGACCGGCTTGCCGGCCCGCGACAGTGCCTCGGCGGTCAGGCGATGGTGCAGGCTCGTGGCTTTGTCGAGCATCGGTGCTGTCGACTTTGCGCCCCGCTCGTAGACATAGCCCGCGATCTCGTCGCTCCACACGCCACCCGGATGCTGGTGGATGTCGATGGACGTATAATACTCCGGCTGCTGGAACTCAGGGTCGATCTGGATCAGCCGATCGGGGATCGATACATTGAGCTCGCTCACGAGCTTGTCGCGGTGCTGGCCGTAATGCAGCGCCAGGCCGTGGCGTCCGGAATACTTCATGCGCTGCAGATGTCGCTCGTACCAGCCAAAGAACTGATAGGTCGTGTCGTCGCGCATCAGCGTCTCGACTTCGGCGGCCGATTTCGGCTCGGAGCCTGCGCCGGACTTCGCCTCTTCATAACGGCTGCGCAGCTCGGGAAACATCTGCCGCGTCCAGTAGAGCTTGCAGTCGAGGACGAAGCTCTGGAAGGCCTCGAAGGGCCGATGTGTGGGAATGTCGTCGATCATGTGCGTGCTTTCCTGACCGGTGCAAAACAGTTGCCGGCGCGCCGCATGCAGCGCGCCGGAAAAGGCTCAATCCTTGTTGAACCGTTCGACCACATCCTCCGGCGCGCCGAGCGACACTTCGCGGCCGAGCGTGCACTGCATTAGGACATGAGCGAAGCTTTCCCGCTCTGCCTTCAGCTTTTCCGCCTGCTCGGCACTCGGCACGAAACCGTCCAGCGCGCCCGACGCGAGCGTGCCGGATTTCTCCAGGGTCATTTCCAGAGTGGCGAGCCGGTCCTTGGTCACGTGGAGCTCGGCTGCCAACGACATCACCATGGCGAGCAGCCGGTCGATGGCAGGATCCTTGAAGAACACCTGTTCGGGCTGCAGCGGCAAGCCGGTTGGATGGGATGCATGTTTCATCGGTTCGGACTTCCTGTTGACGGTGCGGCTCAAGCCGACTGGATGGTTTCCCATGCCCCGTCGCCGAAGACCTCGTTGGCGAGGCGCTCGTTGAGGGGTTCGAGTTCGGCCGAGATGTTGGAAGCGTCGAGCTCGATCAGGCTGTCTTCGCCGTTGGAATCGGACCAGGTCTTGAGGTCGACCGCCTTCAGGTCGAGGCCGACCTGGTGGTAATCCTGCTCTTCCAGCTCGTCGAAGGTCGTCTGCAGGATTTCCTGATTTTCAGGCGACAGGGAATCCCATGCCGCGGTCGAGATGACCTGCTTGTCGAGGGCAAGGCCGAAGTCAGCCGTCACGACGTACTTGCAGACTTCATAGAGCTTGCTTTGAACGCCGGGGTTCAATGCGGTCAGAACGCCGTCCACGATGCCGTTCTGGAGCGCGAGATAGATTTCGTTGAACGGGATCGGGGTCGGGATGGCGCCGAAGAAGCTCAGCCCTTCCAGGCAGCCCTCGATCTGGGCGCTACGGATCTTGCGGCCGCGCAGGTCGGCGAGCGACTCGATCGGCTCCTTGAGCATGAGATTGTAGGTGCCGAGACGGCCGACGCCGATCAGGCGGCTGTTGTAGCGCTCCTGCAGAACGGCCGACGACGCCTCGCCGATCCGCGTTCCGAGCACGTTGCTCGCATGTGCGCCGTCGCGGAAAAAGTAGGGGCTGTACATGATGTCGAATTCACGGGTGCCCGTGTAGGCGCCGTTGTACATATCGAGCGAACCGAGCGCCATCGACTCGATGAGCTTCTGCTCGCCGCCGAGCGACCCTGCGAAAATTTCGAACGAGAGTTCGCCGCCTGTGCGTTCGGACAGAGTGTCCGACAGCTTCGCGTTGAACGTGTTGGATAGCGTCTGAGGCCCGCCCGCATTGCCGTATCGCAGGATGGTCTGCGCGCGAGCAGCGGAGATCGGGAAAGCGGATGCGGCAGCAAGTGCGCCGGCACCGGCAAGCACGGAACGTCGTTTGAACATCAGAGTCATTGGCGGGTCTCCATTGGGTTCAGCGCATGAGAAGGGTTGGCAGGAAAAGCGTGATGGAAGGCACGTAGGTGAGCACGATAAGGAGGACGTAGAGGACGGCGTAGTAGGGCAGCCCGCCCCAGAAGACGTCCATGATGCTGACGCGCGCGACACGCGCCATGACGAACAGGTTGAGACCGACCGGAGGCGTCACGCCGCCCAAAACGAGGTTGTAGACCATCACCAATCCGAGATGGATCGGATCGACACCCATCGATCCCAGCATCGGGAACAGGATCGGCGACAGGATCAACATGAGTGGCACCGGTTCCATGACCGTGCCGAGAACCAGCAGTCCGATATTGACGAGCAGCAGGATCAGGATCGGGTTGTCCGTGATTGCCAGCATCGCGCTCGTCAGCGCCGTGCCAAGTCCCGCCATAATCGCAAGAGACCCGAAAATCTGGCTCATCGCGACCGTCATCATGATCACCGACGTGGTCATCGCAGCGCTGACGGCGGCAGACATGAAGTTTTTCGGTCCGAGATCACGGTAGATCAGGGCACCCAGAATGAGCGTGTAGAGCACGATCAGCGCCGCGGACTCCGTCGGCGTCGCGATCCCAAAGACTTTCGACAGGATGATGAGCACCGGCGCACCGAGAGGGAGAATGCCGCCGCGCACGATTGCCCAGAATTCGGCACCTTCGATGCGCCTTTCGACAGGCAGACCGCGGCGGCGCGCAATGACGCCGCTCGTCACGATCATGCAAACGAACATCAGAATGCCCGGGACGATACCGGCGACGAACAACTCCCCTACGGATATGTTGGCGATCGATCCCAGAAGGATGAACATGATCGATGGTGGAATGATCGGCGCGACGCATGCGGCAGCCGAGATCACACCGGCTGAATAGCTGGCGCTGTAGCCGCGCTTCTTCATCTCGGGCACGAGGATCGAACCAGTAGCGGCTGCATCGGCGATGGCGGAGCCGGAAATGCCGGCCATAAAGAAATTGCCCGTGATGCCGACATTTGCCAGGCCACCAGGACGGTGCCCGACAAGGCTGCTGGCGAGCGCGATCAATCGACGGGTCACGCCCGCCTTCGTCATCAATTCACCCGCGAATACGAACATGGGGATGGCGAGAAGCGCGAAGCTGTCGACGCCCGCGGTGAGTTCCTGAACGAACAGAACGGGATTGATCGGACGCGCATCGAACTGGCTGAAAGCGATGAAGGCAAGCGACGCGACGCCGACCGCGTAGGCAATGTCCATCCCCAGCAGAATGAACAGAAACAGAAGGATGACGACGATAGTCAAAAGCATTGGCGCCTCGCGGCTGATCATGGAGAGGATGATGGAAGGCGCTGGCCCCTTACATGTGCTCCTCGATGTCGGACGTGTGGGAATCCACCTCTCCACGGGCAATACGGTACAGGCGATTGAACTCGTTGATCAAAAGCAGCACGGCGCCGATCGGCAGGGCCAGATAGGTGATCATGTCTGGCAGACCCGTCGCGATCGATCGACCGCTGGATGTCAGCCTCAGAATAGGAATGGAATACCAGAGGATCGTCAGCAGCATTGCGACGATCAGGAGATGCATCGTGAACTCGATCGCACGGCGCGGCTGGTGGGGAACCTTGTCTATGAGCGAGGTCATGCGAATGTTCGCGCCCATCAGATAGGCAAATCCAGCCCCGACGAAGCTCAGCCAAACGAACAGGAGCTTCGGCAGATCCTCTCCCCACATCGGCGGCGCGCTGAAGAAATAACGCATTACAACCGAGTACAGAACGAGACCCGTGAACGTGATCAACGTGATAGCACAGATCAAGTAGGCAGCAGAACGCAGCCCACGCTTGAGCGTCAGCAAAGATGTACTCACTAGTCTTGGTACTCCCAATCGAAACCACAACTTTCGCTGTGGTCAGTTCCCCTGGGGTCCGGCTAAATCTGATTTTCAGTACCGGAACTTTGCGAATGGCTCTTGCATTGGCCATTTATCATTTGTCATATTGATATCTTAATATACTAACTTGTCTAGCCCGTTTGCAGAGAGAGCGTATTTTTCCGCAGGACGGTTTCGGGGGAGGACGCTGCACGTGTTGAAGGCCGATATCGTCATCATCGGAGCGGGCACAGCCGGCATGCCGTGTGCCATAGAGGCAGTCGCCACGGGCGCGCACGTCCTCGTCATCGAACAGTCGGACAAGCCCGGCGGAACGCTGCACGTAACGCTCGGCCACATGAGTGGTGCAGGCACGAGCAAACAGAAAGAACGCGGCATCGAGGATACACCCGCCGCGCACAAGGCGGACGTCGAGCGCATCAGCCGAAACACATCGCGCAGCGATCTTCTCGAGCGCTCATTGCCGCTTCAAGGCGACACCGTCGATTGGCTGCTGGCGAACGGTTTCGAGATGGACCCGTCCTGCCCGGAAATCCTCTATCTGCACGAGGCCTATCGCACGCCGCGAACCTATTGGGGCGTCAATCGCGGCATCTCGATCCTCAAAGTCGTGCGTCCGCTCTTCGAAGCCGCGATGGCCAAGCCCAATGCAGAAATCCGCTACCGAACAGAAGCCGTCGAGCTGATGACGGACGGGCAAGGCACAGTAACCGGCGTCCGTCTCAAGAACCTCGATAATGGCTCCGAGGACATCGTCAGCGCCGGTGCGGTCATTCTCGCAAGCGGCGGCTACGGCGCGAGCCCGGAGCGTTTCGCACAATGGAGCGGCGGACGCCCGCTCTATACCGCAGCCGTGCCCACTTCGACCGGATCCGGCATCGCCATGGCCGAGAAACTAGGCGCCAAGGTCGGCGGCCAGGATCTCTTTCTCCCCACCTATGCCGGTGTCGTCGAGGAAAGCGGCGGCCACCGCATCGTGTGGGATCACATGCCGAGCCTGACGCCCCAGGTGCGCCAGCCTTGGGAAATCCATGTCGACCGCACCGGCCGCAGGTTCGTCCAGGAGGACATCGAAAGCGTCGATGCGCGCGAAAACGCGCTCGACACCCTCCCCGACTTGAGCTTCTGGTGCGTCTTCGACGATCCCATCCTGCAGGAAGCACCTCCCCTGCTCCCGGGCTGGACACCGGAAGAGTTGTCGCAGGCTTGGGATAATCACGCGTCGTTCGTGGTGGCGACGAGCCTTTCGGATCTGGCCGATCAAACCGGGATGCCGCTCGAGGCGCTGGCCGAGACGATCGGCGCCTACAATTCTGCAATTACCTCGGGCGGCCCCGATCCCCTTGGAAGATCCCATCGCCCCATGCCGATCGAAGGACCGAATTATCGAGCCATCCTCATGCACGGCATGGTGCTGAAGACGGCAGCGGGGCTGACCGTCGATAGCGATCTGAATGTTCTCGATACGCAGGGCCGTCCGATCACCAATCTCTTTGCCCTGGGCGAAGCGATGGGCGGATCCACGCTTTCAGGCAAAGCCTTCGTCGGCGGCATGAGCGTCACCCCTGCCCTGACTTTGGGTCGATGGCTCGGACGCGAAATCGGCACGCGACTTCAGCGGGAGCAAGCCGCATGAGCTCCGCCGCAACGACCATCAAACGTGGCTTCTTCGATGTCGGCGAAAGCCAAGTTCACTATCGGACCGCTGGATCAGCAACCGGCCACCCGATCGTCATGCTGCACCAGTCGCCCGGCTCGTCTAAACAACTGGAAGGTCTGATCAGTGAACTGTCCGCGCGCGGTCGCCACGTCTTTGCCCCGGACACCGCCGGCAATGGCGATTCAGATCCGCACCCGGCGGCTGTCCCGACGATCGAGAATCTGGCGCAGACTGCGTTCGCTGCGATCGAACAGGGCGTCGATGGTCCCTTCGATCTCTATGGCAGCCATACGGGCGCGTCGATTGCGATGGAAATCGCCATCGCGCATCCCGACAAGGTGCGCCGGCTGATCATCGATGGGATGGGGCTTTATTCCAGCACCGAGCAATCCGATGTGCTGGACCATTATGCCCGCGAAATCCTGCCAGATCAGGAGGCCACGCATCTGATGAAGGTTTGGCATTTCTGCCGCGACCAGCATCTCTTCTGGCCCTATTACAACCGCACGGCCGAGGGCCGCATGCCCGGCGGCCTGCCGGATATCGATTACCTGCATGATTTCGTGGTCGAAGTGTTGAAGGCGATGCGGAGCTATCATCACTCCTACCGCGCAGCATTCCGGCACCCCAAGCGCGACCGGCTGCCGCTTATACAGGCGCCGACGATCGTCGTTTGCTCGCCCTCCGACATGCTGCACGGATATTTCGAACAGGTGGCATCCATCATCCCCGACGCGTCGTCCGCGGAATTGCCCGCATGGAACGACCCGAATTATCACGCCAAGACGGCGGACATTCTGGAAGGCTTCCTCGCATGAGCGCGGACTTGAACGAGACACGACAGGAACTGCGCACGGTCGGCAATTCGCCGCTGGTCATCTTCATCGTCTACACGGTCGGCGAGGAAGCTGAAAAGAACGGCTACTGGGAATGGCTGGAGCGCGTCGACAGCCCCTTCTTCAACGCCATACCCGGCGTGCGCCGCTACGAAAACTGGATCGTCGAGCGGAATCTCGGCGGCGCAAAAATCGAATGGGACTATTTCGATTTCCAGGGGATAGACGCTGAGGAAAGCCTCGAACCCGTTTGGTTCAACCCGGATCTCGATGGCTTTCGCAAGGAATGGATCCGCCTGTGGGGCTACGGCAGCAAGGAGCCTTCGCCGATCCTGCGCCATGCCTACATATTGCGGCCGGTGGTCAAGCTGCGGCCCGGCGTGGAGACCGATCATCTCGTCATGACGGCCGGGCGCGGCGAACCACCCTCCGAAGGTGATGGAGTCTTTCGCGTGGAAGCTGTGCTAAGCAAGCATTTCGCCACCGGTGGTCAGCGCGCCGAAGGATGGGTGAAGCCTGCGGCCGACTTCAATCCACTCGGTTTCGATTGGTTGTCGGTCACTTACGAAAAGAGCGGCGGCGAGGATGTTTCTATGAACGTGGCCGCCGCCGAACCAAATTTGACGCGCCTGACCGCGCGCCGCATCGCTTAGGCGAGATCCGGAAACGAAGGACGCAGAGATGCGACGCAGGTCGGAAGCAATGCCAGCAAACATCGTCCTGGATTCGGGCGTTAGCGCTTCGAGCAAATCGCCGCTGTATCATCAGATATATCTGGTCCTGCGCGATCAGATCCTCGCCGGCAACTACCGAGACGGCCAGATGCTGCCGTCCGAATTCGACATCGCCGAAGCCTTTGGCGTCTCGCGCATCACCGCCAAGCGCGCGGTGACCGAGCTTGCAGCCACCAGCCTCGTCGCCCGCTTTCGGGGTCGCGGCACGGTAGTCAAGTACAAGCCCGAAAACCCGCCCTTGCGGGCATCCGTGAACAACTGGCTGCAGGCCGTGTCGTCCATGGGCCGCACAACGTCGGTCCGGGTGCTCGACTTGACCTACGGCGAGGCCAATGACGAGGAGTCACAGGCGCTCCAGATCGCGCCGGGCACCGAGGTTCAACGCAGCCTGCGCGTGCGGTCGCACACCGGCGGGCCCTTTTCCCTGCTCTCCACGATAGTGCCAGCCGAGCTCGGCCGGCACTATTCGCAGCAGCAGCTGGAGACGACGCCGCTCTTGGAGCTGCTGCAGAGCACCGGCATCGTTCTGCACCACGCGGAACAGAAGATCACGGCGACGCTCGCCAACCAGTCGACCGCATCGCAACTGGAAATGGAGGTCGGCTCGCCGCTCCTGAAGGTGCAGCGTGTCGTCTTCGACAATGGCGACCGGCCGGTCGAATATCTGACGGCGCTTTACCGGCCCGATCAATACCAGCTCGAAATGGTCCTTACATCGGAACAGAAGCTTGCCTCGTTCGGCAACCCCGTAGGCGGTGGCGATGCGTTCGAAACCCCGGTGGCGCCCAAGACACGTCGCGAGAAATCGGCGGCCAGGCGCACTTCCAGCCTCAACGGCCAGTAGAACTCATTCATTTTCGTGGTCGGCATAGCGCTTGCCGGTCTCCAGCATTTCGGCGGTCCCGATACGCTCGTTCAGGCCGGCGAAATCGAACATGTTGGCTGAGAACGGCGCATTCGATCCGTGCTGCCTGAGGCTCGCGTAATAGTTCTCCGCGGTTTTGGCGAGCGCCCGCACGATGCCGCCGGGGAAGATCACGAGGTCGAAGCCGATCTTTTCGAGGTCCTTGGCCGACGAGATCGGCGTGGATCCACCTTCGACCATATTTGCCATGAGCGGTGCACGGCCCTTCAGCGTCGCCGCGACTTCGACGAGTTCTTCGCCCGTGCGCGGCGCTTCGATGAAAAGCGCGTCGGCGCCCGCCTCAAGGTACAACCCCGCACGGTCGATGGCTGCCGCAAACCCTTCCACGGCAATGGCGTCGGTCCGCGCGATGATCAATGTCTCGTCGCTCATCCTTGCATCGGCCATCGCGGCGATCTTGCCGGCCATTTCCGCAGGCGAGATCAGCGATTTCTCCGAGAGATGACCACAACGCTTCGGCGACGTCTGATCCTCGACCTGAAGCGCATTGGCACCGGAGCGCTCGTAGAGCCGGATCGTGCGCTGCGCATTGAGCGCGTTGCCGAAGCCGGTGTCGGCGTCGATGATGACGGGAATATCGATGCGGTCGCGGATCAGGCTCATCGTGTCCGCCATTTCCGACATCGTCGCAAGACCGATGTCGGGCCGACCGAGACGGGTGTAGGACACCGCAGCGCCGGACAGATAAAGCGCTTCGAAGCCCGCTGCGGCGGCGAGCGAAGCCGTCAGGCCATCGAAGATGCCGGGCGCGACGAGGATTTCAGGCTGGGTCAGACGGGTTTTGAGGGAGATCATATGTCCGCCTTGAGCTGGTTGACGACATCCTCGCAGCGCATGGCAGGTGCAACCGAGGACAGCGACATCAGCGTCGCTTCATGCATCTCGTCGCGGAAGGCCGCGCAGCCGTCGCTCAGGATGATGGTGTGGAAGTTGCGCAGATGCGCATCGCGGATCGTCGACGCCACACCGCCATTGGTCACGATGCCGCCGACGATCAGCGTATCGAGATCGAGCGCGCGCATGATGTATTCCAGTCGCGTCTGGTAGAAGGCCGAATAGTTGACCTTTTCGACCGTGTAGTCCGCCGGCTGCAGCGTATCGACCAGAGCGTGACCGAAACTTCCGGGCGCGAAATCGCCGCGTTTCAGGAAAGGCCGAAGCTCTTTCAGGTGGGGAGCGATCAACGGCTCGCCTTCGGGACGCGGCACCAGCGTGAACTGCGCCGAGATATAGGTCCCGCCGGCTGCCCGCAGTGCGTCCGCCACCGGCCGGATGCGTTCGGGCAACGGAAGGATCGAAGGCGCCCCCTGGCCGGCGCGGCCGTAAGCCCCGTCCGGATGGACGAAATCGTTCTGCAAGTCGATCGTGAGAAGCGCAGTTCGCTTCGGTTCGAAAGGCGTCATGCCCCCTCCTCCCGCTCGATGATGACATTGCCGAACCGATCGACTGTTCCCTTCAGGCCGGGTTCGATCAGGATCGTCGTATCCGGTTGCTCAAGGATCGCAGGGCCCGAAACGACCGCGCCGACGGGGAGTTCCAACCGCCGGAAGATTGCCGTTTCGTGCCAGGCGCCGGCCAGATAGACGCTGCGCACCCCGGATCGTGCCGTCTCGACGCTGGAACCAGCGACCGGCGCCAACGTCTCCAGATCGAACTTCGGGCGCTTGCCGATGACGGACGAGCGCAGGTTCAGCACCCGCGTCACGCCGCCCGAGAGCAGGCGGCCATAGACCCGGCGATATGTCTCGTCGAAGGCGGCAGTGATGTCGTCTCGCGACGGGTTCGCAATCTGTCCGTCCGCGACCGTCACCGGCAAAGGCACGGCGACCGTGTGCGTCTGCCCGAGATAGGCCATATCCAGTTCGAAGACCCATTCACGGCCGGCAAAGACGACGCCGGCAGCATCGAGCATCTGCAGACCTTCATCGAGATGGGCCTGCATGAGTGCGCCGAGGGCATCGACGTCGACATCCTTGGTCAGCGCGTTGATCGTCTGCACGAAGTCCTGACGCATGTCTGCGATGACGCAACCCATTGCAGAGGTCACGCCCGGATAGCGCGGCACGATCGCGCGCCCGATGCCCACATCGTGCAGCATCGCGCCGGCATGCAGCGCCCCGCCGCCACCGAAGGGCATGAATACAAAGTTTCGCGGCTCGAAACCGCGTTCGATCGACACAAGGCGGATGGCGCCGGCCATGCGCGAGTTCGCAACGCGGATGATCGCCTCGGCCGCCTCTTCGGTCGACAGTCCAAGCGGCTTGCCGATATGGGCGTCGATCGCCTGTCGCGCGGCTGCAGCATCCAGTGTTTTCAACCCGCCACCGATCGGCCGGTCGGGATCGATGCGCGCCAGAACGATGTTGGCATCGGTCACCGTTGGGCGCGTGTTGCCGCGCGCATAGGCGACGGGTCCGGGATCGGAGCCCGCGCTCTCCGGACCGATGTTCAGGAGCCCGCCCTTGTCGACCCAGGCGATGGATCCGCCGCCTGCCCCGATCGTGGCGATTTCGATCATCGGCGTGCGCACGACCATGCCGAAATCGATGCTCGTCTGCGGCGCCAGAACCGTCTGTCCTTCGGCGATCAGGGAAACATCGAACGACGTACCGCCCATGTCGCCAGTGATCACATTCGAGAAGCCGGCGCATTCGGCGATGTAGCCGGCCGCGATGACGCCTGCAGCCGGGCCTGACAAAGCCGTGCGAACCGGCAACCGGCAGGCCGTATCAACCGCCATGACGCCGCCATTCGACTGCACGATCAGAAACTCGCCGCCGAAACCGTTCGTCGCAAGCGCGTTGTCCAGCCGGTGCAGATAACCGGAGACTTCCGGCTGCAGATACGCATTGAGCGCGGTCGTCGAAAACCGCTCGAACTCTCGGATTTCCGGCAGGATCTCGTAGGAGGCCGAAACATGCGGATTGGGCCACATCTCGCGCAGCAACGCGACGGCGCGCTTTTCATTGGCCGGATTGGCGTAGCTGTTGACGAACATCACCGCGACGGCGAGGCAGCCTGCATCAAGCAGCTGCTGCGCGGCCGCCTGGACGGCCGCTTCGTCGACATCCGTGTGGACGGTGCCATCGGCCAGCGTGCGCTCCGGCACTTCGAGGCGCAGCTCGCGCGAAACGACCGGCTCGAAATTGCCCCTGAGACCCCAGGTATTGGGACGGTCGCGACGGCGCATTTCCAGCACGTCACGAAAGCCTTCGGTCGTGATGATGCCGATGCGCGCGCCCTTGCGCTCCAGAAGCGCATTGGTCCCCGCAGTGGTGCCGTGCACGACGGTCGCAACATCGGCGAGATTGTCGCCTCCCTGCGCGATGCCGCTCAAGAAACCCGCCGACTGGTCGGGCCGTGACGTCGGCACCTTGGCGACGGAGGCCTTGCCGGTGCTCTCGTTGAGCACGAAGACGTCGGTGAACGTGCCGCCGACATCGACGCCGATCATGATGCTGCGGGTCACTTGCTCTGCTCCTGCAAGTCCTGGCCGTAGAGACGGTCCGATTCTTCCGAACTGACATAGCCAAGGGCAACATCGCGGGCGACGGCACCTGGAGCGCGGTCGGCCGCCGCGCCGTAGCCACCTCCTCCCGGCGTTTCGAGACGGACGCGTTCGCCACGGCGCAGGCGGATGCCGACCGCCTTCGACGTCATCTCGGGTTCCGTCCAAACACCGTCCTGCTGGTATTGGAAGCGGTTCAGCGCCGCCTCGCCGCCACCGACGACGCCCTTCGGCGCATAGCGGCCACGTTCGCCGAAGAGAAACACATCGGCTTCTTCCTCCAGCAACTCGATTTCGTAGATCGCGCCGAGACCCCCGCGATGCGCACCACCGCCGGCGCTGTCGGGCCGCAACGCCCACTGCCGGAACATCACCGGATAGGCTGCTTCCAGGATTTCCACGGGCGGGATCGTCGCCGTCGAAATAGGAGCATTGGCATGGTTGAGGCCGTCACCTTCCGGAGTGCCGCCATGACCACCACCATAGAAGGAGAACATCACCCACCGCCTTCCGTCCTTGCGATGGCCGGCGAGCGAAAGCGCATTGATCGTGCCGTATGCATTGGCTACCACACGGTCGGGTGCCGCCTTGGCCATGGCGCAAAAGATCACGTCGATCATCCGCATGATGGTTTCGGTATAGCCGCCGGTCGGCGATGGAAACTGGGCCGACAGCAGGCACTTTTCCGGAATGGTGATATCGAGCGGGCGCATGACGCCGGCATTGGCCGGAAGCGCCGGGAAGATATGTTTGATCGCGACGTAAACACAGGCGATCGCCGTGCCGTAGGAAATGTTGACGGGACCAGCAGCGGGACCGGCCGTACCGGTGAAATCCAGCACCATGCGGTCGCCCGAGATTTCGATCGCCACCCGGATCGGCAATGGCACGTCGGTGATGCCGTCATTGTCGAGGAAGTCTTCTGCTTCCCAGCGCCCATTCGGCAAGGCTTCGACTTCGGCGCGGACCAGCGTTTCGGCCCGATCGCTGAGCGCCACGAGGGACTCCTGGACGACGTCGGCGCCATACTCGTCGAGCAGGGCATCGAGACGCTTCACGCCAAGGTCGAGCGCATTGATCTGGCCGTTGAGATCGCCCATCGCCGACTGCGGCAAGCGGGTGTTGCGCAAGACGATATCGACGATGTCCTGCTGGAGCACCCCACCGCGCATGACCTTGACCGGCGGCAGCACGAACGCCTCCTGGAAGACCTCCGTCGCGCGCGGATTGTAGTTGCCCGGCACCGCCCCGCCGACATCGTGCCAGTGGCCGACAGAGGCGAGATAGCAGAAGAGCTTGCCCTCGCGGAAATACGGGCGGACGAGCCGCATGTCCGACAGATGCGTACCGCCGATATGAGCATCGTTGAAAAGGTAGATGTCGCCATCGGCGAGATCGCCATCGCGTGCCGCCTTGTCGATGACCGCCTTGACCGCGAAAGCCATGACGCCGACGAAGATCGGCAAGCCGGACTTGCCCTGGACGAGCGTGTCGCCTGTATTTGCATCGTAAAGGCCGTGGCTCGCGTCGTGGGCCTCGGCGATGATCGGATTGAAGGCCGAGCGGAACAGCGTCGCGTCCATCTCGTCGGCGATCTGCTCCATGCGGCCGGCCAGCACGGCCAGCGTGATCGGATCGATGCTCATCGGTTGCGCACCTCCGCGATGTCGTTCCATACCTGCTGGACACGGATGCGCCCGTCCGACAGCTCGAACCGATCGATGAAGCGGATGCCGCTGAAGGGCTCTCCGTCCAGCCATTCGCCTGAGAGCGTCCCGACGCAGTAGACGACGTCGCCGGCCACATCGAAGCGGTCGAACGACTTGGTCACGAACCGGTAGCGCTTGGATGCAAACGCGCCGAGTTCTTCGAGCTGGCTCATGCGGTGGCCGCCCGGAAAAATCATCTCGAACCCGTCGGCCAGATGCTGCGATGCTGCGGCGAAGTCTCGCTTGCCGACTGACTCGAGAAAAGTCCTGACGATGTCTGCATGATGGCTGGATGGGTCGGCGTCGGGGGCGTTGGATGCAGCCCCACCAACCTGTGGTTCGGATGTCGCGATCATTGTTGTTCCCACTCTTTGTCACATCCTGAATTGCTCAAATGTATTTTGCAAGAGACATTTCAGACTGATGAAATGATACATTTCGCTTGAATGCCGTTTCCGAAAAGGTAGGATCGCGGGCAAGTGGAGAAGGTTTCGGTGGTGGCGACACGACAACTGTCTGATGGAGGCAAGGCGCAGCGCGTCTATCTTCTGCTGAGCAACGAAATCCTGCGCGGCGGATACGCTCCGGGGGACGTGTTGCCGGGCGAGATCAAGTTGACGGAGATGCACAGCGTGTCCCGCGTCACCATCAGGCGCGCGTTGACTATGCTTGCCAATGACGGGCTGATCGAGCGAAAGGCAGGTCTCGGAACCGTGGTTCGCGCGCCTGCCATGTCTCAGACCGGCATTTCCGCAGACTTCGCGTCCTTGATGCCGCAACTCGTGCGCATGGGCCAGGCCACGGAAGCCCGCCTCATCTCCTTCGCCTATGTCGCGCCACCGGCTCCTGTCGCCAAGCTGCTGCGTCTCGAAAGCGGCAATGTGCAGCGCGCCGTGCGCGTGCGTACCGTCGAAGGTGCGCCCTTCTCGCATTTGATGACGCATGTCCCGGAAGACATCGCCCAGAATTTCTCCGAAGCAGATCTGGCGACGACGCCACTGTTCCGGTTGCTCGAGCGCTCGGGCGTGATCGTCGACCATGCGCAGCAATCGATTTCGGCGACGCTGGCCGCACCCGACGTCGCCGAAGCTCTGGACGTGGCCGTCGGCACGGCGCTCATCGCCTTGACGCGTGTCGTCTACGACAAGTCCGGCCGCGGTGTCGAGCATCTTTCGGCACTCTATAGACCCGACCGCTTCAGGCTCGACATGACCCTCAACCGGATCGGACATCAGGGCGAGCGCCAATGGGCGTCCGTGCTGGAGATGGGAGGCAACGAATGAAGCCACAGGTGCTGTTCGACAAGGTGTGGGATGCGCATGCCATCGTGCAGCGCGAGGACGGCGCAACGCTGCTTTGGGTGGACCGCCACTACCTCCACGAAGGATCGCATCACGCCTTCGGGCGCATCAAGCAGTCGCAGCTGCCTGTCGCCGAACCGTCGCTCACATTCGGCTTTGCCGATCATTACGCGCCGACCGACCGGCGCGCGCGCCCGATTGCGGATCCGAACACCGAGCGCATGGTGTCGACGCTCGAGGCCAACACACACGAACATGGTATTGCGCTTTTCGGCCTGACCGATCCCCGCCAAGGCATCGTCCACGTGGTGGCCCCGGAACAGGGCCTGTCTCTGCCAGGAATGCTGATCGTCTGCGGCGATAGCCACACATCCACCCACGGCGCGCTTGGCGCCTACGGTTTCGGCATCGGCGCGACTGAAGTGGCGCACGTGCTCGCGACCCAGACGATCTGGCAGAAGAAGCCGAAGCGGATGCGCATCACCTTCTCCGGCAAAGCCGCGCCCGGTGTCGGCGCCAAGGATATGGCGCTCGCCTGGATCTCGCGGCTCGGTGCCGATGGTGCGCGCGGTCACGCCGTCGAATATGCAGGCGATGCCGTCCGCGATCTATCGGTGGAGGCCCGCCTGACGCTCTGCAACATGTCGATCGAAGGCGGCGCACGCTGCGGCATGGTGGCGCCGGATGCAACGACCTTCGCATGGATCAACGGCCGCACGCACGCGCCGAAAGAGACCTGGGACCAAGCCATGGAGAACTGGTCGAGCTTGGCCAGCGACCCGGACGCCATCTTCGACCGCGAAGTATGCATCGATATGGTGGACGTCGCCCCGATCGTCACCTGGGGCGTGACACCGGAAGATGCTCTGCCGATCACCTCCAGCGTTCCCAACCCGGATCGCATCGCCGATGCCGCGCGCGCCAAGCATGTGCGCGATGCGCTGGACTATATGGGACTGGTACCCGGGCAGACACTGGACTCGGTCGAGATCGACCAGGTCTTCATCGGTTCCTGCACCAACGCGCGCATCGAAGATCTGCGCGCAGCCGCAGCCGTCATGGCCGGTCGCAAGGCGCGCGTTCCCGGCATGGTGTCGCCAGGGTCATCGCTGGTCAAGGCGCAGGCGGAACAGGAAGGACTCGATCGCATCTTCCGCGACGCCGGGCTCGAATGGGTGGAATCGGGTTGCTCGATGTGCGTCGGCATGAATGGCGACATCGTCGCACCGGGGATGCGTTGTGCATCGACGACCAACCGCAACTTTCGCGGACGCCAGGGACCGGGAGCGCGCACGCACCTGATGTCGCCGGCCATGGTCGCAGCCGCCGCTGTCACCGGCAGGCTCGCCGACGTGCGGCCGCTTCTGGATGGGAGAAGCGTGGCATGAGCGGCTGGACACAGCATCGAGGCATGGCAGTCGGCCTGCCGCGCGAAGGTATCGATACCGATCAGCTGATCCCTGCCCGCTTCATGTCGGCGCCGCGTTCTGCTGGCTACGGCGACTTTCTGCTGCATGATCTGCGCCATGACGAGAACGGCCAGACATTACCCGACTTCCCGCTGAACGCACCTTCCGCCAAGGGCGCGAGTATCCTCGTTGCCCGCCGCAATTTCGGCGGCGGCTCCTCGCGCGAAGCAGCCGTCTATGCGTTGGTGGATGCAGGCTTTCGCGTGGTGGTCGCTCCAAGCTTCGGCGACATTTTCGCTGGCAACGCGGTCAACAACGGCATGCTTCCCGCCCGGATATCCGAAGCGAACGTCGAGCGGTTGCTCGCCAAGACACCGGCAGAACTCAGCGTCGACCTTTCCCGCTCTGTCATCGAAGGTTGCGGCGAGCCAATCTCTTTCGATCTCGATCCAATCTGGCGCATGAAGATCGAGAATGGCTGGGACGACATCGAACTGACCCGGTCCTACCATGACCGCATTGCTGCTTTCGCGCACGCACGCAGAGACGCCAGCCCCTGGATCTGGGGCAGCTGACAGCTCGTTGCAGGTCCGATTCTAGAGCCCTTTCGGGTGGGCCATGAATTCCTCGATGACCTCGAGAGGCGGCTTCACGTAGTCCGAGGTGCGGCTGATCCCGAGTCCCGTGAGCTTCTTCAACTTCACGGCCATCTCCGCCTGCTTGACGACGATCGGGATCCCGTTGATCACCGGAGCTCCATCCACGCGGTGATCGTGGAGTTGCGAGAACAGCAGCATCGGGATGCCGCCGCCGGGTATCAGCACATCCACGCCTTCTTCGACCAGTGGCCTCGCCTGCTCCTCGAACAAGGCCCTGACCGTCTCGAGCTTTTCGTCGGAGCCGAAGGCGTCCAGGATCTGGCCGGGCTCGAACTGCATCGCATGCACGCCCGTCACCCGCTCCTTCAGCCCATACTTGCCGATCTGGTGATGGAACCAAGGAATGTAGCGCCGATTGATCGTCACGATGCCCGAGCGCTGGCCGAGCTGGCAGGCATGCAGCATCGACGCCTCGCCCATGCCCAGAACCGGTATGTCGACCACCGAGCGCGCCTCGTAGAGACCCGCATCCTGGAAGTGCCCGATGATGAAGGCGTCATAGCCTTCCCGCTCCGCGCGCACGGCGTTGCAAATCACCTCGCGGGCGCAGCGGAACTCGACGATGGCATGCGCATAGGAATCGTGCGGCGTGATTCCCTTAATATCGATCTCGGTGCCTGGATCGATGATCTGGTCGAGATGCTTGCGCAGCTCGTCCCAGTAGCTCGCACCATGTTCGTAGTCGACGTAGCTTTGATACCAGATGCGCATCGTCAGTACCTGATCATGCTGGGAAGCCACAAAGCGATCTGCGGCCAGATGACGAGAAGCACGACCAGAAAGAGCGTGCATCCGATGTAAGGCAACGCCGCCCGGGCGACCTCGCCGATCGTGGTGCCCTTGGGTGCCACCCCGACCATGACAAACAGCAGTAGCCCGAACGGTGGCGTCACCAGACTAAGCTCCAGCACCAGCAGCATGATGATGCCGAACCAGACGGCATCGAAACCGGCGAGCGCCGACAGCGGCATGAAGATCGGCAGCGTCAGCATCATGATCGACAGCGGATCCATGAACATCCCCAGCACGATCAGCACCAGGACCATAAGGGTCAGCAGCACATAAGGCGAAACATCGAACCCGGTTGCAAAGCCGATCAGGCCTTGCGAGGCGCCGGAGAAAGCCAGGATCTGCGAGAATGTCGTGGAACCGACGATGATCATCAGCATCATCACCGAGACCGCGAGGGTGCCTTTCATCGACTTGACGACGGCCTCCCAGCTCAACTTGCCGTAGAGCGCTGCAAGAACGATCACGGCCAGCGCACCGAATGCCGCCGATTCCGTAGGCGTCGCCCAACCGAGCAGGATCAAGCCGACGACGGCGAAGACCACGATCCCCATCGGGGCCACGTCGACGATGAGCGCACGAGCGATCTCGCGTGCCGTTGCGCGCTCCGCCGCGTAGCCGGGCGCCGCGTCGGGATCGATGGCGATCTGCAGGCGGATCATCAGAGCGAACAGCAGCGCAAGCACGAGGCCCGGTATCAGGCCTGCGATCAAAAGCGATCCCACGTCGATCCGCCCGAGCGAACCGAGCAGCACCGCCAGCGAGGATGGCGGAATGATCATGGCGAGGCCGCCCGTCGCCAGGATCGGGCCCATGATGATGTGCTTCTTGTATCCGCGCTTGATCATGTCCGGCATCAAGGTGGTGCCGAGCATGGCGGCGTTGGCCATGGACGAGCCGGAAAGCGTGGCGAAGATCGTGCCGCCGCCGACGGTCAGATAGGCGAGCCGGCCGCGAATGTTGCCCATGCATTTGTCGAGCGCGTCGAAGACCCGGAACGCGAGGCCCGTATGGAAGAGCAGCTCTCCCATGATGAGGAAGAGCGGCACCGGCACGAGCGCGAAGCTGGTCACAGACGTCGTCGCGTTCGCAACCAGCTGATCGATTCCGACCACGCCGCCCATGAAGATCAGAACGCCGATGATATTGATGACAAGGAAAGCGATCGCGACCGGCATCCCGATGAGCATGAAGGCGAGAAGGCCGCCGATCATGATCAGCGTGGCGTCATACCAAGGCATCATGTCAGTGTCCCCCGCCCGCGCCGCTATAGGTCTCGCCGCGCAACAGGATGCGCAGGAACTCGATTGCCATCAGGAAGAAACCACCGCCCAGCATGGCGTAGAGCACCCAGGCCGGAAAATTGACCGACCGCATGTCCACAGACCGCGTTGCGATCATCTCCATGCCGACGGCAGCCGATCGCCAGGTGAGAAGGGCAAGCGCCAGGATCGAAATGACCAGAACGAGCCGACCCACCGCCACGCGCAGGCCATCCGGCAGCTTCGCGACGAAGGAGCCGATCGCCACATGGCCGTTTTCCCGCACCAGCCAGGGAGCCGCCGCCATGGTGGCGAAAAGCATCACATACTCGACGATCGCGCTCGTCGATTGGAACGGCCTGAAGCCGGTATTCCGCAGGATGACATCGACGATGATCAGCGCCGTGATGGCCGCGAGGCTGATCGCCCCGAGAGCCGCCAGGCCAACGATCAGCCGGTCATAAAATCTCATCATGGTCTTGGCGCCCGTCCCATTGAAAATGGAACCGGGCGAGGCGCTTGGCCCCGCCCGGTCAACCGATCACTCAGGATAGTAAGCTGCACGCAGCGCGTCGTAATGCTCGCTGCCGGCCGCCTGCATCCGCGCCCAGGCGCTTTCGAACGCCATGCGGCGGAACTCTTCCGCCTGCTCGCCTTCCAGTTCCACGACGGTCATACCTTCCTCGCGCACGGTGGCGTCCGTTTCGGAAATCACCTGCTGGAAGTTCTCATAGGAAGCCAGTTCGTATTCCACCGCGGCTTCCTCGATGATCGCCTTGGCCTCATCTGAAAGACCTTCCCATTTGGCCGGGTTGATCACGACGGCGAGATCCGTCTGGAAGACGCCCGGATCGATGCGGTAGCGCAGGAAGCGATCCCAGGAGAGATCCTTGATGCCGACGATCGGCCAGCCGGATCCGTCGAAGGTGGAGCGTTCGAGACCAGTGTAGACGTCTGGCACCGGCACGGAGACCGGGATCGCACCGATCTCCTCGAAGAACGCGTTGTAGATCGGCTGCGAACGAATACGCAGGCCGGAAAGATCGACGCCGCCTTCCTCGGTGCGCTGCGGCTCTTCGATCGTATAGACGTGGAACTCGACGCCAGTATCGAGATGCGCCAGGACTTCAACGCCTAGCTTTTCGCGGAACGCCTGCTGCATGATTTCGAAGCCGCCGTTCTCGCGTGCTTCCGCAGCAGTCACCGTCGAACCGACCCAGGCGTCCGCTTCCGGCATGGTGCCGAGGTAATAGGATGCCGGGCCGTACTGCATGTCGATCACGCCGCGGCGAACCGCGTCGACCTGCTGGTTCGGCGGAAACATTTCAGGACCGCCGGCATAGGTGATCTGGACGACGCCCTCGCCCTTTTCGTTCACGAGATCGACGAAACCCTGGAAACTCTGGGAGAAAGCGAGCGTCTGTGGGAAGGCTGAGATCGCCCGGATCTGCTCTTGGGCGTGGATCCCGGAAGCGCCGAGCGCAAGCACCGATGCGGTCGTCATGATGGCAAGTTTTGTACGATGTTTCTGCATGTTGAGTGTCCTCTCTGAATCTTTAAACGAGCTGCCGGCTTGCTGCCGATCTGTCATGAATTGCCCGCGAGAACCGGAGGGCGAACAAGCCCTGAAGCTTCGAGGGATCGTAGGAAATCTGCCATGCGTCGCTGCCGGTATGCGGCCACGTCCACGCCCTGGTAATCGAAGAAGCCGGCACCGGTCTTTAGACCGATCTTGCCCTCTTCCATGTTGCGGCTGATGATCGCCGGCGGCGCGAAGCGCTCGTCCTTGAAAGCGTCGCTCAGATAGTTCGACGCATAGTAGAGAATGTCGCCGCCGCCCCAGTCGATGAATTCGAGAAGACCGAGCACGCCAAAGCGCAGCCCGAAGCCGTAGGTCACGGCCTTGTCGACATCCTCTGCGCTGGCAACGCCTTCCTCCACCAGTCGCGCCGCTTCGTTCATAGCCAGCGCCTGGATGCGGGGGACGATGTAACCGGGCGACGCCTTGCAGGTGATCGGCACCTTACCGATGGATTCGAGAAACCCTCGCACGGCAGCGAGCGCCTCATCGGCCGTCTCGTCGGCCGGACTGAGCTCGACCAGCGGCATCAGGAACGCCGGGTTCAGCCAGTGCGCGTTGAGGAAACGGCTCGGATACTGAGTGAATGCTGCCAGATGCGTCGACAGCATCGTCGATGTCGTGGAGGCGAGCACGGCCCGCTCGTCGGCATTGGCATCGAAAACGGCAAAGGCATCACGCTTGGCTGCTTCGGTTTCCGGCACCGCTTCGAACACGATGGCGGCTTGTGCCAGCGCTTCTGAAGCCTGGTCGGACGGAAGCACCTGTACACGCGCCATGATCTCGCCGATGGCGGCTTTGTCGAAAGCGCCGAGCGACGCGATCGCCGCGAGTCCCGCTTCGATCTCGCCGAGCGTCTGCGCCTTCAGCTCCTCGAAGGCCGCAGCATCCCGCGGCTTGGCATCGAGCAGGCGGATGTCATGCCCGGCATAGGCGACGCACTGCGCGATGCCGCGTCCCATGCGTCCGGCGCCGATACAGGCAATGATCTCCCAGGCCATCAGATGCCGTCCTGCAGCATGGTCTGGACTTCGGCAGGGCTCCGATCGGCAAGACCGACGCTCTCCATGGTGCGGCCATGCTCTCGGAAATCCTGTTCCGCGACCGCACCGGCGATGGCGAGAAGGCCCTTGGCTACCGGGCACGGCACCCCGGCCCAATCACCGACCGACACGAGGAACGCGAGACCGAGACCGACGTCTTCGGTCATGTAACGGTGGTTCTTGAGATCGAGCGTCTCATGCCAGTCACCCGAGCCCACCAGCTTGTCATGGGCAAGGTTGCCGTACATCCAGTCGCTGGTTTCGTAGTGATCAGCGAGCGGGAAGTGCGGTGCGCCATAGCCGAGCTTTTCGCGGATCGCGATGCGCTCGTTGTCGAGCGCCGCATGCGTGCGCCGGATCGCTGGCTGCGTGCCCTCGTTATGGATGTCCCACTTGTCGAAATGCTCGATCGGACCTGCGTTCATCAGGATCAGTGGAGGGTGGATGATCGGTCCGGCATTCATCAAAGCGCCGGACAGGGCATCTTCCACCCGCTCGATCGCGCCGGGGAAAGCGGCCGAAATGACCTTGATGGCTTCGTCGGTCTTGCGGGCCGGCAGGACGCCCGTCGGCAGGCGCGAGGCGCGCGTCGTGATGCGAACCTCAAGCGCATTCTGCTTGCGGCAAAGCCAGGGAAGCGTTCCGGTCTCGGCAATCGCGATATCGGCGGTGGAGCCCGCATCGCGGATGCGCTTCATCATGATGTAGGAACCGAAGGTGCCCGGCGGCAGGTAGATCACCTGCCCGTCGACCAGATGCGATGCGAGCGCGTCGGCCATATCCGCTTGCGCGAAAGCCGGCGTCGGCGCGACGATCAAGACCGCCTCTTTGAGCGCTGCGCCGAGGTCGTCGGTCGGCGATACGGGCACCTTCCGGCTGCCCTTGTGGTCGGTGACGGTGATCGCGCCTGCGGCGGCAATATCGGAAAAGCTCGACGCCTCGCGACGCCACCACGCAACCTCATGGCCCGCCTCGGTAAAATCAGCCACCGCGGCATAGGACCCGTTGCCCCCACCCAGAACCGCAATCTTCATGAACGCACTCCCTGCTTCTGAACGTCTGAGACGAAGCCGATGGCTTCGAATGTCATCGGCGAGGTGGTTGCGGCGATGCGCATCTCCCTCACCGCTCCTCGTCTATAGTCTGGCCGGACGGGCGATCGCCGGCACGTGCCTCCGGCCCGTGCAGATCGACGATCCGCGCCAGCACATCCTTCAGGATTTCCGCCTGTCCCGGAGAAATCTGCTCGATGATCCCCGCCTCGTGCGCACGGGCTTCCGCAATCAGTTCGATGGCGAGCTTCCTGCCCTTCTTCGTGAGGTAAACCCTCACGCGGCGACGATCACGCTGGTCGCTGCGCCGCGAGACCAGGTCCTTCTCGGCCATCTGGTCGATTATCTTCGTCAGACGCGACTGCTCCATCAGCGCCAAAGCGGCCAGTTGGGTCACCATCTGGCCCTCCTCGTCGGCGAGGCAGGCCAGGATGCGCCACTCGGGCACGCGCACGCCGCGGGCTCGAACCAGCGCGTGGAATTCCGTCGACACGCCGTCGCTGGCAGCGGCAAGCAGATAGAGGAGGTAGTTGCGGACGAAGCCTTGATCGGCGGGTTTTCCGGTCTCGGCGGCAGTGTCAGCAAGGCGCTTCGGTACAGTCATCTGGTGCTCACATCGATTGGGGGATGAGGAGCGCCAGACTTGGCACGAAAATCAGCAGGACGAGACGCACGATGTCGACCGCAACGAACGGGACGACGCCGGCATAGATGCGTTCGATCGGCACTTCGGGCGCGACCGAGCGAATGACGAAGATGTTCATGCCGATGGGCGGCGTGATGTAGGAAAGCTCGGTTGCGATCACCACAAAGATGCCGAACCAGATCGGATCGAACCCCAGACCAACGACGATCGGGAAGAAGATCGGTACCGTCAGCGTCACCATCGACAGGCTTTCCAGCAGGCAGCCGAGGATCAGGTAGATGATGACGATGGAGAAGATGACCTGGTAGGGCCCGGCGCCCAGAAGGTTGATCCATTCGCGCAGATCGGTCGTTAGGCCGGAGAAGTTCACGTAGTTCAGGAAGAACAGCGCGCCGAACAGGATGAAGAACATCACTGCGGTGGTCTTCGCCGTATCGAAAAGCGTGACGAGTGTGTTGCGCAGCGTCAGCCGGCCCCGGGCAGCGGTGAGAAGGAACGCTCCGCCGGCGCCCATGCCCGCGGCCTCGGTGGCCGTGAACGCGCCGACATAGATGCCGCCCAGCACGAACACGAACAATGCCAGCGCCCAGAAAACGCCCTTCAAAGCTCGGAAGCGCTCGATCAACGGCAGCTTCGGCTGGACCGCGAACTCTTCCCTGTACATCACCAGCGAAAGCCGGACGGCGAAGATGTAGAAGACGATGCCGACCAGCCCCGGAAGCAGGCCGGCCAAAAACAGCATGCCGATATTCTGCTGGGTGAGGATCCCGTAGATCACCAGGATCACCGAAGGCGGAATGAGGATGCCGAGCGTGCCGCCGGAAGCGATCGACGATGCCGCTAGGCGGTCGGAATAGCCGAAGCGGCGCATTTCAGGCAGCGCGATGCGCGCCATCGTCGCGGTGGTCGCAAGCGACGACCCGCACACCGAGGAAAACCCGCCGCAGGCGACGATCGTCGCCATGGCAAGCCCACCCTTTCGGTGGCCGAGCCAGGCATTGGCTGCTTTGAAGAGCTCCGCCGCGACGCCCGACTGAACGACCAGGTTGCCCATCAACAGGAACAGCGGCACCACGGACAGCGTGTAGCTGCGACCGCCATCGAAATAGGTCTGGCCGATCAAAGAAAGCGTCGGCGTCCAGCCAATGATAGAGGCGACCCCGATGAGGCCCACACCCGCCATGGCGAAGGCGATGGGGATACCGCAGAAAATGAGGCCCAGAAGCAGGGCGACGCCGATCGGCCAATCCATCACACGGCCTCCTCTCGACCTTTGGACAGCCGCATGACGGCCATCACGAAGGTGACGATAGAACAGGCGCCGGCGATGACTGCGGCGGCCTTCGAAAACGGCCCGATCGGCGCGCGCAGAAAGACCGTGACCTCGTTGTAACTCGCCAGCTGGCTGCCGTGCTTCCAGAGCTGCCATGCGATGATCGCAAGCACGACGGATACGAAGAGCCGTGCGATCAGGAGTTGCGCGGTCTCCGCCCAACCCTTGAGCCGGGACGTGATGAGATCGACGGAGATATGCCCGTCATCGAGACAGACGGCCGGCAGCCCGCAGAAGATGATCGCCATCAGCAGGAGCTCCGTATATTCGGATGCGCCCGGCAAGGGACTGGACAGGAAATAGCGCCCGACGACGTCGGTCACCGTGACGAGTGTCAAGGCGACCAGCAGCGCTCCGCAGAGCACTGCCGTGACCATGCGCAATCCCCGCCGAGCCCTTTTGAAAAAGGCCTCGGGAGCGGGTGTCATCACTCGCTCGCGACGGCTTGTACTTCAGTTTCGAGCTTGGACAGGATCGCATCGAAATCGACGTCCTTGGCCTCGTAATTGGCCTTGATGCCGTCGAAGATCGGCTGCGCCGCCGTTCGAAGCTCCTCGACTTCTTCCTCGGTCGCATCATGGAACGTGACCGTATCGGCAATCACTTCCATGCCGGCTGCGTCCGCCGCATCCCAGGCCTGACCGGCCATGCGGGCGAAAGCTTCACCGGAAATTTCTTCGATCGCCGCCTGATCTTCTGCAGAAAGGCTGTCGAACTTCGCCTGGTTCATGACGAAGAAAAACGAGACGTTGTAGAGCCCGCCCGGAACGCGAAGCGCGGTATCGACCAAGCTCTCGAGCTTGAAGAACGGGATCGATTCCACCGGGAAGAAAATGCCGTCGGCGACGCCGCCCGACAAGATCTCGTAGGACTGCGGCGAAGGCGCCTGGATCGACACCATGCCGAGCCCCTCGGCGAGCACGTTGGTGATGTTGCCGGCGACGCGCACCTTTTGGCCGGAAAGACCCGAAATCGGCGTAACCGGCTGGCCCTTGGTGAAGAGCATGCCCGGACCATGCGCGAAAACGCCGAGCACCTTGGTTCCACGATGCTCGTCCGCAGCGGCAAGATCGCTTTCGTAGACCCGCTGAAACGCGACGGACAGGCTTTCCGACGTGTCGGCCACGAACGGCAGTTCTGCAATTTCCGTCAGTGCGAAACGGCCGGGCGTATAGGAATGCACGCCGAAGGTGAGATCGGCGACGCCGTTTGCAGCCAGATCGAAATGTGCGGGCGGCGGCCCCAGCGGCGCATCGAGAATCTGGACAGTGACACGGCCGTCCGTCGCTTCCTCGAGCTGCTCCGCCCAGGGCATCATCATGTCCTTGACGATCGGGTGCGAGGTCGGAAGCCAGTTCGACATGCGCAGGACAGTCTCTTGCGCGGAGGCTGAAACGCTGAGAGCAAGCAGCGAAATAGATGCATATGCAAGTTTCTTGAGCATGGCGGTCACCTTGGTTCCCCTTGTTATCGGACGCCTTACAAACGAAATGCTGACACAGCTTTTCGATCCCTTCAAGCTTGAAAAGATGAAATTGCATAAGTTCATGCCTGAAGGTTGACAGAGGAAAACATGATAATTCATATTCTTTCAGTCGCGACCGATCATGCCGTCGACGAGATGGCCGAAGCCAAAAGCGGAGGTACTGCGCATGTCGCACCTGCGACTGAAAGTTTCTTCTGTAGAGGTGCTGACGGACAGGATCCGGGCAGTCACGCTGACGTCGGCTGATGGCCGTAAGCTTCCCGGATACGGAGCCGGCGCGCACATCAAGATCACGCTTCCGACGGGCGGCGAACGCCATTACTCGCTGATCAATGCCGATGCAGAGGAAGACACGTCGAAGGGCGCGGACACTTACAGTCTCGGCATCCTGAAGGAAGCGGAGAGCAAGGGCGGTTCGCTCTTCATGCATGCGCTGACGCCCGGCGACACGATCGAGACGTCTGCTCCGAAAAACGACTTCGCGCTTGCATCACATGACGGCCCGGCCATCCTGCTGGCCGGCGGCATCGGCGTCACGCCGATCATCTCCATGGCCGCGGAACTGCAACGATCCGGCCGACCGTTCGAGTTTCACTATTCCGGCCGATCGCGTCCGTTGATGGCATTCGTCGATGAGATCGAAGCGGCTTGCGGCGAGGCCCTGAAGGTCTATTGCGACGACGAGGCGGAACGCTGTCTCGACCTGACTGGTCTCATCGACCAGGCACCGGCCGATGCGCATTTCTACGTCTGCGGCCCACGCGGCATGATCGAAGCCGTTCGTGAACGGGCGCTGGCAAAAGGGCACGACAAGGAACGCGTGCATTTCGAGCTCTTCGACCAGCCGGAGGAACAGGCCGGCGACCAGCCCTTCGACGTTGAGATCAAGTCGACCGGCGAAGTCTTCACGGTTGCACCCGGCCGAACGATCATCGAGGTTCTGGAGGAAGGCGGCGTCGATCTCGTGTACGACTGCCAGCGTGGCGATTGCGGCATTTGCCAGACGACCGTGCTCGAAGGCGTACCGGACCATCGGGATGTGATCCTGACCGACGAGGAGCGGGCGGCCAACGACGTGATGCAGATCTGCGTGTCGCGGTCCAAGACCCCGCGCCTCGTGCTCGATCTCTAGGAGGAAGCTCATGAGCCACCATGCCAATGACCGCTCCGCCATCGCCGCCCTGGTGCGACCGACGGAGGTGCACCGCGACATCTACATCGACGAGGATGTCTTCCAGCTCGAGATGAAGCACCTCTTTGCCAATTGCTGGGTGTTCGTCGGCCATGACAGCCAGGCCCCGAACAAGGGCGATTACTTTACGACCGAAATCGGCACGCAGCCCGTCATCATGGTGCGCCATTCCGATGACAACATCTACGTCCTGCACAACCGCTGCCCGCACAAGGGCACCAAGATCGCCATCGACCGCGCCGGCAACACCGGCAAGTTCTTCCGCTGCCCCTACCATGCATGGTCGTTCAAGACGAATGGCTGTCTGCTCGCGATACCGCTGCGCAAAGGCTATAAAGATACAGGGCTCGAGGAGAGCGAAAGCGTCAAGGGCATGGCGCCCGTCGGTGCCGTCAAGAACTACCGCGGCTTCGTCTTCGCCCGCCTTGCACCGGAAGGCGTGTCCTTTGAGGATTTTTTCGGCGACTCCCTGAGTTCGATCGACAACATGGTCGACCGTTCGCCGGCCGGCCGGCTCGAAGTTGCCGGCCCCCCTCTTCGCTACATGCACCGGTGTAACTGGAAGATGCTGGTCGAGAACCAGACGGACACCTGCCATCCGATGGTCGCCCATGAAAGCTCCGCCGGCACGGCGATCAAGCTGTGGGAAGAGATGGAGAAGCCCGAAGGCACGAAGACACCGATGGCCATGGAGGTCATCGCACCCTTCATGTCGTCCTACGAATTCTTCGAGAACATGGGCATTCGCACCTGGCCGAACGGCCACGGACATACCGGCGTGCACCATTCGATCCACTCGGACTATTCCGCGATCCCCGGCTATTTCGAACAGATGTGCGAGGCCTATGGCGAAGAGCGCGCGCGAGAAATCCTCGGCGAGAACCGGCACAACACGGTCTATTTCCCGAACATCATGATCAAGGGCCCGATCCAGCAGCTCAGGCTCTTCAAGCCGATCTCGGCGAATAAGACGCTGGTTGAAAGCTACATCTATCGGCTCGTCGATGCGCCCGACATGCTTCTCCAGCGCACCGCCATGTACAACCGCCTCATTAACGCCCCCACCTCCATGGTCGGCCACGACGATCTGGAAATGTACGAGCGCGCGCAGGAGGGGCTGCATTCCGACGGCCTCGAATGGGTCAACGTCCAGCGTCTCTACGAGCCGGGTGAGAGTTTCGAGCAGGAGGCGATTGAGAACGGCACCACCGAGCGCCAGATGCGCAACCAGTTCGACGCCTGGACGAAATACATGACGATGACGATGGACGAGGCCGCCCAATGAGCGTGCCGAGCAAGGACGACCTCATCGATTTCGTCTACGAAGAAGCGCGCATGCTCGACGACGGACGCTTCGACGAATGGCTGAACCTCTGGATGCCCGATGGTCTCTATTGGATGCCGCTCGAATACAACCAGCAGGACGAGAACCTTGTCACCTCGCTGCTGCATGAGGATTTCTTCATGATCAAGCTGCGCGTCGAGCGCTTCAAGGGCGAACGCACCTTCTCGCAGAAGCCGAAGACGCGATGCCATCATGTCATCCAGCGTCCTTTCGTCGACAAGCTGGACACTGAGGCCGGCGAGTTCGTCACCCATACGGCGTTTCACTATGTCGAGACGCGGCTGGACGACCAGACGCTCCTGGCCGCGAATGCACGTCACGATCTAGTGCTGGTGGACGGCAAGCTGAAGATCAAACGCAAGCGCGTCGATCTCCTCAATTCCGACGCTGCCTTCGGCAACATCCAGATGTTCCTGTAGGGCGCGCCATGATCGAGATTGCGCCATATGCCACTGTCTACACCGCGCTGCAGTCCGCTGCACGCCGGTGGCCCGACCGCCCCTTCCTCAACGTGCTCGAAGAGACGGCACGCATTTACGGCATCGAAGCGCGTGAATGGACCTATGCCGAAGCTCTCGGCGATGTGGAACGCCTGCGCGATGCCTATGCTGCCGCAGGATACACGGCCGGCGGGCGCGTCATGCTTCTCATGGAGAACCGGCCGGCCTTTTTTCTCCACTGGTTCGCGCTGAATGCGCTCGGTCTGTCGGTCGTGCCGGTCAATCCGGACCTTCAATCGTCCGAACTCGAATATATGGCTGGACACGCAGAGCCGGTTCTGGCCGTCGCCATTCCCGCGCGTATTGCCGATCTTGAAAAGGCATCTTTAGCGTCAGGAGTCGGCTTTCCGGTCATCGCTCCGGACGCCACGCCGCCTGAACTTTCAGCGGAGCTGGCCAGGCGAATCGTCGCGCCAACAGGTGATTCGCTTACGCTTGAAGCGGCCATGCTCTATACGTCCGGCACGACGGGCAAGCCGAAAGGCTGTGTTCTCTCCAACCTCTATTTCCTCGCGGCCGGCCGCTGGTACGCCGAAGCTGGCGGGCTCTGCACGCTGAGCGAGGATGGCGAGCGGATGATCACGCCGTTGCCGATCTTCCACATGAATGCGATGGCCTATTCGCTGATGGCGATGATCGGCGTCGGCGGCTGCCTGACGGCGCTCGACCGTTTTCATCCGAAAAGCTGGTGGCAGAGTGTGCGCCAGTCCCGCGCGACCTGCCTGCACTATCTCGGCGTCATGCCCTCCATCCTCATGAAGGCCGAACCGGCCGATGCCGACCGGGATCACGATGTCCGCTTCGGCTTCGGCGCCGGCATCGATCCGAAATTGCACGGCCCGTTCGAAGATCGTTTCGGCATCCCGCTCGTCGAGGCATGGGCCATGACGGAGACTGGCGCCGGCGCCGTGATCGCTGCCAATGTCGAGCCGCGCAAGCGCGGAACGAGCTGCCTCGGCCAGCCGCGCGGCGGCGTCGAGGCGCGCATCGTCACCGACGCGGGCAACGAGGCGGCGGTAAACGAACCTGGCGAACTTTTGGTCCGGCACGCCGGCGACGATCCGCGCTACGGTTTCTTCTCCGAGTACTACAAGAACCCGGAGGCAGCGGCGGAGGCCTGGGCCGACGGCTGGTTCCACACGGGCGATATCGTACGGCGCGATGGCGATGGCGACTTTTTCTTCGTCGACCGCAAGAAAAACGTTATCCGTCGATCAGGCGAAAATATCGCTGCGGTCGAGGTGGAATCGATCCTGATGCAGCACCCGGATATCAGATCGGCAGCGGTGGCCGCCGCACCGGACGAGATACGCGGAGACGAGGTCTTTGCGTGCCTGGTCGTCGATGGCGAACGCACGGATGCGAAAGCCCGTGCCATCGTTTCCTGGTGCCTGGAACGGGTCGCCTATTACAAGGCGCCCGGCTACGTCGCCTTTCTCGATGCCCTGCCGCTGACCGCGACGCAGAAGATCCAGCGCGGTGAGTTGAAAACCCTCGTGCCCCATTTGATGGCTGATCCCGCAACGATCGACACGCGATCCATGAAGAAGCGGCAGGCCGCCTGATGGCGCGTTCGCGGCAAGCCTATGATGGCGTGGTGCTCGCCGCTCCCACCACGATCCCCTATCAGCGCTTCTCGACCGACACGGCGCACTGGTGGATTGCCCGCGCGCTCGCGGAGTGCCTAAAGACGGCAGGCATCCGGCCCGCGGACCTCGATGGTTTCGCCGTATCCAGTTTCAGCCTTTTTCCCGACACCGCAGTTGGACTGACCCAACACCTCGGCCTCACGCCACGGTGGCTCGACCATATCCCCATGGGTGGCGCAAGCGGGATCGCAGCCCTTCGGCGTGCAGCGCGCGCCGTGCAGGCGGGTGACGTCGATGTGGTCGCCTGTGTTGCCGGCGACACGAACCAGGTCGACAGCTTTCGCCGCATGCTCTCGAGCTTCTCGCGCTTTGCGCAGGATGCCTCCTATCCATATGGCGCCGGCGGCCCGAATGCTTCCTTCGCCTTGCTGACCGACCACTACATGCAGAAATTCGGGGCGACGCGTGAAGATTTCGGCCGCATTTGCGTGGCGCAGCGCGACAATGCGCTGAAGAACCCGCATGCCGTGATGAAAGCGCCGCTGACGCTGGATCAATATCTTTCGGCGCGGATGATCTCCGACCCTATCGCCCTGTTCGATTGCGTGATGCCTGTCGCCGGTTCGGAGGCGTTTCTCGTGATGCGCGAAGATGACGCCCGCGCCGCCGGTCTGCCTCACGCACATATCCGCTCGACCATCGAGCGGCACAATGCTTTCCCGGAGGATGCCATCCAGATGCGTGGCGGCTGGGAGATGGACATCGACGAGCTCTATGCGATGGCTGATGCGAAGTCTGACGATGTCGATCTCCTCCAGACCTATGACGACTATCCCGTGATCTCGATGATGCAGTTCGAGGATTTGGGCTTCTGCGCCAAAGGCGAAGGCCCGGAATTCGTGCGCGGCAAGGATCTCACCATCGGCGGCGACTTTCCGCACAACACGTCCGGCGGCCAGCTCTCGGCCGGTCAGGCGGGTGCGGCCGGCGGCTACATCGGTCTCGTCGAAGCGATCCGGCAGGTGACCGGAACGGCCGGGCCGACACAGGTGGCCGGGGCAAGGACCGCGATGGTCTCGGGTTTCGGCATGATCAATTACGACCGCGGTGTCTGCTCCAACGTCGCCATCATATCGGGACCGGGCGCATGACCAATCCGCTTTCCCCGCCCCCCAGGAAAGACCCCCAGAAGCGCACGCGCGTTCCGTCGCTGCCGTCCGGCATGCGCAGCCGTGCAGCACTCGGGCTGGCGGTTGCCGCCTCAGAAGGCCGTTTCATGCTGCAGGGCTGCGAAGCCTGTGGCGCGCTGCAGTATCCGCCGCGCGATGCCTGCTCGACATGCCTTTCGGTCGATCTCAAATGGCGCGACGTGGACCCGACAGGCCAGTTGATCGCGGAGACGACGGTTCGAACCTCGACCAGCGTCTACTTTCGTGAACGGACGCCGTGGCGCATCGGCACGGTCCAGCTCGATGCGGGTCCATCGGTGATGGCGCATGTGCACGGCGATGTCGCGCGCGAAGCGTCCGTGCGGCTCATCAATCGCCTCGACAAATCAGGCCAGGGCGTCTTCTTCGCTCTGCCCGTGGATGGGAGTGCCAACATGGCGGACGATCCTCAACTGCGCGAACTGACCGCCGATCCGAAATTCCGCCGCGTGCTCATCACCGATGCGCGCAACGAGAATTCGGTGGCAATCGCCAAGGCGTTTGCGGATGCGGGCGCCGCGACCATCTTCGTCGGCGAACCGGAAGGCTGGCGTCCCTACCCGCATCGCGCAGCGTTGGCAGCAATCGCCAATGTTGCGATCGTTCCGCTCGACGTCACTGACACGCAATCGGTGACCGAACTTGCCGGAGAGATCGGCGGCAAGACCGACATACTCGTCAACAATGCGCGTTTCGTCCGCCCAGGCGGGATCATGGATCGCGGCGACACCGTTTTCGCCCGCGACGAATTCGAGACCAACGTGCTCGGCCTGATGCGACTGGCCCAGGCCTTCGGCCCCGCAATGCGGAACCGCGGCGCCGACGGCGTCAACAGCGCTGCCGCCTGGGTCAACATCCTGTCCGTGTATGCCTACGCCAACATGCCGGCCTTTGGCGTCTTCTCGGCGTCCAACGCAGCCGCGCTGTCGTTGTCGCAGTGCCTCCGAGCAGAAATGGCGCCGGGCGGCGTGCGCGTCCTCAACGTCTATACCGGCCCCACCGAAGACGAGTGGCACCAGCCGCTACCGCCACCCAAAGTCGCGCCCTCCGCGCTTGCGCGATCCGTCGTGTCGGGGCTGAAGGACGGGCTTGAGGATGTCTATGTCGGCGATGTCGCCAAGGATTTGATAGAGCGCTGGCGCCAGGGTCCGAAGCTACTGGAGCGCGAGATGATTGCCGAGGCGGGAGAAGGCCGATGAACGCGGTCAATACCACAAGCGCCGATCTGCTGGCGCATATGGCGGGCGCGATCGCCTCCGGCAGCATCGAAGTGGTGGATCTCACCCACACGCTCGACCAGGACTTTCCGGTGATCGTTCTGCCACCGGAATTCGGCCAATGCGCCCGCTTCCGCATGGAGGAGATCTCCGCCTACGACCATCGCGGGCCCGCCTGGAAATGGCACAATATCAGGCTGTGCGAACATACTGGCACGCATTTCGACGCGCCGTCGCACTGGATTTCCGGCCGCGACATCCCGAACGGCAATGTCGACGAAATCCCGGTCGATCGCTTCGTCGGGCCGGTCTGCGTGATCGATTGCTCGTCGGACGCGCGTGAGAACGACGATTTCGAGCTGACGCCCGAGATCATCCTCGATTGGGAAAAGTCCCATGGGCCGATCCCGGCCGATTGCTGGGTGCTGATGCGCACAGACTGGTCGAAACGGCGCGGTGCCGATTATCTCAACATGCGCGACGACGGCCCCCATTCGCCCGGCCCGACACCGGAAGCAATCCGCCTGCTCGTCGAAGAGCGTGGCATTCGCGGTTTCGGCACGGAGACGGTGGGCACGGACGCCGGCCAGGGCATGCATTATACGCCGCCCTACCCCGCGCACTTCATTCTGCATGGCGCCGGTCGCTACGGGCTGCAATGCCTCAACAATCTCGACCGCCTGCCGCCGACCGGCGCGGTGATCGTGGCGACCCCGCTCAAAATCAAGAAGGGCACGGGCAGCCCGCTGCGCGTCATCGCGCTCGTACCGGGAAAAGACGTATGAGCAAGGTTCAGTTCACGGCCGTCATTACTGGCGGCAACAAGGGCATCGGCGCCGATCTCGCCGATCGTCTTCTGGAACAGGGCTATAATGTCGTGTCGGTTGCACGCCGAGCGCCGGAAAAATCGCATGACCGGCTGTTTTCGGTGGAAGCCGATCTTCTCGATGCGGACGCCGTGAAGCAGGCGGCCGCGGCGATCGCGAAGAACCACTACGTTACACATCTGATCCACAATGCCGGCCTCATCTGGCCGAACCTGATCGAAGACGCAAAGCCGGAGGACATCACCGGCCTCGCGCAGCTTCATCTCGGTTCCGCACTGACGCTGCTTCAGGCATTTCTGCCGGCGATGAAAGAGGGGCACTTCGGTCGCGTCATGTTCAATGCCTCGCGCGCAGCGCTTGGCGCACCGACGCGCACTGCCTACAGCGCCTCAAAGGCCGGCATGATCGGTATGGCGCGGACTTGGGCGCTGGAATTGGCAAGGCACGGCATCACGGTGAACGTCGTCGCGCCCGGCCCGATCCTGACGGACAATTTCTGGGGCATCATCCCCAAGGACAGCGACCGCGAGGCGGAACTGGCCACAAAGATCCCCGTGGGTCGCCTCGGCACTGTGGAAGACGTGACAAACGCCTTCCTGTTCTTCTGCGACCCGAAATCCAGCTTCGTCACGGGCCAGACGCTCTATGTCTGCGGCGGCGCCAGCGTCGGCGGGTCGATTCTGTAGGTCGCACCTCACCCGCCATTGCCCCACCCCGCCAATCTGAAGCCGGCCGCTGAGACGGTATTGCAAAACGCGCCTGCCCGGCTTGGCAGTGGGTGCGGCGCATCATAGGGTCGATGTTCCTCCAACAAGGCATTTCACCCAATGGCGACGAAGTTCATTCTCGGCTGCGACCTTTCCTATGAGATTCAGTCCGAGGCCGTTTTCATTTTCAACTTCGAGGTCGCCAGGCTCGCTCGACATCTGGATGTCAGCGAGACGCTCACGATCTCCGCAGGCGACAATCGACGGACATACACCGACCCGACCTCGCTCAACCGCTTTCTCAGCATCACCGCACAGCCCGGACCACTAAATGTCCGCTATCGGGCGGAGGTCACTCTGGATGCCTATTCTGCGGACCCTGCCTCGATCGAAGAGACGCCGCTCGCCGATCTTCCCCTCGAGATCATGCCATTCCTGCTGCCGACGCGTTTCGTCTCGTCCGACAGGCTGGCAGCCTTCGCCAATCGGGAATTCGGCCACATGATGCGCGGCCACAGCCTGGTGACCGCGATCTGCAACTGGATCTACGAGAACATCGACTACGAGCGCGGCTCCTCCGATTCGCAGACCACGGCCGATGAAAGCCTCATCCTGCGGGCCGGTGTATGCCGCGATTTCGCCCATCTCGGCATCGCCTTCTGCCGCGCCTTGAACATCCCCGCGCGCTTCGTCAGCTGCTATGCCCACGGTCTCCACCCGTCCGACTTCCATGCCGTCTTTGAAGCTTATCTTGATGGACGCTGGTGGCTCTTCGATGCCACGCGCCAGGCCCATCTCGATGGACTGGTGAGGATCGGCGTCGGCCGCGATGCCGCCGAGGTGGCGTTTGCCACGCCGTTCGGCGAGGTCGAGCCCGGCCCGGTCACCATCATGATCGAGCGAACCGACGGCATCGCCGACGCGGATTTGCGAACATCGGATGCGGTGAGCACGGAATAGCAGCACAATTTAAACATCGGGTACCTGGGCTCTGCCCGGTATCCGATGCCATGCTGGAAATCGCTGGCCGCGCTGCGCGAAGCCACCGCTAAAATCATGGATCGATCCTCCGGGATGCTTGCACGATCGTCCGAAAGAACGCGGCCGGTTCTTTTCGCCGACGGCCCTGTGTGCAAGAAAGCGTCATGCAAAACCTTGCCCAACTCGTCGACATTCTCGGCCGACAGACGCCGACCGACGGCTCCCATCGCTGTCCGCTTCCCGGCGTGAAGCTCATCCGTTCGTCCTCGCCGACCATGCCGATGCCGGTGATCTACGAACCGACGCTTTGTCTTGTGGCGCAAGGACGCAAGCGGGCCATGCTCGGCAACAGCAGCTATGTCTACGATCCCACGAGCTACCTGATTGCTTCTGTGGACTTGCCTGTCATGGGTTCGGTCATCGAGGCCACCCCCGATCGGCCTTATCTCTGCCTTCAGATCGATCTCGATATGGATGTTCTCGGCGAGATGATCGTCCGCTACCCGCCGCGCAGTTCACAACAGCCGGCAAAGGCCGCAGGCTTGTCGCTCAATCGAACGACACCGCCGCTTCTTGATGCAGCGATACGTCTGGCGCGCCTTCTCGAAACGCCGGAGGATATCGACGCGCTCGCGCCTTTGGCGATGAGTGAAATCCTCTATCGCCTGCTCAGCGGCGAGAGCGGAGCGACCATCCGCCAGATGGCTCAGTCCGACAGCCGGCTCAATCAGATTGCCCGTGCCATCGTCTGGATCAAGACGCATTTCAGGGATGCCTGCCCAATCGAGATGGCAGCGGAAATCGCAGGCATGAGCCGCTCGACCTTCCACGTGCATTTCAAGGCGACCACCTCGCTCAGCCCGCTGGAGTATCGCACCCATTTGCGTCTGCAGGAGGCGCAACGCCTCATGGTGGGCTCCGGCCTCGATGCGGCAAGTGCAGGGTTCGAGGTAGGATATGCGAGCCCGTCGCAGTTCAGCCGCGACTACAGTCGCATCTTCGGGATGCCGCCCTCGAAACATGTCGCCGGACTGAAGCACGAACCGGCTAGCCCGTCACGAAGGTCGGAACGAGCCGCGGCGGCCTGACCTTATAACGGCTCGCAGCAGCTAAAGTGCTTCGCCGAACCGGACATTGGTCATGTCTTCGGACACATCCCAGAGTTTTCGCGCCACGTTTTCGTCCGCCGCCTGAGGGATCGGCTTGGCGACGACCGGATAGCCTCGCGTCTCCCCCAGGCGGTGGGGTCCGTAATATCCGCCGGGCTGCGCATCGGGGGCCGTCGCCGCGTAAAGTGTGGGAAGCGCGCCCTGTGCCGCGGGCTGGAACAGGAACCAAAGGAACGTCCGGGCGATACCGTTGAGGCTCCGGCGGCCCGGCGCATTGTGCAGGAGATCCGTTCGCGAAACGCCGGGATGTGCGGCGATACTCGCGATGCCCCAGTTCGCCGCGTCGCTGCGACGCTGAAGCTCGTAGGCGAACATCAGGCAAGCCAGCTTCGACTGGCTGTAGATCGGCATCGGCGTGTAGGATCGCTCGGCATTAAGGTTCGCAAAGTCGATCGCACCCTGTCTTGCCGCGACGCTCGACAAACTGACGACGCGCGACCGGTCCCCTCTGGTGAGCAACGGCAACAACTGCGCGGTGAGCGCGAAATGTCCGAGATAGTTGGTCCCGATCTGCAATTCGAAACCGTCTTCCGTCATCTGCCGTGTGGGCGGGACCATGATGCCGGCATTGTTGATCAGCACATCGAGCCTGCTTCTCGTCCGCCGCAGGCGTTCACCGAAAGCGGTAATGGAGGTGAGGCTGGCAAGATCGAGCATCTCGAAGCTGATCGTCGCGCCAGCGACCGACGCGCGGATCTTGTTCACTGCTTCCTCCCCTTTCGAGGCATTGCGGCCGGCGAGGATGACCTCGCCTCCCGCTCGCGCCAGCGCCAGGCCACATTCGTAGCCGAGGCCACCCGTACCGGTGACGACGAAGCTCCGTCCGGCCTGCGAAGGCATGTCGGTGGCGGTCCAGTTCGTTTTCATGATCGTGCCTTGTGGTGATTGTCGACGCAAAGCGCCCTCGGCGACCGGGCGTCGCCGTTGGAACGGAGCGTTCGTGGATGGGGGGTGGTTAGATGGAAGGCGTTGACGGCGTCCGCCTGCGGATACGGTAGACCGCGGCGGGCGGCAGGTTCCGCCAGGTTCCACCGACCCGCTCGGCCTCGAGCCCAAGGCGATCGAGGATCGATGCTCCAATCGGACACTGCGGGCCGTAGGTGAACTGATAGAATGTGCCTGATGGGCGCAAATAGGAAAACGCACCGGACAGGATCGACATCACGGCGCGCGGCGACATCGAGAGAAGCCCGAGGCCGCTGATGACCGCTCCCGCCTGGCCACCCGCGAAGAGCTGCATCCCTTTGAGTTTGGTCGCATTGCCATGCACGACTGTTGCATTCGGAAAGCGCAGGCGCAGCAGGTCGGCGAATTCATCGTCGAACTCGACGAGCGTCAGGTTCTCTTCCCCGATGCCGCGGTCGACCAGCGCCTGCGTGAAAACGCCAGTACCCGGACCGAGCTCCAGAACCGGCACATCTGCAGCCGCGATGTTCTCCGTCATCAACCGAGCCAGGGGCGCGCCGGATGGTGCGATCGCTGCAACGCGCAAAGGATCCTGAAGCCAGGAACGGAAGAAGCGCGCGCCATCCGTCGATGCACACGGCATGCGGTCTGGTCCTTGAGGCTGGGGCAGCATGGGGAACCTTTGAACTGTTTCTGTGAGACCACTATGGCGGGTGGCACCGCTTCGTTCGCGCTTGAACCGGCAAAAAACTTGCCTGATCCTCCAACCTACTTTCGCCCAGATGGCGGTTTGTCTACGGTGACGAGATCGAAGGCCGACGAGGACCAGATGCCTATAGCAGACCTGACGCAGACAGTCGCACACTACGTCGCGGCCCATCGTGGCCCGGACGCGGTTTCTGCAACGCCGATGCGCGATGTCAGCATCATGTGCAGCACGCAGGCGCGCCTGCCCTTCCGCCATATCTACAAGCCTTCGCTCTGCGTCGTGGTTCAAGGCAGCAAAAAGATCGAACTGGAAGACCAGATTTTCGACTACTCGGCCGGCACCGCGCTCATCGTCAGCGTGGAGCTGCCCGGCTTTGGAAGCGTCACCCAGGCGTCAAAGGCCGTCCCGTTTTTGGGAATGACGATCGAGTTCGATATCGGTCTTATGCGTGAAGTCATGGAGCAGATGACCAACCCTCTGAGACCTGCCGGCGAGCGTCTCGCGGTCTTTGTCGAGCAGCTCTCAGAGCCAGTCCAGGACTGCCTCGATCGCCTGGTACGGCTCTTCGACAGGCCGGAAGCGGTGCCGGTTCTCTATCCATCGATCATGAAGGAGCTCTATTACTGGTTACTGACCGGGCCGAACGGCCGCGAGATCTGCAAGATCGCGCACAGCGACAGCCACACGCAGCGCATTGCCGATGCGATCTACCTAATGCGGGAGCATATCGCCCGTCCGCTCAGCATTGAGGACATGGCCAGCGCCGCCCGAATGGGGGTCTCCTCGTTTCACCAGCACTTCAAAATGCTGACCAGCATGACACCGCTCCAGTACCACAAGCAGCTGCGGCTGCTGGAAGCGCGCCGGCTGATGGTCGTCGAGGCCGCCAATGTCACGAGCGCCGCTTTCCATGTGGGCTATGAAAGCCCATCGCAGTTCAGTCGCGAATACGCGCGCCTCTTCGGGCAGGCACCAAAGCGCGATTCCATGGCGCTCAAGTCGTTGGGCGCTGCTCTGTAACGGGCAGGTCACCGGCACCGACAGGCAAACCGATGCTGTCACTTTCAGCGCAGAGTTGGCGCATCTTGTCGATGTCGCGCTCGGTCGCGGGGTTATAGACCATAAGCTTGAGATCGGGCCGACCGTCGATGGCAAAGGATGAGAATTCGAAAGTCATCTCGCCCATACGCGCATGCCGGATGGTTTTTGCGCCCTCCCCGGACGACTGGACGTTCTGCTCGGTCCAAAGGCGCACGAAATCCACGCTTCTGGCACTGAGTTCGGCGACGAGCTGTCTGGCGTGATCATCGTCGCCGATCCGTGCCGTTTCGGCACGGAATGTCGCCACCAGGAATCGCGCCACCGCTTCCCAGTCCGCTTGGGCCGCGCGTGTAGAGGGGTCCAGAAACATGCGCCGCAGGATATTCCGATCGTCCGGCGCCAGGGCCTCGTAGTCGGTAAGGGCGAGGCGTGCGGCCCGGTTCCAGCCGATGATGTCCCAGGTCGATGTTGCAATGGTCGCCGGGATCAAGGGCATGGCATCGAGCAATCGTTGAAGCCGCCAGGATATGCTCTCTCTCTGCGCCACCCGTGCTTTCGGTGGGCGGCCGATCCCGACCAGAAACAGATGCTCCCGCTCAGCTTCCGTCATCAACAGCGCATCGGCGAGGCTGTCCAGCACGCGCGGTGACGGCGCACCACCGCGCCCCTGCTCGAGCCAAGTGTACCAGGTCGTGCTGATGTGCGCGCGCTGGGCCACTTCCTCGCGCCTCAGGCCACGCGTACGCCGCCGGCCGCCCAGCCCGAGCGCTGCAGGGTCGAGCCGCGTCCGCCTATCCCGCAAGAAGGCCCCAAGGCGCGTCGGCTGCTCGGGTGAGCTGTCCATCATGGTAGCCATTATACCCCTATAAGCTCACATCTTTAACTGTTTGCAGATTGGCCGATATTGCCGCCATCAGCAATGTGGAGATGAGCAATGAGAATATTCGTGACAGGCGCCACCGGCTTCATCGGCTCGGCGATCGTGCAGGAACTTTTGGCCTATGGGCACACGGTCTTGGGCCTCGCGCGCTCGGACGCGAGTGAAGAAAAGCTGCAAGCCGCAGGTGCCGAAGCTCTTCGCGGCGACCTGCAAGATCTGGATGCGCTTCGCAAAGGTGCCGAGACATCCGACGCCGTCATCCATGCCGGATTCGTGCATGACTTCTCGCGTTTCGCGGAAGCCTGCACCATCGACCGCGTCGCGATCGAAACGCTCGGCGCAGCAATCGCGCAAACCGGCAAACCAATGATCGTCACGGCAGGCGTCGCCTTTTTGAACTCAGCCGATGCCGTGACCGTCGAAATGGATCAAGCTTTTCCCCCGACGGACATCTATCCGCGCGCGTCGGAACAGACCGCGAGGGCGCTCACCGAACGCGGGATTCCGGTCGGTGTCGTGCGGCTTCCCCCTTCGGTTCACGGCGAGGGCGACCACGCCTTCGTCCCGATGCTGATCGACATGGCGCGACGCACCGGCCGGTCGGCCTATATCGACGAGGGCACGAATGCCTGGTCGGCGGTCCATGTGAAGGATGCCGCAGCCTGTTTCCGCTTGGCCATCGAACAAAGCCAGACCTCAGAGACGTGGCATGCCGTGACCGAGGAAGCCATCCCGTTCAGGCACATCGCAGAACTGATCGGAGAACGACTGAATCTCCCGAGCGTCTCGCTGTCGCCGGCCGAAGCACAACAGCATTTCGACTGGTTCTTCCCCTTCGCTTCCATCGATCAGCCCACCTCCAGCGAGATTACGCGCAGAAAGCTTGGCTGGCAGCCCATCGAGCCAGATCTTCTGACCGACATGAGGCACGCCGGCTACTTCGAAGCCAGTTGAGGGGCCTGGTCGCTGCAGGCAAAGCGGCCGCTTTCCGCGCCACCCTGCAGCCGCGGCATGAAAATCGCATGATTTTGAGGCTTGATGTCGGATCCGGGGCGCGTCTTGCGTCCTTGGATTATGCTCGATGGAAAGGAGAACTTCCATGACCGGACTTCAAGCCAAATCATCCTCCGCGATCGTCGCGGTGCATGACCTTGCGAGGGCGAAGCATTTCTATGGCGATGTCCTGGGCCTCGAACTCAGCGACGATGCGACGGAGGCAGTGCTGGTCTATAAGACCGGCCAGACGCATCTCGTCGTCTACCCCTCCGAATCCGCGGGTACGAACCGGGCAAACGCCGTGGTTTGGGGCTGCGGTTCCGATCTCGACGCGATCACGAACGCGTTGCGCGCAAAGGGCGTGACGTTCGAGCACTATGAGATGGATGGCGCGACCTATGAGGACGGCATCCATAGCGCCGACGGCTTCAAGATGGTCTGGTTGAAGGATCCCGACGGCAACATCCTGCATTTGAACAGTGCATAGGCGAGCCGCATTGCTGCCCCCTGCCAACGCCAATGCTCAATCGGAGGTCCGAGAATGTCCAACCATCTGATCATCTGGACATATGACTGGGTGCCGGAGGGTCCCCGCGGCTTCGTGCGCGACGCACGGTTGCGGTGGGCCTGCGAGGAAGCCGGCCTCGACTATCATGTCAAAACCGTCTCCTTCGAAGACCGCGGCCCTTCGCACTTCGCACGCCAACCTTTCGGACAGGTGCCGTTTCTGGAAGACGACGGAATCGTCATGTTCGAAAGCGGCGCTGCAGTTCTGCATCTCGCTGCCAAGAGTGAGACCTTGATGCCGTCCGACCCTCAAGGTGCCGCCGAAACGCGGCAATGGATCATCGCGGCGTTGAACTCCATCGAAATGGTCAGCGTTCCGTGGTGGTTCGTCGGCATGTCCAACCCCGATATCAACCCGCTTGAAGACTGGCTGACTTCACGCCTCGAACATCTCGAGACGGTGCTCGCCGAACGGGAATGGCTGGCGGCAGGCCGTTTCACTGCCGCCGATCTTCTGATGGCGGACGTGCTCCGAGTCCCGAAATTGCGCGCATTCGGGACGTTCCCGGCACTTACCGCCTATGTCGACCGAGTCTGTTCGCGCCCGGCGTTTGAAAAAGCGAAGGCCGACCAGATCGCGCATTTCGCACAAGCAGATGCGCAGCGGGAGCTGGCGAAATGACGGACAAGACCTTTGAAGACGATGCGTTGGAGCCGGAAGGCGGAAAACCAGGTTTGGCGAGACTGTTCAACCCCGCGCTCAAGGGACCCTGGCGCGGATCGATCGCGGGTGAAGCGCTCGGGGCGCCGGTCACGGTGCTCGCCTACGGAACGGATCAGATCGGCGACGGCCCTCGCCTTCACGTGCACCCTTACGACGAAGTCTTCGTCGTCATAGAGGGTCGCGGCCGATTTTTCGTGGGAGACACGGTCGTGGATGCCACTGCGGGCGAAATCGTCTTTGGCCCGGCCGGCATCCCGCACCGCTTCGAGAACTTAGGCCCGGGCCGTGTCCAGACCGTCGACATCCATCATTCACCACGCTGGATCCAGACCGATCTCGATTAGCCTGCACGAAGTGGAACGAAATAGAAACTTTATCCGCTTGCAGTCAATCCACCCTGGTGACAGTGTCCGCCGGCAAAGTCGCCCAGGTCAGAGAACCCAGTGCCCGATAAAACCCTCTTCATCGTCCAGCAGTTTGAAAAGCAGGGCAAAAAGCTCGTTCAAGGAAGACAGATGGAACTGCCATCCGCCGAACAGGCGATCGCGCGCGCCGAGCGCGATGCCGGACGTTTCGCGGGTGTGATTGCCGTGGCGCAGACGGTCGACACCGAAACCGGCGAAGTGCTCGACGAACCCGTCATCCTCGCCCACCACGGCGAGCTGCCCACCGGCATGATCGGAGATTGATCCGGACCGCGCGCTGAGGCCGCTTTTCCAATTGGGCCGCTTACGTCTGGCAAAAAACCGTGAACGATTTAGGATTTTGGTGGGCCCGGCAGGACTCGAACCTGCAACCAAGCGGTTATGAGCCGCCGGCTCTAACCATTGAGCTACAGGCCCCACCTTCGGGCGCGTCGCCCTTGGAATGGTGTAAAGCACACTCGGCGTGGCGCAGACAAGGGTTCATGCTTGAGCGCGGATCGGCATCGCATCCGGGACGCCGCAATTGTCACACAATCCGCGATCAACACTGGCGCCTCACGCAGTGCGCCCATTCGGCGCAAACGATCAATCGAGGAGCTCCAATGATCGCCAGAATGAATGTTTACGCCCTCGCCTCTGCCCTTGCGATCGTGGCAGCACAGCCGGGCTTTGCCCAAAGCGAAATGAACGGCGACGAGAAGCGCCCGGCGACGATTTCCGTGATGGGCGAAGGTGAGGCGGCCGTCGCTCCCGACATGGCCATCGTCACCCTGACCGTCGTGCGCGAAGCCGAAACCGCGCGCGAAGCGCTCACCGCCAGCAATCAGGCGATGGACGAAGTGCTGGCCGCCATGCGCGCCGCGGAGATCGCCGACCGCGATCTTCAAACCTCCAACTTCGCCATCCAGCCGCAATATGTCTACCCGGACGGTGATACCCAGCCGCAGCAGCCGCGAATCACCGGGTATGAAGCGTCCAACACGCTGACGGTGCGCCTGCGCGACCTGGAAAAGCTTGGCGGGCTCCTCGACGAGGCAGTGACGCTCGGCGTCAATCAGGGCGGCAACATCATCTTTACGAATGACGACCCGAGCACGACTCTGAACGAAGCACGCCGCGATGCTGTCGGCGATGCCCGCGAGCGTGCCGAGATCCTGGCCGAAGCGGCAGGCGTCGAGCTCGGCCGTATCCTGTCGATCGACGAGCAGACGATGATGCCACAGCCGATACCGATGGCGCGCATGGAAGCCCGCAGCTTCGATGCGGCGGCGCCCGTGCCGGTGGCGGCCGGCGAAAATGCGTACCGGATCACCGTCACCATGCGGTTCGAAATCGAGGAAGGCGCTGCCGAGTAGGTCGGCGGCCCAGTTCTATCCCGAGCGTGTAACGAAAATCCCCGCCGGTAAGTCGCCGGCGGGGATTTTTTCATGCAGCATCTGATGAACGGCAGCGCTTACCGGTAGCCGATCACCGGGCAGCCGCGCTGGTTGGCGAACACGACGCGAACCTGCTGTCCGCGCTGGAAGCCGGCCACGGCGACACGGCGCGGCGCATTCCGTACCACGTGGGCGCGGCGGATCCCCATGCTTTGCGCTTTGCCAAGTGCGTGGCGCGGATCGCAGAAGTTGGGTGCGAAATGTCTGCCGCCCTGCCGATAGCGCGGTGCGTGGCCGTTGCCGAAACGAAGCTCGATCGACTGGGCTGCTGCCTGGTTGCTCGAGGATGCGGTGACCGCAAGTGTGCCGATTCCGCCGGCCACGAGGGCGGCGCTGAGCACGACGGCTTTGATCATTTTCTTGAACATGACTGTCTCTCCACCAGGAAATCTTTGGACCGAAGATCGCCGTCCCATGCGACCGAGGTTGAGATTAGGTGGAGAAGTGTGAACGGTGCCGGAACCGCGCATTCATCCGGCATTCATTGGAATGACGCGGCCACCCTGGACCTTACTTCAGGGCAGCGGTCATCGCCCGCTGATCGAGATATCGGCTGAAGCGCACGATCTTTGCACCCTCGACCTCGAAGAACAGACCTGCTGGCACCGAGAATGACTGACCACCCGCTTCCGGCCAGCCATCCAGCGAACGCTCGTAAGTGCCGCGAAGCGTGGTCTCGACCGCGACGCGATCACCGGCTTGCGATACGAGCACCAGCCGATCGGTGTGGCGCTCGTTCAGTGCCGAAACGCGTTCGATGAGCGCATCGCGGATCGCACTGCCGCCGACGATACGCTCGCCATGGCCATCGTCATGGACTGCGTCTTCATCGAGAAAACCGACAAGAGCGTCTCCGTCGGAGCTTTCGAGAGCATCCAGAAAAGAAGTGATGATGGTCGTGCTGTCCATTCGAAACTCCTCAGCAGGCAGTGGCGGCGTTGGTGAGCGGATCGACGCAGATCGCAGCCGATCCCCGACGCGTCTGGACGCTGGGGCCCGAGGGCCCAACGGCTGCCGTTGCGCTGCGGCTCTCCACGGCGACGCGACCATCGCTCATCGATGCTCCTGCGACGCCACCCGATACGAAGCCGCTGCAGCCCGAAAGGGCGACCGCCGTAGCAAGCGCGACACTGGCCCGCATGCCGAATTTCAAACCGTGACTGCCGATCAACATCGTCGATCTCCTCGATTCACCCATGTCGAAAATAGATCAAAGCGTCTGCCGTTCAAAAGAAAATGCCCGGCAGAGCCGGGCATAAGTCGAAGCAGGCAGCTTGATTGTTGGTTTCATCCCTCAGCGGGAATGCTGCCATTGCGTCCGGTTACTGTGCCGGAGCAGGAGCCGGGGCAGCAGGAGCTTCCGGTGCGGCTGGGGCTTCCGGTGCAGCGGGAGCTTCCGGTGCTGCAGGAGCTTCGGGTGCTTCTGGAGCTGCATCAGGCGCTGTGTCGGTCGCAGCCGGTGCATCTGTGCCCGTGTCGGCAGGCGCAGTCACGTCCACATCAACGCCGGCACCATCGCCGCCACCGGAGTTCATGTAGAAGAAAGCTGCGATCGCGACCGCCACAACCAGAAGGCCCGCAATAAACCAGCTGGCACCGCCGCCGCTTCCGCCGTTGTTGCTGACAACGGTCTCGCGCGTCGTGTGGGTGTGAAGGGGGTCAGCCGGACGCGTCGGGTCTGCAGGACGTGCCGGGTCAGTGTAGCGAGGATCTCTATTATCGACCATCTGATGGCCTCCATTATCGTTTGTCCGTCGCGAAAAGAACGCGGATCGTGCGGTAACGTTCCCGTGAAATCGTCACATCGCTAATTCAGAGACCTCGAATGGCGGATTTGATCCAAAAATGTCGCTCAAGACGACAAATGAAGCAAAATTTCCCGACGGTGCGGCCGATCGCGGTGCTCGAAAAGATAAATGCCCTGCCAAGTTCCCAGAAGCAGCCGGCCGTCGGCTACTGGTATGGAGAGGGACACCGCCGTCAGTGCAGCCTTGATGTGAGCCGGCATGTCATCGACGCCTTCGGAGCGGTGAATGATCCAGCCCATGGCCGGGTCATCGGCCGGCGGCACGAGGCGACGGAAGAAGACATCCAGATCGCGGCGCACGTCAGGATCCGCATTCTCCTGGATGAGCAGAGAACACGACGTGTGACGCACGAACGCCGTAAGCAATCCGGGACCCGACGGTTGAGCCGCCACAAAGGCACGGGCCCTGTCGGTAAATTCGTAGAGCCCCTGCCCGTCGGTTTTGAGCGTGATCAGTTCTTGCTTGGCCATGTCGCCAGTCTAGGGCGGCGACATGGCCAGTTGAAGTCTTTACGCGGTGAGCAGCATCAGCGGCTCGGTCCGCTCGGCGACACAGAGCCGGTTTCGGCCTTCCTTCTTGGCCCGGTAGAGCGCGTCGTCTGCCAGCGCGACGAGATCGGTGAAGTCGAAGCCGTTTTCCGGGAACATTGCCATGCCCACCGAGATCGTGACCTTCGGCAAAGCACGCTCTTCGTGCGAGAGCTGAAGTGCGGCGACGCTTGTGATAATGCGTTCGAACCGTGATTGCGCGTTCTCGGGCGAAACGCCCCGCATCATGACGAGGAACTCTTCCCCGCCATACCGGAAGAGCCAATCGCCGGAGCGGAGGTTCTCCTGCAGATGATCGACGACGCCCGAGAGCGCGACGTCGCCTGCCAGATGGCCGTTGAGATCGTTGAACCGCTTGAAATGGTCGATATCCAGCATGGCGATGGCGACGTTCTGGCCGAGACGACGCGCCTGCGAGATTTCCTTCTCCGCCACCATGTCGAGATAGCGTCGATTGAAGGCATTCGTCAGCGGGTCGCGGATGGACTGCTCGTTCAACGTCTCGCGCAGGCGGATGTTGGAAAGCGTCAGGCCAAGCTGGTGAACGAGCATGTTGGCGAGCCGGATCGTCTCCGGAGAAATCTGACCGCCGCCTGCAGGTACTTTGAGCGCCAGCACGCCGATCGCTTCGCCATGGGCGAGCAACGGCAGACACAGCGTGTCGCCCGTATCGTGGTGGTGGCGGCACGAGGGTGTAGAACCAGCCTCTTCATGGTGGTGGACCATACCGCGGCGCAGAGCCCAGCATTCCTGCGGATCGATCACTTCGTCCGGGGTGCCTTCACCCCACTGAACCAGGATGGTCAATTGATTGCGCGATGCCGCGTAGATGTAGAGCCCGCCGTCAAGCGCAGGGAACAGCCGCTGCATGAACGGGCCGGCAAGATCGGCCACCTCCGACATCGTGTTGCAGCTTTGGAGGAAGCTTCCGGCTTCGTTCAAGAGCGTGATCTCGGAACGTTCGACCGTCAGGCGCGAGACGGTATCGTTCAGCGAGTTCGCATAAGTCTCGATCTGCTTGGCGGCTTCGTACTTGTTGAGGACGGCACGCCTCGTGCTCAACCAGATGGTGGCAAACAGGCCCACCACAGCCACCATGAGCACAACAAAGGAAATGAAGGAGACGATCCGCGCTGTTTCGTAGCGCGCTTCCCGCTCCCCTAGTTCCTGGCTCTCGAGTTGCTGCAGTTCATTGATGAGAAGCCGCAGCCGATCCATCATGAACTTCCCGCGATTTTGCGCGACCAGCCCGTTGGAAGCGGTGCTTCCCTGTTCGGCGTGCACCTTGATCGTGCTGGCCATCTCGTCCAGCTTCTGATCGATGAGCCGGTCCATCTCCCGGAAGCGGCGTCGATATTCCTCGGTCTCGGCAAGCGTCTGGTCGAGCGCTTGCATCTTCTGGCGCAGTTCCACCTCCGCCTGGTGGTAGGGCGCCAGATAAAGCTGTTCCGACGTGAGCAAATAGCCACGCTGGCCCGTCTCGGCGCTCAATATATCCGCCTTGATGCCGATCAGCGTCTCGCGAACCTCGAGCGACTGGCGAACCCACTGGCTCGCCAGGAACAATTGGTTGACGCTTGAGTGGAGAAACCAACCGTTGATGCTCAGAAGAACAAGCGGTATCGCGACCGCCAAAATACGATTTCGACGTCCTGAATGTGTCATGGACCACCCCAGCAGCACTGGGACGACTAGGCTCAGGACCTATTAATTCCGTTTGATGTGTGATTCACGGTCTCCGAGAAGGAGGCTGTGATGGGTGATTTATTTTTGCTGAGCGAGCGCCAGATGGCGCGGATATCGCCGTTCTTCCCGCTGTGCCGTCGTCCACCGAGCCGCAGGTCAGGAAACGCAGGAAGGATTTGCTTTCCTGCTTGGCCAGGTAATCGGCAACGGTCGCGGCGGCATCGCCGGCTGCTTCGTTCGTCGTCGCCTCTGAAATCGCTGTGGCGCGCATCAGAAATATCCCTCGCGCTTCTTCTTTTCCATGGAGCCCGATTCGTCGCGGTCGATCAGGCGACCCTGCCGCTCGGAGGTGCGCGCGATCAGCATTTCACGCACGATGCCCGGCAGATCGTCGGCTTCCGACTCGATCGCACCCGTCAGCGGATAGCAGCCGAGCGTGCGGAACCGCACCATCTTCTCTTCGATCTTCTCACCGGGTTGCAGTTTCATGCGGTCGTCGTCGACCATGATCAACATGCCGTCGCGCTCGACGACCGGCCGCTTCTTGGCAAAGTAGAGCGGCACGATCGGGATGCTCTCGGCCAGAATGTACTGCCAGATATCGAGTTCGGTCCAATTCGAAAGCGGGAAGACTCGGATCGATTCGCCCTGGCCGACGCGCGTGTTGTAGATCTTCCACATCTCCGGCCTTTGGCCTTTCGGGTCCCAGGCGTGGCTGGCATTGCGGAAGGAGAAAATGCGCTCCTTCGCCCGGCTCTTTTCCTCATCGCGGCGCGCACCGCCGAAAGCCGCATCATAACGGCCTGCGTCGAGCGCCTGTCGCAAAGCCACCGTCTTCATGATGTGGGTGTGGGTGTTCGAGCCGTGCACGAAGGGGCTGATGCCCTGCTCCACGCCGTCCTGGTTGATGTGAACGTCGAGATCGAAGCCGCGCTCGCGCGCCATGCGGTCGCGAAACTCGATCATCTCCCGGAACTTCCAGGTCGTATCGACATGCAGGAACGGAAATGGCGGCTTGGCGGGGTAAAACGCCTTCATCGCCAAGTGCAGCATGACGGAGGAGTCTTTGCCCACGGAATAGAGCATGACAGGACGCTGGAACGTCGCTGCGACCTCGCGGAAAATATGGATCGACTCCGCTTCGAGCCGTTCGAGATGGGAGAGAGGTTTGTTCATCAGGGCCTGACCGGGGGCTTGTCGAAATGCAGAAGGACCGGGGCCCGATTCAACCGGCCCCGGCTCCTCCAATTGGCAGCACGCTATCGAAAGCCGACACGCGATCCGAGAGATTTTATTGCAAGTTTGCCGATGGGCTCGGAAAGATATTCTTGCAGCCCGTCACAAAAAAGGAGGCCACGCACCGCGCGGCCTCCTCTGGATTGTGTACCGACTGGATTGGATCAGCGGGTGAACTTGGCGATCAGGCCCCAAATCGCGGGCACGATCGATGCTGCGAGCGCAGCCTTGATCAGGTCCGGAACGATGAACGGAACGACACCGAACTGCCAGGATTGCTCGGCTCCGATCAGCAGTGCCAGCCAGGCGAAGCCCATGGCGAGCATGACGACATCGGCAACGACGATCGCACCGAAAAACTTGAAGGGGTTACGATCCCAGCCGCGATCCGCGGCCCAGCCGACGATGGCCGCCATGACGACGAAGCCGGCGAGATAGCCGCCGGTCGTGCCGAGCATGTAAGCGATGCCGATGCCCTTTTCAGGCGTGCTCTGGAACACGGGCAGACCCATGGCGCCCTGGGCGAGATAGAGAACAAGCGTCGCAACGGCGAGGCGCATGCCGAAGGCTGCGGCGATCAGGAAGATGGCGAGCGTCTGCAGCGACAGGTCGACCGGTCCGAACACGACCTTTGCCTTGGCGGAGACCGTCAGGAGCAACGTGCCGGCGACAGCCAGCATGATCTGGGCAACGATGCGGCCGGTGCCGGACTGCGGCAATGCGGTTGAAACGAGAGAGCGGGAGGTCAGTGCGGTTGCCATGAATGGTTCCTCATGCAAATGGGGCGCAGCGTCGATCGCCGAATACCGTGACTCTTCCTATATTGCCAAGGGCGAGGAGCGGCAACCATCCTCCCCCAAGGCTCCCCGAAAGAACGCTGATGTCCCTCACCTTCGATACCAAATTCGAGCCTGCTCATGGGACGCCCGTGCCGGTGGCGGAGGGTGTCGTCAGGATCACCGCACCGAATTCGGGGCCTCTCACCTTCCACGGCACCAACAGCTACATCGTCGGAACGGAGACGCTTTGCGTCATCGATCCGGGTCCCGAGATGGAATCGCACTATCAGGCCCTCATCGCCGCGATCGCCGGCCGGCCGGTCAGCCATATCGCCGTCAGCCACACCCATCGGGATCATTCGCCCCTGTCGCGGCGCCTTGCGAAAGACACCGGCGCGATGGTGATTGCTGAAGGACCGCACCGGGCCGCACGCCCGCTCTATCTCGGCGAGGTCAATCCGCTCGAAGAGGCCTCTGACATGGAGTTCATACCGGATCTCTCGCTCGAAGACGGTGCGGTTATCGACGGCGACGGCTGGCGCCTGACGACGATCCACACGCCAGGCCACACGGCCAATCATGCCGCTTTCGCGCTGGAGGATGGCGTGGTTTTTTCGGCCGACCACGTGATGGCGTGGGCAACGACCATCGTGGCCCCGCCGGACGGTGCGATGTCCGATTTCATGGCGTCCCTCGACCGGATGCTGGAACGCGACGACCGCCTCTATCTGCCGGGCCATGGCGGCCCGGTGTACAAGCCTCGCGCGTTTCTCAGAGGGCTGAAGACCCATCGGCGGATGCGCGAAACGGCGATCCTCGAGCGGGTCCGACAAGGCGACCGCACGGTCGCCGATATCGTGGCGGTGATTTACCGGGAGACAGACAAACGGCTTCACGGGGCGGCTGCTCTGTCCGTGCTCGCCCATTTGGAAGACCTCGTGGCGCGCGGCGCCGTCACCACCGACGGCCCCCCGGCCATCGATGCGATCTATCTGCCGGCCTGATGCGTTACCGTGTACCGCGCGGCATCAAGCACCCTGATGCGCATCGCCGGCATGCAGATCGTGATGATCGAGACCGGAGATGACCCCGGACATGCGGTTTCGAGAGCGATATTCGATCACGCGAGGTGGGCTGCGGAAATCCCCGAAATACTCAGATCCTACTCTTCGCGACCCGTTCCATCACGATCGCCTTCATATCGTTTGGCAAGCTGAAACGGCGGCAGCCACGACTCACGACGGATTGTCCAGAGTTCGTAGGTCGGGATCAGTTGGTCGGTATCGTCCAGAACTCCGAGGCTCACTTCAATCTCGTCCGCGCTGCGAGCGAAGACGGACGACCCGCAGCGAGGACAGAAGAACCGCCCAGCATAGCTTTGTGTTTCGCCATCGATCGACACTGCATCTTGAGGGAAAATTGCAGATGCATGGAACAGAGCGCCATGATGCTTGCGGCAGTCGCGGCAGTGACAAAGACCAACTCGGTAGGGTTCTCCCGAAGCCACGATCCGGACATTGCCGCACAAGCACCCACCTGTGAACCGATTCATGCCTGCGTCTCCTGATGAAATCGGATCACTAACATTCCTTTACATCGCCTAGCGACGCGATGCTAATCGACCGCGACGCCCAGCAGTTCGGCATCCAACGCCGTCAGAAACCGCTCGATCGTGCCGGCATTCAAGCCCAGATCATGGCCGGCGTGACGGGTGGAGGACCGCATGTCGACGCGCGTCGTCTCCACCTCCTCGATGAGCCGGATCACGACATCGGACTTGATGGCAAGGATCGGGGTCGACGCCTCGCCCTGGATGACCGCCCTCGACGGTCGCACGATCGGAGCCGCCGTCAGCGGATCGCGCGGCGCCGGCATTGGCAGCGGCGGATTGACGATTTCGGGCGGCGGCGTGCTTTCGACCGCGTTGTCTTCGACAGTCGCCTCTTCCTCCAGTTCGGGAAGTTCGGCGGGGACGACGGGATTGAACCCCTCCGTCTCGACGATGACGATGCCGCGCTGGTCGAGGACGGTCGCGACGGCGGTGGAGACGCGATCGATCGCGCCTTCGTAGCGACGCCCGGTCAATCCGGGATAGGCGGCGGTTTGTTCCGCCAAGGTCGGTTCCCGCCGGGGCGGTACCATGCTGGACAGCCAGCTTTCTGCGAACACCGGCTCGCGCAGGAACTGGGGCTCGTCGAGGCTGTCGGTCGAGATGTCGCGCAGGTAAGGCTTTTCGATGAATTGTGCCGCCCCGATCGCCGATGGGATGACCACGGCCAGCGCCAGCATCATGCCCCAGAAGGAAGACCGCCCGCCCTTGGCGCCGACCGACCACAAACGCCAGATACCGACAAGCCCAAGCAGCAGCGCAAGCGCCGCGAAAAGCACGGACAAGGCGGTGATGGCTACGAAATTGTCGGTCTGCAGCATTCCGAAGCGCTGGCCCGTTGCGGCGAAGCCGAACAGCAGGATGCCGAAGACGCCCAAGCGGCCGGCCCATGCCCCGCTTCTCGACCCTGGCCGTTCGTATCGCACCGCCGTCCGGATCAAATGCTTCTCCTTGCCTGCCCCTGTCTGCTCTTATCCGACTCCCGCCCATCGTGTCAGCCGGTACTCAAGCTCTAGCTGCCACAGTTAAGCCAAGCTTTGCCGAAATGTATAAGCGCGTGGGCGAAAGCTCGCGGGGCGGGTCTGGTTTGGTTCAGGTACGGAGAGACCTATGGGGACCTTTATCCCGTCGGCCGCGGCCGGCGTTTCCGCCAATGCAGCACCCTTATTGCCGCGACCGCGTCGCGACTACGCTCTTGATCTTCTCGAACTCGAAATGGCGCTCGACAGCGCTCAACCCTGTGCCAACGGTTTCGCAGACAGTGTCCGCGAAGTCACACGAGCACTCGGCGGCACCTACCTGTTCGATCTTCCGGCATCCGGCATTCTGGAGGGCAAGCAGCGCATCGCAGCCCTCAGCATGCCGATCGGAGCGGGTGGCACGGTCGTTTTCGTGCTGCTGAGCGAAGATGGCTCATCGGTCAGCGTCGACATGGTCACGGAGGAAACGGCCGACCTTGCCCGTTTCGCCGAGGCTTTTCTGACGCTCCACCAACATCTTTGAGCTCGTCAGAGCCCTGAAGGCGCTTCGCTGAGCGGTATGTAAGAAGGACGGAATATTTCCGTTCATTTTGCATATCGCCGGTGCTATGTGCCGGATTACAGACTCCCCGACGCCTCCACTGCGCCGCTGAGCCCGTCTGTGTGGCTTGCCGAACGTCAATCGGTGGGCCCGCTCTGCTCTTTTCGGGTGCGCTCCATTGAACGCTATGTCCACAACTGCCGATCCGACGATACTCACGCTGAAGTGGGGCGATCGATATGGCTCCGACTATGTCAACACGCTCTACCGGGCTGCGGAGAGCCAAATGGCCGGGCGCAGGTTCCGCTTTCTGTGCTTCACCGATGAAAGCAGCGGACTTCTGAACACGATCGAGACGCGCCCGATCCCCGACATGCCGATCGACCGGTCCGTCTGGACGCACGGCATGTTCCCCAAGCTTTTCATGTTCATCCCGGAAATCATCGCAATCGGCACACCGGTCCTCTTCCTCGATCTCGACGTCATGATCACCGGAGATCTGGCGCGGATGTTCGATCGCATCGCGGCTGTTGGCGGACTGCACGTCATTCGGGAATGGAACCCGACGATCTGGCGCGCCCTTCCGGTCAAGTGGCGGCCGAACCGGGGCTCGAATTCGTCCGTGGTCGGTTTTCGCGCAGGCGAGCAGCCTCATCTCTGGTCAATGTTCCAGAAAGATCCCGAAGGCGTGATGACGACCTATCGGAACGACCAGATCTTCATCGATGCGCATGCCAAAGACCGGCATTATTGGCCGAACTCCTGGTGCGGCAGC